>NZ_CP053590.1:1872500-3072500 GCF_013365535.1 Aquimarina sp. TRL1 | reverse complement strand
AGAACTAGATAAGTTATTTGCTTGCAACCCTTCATTAATCACCTCTGAAAAACGAACTACTGCATTTTTAAACACAAATTGTCCATTCATATAAGGATAATATGGGATTTCCTCTTGCGGGTTTTCTTCGATCAATTCAGGTACCCATCTTTCTGTACTGGGACCGATCAGCGATAACTCTTTGGCATGTGCTCCTTCACTATGCAAGTGTGTCGATAACACTCCTCTCCCTGCATCTTCACTTCTTGTTAGAACAGCCGCACCTGCTCCATCTCCAAAAATAACCGAAACAGACCGACCTCTAGTGGTCATATCCAGTCCACCACTATGATTTTCACTACCAATAATAAGGATGTTTTTATACATTCCGGTCTTTATAAATTGATCCCCAACAGAAATAGCATAAACAAAACCACTACACTGATTACGAATATCCAATGCTGGAATTGTTTTCATCCCCATCATCTCCTGAACCTGCACTCCTCCCCCTGGAAAATACATATCAGGACTTAAGGTTGCAAAAATAATCATATCAATATCCCCTGGTGTTAGTTTCGCCCGTTCCAAAGCAATCTTCGCAGCTTTAACCCCCATCTTAGCCGTACTATTACCATCCCCTTTTTTAATATGACGTCTTTCTTTTATCCCTGTGCGCTCCTGAATCCACTCGTCATTCGTATCCATTAATTGAGATAAATCATCATTGGTTACAATATTTTCCGGAACATAGCTTCCTAATCCTGATATTCTTGAAGTATACATATATTTTCTTAAGTATTATTTTTCTAAAAACTACTGGCAATTCTTACATCATTTGCAAAAAATGACATCACAATATAGATATTCTTACTAGTTTGATAAAAAAAAGAGAATGTATTTTATATGCACGCATAGCAACTGAAAGATTTACAAATCATTAGCTATTTTCTCTTCTGTTTTTTAAAAACCACTCCCTATACCTCCTCTTAAAAAAATGTAAAACTGTCGCAATTACAAAAATCAGATGTCAGTTTGGCAGCAAATCAGTAATGGTATTTTTTTTGTCGTAAAAGAGTTTCAAATAGAAATTGACAATAATATAAAACCGTATAAAATGGCAACAGGGAATATTAATGTATCTGTAGAGAATATTTTTCCTTTAATTAAAAAGTTCTTGTATTCTGATCATGAGATCTTCTTAAGAGAATTAATCTCAAATGCAACTGATGCAACATTAAAACTTAAACACCTAACCAATATTGGTGAAGCTAAAATAGAATATGGAAATCCTATAATCGAAATAAAAATTGACAAGGATAAAAAACAGCTTCATATCATAGATCAGGGGCTTGGAATGACCGCTGAAGAGGTTGAAAAATATATCAATCAGGTTGCTTTTTCGGGAGCTGAAGAATTCTTGGAAAAATATAAAGATAGTGCGAAAGATTCCGGGATAATAGGTCATTTTGGTCTTGGTTTTTATTCTGCTTTTATGGTTGCAGATAAAGTAGAGATTATCACCAAGTCATATAAAGATGAACCCGCAGCTCATTGGACGTGTGATGGTTCTCCCTCTTACACATTGGAATCACATTCCAAATCAGAAAGAGGAACAGAGATTATACTACATATCAATGAAGAAGAAACTGAATTTTTAGAAGATTCTAAAATCAGTGAATTACTGGTTAAGTACAATAAGTTTATGCCTGTTCCTATCAAATTTGGAACAAAAACAGAAACATTGCCTAAACCAGAAGGGGCAAAAGAAGAAGATCCAGCTCCGACGCAAGAAGTTGACAACATCATCAACAATCCAAATCCAGCCTGGACCAAACAGCCTAGTGAATTAAAAGAAGAAGATTATAAAGGTTTTTACAGAGAATTGTACCCAATGCAATTCGAAGAACCTCTTTTTAACATTCACTTAAATGTTGATTACCCTTTTAATCTTACAGGTATCTTGTATTTCCCTAAACTGGGACAGGATATGAATATGCAGAAAGATCGTATTCAATTATACCAAAACCAAGTATTTGTTACGGATAATGTAGAAGGAATTGTTCCTGAATTTCTTACAATGCTAAGAGGAGTTATTGACTCTCCTGATATCCCGTTAAATGTTTCTCGTTCTTACCTTCAGGCAGATGGAGCTGTAAAGAAAATATCCAGCTATATCACCCGTAAGGTGGCCGACAAACTAAATTCTTTATTCAAAAACGACAGAGAAGATTTCCAGCAAAAATGGAATGATATAAAAGTAGTGATAGAATATGGAATGTTGTCTGAAGATAAGTTTTTTGAAAAAGCAGACAAGTTTGCATTATATCCAACTGTAGACGACACCTATTTTACATTTGAAGAACTACGAGAAAAGATAAAAGACAACCAGACAGATAAAGATGACAAATTAGTAATCCTTTATGCCTCTAATAAAGACGAGCAACACGCTTATATAAACACCGCTAAGGAAAAAGGATACGAAGTTCTTTTATTAGACTCTCCAATTGTATCACACCTGATACAAAAACTGGAAACCAGCAAAGAGAATGTCACTTTTGCACGTGTAGATGCTGATCATATTAACAATCTGATCAAGAAAGATGAGGAAACTATTTCTAAACTCACAGATGAAGAAAAAGAAACACTAAAAGGAGATTTAGAAAAAGTTATTCCATCTGATAAATACACCGTACAATTAGAGGCAATGGACAGCAATGCTTCTCCTTTTATGATTACTCAGCCGGAATTTATGAGACGTATGAAAGAAATGCAGCAAACCGGTGGTGGTGGAATGAACATGTTTGGTAATATGCCAGAAATGTACAACCTGGTTGTCAATACAAACCATGATCTAGTCGGAGAAATCTTTAATACCAAAACAGATAAAAAGAAAGAACGTTTAATCAAGCAGTCGCTAGACCTTGCTAAACTTTCTCAGAATTTATTAAAAGGAGAAGAATTAACAGAGTTTATAAAAAGAAGCTTTGATATGATCAAATAATCTTTATTTGTACTAACTTTTTTAAACCACCTTAATAAACAAGGTGGTTTTTTTATGCTTTTTTTTTGAAAACTCACTGTAAGATTTATCTAACTTTACCTACCTATTACACAAACAAAATTATAACACATGAAATATTTATGGATTTTTATTACACTACTAATATTAAGTAGTTGTAATCAAAATAAAAAAGAACAATCATTACCAGACACAACAAATAAAACAACTGTCGATCAAAAAGAGATTGAATCGGATAAAGGTATTGGTGATGGTGCTTTGTCGCTAGGAGAACAACTTATAAACGATGTAGAAAAGGCACATCATAAAAATACTTTTTTAACTCATAAAGCAGTTAGTTTTGATATTGCAGTTCGATTCGGAGGAAAAGTACGAATGGATGCTACTATAACTATGGCTACGAACTCCTCTAAAATTAAAATCCAAAATAAAAACGGAAGTACACATTTATATACTAATGACAGTATCTACATACATCCCGAAAATACTCCTAAGCAAGGAGTACGTTTTGGTATGTTTACATGGACCTATTTTTTTGCCTTCCCATATAAATTAAGCGACCCGGGAACCCTATGGGAATTTCAGCAAGACCGTCAGCTGAATGATACAATTTATCAAACATCAAAACTGACCTTTAAAAAGGGAACAGGAGACGCTCCCGATGACTGGTATATCACCTTTATACATCCTGAAAACAAAAAGATACAAGCAGCTTCTTATATAGTCACTTATGGTAATAATGGAGATATTTCCAAAGCAGAAGCAGATCCCCACCTGATAAAATACGAACAGTATAAAGAAATAAATGGGGTTCCATTTGCTACTCAGTGGGGTTTCTATGGCTGGTCTGAAAAAGAAGGATTGAAAGAAAAACTGGGAGATGCTTCCATATCAAATATCCGGTTTATAGAAGATGATAACTCCTTATTCACTCCTCATCCTGATGCCATCCCTTTACAATAAACAGCCTCGGGGTATTACACCCTGACGATGCCAATAAATTTAAAGCCACTCCACAAGAGTGGCTTTATTATTTTATAAACTGGAATATTGCTAAATACAGCTCCCTTTTATATTCGTTCTTTATGAAACACCTCATACACTAAAGTAGAAATAGTTTTTATCAAAAAACGCCTTCTTTACTATCAAAAGAAGGCGTGTAAACCAATAAAAAACCAACGTATGAAAGGAAACATGGGTTTGCAGCTACCTCTTTGCAAACCCATGAACATAATGCATTCTCCTCCTTATATTCTTTGTTTACCCCTACAAGGTCATGAACATATCCCTTGTATAATCCATTGAATTAAGGTTGTAATGATTCTTAAACAACAGTCCTACAGAAATTATCAAAAACATTAATTGTATTAAAGCAATATTTTCAACTCCCGTCTCCAATAAAAAAATCATAAAAAAAGCATGCAATAAAACTGCGAATATTAGAACATTTCTAGTAAAAAAACCTAGAATCAAAAACAAACCAAAACCGAATTGTATAAATGGTATTAAAGAAACAAATGCTTCGACAAAACCAAGTCCGAATACATTTGACACCCTGAAACTTTTTTCCATTAGCTCCAAAAAGGCTGTATATTTAATAACATTATAAATTCCATGAAAAACTAACAGTACACCAAACAAAACTCTTATTATAGTATACAAGTAAACTCTGATTTTCAAAAAGTAACGTTCTAAAATTTCGCGGTGCAAATGTCTATACTTATTTCTGGTATTTTCTTGTATAATTACGCATATAACTTGTACAAAAAAAGGGAATACCATAATTCTCTAAAATCCTAATTTTATTTTCAAAAAACAGCTAAAAAATCCCCTATTTCTTTTTGAATAATTTTGTACATTTGAAAGTTAAGCAACTGATAATGAACCGATACACATTACACGAAACCTTTGTAGTCCAACAATATTCCAGTGACGAATGGGAAGGAGAACCACATAAACATAATTACTTTGAAATTATATTTATAGAAAGTGGCAGTGGACACCACATCATTAATGGAACAAAAATTAACTACAAAAAAAACAACATTTTCCTTCTTGCCCCGGAAGACACTCATCATTTTGAAGTAGATCGACATTCTCGTTTTACTTATTTCAAATTCACAGAACTACTCTTCTCCTGCAAAATAAACTTACCCGACAGAAAATACTGGCTAAAACGAATCGAACAGTTACTGCATCAACCCAATATCATTCCAGGAGATGTGATTTCTCATGAAGAAGACAGAAGAGTCATCTGGGATATTCACAATCTGGTAATTAAAGAATTCAAAGAAGAAAAGATCTATTATCAGGAAATCATATCCAACGCAATCAGTACTATCCTTAGTATCATCGTTCGTAATATCTCTGAAAAATATAACTCCAATCAAAGAGATATTAATGTAGGTGATAACAAAATTGATCAAATTTTGAGTCATATACGCCAAAACGTGTACGATAACGATCTTACAAAAATTAATTATCTGGCGGATCTTTTTAATATGTCTCAAAGCTCTATCAGTACATATTTCAAAAGAAAAACAGGAGAATCAATTCATCAGTATGTAACCAAATACAAGATGAAACTAGTAGAACACAGACTCCAACACACTGATTTCACGATTGCTGAAATAGCATATCAGCTAGGATATACCGATGAAAGTCATTTGACCAAAACCTTCAAAAAACACTTCTCTATGTCTCCTAAGCAATACCGAAAAGAAATTATAGAACTCGAGTAATATTACTGAAAAATCTCGTTTAATATTTTTGCCAGCCGAATCCCTCCTTTTTGTAATTGCATCCTAACAATAGGAAAATAATCATACATATATCGGTAACTTAGTTTTTCCCCTACAGATGCAGAAGCATATACTTTTTTAGCCAAAGCTCTCGATTCATGTACCCAATCTAAAATTGTCCCTGCTTCTATCTCCTCTAATTCCCTTTTAGATAGACGATCTGCTGTAATAGAAAGTTCTGTATAACTCATTCCATAATAATCCAACATATCACTATCCCATACTCTATGTAAATTAGTCCCGGTAGTAAACCAACGTACCTGAATATCATTTCCTCCTTTATCTTCAGCTCTCCCTACATGTAATGGCTGATGCAAATCTCCTACAAAGTGCACCAACATTTTTAAGTAGAATTGCTTCTCTTTCCTAGGAACATCCGCATCTTTTAATTTACTGGAACATATCTCAATTGCCTGTATCAGATCTCCAAATTCACTGGGGGTTTCTTCTCCGTAATTTTTATCAAACGGAAAATTCACATAATGCCATGGGCCATACTTTCTATATTCCTGATCACTTTTTATATCATCTGCATAATTCGAGACATATGCCAAAGATTGCCCTTCTAATAATGCCTTTATCTTTCGCTTTGTTTTTCTTTTTAGATACGCCTCTGCAATTTCCCCTGTAGCTCGATGCCCTGTTTTCCCCCAGTCATTTGCTACTCCTTGAAACACAAAAAATAATACAAATAGCATAGTAGCTGTAAAAGATGATCGCTTCATAAATATAAGTTTGAGCAAATATAGAAAAAGCACTGTTAGAGCCTTGTTAAATTTTTATCATTTCCTCTCCCTGATCAACAAGAAAAACCAACGCTTACACAATAAAAAAACATTAAAACTATTTTATAGAGTAATCATCTTATTTTTTATATTGCTAGATAAGAGAATGTATAGTCACCAAACAATAAATTTTTACCCCACCAATGATTAAAACCGTTTTATTTTATATAAAAATCGTATCTGTAGCATCGCTATTTATTTCACCCTTATGCACTCACGCACAAGAAAACGAAAAAGAATTTAACTCTGCATATGTAAAAATCGATGATTTTATAGAAGGAACACTTGTCGCTCCATATGCTGATAAAGAAGTTCCTCTTGTTATCTTTATCATGGATGCAGGTTCCATTAACCGGGATGGAAATGACAGAATGTCTAAAAACAATACGTTTAAAAATTTGTCATATGAATTAGCAAAAAAGGGAATTGCAACCTTTCGATATGACAAAAGGCTCTTTAAAATGACACATTTAGGGATTAAGGAAAACGAAGTCTCGTTTGATGATTATATATCAGATGCCAAATCTGTTGTTACTTTTTTCTCTCAGAACGACAAATACACTAAAATTATCATTCTGGGGCATGGACAAGGTTCCCTGGTTGGTATGATCGCCGCACAAGAAAATACGGATGCCTTTATTTCTGTCGGAGGAAATGGGCAATCTATTGATCAAATCATAATCGAACAAATAGGGAAACAAGCTCCCGGATTAAGCAAAAATGTGATTCAGGCTTTTGATGAACTAAAAAAAACAGGAAGAGCCACTTCCTATGACCCCGCTTTAGAATCAATTTTTAAATTAGACTTACAACCTTTTATAAAGTCATGGATGAAATATACTCCTACAGAAGAAATCTCCAAACTCACCATTCCTATCCTAATAATACAGGGAGATAGAGATATTCATGTAGAACCCTCTGAATCATATAAATTAAGAGATGCTGTTCCTAATGCTAAATATGTTATTTTTGAAAAAATGAATCACATTTTAAAAGAGATCAATGGTAATCGGTTAGAAAATCAAAAATCATTTGATGAAGAATGGAGGGAAATCATGCCGACCGTTATCGATACAATCTCTGATTTTGTGAATCAATAACCTCTTTTTAGTACTAATAAAAAATCAAACAATAATGCCAGATCGCATTGTATTCTCTGATATAGACGGAACACTCCTAAACAAAGAAAGAGAATTATCAGAAGCTACTATTACCGAAATAAAAAGAATAAAAGATAACATTCCTGTTGTATTAATATCTTCTAGAATGCCTAGTGCTATGACACACTTACAGGAAGAATTAGGCATTACTAATCAACCCCTTATATGTTATAACGGAGGACTTGTTATTATCAATAATCAAATCGTTCATTCTACTACCATTCCTGTTAATGCGCTGGAGAAAATAAACCATTTCAACAAGACATTGAATAACAATGTACACCTCAGTCTCTACAACAATGATTCCTGGTACGTTCCTGCTATGGATTTCTGGGCGAATCGAGAAGCTAATAATACTAAAGTAACTCCTGTTGTAAAATCTACTCAAGAAGTTATTACCGAATGGACACAATCCAATCTGGGGGCTCATAAAATAATGTGCATGGGAGAAGAGTCATATATTGATAAAATGTATGATTTTCTTCAAAATAACTTCGGAGATTCACTACATTTATATAGATCAAAACCAACGTATATTGAGATTGCTCATAAAACAATTTCTAAACTAACGGCGATTAAACTATTACTAAATTCTCATTTTAACATCCCGTTATCTGACGCTATTGCTTTTGGAGACAATTACAATGATATAGAAATGATAGAAGCGGTTGGAACCGGTGTAGCAGTCGCAAATGCTAAAAAAGAAACCTTAGCTATTGCCAACGAAGTTACATTATCCGGGAAAGAAGATGGTGTGGCAGTATTTATTAAAAAAAACATCCTATAAACTGTGTTAAAACAAATCAAACTCATTAGAAATACTATTTACCTATGTACCCTGAGCATCTGCCTTTATAACTGTAAAACCTCTATAGAACCCGTAAAAATAGATACAACTCCTATTGCTGTATCTCTTGATTTGGTAAATGTTATTAATGACAAAGTAAAGGTAGAAGTAAAAACAGCGAATATTACTTCTGACACCATTAGTTATTTTCTCCCTAAAATAGTACCGGGAACCTATCAAAACAACAATTATGGCAAGTTTATAGATAACTTCGAAGCATTTGACGCTAATGGAAACCCTCTTCTTGTTCAAAAGTTTGGAGACAATAGATGGAAAATAAACAATGCTCAACAACTAAAAAAAATCACTTATTGGGTTAATGACACATTTGATACTGAAGACACACATGATATCTTTTCCCCCACCGGATCTAATATCAAAAGAGATAAAAACTTCGTATTAAACCTCTATGCTTTTGTAGGATACTTCAGAGGGATGAAAGAAAAAAAATACAATTTATTCATTAAACACCCCCTTGCATTAGAAGCATCTACGTCTCTCTCCAAGGTAATACTTGATGAATCAAATCAGAACCTGAGATATGAGGTCGATCTATTCTCATTCAAGAGGTATGCTGAGGTGGCAGATTCTCCTATTATGTATTCAATACCTAACAAAGTTATCTTCTCTGTCAATGGCATTGAGGTTTTGTTAAGTGTATACTCCCCCAGTGGGACCTATAGAGCTGCACAACTAATGCCGGAAATGGAACGAATGATTCGAGCCCAAAAAAACTTTTTAGGGACTATTAATTCTACAAAAAAATATAGTGTATTACTATACTTGGCTTCATCAAAACAACAAGACGCTGAAGGATTTGGTGCTTTGGAACACAACACTTCCACCGTAGTAGTTCTCCCTGAATCAATCCCCCTTAAGACCTTAAACGAATCTCTTAAAAATATTGTATCTCATGAGTTTTTTCATATCATTACACCACTAAGTATTCACTCTGAAGAAATTCATAATTTTAATTACAACAACCCCAAAATGTCCCGTCATCTATGGCTATATGAAGGAACTACTGAATACTTTTCTGTATTATTCCAGATCAATCAGGGATTAATTTCTAAAGAGGAATTTTTTGAGCAAATTCTGGAAAAAACAAATACTGCAAAATTATATGACGATCATATTCCTTTTACAAAGATGAGTCAAAACATTCTTAAAGAACCTTATCATAGTAATTACCGAAATGTATATGAAAAAGGGGCACTTATTTCCATGTGTATTGATCTTATCATACGAGAGAAAACCGAAGGAGCCCTAGGACTTATTGATCTTGTCCAGGAACTATCGCAAGAGTTTGGTAATGACACTCCTTTTGAGGATGACAAACTGTTCGAAATTATCAAGAAATTAGAATATCCTGAAGTTAGTAGCTTTCTCGAAAAATATGTTGAAACCAATACACCAATTCCATACGACTACTTCCTGAATAAAGCAGGAATTACATACGGAACTACCAAAACAGCTGCTTCTTATTTTATATATGAACAGGAGCCCTACATCAAAGGAGAAGAAACGACTAATGAAGTCGTCTTTACACAAGATTGCTCTCATAATAATTTCCTGAGAAAAATAGGCATTAAAGGAGGAGATGTACTCTTAGCTATTAATGATAAGAAATATAGCTTAAAAAACATATATGATCTCTTTAGTGATTCTAAAAAATGGAAAAACGGGCAGGATATTACTTTTGTTATTAAAAGGAATAATGAAATAATCACCTTAGAATCTATTGTCACACCGCCTTCTATCGAAAAAGCTACAATAAAAGCAATCTCTAACCCAACTGAAAAACAAATTAAGGTTTTAAAAGGATGGATCAATGAGTAACTAATTAGTAATCTGAAGGAAACAACTCAAAAGATTATATAAAGGAAATAAATTTTAATTATGGAAACTGTTCCCTTATTTACCAATGATACTATTGTTTTTGGTATCCTGATGCTTTGTTTAGGTATCGTTTTTTACACCTCTTCATTACAAAACAAGTTTTGGAAATCTTTTTATACCTATGTCCCTTCCCTATTGCTCTGTTACTTACTCCCAGCTATTTTTCACTCTTTGGGAATAATTGCTCCCGAATGGAAAGCATTCAATGCAGAAGGAGTATTAACGCCTCAACAATCTAATGTTTATTATATAGCCAGCAGGTATTTATTACCCGCTTCATTGGTATTAATGACACTGAGTATTGACCTAAAAGGTATTTTTAGTTTAGGTCCCAAAGCCCTAATCATGTTTATTACAGGAACCATTGGCATCATTATCGGAGGACCTATTGCTGTTTTATTTATCTCCTGGATTTCTCCTGAAATTGTCGGAGGTATTGGTCCAGATGCTGTATGGAGAGGCTTATCAACCATTGCAGGAAGCTGGATTGGAGGAGGTGCAAATCAAGCCGCTATGCTAGAGATTTATCAATTTAACCCTGATCGATATGGAGCCATGGTGCTTGTCGACATTGTCGTAGCCAATGTATGGATGGCTTTACTGCTTATAGGAATAGGCAAAAACAAAGCAATAAACAACTGGCTAAAAGCCGATACAAGCGCTATTGAATCCCTAAAACAAAGAGTAGCTACCTATACGGAAAATATATCTCGAAAAGCATCTCTGACAGACTTAATGATCATTCTATCGATTGCTTTTACTGCGGTAGGAGTATCGCACTGGGGAGCAAATAACATTTCTCAATTTTTATCCGATAATTTTGAAGTGTTTAATGATAAAAGCTCATCCTTATCATCATTTACCTCTACTTTTTTCTGGATGGTTACGCTGGCAACACTCATTGGTATTTTATTATCATTTACAAAAGCAAAAAACTATGAAGGAGCTGGTGCCAGTAAAATAGGAAGCGTATGTATTCATATATTGGTCGCTACCATCGGAATGAAGATGGACTTAGGGAGTATTTTTAAAGACCCCGGATTAATCGCTGTAGGGTTTATATGGATGACAATTCATGCAATTTTATTAATTGGGGTTGCCAAACTTATAAAAGCTCCTTATTTCTTTCTTGCTGTAGGAAGTCAGGCAAATGTTGGAGCTGCCGCATCCGCACCGGTTGTCGCTGCCGCATTTCACCCCTCATTAGCTGTAGTAGGAGTTCTTTTAGCTGTTTTTGGATATGCCATAGGAACTTATGGAGCCTTGCTTTGTACAATCTTAATGCAAATTGCTTCTGGAGGGTGATAATTAATTCAAATTATGCATCTTTGTACTTTTACATTTTTAAATTAAAGAATTACTAATGAAACAACTTTATTCCTTACTTCTGCTTATTTTTATTATTGGCTGTAATTCCCCAAAAAAGGGAAATGTAACGATCACAGGTAATATTAAAGGCCTAAAAAAGGGAACTATTTATCTTCAGAAAATACAGGACACCGTACTTATTAATGTAGATTCTGTTATCGTAGCCAGTGGAGACAATGCGATGTTTACGATGATTACAAGTGTCGATGAACCTGAAATTCACTATTTATATCTGGATAAAAATGATGGTATCATCCATAATGACAGAGTCGATTTTTTTGTTGAACCAGGAGAGATCAATATCACTACGAATGTTCGCAATTTTGAAGAGGATATTAAAATAATCGGAGGTAAAAATGAAACCAAGTTTCAGGAATTCAAGAAAATCAACAAACGATTTAATGATAGAAATCTGAGGCTGATCAAAGATAATTTTGAAGCGAGCAAACAAAATGATGACGAAAAGTTGATCAAGAATGATAAAATGTATAAAAACCTCATCAAGCAACGATATTTATACACGATTAACTTTGCATTAAATAATAAAGACAAAGAAGTTGCTCCTTATATCATTCTTAGCGAAGTATTCGATGCAAATATTAAATACCTTGACACTGTAGCCAATTCTTTGACTCCTTCTGTAAAGAAATCATTATACGGGAAGCAGCTCGTCGAATTTATCCAGAAAAGAAAAAAAGAAGATCCATCCAAGAAATAATTCTAAAAGTGAGCTTTCTCACTTTTAGCTAAACAAAAAAAACGCTCAGATATTCTCTGAGCGTTTTTTTAAGCATAATTTTTACACAAAAAAATTCCTTAATCAACAAGGAATTTTCAAGAGCCGATAGAGGGACTCGAACCCACGACCTGCTGATTACAAATCAGCTGCTCTAGCCAGCTGAGCTATATCGGCAAAGCGGTTGCAAATATAATTTTTGTTCTTATATCTGCAAATACTTTTCTTAAAAAATTACAGGGAATTTAATTTTTCTATCAAACTCACTGCCGCAGTTTCTAATTCTCCTTTAACAGCTTTAAAATGCGCTGAAGGATTTTCTATTTTTCTAGCATTTACTTTAGGGATCAAAGAATCAAATACGTCTATAGCCTCATCAATAATAGCTTCCCCTGCTTCCGTATTTTTTCCAGGATTATTTCTTTCCCATTCTTCGACATGATAGATAATTTCTCCTAATGCATCATTAATATTCTTCTTAAGCTCTCTTTTATTTGCCATAATTATATTTTTGAGCAAAATTACTATTTTATTATATATAAGTCTGTAATAACTTTACTCCTTTTGTTAAAACTTCTATTTCTTTTACTGTAGCAGGAACCAATAGAGTCTCTCCGGATCTTACTGTAAGTGATATATCCAGCCCTTTAATCATTGCTTCTCCTTCTACGCACATATATACCACAAAAGAATCCAGTTGTTCATGAGATAATTTCTGTTTCTCTTCTATAGCAACAACATTGGTTATAAAATGAGGACAGGAAACTAAATCAGTTATTCCTTTCTGGTTTTTATCGTACGATACTTTATATTCTTTATTTGTCGAATAATCAATCGCTTCTAAGGCTTCTTCCTGATGAAGTTCCCTATAATTACCATTGGCATCTGCCCGGTCCCAGTCATAAATTCGATATGTAATATCAGAGGTCTGTTGAATCTCTGCTAATAACACTCCTTTTCCTATGGCATGAATCAAACCTGCGTATACAAAAAAAGTGTCCCCAGGAGTTACTATTTCATAATTGAGTATTTCCTTTATAGACTTATTATCTACATGTTTCTTATACAATGCCTGGTCTACATCCTGATTAAACCCTACAATTACATTCGATTGCTCATCTGCCTGCATCACATACCACATTTCTGTCTTTCCTAAAGAATTGTGTTTCTTCAGTGCTATACTATCATCTGGATGTAATTGCACAGAAAGAGCTTCCTTGGCATCTATGAACTTAATCAGCAGTGGAAACTTAGTCTTAAATCGCTTGAAGTTCTTTTCTCCAACTAACTGTTCTTTATATTGTTCTTGTAATTCCCGTAGATTTTTCCCTTTGAAAGGACCTTCTGCTACTATAGAATAATTCCCTTCTACATCGCTAATCTCCCAACTTTCTCCTAATGAACTACTTTTCGAGTCTTTGTGCAATAAGTTTCCTAGCTTCTCTCCTCCCCAAATTTTTTCTTTGAGTATCGGAGTAAACTTCAATATATCCAGTTGGTCTTTTTGTTCCATTTTTTTAATTTACATATATTAGTTACGTGCAATTTGAAATAAATTCAGGTAAAAGTTATTTTTTTTCGACTAAAGTCTTTTAAAAAACGATCAGTAATTACTTCCCGTCATAAATCACAAAGTTTCTGGGAGTTTCATAAAGCGTTATTTCGAGATCACATGAAGCATTTATCTTTCCTCTTAATCGATTCCAGATCACAACTGCTATATTCTCTACTGTGGGGTTTAATTCTTTAAACTCTTCCACTTCTTTATTTAAATTTTTATGATCAAAAGGAGCCTCTATCTCTGTTTTGATATAGTCTTTTAATGTTTTTAGGTCAATCACAAATCCGGTTTCCGGATCTATTTCCCCTGTCACTGCTACTATAAGTTCATAATTATGCCCATGATAATTAGGGTTGTTACATTTCCCAAATACTTCATTATTTTTAGCATCACTCCAATCTTTTCTATAAAGTCGATGTGCTGCATTAAAATGGGCTTTTCTACAAACTTTTACTCTCATGTTTATCTTTCTTTGTTTCCTCTTTTTATACTATAAGGTAATATGTTCATAAAACTTATCAAAAATAATTTTGAACCAAGCTGTATATAAATCTGGAGATTCCTGCAGATCTTTTTTCACCTCTTCAAGGGGCATCCATTTCCAGGCTGCCACTTCTTCCGGGTTAATTACCGGATCTTTATCGTATTGACCTATCAAAACATGATCGTATTCATGTTCTGTCAATCCATTATCAAAGTTTGCTTTATAGATAAAGGAGATAGTATCTTTTAATGAAGTAGTAAACCCCATTTCTTCTTCCAATCGTCTAACACCAGCTTCTATATTACTCTCTCCTTCTCTCTGGTGACTACAACAAGTATTGGTCCATAAGCCTGGAGAATGATATTTATGAAGTGCTCTTTGCTGGAGCATTAACTCTTTATTATCATTCAAGATAAAAACAGAAAATGCCCTGTGGAGTACCGCTTTTTCATGTGCTTCCATTTTTGGCATTAATCCTATTTGCTTGTTATTTGTATCTACTAAAATTACCTTTTCTTCTTCCATCCTAATTAGTTCTATTAAAGTCCTCCTGCGCTTTCTCTACTCATAAACAGCAAAAGTGAGAAGTTCCTTTACAAAATGCAAAAAACACCTTAATAATTAAGGTGTTTTTTAAAAAAATAATATTCTTTTTTTATTTCACTAGAATAAATTCACTTCTTCTATTCAATTGATGCTCTTCCTTACTACATGGAGTTCCATTAGTACATGAATTAATCAAGGCTGTTTCTCCATATCCTCTACCAGTTATTCTAGAAGGATCTATCCCTCCTTTTTTGATAATATAAGCGATGGTGCTCTTGGCTCGTCTATCACTTAAGTATAGGTTGTATGCATCAGTCCCTCTACTATCTGTATGAGATCTGACATCGATTTTTAATTGAGGATATTCTTTTAATGCAGCTATAATTTTTTGTAATTCTACCTCTGCATCTCTTCTTATTTTTGATTTATCAAGATCAAAATAAATTGGAGACAACGCTAATAATTTTGCTAAATCATCTCCTTCCACAGCTTCTTTTTCACTTAAGCCTCCTTTTTCAATTGTTATAGGGAGATCATGGGTAAATTCTAACACCTTATCTGTAGTAAGCCTTTTCTCTGATGGTTTATATGTATCTTTTAATGCTCTTACAATGTACAGAGTTTCACATTCGATATCAAATCGGTATTCTCCAAAAGTATTTGATACTGTTCGTTGTATTTCTTGATTATTCTCGTCTAACAATACTACTTCTGCATCTGGTATTACAGCCCCATCTGCTGCATCCAGAATAGTTCCTTTGACATATTGTTTACAGCTGGTTATCAATTCTTCTATTTGTTTAAAACTATAGATATCATCATTTCCTTGTCCCCCATCTCTGTTACTAGCAAAATATCCAATCTTCGTCCCTTCATCCAATACAAAAGAGAAGTCATCTTCCGGTCCGTTAACAGGGCGTCCTACATTATAAGGGACAGAGAAACCATTCCCTTCTGGAACTGCTATAAAAACATCCAGTCCTCCCAATCCGACATGACCATCACTAGCAAAATACAATCTTCCCGAGTCACTGATATAAGGAAATGTTTCACGACCTTCTGTATTAATAAGATCTCCTAAACTCTCTGGAGTACCATAACTCCCATCTTCATGTACTGCTACTTTATAAAGATCCGATAATCCTTTACTTCCTGGCATATCACTGGCAAAATACAGAACTGTACCATCAGCACTTAAAGCAGGGTGAGCTACTGAATACTCATCACCATTAAAGGGTAACTCTTCTATATTAGTCCACTTATCTCCTTCTAATGTTGCTTTATAAAGTTTTAACAATGTAGTTCCTGCTGCATTTGTTTTTAACTTTCTTTTCGTATAATTATTTCTGGTAAAATACATTGTCTTACCATCTTTACTAAAAGTAGTTGAAGATTCGTGAAATTTAGTATTGATGCGTCCTTTCAATTTTGTAGGTTTTGTCAATTCATTTTCTTCTCCTATTTCAGAAGAAAATAAATCAAGAAAACGCATTTCATTCCACTCGTGCAATGTTTTAACCATAGGATTACCAAATCGAGAAGAGGCAAATACCAAAGTCCCCTGGTTTGTAAAACTGGGGGCATAGTCAGAATCTTTAGAGTTAATTCCCAGTTTGATCAAATCAAATTTACCGGATTGCAACTCTATAAAATTCAGATAATCTTTGGAGCTCATATAATGTGAAGCTCTTGTATCGGCATTAGTCAATGCGTTAAATTTTTCCATTATACGGTCAGATTCATCATATCGTTGCACACTTTTTAAACTCTGTGCATAACGAAACAAATACTCTGTACCTACTTCCTGCTCATATTCTGACAATAAGCGTTCATACCACTTTGAAGCATCTTCCAGCTCTCCATTAAAATAATAGGAATCTCCTAACTTCTTATATAAATCAGAAGAAGAATATCCACTTTCTGCAACATCTAAATAAATTTTTCTTGCGTCTATAAAAGCATATCTTTTAAATTTTAAATCTGCTTTTTCTAATTGTCGTTCCTGTGCCATAAAAAACTTAGGAACTAATACTAATATTACTAAAACCAAATACTTATTTAAATTCATCATCTTCCACTTTTTTTTAAAAGAAACGAGGGGTTAACATTCTGTTGTATTTCTTAAAGAGTTCAAATCGAAGCAATACTTCATAACTACCATCATTAAACACTGCCTTACCTAGTTCAGTAGTCTCTCGATCATAAGCAAAACCAACCATCAAACCATCTGAGACCTGAAAGCCAACCATACCACTCAATGCTGCATCCCAACGGTAACCAACTCCAAAACTCAATCGCTCATACAATAAAAAACTTGCGGATAAATCTACCTGTAAAGGAGCTCCCAAGACCAATTTTGTCAGCAAAGCTGGTTTAAATTTAACATCACTACTGAGATCAAACGTATGACCTGTAATTAAATAATAATTAATACGCTCCTTAGCTACAAAGGCTGAAGAATCATTACCCCCAACCGTAGCACTCTCATCAAAATGCTCCGTCTCCAATAAGTTTGGAGCACTCAATCCTAAATAAAAACGAGGGGTATGATAATACAAACCAATCCCAACATTAGGACTAAATTTATTGTCTATATTATTTTCGAAACTCGGATCATTAACATCAAATTTGCTCAATCGCTGAAAATCTACATTCAGTAAATGACCTCCTGCTTTTAATCCAAAACTTAACTTCCCAACATCTGAAGTAGGTATTGTATATGAAAAATCAATATCAAAATAGGTCTCCTGAGTAGGTCCTATCTCATCATTGACGATAGAAACTCCCAAACCTACCCGGTTACTCTCTCCTATAGGCGTATTCATCGATAAGGTCTGAGTACGGGGTGCTCCATCCAATCCTACCCATTGACTCCGGTGAAGACCACTGATGCTCATCACTCCCCGACTACCAGCATATGCAGGGTTGACACTTATCGTATTATACATATATTGTGTATACTGAGCATCTTGCTGTGCTGATGCTGACCATACACTAGTTACAAAAACAATTAAAAGTATAAGTCTATTCATTTATACAGTTTTTAATTTTTCAATAAAAAGAGGAGAGGAAACTCTCCCCTTTCACATAATTATCTATTTAAGTATAAGAATCCTGATTTAAATTTTCTTTCTCCTGCTGCATCTTCATACTCTACAGTATAAAAATAAGTTCCTACCGGTAGCGGTTCATTTTCATCAATAGTAGCTCTCCCGTCACTATACCCTTTGAACATCTTATTATTTTCTTGCTCATATCCTTCTTCTTCAAAAACTTTTACTCCCCATCTATTATAGATTGCTACTGTATTATTAGGAAAGTTTTTAAGACCTACAATTCTGAACTCATCATTGATCTGATCACCATTAGGGCTTACTCCAGTAAAAACCGTAAAATCGTCTACCATATCAATATGTGTTATTGTGATATCTTCTCCATCTCCATCATTATCATCATCAACATCAGTATCATTATCAGGATCATCAGAAAGATCTATTACATCTTCTCCATCAGGGTTTTGCCCTGTAATTGTAGCTTGATTTTCAACATTCCCTTGATTGATATCCTTTGCGGTCAAGGTATACACTCCTGAAAAAGTACTTCCATCCACCTCTCCTGGTTCTAACGTTATCGGACCTCCGGTAATTTCTATACCTATTAATGGATCTGTTAACACAATGTTCTCTATAACTACATTTCCAGTATTTGCCACTGTGAAAAAATAAGTTATTTGATCTCCAACATTAGGCACTCCATCATTGTTCGCATCTACATATACTCCTTTTTTGGTCAATGCCAGATTAGATACTGTATCTAAAGAAGTAATTGTCGGATCATTCCCTGGATCTCCATCTCCATCATCATCTATAGTCTCATCTCCATTATCAGAAATATCCATAATATCATTTCCTTCTGGATCGACTCCAATAACAGTCGCACTATTGATCACCTCCTGATCTCTTATATCTTCATCTGTAATTGGATAAATTGCTGTCACGGTTCCTACTTCTCCTGGCAATAATGTACTGGGAACTAATACTAAATCACTAGCATTTAATCTCGCATCATCAATAACAATATTATCAATTTCGGTATCTCCAATATTAGTCACTGTAAAAGTATAATGTACTTCTCTGTTAATTAGCTCTCCTGTTTTTACCAGACGTAATAATGGGTCTGGAACATTTGTTACCACTATGGTTATATCTCCCTGATCAGTCAACATCCCATCAGATACTGTATATGTTATCACCGGTAATGTCCCATGATAATCTTTTATTGGAGTAAAACTCAGCGTTCCATCCGAATGAATAACAACAGTTCCTATTCCATCCAAGATTACCTCATTACTTCCTCCATCCGGCACTACATAATTAGTTCCTTCTACAGTAAATTCAGTCACTGTTAATACAGCAGAATCAATATCATTATCTATTCCATTTCCATTATCAGCTGTAATAATATTTCCTGTTATTTCTGTTTCTTCTGCTCCAGTAAATAAGTCATCAGTTGCTATAGGAGGATCATTTACAGGTACCACAGTTACTTCGACTGTAGTTGTATCACAATTTTGAGGTGAAGCTGTATCACATACCGTATATGTAAACGAATCCATACCATTGAAGTCCGGATCAGGAATATAGGTTAATACATCATCTGAAGGATCATCTGGGGTTCCATTATCATCTATTTCGACTGTTCCATTTGATGGGTCACTTGCTGCGATAGTCCCTTCTGTTGGAATTCCGCTATCATTATTCAATATATCTACCTGAACTGAAGTATCTTCATTAGTGATTACGGTATCAGATTGCAACAATAAAATTGGACAAAAGTTGAAATCATAAATTCCAAAACCAGGAATACTCCCCGGATTAATAACTGCTCCCGCATCAATAGAGAATCGTATCTCTACCTTATCTACAGCAGAAGGGAATC
This sequence comes from Aquimarina sp. TRL1, assembly GCF_013365535.1. Lineage (NCBI taxonomy): Bacteria > Pseudomonadati > Bacteroidota > Flavobacteriia > Flavobacteriales > Flavobacteriaceae > Aquimarina > Aquimarina sp. TRL1. Next base: position 3,052,377 of record NZ_CP053590.1, on the reverse strand, counting down.
CTATATATACGGTTCCTTCTTCCGAGGTAGCTCCATTAGGTTCTGAAGGGTCCACTCCTAAAATTGTATTTGCCGTTACAAGCTGGCTTCCTGATGCATTAATCACCGGAAGCACGGTAGCGCCATTCAGAAATCCTGTAATTACATATTTTTCTTGTCTGAAGAAAGCTCCTAGTTCTCCATCCACATCAAATAATTCAAAATTAAGACTATTAACTCCTATTCCTGAAATCCCTAAATCTACCTCGACAACAACTTCATTAGTGGTTCCTAATACTGTAAGGTCTGAAGCTAACAATAATGTTTCCTGAATTCCAGCTTGGCTTCCTCTGTAAAAAGCTCCAGACACTGGTAATTGTACAGGAGCAGCGATCAAAGAATTTGATGCATCTGTCACCGAAAAATTAAGTTCTGTATTACTAACTGTATAGGTTGCAGACGCGTCTCCAGGTCCCCATGTCACACCAGACCAATCTAAAGTTTTTTGTGTATCACACTCAATCGCTGGGATAACAGTAATACGCACAGTAGCTGTATTACAACTTGCTACAGGTGCATCGTCATCGCATAAAGTATAGGTAAATGTATCTATTCCTGTGAATCCTGAAACTGGTGTATATGTAAACGTTCCATCTCCATTATTAACAACTGTACCTCCATTAGTACTTGTCGCATCAAAAGCAGTAATACTTGCGCCATCAATAACAGTATCATTAAGCAACACATCTGTTGTTGTCACCGGTGTATCTTCTACGGTATCAAAAGCATCATCTACTGCTATTGGGTTTCCTTCATCAGTAATGGTAATCGTTACAGTCGCGGTATCACAACTAGCTGTAGGTGTATCATTATCACATATTGTATATGTGAATGTATCAGTTCCTGTATACCCTGAAACCGGAGTATAAGTAAATGTTCCGTCTCCATTATTAATAATGGTTCCTCCATTAGTTCCTGTAGCATCAAAAGCAGTAATGCTCGCTCCATCAACAATTGCATCGTTAAGCAAAACATCAGGAGTCGTCAGAGCAACATCTTCAATAGTTGTATACGCATCATCTTCTGCTACCGGATTTAAATCTAACACTGCTTCATCAGACAGTTGATTGCTACATACATAAGAAGTACTTGTTATCCGAACTCTATATGTATTATCATGATCCGCAACAGGAATATTCGTTAAAGATAAGGTCGCTGAATCACTCCCTGTGTATATATCAGTCATATCAGCTGGATCGATATCCATAAACCCACTTCCTGTATCCACCTGCCACTGATATACGATTCCTGTACCAGAAACACTTACTTCAAATATTATATCCCCTCCAGCATTTATTGTTTGATCTACTGGCTGGGTTGTTATAACTGGAGCATTTCCTGCTGTTGTGACATTGGTATTCGTCCCTAAACTATAATCTATCCCTGCTTCAGTTACTAATCCATTCGCATCTACTGTCGATGGGTCTACTGTTCCATATTGTCCTCCATCACCTCCGTCGGCACTCTCATCATTATATGCTTCGTTTGCATCAGAACAACCATCTCCATCACTATCCAAAGTAATATAATCTAATGAACCGTCATTTCCGGTATCAATCACTGTAGCAGATTCTATAGTATCTTCTTGTCCGTTATTATTTACATCAACATAAGTTCCATCTGCAAGATTCAGTCTCCCATCTTTATTTGTGTCTTTTGCATCAAAACCTGCTTCTACCACATCATAGATTCCATCATTATCTGCATCTAAATCTAAGTAATCAGGAATCATATCTGAATCCGTATCCAATGCGATACATGCATCTATAATAATTTCAATCCCATCTCTATTTAAGTGAGGTACGGCATTTCCTAATTCAATAAACTGAAACGTAACCGTAGATACTACCTCATTAATCATTACGGATCCCGCTGCAGATCCATCCGCATCATCCATTGTACTTTCTGAACCTACTCTTCCTGGTGCGGGTAATGTTCCTGCCCCTCCATCAAAAACAGTAGTAGGAGTTACTTCAAAATCAGTCGTACCTGCTAACTTTGTCCATGTGACACCATCTTGCAAGGTAATGACTGCTGAGTTTTGTCCTGTAGCAATATACCCTCCTACTCTATCAAAATGAAAAATCGGATTAGCTACTAAGACTGGATTTCCTAATGCATCCTCAAAGTTAATAGTCAAAAAAGAATCCCAATCATACTCATTTTGAAGAGAAACATTCCCTTCCAGAGGTTTTGACCAAAAGCCAGTTCCTGACGGATTAAAATTTCCTGAAGAAAAAGCAAATGAAGTTGTAGTAGTAACTCTGGCGATAATTCCGTTTCCAAAATCATATGAAAATTCAGTTCCTGTACCTGTTGCTGACCAGGTTCCTGATTGTGCTACATTACACCTTCCTTCTGCAATATCAGAGATTCCATCTCCATCATTATCTGCATCACAAAAGTTGTTAATCCCATCCCCATCTGCATCAGAAACTGTAATCTCTCCTGATACACTGGCTCCATCTGTACACGGATCGACAGCCTGTCCATACGCTCCTAGTCCTATAACCAAGAAAACTATTAAAAATAATCCATTTACCCTTACCGGTACTCTAATGTGTCTGTAACTCGTTTGAAAATATTCAAAAGCCCCTAGAGTTAATAACCTTTTAACAAAGTGAAAAACTACCATATTGAATGATTTTGTTAGTTATGTAATACTTGTAACGTAATTTTTATCTACTAATAATCGTGCCCCCAATACACAAATCACTAATTAAAAATCACTTACAATGTTGTTCTCAATCAATTAATGGTTTTTATAATATTAATTTTAAAAAAAGCCCCTAAAATCATTGATTTATAAAACCTTAACAAATATACGGTTTTCCCGTAATTAATTTTAAGGGTACAATTTACAAAGAGCGTGGTATTAAACACATACAGAAATTGGTGAAATTTTAACATTTTAGATCAAACACTACTTTACTCGACAAAAAACACTGCTAAACGTTTAAATTGGTAAGTAACTTACACCTTCTTTATGCTTTACATTCTTTATTTAATAATAGTATATTTGCTCCTTCATTAAATAGTAGCATGAAATTCACAGAAGAAATACAACGAAGAAGGACATTTGGTATTATTTCTCATCCAGATGCAGGAAAAACCACACTTACTGAAAAACTATTACTTTTTGGAGGAGCTATTCAAGAAGCCGGAGCTGTAAAATCGAATAAAATTAAAAAAGGAGCCACTAGTGATTTTATGGAAATCGAAAGGCAAAGAGGTATATCTGTTGCTACTTCTGTTCTTGCTTTCGAATATAAATCATACAAAATAAACATACTAGATACTCCTGGGCATAAAGATTTTGCTGAAGACACTTTTAGAACTTTAACCGCTGTTGATAGTGTTATTGTAGTAATAGATGTTGCCAAAGGGGTAGAGGAGCAAACAGAAAAGCTGGTCTCCGTATGTAGAATGCGTAATATCCCTATGATTGTTTTTATAAACAAATTAGATAGAGAAGGAAAAGATGCATTTGAGCTACTTGATGAAATCGAACAAAAACTAGGACTTACAATCACTCCTTTGAGTTTCCCTATCGGTATGGGCTATGATTTCAAAGGAATCTATAATATATGGGAGAAAAACATTAATTTATTTAGCGGGGATAGTCGAAAAAACATTGAAGAAACCATAGAAGTTTCGGATTTGTCATCTCCTGAGTTAAGTGATCTTATAGGTGACACTGCTGCTGACACCCTCCGTGAGGAAATAGAGTTAGTAGAAGGAATCTATCCTTCTTTCGATCAGGAAGCATATAAAAACGGAGAACTTCAACCTGTTTTTTTTGGTTCTGCCTTAAACAATTTTGGAGTTAGAGAACTATTAGACTGTTTTATATCTATTGCTCCTCCTCCAAGACCAAAGGAAAGTGATCTTAGGGTTGTACACCCGGAAGAAAAAGACTTTACTGGCTTTGTTTTTAAGATCCATGCGAACATGGATCCCAAACACAGGGATCGTTTGGCTTTTATAAAAATTGTATCCGGGACTTTTGAAAGAAATGCTCCCTATTTACACACCAGGCTTAATAAAAAGATGAAGTTCAGTAGTCCCAATGCTTTTTTTGCCGAACGAAAAGAGATTGTAGATATTTCATACCCTGGAGACATCGTAGGACTACATGATACCGGAAACTTCAAAATCGGAGACACACTGACTACCGGAGAAAAACTGAATTATAAAGGGGTCCCTAGTTTCTCACCTGAATTCTTCAGATATATTAACAACGCAGATCCGCTAAAGTCAAAACAACTGGCTAAAGGAATTGACCAGTTAATGGATGAAGGAGTTGCTCAACTTTTTACCTTGGAAATGAACGGACGAAAAGTAATCGGAACAGTTGGGGCTCTTCAATACGAAGTAATTCAATATAGGCTGGAGCATGAATATGGAGCCAAATGTACTTATGAAAACCTCAATGTACACAAAGCTTGCTGGGTAGATCCCGAAGATGAAAATGGAGAAGAGTTTAAAGAATTTAAACGAGTAAAGAACAAATTCTTAGCCAAAGACAAACATGGACAACTTGTCTTCTTTGCAGACTCATCTTTTTCACTACAAATGACAGAACAAAAATATCCTGCTATAAAATTCCATTACACTTCGGAATTTTAGAAAAGAAAAAAGCCGAATAATTATATAATTATTCGGCTTTTTTTAATCTTCTTCACTATTAAATGATCTTTTCCAAAAAAGGATTTCAAAAAATAGTTTAAAATCTGACAATAGGCTCCATACAGGATATTGAAATGTAGCCGGTTTATTTTTTTCAAAAAAAGCATGTCCTACCCATGCAAATCCATATCCGACAAGAGGAACAAACACCCAATGCCATGTCCATTGAGAAATAACTCCTAAAACGACTAGAATAAACACGAGTAAAGTCCCTACAAAATGTAATATCCTACTTACTTTATTCTTATGTTCTTTTAAATAAAACTGATAAAATTCCTGATATGTTTTTATAGTATTATCTGACATCGTACTATAAAAATACTAATTATCAGCAAAATAAACTATTACGCTTGTCCTGTAGGTCCAAAGTTCATTGGAATTGGAGGTTGTTCGTAGTCTTTTATCTCTCCATGTGCCTCTTCAAACCTTTGTACATTATCAGCCAATGCTTTTAGAAAACGTTTCGCGTGTTGCGGTGTCAAAATAATTCGACTCTTCACTTTACTTTTAGGTCTCCCTGGCATTATATTCACAAAATCGACTACAAACTCAGAAATCGAATGATTAATTATAGCTAAGTTACTATACGTACCATCTGCTACATTTTCATCCAATTCGATATTTAATTGGTGTTGATTTTTATTATCTGACATATATCTTTTTTTTAGGCAAAGCAAAAAAAAGCCTGCCGTCTGGCAGGCTTTTCGCTCTATTAGTTAAAATTTACTTCTTGTTTTTGTTCCATTCTATCTTCGAACTCTTCTTTAGATCCTACTATGATGCTTTCATAATCTCTCATTCCTGTACCTGCTGGTATTCTATGTCCAACAATTACATTTTCTTTAAGACCTTCTAAGCTATCTACTTTTCCACTTACGGCTGCTTCATTCAGTACTTTTGTAGTTTCCTGGAATGAGGCTGCTGATATAAATGATTTTGTTTGTAGAGACGCTCTGGTAATTCCTTGTAAGATAGGTGTTGCTGTTGCAGGGGTTACATCTCTAGCAGTTGCTAAATTCTTATCCTCTCTTCTCAACACAGAATTCTCATCTCTTAATTCTCTAGGAGTAACGATCTGACCAGGTTTTAATAACTCACTATCTCCTGCATCTTCTACCACCTTCATTCCGAAGATTTGATCGTTTTCTTCTATAAAATCAGATTTGTGAACTAATTGATTCTCTAGGAATATAGTATCTCCCGGATCTACAATTCTAACCTTACGCATCATCTGACGTACCACTACCTCAAAGTGTTTATCATTGATCTTCACTCCTTGTAATCGGTATACTTCCTGTACTTCGTTTACAAGGTACTGCTGTACAGCAGAAGGTCCTTTGATCTTAAGGATATCCTCTGGAGTAACTGATCCATCTGATAACGGCATTCCTGCTCTTACGAAATCATTCTCTTGTACCAGAATCTGATTCGATAACTTAACAAGGTATTTCTTTATTTCTCCTATTTTAGATTCTACGATAATCTCTCGGTTACCACGTTTTATCTTTCCAAAAGAAACAACTCCATCGATTTCACTTACTACTGCTGGGTTTGAAGGATTACGTGCTTCGAATAATTCTGTTACTCTTGGCAGACCTCCTGTAATATCCCCTGCCTTAGCAGACTTTCTAGGAATCTTCACTAGGATCTTTCCTACTCTGATCTTCTCATTATCTTCTACCATAAGGTGGGCACCTACAGGTAAGTTGTACGATCGTAGTACTTCATCTCCTTTCCCTAAAATCTGTAACGTTGGGATTTTCTTCTTATCTCTTGATTCTGAAATTACTTTTTCCTGGAAACCTGTTTGTTCATCTATTTCTACCTGATAAGTAATTCCTTGCTCGATATTTTCATAACGAACTTTCCCTGCAAATTCAGAAATAACCACTCCATTATATGGATCCCACTGGCAAATCACCTGATCTTTGGTAATTGTATCTCCATTCTGAATCATTAATTGAGAACCGTAAGGAATAAGGTTCGTACTTAACGTAATTTTAGTTTTAGGGTCTATTATCTTAATTTCTGAAGTACGAGAAATTACTACATCAATTTCATTTCCTTCTGGATCTTCTCCTTTTACCAATTTCAATTCTTCTATTTCCACCTTACCAGCGAACTTAGATTTTAATTGGTTTTCTTCGGAAATGTTTCCTGCAATACCTCCTACGTGGAAAGTACGAAGTGTAAGCTGTGTTCCTGGTTCTCCAATGGATTGTGCAGCAACAACTCCTACCGCTTCTCCTCGCTGAACTGTTTTTCCGGTAGCAAGGTTACGCCCATAACATTTCACACATATTCCGCGTTTTGCCTCACATGTCAATGCTGATCGTACTTCTACTGATTCTACAGGAGATTCTTCTATTCTCTTAGCGATCTTATCATCGATTTCTTCTCCTCCTTCAACGATAACTTCCTGTGTCAACGGATTAATTACATCCACTAATGAAGTACGTCCGACAATACGTGCGCCTAATGGTTCAATTATTTCTTCATTTTTCTTCAATGCTGATACTTCAACTCCTCGTAATGTACCACAATCTTCAATGTTAATAATTACATCTTGTGCTACATCTACCAAACGTCTTGTAAGGTATCCTGCATCGGCAGTTTTCAATGCCGTATCCGCTAGTCCTTTACGAGCTCCGTGAGTAGAGATAAAGTATTCTAAGATCGATAACCCTTCTTTAAAGTTAGAAAGAATCGGGTTTTCAATAATTTCACCTCCGGCAGAGTTAGATTTCTTAGGCTTAGCCATCAATCCACGCATTCCGGTTAACTGACGAATCTGCTCTTTAGACCCCCTCGCTCCGGAGTCAAGCATCATATACACAGAATTGAATCCTTGTTGATCTTCTCGAATTCTCTTCATCGATAACTCTGTCAACTGAGCATTTGTCGATGTCCATATATCAATAACCTGATTATAACGTTCGTTATTGGTTATTAATCCCATGTTATAGTTTGCTACGATATCATCTACTTTACCATTAGCATCTGCAATCATCGTATGCTTCTCTTTTGGGATAATAATATCTCCCAAACTAAAGGATAACCCTCCTCTAAATGCGAAATTAAATCCTAATGTTTTAATTTCATCTAAGAATGCCGCTGTTTCAGGAACACTAGTTAAACTAAGAATACGTCCGATAATATCTCTAAGTGACTTCTTAGTTAATACCTCATTGATGAAACCTGCTTTCTTAGGTACTTTCATATTAAACAGTACCCTACCAGTAGTCGTTTCAATTATCTGAGGAACTAATTCTCCTTCTTCATTAAAATCAAGAGCCTTGATTTTAATGTTGGCATTAATATTTAATTTTTTCTCATTATAAGCAATAATCACTTCTTCTGGAGAGTAGAAGGTTAACCCTTCTCCTTTTATTTCCAATTCGTCGGTTGACTTACGAGGTTTTGTCATATAGTACAACCCAAGCACCATATCCTGTGAAGGTACTGTTACCGGAGAACCATTTGCCGGATTCAGAATATTATGAGAAGCTAACATTAACAATTGTGCTTCCAGAATAGCTTCTGGTCCTAATGGTAAGTGAACCGCCATCTGATCCCCATCAAAATCGGCATTAAATGCCGTACATACTAATGGGTGTAACTGAATAGCTTTACCTTCTATTAGTTTTGGCTGGAATGCTTGAATACCTAAACGGTGAAGTGTCGGAGCACGGTTTAGTAATACCGGATGTCCTTTTAGTACATTTTCTAGAATATCCCATACTACCGGCTCTTTTTTATCAATAATCTTTTTAGCAGATTTTACAGTCTTTACAATTCCTCTTTCTATCAGCTTTCTGATAACAAAAGGCTTGTATAACTCTGCTGCCATATTTTTAGGCAATCCACATTCGAATAGCTTTAATTCCGGTCCTACAACAATTACAGAACGAGCAGAATAATCCACACGTTTACCTAATAAGTTCTGGCGGAAACGTCCTTGTTTTCCTTTTAAAGAATCTGAAAGTGACTTTAAAGGTCTGTTCGAATCTGTTTTTACTGCTGAAGCTTTTCTTGTGTTATCGAATAACGAATCTACAGATTCCTGTAACATACGCTTTTCATTACGCAAGATAACCTCTGGAGCTTTTATCTCCATCAATCGCTTCAAACGGTTGTTTCGTATAATTACTCTACGATATAAATCATTCAAATCAGAAGTAGCGAACCTTCCTCCATCCAATGGTACCAACGGACGTAATTCTGGCGGAATTACAGGAATCACTTTGAGAATCATCCATTCTGGTCTATTCTCTCTATTCTTATTTGCTTCTCGTAATGATTCTACAACCTGAAGTCTTTTTAGTGCTTCAGTCTTACGTTGCTTTGATGTTTCATTATTTGCTTTGTGTCTCAGCTCATACGAAAGCGCATCCAAATCGATTCGCTTTAATATCTCTATAAGACATTCAGCTCCCATTTTTGCAATAAATTTATTTGGATCAGTATCATCCAGGTATAAATTTTCTTGCGGTAAGCTGTCTAATATATTTAGATATTCTTCTTCTGTTAAGAAGTCCATCTTTTGTACAGGCTCCCCTTCTTCATTCTTAGCAATTCCTGGCTGGATAACTACATAACGTTCGTAGTAGATTATCATATCCAGTTTCTTAGAAGGAAGTCCTAACAAGTATCCAATTTTGTTTGGTAATGAACGGAAATACCAAATATGAGCTACAGGGACTACTAAGTTAATATGTCCTACTCTATCTCTTCTTACTTTTTTCTCCGTTACTTCTACTCCACATCGGTCACAAACAATCCCTTTGTAACGAATTCTTTTATATTTACCGCAAGCACATTCGAAGTCCTTTACAGGACCAAAAATACGCTCACAAAATAAACCATCACGTTCTGGTTTATGTGTACGATAATTAATAGTTTCAGGCTTTAAAACTTCTCCATTTGATTGTGCCAATATAGATTCTGGAGAGGCTAATCCTATAGAGATTTTATTAAATCTCTTTACTGCATTCTTATCATTATTTCTTGCCATAATATATGGTACCTTAAGAATTATTGTATTTTAAATATTGAATAGTACGATGAATACAGTCTTACTTATTACTTCTATAAGTAAGACTGTTATTTTTCACTATTCTTCTAATCTGATATCCAGTCCCAGTCCTTTTAATTCATGCATTAATACATTAAAGGATTCTGGTAATCCAGGTTCTGGCATTGGTTCCCCTTTCACAATACTTTCGTATGTTTTTGCTCTTCCAATTACATCATCAGATTTTACCGTCAATATTTCACGAAGTGTACTAGAAGCTCCGTATGCTTCTAATGCCCAAACTTCCATTTCTCCAAAACGCTGTCCTCCAAACTGAGCTTTACCTCCTAATGGTTGCTGCGTAATCAATGAGTATGGTCCAATAGAACGTGCATGCATCTTATCATCAACCATGTGTCCTAGTTTCAGCATGTAGATTACTCCTACCGTTGCTGGCTGATCGAAACGATCTCCTGTACCTCCATCGAAAAGATAGGTATGACCGAATCTTGGAATTCCAGCTTCATCAGTAAATTTATTAATCTCATCCAGAGAAGCTCCATCAAAAATAGGTGTACCATATGTTCTACCTAATTTTTGTCCAGCCCAACCTAATACTGTTTCATAAATCTGACCGATATTCATACGTGATGGTACCCCTAATGGATTCAATACAATATCCACTGGTGTCCCGTCTTCCAAGAATGGCATATCTTCTTCTCTAACAATACGTGCCACAATACCTTTGTTACCGTGACGTCCTGCCATTTTATCTCCCACTTTCAGTTTACGCTTCTTCGCGATATAAACTTTAGCAAGCTTTATAATTCCTGAAGGAAGTTCATCTCCTACTGAAATTGTAAATTTCTCTCTTCTTAAGTTCCCTTGTAAATCGTTTTCTTTGATCTTATAGTTATGCAACAGATCTGCAACTAATGAATTTAACTCATCATCAGTAGTCCATGTCCCTTTTGTCAAGTGTGTATAATCATCAATACTATTCAGCATTTTCTGAGTATACTTCTTTCCTTTTGGCAACACTTCTTCTCCAAGATCATTCATAACTCCCTGAGAAGTTTTTCCTCCTATGATAAGGAATAACTTTTCTACAAGTTCGTCTTTTAGCAATGCAAATTTTGCATCATACGATCGTTCTAAGATAGAAATATCTTCTTTATCCTGAGAACGTTTACGCTTATCTTTAATTACTCTGGCGAATAACTTCTTATCAATTACTACTCCGTGTAAAGAAGGAGAAGCTTTTAATGAAGCATCTTTAACGTCTCCAGCCTTATCCCCGAATATAGCTCTAAGTAGTTTTTCTTCTGGTGTCGGATCACTTTCTCCTTTTGGTGTAATTTTACCAATCAGAATGTCTCCAGGTTTTACTTCTGCACCCACTCTGATCATTCCATTTTCATCCAGATCCTTAGTTGCATCTTCGGATACGTTTGGAATATCATTGGTTAATTCTTCGTTACCAAGTTTCGTATCTCTAACTTCCAGTGAGTATTCGTCAATATGAATAGAAGTAAAAATATCTTCTCTTACTACTTTTTCAGAAATCACAATCGCATCCTCAAAGTTATACCCTTTCCAAGGCATAAAGGCTACTTTCATGTTTCTACCTAAAGCAAGTTCTCCATTTTCTGTAGCATACCCCTGACACAATACCTGTCCTTTGTTTACTCTGTCACCTACTCTTACGATAGGTTTAAGGTTAATACAAGTTCCCTGGTTAGTCTTACGGAATTTGATAAGATTATATGTTTTAGAATCTCCATCAAAGCTTACCATTCGCTGTTGATCAGTTCTATCATACTTAATCGTTATCTTATTAGCATCTACATACTCTACTTCTCCGTTTCCTTCTGCATTAATCAATACACGGGAATCGGAAGCCACCTGTCTTTCTAATCCTGTTCCTACAATTGGTGCCTGTACTCTTAATAATGGTACTGCCTGACGCATCATGTTTGATCCCATCAAGGCACGGTTCGCATCATCATGCTCCAAGAAAGGAATTAGAGACGCTGAAATAGAAGCAATCTGATTTGGTGCTACATCGGCATAGTTTACACTTTCCGGATCAACTACCGGGAAGTCACCTTCCATACGTGCAATTACCTTATCAGAAGCAATTGTTCCATCTTCTTCTAATGGTATATTGGCTTGCGCTATTAATTTTTCTTCTTCTTCTTCAGCACTTAGGTATCTAAACTCTTTTAGATCCACTTTCCCTTCAGTTACCTTTCTATAAGGGGTTTCCAGGAATCCCATCGAATTCACCTTTGCAAATACTGATAATGAAGATATCAATCCAATATTTGGTCCTTCTGGCGTTTCAATAGGACATAAACGACCATAGTGTGTATAGTGAACGTCACGAACCTCAAATCCTGCTCGTTCTCTTGATAATCCACCAGGTCCTAACGCTGATAATCGACGTTTATGTGTGATCTCTGCTAATGGATTTGTTTGATCCATAAACTGAGACAGCTGATTTGTTCCGAAGAAAGAGTTAATTACAGATGATAATGTTTTGGCATTAATCAAATCGATTGGAGTAAAGACTTCGTTATCACGAACGTTCATACGCTCTCGGATAGTACGCGCCATTCTTGCCAATCCAACTCCGAATTGCTGAGACAACTGCTCTCCTACTGTTCTAACACGACGGTTAGAAAGGTGATCAATATCATCAATCTCTGCTTTAGAGTTAATTAACTCAATCAAGTATTTTATAATAGTTATGATATCTTCTTTGGTAAGTACCTGCTTATCCATTTCGATATCCAACCCTAATTTTTTATTCATTCTGTAACGACCTACCTCTCCTAGGTTATATCGCTGATCAGAGAAGAACAACTTATCGATGATCCCTCTTGCGGTTTCCTCATCAGGCGGTTCAGCGTTACGTAATTGTCTATATATGTGTTCTACTGCTTCTTTTTCAGAATTGGTAGGATCTTTCTGAAGGGTATTATGAATAATTGCATAATCTCCTTTTTGATTATCTTCTTTATGTAATAAGATTGTTTTAGCACCAGAGTCTACAATCTCATCCAAATGATCCTTGTCTAAGATCGTATCACGATCCAATACAATTTCATTTCTTTCGATTGATACTACCTCTCCGGTATCTTCATCTACGAAATCTTCATGCCATGTATTCAATACACGTGCGGCTAATTTACGTCCTAAAACTTTCTTCAATCCGGATTTAGAAACTTTCACCTCTTCTGCAAGATCAAAAATTTCTAAAATATCTTTATCGCGCTCGAATCCAATAGCACGGAAAAGTGTTGTTACCGGTAATTTTTTCTTTCTATCAATATATGCATACATCACACTATTGATATCTGTAGCGAATTCTATCCAGGATCCTTTAAAAGGAATTACTCTGGCAGAATACAGCTTTGTTCCATTGGCGTGGAATGATTGTCCAAAGAATACACCAGGAGATCGGTGTAACTGTGACACTACAACACGCTCGGCTCCATTGATACAGAAAGTACCACTTGGTGTCATATAGGGGATCGTTCCCAAATATACATCCTGCACTATGGTTTCAAAATCTTCGTGTTCCGGGTCGGTACAAAAAAGCTTTAATCTCGCTTTTAGGGGAACACTATATGTTAACCCTCTTTCTATACATTCTTGAAGATCATATCTTGGAGGATCTACGAAGTAATCTATAAACTCTAATACAAATTGATTACGTGTATCTGTAATCGGAAAATTCTCCATGAAGGTATTATACAGACCTTCGCTTCCTCTTTCTTCAGACTTCGTTTCTAGTTGAAAGAAATCCTGAAATGATTTTATCTGAATATCAAGAAAGTCTGGATATTCAGGTCTATTCTTTACAGAAGAGAAATTCAATCTTTCAGTTTGTGTTGCTAACATCAATGGACGGAATTTAAATTAAAACTTTAAAAAATGATGCGATTTAATAAGACTTATTACTTATATACGCAAAATGGTTTAGACCTTAGAGAAATAATCTCCAGGTCTAAACCTATATTTTGAACTATGGTAAGCTTACTTAAGCTCAACTTCAGCTCCAGCCTCTTCTAATTGAGTTTTAAGAGCTTCTGCTTCGTCTTTAGCTACTCCTTCTTTTACTGCTTTAGGAGCACCATCTACTAATTCTTTAGCATCTTTAAGACCTAATCCTGTTAAATCTTTTACAAGTTTTACAACAGCTAATTTAGATCCACCTGCAGCTTTAAGGATAACATCAAATTCTGTTTTCTCCTCAGCAGCTTCTCCACCACCAGCAGCTCCTCCAGCTACAGCTACAGCAGCAGCAGCAGGCTCGATACCATATTCTTCTTTTAATATATCAGCTAATTCATTAACTTCTTTTACTGTTAAGTTAACTAATTGTTCTGCGAATTCTTTTAAATCTGCCATTTTCTATCGTTTTAAATAATAATTTTAATTTGAAATATAATTTGTTAAAAGTGCGTACACATTATGATTATCCTTCTTTCTCGGATAATGTTTTAAGGATACCAGCTATTTTTCCTCCTCCTGACTTCAACGCAGATACTACGTTCTTAGCAGGTGACTGTAGTAAGCCAATAATATCTCCGATAACTTCTTCTTTAGACTTAATGTTAACTAAGGTCTCTAAGCTTTCGTCACCTACAAATATTGCTTCTTCTACAAAGGCTCCTTTTAATAAAGGCTTTTCTGATTTCTTACGAAATTCTTTAATTACCTTGGCTGGTGCATTCCCAGTTTCTGAGAACATAATTGAAGTATTACCTTTTAATACATTTGGTAATTCTCCGAAATCCTTATCTGAATTCTCCATAGCTTTTGCTAATAGAGTATTCTTTACCACTGCTAGTGATACATTTGCTTTAAAACAAGCTCTACGTAAGTTTGAAGTTGTTCCTGCATCAAGACCTGATATATCAGCTAAATAGATGTTAGAATTATCAGCTAACTGAGCAGTTAAGTCTTCAATAACTTGTGATTTTTCTTCTCTAGTCATAATCGTTTATCTTAATTACCCAGCAAAGTTTTTAGAATCTACTTCTACTCCAGGACTCATTGTAGAAGACATATATATAGACTTAATATATACTCCTTTTGCTGCCTGAGGCTTTAACTTTACTAATGTTGTTAATAATTCCTTAGCATTTCCAGCTAATTTATTCGAATCAAAAGATGCTTTTCCGATAGAAGCGTGAACGATTCCTGTTTTATCAACTTTAAAATCGATCTTACCAGCTTTTACGTCAGAAACAGCTTTTGCTACATCCATTGTTACTGTTCCAGTCTTTGGGTTAGGCATCAATCCTCTAGGTCCTAAGATTCTTCCTAAAGGTCCTAATTTACCCATAACACTAGGCATTGTGATAATTACATCAACATCAGTCCATCCTCCTTTGATCTTATCTAAGTACTCATCAAGCCCTACAAAGTCAGCTCCTGCCTCTTTTGCTTCAGCTTCTTTATCAGGAGTAACTAATGCTAATACTTTAACATCCTTACCTGTTCCATGTGGTAATGTTACTACCCCACGTACCATTTGATTCGCTTTACGTGGATCAACGTTCAAACGAACAGCTAGATCTACAGAAGCATCAAAATTTACATTTGTTATTTCTTTTACTAAAGAAGAAGCTTCCTCTAACGTGTAAGCTTTATTCTTATCAACCTTAGCACGTGCTTCTTTTTGTTTTTTAGTTACTTTAGCCATTTTATAAACGTTTAATGATTAAAATGGTGCGTCACCTTTAACAGTTACACCCATAGAGCGAGCTGTTCCGGCAATCATTTTCATTGCAGACTCTATAGTAAATGCATTAAGATCCTGCATTTTATCTTCTGCAATCGCACGAACTTGATCCCAAGTAACACTAGCTACTTTTTTACGATTAGGCTCTCCTGAACCTTTTTTCTGTTTAGCTGCTTCCAATATTTGAACAGCTGCTGGTGGAGTCTTTATAACAAAGTCAAACGACTTATCCTTATAAACACTAATAACCACTGGCAATACTTTTCCAGCTTTATCCTGTGTTCTACCATTGAATTGCTTACAGAATTCCATGATATTTACTCCGGCAGCACCTAAAGCAGGTCCAACAGGAGGAGAAGGATTAGCAGCACCTCCACGAACTTGTAGTTTTACTACCTTACTTAATTCTTTAGCCATTTCTCTAATTTTAAATTAGAATTGTCCTACAGTTTTGGAAGCGTTAAGAACAATTCAGGATATATAATGTAACAATTATTATACTTTTTCTACTTGCATATAGCTTAGTTCTAATGGTGTTTTTCTTCCAAAAATCTTAACCATTACTTCTAGCTTACGCTTTTCTTCATTTACTTTTTCTACTGTCCCATTAAATCCATTGAATGGTCCATCGATCACCTTCACCGTCTCTCCTACAGTATATGGTATAGCAACGTTATCTGTTTTTACAGCTAACTCATCTACTTTACCTAGCATTCTATTTATTTCTGATTTCCTTAAAGGAACAGGATCTCCTCCTTTTACTTCTCCTAGAAAACCAATAACTCCATTTATTGATTTTATAATATGCGGAATTTCCCCAGATAAATTTGCTTCTATCATTACATAACCAGGAAAATAAACTCTTTCTTTATTTATTTTCTTCCCGTTACGTATCTGAACAACTTTTTCTGTAGGAACTAATATCTTAGAAATATAATCTTCTAATCCCATATGAGCGATTTCACGCTCTATATAATCTTTTACCTTATTCTCCTGACCACTAACTGCTCGAACAACGTACCACTTCTTTGTATTATCTACCTCGGCCATGCTATAAATTTAAGATTTAACTAAAGAAAAATAATACTCTATAACGTTACTAAATACAGTATCAACACCCCAAATAGCTAAAGAGAATAACACTGAAAAAACAATCACTACTACAGTTAATCTTTGTGCTTCTGCCCAAGGAGTCCATGTAACATGATTTCTTAATTCGTTATACGATTCTGTAATGTAATTTGAAAATCCAGCCATCTTATTTTATCTTTTGAACGGATTAAGAAAGTCTCTTTTTAGTTTCTAACTAAAAAATTAATTCTTATCTCATTATAAAATTCTTAGTTAAAAAACAGAAGTAGTACAAGACTACTTTCTATTTATTTTTTATGTTGCACGGGTTGCGAGACTCGAACTCACGACACCTGGTTTTGGAGACCAGTGCTCTACCAACTGAGCTAAACCCGTATTTAGATAAAGTAAGGTATCTTAATAAAGACACCTCACTTTTATATCTTTATTCTAATTAGTCTAGAATCTCAGTTACCTGACCAGCTCCTACTGTTCTACCTCCTTCACGGATAGCGAAACGTAGTCCAACATTCATTGCGATTGGCTGAATAAGCTCAACAGTGATTGTTAAGTTATCTCCAGGCATTACCATCTCTACTCCATCAGGAAGAGAAATATTTCCTGTTACGTCAGTTGTACGTACATAGAACTGTGGACGGTAGTTATTGTGGAATGGAGTGTGACGTCCACCTTCTTCTTTCTTAAGGATATACACCTCAGCTTTGAAGTTTTTATGTGGAGTTACAGAACCAGGCTTAACGATTACCATACCTCTAGAGATTTCAGTTTTCTCGATACCTCTTAATAGGATTCCTACGTTATCTCCTGCTTCTCCTCTATCTAATATCTTACGGAACATTTCAACTCCAGTAATTGTAGAAGTTAATTTCTCTGCTCCCATTCCGATGATTTCTACTGCATCACCAGTGTTAGCAACTCCAGTCTCAATACGACCAGTAGCAACTGTTCCACGTCCAGTAATAGAGAATACATCTTCGATTGGCATTAAGAAATCCTTATCTACATCACGCTTTGGTAACTCAATCCATGTATCAACAGCTTCCATAAGAGCTAATACTGTATCAACCCATTTTTGCTCACCGTTAAGAGCTCCTAATGCAGATCCAGAAACAACAGGTCCATTATCTCCATCATACTCGTAGAAAGAAAGAAGATCTCTTACTTCCATCTCAACAAGCTCTAATAATTCCTCATCATCAACCATATCCACTTTGTTAAGGAATACAACGATTCTAGGAATACCTACCTGACGTCCTAAAAGGATGTGCTCACGTGTTTGAGGCATAGGTCCATCAGTAGCAGCAACTACTAAGATCGCACCATCCATCTGCGCAGCACCAGTTACCATGTTCTTTACGTAATCCGCGTGACCTGGACAGTCAACGTGTGCATAGTGACGGTTAGCCGTTTGATACTCTACATGAGAAGTATTAATAGTGATCCCTCTTTCTTTTTCTTCAGGAGCATTATCGATAGTATCAAAATCTCTTGCTTCAGAAAGTCCAGCCTCTGCTAATACTTTTGTAATTGCAGCAGTTAACGTTGTTTTCCCGTGATCTACGTGTCCAATAGTACCAATATTTAAGTGCGGTTTGGAACGATCAAAAGTTTCCTTTGCCATAATTAATTTATTTAATCTTAGTTATATATTAGTGTTCATTTTATGCTTCTGAACTAAGAGCCAATGACGAGATTTGAACTCGTGACCTCTTCCTTACCAAGGAAACGCTCTACCCCTGAGCTACACCGGCTTTTTAAAAAGTACGATGACAAACCCGAGCACTTTCATTTTTATTTCGAAAGAAATCCGATTCGTCATTTTCTTTATATTAAAAAACCAACCTTAAAAACTCATTAAGATTAGTTCTGCGCTTTAGAGCGGGAGACCGGGTTCGAACCGGCGACATTCAGCTTGGAAGGCTGACGCTCTACCAACTGAGCTACTCCCGCATTATTTTCTTAGACAATCTAAACTTTTAAAAAGTTTTGCAAAGATAATCCTTATTATTTTACTGCCAAAAAAAACAAGCCAATAAATTACTAAAGACTTGTATTTTTCTTTTTGTGGGGAGAGCAGGATTCGAACCTGCGAAGGTAAAAACCAACAGATTTACAGTCTGTCCTCGTTGGCCGCTTGAGTATCTCCCCAATGGTATTTTATATCATAATTATTCTAAGAACTTGAGCCGATAGAGGGACTCGAACCCACGACCTGCTGATTACAAATCAGCTGCTCTAGCCAGCTGAGCTATATCGGCTTTTGCCTTCCTTTTAACTTGTAAAAGGCTGCGTTATCTCTAACGCGGTGCAAATGTAAGAAAACATTTTAATTCTCAAAAACTTTTTCTGAAAAAAAATTCGCTAAGCATGCGCTTTTAATTTTTCCTTTCTTTTCCTCAATTGACGCTCTAAAGAACTAACACACTCATCCACACCTTCTTCAAACGTCCTATTGATCTTTTTAACCATAAATTCATCCCCTGGAACACTCAATAAAATTTCTGTAAATTTATTTTCTTTCCCACTTGTATTTTGAACTCTCAAGAACACATCGGCATAAATTATACGATTAAAATGCACTTCTAACTTATCCAATTTACCCTGAATAAAATCAACTAATTTCTTATCTACATTAAAATTTACGGACTGCAAGTTTACTTTCATAACTAAAAGGTTTAATAAATTGAACAAAAAATAACTTAAAATGCGCGATAATGATTCCTCAATCACGAATCACTTTTTATTCCGAGGATGGGACTTTTTATACACTTTTGACAATTCAGCCACGCTATGATGTGTATAAACCTGTGTAGCCGCTAAACTGGAATGCCCAAGTAATTCTTTTACCGCATTTAAATTTGCTCCTTCATTGAGCAAATGAGTTGCAAAGGAATGCCTTAGAATATGCGGACTCTTTTTTAACTTTGAAGAAGCCTTACTAAAATAGCCATTTATTACTCGATACACAAGCATTTCATAAATTTTAATTCCCTTTTCAGTCAAGAACAACGCCTTTTCATCTTTCCCCTCTAACAATTCATTTCTCACCTCCAAATACATGTTTAGTGTTTTCAAAACCGAGGTTAAAAGCGGCACGAATCGCTCCTTCCCTCTTTTCCCCAACACCTTAAGTAATTTTCGCCCCCTATCCACATCTGATAAGCTCAAATTAACCAATTCAATTCTTCTTATTCCTGTAGAATAAAAAAGCTCTACAATCAAACGATCCCGCACACTGACAAAATCACCAGCATCCGCCAACACCCCCAGCACATCTTCCACTTCTTTTTCAGAAAAAGGAACCTGAAGCTTCTTTGACACCTTCAAAGCCTTATGTTTCGCCAGAGGATTCTTATCAACCACCCCTGTTTTCAACAAAAACTTATAATATGATCGCAAGGAAGAAATCTTTCTATTCACCGTTCTATTGGTCAGTCCGGTTTCCACCAAAAAAACAATCCAGGATCTAATTTGCGCATAGTGAACCGATACCACATCCCCTCCTTCTTCTTTTTTTAAAAACTCAGAAAAAGCCAACACATCTTTCTCATAAGCCAACACAGTGTGAGACGAATATTTTTTTTCTAACTGTAAGTAGCCAATAAATTCATTTAAAAACATAAAAAAACCGTTATAAAACAAAAGTATAAACTTTTGCCATAACGGTTTTATTTATTTTGAGACGGTTTTCTTATCAAACAGAAAACCTTAACGAATCACTTCTTAGATCTCTTCCTGATCTCTTAAGCCCTGAATATATTGAGCTTTTTGAATTTGCGCTCTGCGCAATACAGAAGGTTTTGTAAATTGCTGACGTTTACGTAGCTGACGCATAGTACCTGTTCGGTCAAATTTACGCTTGAAACGTTTTAAAGCTCTATCTATATTTTCTCCGTCTTTAACTGGTATAATTAACATAATGCACCTCCTTTCTTTAAAAATTTTAGGTTGCAAAGATAACAGAAAAGTATTACCTACAAAGTTTTCTGCTCTTTTTATTCTAAAAAGATTTCAATCCTCTTTACCTTCCCTGCTATGTAGCTGGTTTATATTCTTTCTTATCTATAATAATTTTTGCAATAATCTCTTTGAGAATCTCTGATGTTCCTCCTCCAATAGGACCAAGTCTACTATCTCTCATCAATCGCGCCAATGGGTAATCCTCCATATATCCATAGCCTCCTAACATTTGCAAACACTTATAAGCAACCTCATCAGCAATCTTAGTGGAAAGCAATTTAGACATCGTTGCCTCCTTTACCACATATTCTCCTTTATCCAACCTTCTTGCTACTGAATAATTAAACTCCTTACTCATTTCTATTTCACTTGCCATTTCCGCTATAGAATGCCTCAATGCCTGAAACTTGTCCAGTGTCTTTCCAAAAGCTTCTCTTTCTGACATATATTGAATCGTATATTCTACTGCATATTCGGATCTAGCATGAGCATTAATCCCCATTATCAATCGCTCTAGTGAAAAATGCTGCATAATATAAGAAAAGCCTTTGTTTTCTTCTCCCATCAAATTTTCCTTAGGTATGCGCACTCCATCAAAAGCAATCTCTCCGGTATCGGAAGCTCTCCACCCTAATTTATCTAATTTTACAGAGGACACCCCTGGAGTATCTCTATCTATAACAAAAATACTAATCCCTTTATTTCCCAATTCCGGAGATGTTTTTGCCGCAACCACCAAATAGTCACTATACACTCCATTGGTAATAAATGTTTTTGATCCGTTTATCACATAATGATCTCCATCCTTAACTGCAGTAGTTCTCATTCCAGCAACATCAGACCCTCCAAAAGGCTCTGTCACACATAAGCACCCTATTTTATCTCCTGTTATACTAGGAGACAAATATTCTTCTTTTATTCGCTGGTCTCCTTCTTTGTTAATATGGGTCATCGCCAAATATGCATGTGCCCATATTGCCGCCGCAAAACCTCCAGAATTAATTTTTTGTAATTCTTCTAAAAGTATTACTGTATAAAAAAGATCTAAATCCAAGCCTCCAAACTCCTCAGGGTAAGCAATTCCGAAATACCCCATATCTCCAAATTTTTTCCAGATAAAACGATCGATCGTCCCTGTTTCCTCCCATTTTTCTATATGAGGAACCACCTCTTTCTTTAAAAAGTCTTGAAGACTCTTTCTAAAAAGTTCATGCTCTTCAGTAAAATACATTTTACTCATATGATAACTTACCTTTATTTTTCACAACTATTCTAAACTTTATATAAAAAAAGACCAGAAACTACATAAACATTAAAAAACAACCATTTTAAAGGCTATTTTTTAACTATTACTTAATATACACTATTGTTTTTTGAATAATCCCTAATCTGCATACAAATATAATGCTATTCTATTAATTTTAAAGCGATCAAACCCTTCAATTCCTCTTAATTCACCTAATTCTGAAATAGATTTATTTTCTTCTATAAATTCTCTTATCTGAATTGCTGTTTCAAAATCAAAATAAGGAACGGTTAACAACTCTTCTACCGTAGCTTTATTGACATTAATTTTCTGTACTGTCTTTTTTTGTTTTACAGTATACAGTTTCAGGATATTTTCTCGTTGCCATTTATACAATCCATATACCTCTTCCAATTGCTCATCTGCTAAAAAACCTTGCAACTTATCCCTGTACTTAATAATTCTTTCAGCGATAAAATCAGGTATCTTACACGTCCCTATTAATTCTTCCGCAGATACAGAATTCAGATCTTTCTTTATTCTATGTGTACTAACTGTACGGAGGTTTCTTGATTTAACACTCCATTCCGGAAACAAAAACAAAGGAGTCATCGCATTTAACAACGAATCAGAAACCTGTGTTACTTTTTGAAAATCTTTAGCAGAAGTAATCCACAAACCTTTTTTGCGATATGCGTGCAAACGATCCAACTCTTCTACCGACATTCCAAGAATATATCCTTTATAATCAGAAATAAAATTAGGATTAAAAGATACCTTCTTTCTTTCCTGTCGTTTTATTTCTTCTTCTAATTTTAGAGAATCAATTTCTTTTTGATAGTTCTCTAGCTCTGTCAAATGATATTCTTTTTCTTCTACTGGATAAAAAAAGAAAGCGAGACCTCCTAAAAACAATATTACTAATAAAAGGAAAATCCCATTTCGAAAACGCTCATGCATTTCGAAATGGGATTTTATATTTTTCATTTCAGAAAAAAGTTTTTCTACGATTTGGCGGCTTTTATTGCATCAAAATATCGCACCAATTGTTTTTTAACTACCGGAAACAAAAAGAACAACCCAACCATATTAGGGAACACCATGGCAAATATCATTGCATCAGAAAATGCCCAGATAGACCCCATACTAGCAGCTGCTCCAATAATCACAAAGGTCAAAAATAATATCTTATACGTTAAATCCGCTGCTTTTCCTCTTCCAAACAAAAACTTCCATGATTGTAATCCATAATACGACCATGAGATCATTGTAGAAACAGCAAACAACACTACTGCTATTGTTAAGAACACATTAGAATATGGTATATATTGAGCAAAAGCTTTAGAAGTAATACCTGCTCCTTGAACCACATCACCATCAATCATTACTGCTCCACTTCCATCAGCACTAACATCTACTCCATATTCAAAAGCCCCTCCAAAATTAAAGATAATAATTACCAAAGCGGTCATCGTACAGATCACTACAGTATCAATGAATGGTTCCAGTAAAGCTACCAAACCTTCACTAGCAGAATACTTAGTTTTCACTGCAGAATGCGCTATCGACGCAGAACCTGCACCTGCCTCATTCGAAAAAGCAGCTCTTTTAAATCCTACTAATAAAACCCCTATAATACTTCCTACTCCAGCAGCTTTAGGAGTAAATGCTTCTGTTATGATCAACCCTATAGCATCATCTACTAAAGAGAAGTTCCCAAAAATTATATACAAACAAGCCAAAATATACATAACAGCCATAAAAGGAACAACCTTCTCTGTCACTGATGCAATACGCTTAATTCCTCCTATAATAATAATACCTACCAACACTGCCAGAATAACTCCTATCCAAAAGCCAGCTCCAGTATTATCTAATTCCAAAAGCTCTTTTAACACTACAGTTGCCTGATTAGACTGCGCAGCATTTCCGCCTCCAAAGGATCCTCCAATACAAAAAACAGCAAAAAGCGCCGCAACTACTTTTCCTAACGTCGCAAATCCTCTTTCTTTTAATCCTTTACTTAAATAATACATCGGTCCTCCATAGACTGTTCCATCTTCTCCCACATCGCGATACTGAACTCCCAACGTACATTCTACAAATTTGGTAGACATCCCTAATAATCCACAAACAATCATCCAAAAGGTTGCTCCGGGACCTCCCAAAGCAATTGCCAAAGCTACCCCTGCAATATTACCATTACCAACTGTTCCTGAAACCGCGGTTGCCAATGCCTGAAAATGCGATACTTCTCCTTCTTTTGACTCATCTCTGATTGTATCTGGAATATCTCCATCCACCGCTGCTGATGGGTCTCCTACTCCATGCCCTTCTAGATCATCATACTTTCCTCTTACCACATTAATTGCTTTCCCAAAATATCGAATATTTGGAAATCCAAAATACAGTGTAAAAAACAAAGCACTAAATACTAATAGAATGATAACAAATGGAGCATCTTTAAAAACTTGAAAAAAAACGATGCCGGAAACAGCGTCTGAAAAAGGTTTAAATGCTTCGTCTATTTTCTGATCAAGCCCTTTTTCTGATGCTTCTTGCGCAAATGTCAGTAACGGTATAGTGAGTGCTAAAATTGAAAGAAGAAATCTCTTCATGATTTTATGAATTATAAATTTTATTGTTTAGTAAAGTGAGCAATATGCAAAAAAAAGCCTTTGTTTACAATTTTTTCACAATTAAATATATTGTAACCGCTAAATTCCGAACTCCTTATTTAGGAGGTTAATTTGCTCTGGTCTCCCTAAAACAACGACTTTACAACCAGGTCTTAAAACTGTATCTGCTTCCGGGTTTACTATGTATTCCCCTTCCGGAGATTTATACCCTATAATAGTACATCCGGTTCTTGCTCTCATATCTATAGTTCTGATCGTTCGTTTTTCCCCATCCGTAAACATATCTTCGAAAGTAATCTCTTCTATATTAATGAGTCCTTTTCCTACAATTGATAAATTATCTAAAAACTCGATTAAATCCGGCACAACGACCAATGATGCCATATGATCTCCTCCGATTCGATCCGGCATAATTACATTATCCGCTCCTGCTAATCGTATTTTCTTATAGGAAGCATCCTGAGAAGCCCTACTTATTATTTTTAGGCGTCTGTTGATCTGTCTTGCTGACAATACAATAAAGAGGTTATCTGCATCATCTGGCAAAGTACATATCAAGCAAGAAGCTCTCTTTATACCTGCATCAATCAGCACCTCATCTTCTGTTGCATTGCCTTCCATAAAAAAAAACTTATCATTCTGATGTTTATCAATGATATCTTTATCTTTTTCTATGATAACAAACTTCTTGTCGTAAGCTAATAATTTATCGGCAGCCTGCTTCCCGTTTCTTCCATATCCCACTATAATAATATGGTTTTCCAATTTTTCTATCATATTTTTTATCCTCTTATAATATAATCTTTCGGGATCATTTTTACTCACAATATATTCTGTAATTACGGAGACTGAATAGGCAAATACGACTGCATTAATCGCAATGAGGAAAATAGTAAATAATTTTGCCATCTCATTTAAAGGACCAACTTCTCCAAAACCAACTGTAGACAGTGTAATTACGGTCATATATAATGCATCTATCCAGGAATAGCCTGCAAACAGATGAAACCCCAATACACCAATTAACACTGATATAATTAAAAAAAACAGTGCTATATATATTTTAGATCTTAACCAGTTCAACATCATTAAAGATCAAATACCGAAGTTCTCTTGGTATACACCAAGTCTTTTAATTTTAACCAAAATGCCATTACCAGGTACAATACGAATCCCAGTCCTACCGTAGCAAACGTTATATAGATAAAAAACAATCGTACATTTTTAGCTCTGATACCAAGTCTGTCTGCTAACCTGGATGATACATAAAATCCATTCCTTTCCAAAAAGTGTCGTAAATCATAAATCATACTGCAAATTAATTATAATCTAATTAATTTTATTATCTATTGAGTAAATAATTCCCAACATCGCATTTCAGACATGCCTTCTTATCGCAATACTTATTCTTTAATTCGATCATTGCTTGAGAATGAATTGCATTCTTCATGGTTATTTTCATGGATTCGAATTGCCTGATTATAGCGTTTTTCTCTAGAGAAACCTCTGACATCAAATCAAATATATTTTTCTCTGCATCCACCCCCTGCATTGTATCAAACAAAAACTTTAAAGGAATTATCGTATTTATTACAATTAGATCAATAAACGATTTAGAGATTCTTTTTTCCACGTTTTTTGAGGATTCTTTAGAAAAAACGTAATGGTTATTCCAAAAATCACTTGCAGAAACAGAAAACAAGCCATACACTTCCTTAATATTTTTCACATGTATTAACCTATGGAATAATTTATTATTTTGATTGTACAAATTGGCTAATTGAGATAATCGTATTGTTGGAAAATTCCCCGGGCGTAATCTAAAAAAAAGTGGAGACAGCACTCCTGTAGTAGTTAACGAAAACTTTTTTTTCAGGAACTGATACTCTTTGTTTAGGTTTTTCTCATATTTCGAATCTGGATTTTCCGGAAGCATCTTAGCCTGACCAAAAAACAATGCTTCTAGTTGACAGAGAGATTCTTGACATTTTTTAAACACTGAAAAATCAAAAGACATCCCAATACTAAGAAATGCATCACTATTAATTCTCAATCCAAAACTCTTACAAATTAATAAAAACAACACTTGTTCCCAATCATTTTTTGTCTTTTGTAGCAGTCTATGAATTTCTACTGTTTTCCTTTCCAGCCTTTCTATAAATAATCGTTCCTGCCAATGGTACATTCTAAAATCAGAAACACTAGAAATTAGCCCTTCACAAATAATTGTTTTTCGTTTCATATTTTCGAAAAAGATCTGATACCTCGCCAACAAGGCTGGTTTAATAAAGTCTTTTAACTGTACAACAGGTATCTGGCTTTTATCCTTTCTATAAACAGGCATATCATTTTCCCAAACCACGTGAAGTATAACTTTATCATACGCCTCATTATCTTGATGCGCATGTGCATACCAATCACTGGCCTTTATATGAACTTCTACATTTCCTACCCATAGCTGATCTCCTATTTTTAGTTTGGCATTAAAAAAGTCAGGACCAGAAGTATTTTTATTGTGGATCCCTGATGAATAAATAGAAACCAGCTCCCCTGCTGATGTTTTCAGATTAAAAACATCAAACTTTTTATGATTCCATATATATTGAACAAAATGCTCTTCCACAAACACAACACATTAAAGAACAACAAGATAACTATAAAATATGGGTTATTAAGCTCTCTGGCATTTTTTCTTAAAAACGATCATTTTTCTGAAAAAAAGTTTGTTTTTCATTATTAAAAAAACTTATTAAGCTTAAAATTTTTATAAAAAAATGTTAATAATCAAACAGTTGGACTATTGGTAATATATTTTGTATTAATGGAAACGAATCTACGTCTTCTTTTAGTTATTTTGGTCATGAAGCAATTGGGAAAACGTCTTTCAAAATATATACTTAAAATTTTAAAACCCTAAACGAAGTTGAGTTTGTGTTAGGTTATAGATGGTTGTCATTTTTTGATGACCATCTTTATTTTATATCATATTTTCTCAATCAGGATAAATATTAAATCGATCAAAAAATGCTTTTCTAAACTTAGAAGAGTTAGAATAGTTCAAATTACTCATTACCTCTTTTACAGATAATTGTTTTGTAAAAATCATATTATACGACCTTTCTAACTTCTTATTATTAAAAAATTCTAAAGGGGTCTGGTTATGAATCTCTTTAAAAGTATTAAAAAAGCTTGTCCTGCTCATATATGCCATTGTAGCTAGCTGATCAACTCCGATAAAAGGTTCATTTAAGTTATTTTCCAAATAATCAGTTACTTTATAAATTCCGCCAATCTGAGAGCTATTAATACTAAATGGGTTTTCCTCTGTTGTCCACTTGAGTACATCTTTCCAAAATGTTTCTAATAGTAACACCGCTCTGGCCAGATAAAACAAGTAACTTTCCACCTTATCTTCAAAAGGTTCTACGATCTGATCAAATAACTTAGACTGCCTATAGGAAAGATAAAACTTATTAATGTGTTTATGGGATTGTTTTATATAATGATCTACTTTATCAACAAGAGCCTCATTTCCTTTCATCAAATACGATTTCGTAAATGATTTTTTTAAAACAATCATAGTAGACTTCACAACACCTCCTTTGGCTATAAATACCCGCTCTCCGGTTCTGGCATCTATACAGCGCATATTTCCTGGCGTATAACCATTAGAATACCTGCTGATAATCTCATCTGAGGTCACTTCATGATCTAAAGCATATTTTCTAAAATGTAAAATCAGGTCTCTTTCTTCAGCAGGTTTCCTTATATATTCAATATCAGCATTTGCTGTATAATTATTTATCAATAAAAAAACCTCTGGAGAAATTTTATAATACTGAAGATACCCATCCCCAATCTCAGGAGGAAAAAAAATTCTATCTGTAGTTCCTTTGGGGTCTAATTCTGAATGGAAATAGTCCCTTAAGCGATCTATATCAGAAAAATCAAACGTATATTTATACATAGGCAATGATTTTAATGATGCCCCACTATGTGTATCTTCTGGATACACCATAAACTCCTATCATCCAACTAAACAAAAAAATTAGACATAGAAACACGAATCCTACTAAAAAAAGATCACATTATTAAATAGAGGGGGTAATTCATCCCTCTAAAGATAATAAATTATTTTATATGACTTATAACGTCATACTTGGTAATGATATGGTGCTTATTATTTCCTAAATTTACCAGAACAGCAGAGTTCCCTTTTTTAATGAGTCCTGATATTTCATCTAATGAAGTGTTTTTTTCCACGATAGGAAATGGTGGATTCATAATTTCTTTTATGGGAGTATCTGCCAGGTTTTTATCATCCAGAAAAGCTGTAAAAAGAGCACTTTCATCCACTGAACCAACAAACCCCTCGCTATCTACAACAGGTATTTGGGATATTTGAAACTTTCGGATTCGCTCAATCGCATGTGACACTAATTCTTCTGTTTTCACAGTTACCAGCTGTTTATCTTCATGCGCTTTTATAAGATCAGAGGCTGTATATGCTTCCTCTTCTACAAACCCTCTTTCTTTCATCCAATCATCATTAAACATCTTCCCTACGTACCTGCTTCCATGATCGTGAAAAAGGATAACAACAACATCTTCAGGTTTGAATTCTTTTTTTAATTGCAATAACCCTTTGATCGCTGCCCCTGCGCTATTCCCTAAGAACATTCCTTCTTCTCTTGCCAATTTTTGCGTATAAATGGCAGCATCTTTATCAGTTACTTTGGTAAAACCATCAATAACCGAAAAATCTACGTTTTTAGGCAAAATATCTTCTCCAATACCTTCTGTGATATAAGGGTAGATTTCATTTTCATCAAAAATTCCCGTTTCATGATATTTTTTAAAAACAGAGCCATACGTATCTACTCCCCATATCTTTACATTTGGATTTTTTTCTTTTAAATACTTCCCTACTCCAGAGATTGTCCCTCCTGTACCAACGCCTACAATAAAATGAGTAACCTTTCCATCTGTTTGCTCCCATATCTCTGGTCCTGTACTTTCGTAATGAGCTAACGTATTAGAAGGGTTATCATATTGATTAACATACCATGAATTAGGTGTCTCTTCAGACAATCGTTTGGAAACAGAATAATACGATCTCGGATCCTCAGGATCTACATTAGTAGGGCACACCATAACTTTTGCTCCCACTGCTCTCAAAATATCCATTTTTTCTTTGGATTGTTTATCTGCCATCACACAGATCAACTTATACCCTTTCACAACTGCTGCAAGAGCCAATCCCATTCCTGTATTTCCAGAAGTTCCTTCTATGATCGTCCCTCCTGGTTGTAATCTACCATCAGATTCAGCATCCTCAATCATCTTTAATGCCATCCGATCTTTTACAGAATTCCCGGGGTTAAATGTTTCATATTTTGCCAACACCAACGCATCAACATCTTTCACCAATGCGTTCATTTTTACTAATGGAGTATTTCCTATCGTTTCTAAAATATTCTCTGCGTATTCCAAGACCCTATAATTATTTAGTTAAACAAAAACCGAATGACAGTACCAAACCTTTATTCTTTTTACAAAAAAACACATCCCTACAGAATAATCTTCTAAGAATTATCTTTAGAAATGATATTTTATTCTAAGCACAAAGATAACAAGATGTGTCATCAACCTCCACTTTTTTTAGCAAATAATCTTTTTATTCAAAACGTATTGCCTTAACCGGAGATACTTTTGATACGATATAGGATGGAATTAATAACATAATAAGACATAATAACAAGGTCCCCAGGTTTAACAATAATACATATCCTATATCAATATGTACCGGAGCTGTACTCACATAATAGGTCTCTGGGTTCAGTTTAATTACACCGTATAATTTCTGAATCCACAACAATCCCAACCCAATAAGATTCCCCCAAAAAAGCCCAATCATGATCAAATAGGCTGCATTATACAGGAATACCTTTCTAATGCTCCAATCTGAACTTCCTAATGCTTTCAGAATACCAATCATAGGTGTACGTTCCAAAATCAAAACTAACAAAGCAGTAATCATATTAATCCCGGCTACCAAAATAATAATCGCTATAATCCCTATAATATTGAGGTCGAATAATTTTAACCATTCGAATATCGTTTCGTATTTACTAGCAATTGTTTCCTGATATAATACGGGGTAAATAGTTTCATTGACTTCAACGCCTTTTTCTTCCAAATGCTCAAAATTGTCTATAAAGATTTCAAAATTCCCAATTTCATTTTCTTTCCATTTATTCAAACGTTGAATATGTCTTATATCACAAAGAACAAAAACCTCATCAAACTCCTGAAATCCTGAAGAATAAATTCCTGTCACTACAAAAGATCTAATATTTGGCACTGGATTAGAAGATTTTCCTTTTTTTAGGAAGTATGTATTGGCTTTGTCTCCAATACTTAGCTGTAACCTATCTGCAATATGTTTAGAAATTAGAATTTCGGTATTTACCGGGTGACTTGTATCATAATCAGGAATTTTCCCTTCTACCAAATACTCTTCGAAAGTAGACCAATCATAGTCTGCCCCTACGCCTTTTACTACAATCCCTTCAAAATCCGAAGCTGTCCTTATAATCCCAGCTTTTGTAGCCACTCCCTGTACATGTGCTATCCCTTCTAATGATGAAAACTCAGGATAGAAAGACTCATTTTTATCTATAGGCACTAATGATTCTATACTCTGATTATTATCATAACTGGAGACTACAATATGCCCATTAAATGCTGCTACTTTTTCCCGTATTTTTTTCTGAAGACCTACTCCTGTTGCTATAGTAATCAACATCATCACCATTCCCAAAGCAATTGCAAAAATCGCAATTTTTATTATTGGTGTCGATATGCTACTTTTATGCTCTTTACCTTTGATAAGGCGTTTAGCTATAAAATATTCGAAATTCAAACTTATTTATGGTTTTTATAAAACATACATTCAAAAATACATTTTTATTCTTCTTTCTCCTTTTTATTTCTTGTAGAAATAATGCTTCTTCTAATTTTGCAACAGCAAAAATAGATTCTCAAACGGTTTCTAAGGTAAATAAAACAGCTACTTCCGTATCTCAACCTCCTGTTGTAGGAGCAAATCAGTTAGACGCATACCTCCCGTTACTCAAAAATAAAAATGTAGCATTTGTGGGGAATCAAACCAGTGTAATTTTCAGAAACGATACCAAAACTACTCACCTGGTAGATTCACTTATCGCCCATTCGATAAAAATAAAAAAAGTCTTTTCTCCCGAACATGGCTTTAGAGGTAAAGCAGACGCGGCAGAACACGTTGCTGATGGAAGAGATAAAAAAACTGGTATTCCGATTATATCACTATATGGCAAAAATAAAAAGCCTACTTCTGATATGTTAAAAAACATAGACATAATCGTATTCGATATTCAGGATGTAGGAGTTCGCTTTTATACCTACATTTCTACATTACATTATGTGATGCAATCTTGTGCAGAAAACCAGATTCCTGTTATTATATTAGATCGACCCAACCCAAACGGGCATTATATAGACGGTCCTGTTTTAGACACCAGACATAGTAGTTTTGTAGGAATGCATCCAGTTCCTTTAGTACATGGAATGACTATTGGAGAATATGCACAAATGATTAATGGAGAAGGTTGGTTACAGACCGATCAGAAATGCAATCTCACCATAATCCCTGTAAAAAACTATACTCACACAACTCCTTATCACCTTCCCATCAGACCTTCTCCCAATCTCCCTAATGATATTGCTATTAATCTATATCCCAGTTTAGGTTTATTCGAAGGTACAACTATCAATGCAGGTCGAGGAACCGAAATGCAATTTCAGCTAATTGGAGCTCCGGAATTACCTAAAGACAAATACCCTTTTAGCTATACTCCTGCTCCTAATTTTGGAGCTAAAAACCCTAAACACAAAGGAAATCTCTGCAACGGTATTGATCTTAGAAACACCGAAAAAATGAATAGAATTAACTTAAGCTGGATTATAAATGCCTATAAACTTTCTAGTAAAAAAGCTGTTTTTTTCAAAAACAAATCATTTACCATACACGCAGGAAATACTTTATTACAAAAACAAATAGAGCAAGGAGTTTCTATACAAAAAATCCGAGATTCATGGAACTCAGACCTAAACATTTATAAGAAAACACGCGCTAAGTACCTCTTGTACAAATAACAAATACCGTATAACAAAAA
The DNA here is from genome assembly GCF_013365535.1 of Aquimarina sp. TRL1. Taxonomy (NCBI): domain Bacteria; kingdom Pseudomonadati; phylum Bacteroidota; class Flavobacteriia; order Flavobacteriales; family Flavobacteriaceae; genus Aquimarina; species Aquimarina sp. TRL1. Next base: position 3,019,724 of record NZ_CP053590.1, on the reverse strand, counting down.
ACCCCATTTTCAGGGATATACAGACATATAGGATTTGATACATTTGCTTATGCTCAAATCTTTGCAAAAAAACATATTAATTATCCTATTAGGCTGTTTTCCTTTTATTTATGCTCAAAAAGCAGTAGAAGAAATTTCTGCTTTTCCTGCAAAAAAAATAGCGCCCGAAGTACAAAAAAAGGAACTAGCCAAGCTTAGAATTACCACAGAATTAGGGATTGCCGATCGGTTATTTGTTCAAAAAGACATTAATGCCGCCGCTGCCATTTATAAAAAAATCTTAAAAGAAGCTATTCCTTCTAATTTATTAAAAGAGCAGGCAGAAATTTATCATAAACTAAAGCTTATCGCCTTACAAAAAGACGATTATAAAAGTGCCTTTGCACTTTCTTCTCAATATTTTGTGATAAAAGATTCTATCAATGCGTTAGAGCGTTTGAAAAAGATAACTTTTCTTGAAAACAAGTATCAAAAACTTCAGAAAGAAAAAGAAAAACTGACCTTATTAAACAAAGAAGATGAACTCAGGCATATTGACCTTCAAAAAGACATTCAGCGAAAGGAAAATGAAAATCAAATCTTGTTTTTAAAAAATACTGCTGAAAGAAGAAGAAATGAAATCATTCTTTTAAAAAAAGACAAGCAGCTCAAAGAATTAGAAATCAACCGTCAAAAAGAAATAAAGAAAATCACCTTTATTTCATTTATTATTACATTAATTCCTATCATAGGGTTGCTCATTTTATATTATCAAAAATTAAAAACACAAAGCCTGCTCAACAAAAAACTAAAAGAGATCGGTCAACAACGAATTTCTACCATATTAAAAGATCAGGAATTAAAATTAATTCGGGCTTCCATTGAAGGACAAGACAGAGAACGAAAAAGAATAGCTCAGGAGCTACATGATAGTATTGGAGGTAATCTTGCCGCCATAAAATTACAATTCAGCAATTTATCCAAAGACAGAGGCAAATTCAAAACATTATACCATCAGTTAGATGACACATACCAACAAGTAAGAACTTTATCACATAATTTAATTCCAACCAAATTTCGTCAAAACGATTTTGTACCTTTGATCACAGAATATATGAAAAACATTGAGGAAGCAAGCAAATTAAAGGTGATGCTTTCTATATACCCGGAAGATGATATCAATAATGAAATAGACGAAAAGTTACAAAATGAAATTTTCATAATTCTACAGGAATTAATTACTAATACAATAAAACATAGCGGAGCAACTCGGTTAGATATTCAAATAGACCTTATTCACGACACCATTCATTTAATTTTTGAAGATAATGGAATAGGGTTCAGTTGTGCTCTGATTACACCAGGAGTAGGACTAACCAGCCTCAAAAGGCGTCTAAAGGCGTTGGACGGGGTCTATACCATTGATTCCAGACACAAAAGAGGAACTATCATTAATATCGAAATCCCTAATAAAAAACATATTATATTATGAAATACAACCTTATCATTGCAGACGATCATAAAATGTTTTTGGACGGTTTACTTAGTATTCTTAATGAAGAACAAGACTACAATATCTTATTAACTGCAAAAAACGGAAGTAACATCATAAAATATGTAGAGATCAACCCAAAAGAAAAAATTGACCTGATCATTACTGATATCAGCATGCCAGAAGTAGATGGCATCACATTAAACAAGATGCTGAAAGAAAAAAACAGAAATATAAAAACACTGGTTGTCAGTATGCATAACAATGCAGAAATGATTGACAATCTGATTGAGCATGATGTTGATGGGTATGTTCCTAAAAATGCTGAAAAAGAAGAATTACTTTTAGCTATAAAAACAATTTTAGGAGGTGAAAAATATTTCTCAAAAGAGATTAAAGATATTTATATTGAAAATAAGTTTTCTAAAAAGAAACAAAACGAAATTAAACTAACTCAAAGAGAAATTGATGTTATCACTCTGATCGCACAAGAATATACAACTCAAGAAATTGCAGATCAGTTATTTTTAAGCAAGCACACTATAGAAAGTTATCGAAAAAACCTCATCGCCAAACTCAATGTCAGAAATTTGGCTGGACTTACTAAGTACGCACTAAAAATGAAATATATAGAACCTTAAGCGAATATCCCTCATTAATATTTCTATCCCACTTCCTTTTTTTTATCTAGGAGAACTCACAAGTTAATTCCTTATGCTATTTTGCATCTTTTTTTAGAATTTTTATAAAAATTCTTATCAAACAAAAAAAGCGTTGCTTTCTTACTGTTTCTATACATATACGCTCTTCTTTCACCCAACACTTTCCTCTCTGCTTTTCTTCTTTTTTTATTAAAACTCACGCTATTTCCTCGTTTTCTATAGAAAAGTCAACAAACAGATAAGACCAGCAATAATTTATCAAAAAAAACACCCCCTGTTTTCAGGGTAGTTATTTTCACTACAAAGAGTGTTTATCCCCCAGGAGATATCCCCCATCTTTGCATTGTTCTTATAACACAGAGCGAGTTAAAACTATTACTAACCCTATAAATCTTATAAAATCATGACTTGGGGAATCACATTAATTATACTAAGTATTTTAGCAGTACCATCATTATTACTATCTAAAAAACCAAACGCAAAAGAATTACTGGATAAAATCGAACCATATCAAGGTTGGATTGGGCTTGTATTTTGTTTCTGGGGAGTATGGGGAGTTATCTCTGCAATTTTAAATATTGGATGGCTTACAACACACCCTATCTGGTGGGTAACATTATTAGCTGGTAACCTTGTAGAAGCAGTATTAGGGTTTTTATTAGGATTCGGAATGATTAACAAACTTGTACTTTCTAAAAATGAAGCAGCAAAAGAGAAAGCACTACAATTAAGAGCAAAATTAGCTCCTATGCAAGGAAAACTAGGGATGCTTGGTCTTATCGTTGGAGTTTGGATGATCGTTGCATACATCTTATTCTTCTAAAAAAAACAGTCATATATCATACAATCATGAAATACACAATCTACCTGCTGTTTTTAATTTGTAGCTCTCCGATCTTTTCTCAGGAGACACAAAATGCTATCGAAGTTGTCGGAGAAACTGAGGCAACCATTACTATAGACCGATATAATATGCTCATAAATATCAAAGAAGTTTTAGCCGATGGATATAGAAATTTAGAAGCTAAAAGCCTTGATGAAGTAACAAACACTTATAAAAGTAAATTAAAAACAGCAGGAATAGATTTTGCTAAATTTCAGAAAAATACCTCCTATAAACTCTATGCGGGAACTTCAGAAATAAACGAAGTAATGTATTACAACTACACTTCTAACTCCTCTGAAGAAGTCGAAAAAATAATGGCCTTAAAAACCCCTGGAGTAAGAGTTACAAATGTTGAAATCATAGCAAAAGAAAAAAGCGCAGAAGAGCTTGCTACGATTAGCCATAAAGCAATTCTAAATGCCAAAAGTATTGCGCAAAAAATGGCAGAAAAACTCAACAAAAACATTGGAGATATTATCGCTATTAGAAGTTCAAATACATCCAGCCAATACATAGATATTAACAAGATAACATCTACTCAAAAATACTATGTAACGGTTTCTTTTAAACTATTATAAATACAAACAGACCGTGTGTCTAACCTATACAATCAACACTAATAAATATTCAATAATGAAAACAAAAATTTTAGTACTACTCAGTATTTTCGCACTTGGAAGTTCTGTAACCTTACAAGCACAAAAACTTAAAAAATTCGGAAGTTCTATCGAAAAAAAGATCGGACCTAAAACCATCAAAGTTCCTTATACAGATGTTGTATCTTACCTAGGATATGCAACTCCAGGAAATGAAGATCAAGTAAAAGATGGGAAAAAATTCTACTACATATATGTATGGATTCCTGCAGTAGCTCCTGAATTAGGAGTAAGAATGATGTCTCCTGTAGGAAAAAACAAAATAAAGAATGCAACTGTATCTAAAGCATATGCTGATAACAGCAAATCGAATGACTACTTTGATACATACATTACATTAGAGCGTTCCGATATTATCAGTAAAAATAACATTACAGAAGATGCTGTAAAAAATGCCAACTGGGTAACACTTGCTAGCAATGATGACAGTGGAGAAATGCCTAAACAGCCTAGTGGGAGCAGCTACAACTCTCTTTTGAGATACAAGAGTGAAATCAGCAGCCCTACAAAAGCACTTACTGTAGGTTTATACAGAGTTGGGTTTACTACATATAAAAGAGGTGAAGTAAAAGGAACATTTGTAGCTCAGGTTGCTGCTCCTATAAAACTTCCTGGAGTAGCAATGGCAAAAACTATTGCTGACCTTAAAAAAGAGTTAAGTAAATAATTAACACTGATTTCAGACACACAAAACTACTGTCTTTTATGGCAACCATAAGAGACGGTAGTTCTCACAACAGATCATCTCAGGTTTCCTGTACTTTCAATAACACAACATAGCGACCTTAAAATAACTAACACCATCTGGTCTTGTAATTTTATCAGGAGATCTACAGAAAAAACTTGTTCATAAAATAAAACACAATACTCCCTAATCAAAAAAACATAGCTTTTGCAAAATGTTTTTTGATTACATGCATTACTACTAAACACATTTTATGTCTTTATCAAAAATCAGAAATTACCGGGAGTTTTTTTGGTCTAAAACAACAGCTGTATCCCAGCAACTTTTAGACATTATAAAGACAACATCTTCTTTATTATATCTGAATAAAGATACAAGATCTTTCACACTATCTGATGCTTATGATGGTATAAACCAACAACGATTACGCCCTACTTATAAAATTGATTACATCAGGATCCTCCAAGTTTATATTTCCCATAGCAAAACATCAGAAAGAGACCAAAAAACAATCCCATATCTAGGTATAGCACACCTTATGCTAAGTACCGCTGTACAACACAAAAACGTATATCAGACAATAAAAAAATATCCCTTCTACTGTAGATGGGAGAAGTGACAAAAACGTATAACCAAATTTAACAAGGCAAACATTAGAAATGAGAGTAATGTTCAATTAAGAGTTCTAAAATTTCAAAATGTCGTAGCTGTTATAGATGCCCCCCAATCATCCTATAGCTTCCAATCCACCTTTACGGCATTTTGAAATTGCCTTTAGGAATTAAACAATAAATTGAAACGATCATGATGAGTTCCACAATAACAACAGATATCAATAAAGCTTTTAAGCTGGATACCATAGGAAATACTACCTATACAATACAAGAGTTAAAAAAATTAGGAAAAAATGAATTAATTGACATTGCAATCAATATCATTAAACAGAAAAAACATCTAGGAAAAATTATTTACAGAGAGGATTTTGACTTTATCAAGGTAGTTACTGATAACAGAAAAATTATTGTTTCTTTTGAGCGGAATGTACTTTATGTGCCTTTATATGCAAAATTCTATTATAATCTCGAGGTCGAATTACCTAGTGGAAAAGTAAAACAGAAAAGTAATCGGAATAATTGCTATGGGAAAAATGGTCATTTTCATAAGGACAGCGGAGTTGATTTTTATTCCAAAACAAAGTTTTATATCCCTACAAAGGAACATACAAAATATATCAACCTCGTAGTAAAAGCTATTTATGGAAGTTCTATAGAAATCAACACTAGAGCATGGGATCTAAAGATGACGATTTTTGAAGAGAATGATCACTTTTACGTAGAAGAAAAAGCAGAAAACCCAAATAGCAAAAGTAGCGGTTCTTATTACAAAATACATAAAGAAACCGGAGAGATTATCGGAACTCCTAAAATTGAAACTCATTTTACCTCTGCTCCAAAAATCCCTGGAGTATCAAAAGATCAAAACAGATTAGAAGCATTAGGATTCAGAGAGATTTTTTAATACAATAAAAGCCCCCTTTATTTTATTGCTTTTATCCTCCCTGAAATAACATCTTCATTTTTTCTACTATTCTAAATGCTGCAGGACATATAGCCACATTGTGCATGGTCAGGTGAGCAATCTGATGAAACTTTTTTCGATCTGTATGTGGATACTCCCTACATGCTTTTGGTCGGACATCATAAATCAAACAGTAGTTATCAGAAGCTAAAAAACGACAAGGTGTTTCTTGTAAAACCATATCCCCTTCTTCATCTTTTCGAAGGTATTTCTGCTCAAAATCATATGGTTTCATTTTCATGTATTTAGCAATTCGCTCGATGTCCTTATCAGTAAACAAAGGACCAGTTGTTTTACAGCAATTAGCACATGTCAGACAGTCCGTCTCGGCAAACTCTTCATCATGCAGTTGCTGCATTGTTATATCAAACCGTTTGGGCTGCTTCTTTTTTAATTTGGAAAAGAACTTTTTATTCTCGTTATGTTTATCTTTGGCGAGTGTCGGTAATTGATCTAAAAAATCCTGCATACAGCAAAAGTAACCTATTAATTACCGTTTATAAAGAGATTGCATTTCTTATTTAGAAATCATAGCATAATATAGAATGAATACAGATATTTTTGGCTTAGCAATACAGGATTATTACACCAGTAATTCCCCGGAAGATATCACTGTAATTGCGCCCGATTTTGATGATGATCTAATTCCTATTGCTTATTTATTCAGAGAGTACTCACTCATGCCTGCAATAGAACAAAAAGCACTTGAACTTTCTTATGGAACAGTTTTGGATGTTGGTTGCGGAGCCGGAAGTCACAGTCTATATCTGCAAAAAGAGAAAAAACTAAACGTAAAAGCGATCGATATCTCTGCCGGAGCAATTCGCATTGCACATAAAAGAGGCGTGTCCAATGCCGCATGCGAAAATTTCTTTGATCAGGAAGGGAGCTATGACACCCTTCTTTTTTTAATGAATGGTAGCGGCATCATCGGAAGGCTTCCTAATATTGACTATTTTTTTACTCAAGTAAAAAAGCTTCTTCATCCTAAGGGACAAATCCTCATAGATTCTTCGGACATCTCTTATTTATTCGAAGATGAAGATGGTGGTTTTTGGGTGGATGCTAATGCTGACTACTACGGAGAGATGAAATACAAACTCCGGTACAAGGGCGATGAATCTGAATGGTTTGATTGGTTGTACATAGACTACAATACGCTAGTCAATGCCGCAAATGCTCACGGGTTCATTTGCGAGTGTATTATCAAAGGAGAAAACAACGATTATCTGGCGAGAATCACTGCGAAAAAGAATACCCTTTAGCTTTAAGCTTTTTTACGGTTTCCCGGTATAGATCACGACTCCATAATTCACTAGCTTCTCCTACAGCCTTCTTTAGTGATTGACTTTGTGCTTTTACTTTCTGCCCCACATCCGAAGCTAAAAACCGTTCATATCGTTTGTTTTGCTTTCTGGATAAGCCATCGGGATTCTTCCTGAATTGCTTTCCTGTTTCGGATTTATAAAATGCTAACAACTCCTTTATCTCCTGATGACTAAAGTGTTCTTTATACACCTGAGTCAATAACGATTTTACATTTCCTAAAGTCGTATTTTTCTCTCTTTGCAACTCTTCCCATATGGCGGCGGGGACCTGATGCTGTAATTGATTTCGAAGCAACTCATACATTTGATCTACTGCATTGCTATATTGCTGTGTAGTCCCGTTCAAATCAAAATACTCTTTAACATCTTCATGGTATGATCTTTGCTGCGAAAAAACAGTATATGTCAAAAAGATAAAAAGACTAACGATTACTTTTTTCATAAATTTTAATTTTACTAACGCTCGTTTATCTGGAAAACTCATTTTATGCAAATTACAAAATTATTAAGTCTTTTACTGATAAGTTCAATCTTGTTTACTGCATGTAGTACAGAAGATGATTCCCCAGCATTCAGCGAAGCGCAAATGGCAAATAAAAAAGGGGTAGGAACCTCTGCTAATGATCTCCTAAGTGATATAAATTACAAAGGAATCACATTGGAAATTGTATCTGTCAAAGGAGCGGAACCTACAATAGAAGCTATCAATGGTTTAAGAAAATTCTTAACTGATCGGCTTCATAAACCTGATGGCATCACCATTAAACAACGTACAGTAGCCTCTTCTAACCTTGCTCCTTTTACAATTGAAGAAATTGCTCAAATAGAAAACAACACCCGCACCTCCTATAATACAGGAGACGAAATATCAGTCTATATTTATTTTGCAGATGGCAAAAACGAAAAAGATACAGCTACTAAAAAGACCCTTGGAACTGCCTACCTCAATACATCTATAGTTATCTATGAAGACACCTTAAAAGAATTGAGTAATACCATCAATGCTCCGACCTTACCTATTATAGAGACAGCAGCACTTCATCATGAATTTGCGCACTTATTAGGATTGGTAAATGTAGGAACGCCTCCCGTAACACCTCATGAAGACCTCACTGCTAAAGGTCATTGTAATATTTCAGGATGTTTGATGGGAGCAACCATTGAATTCGGAAATTCAATGATGAGTATCTTAGGGAATGGGATTCCTTCATTAGACCCTCAATGCATTGCCGACTTACAAGCTAACGGTGGAAAATGAACTGTTTTTTCCACATTGATCCTGGCTTTATTCACCCTCTTTTTTTAACACTCTCTGACTGTTAAACTTATATTAAGGCAGGATTCGAGATATAAAAGCTTTTATATCTTCGCTGTAAGGGGAAAACATATGATATCCAGATTGTCAGTATGGTATACATTATACACAATCTCTCCTCTTAGCAATGTAATAAACCTATCCTAATCCTATGAAAAAAAAGATAACTATTGTCTTTTTTAGCCTTAGTTGTATTCTCATTTCTTGTTCTGGCGATGATAGCACCATCCCTGAAGAAGACAACAATACATCTGTGGGGCAAGATGAAATAATTACCATTCCAGTAGTGGTACATGTAGTTAACTACGCTCCGGAACCTTTTGAAATAAGCGATGATAAAATCAAATCGCAAATCAAGGTTTTGAATCAGGATTTCAGAATGAAAAATGAAGATCTTTCTAAAACACCTGATGAATTCAAACCTTTTATTGCAGACATTAAAATAGAATTCAAATTGGCAACAACATCCCCGGAAGGACAACCTACTAAAGGAATCATCAGAACCATGGGAAATGTTACCGGCTTTGATGGAAAAAGAGATGAAGGGGAATCTATAGAAGATCTGGCACTTTTTTTTACGGATAAAGGAGGGCAAGATGCCTGGCCAAACGATCAGTACCTAAATATATGGATTGCTTATTTCAGGGATATAGATAATCAAGTAGTATATGCCTTCTCCAGTGCTCCTGGAGATGATCCGAGAATTGACGGAATTGCCATTGACCCCAATGCGTTTGGAACATTAGCTCCACTACAAAATGGTGTGCATAAAGGTCGAACTGCTACGCATGAAATCGGGCATTGGTTGGGACTTAAACACACTTATGGGACTGCATTCAACTGCTCATCTTCTGACGATGTCAAAGATACCCCACAACAATCCAGAATTTATTACGGTAAACCAAAACACCCTCAAACATCCTGTGGAAGCAATGATATGTTTATGAATTTCATGAATCATGCTGATGACGATGTCATGCATATGTTTACCAAAGGACAAAAAGAAAAAATGAGAGCTATTTTTAATCCGGGAAGCCCAAGAAGAGCACTGTATATTAATATCAAAAATAATTAGATCACGATATCAGTAAAACTATAGATAATCAGATTTTGGATTTTGAAAATAGTTGCCAAAAAAACGCTTTTTTTAGTTTTAGTGAAAAGACTCCTGCCATCAAAAAAATTCGATCAGGAGTCTTTTTTATGTTATTTATCAATACACTTTCTCCCCTCCTAAATATGTTGACATCACCTTTGTATCAGGGATTTCATCTTCAGTTATCGACATAATATCCTGATTGAGAATTACAAAATCAGCAAATTTCCCTTGCGTAATACTTCCTTTTTCGTATTCTTCAAAATTGCTATACGCTGCCCATAATGTCATGCCCTTCAAGGCTTCTTCTCTGGTCAAGGCTTCATTTTTATAAAACCCTTCTTTTGGATATTGTTGCAAATCTTTTCTTGCTACCGCTGCATAAAAAGTATAAAATGGATTCACCTGTTCTACCGGGTAATCGGTTCCTAAGGCTAGTTTTCCCGTTTTATTAAGAAGTGTTTTATAAGCATATGCTCCTTTAATTCTATGCGTCCCCAACCTATGCTCTGCCCAGTACATATCACTGGTAGCATGAGTTGGCTGTACACTCATAATTAAATTATCATCTAATATATCAAACTCTAATGAATCAACTACCTGTGCATGCTCTACTCTCCATCGGCGATTTTTCTTCCCTTTCAGTACTTCATAATAGGTATTCATTACCACTGCATTTGCTGAGTCTCCAATAGCATGAGTATTCATCTGAAAAGGAGAAGCAGCTAATTTCCGAGCTAATTTTTTGAACTCGGCAACTCCGATTACCATAGCTCCATAATGGTTTTCCTGATCAGTATATGGTTTCTTAAGTACTGCTCCTCTCGATCCCAAAGCACCATCTCCATATACTTTAAAAGACGATACGTTTAGGACATCCGTCCGATAAGGTCCTTTTTTTAGATAAGTTGCCACATATTCCGGAGTATTACTAATCATTGCATAGATTCGTATCTTCAATTCTTTTGTTTTTTGCAAGCTATCTATTAGCTGAATAACTTCAGGTGCCAGCCCTGCATCATCTACGGTAGTTAAGCCATAACTAAAGTTAATTGCTTCTGCTTCTTTTAACCCTTGAGCTTGTTCCTTACTACTGGGTTTGGGAATAATTGCTTCTATAAGACTCATTGGATTATCGATCAATACTCCTGTTAGCGCTCCGTCTTTCAAAACTATTTCACCTCCTGACACCTTGGTGTCTTTTGTGATTTTTGCCAAATCGAGAGCCGCCTGATTGACTAGCATAGCATGACCATCCACTCTAGTGATAACTACTGGGATATTTGGAAACAAGCTATCAAAAATTGCTTTGGTCGGATACTCCTTCACTTCCCAATCATTCTGATCCCATCCTCTTCCCCTAATAAATTTTACTTGTTTTTTCTTTTGAAAAGCTACTACCCGCTCAACCACCTCATCAAAACTTTTGGTTCCCACCAAATCGACATTTTGCTGCTGCATCCCCAATCCATAAAAATGACAATGTGCATCTATTAGCCCTGGAACAATCGTTTTTCCTTTGACATCTAATTGCTGTATCCCATGGTATTTTTCCTGAATATCATGACTTGCGCCAACAGCAATAAACTTACCTTCTTTTACTGCAAAAGCTGTTGCTTTGGGAAGCAATGAATCAACTGTATGGATATTGGCATTATAAACTAGTAAATCAACTTTTTCTTTCTCTTGTTTGCATGCTACCAGTGATAAACCTCCCAAAAGAAGCCCCATTATTTTTTTCATATTAGCGTATTTTTAAGTTAGAGTTTGTTTATAGATATGCTAAAAATAACCATATCCTATTATTCTAAAAACAAAAAACTACGCTTCTACAAAAGATTTTGCTTCTTTATAGGGTTCCACCCCCTATATTTTTCTTTGAAGTGATTTAGACTTTTTTCAATTTGCTAAAAAAATTAAAAGTCAAATTTATAGGTTGCCCCTCCTAGTACTTGAATTCCCTGAACTGGATAATTAATCCACTTTTCATATGTTTCTCCCAAAAGATTGTTCCCTTTGGCAAATACCGATAATCTATCATTGAATCTATACCCTATATTAATATTTGCATCTATAAAGCTATCCAGTTCTACTACAGATTGTGCCACTGAAGGAATTGTCAAAGTTGCATGATCCAACTCTTTTCTCTCTCCTACATAAAAAACTTGCGCTCCAAAAGACCATTGATCTGTAATTTGATAATCCATCGTTAACGAAGATTCAATTTCCGGAAGGTTCCATGCTTCTTGTTCTCTGTCCATAGAATAATTAAAATACGTTACAGATGCTCCCAATTTAAATCTATTACTGATAGCAAATCCTATTTCTCCAAATGCCTTTATTGTCTTCATATCATCATATCGGTATGAGAAGGAGTTTCCGTAATCATACCCTTCTAGTAACAACGTTGTTCTGGGATTATTTACCAAAAGGGCTTTATCCATTTCTGATATATAACTTCCTCTAAAGTTATAAGTAACCATATCTGACAATTTTCCTTTAAGACCAATATATCCATCGAATTGATTACTTGTCGGAGATAAAAACAACGTAGGTGATACAAATGGGTTTTTTATAACAGCATCTCTATATGAGTTTTGAGATAAGCCTCCTTCGATTCCTCCATATGCAATAACGGCGTCTTCTAACACCCTATAGGACGCCGTAATATTAGGATAAATAAAGAAATCATTATCACTGTTTTCTATGTCCATACTATAGAATACTGATGCTCCTAATTGCACAGACAGATGATCTCTCAATATAATTAAACTTGGAGCTACTCCAATATTAAAAACACTATACTCATTCGGTATTTGTGACAATGAACCTCTATTCCTTTCGAAACTTCCTCCTAAATAATCAGCTATTACTTTGGTGGTGATTACTTCATCTGCTACCTCAAATTCGAATGTTGGTTTTATCTGTAAACGATGTTCCGAAGTATTAAATGCATCTCCAAAAAAACGATACTCTAGTTGTCCTTTTTTCAGCATGGCATCTTCTATTTCCAGTTGAGCCCCTATTTTTACTCCATAATAGCTTTGTTGTTCTTCTATTCCATCTATTTGTGCTGTTGTTAGAATAGAATTTGCAGGAAGTCCGTACCAGTTTATTAATTTATGCTCTCCTCCTGCTTCAATTCCATAAACCACATCTCTGGTTCTGGAAGTATAATTCAGATCGAGAAAGGTATTGTAAAACTTATCATCCAACACCAAGTCATCAATTCCTCCCTGAGAGGAATTATGATGCAGATACACCCCCATATTATCAGAACGATTTAACTGGAAATTACTATAAAATTCTGCCAATACTGATGTATAATTTCCAAAACCAAGGGTTGCGTAATTATCATACAACTTGGCTTGTTTTGGTTTTTCTATCGCGGCAGCTTTTCCTTTTACCGGTGTAAAAGTAGAAGCGACAGGTACTGAAAAAATACTATAGTTAAGTTCTTTTTTTTGCTGTGTTACCGAATCCTTTACAGAGGGTATTGATTTTATTTTAAAAGCATCACTGATTGTAGGAGTATATGCCTTCACGATCACGACCCGCTCTGTACCTATGGTTTCTTCTTCTTTTTCTTGTGCCATCCCAACAGAACTCATAAGCCCTATCCCTACTAATGCTATTATTTTATGGATATTCTTAATCATAAAACTCTTTTCTATTTACTTTTTTTGAAGGTATTATTGGTCAGTTTGTATAGATGAATTCGTTTTGGATTCTTCTGCTTTAATTTTTTGGAGGGTTGTTTTAGCTTCTGCTACCACATCCTGAAGTTCTGAAAAATTAGTAATTACACTTTCTAAGATATATGTTGCCTGATATGCATCTTTTAATGCGTAAAAATTCTTTGCCATGAGTACTAATCCCTTTGCCCCATATAAACGGTAACCGGAATATTCTTTTGCCAGTTTCTGAATGACTTCATTCGATGCTTTGTACTCCCCTGACTCATGTATAAAATACGCATTGTAATACAATGCTTCTGCGGCTAATTCTCCGGTTGCACTCTTTTCTACTTCTTTATAAGCTGCTCTGGCTCTCGACACATCTGCTGTTTGCAAAGCTGCTCTTGCTATAAATAAATGGGCATCATTTTTTACATCTTTTTCTATTTTGGGGTTAGACAACACTTTTTCTGCATACAAAATGGTCTTTCTGTAGTTCACTAATTGATAATAGGATTTCATCAGATTTGATTGTGCAAAAATGATATTCTGGGGATAGTCTCCTGTATTTTCCAATCGTTCTAGAACCGGAATGGCTTCTTCATATTTTCTATCTTCTAGATAAACCTGCGAAAGCCTGGCTAAAGACTGCTCTGTAAATTCACCTCTAGGCTGATTTAGCACGTATAGGTAATGAGGAATGGTTGCCTCTTTTTCTTTTTTCTTAAAAAGTAACTCTGCCAGATGATAATGGCTTTTAGTAGCGTGTAGTCCTTTTGGAAACTGTGCTAAATATTTCTCAAATCCATGAATAGCAGCAGACTCATTATTCTCTAGAAACTGTTTTTCTGCTGCTTCAAATACAGTATTATCCAGATCTTCATCACTTACATTCACAAACCCCAAACCTTTTACCCAGGAAGCATATTCATCTGTTCTTCCCATATCAACATAAATTAATCTAGCTGTATTAACTGCCTGGACTGCTTCTTCTGTTCCCGGATATTTTGCTACCACTTTTTTAAATTTAGACAGCGCATTGTCTCCCTGATTCTCATTATAGTATACCAATCCCTGTTTTAGCATTGCTTTTGCCACATATGAACTTTTGGGGGTTTCTGATATAATCCTGTTATAAGCTGCAATTCCTTTGTTAATCTTTTGCTCCGAGATATACACATTCCCTAAAGAATACAAAGCATCATCTTTATACACTGAATTCGGATAGTTATTCAGAAACGCCAGCAGGTCTTCAATTTTACGATCATTCTTATTGACAAAACCATAACTAATCGCTTTCTGATAATGTGCATAATCTGCATCAGCTCCTCCTTTTTTAATTGCCATATTATAGGCTTCCATAGCGGGCCAGTATTTTCTGGATATAAAATGACAATCTGCCATTCTCAAATAACTATCTGCTTCTTTTACACTATCTGCATTTCCTTGTTTCAGAAATACATCAAAATAAAAAGCCGCTTGTTCGTATTTTTTTAATTTAAAATAGGTATATGCCAGATTATAATCTATATCTCTGAATTCCTCCAATTGAGAAGCGCTGCTATTGGACTTAAACTCTTTATATCCCAGTAATGCTTCTTCAAAATCATTTAGAACATACTGACACTCCGTTTTCCAATACATCGCTCTGGCTGTAAATACAGGATCCCGTTGTTCTGATAATGATTTATCAAAATAACGTATCGCCATTGGATAGTCGCCTTCATTGAATAGCTCAACAGCTCTGTAAAATGCTACTTTTTGGTATACTTTCTTATCCTCAAAGTTTCGGCTTCTTTCTAACAGATCCATTGCTTCTTTATAATTTTTGGATGTTAGATAAGAGCTTATCAACAGCTCATTGATTTCATCTTTATATTCTGAATTCGGGTATTCTTTTAAATATCCTAATAGTACTTGTGGAGTCGTTTTATAAGAGTTTCCTATCTCATAACTCAATTTAGCATAATTATAAGCAGCATCTTCCTTTATTTGTTGCTCAAAATTCATTTCTGATGCATTCTTAAAAGCATGTAATGCCTGCTGTTTCTTATCCGTTCTCAGATATGATTCTGCCAAATGATAATATGCATTTTGTGAAATGGCATTGCGTCCATCGACAATTTTATTAAACTCTGAGATTGCTTCTTCATATGATTTTTGCTTGTAAAATGCATATCCCAACTGATAATAATCGGTATTACTCCATTTTCCTTTTCTTCCTTTATAAGCTTTGAGATAAGGAATAGCTTTCTCATATTCTTCCAAATTAAAATAACTCTCGCCAATGATTTTGTTAAGCTCCGATTTTTCAGCTGCTTTTGAGGTCGGTAATTGAGCGATTCCTTCTCTGATTGCACCTCTAAAATCTCCCGATTTAAAATTCATATCACTCTGGAAATATGAAAGATTCTTATTGTATTCTTTTAAATCTTTCACCTCATCAAAAAGTTCGTTTGCCTCCTTATAGTTATCTCCTTCATAAGCTATAAATCCCAGATAATATTTTGCCTGTGCTCCATACTTTTCAGAATCCTGAACTTTATTCAGGTATTTTTTTGCTTCATTAAATCGTTGAATTTTGAAATATGCATATCCATTATTGAAATTATATTTTTCCAATTCGGATCTACTCATATTCTTGGTATCTACTTTATCATACCACTTTCTGGCATAGGCATATTTTCCATGGTCAAAATAATAACTAGCTACGTCTAGATATGCTGCATTTCGCTTAACACTGGTAGGGTACTCTTCTACAAAATCCTCCATTAATGTATCAGCTCCTTTTTGATTCAACCACACTGAACAATTGGCTATATAGTATGCACAATCTGCCTGAATATTTTCGTCTTTTACTTCACTTTTCACCTTATCAAACAGGTTTTGAGCTGCCAGAAACTGCTTATTATTGTACAGTTCCATTGCCTGGTGAAATAAAACTAAATCATTGGTATAAATGGCAGATTGTTGTGCTGAAGAAGTAGTAGTAAACAGGACTACCACAAAAAGCACCAAAGTGATGTATTTGTTCATTTAGTTATGTATTACAATCCAAAAGTAACTATTGTATCCCTTGAGTGGTTTTTGCGTTAAAGATAGCGTAATCTTCATTTTAATAACGAAATATTTTAGAGATAATTACATTTGACATTTTTTTAACAGGGCTACACAATAAAAAGTAAAAAAAACAATTTTCATAACTATACTATTTTCATTAAACTTTTTACTTTTACTGATACTTATTAAACATTATAAAAAACTATGCCAGATTCGGTTCTTTATTTAAAAAATGCTTCTATATACCAACGAGAGAATTTAATCCTTTCTGAAATTAACGTGACAATTAACAAAGGGGATTTTGTGTATCTCATCGGAAAAACCGGAACTGGTAAAAGTAGTTTTATGAAAACTTTGTATGGGGATATTCCTCTACGGGAAGGAGAAGGAAGTATTGTTGATTTTGATCTGAGAGCATTAAAAGAAAAACAAATTCCTTTTTTGAGAAGAAAACTAGGGATTGTTTTTCAGGATTTCAAACTCCTGAATGATCGTACCGTAAAAGAGAATCTTTTGTTTATTCTCAAAGCTACTGGATGGGTGGATCAAAAAGCGATGAATAGTAAAATAGATGAAGTCTTAAGCAAAGTAGACATGAAGGACTCAGGAAACAAGTTCACTTATCAATTATCCGGAGGGGAGCAACAACGCGTAGCTATTGCAAGAGCTTTGCTAAACGATCCCGAATTAATTCTTGCGGATGAACCCACCGGGAATTTAGATCCTCAAACCTCTGTAGAAGTAATGGAGGTATTGCAGGACATCAATAAACAGGGGAATACAATATTGATGGCCACCCATGATTATGCTTTGCTGTTAAAATACCCTTCCAAAACATTAAAATGCGATGGAAATAAGGTATTTGAAGTAGTTCAAAGAAAAGGTTAGTCGTCTCGGTAATCCTCGATCTTGTTAGTTTTAGTTTTTTCGAATGATAAATACATCTTTAAACAGTAATACTGTGAAAAGAAAGGTACACGCTGCATACAGTGTATACGCCATTGCCCCTCCTACAAAACTATATTCGTTTATTAAGAATACACTACTCCCATAAAATATAGCTACAGAAATCAGTTCAATTACAACATACTGCATAAACCATCCTCTAGCAACCAATTGATATGAAAAAACAAGAGTTATCATTTTTAAGAAATCCCCTATTAACTGCCATTTAAAAACAGCTTCCATCGGCATAAAATCAACAGATAGTACGAATGAGATAATTTCTTTTTTGAACACAAAAATAATTAGAAAACAACCTGCGACAAAAGGCATAATTTCTTTTAGATACGCCTCTACTACATCTCTAAAAGTATCTTTTGCATAACGCACTCTCAGCTTTGTAGAGATATACACTGTGAGACTTCCTATAAAAAACAACCAATAGTGATCACTTATTTGCTGCATTGCTTCCCAATACCCTGCGGTTTTCATTCCGTATAAGGATGCAATCTGATTTCTGATATTAATCTTCACAAAAGGAAAGATAGCTCCTGACAGAATCCCAATGATTGCATAAGGAGCTAATTGCTTGATATATTTTTTAGAAATTCTGTTCGCCCAAAGGAGCTTTGCAAAATTCTTTTGATTCGATATAATTACGATGGTTACAAATAATGAGATTGCAGGATTTAACACTATCGCTATAAAAGCTCCTTCTAATCGAAATTCCCAAACCAATATAAGCGTAATAAACAGTCCTAAAAGACTCCCTACCATGTTGAGTAATATATATACTTTGTATTTAGAAAACCCTTTAACAATAGAAGTACACAAGACATTAACCCCATAGAATGATAATGCGATACCAAGCTGTTTAAAAATATAAGAGAAATCGTATGGCTTCCCAAAAATTACATCATTCCAAAAAACAGGATCAAAGTACAACCAGGCAGATAATACCATCGTAACTACAAAACAAATGAAGTATGCACTGGATAACAGTGCTTTCATTTCTTCTTTATCATCTTTAACTACTAATACTTTTTGGACCACCCCATCAAACAATCCCAAAGTAGCTATGGTCTTCATAGAGGTCACCGCATTCTTTAGGTTTCCTAACAGAGCCATTCCTTCTGTTCCAAGCAAAAGAGCTATTACTTTAGTGACGATCATATCTGCAACGAACCTTACAGAAGTACCAATCCCACTAAAAGACATAAAATGTCTTCTTATCTTTCTTATCAGAAATTCCAATCTTCCGGTATTATTTTTTTGACCTCTATCCCCCTTGAGTTCATTTTATTTATTATCAGTCTATTAAAAAAATACGTTCATCCAATCCTTTCTCCATTTTTTACCTTCATATCCGGATGTAATAATGTTACTTCTTTACGCTCATTTACAGCGCCCAAGACGAGGCATTCGCTCATCATATTGGCAATTTGTTTTGGCGGAAAATTAATAACTGCCACCACCTGCCTTCCTATTAATTGATCCGGCGAATAAAAATCAGTAATCTGTGCAGATGTTTTCCTTGTCCCATAATCCCCAAAATCGATAATCAGTTTATAAGCAGGATTTCTTGCTTCCTTAAATTCTTCTGCACTGATAATAGTTCCTACTCTCATTTCCACATGTATAAACTCTTTCCAGCTCAAATTATTTTCCATCTTATTTGTTTTTATTTAGTTACTCATGAGCAGGTATCTTTCCTGTTTATTTTTGATCCATGAACCTTCTTTTATTATAAAATAAAACTATTCTTCTTCAAATTTCTTATGCTTTCTTAACAAAAAGGTAATAAATATTAATCAGCACAATTGCAGCATTGGTTATTATAATAGGCAATGACCAATTCAACAAAACCCCATAGACAATAAACGCTATACAGCCAATAGAATTAACCAATCGTAAGGTTTTTATGTTTTTCATCAAAAATGATATTAAGACCATAAATGAAGCAAAATACCCCACAATATCAACCAACATAGTTTCTTCCATATTTAATAATTTTATTTTCAACATAATTAGTAAAAAAAGCTTATAAAGCAAAAAACTCACGACTTATCGTGAGTTTTTTTTCGATGTATTACTTATATTTTAGACGATTTTGTTTCGTTTTCTTTCTACTTCTGTCAGAAAGATTTTTCGCAACCTTAAATGATTTGGAGTTACTTCTACATATTCATCTTTCTGGATATATTCCAGCGCTTCTTCTAAAGAAAATTTAATAGCAGGAACAATTTTAGCTTTATCATCAGCTCCTGCCGAACGAACGTTACTTAACTTTTTAGTTTTTGTAACATTAACAGTCATATCATCTCCTCTGGAATTTTCTCCAATTACCTGTCCTTCATAAATATCTTCTCCCGGATCGATAAAGAACTTTCCTCTTTCCTGTAGTTTATCTATTGAATAAGGTATGGCTGTTCCTTTTTCCATCGATACTAATGACCCATTGATGCGACCTGGGATATCTCCCTTTAACGGTTGATATTCTTTGAAACGGTGTGCCATAATAGCTTCTCCAGCTGTTGCTGTAAGCAACTGATTACGAAGTCCTATAATCCCTCTAGAAGGAATCAAAAACTCACAGATCATTCGCTCTCCCTTTGCTTCCATACTCAGCATCTCTCCTTTTCTCAGTGTCACCATTTCTACAGCTTTACCTGAAACCGTTTCCGGAAGGTCAATGGTTAATTCTTCTACAGGCTCACATTTGACTCCGTCTATTTCCCTGATAATTACTTGTGGTTGTCCTATCTGTAGTTCATAACCTTCTCGTCTCATCGTTTCTATCAATACAGACAAGTGCAGTACTCCTCTACCATAGACCATAAATTTATCAGCACTATCTGTTTCTTCTACTTTTAATGCCAGGTTTTTTTCTAATTCTTTTTCTAACCTTTCTTTGATATGTCTAGAAGTAACAAACTTTCCATCTTTTCCAAAAAACGGAGAATCGTTAATCGTAAACAACATACTCATAGTTGGCTCATCAATGGCAATAGTTTGTAATCCTTCCGGGTTTTCTAAATCCGCTACTGTATCACCGATCTCAAAACCTTCCAATCCTACTAATGCACAAATATCTCCTGCTTCAACCTTTTCTACTTTCATTCTTCCCAGTCCCTGGAATGTATGAAGCTCTTTAATCCTTGTCTTTTTAATAGCCCCATCTCTTTTTACAAGCGATACTTGCATTCCCTCGGTAAGTGCACCTCTTTGTAAACGTCCAATAGCAATCCTTCCTGTAAATGATGAGAAATCCAAGGAGGTGATTAACATTTGAGGAGTTCCTTCTTCCACTTTTGGAGATGGAATGTGTTCAATCACCATCTCTAATAATGGTTCTATGGAATCCGTTGGTTTTTTCCAGTCATTACTCATCCAGTTATTCTTCGCTGAACCATATACTGTTGGGAATTCCAATTGCCATTCTTCTGCTCCTAATTCGAACATTAAGTCGAAAACTTTTTCATATACCTCATCAGGGGTACAGTTTTCTTTATCAACTTTATTTACAACAACGCAGGGTTTTAGCCCTAAATCAATCGCTTTTTGTAATACAAAACGGGTTTGCGGCATGGGACCTTCAAAAGCATCAACTAATAGTAATACCCCATCTGCCATGTTTAAAACACGTTCTACTTCTCCACCAAAATCGGCGTGACCTGGAGTATCAATAATATTAATTTTAGTTCCTTTATAAGTAACCGATACGTTTTTAGAGGTAATAGTGATTCCTCTTTCTCGTTCTAAGTCATTATTATCTAATATAAGATCACCCGTATTCTCATTCTCTCTGAATAATTGACAGTGATACATAATTTTGTCTACCAATGTCGTTTTACCATGGTCTACGTGAGCAATTATCGCAATGTTTTTTATAGCAGTCATATACGCCAGAATTTAAGGCTGCAAATGTACGAGATATTTCGACACAATCTACAATATTTACTGCATATTTAAAATGGACTTAATACAAGTAGTTAAACTCTTGGGAATCTAGGATTATAAACAAGAAAAACTCCTATCTTTGCGGCTTAAAATTTACCTGTCATGGATCTTAAAAACATTCCAAATTTAAAAAATCTGGATTCTAATAACTTCTTCCTTCTTGCAGGACCTTGTGCTATCGAAGGGGAAGAAATGGCATTAAAAATTGCCGAAAAAGTAGTCGAAATCACTTCCAAACTTAAGATACCTTATGTATTCAAAGGGTCTTTCAAAAAGGCAAATCGCAGCAGAATTGATAGCTTTACCGGTATTGGAAATGAAAAAGCCTTAAAAATCCTTCGAAAAGTAGGTGAAACTTTTCAAATTCCAACGGTAACCGATATTCATGAAAATGAAGATGCTGTAATCGCTGCGGAATATGTTGATATCTTACAGATCCCTGCTTTTCTAGTTCGCCAAACCGACCTTGTGGTAGCCGCTGCTAAAACCGGTAAAACAGTAAACCTAAAAAAAGGGCAGTTCATGAGTCCTGAAGCAATGCAGCATGCTGTAAAAAAAGTTGAAGATAGCGGGAATACCAATGCCATGATTACTGATCGGGGAACAATGTTTGGGTATCAGGATATGATTGTTGATTTCAGAGGAATTCCTACTATGAAATCATTTGGTACTACTGTATTAGATGTAACACATTCTTTACAACAACCTAACCAATCAAGTGGTGTTACAGGAGGAAGACCTGACATGATCGAAACTATTGCCAGAGCCGGGATTGCTACTGGAGTTGACGGTCTCTTTATGGAAACTCACTTCGACCCTGCCAATGCCAAAAGTGATGGAGCAAATATGCTTCACTTAGATCACCTGGAAAAACTACTTTATAACCTCGTACAAATTCGACAAACTATTAATTCACTATAAAAAGTTAATACTACTACATTGAAAAAAGCTCCATTTCTTTATCTATTGCTTTTGACTACATGTTATACAGCAATAGGACAAACGGGTACAGCCCAAACACAAGTACGAAGCAAACGATTACGAACAAAAAACAAAGGCAAATTTTATTTTTATTGGGGTTGGAACGTTTCCCAATACAGTAAATCAAATATTCATTTTGAAGGTGAAAATTATGATTTCACTATTCACAATGCCAAAGCACATGACAAAGTAACCAAGCCTATTGGTTATGACAAATACCTAAACCCTGCTAACCTCACCATTCCACAAACAAATGCCAGAATCGGATATTATTTCCATGATAACTGGAATGCATCTATTGGTCTTGATCATATGAAATATGTAATGGAACAATATCAGACAGCAAGAATATCTGGAGATATCTACCTAACGGAAGATAATGAAGGTACAACCTACTTCAATGGGACTTACAACCAGCAGGAACAAGTTCTATATGAAGATTTCGTCGCCTTTGAACATACAGACGGTTTGAATTATGTCAACCTGGAGATCGCTAGAGTTGATAATCTGGGAGACTTTTTTGGCTGGAACCCCGATAAAATACAATTAAATATCACTGAAGGATTTAGTGCAGGAGTGCTCATTCCTAAAACCAATGCCAAAGTTCTTAACAAAGATCGATATGATCAATTCCATTTATCAGGTTATGGAGTCTCTCTAAAAGCTGGTATCAATGTTACTTTCTTTAAATATTTCTTCCTGCAAGCCGAATTAAAAGGAGGGTTTATTGATATGCCGAATATTCGTACCACTAGCAGTAAAGCCGATAGTGCAAAACAACACTTTAATTTCTTGCAACAGAATATAACTTTTGGAGGAATTTTTAAAGTTTTCTAGAACAGTATCACCCATATATAACGAAGGTATTTCTTTTAAAAAGAAATACCTTTTTTTTCTTCTTAAATGTATATTTCATTCTTATATCCCCCTTCTCTCCTCTCTATTTTTTTTTAAAAGTTTGGTTTCTAATAAATATTTATGTTACTTTGTTTTTCAAAGTACTTTATAATGAGTAAGGAAAATTATTTAAAAGACTTATCAGAGATTAAAGATTTGATGAATAAATCATCTCGTTTTTTCTCCCTTAGCGGATTATCCGGAATTTTAGCTGGAATTTACGCATTAATCGGGGCTACAATTGCCTATTACCTGGTTCAGAGCAGTGGTCGAAAGCAACTTATCTTAGATGGAAAGATATTTACATATGTATTAATCGATCTTGCTGCCGTAGCAATTCTAAGTATTATCACGGCTGTAATCCTAAGTCATAAGAAAGCAAAAAGAAACAATGAATCGCTATGGAATGGTACCTCCAGGAGGTTACTAACTGCATTTTTGGTTCCTTTAGTCACAGGAGGCATCTATATCTTGATAAAGATATCCAGTAATCACTACGGTTTAACAGGCTCCTTAATGCTTATTTTTTATGGCCTGGCACTAGTAAATGCTTCTAAATACACTATTGGCAATGTAAAATTTTTAGGATATACTGAGATTGTATTAGGTCTTATATGCGCTATGTTTCCCGGATATGGTTTTTGGTTCTGGATCATAGGCTTTGGCTTTATGCATATAATTTATGGAAGCATTGTTTATCTTAAAGATGATAAGAATTAAATAAAACTTTTGTAACCTTTGCAACTGATCAATTATTTTGAAATCATATATTCATGAGCAGCATCATCAATAATATAAATAAAGCTTTTGACCATAGAATTCGATTGGGAATCATGTCTATTCTGATGGTTAATGAATATGCTGATTTTAAAACTCTAAAAGAGCTTCTCGGAGTCACCGATGGTAATTTGGCAAGCCACACTAAAGCACTGGAAAAAGAAAACTATATCAATGTCGAAAAATCTTTTATCGGGCGTAAACCTAACACGAGATACAGCACTACTAAAGAGGGGCGTATCGCATTCAGAAAACACGTAGAAGCAATAGAGAAACTATTAAAACAATAAAAGGAAGAAGGTATATTTTTTTATACATAAACTTTGAAATTCAAAGTACTTTAAAACATGAGAGCAAAATTATTAGAAATACTATACAACTACAGTAAAATCCCTTATCAAAAGTGGTTTAAAACAAATAAAGCCTGGAATTTATCTATAACAAACTTATTGACCTATCCCAAAAAAACACTTGGTTACGAATTAGGTCTTTTCTTAAAAAGCAATAACTTCTCTCCTCAGGAAAAGTTAGAAAATCACGATGTATTCCATGTATTAACTAACATTGGCACTTCGGTACCAGAGGAGATTGCTATGCAATATTATTTGCTTGGCAATGGAAAAAGAAGCGCATATCTCTATGCGGTACTATTACTAGGCACTCCTTTATATCTGGATAAAATTCAGCTATTCAATACCGCATATCACTACGGGAAAAGAGCTTTCTCTTTTCATCAATTAAACTACCGCCCTCTACTAAACAAAAACACACAAGAATTACAAACTATTTTTTCAATAACACCTTTATGAAATTTAATGAACCTATAAACAGAAATGCGTTATTACTCGCTTTTGTCAGCTTTTTAATAGGCAGCTGCTTATTACTAACCTATATAATCTATCCAAGAGGATTTTTTATAACTACCGGATACACTTACCTGATTATCGCCTTTGCCATTAATAGCGCCATGCTTGTAGCTCTATTGATTAACGCTTTTTACAAGTATAAAAACTACAAAGAAAATTTACTAACAATTAGTCTATTTCTATTAAATATCCCTATTTGTCTGGGATACCTCTCTTTTATAATCTAAAACATCGCCATTATGATAACAATACAAAACAAAGACATTTCTTTTATTCGTTTATTCACTATTACCAGCTGCTTTAGCTTTGCATTACTCATGCTACGAATTGTAAAAACCAGTTCTCCATTTTTTCTATTTCTCGTTTGGAATCTATTTTTAGCCAGTATTCCATATTTCATTACTTTACTACTAAAAACAGAACGCCTTAGAAAAAACAAACTATTCTTAATCATTGGTTTTACCATCTGGCTAGCATTTCTCCCTAATGCTCCCTATATCGTCACGGATTTACAACACATCAGAATTAGCTCTCTTGATTCAATATGGTTTGACGTTTTATTACTTCTTTCTTTTGCAATCAACGGTCTAATCATCGGGTTTGCTGCTTTAAAAAACATGCAGGAGATTCTCCGCCATCACCTTCCTAAAAAGATCATTACCATAGCTACTTATATAATCTTTTTATTATGTGGGTTCGGCGTATATCTCGGACGTGTTTTGCGATGGAATAGCTGGGATATTATGACTAACCCTTTAGCCATTGTTACTGATATTAGCAGAAGAATTATCTATCCTATTTCATATATAAACACCTGGGGCTTTACGATCTGCTTCGGAACATTTCTAATTCTTTTATACCACATCACATCATTTCTCAATAACAAACAACAATAAAAAAAACACATAATGGAACATCAAAAACAAAAAAAGTCTTTTGGTCAATGGATAAAAACGTCATTAACTATTCGAATGCTCATGATGGGTTTTCTAATTCTTATTCTATTAATCCCTTTAGCTTATATCAAAGACCTTATCCAGGAACGTGCCTACAGACAAGAAGAAGTCGTCAAAGAAATCAACCAGAAATGGGGTAACCAGGTACTCCTTTACGGACCAATACTAAAAGTTCCGTATCTGACACATCATATCAGTAAAGTCTGGAACGAAAAATTAAAGACTTACGAAACAAAAGACGATATTACACAACACAACGCATACTTCTTTCCCGATCAATTAGATATTGATGCCACCATCGAGTCAGAAACACTCGGTAGAAGTATTTACGAATCTGTAGTATACACTTCTGACATACAGCTAAAAGGAACCTTCAAAGCTCCTGATTTTAAAACCAATGACATCAAGGAAGAAGATATCTTATGGAACAAAGCAACCATCATTCTTAACTCTACCAATCTAAAAGGAATCAAGAGCAATCTAAACCTACAAATCGGAAACAACACGTACCCCCTGCGATCCAAATTCAAGAAAAATGCATACATGTATACATTGGAAACAAAGTTTCTAAACGAAACAGACCTTCCTAACTCTGAAAAAAACACGTCTTTCAGCCTGGGAATAAAAATCAACGGAAGTGAAGAATTGAGTTTTATCCCTATCGGAAGTGAGACCAATGTATCCATGTCTTCTAATTGGGCGTCTCCCAGTTTTAACGGAGAATACCTTCCCAACCCCAAAACAAAAGAAATATCCAAAGACGGATTTAAAGCTTCCTGGAAAATTTTAGAAACCAACAGAGAATTTGAACAGGATTTTTTCGGAGAACTTCCTCATATTTCTTCATCTGCATTTGGGGTCAAATTGCTAATTCCTGTAGATGAGTACCAAAAAAGTGAGCGCGCAGCAAAATATGGTTATCTGGTCATCTCATTAACCTTTTTAATTTTCTTCCTAATTCAGTCCATCAGCAACATAACCATTCACCCTTTTCAATATTTAATGATCGGATTGGCATTATCCATGTTTTACACTCTTCTAATATCTATCTCAGAACACTCCAGCTTTTTGCAAGCGTATGTTATTGCCGGTGCCGCTGTAGTCTTATTGATTGCTATATACTCCAAAACTATACTAAAAAGCACTAAGTTCATGTTATTTATTGCCGTATCGCTAATCGCATTATACACCTTTATATTTGTTATCATACAATTAGAAAGTTATGCACTGCTCGTAGGGAGCATAGGATTATTCCTCATCTTAGGAACTATCATGATGGTCTCCAGGCGTATCGAATGGAATAAAGAAGCATAGTATAAACCACTTCTTTAGTTCAAAAAAAAGCCTGATGTATAGCACCGGAATACATCAGGCTTTTTTTAATTATTTTAGCACTTATATAAAGTATGATCCGGCTAACAATACAAATCTGTTTTTCCATGAAAAAAATACATCAACTCCTCATTTTATTAATTTGTATATCCTCCTGCAAGGATACCCCTACATCAAACTCCCCAATTAAAACTTCTGAAATACGTTTCACTAAAGAAGGAGAACTATATCTCACAAAACCATCTGGAGATACCATACAAAAACTGGATATCGAATTCGCTATCTCAGATTACGAACAAGAAACCGGACTGATGTATCGAAAATCTATGAAAAATTCGGAAGGAATGTTATTCATCTACCCAGAGAGTCAACCGCTTAGTTTTTATATGAAAAACACCTTAATTCCTCTTGATATTATTTTTATAGATGAACACCAGTCTATTATAAATTTTCAAAAAAATGCAAAACCTCTGGACGAATCCTCTCTTCCTGCTACTGCTCCAGCACAATATGTACTGGAGATAAATGCCGGTCTATCTGATCAATGGAAGTTACAGCCTGGAGACAAAATTAGTTTTACAAAAAAATAGCTTTTCATTTCCTAAAGAAACTAAATACAATCTTCAGAAAATATCAACATAAAAGAGCGCCGTTACAAAGATTGTAACGGCGCTCTTTTATTAAGCTATAGATGCATATTTATTATGCTTCTACTAAATCTTCTTTTGGTTTTTCTTCTTTCTCTTTTAAACCTACTTTACTCACCGTATCAAACATTACAGGAGTAGCAATAAATAATGAAGAATACGTACCTACCAACACCCCGATAATCAGAGAGAACATGAATCCTCTCAACGGAACTGCAAAAATAAATATCGTCACCAATACTAATAAAGTTGTTAGTGAAGTATTCAAGGTACGGCTCAATGTACTATTCAATGCAGCATTCACTGTTTTTCTCAATGGCCATCCTGTATGTTCTCCTAAAAATTCTCGGATTCTATCGAATACAACCACGGTATCATTCAGAGAGTATCCGATCACTGTCAGAATTGCCGCAATAAACGCCTGATCAATTTCCATATTGAAAGGCATAAATTTCCATGTCAAAGAGAATACTCCCAATACAACTAATACATCATGGAATACAGCAGTAACAGCACCTAAACTAAACTGCCATCTTCTAAATCTAAGTAGGATATATAAAAATACCACTATCAAAGACCCTAATACAGACCAAAACGCAGCTTGCTTAATATCATCTGCGATAGTAGGTCCTACCTTCATAGATGACATAATTCCAACTTGTTTATCTTCATCTCCATTTGAGAATTCTTCATAACTCAATCCTTCTGTCAAATATGGTTTTAATGCACTAAATAACTTGTTAGAGATTTCGCTATCTACTTCTTCTCCAGTTTCATTAACCTTGTACTTAGTTGTTATTTTTAACTGGTTATCTGCCCCTAATGTTTTTGCCTGAGCACTTTCGAAAACAGCTATCAAGTCTTTTTCTACTTCTGTAGGAACAACATCCTTAGCAAAACGTACAGTATATGTTCTTCCTCCTACGAAATCTACTCCCTGATCTAATCCCTGCGTAAACAAAGACCCTAATCCTGCTAAAACAATGATAGCAGAGAAAATATACGCCACTTTTCTTTTTACTATAAAATCGATGTTTACATTCTTGAACAGATTTTTTGTCATACTGGTAGAAAAAGCTAATTCTTTTCCATTTTTACCATATCCATCAATAAACAATCTCGTAATAAATATTGCAGTAAATAAAGATGTAGCAATACCAATCAATAAAGTGGTAGCAAACCCTTTAATAGGTCCTGTTCCAAATACTAATAAGATAAGCCCTGTTAATCCTGTAGTAATATTAGCATCTAAAATAGAAGACAATGCATTACTAAATCCGTCTTTTATCGCTTCTTTCTGAGATTTCCCTTTTGTAAGTTCTTCTCGAATTCTTTCAAAAATAAGCACATTCGCATCAACCGACATACCAATTGTCAATACAATACCGGCAATACCAGGTAATGTCAACACTGCTTTTAACCCTGCTAATACTCCGAATATAAATAAGATATTTACCACCAAAGCAACATCTGCAAAAGCTCCTGCTTTTCCATAATAGAAAATCATCCATATCAGAATCAACACTAAAGCAATTATAAAAGACATAATTCCACTGTCAATTGCTTCCTGACCTAAAGATGGTCCAACAACTTCACTTTGGATAATATCTGCAGAAGCAGGCAGTTTTCCTGCTCTCAATACGTTTGCTAAATCTTGCCCTTCTGTAATATCAAAGTCTCCGGTAATTTCACTTCTTCCTCCACCAATAGGGCCACTTGTTACTCCTGGTGCTGAATATACTACATCATCAAGTACAATTGCTATCTGGCTTCTTTGACTAAAGGCTCTACCCGTCATTTCTTCCCATTTCTTAGCTCCTTTACCATCCATCTGCATGGTTACAGTTACCTGTCCAACCTGATTATACTCCTGTCTTGCATCAGTAATTACTCCCCCACTTAGTTCTGCTACATTATCTCTATTTCCTTTTAATGCATATAGATCTAAGAATGGAACGTCTTTTACTTGTTTTCCCCAAACGAACTTAGCATATCGCTGCTCTACAGGCAATAATGCTCGCACCTGAGGGTCTCTTAAATACGCACTGAATTGTGCTGTATCTTTAATTGCTACACTAACAACAACTGGTCCTGATTGTCTTCCTGGCCCAGCAATTAAATCAAATAACGGGTTTACAGCTTTTTCTAAATTTGTAGAATCTTCTGCATCTTCCAAAAGATCTGCAATTGCTGCATCTTCTTTTGATGCTGTCGAATCTACTTTTGTAGAGTCAGATGCAATCTCGCTTGTTTCTGCAACCTTATCAGCTGTCTTCTTTTGCTGCTCTTCTCTTTCTTTTAGCAAATTGTTTGCGGCAGATAAAAAAGGAAAAACTTCTTCCATTTTATATACATCCCAGAATTCTAACTGTGCTGTACTTTGCAATAGTTTCTTAACTCTATCTACATCTTTTGCTCCTGGCAACTCTACCAGAATACGTCCTGATTCTCCTAAACGCTGAATATTTGGTTGTGTTACCCCAAACTTATCAATACGTTTACGCAATACTTCAAAAGCAGATGTTACCGACTCATTTATTTTCTTTTTCAAAACAGGTTTTACCTGCTCATTCGTCATATCATATGTGATATCATCACTCAGGTTTTTATTAGCGAAAATATCAGGAGATGCAAATTTAGCGTCTGGAATTTTCTCAAATTCTTTGAAGAAATCATCAATATAATCGTTTTGACTATTTTTTTGTGTTTCATCAGTAGCAAGTAACGCTTTATTAAAAGAAGGATCTTTAGAATAATTCGCTAATCCTTTTAAAATATCTTTTACCGAAATCTGAAGAATCACATTAATTCCTCCTTTAAGGTCAAGTCCTTTATTAAGTTCTTTATCCTTTGCATCATTATAACTGATTCCCGCGAAAATTTCTTCTTTTCCTATAGAATCCAAATATTGACGCTGAGCGATTTCTCTTAATTTAGAAGCATCTTCTGCAGGGTATTTCTGCTGCGCATACGTTTCTGCTTCTTTTTCTTTTGTGTAGGTCAAATATGTATACGATAATTGGTAAATACACACCAATCCAAATAAAATCGCAAACACCCTAACAATACCTTTGTTTTGCATTATTGTTTGTTTTTTGGCCAAAATTCCCATAAACTCTCCCTAAAAAAAGGGTTATTTCTGGGCTGACGATTAGTTTTAATTATTAATTTTTATAGTAAGTAAGTTTCTAAAAAAAGTTCAACGATTTTCCTTCATTATGAAAATGTTGTTCTTTTTAACTTTTAGAATTTGTGATTTGTTTTTTTAGGAATTCTTTCTGAAGAATCTGAATTCCTGGTTAGGAAGCAGGACCGGCTCTAACCTCAGGTATGATACGTGATGTGCAGTCAATAGCCATTACAACGGCTCTATTTACTTTTTGAGCTACTTTGTTTTGCAGCTCTATCGTATCAAAAGTTTTTGTTATAACAGATACAGAACAATCTCTATCAGTATTTTCCCCCTGCTTATCTGTTAACTCTACAATATATTTAGCATTAATATCTCCATCCAAATCTGTACTTTGCTGGATTTCATATATTTTAATATTGTATTCTTTATCGCTTTTATGTAGCGGAAACTGTTCTCCTTCATTATCTTGATCATATAATACATGATCAAATACGATCCGCTGTTCTTTGGAAAGTTCTTTTTTAATAAAGGCTACATCTGCTTCACTATAGTAAGTTATCTTCAGCTTTCCATTTTCGAGTTCTTCGGACACCTTTGCATTCTCTACTCCAATAGTTTCCAGCTGTCTTTTAATAGTGGCAATTGCTTTTTTTGCCTCTTGAGAAGTTACTTCTACATCAGTAAATTCAAGTACGATTTCCTGATTAGGTACTACAGTTTGTTGCTGGGTAACCATCAGCAACCCAAACACAGCAATTAAAATTCTGAAGTACCATTTTTTCTCCATCCTGCAAATATAAAAAAATTAAAACTGCATAAAAAGACTTCTAAAAAATATCTATAACATTCTTCCAGAAACAACAAAAGCTGCCTTATGGCAGCTTTCATCATTTTTTATCAGATTTAGAATTATAATTCCAACAATCCGTTTGTTTTCTTAACTCCTTCTGCGCTCTCAGCAAGTTTTGCTTTTTCTGCATCAGAAAGTGCTATTTCTACAACTTTTTCGATTCCGTTTTTACCTAAAACAACAGGAACTCCAATACAAATATCATTTAATCCATATTCTCCTTCTAAGTATGTAGAACAAGGGAATATTTTTTTCTGGTCACAAGCGATTGCTTGTACTAATCCAGATACTGCTGCTCCCGGAGCGTACCAAGCAGAAGTTCCTAACAACTTCGTTAATGTAGCTCCTCCCACCTTAGTATCTGCAGAAACTTGCTCTAAACGCTCTTCAGTAATAAATTCTGAAACTGGCACACTATTTCTGGTAGCTAATCTAGTAAGCGGAACCATCCCTTTATCACTATGACCTCCGATTACCATACCGTCTACATCAGAAATTGGCGCTTCTAATGCTTCTGCTAATCGATACTTAAAACGTGCACTATCCAGAGCTCCCCCCATTCCTATAATTCTATTCTTAGGAATATCGGTTGTTTTATGCGCTAAATAAGTCATCGTATCCATTGGATTACTCACTACTATGATAATTGCATTAGGAGAGTGCTCTACCAAACTGGCTACCACAGATTTTACAATCCCGGCATTAATTCCTATCAATTCTTCTCTGGTCATTCCCGGCTTACGAGGAATCCCCGAAGTAATTACAGCTATATCGCTATTAGCAGTTTTAGAATAGTCATTTGTACTTCCTGTAATTTTAGTATCGAATCCATTTAAAGAGGCTGTCTGCATCAAGTCCATTGCTTTTCCTTCTGCGTATCCTTCTTTGATATCCAACAACACTACTTCCGAAGCAAAATCTTTAATTGCAATATATTCGGCACAACTCGCGCCTACTGCACCAGCTCCTACAACTGTAACTTTCATTATATTTATTTTTTTTTGATTAAAACTTTAAAAACTATGCGAAAATACAAATTATAAGCCAAATTCCTCATGGATAAAACGGTTAAATACCAAACTATTCAGAATCTAAAAAAATCGCAACTTTCCCCCTCAAGAATTACTAAATTCGTATTGAACCTCTTTTCTTTTTCTAAAAAAACACTCATTTCTTCATATCGTCTCACAAAAAAAGCCGAAGAGATTTTCTTCGGCTTTTCCAGTATTTTCAGTATTGTTTAAGCATCAATATTAGCATATACTGCATTCTTTTCTATAAATTCTCGTCTTGGTGGAACTTCATCTCCCATCAACATTGAGAATACCCTGTCTGCTTCTGTCAGATTATCAATAGTAACCTGATGCAATGTTCTGTATTCAGGATTCATTGTTGTTTCCCACAACTGTTCTGCATTCATCTCTCCAAGACCTTTATAACGCTGAATCTTCGAATTATCTCCGTATTCTTTCATAATCTGATCTCGTTGTGTATCATTCCACGCATATTGCTTTTTAGCTCCTTTTTTCACTAAATAAAGCGGTGGAGCGGCAATATAAACATGTCCGTTCTCTATCAATTCTTTCATGTATCGGAAAAAGAAAGTTAAAATAAGCGTAGAGATATGGCTACCATCGACATCGGCATCACACATGATTACAATTTTATGATACCTTAATTTCGAAATATTAAGCGCTTTACTATCTTCTTCCGTTCCTATTGTCACCCCTAAGGCTGTAAAGATATTTTTAATCTCTTCGTTTTCAAACACCTTGTGATGCATTGCTTTTTCTACGTTCAGAATTTTTCCTCTCAATGGCAGAATCGCCTGGAAATTTCTATCACGCCCTTGTTTGGCTGTTCCACCTGCCGAATCTCCCTCGACTAAGAATACCTCACACAAAGCAGGATCTTGTTCTGAACAGTCAGATAACTTCCCTGGCAAACCTCCAATACTCATTACCGTTTTTCTCTGAACCATCTCACGCGCTTTTTTCGCAGCGTGCCTGGCTTGAGCAGCAAGAATTACTTTCTCGATAATAGTTTTTGCATCATTTGGATTTTCTTCCAGATAGTTTTCTAACATCTCAGACACTGCCTGAGACACAGCAGAAGTTACCTCCCTATTTCCTAATTTGGTTTTTGTCTGCCCTTCGAATTGCGGTTCTCCTACTTTAACAGATACAATTGCTGTTAGTCCTTCTCTAAAATCATCTCCCGCTATTTCGAACTTTAACTTATCTAACATTCCTGAAGCATCCGCATATTTTTTTAGTGTAGAAGTCAATCCTCTTCTAAACCCAGAAAGATGTGTCCCTCCTTCATGCGTATTAATATTATTCACATACGAATGTAGATTCTCTGCATAAGAGTCATTATAAATCATTGCTACCTCAACAGGAATATCATTCTTTTCTCCCTCCATGGCAATTACATGCCCTATAATCGGGTTACGACTCCCATCCAGAAATCTCACAAATTCTTTTAATCCTTCTTCTGAATAAAAAACCTCTGAAATATCATTCCCTTCTTCGTCTTTATGTCTCTTATCTGTCAGTGTTATCGTAATCCCCTTATTGAGGTAAGCGAGCTCTCGCATTCTACTTGCCAGCGTATCATAACTATACTCTGTTGTTTGCTGAAAAATACTCTTATCAGGTTTGAATGTCACTACTGTTCCTGACTGATCTGTATCTCCAGTACTTTTTACAGGATATAAAGTTTTTCCTCTTTCATACTCCTGCTCCCAAATCTTTCCATCTTTATATACAATAGCATGCAAATGATCCGATAATGCATTCACACAGGAAACTCCAACTCCATGCAGTCCACCGGATACCTTATATGAATCTTTATCAAACTTTCCTCCTGCACCTATCTTTGTCATTACAACTTCCAATGCTGAGACTCCTTCTTTCTTATGAATTCCTACAGGAATTCCTCGCCCATTATCTTTGGTTGTAATAGAATTATCTTCATTAATGGTGACTTCTATTCGATCACAATATCCTGCTAATGCTTCATCAATTGAATTATCAACTACCTCATACACTAAGTGATGCAATCCTCTTACTCCTACATCTCCAATATACATTGAAGGACGCATACGCACATGCTCCATTCCTTCAAGCGCCTGAATGCTATCCGCCGAATAATTGTGTTTTTTTTCTTCACTCATATATTAACGCGTTTGTTAAATTACATTTTCATAACCCAACAAAGATAAAATAATGAAAATCGTTTTTAAGATAGTTTTAAGCCTGTTTTTAAATAGTTATTAACAATTGTCTTCAAAAACAACAAAAATCGCTTAAAACAGCTAAAAACAGCATCAAAATAAAACCCCTCCCTTAATCATCTTAAAACTACTGAATTCCTTCTGCGAAAACCTCCCTCCCATTTTTTATAACAACTTCTATTCAACTTCACATTTTTTTTGTCTACCCCCCTAAAATGAAACAGTAGTCTGAAAACCAACAACAAAAGAAACAAAATCCATGCATTTTCTTAAAAATTATACAATTAATACATTAAAACAAACAGTTTATGTAATGCTATTTTTATGTAGAAAGGCATTCTGGTACTTTTAGAAAAAATTAGTAAATAAAACCAATTATAGAAAAATTAAAACAGGTATTTACGTATCACCTAATAACCGTATAAATACCATCAAAACATTCCTTTTCAATATTCTTGCCTATTCATAAAAATTACTTGTACAAATCATTCTGAAAATAATAACTGAATTAAATGTTTATTCCCATAATCATTTAATATCACACATTTTTTTTAACACAAACTCAAGTAATATTATGAAAACTAAACAAAGAATCAGAACATTAGCAACCGCATCTTTAGGAGTGATGCTTCTTTTTTCATCCTGTCAAAATGAAAAAATAGAAGACAACATCACAGACGATCCAACTATTAATGGAAAATTCATTGAAAAATATTTTAGAGGAGACCTGGTAGAGGTTGAGGAAATTGGCAATGGAGAATACCTTTACAATTCCGATATTATTCTTTCTGAAGAAATGTTATCCGACAAAGCAGAAAAATATGATCCCGAAAAGGCACCAGTTGTCGGAATGAACGAAAAACTAGCTTTATACGGTTCTGTTAGAAAATGGCCTAATAATACTGTTATCTACAGATTAGGAAATCTAAACAACACTCTTCGATCTAATCTCAGAGAAGCTTTTAAAAGATGGTCAAGCAAAACTAATATTAGATTTAAGGAAAGAACCAATGAATCATACTATGTAACCATCTATCAATCTAATAATGTTTGTTCTGGTTGCGGTAGAGCTTCTTTTGGTGTACAAGGTACCCGAGGAACCATACAATTAGGACACAGTGCAAGCATTAGCCTTATTGTTCATGAGATAGGACATACATTAGGTTTTGTTCATGAGCAAACAAGAGCTGACAGAGACAACTATGTAAGAATACGATGGGAAAATATCCAGCCAGGAATGGAAGGTAACTTCAGAAAAAGCAATAATGCCAGGTTACTAACGGATCAATTTGACATTAATTCTATTATGATGTACCATCCGTATGGTTTTTCTAAAAACAGACAACCAACCATCACCTTATTAAACGGACAAATTTATCACGGAGCTCAAAGCACGATTTCTCGCTTGGATATTGCAGGAACAAATAGCGCTTACCCTATTAACAATCCAGGAGATATCTGTAAAGGGATTAGCGAATGGGTTCGTGGCAGACAATATTTTGTAGGAGACCAGGTTACCTACCGAGGTTACTTATACACCTTATTGAGCAATTATAATTGGAAACAGGAAGGACGTTGCGGAAACTAAATCCGTATATCTATGTATCTCGAAGTAAGCCTCGTAATACTAAAAAAAGGCTGCAATTTGGTTTGCAGCCTTTCTTTCTCTAAATCTCACAACTCACAAAGTAATTTAATACGCTTCTTCGTGCACATTCGCAACTGCACGACCAGAAGGATCGTTCATATTCTTAAACGCTTCATCCCATTCCAAGGCAATCTTAGTACTACATGCTACTGATGGCTCCTGCGGAACACTTAGGGCTGCTGTATCCGACGGGAAATGATCTGCAAAAATTGAACGGTAATAAAACTCTTCTTTAGACGTGGGTGTCTGAATTGGAAATTTATATTGAGCATTGGCTAATTGCTCATCTGTAACCTCTTGTTCTACGACCTCTTTTAGTGTATCAATCCAGCTATATCCTACTCCATCAGAAAACTGCTCTTTTTGTCTCCATGCTACGCTTTCCGGCAAATACGACTCAAAAGCTTTTCTTACTACCCACTTTTCCATTCGTTCCCCATTGATCATTTTATCCTGTGGATTAATACGCATTGCTACATCCATAAATTCTTTATCCAGAAAAGGAACGCGTCCTTCTATCCCCCATGCTGCCAAAGATTTGTTCGCTCGTAAGCAATCATACATATGAAGCTTATTTAACTTTCTTACGGTTTCATCATGAAACTCTTGTGCATTTGGGGCTTTATGAAAATATAGATATCCTCCAAACAACTCATCTGCTCCTTCTCCTGATAATACCATTTTCACTCCCATTGACTTAATTACTCGTGCCATAAGATACATCGGAGTCGATGCTCTAACCGTGGTGATATCATATGTTTCTAAATTGTAGATAACATCTTTAATAGCATCCAATCCTTCCTGAATTGTAAATTTTATCTCGTGATGCACCGTTCCTATATGATCTGCAACTTTTTGTGCAGCTGCCAGATCCGGAGAACCTTCCAAGCCTACCGAAAACGAATGCAACTGCGGCCACCAAGCCCCTGTCTTATCACCAGATTCAATACGTTTTTCCGAGTATTTTTTAGCTATTGCAGAAGTTACAGAAGAATCCAACCCTCCAGACAACAATACTCCGTATGGAACATCAGACATCAATTGTCTATGCACCGCTGCTTCTAAAGCTTCTCTAACTTCTTCTATACTTGTCTGGTTTTCTTTAACCGTTTCATAATCCTGCCAGTCTCTGACATACCATCGTACTAATTCTCCTTTAGTACTATCTAAATAATGTCCTGGAGGAAACAATTCGATCTTTGTACAAACACCTTCTAGCGCCTTCAACTCTGAAGCAACATAAAAAGTTCCGTTCTCATCCCATCCCATATACAAAGGAATGATTCCCATATGGTCTCTTGCTACGAAATAAGAATCTTTTTCTGCATCGTATAGTGCGAAAGCAAAAATCCCATTCAATTCATCAAGAAACCTTGTCCCTTTTTTCTTATACAGTGATAAGATGACTTCACAATCAGATTCCGTTTGATAATTATATGTTCCTTTAAACTGTTCTCTTAATTCTCTGTGGTTATAAATCTCTCCATTAGCTGCCAATATTAATTTTTTATCTTCACTAAACAATGGCTGCTTTCCTGATGCAGGATCAACAATTGCTAATCGCTCATGTGCTAAAATTGCATTTTCATCAGCGTATATACCACTCCAATCCGGACCTCTATGACGAATTTTTTTTGACATTTCCAATAACTGAGGTCTTAACTTCTCTGCTTTTTCCTTTAAATCAAAGGCACATACTATTCCACACATATTTTATTGTTTCTAATAGTTAACACTGCAAATATTCAACATAGATTACATTATAAAAACAAAAAACATAAAATTGATTACACATTTAAATAAAAATAAACAAAATCATATCATTAAAAAACACAACCTGTCTAAAAATGAGACTTCACCTTTTAATTCATTACTTTCATATTTTATCAAATGATTAACATACACCAACTAAGTACACTCCTATCTTTACGACTAATCAGTTTAGTATAAAAAAGTAAAAAAACAGTACAATGAAAAAAAGTTTAGTATTAGCAGTAATGGTGTTTATTGGTTCATTGACCTCTATGAATGCACAGCGGTTTTCGGATTTACAAAAAAGTCCTACAGACATCTCGTATGCAAAAGCTGACCGAAATGCAAAACCTGAAGTAAAAGTAATTTATAGCCGTCCTCAGAAAAAGGGGAGAAAAATATTCGGGAATCTTGTTCCTTTTGACAAAGTATGGAGAACAGGAGCTGATGAAGCTACTGAAATTAAATTTTTTAAGGATGTAACTTTTGGAGGCAAAACTGTAAAAGCAGGAACTTATTCTCTTTTTACTATTCCAGGAGAAAAAGAATGGACTATTATTCTTAATTCGGACTTAGACAGCTGGGGAGCATATTCTTATAACGAAGAAAAAGATATTGCCAGAATAACCACCTCACCTACTACAGGAGATTCCTTAGAGGCATTTTCGATTGCTTTCAAAAAAGCTGACAAAGGATACGACATGGTATTAGCTTGGGATACTACTCGTGTTTCTATACCTGTTTCCTTATAGAAACGAAAAAAAACAGTGCTATTTTGAATAAAACTAAAATAGCACTGCTTCCTTCAAATTTCGCATTTTTTTGTTTCCCCCAACAAATAATGCTACATTCCAATATTTTACTTTAGTAAAAGATATTCCCTGTGGTCTTAATCCCCTAATTAAAGACCGATAACACCTCTTTTTGTCTTGTTTGTTTCTAAGTGTAAAGTCTCACCATATACTACTAATTTAATTTGTTTATTACCTATGAATAGCATTGCTTGATGCAGCAGGTAATTGCTTAATAAATTCAATTAAAGCTTTAACGTTAATTGTAAAAATACCGTAAAAAAATTTCATAACCCCTTGTGTTTTAAATTACTACACAAAGATAAATCAGAATCTTCTGTAGCAAAAAAAAATTAACACTTCGTGTAGTAGATTTTAGACAGAAAACACCTTAAAAAGGTCATAATACTCAAAAACAACCTAAACAAAAAAAAACAAACAAGAAAATTCTTACGCAAAAAACATGTTTTTATGGGGTTTTATCCCCCCTTTCTTTTTCTTTTTTACGGAAAATACATACCCCACCAGAAAACAAACCCTAATAAAAACTACTATTTTTAGAAGATAACCTATTCAGGGCACTCCAGCTTAAAAATCAACACAAAAAAACGTCTAATATATATTAGACGTTTTTTTTATTCGATTCTGTTCTTTATTCAAACAATTTAAATGATACTACTACCAGAGCTAATTATCTGCGAATAGCATAGCTAGATGCTCCTGGGAGATCCTTTAAAAAGTTAATGAATACACGAAAATTTAATCCGAAAATAGTGTACAGATATCTCATAGCCCCTTGATTTTAAATTACTTATATAAAAATAACTAATAAGCATCCATAAGTCAAGAAAAACATTAATTAAAAATTAACTTTTCGACATAACTATATAAAAAAGAAGATAAAAGGCAATACTGTAAGACAAAACTCATACAATAAGAAAGAAAAAACCTACATATTTGTTTGATTTTCAAAAAAAACACCCTTAAAACGATACGTTATAACCGTAATTAACACACAATCCTTATTCAGGAACAATAAAAAACGGTCAACAATCTGTTATCTCAATGTAAAAAACTAAGGAATATTGAGATATTTATGAGTTTGTAAGGACACTTTCCATTTTGGATTATCCATAACATAATCAACTATGTACGGAATCATTTGCTCCCTTTTACTCCATTCGGGTTGCAAATATAAAATACAGTCATCTGAAACTTGCGCTGCTTGCTTTTCCGCAAATTTAAAATCACTTCTATTATATACAATACATTTTAGTTCATTTGCTTTCTTGTATACTTCAGGTTTTGGCAATTTTACTTTTTTGGGAGACAAACATATCCAATCCCAATCTCCAGACAGCGGATATGCACCTGAGGTTTCAATATGTGTTTTGGCACCTTTAGCTCTCAATCCGTCAGTAAGCAATGTTAAATCCCAAATCAAGGGCTCTCCTCCTGTAACCACAATTACATCACTATACTTAAGAGCATTGTCTACAATGATATCTGTACGGGTTGGAGGGTGCAAATCAGCATTCCAGCTTTCTTTAACATCGCACCAATGACAACCTACGTCACATCCTCCAATTCTAACAAAATAAGCTGCTGTTCCTTTATAAAACCCTTCCCCCTGAATTGTATAAAACTCCTCCATTAAAGGAAGCATACTTCCTTCCTTTAACATTTTTTGTACATTCTCTTGCATAAGGGCGCAAAGGTAATTAATAAAAGCTTGAAAATTATCAATCTACTTACAAAAAAACCAGCATATTCAAATCACTTCCTACAATACAGTGATTTTTACAACCCTATAAATTTCATTCCGATTTTACTGCAACACACTCTATTTCAATCTTAGCTCCTACAGCCAACCCACTTGCAGCAAAAGTTGTTCGTGCAGGTTTTTGAGGAAAATAAGTTTTATAGATTTCATTAAACAATGAGAAGTCTTTAATATCAGAAAGAATTACGGTACACTTCACCACATCTTTCATCTCCATATCATGCTGCTGCAATACCGCTTTTATATTTTCCAGGGCTTGCTTCGTTTCTGTCTGTATCCCTCCATTAACCAATTTTCTCGTTGTATGGTCCATTCCTATCTGCCCTGACAAGAAGAACGTATTTCCTACCTGTACTGCATCAGAAAAAGGAGCCGCTACTTTTTTAGGTTCATGACTCACATGAAATATTGGACTCTCTGAAACTTGCATAGGTTGATTACACCCTAAAACACTTCCTATAAAAACAACTAAAAATAACCACCTCATTGTTATCGAATTTTATACCTTATAAATATAACACATTATTTAATTTTCATTTTAGGAAATACACAAAACGAAAATAAAGCAATATCCTTTTTCATTAAAATCAATGTATAATTTCGATAGATTAACTAAGATTCCTATTTTTATCAAAATTTAGATCAACTATGAGTGAAAATCAAGCTTTTCTGGACCACATTACTGAAGGGTATACGACCAAAGGAGATTTTATAGCATTAGGATCCGCTATTCACAATAACGAAACAATTACTGACGCTCAGGTAAAAATCCCTTTAAAAACCCTAAATCGTCATGGTCTTATTGCCGGGGCTACCGGAACAGGAAAGACGAAAACATTACAGGTGCTCGCAGAAAACTTAAGCGAAAAAGGAATTCCTGTATTGCTTATGGATATAAAAGGAGATCTCAGCGGTATTGCTGCTGCGAGTCCCGGACATCCTAAAATTGATGAACGACATCAAAAAATAGGAATTCCATTCACTCCCAAAAGTTTTCCGGTTGAAATTCTTTCCTTATCGGAGCAAGAAGGTGTTCGGTTACGTGCTACTGTAAGCGAATTCGGCCCTGTACTTTTATCCAGAATTCTTGATGTTACAGAAACACAAGCCGGTATAATTGCTATTATTTTCAAATATTGTGATGACAATAAACTTCCTCTACTAGATCTAAAAGACCTGAAAAAAGTATTGCAATATGCGACCAGAGAAGGAAAAAAAGAACTAGAAAAAGACTATGGTAGAATCTCTACAGCTTCTACAGGTTCTATACTTCGAAAAATAGTAGAACTCGAGCAACAAGGAGCTGATATCTTTTTCGGAGAACGTTCTTTTGAGGTACAGGATTTATGTAGAGTTGATGATGATGGCCGAGGACTCATTAATATAATTCGATTAACCGACATTCAGGATCGTCCAAAACTATTTTCTACTTTTATGCTTAGCTTATTAGCCGAGATATATGGAACATTTCCGGAACAGGGAGATAGCGGTCGACCAGAATTAGTCATCTTTCTGGATGAGGCACACCTTATATTCAAACAAGCTTCTAACGCCTTAATGGATCAGATAGAAAACATCGTTAAACTTATCCGTTCCAAAGGAATCGGATTGTATTTTGTAACTCAAAACCCAACCGATGTCCCTGATGGTGTCCTCGGGCAACTAGGATTAAAAGTACAGCATGCATTACGAGCATTTACTGCCAAAGATCGAAAAGCGATCAAATTAACTGCGGAGAACTACCCTATCTCTGAATACTACGACACCAAAGAAGTATTAACTTCTCTTGGAATCGGGGAAGCGCTTGTCTCTGCTCTTGATGAGAAAGGACGCCCCACTCCCCTGGCTGCTACCATGCTTAGAGCACCAATGAGTAGAATGGATATTCTTACAGATAAGGAATTAAAGAACCTGATCGAGAAATCAAGCCTCACTAAAAAATATAATACAGAAGTAGATCGGGAGAGTGCGTATGAAATACTTAATAAAAAAATAGCACAGGCAGAAGCTGAAGAGGCAAAAGAAGTTGCAAAAAAAGAAAGAGAAAAACTTGAAAGATCAACAAGTAGATCTCGATCCAGAAGAACCAGCACCACCGAAAAAGCCATTATCAAAGTACTAACAAGTGCCACATTTATCAGAGGTGCACTGGGAGTACTAAACAAACTATTAAAATAGCGGTTACAAAATTTTCTCACTACTATGAATCACAGAATTTTCTTATATATCTTTACATCATTACTCATCTGTTCTTGCCAAGAAAACAATCAAATGCAAGCTGCTTTTGAAATCTCACCTAATCGTATTGGTCTTCTCACAAATGAAATAAAAGTATACCAACTGGACTCTATCTTTGCGAAAGATTCTATTGTAAGGAACATGACCCGGACAGAATACATCAATACCGCTAATGAGATTGAGGTTTTTGAAAAAGGAGGAAGAAAACTTTTAATATTAGAAGCAAAGCATGAAAACGATTCGAGTTCAACTATCCAAACTGTACAGGTAATTGACTCTCGCTACAAAACGGGTACTGGATTATCAAGTCAAAGTACATTCAAAGACATAAAAGATCAGTATACAATTTCCAAGATCAATAATACATTAAGTACCGCTGTTATATTTATAGATGATCTACAGGCATACTTTACTATCGACAAAAAAGATTTACCTTCTGAATTCAGGTTTAATACAGATAAAAAAATTGACGTTTCCCAAATTCCTGATACTGCCAAGATAAAACAATTCTGGATTCACTGGAATTAAACACCTCAAGACAAATGAGTTCTTCTAAAAAGTTTCTTATTCAAAAATCTCCTTTTGTCGTTCCCACTACAGATGGCAAATTGATCGAGGAGCATTTTGGCAACGCTACGGATGGTAATACAGAAATAAGCATTGCTCATATGATTGCACCTCCTCACTGGGAGGAGCCTTTTCAAACACCCGAATTTGACGAATACACCTATATCATCAAAGGAAAAAAACAAATTACCATTGATAACGAAAAAGTAGTATTAGCTGCTGGAGAATCTATAAAAATCCTAAAAGGTACCCGAATACAATACGCTAATCCATTTAATGAAGCCTGTGAGTACATTGCAATCTGTACTCCTGCTTTTTCTTTAGACACGGTACATCGAGAAGATGAATAAACACATAAAAAAAGCCCTTCCTTTATTAGTAGGAAAACACTTAGAACTCTTATTTTTTTTCAACAAACAAAAAGCACTAGTACAAGCATTTACGTTCTTTTGTACTCCAAGAAAAGGTCGGGTACTCCCTGAACAGGAGCACTTTCTCGAAGAGGCTTTTGATGATATCCTCCATATAGAAGATCTCAAAATTCAATCCTACAGCTGGCCAAACCACAATAAAGAAACGATCTTGTTAGTACATGGATGGGAAAGTAACACCTATCGTTGGAAACCGCTTATAGAACTTCTACATGCTCAAGGTTATACTATTCTTTCCCTCGATGCCCCTGCCCATGGTTATTCTTCCGGGAAGCAATTTAACATTCCATTATACGCAGCATGTATGGACCTCATCATACAGAAACA
Organism: Aquimarina sp. TRL1; assembly: GCF_013365535.1. Lineage (NCBI taxonomy): Bacteria > Pseudomonadati > Bacteroidota > Flavobacteriia > Flavobacteriales > Flavobacteriaceae > Aquimarina > Aquimarina sp. TRL1. The sequence continues at coordinate 2,975,194 of NZ_CP053590.1, read as the reverse complement.
CAAACCTACATATATTATAGGTCACTCCATTGGAGGTATGACAACTCTCTATTCTCAATACAAGTTCAGCTACCCTTTTATTCAAAAAATCATTGCCTTAGCCCCTCCTTCTGAATTACAAGGGCTGCTATCACATTTTCAAAATACCCTGAAGCTCTCCGATAAATTCATTAAAGAACTCGATACTTACTTTAAAAGAGAGTTTGGCTTTTTTAGCCATGAATTTTCGATTGCAAATTATGTAAAAGATATTGATACCCCAGGATTATTAATCCACGATGCTTATGATGATATCACCCCTTATTCTGAAGCTTTGAAAATAAGTAAGTCTTGGAAAGGCGTCTCCTTTATTACCACTCAAAACTATGGACACTCCCTGTTTTTTGAAGAAGTGAACGAAATGATTCTTCATTTTCTAAAAAACAAACATTCTCACAATAGCAATACATAAATTATCTTTGCAATCTTTTCATGATACTCTTTTCGTGTCTTAATCTTATATTTGCACCTTATTATTATGTAGCTTATGTCAGAAAAAAAACTTGTCCGATTAAACAAATACCTCAGCGAAGTAGGATATTGCTCTCGTAGGGAAGCTGACAAGCTAATAGATCAGGGACGTGTCACTATTAATAATAAAGTTCCTGAAATGGGAACAAAAGTTGCTCCGGAAGATATTATCCATGTAGATGGAGCTCTTATTACTGAACCTAAAGAGAAGCATGTCTACCTTGCTTTTCACAAACCCGTAGGTATTGTCTGTACGACTGCTCAGAATGAAAAAGACAATATCATCGATTATATCAATTATCCTAAAAGAATCTTCCCTATTGGTCGGCTGGATAAACCGAGCGAAGGTTTGATATTTCTAACTAGTGACGGAGATATTGTCAACAAAATATTACGTGCGAGAAACAATCACGAAAAAGAATATATTGTCACTGTTAATAAGGTAATCAGTACCGATTTTATCAAAAGAATGGCTAATGGAATTCCTATTTTGGGTACTGTAACCAGAAAATGCACAGTGGAACAATTAAACAAATATGACTTTCGGATCGTACTGACACAGGGGTTAAATCGTCAGATTAGAAGAATGTGTGAGTATTTGGGGTATGAGGTTTTAAAACTAAAGCGAATTCGCATTATGAATGTCTCTCTGGACATTCCTCTAGGTCAATGGAGAGACCTTAGTCAACAAGAGCTACAAACCCTACGAGACGACACCCAAAACTCTGGAGGGACTGAAGAGTTTTCTTCAGAAGAGAAACATCGCTCTCCCAGAAGAAAAGAAGCAAAGAATGAAACTTCGAAAAGACAACGCAAGGAATTCCCAAAACGAAAAAAGAACGTTTCTTCCTCTAAAAGAAAGCGAAGAGATCGATAAAAGTTAGGCTGAACCTCTAATGCCTTTCAGTTTATAATTTTCTCACAATCTCATAGCACACCTAAAACCCACACACAATCAACAAACTACACTAAAAAAAATTCTTTCTCCTATCTCTTCTTCATTACTTTTTTAGTATCTTAGGATATATCCTAATAATAAAAATTGAATTTTACGATCTCTAAAATTCAAGACCAGTAAACTAACTAATCTCCGTAATGATGAAAAAAGCTACCCTGATATTGTATTCCTGTATCTTTATTTTTTTTAGCTGTGGTGTTCCCCAGGAGGAATACGACAAGCTCAAAAAAGAGAATGAATCATTAAAACAAGAAATTGCAGATTGTCAACTTACTCCTGTACAAATTCTGGAACAAGCTAATGAGTATAATGACAACCTAGAATACGAAAAAAGTAAATCCAGATTGATTGCATTAATAGAAAAATATCCAAAATCTACTGAAGCCCGAAAAGCCAAAAGATTACTAAAAAAAGTAGAGAAAGAAATAGAAGAAACTAAAAAGGCACTGGAAAGAGACAAACTAACCGAAAATAACAATGAAAATTTCAAAAAAGCAATCAGCAAGATGAAAAAGAAGTACGATGTCTCTAATTCGGTGACATGGTATTCTGATAAATCGTCGACATTATCCGGCACTAAAAACTTTCTACACACCTACATCGGTAAAAAGGAAAAAAGAAAACCCTGGATGGGTATCTCTGTTAATCATTTTTCTAAAGAAGAATGGCTTTTCATTAAACAAATTGTTATCACTGCTGATGGCAAAACATACACAATAGAAGAAGAGAATCCTGGAGAATTCAAAGCCAGCGAAACAGAAGGAGGTATGAGAGAATGGTTTGACAGGGTATTAAAAGAAAAAGATTTCGAAATGATCAAACAAGTTGCTGAAAGTAAATCTGCTAAACTACAGCTGATTGGCAAAACAACTACCAAAGAAAGAACAATCAGCCTGGCAGAAAAAAAAGCAATTAAAAATGTACTTAATGCTTTCGAAGCATTAGGAGGGTCTCTAAAATAACCCTAACGAGCTCTTATTAAAACTTATGACGCTATTTTCTGGTCTTAGAAAATAGCGTCGTTATAATATCCTGTATTGATACAAACAGCAAGATCTTTTTAGCAATAAAATCTAATTCTGAAATGAATCTCAGAACAGTTAAATTCCACCCATCAGGCAAAAATCATACTTATTTATAAGTATTTTTTATGATTCCTTACCATTTCTCCTTTTCTTTTATAAAATTCTCCCTATATTCCAAAAAATACAACAAAAACAAAAAAAGATGGATTTTACGAACCCCCTCGTATATGGTGTTCCTTGTTTTTTGGGACTCATTCTAGTTGAGCTTACCTACAGCAAAACTCATGGAGATAAAAACCTATATGAATGGAAAGACTTGGCTTCTAGCTTGACTATGGGAATAGGCTCTGCTATTATTGCTCCTTTAATCAAAACGATTTCTGCTATTGTAATATTTAATTATGTTTATGAGGTTTTCAATCCTCTGGTAGATGGAGTACGAACAAATATAATGGGATGGGAATCTTTTAGCTATGCCTGGTATGTTTGGATCATATGCCAGTTACTGGATGATTTTACCTATTATTGGTTTCACCGTCAGAATCACATGGTTCGGTTCCTATGGGCTGCACATATTGTACATCACTCTTCTGATAACTTTAACTTGGGAACAGCAGTACGCAATGGGTGGTTTACCATCTTATACAAACCTTTATTCTACATGTGGATTCCTGCCATTGGATTCCCCCCGGAAATGCTTGTGGTATGTTTAGGTATAGAAGCCTTATGGCAATTCCAACTTCACTCTGTCTATATCCCTAAACTAGGATTTATCGATAAAATATTTAACACCCACACTATGCATCAGGTACACCATGCCAAAAACATAGAGTATATGGATAAGAATCACGGAGGGTTTCTCAATATATTTGACAAAATATTTGGCACCTGGAAAGAATTAGATGACACCATTGAAGTACAATACGGTGTTACACACCCACCAAACTCATATAACCCATGGGTAATTCTCACACATGAGTATAAAGATATTTGGAATGACACTAAAAAGTCTAAAAATTGGTATCATAAATTTATGTATATTTTTGGTCCTCCAGGATGGAGTCATGATGGAAGTACACTAACGGTAAAACAAATGCAAAAACAATTAGCCCTGGAGAAGAAACAGAACACAGAAATAAGCATGCCTCAAACTACCTAAACCTGTTGTTACTCATATGCCATATCAAAATATTATAGATTCGCAACGTCAATTTTTCAATACGAATGCTACAAAAGATATTTCTTTTAGAATACAGCAATTAAAAATATTGAAAAATGCGATTAAGACAAACGAATCTTTACTTTATAAAGCCATTTATAAAGATTTTAAAAAATCTGATTACGAAACTTACGTAACCGAATTGGCTATTATCTATCACGATATTGATCTGGCATTGATAAAAATAAAGAAATGGGCCAGAAAGAAACGTGTCTCTACAGGGTTAACAAATCTTCCCGGAAGAAGTTACATTCTTCCTGAACCGAAGGGAGTAGCATTGGTTATTGGTGCATGGAATTATCCTTATCAATTATCCTTATCCCCTGTTGTTGCAGCAATATCTGCTGGTTGCACCATCGTATTAAAACCTAGTGAAATTGCAGCCAATGCATCTGCTGCATTGGCAAAAATAATCACTCAAAGCTTTCCTCCTTCTTATTTTAAAGTAATAGAAGGAGGCGTACGAAACACTACTGAACTGCTTAAGGTCAAATTCGATACTATCTTTTTTACAGGGAGTACCAAAGTTGGGAAAATTATTTATGAAGCTGCTGCAAAACAATTAACCCCTGTTATTTTGGAACTCGGAGGAAAAAGTCCCGCAATTGTCACTGCCGGAGTTGATATTGATATGACCGCAAAACGTATTGTATGGGCTAAATTCCTAAATGCAGGACAGACCTGTATTGCCCCCGATTATATCCTGGTAGAGAAAAAAATGGAAGCTGCCCTACTGGCTGCTTTAAAAAAACATATTGAGAAAGCTTCCTACAGTATCGATAACAAAAATTATACTCAGATTATCAACGAAAATAATCTGGATCGTCTGATTACCATGATCGACCAATCAAAAATATATCTGGGAGGAAAATTTGATAAAGAAAATAGAATTATAGAACCTACAATCATGAGCAATGTTTCTTTTGATGATCTCGTCATGCAAGAAGAAATTTTCGGTCCTATTTTACCTGTGATTTCTTATGAAAAATTAACTCCTGTACTAGACAAAATAAAAACAATGGATAAACCTTTGTCTTGTTATATTTTTACCAAAAACAAAAACATGCGACAGCAAGTTCTTCGTGAAATATCATTTGGCGGAGGTGCTATCAACGATGCTTTGGTTCATTTTATAGAAGACAATCTTCCTTTTGGCGGAGTCGGAAGTAGTGGTATCGGAAGCTATCACGGCGAATATGGATTTAAAGCATTTTCTCATTATAAAAGTGTCTTACACAAGACATTCCTTTTCGAACTAAACCTAAAATATGCTCCTTACACTTCTCAAAAACTAGCCTGGATCAAAAAGCTTATCGGTTAACCTCTTTCTGCTAGAAGCTCTAAAATTTTGTGCTCTATCTCAACTGTATCCCAACGGTTCTTTATATTCGCTTCTTTCATGATTTCATCCATAATCTCAGACTGAATATCTCCGAGTTCTAATGCTTTTGCATAAGGCATATGACTAAATGTAACATTAGAATATAAGGGTTCCCACTTATCTGGATATTTATCCGAGAAATGTTTTTCTATTTGTTTTCTAAGCAAGAAATCAGGATCTGCGGTCTTACTACTCATTTCCATAAAGTTTCTATAAGACAACTCTGCAATAGCATCTGTATTCTTTTTTCTTGACTCCTGATAGGTTTCAAAAATAGCTTGCCAATCATCATTTTCTGCTTTGGAAATAATATCGTCCAATACAGAAATATCTTCAAAACCTGCATTCATTCCCTGTCCATAAAATGGTACGATCGCATGTGCTGAATCCCCTACCAGAGCAATTTTATCCCAATAAGTCCAAGGATAGCATCTCATCGTTACCAAAGCACTGGTAGGATTTTTATTAAAATCTTCTAGCAAAGTCGGCATTAAAGGAATTGCATCTGGGAAATTCTTTTTCCAAAAATTCAGTACCTTCTGATCATCTGTCAATGTTTCAAAGGAGTTTTCTCCTTCATGAGGCATAAACAATGTACATGTAAAACTTCCATCTAAATTAGGTAATGCAATCAACATAAATTTTCCTCTAGGCCATATATGCAATGAATTTTTATCCAATCGATGCGTTCCATCTGGATTTGCCGGAATTTCTAATTCTTTATATCCCGCATCTAAAAAATCCTGAGAATAATCAAATCTTGATCTCCTTTGCATCTTATGACGTACTCTGGAGAAGGCACCATCACATCCAAAAATCATATCATATTGATATTCTTTCCAGGCCCCTTTTTCTGTTTCTCCTGTATATATTTTTGCCTCTGGAAGATTGACATCCCAGACTTTTTCTTCAAATCTAAAAACAACTCCAGCTTTCTCTGCTAACGTAATCATTTCCCGATTAAGCACCCCTCTAGAAATAGAGTAAATAGCCTCCCCTTCATCTCCATAATATTGATGATACTCAGGTTTGCCATTGACATGCATAGCTCTCTTATGCATTGGGATCGCAATCTTTTTTATTTCATCTGCAATAGCTACCTTTTCTAACGCTTTCCATCCTCTAACTGACATTGCCAAATTAATGGAACGTCCACTAAATTCCACTTTTCTAATATCAGGACGCCTATCAAATACAGTAACTGAATGATTTCTTTTTCTTAGATATATTGCTAATAAGGATCCTACTAATCCACTACCAACAATGGCGATATTTTTTGCTTGCATAAATTTCTTTACTATTCAATCCTACCGATAAAATTTTAGAACCGTAAAAAGATATTGATTCGAGTTCTAATGTTTTCGGTGGATTAGCCTTAAGAAAAAGAACAATTACAAACATTAAAACCTTCTGTAAAAATAACAATTATTAATTAATTATCCTTCTGTTACTTTTATCCCGTAGTAATGATTAAAATCAATGAAACACATGTTATCTTCATAGAAAAAACTTTTAATTTTACCCCATTAAACACTAACTAACAGATAGTTATAAAAAAAATACGTAAAAATTCAATTTCAATGTAATGATAACACCTCTTCCCCGACAAAATAATCATGATTAAGCAATTCAATGAATTTTCTACAAATGCTATTTTCAAAATAGCAAATGAAGAATTATTACAAACATACAGCCTATCCGAGCAGATAGGACTCTTCACTTTTATTTGGGCAACTGACACTCCTATTGAAATAGAAATAGATGGAGTTGCCACCACACTCAAAAAAAATAGTATTGCAGTTTTGACTCCTACTATTTTTTTTAGGTTTATAGGAGGTCAAAATGCTATTGTATATCAATTCAACAGAGAGTTTTATTGTATTAAAGATCATGATGAAGAGGTTAGCTGTATGGGGATTCTTTTCTATGGAAATGCGACCAGTCCCATTATAGAATTATCTAAAGAAGAACATCATAAATTACAATTATTACATCAGGTATTTCTTGACGAGCTTGATACTGTTGACAACATACAAGCTGAAATGCTCCGTATTCTTATGGCTCGTTTTATCATTACAACTACCAGACTTATAAAGCAACAAAGTAATTTTAAACATATGTTTGACGGACAATTAAATATGATCCGTGAATTTAATGTTCTGGTTAACTCTCATTTCAGAAAGGAACATTCTGTCTCTTTTTATGCAAAAAAGCTATTCAAATCTCCTAAAACACTTTCGAATACATTTGCTAAATACAAAAAGAGTCCTTTGCAGATCATTCATGACCGCATCATACTAGAAGCCAAAAGATTACTCATTTACTCTGACAAACCCACTAAAGAGATCGCTTATGAAATTGGGTTTGATGATCCTTCTCACCTAAGTAGAATGTTTAAAAAGAGAACTTCTCTTTCTCCTTCAGAATTCAGAAAAAATTTCAACAAAGACAAAAAGAGAATACCTAATGAACAAATTGACACTTTTGTCGATTATTTGGAAAAGAATTAACATAGTCTTTCTTTTTTTATCAAAAATTTAATATTTTAATCCTGTTTTTTACTCGTAAAAACCAACAATTATAAGAATTGGAATTCGTTGTTTTTATTCAAAGCACTGAATAACAATACTTCATGTTTTTTTTATTGAATAAAAACAAACAAATTCCCCAAAGTATCTATTAACTAGTACTTAACTCATAATGTTTTATGCCTAACTAATCTAAAAACTATAACAAACAAAAAATGAGTAGCACTAAAAAGATCTTTCCATTAGTATTAAGAATTATAGTAGCAGTTACCCTTATCCAAACCTTACGATTTAAATTCACAGGACACCCCGATAGTGTATATATTTTTTCTAAGGTAGGTTTAGAACCATACGGTAGAATTGCCACTGGAATTGCTGAGCTTATTGCCGGGATCTTATTACTTATCCCTAAGACTGTATGGATCGGAGCAACTTTATCTCTGGGAATAATCGGTGGGGCAATTCTCATACATTTGACTAAGCTGGGGATTGAAATAAACAATGACGGTGGTCTTCTTTTCTTTACAGCCATTATCACATTTATACTAAGCGCAATACTATTATGGATAAAAAGAAAAGATGTTTCCTTCTTTTAAATCCTCATAAACTTTCAGCTTCTTTTTGCAATTTGATTATAAAAACAAAAAACTCCGAAAAATCGGAGTTTTTTTTATCCATAGGAATAATTGACATTTCATAGGGAAAAACTACCATTCCCTTGTGCCTATTGATGTTGCATCTTTGTACCATCAAATTATAACAACAATTTAATTAATTAAAATATTAATATTATGAGCACATTTAATGTTCCTACTAGAGAAGAAGTATCAGAAAACAATCAAGCTATTTTTGACAATTTAAATAAAGCACTAGGGTTTGTTCCTAATTTATATGCTACCTATGCACACAGTAACACGGCCTTAGAAAACTACCTTAATTTTGCCAATGCAAAAACTTCTCTTTCTGCAAAAGAAAAAGAAGTTGTAAACTTAGCAGTAAGCCAAGTTAACAACTGTATATACTGTTTATCTGCCCATACTGCTATTGGAAAGATGAATGGATTTGACGATCAACAAATACTAGAATTAAGAGAAGGAAAAGCTTCTTTTGACAATAAATTAGACGCTTTAGCTAAACTAGCTAAAAACGTTACTGAAAATAGAGGAAGAGCTGATCAGAATGTTGTGGAAAACTTCTTCAATGCAGGATACTCTAAAGGAAATTTAATAGATACTATCGTATTAGTAGGAGATAAGACAATTTCTAACTATATCCACAGTACTACTCAGGTTCCTGTAGACTTTCCATTAGCACAACCTTTGGAAACTGTTTAATACTAAAAATTAACAATACATACTTACCGGGGAGGGAATATTCCCTTCCCAACTAAACAACAAATACACTTTACTTATGAAAAAGATTATTACATTATTTACATTCGTTTTAGCGATTACATTTACAGCATCAGCTCAAGATGTTAAAACAGTTACTCTCGAGCAAACAAAAGGTGAATTCACTCAAAAACAACTGACTTTATCAGAAGGAGAATACATCTTCAATATCGCAAATCACAACGCAGGAACTGACGTAGGATTTGTTCTTATACCAGAAGGAGCAGATGCTTCTAATCCTAAAAACCACATCAAAGAAGCGTATGTAAAAAAAGTAGTTACAGAAGGAACGACAGGTAGCACCAAGAAAGTTTCTCTTAAGAAAGGAACTTACAGCTACTTTTGCCCTTTAAACAAAACTCCTCAATACACGCTTATTGTAGAGTAATATATAATTGATTGGACTAAAAAAGCATCTCCGAGAGGAGATGCTTTGTCTTTATTTCTTTTTTTCTAAGATTCCTTTTTTTAGAATTTGACCAAATTCATACATATCTTCATAAGAAGAATAAAATGGCGCAGGTGCTAACCGAATCACATTCGGCTCTCTCCAATCAGTAATAACTCCATTTTTCATAAGATACTCGAATAATTTTCTTCCTTCGCCATGAAGAAACACAGAGATTTGTGTTCCTCTTTCTTCCTGGCTTACCGGAGTAATAATTTCGAATTCACTTGACACCTGAGTATCTATATCCTTCAATACAAACTCCAGATATGCGACTATTTTATTTCGTTTTTGTATTAATGCTTCCATTCCTACTTCTTCAAACATTTCTAAAGAGGCTAAGTAAGGCGCCATAGCCAGAATAGGAGCATTACTTAATTGCCATGCATCAGCATTCGGCATAGGTACAAATTCAGGATTCATCATAAATCTTGTTTCTTTTTCTGTACCCCACCAACCTTCAAAACGCGGAATATCTTTTTTTCCGTGAAATCGTTCATGAATAAAACATCCCGAAGCATTTCCAGGACCACTATTCATATATTTATAACTACACCAGGCTGCAAAGTCTACATCCCAATCGTGTAATTCTAAAGAAATATTCCCTGCTGCATGTGCCAAATCCCATCCTACAAAAGCTCCTACTTCATGTCCTACTTTTGTAATTGTCTTCATATCAAAAACCTGCCCGGTATAATAATTAACCCCTCCTAGAAGCACTAATGCGCAGGCATCTCCTACTTCTTTTATAACATTGAGAACATCTTCCTGCCTAAAATTATGCTCTCCTTTTCTTTTTTTGATTTCTACAATTGCCTCCTTTGGGTCATAGCCATGGAATCTCACCTGACTCTGTAGCATATATTGATCGCTTGGAAATGCTTTCTCTTCGCAAATAATCTTATATCTATTCCCCTTAGGACGATAAAAAGACACCATCAAAAGATGCAAATTAACCGTTAATGTATTCATTACCGTTACTTCTTCCGGTTTTGCCCCTACAATTTTAGCCAATGGTTTAGCAAGGCGTTCATGATAATCCCACCAAGGTTTTTGGGCATAAAAATGTCCTTCAACAGCCAATTCTCTCCAATCCTTCATCACATCATCTACATACGTTTGTGCACTTTTGGGTTGTAATCCCAAGGAATTTCCTGTAAAATAAATAACATCTTTTCCATTAACTTTTGGAAAAACAAACGATTCTCTATAAGAACGTAATGCATCCTCTGAATCTAACTGCTGTGCAAAAGCTTTGGTATTTTTAAATTGCATATTGATTACTATCTTTTTCTCAAAAATACGCATTCGTTACAAATTGTATTTCTGCTTCTGATAGATTATTCGAGTTTTTTTCATTTTTTGCAATTGACAATTTATCTTCCTATGATTTCTTTCTCCTTACACCTTATTAAAAAGATGAGGAATCTGGGATCTGGTCCATCCTCACCCAAAACTTTACACTTCTTTATTAACAAAAGTTCCTATGCATCTTATTAATAAAAAGAATATTTTTGCTCAAAAGTATACGACATGCATTTTATCCCCGAAGATTTAGATGATTATGTAGTTCATCATACAGAATCCGAACCCGAATTACTACGACAACTCAATAGAGAGACCTACCAAAAAGTATTGCAACCCAGAATGCTCAGCGGGCATTATCAGGGAAGGGTACTCAGTATACTTTCTAAATTAATTCGACCGGAAAACATTCTGGAAATCGGCACCTATACTGGCTATTCTGCTCTTTGTCTTGCAGAAGGGATCCAATCTAAAGGAGAACTTCATACGATTGATATCAATGAGGAGTTACAAGATTTTCAACGAAAATACTTTGACCTTTCTCCATTCGGACAACAAATACATCAGCACGTAGGAAATGCGTTGGATATAATCCCAACCATAGACATTTCTTTTGACTTGGTTTTTATTGATGCAGACAAGCCTAATTACCCTAATTACTTCGATCTTATTATAGACAAAATGAAAAAAGGAGGAGTTATCTTATCAGACAATGTATTATGGAGTGGTAAGGTCACCAAACCCCTAAAAAAAGAAGATGAATCTACCGCAGCTCTTCTTACCTACAATAAACTCCTAAAGGAAGACCCCAGAGTAGAAACCGTTTTACTTCCAATCCGAGACGGTCTTACGATAAGCAGGGTTTTGTAACAAAAAGACCATAGCAAATCAAAACGATTCGCTATGGCATTAATTAACTATTAGACATTTATTCAATGCTTACTGCACTGCTTTTAAAGCGTCTATATTCCCATATCCAAAATCTCCGTTTTTATTCGGATAAAATTCCCCTGCTTTTTTCAATTTTGTAAGCACCTGTGCTCTAGTCATCCCAGGGTTTCTAGCCCATACTAATGCTGCTATTCCTGCGGTAGCCGCAGTAGCAATTGAGGAGCCCGAAGAGTATTTTCTGGTTCCATTATTAAACCCAAGTACAGGAATTGTTCTACTTGTATTAGCTGCACGCTGCATCACTATTGTAAAATCAATTTCATTTCCATCATGGCACACATCACATCGATTGTATCCATTATCTTTTATTCCTGTTACAGCTACTGTTTCACTCATATTTGCAGGAAAAATAACCCCAAACCAATTAGTAAAACTAGTAGATGTCCCTCCTGCTGCGATGATAAGTTTTCCTTTACTGTATGCATACCTAACAGCATCTTTAACATTTCCAATAGACCAGGGATATCCAATCGACATAGAAATGATTTTTACATCGCTTTTATTACCCAAAGCGGTCAACGCATCACTTACTCCTTTTCGTTCGTGATAATCATTTAATAATACATCTTCTGTCCCTCTATACGAAACCAAATTACAGTTATAAGCAACTCCTACCGGCATATTACTCGAATTACGAGGAGATGCGATTGCAGATGCCATCGATGTTCCATGTCCACATTTATCGTTTGGTCCATCTACATTTGTAGACCACCAGAAAGCACCATCTATAAATGTTCCATACTTACTGATTGTTCTGCCGCTAGATGCTCCATCATTGAACCCTGAGCCCAATAAATTCTGATTAGGAGAGATTCCGGTATCTATAACTCCTACAGTAATTCCTGCTCCTGTACTATGATTCCAGGCTTGCGAAATATTATGCTTATCATAACTCCAAGGAACCCACGCTGCCGGAGTTATCACTCTATAATCGTTACTATTGATTGTTTCATTATCTTTTCTACATCCAAAACTCGATTTTTGAGTTTCCTGTTTTAAGTAAGAAGCATATCCTATAGGTTCTAAATAACGGATATGATCTTCTTTTTTTAATGCTACAATAGTTTCCAGAGAAGTTACCTTGACGTCCATAACATTCAATATTTTATCTTCATGCATTTTGAGTTGAGATTTTTCAACTCCTTCATGCTGATAAATAACGTTATAAATATCTTTCTTTATCTGATTCAGTGCAGGAGATTTTACTTCAGAAAAACTTTGTCCTTCTTCTCCATACCCTACACTAAGAACTTTATCCCCATGGAATACAGCACTCCATAAAACATGAGCAGGTGCTTCTGTCCAATTAACATCTCCATGTGTTTTTAGTTCTTTTGCGATATAGGCATTAACTTCTTTGATTGATAATAATTTTGCTTCTGTTTGTTCTTCTGTTTCAGAAGTGATTATATCATTAGATTCTTCCTTTGTACAGGAAAAGATTAAGAATAAACAAATTATAATAAAAGGTGTTTTTTTCATTTTAAATTAAGTTTGAGTTTGTGTGAAACTTCTATTAATAAAAATTTAATTTAATGTTACTATATTTGATAATTGCGCAATTATAAGTGAAATATATTAAATATTTCTCAATAAAATAAAAGATAAAGTATCAAATACACAAACAAAAACTCGATATTATGCCTGCATAATACTATAAAAACTCACAAAACCCCTTAAAAACAAAGGAATTTGAGACTTGAAAAAATATTTGTTTTTTTTTTAAAAAAAAAGAATAAAATTTTCTAATAAGAGAAGAATTAGAGCTTTCTTTTTACAGAACCGGAAAACTCTTCGATATCATCTTTTACCTGATTGATTCCTTCTTTAACATCAGATGTTATAGAAGTGATTTCTTGATCAATCCCATGGCGTTCTGCACTTTTGGTAATTTCTGATTTAATATCATTGGTAGCATCTTTTACGACACGCATTCCTTTCCCTAAACCTCTAGCGATTTCAGGTATTTTATCTGCACCAAAAACCATTACCAAAACAAAAACGATAAAGGCAATTTCTGGACCACTAATAAATAAAGGAAGTACTGTCATAACTAGTTGCAAATATAAGGACAATAAACTCCATAAAAAAGCCAACTACGAGAGTTGGCCTTATTTTTATATATTGAATATTGTTTTTTTATTGTTTCTGACTTCGTTTCTTGAACTGATCAAACTTATTTATTGGAGCAGCTCCTTTTGGCCAATTGTTATTAGACGTATCAATATCTGCTGTTTCGTTTTTAGGATCCACAGTTATCTTCACTATTTCCTTATCTGAAGCAATTGATTTTTTAACTTCCAAATCATTTTTTCTCCAAACTTGTGCAGGGTATTTAATTGTTTCTGATGTCCCATCTTTATAACTATATTCTACAATTAACGGCATCACCAACCCTCCTGGTTTCTCGAATGTAACTTCATAAAAATACTTCGGATTTTTTAATGCTGTTCTTTCTGTAGCAGAGAAATTATCCATCATATATTCTTTTAATGATTTAGAGGTTTCTATAGAACTTTTCTCTTTATATTCTTCTTTGTAATCATTAGCTCCTTCTTCTACCAAATACACTCTAGGTCCTAAATCACTTTCTTTAATTCCTCTGCTCTCTATAAATGCTTTTGCTCTATCATTTATAGAAGAAGACACATAATACTTTTTCACATCTTTTACTCCTATATCTGTATAATCTGTAGTGTAAAACCAGCCTCTCCAGAACCAATCTAAATCAACTGCAGAAGCATCTTCCATCGTACGGAAAAAATCTTCTGGTGTTGGATGCTTAAACATCCATCTCTGGGAATAAGTCCTAAATGCATAATCAAACAAATCTCTTCCCATAATTGTCTCTCTAAGAATATTCAATCCGGTAGCAGGTTTTGAATATGCATTAGATCCAAACTGATAAATATTGTTCGATTGTGTCATGATAGGAGAAATAAAACTCTGATCCCCACTCATGTAAGGCACTATTTTTTCTGCTGGTCCTCTACGCGATGGATATTTTTTTAATGGTTTTAAAGCTTGTGGATACCATTCTCCAAAATCTTGTTCTGCTACGTATTGTACAAAAGTATTTAGCCCTTCATCCATCCATGTCCACTGACGCTCATCACTATTGACAATCATAGGAAAAAAGTTATGTCCCACTTCATGTATAATAACACTGATCATTCCGAACTTAACCCGGTCAGTATATTTACCATCTTCATCTGGTCTTCCCCAGTTCCAACAGATCATAGGATACTCCATACCTTGATTTTTTGCATGTACAGAAATTGCCTTATGATATGGATAATCAAATGTCATTCTACTATAAGATTTCAAAGTACTCGCAACAGCAATTGTCGACCATTCTTCCCACAATGGATTCCCTTCCTTAGGGTACATAGAAACAGCCATCACATCTTTTCCTCCAACTTTTACAGCCATCATATCCCAGATAAATCGTCTGGAAGTTGCAAAACCAAAATCCCTAACATTCTCTGCTTTTAATTTCCATGTTTTCTTCCCTTTAGAAAATGTTTTTGAATTCTCTTCAGCTTCTTTTTGAGATACAATAATCACAGGTTTATCATATGATTTCTTAGCTTTCTCATATCTTTTTAACATCTCTTTAGTATACACTTCCTTACGGTTGGTAAGTACTCCGGTACCATCTAGAATATGATCATCCGGCGTTGTGATATTTACTTCAAAATTACCAAAAGGTAATGCAAATTCTCCTCGTCCCCAGAACTGAGAGTTCTGCCATCCTTCTACATCATTATATACTGCCATTCTCGGGTAAAACTGAGCGATTACATAAGCTCTATTTCCATCCTCAAATTCTTCATAACCAGATCTTCCTCTTCCATCTACATGATTATTAATATTATACCACCAATCTATCGAGAAAGTAAAACTTGCTCCTGACTTTAGGTGTTGAGGCATTTCTACACGCATCATTGTCTGATTAATCGTATACTTTAATGCCTTTCCATTTTGATCTTTTACAGCAGTAATATTAAACCCTCCATCAAAAGGCTCTTTGAAATATTTTTTAACAAACTGATCTGGGGTATCTCCTATCCCCATAGGATCATTTTGTATTAATGGAGTTTTAGAATCTTTAGCTCTCATATTTTGATCCAACTGAACCCATAAAAATTCTAAAACATCAGGAGAATTGTTTGTATAAGTAATTGTTTCCTTACCTGTTAGCTTTTTATTTTCATCATCCAGTTCTATATCCATGATATAATCAGCTTGTTGCTGATAATACGCAGAACCAGGAGCCCCAGAAGCTGTACGATACATATTTGGAGTTGAAAACTCCTGATACAGCTGTCTAAATTTATTTTCATTAATATGCCCTAACTCACGAGTTTCTGCTTTTTGTTCTTGTGCATATGACACAACTCCAGAACCCCAGAAAGCAACAGAAAATACAAATAATAATTTTTTCATTTTGATTGACATTGCGTTAACTATAAAAGCGCAAAATAATTTATTTTTTAAAGAATTGATGATTTATTTACTAAAATTTAACAAGTCCACTTTCTCGTTCTTTCTCCAATATTAAACTTTTTCGCTCTTTCCCTTTTTTTATGTGAATAATATTTTGTTGTTCTTCAAACACATCCATCAAGGCTTGATTGGTCACCTCTATCTCATCCAGCCCTGACACTCCCAAAACTTCGAAATAACAGAGAACCAGATCATTTTCATATTCTTTCCCTAAAAAAGAACAACTCACCTCTTCTCCATTTACCCTAATTATTAGTTTTTGTCTGAAATACGACTCTAAATACGATACAACCATAGGATCTTCCCCCTCTGGCAGAAACGTAAGAGATTCATCATATCGTTCTCGCATTACCTTCTCCAAATCATCTATAAAAACCCTGGATATAACCTGTAACGATTTTTCTTCCTCTTTATACTCTATCTGAGTAACACTTACATAAAACTTATGTAATGTAGTAAATGAACTCACTACAATTACCATCATGACCAAACCTAATAATGCTTTTTTTTTCATCTTTCTTATGGAACAATATCTGTAATTCTTATTAACTTTTTTCTATGAAGACAAGCCTTTAAAAACACCTAATCCAACTGCTTATGCTCTTTATATTGTTTTGCTTTTTTCTGATAAAAATCCATCAACACTAAAAGGTCACCTATCCTTATCAATTGCTTAAACTTTGCATCTTCTTCGCAATAATACACAAAATCAGTTACTAATTCTTGAGGAATCCCCAAAGTTTCTGTAAAAAATACCGGATCCATAATTTTTTCACCTTTGGAGACTAAACTCCTTTTTTCATGAATATTTTTATGCTTCTTTAGCCTTTTAATTGTTCCGTTTAACAGATTGATAGGATAATCTAATATCCCTGATTTAGCTGTAAACAGTACCCTATCCACTTTGGGCAATGGTTCCAAATCTAAAAACGGAAGCCCAAGCGTTCTGTTACTCACATAGGGGTTCACTTGTATTTCTTTTGAATCTTTTCCCAAAAAGCCTGTTAATTCTGTATCTCTTATATTTACTTCATTCAGCATTGTAACAGCAGATATTAATGGAATCACCACAAGCTCTTTATCAAGATCTTCTTTTTTTACCACCCACACATATTCATTATACTGAACAGAAGAAAACACTACCGAATCATTAACTTTTACAGGAATTTCAAAAAAACCCAGTTCGTCATTTGTCGTACCTTTCTGCCGGGTATAATTAACAATATTAATAGCATATCCCTGAATCGCATCCCCTTCCACTTTTCCTCGTATCATTTTTACATCTTGCCCCAATATGACAGAAGGAATAATGATCAAAAAAAAGCAACACAAGAGTTGCTGATTCTTCTCCAAAGCGCTAAAAAAATATTTTTCTCCCATAACTAACTATACCCCCAAAGACTACCTAAAACACATTGTGTGACACCCCGAGAAACTAACATCATGATAACCTCAAAGAGTATTCCAAAATACACCTATCATTTCTCCCTTAAGTTTTCTAAAAATAATTTACATTAGCTTGTTTAAAAAAAGGAGACGCATATCTGAGTAACAATATAAAATCTCTTTCAAAAAACGCTGATGGTAATTCCAATTAGAAATACATACAACCAGTAAAGCACAATTATAATCATATGAAAAAATGCATCATCGCCAGTACTTCAACCATACATGGAAGCGGTTATCTGGAATACATTCTCAATGACCTAGCAAACTTATTTTCTAACACAAATGAAGTTCTCTTTATCCCCTATGCAAAACCCAATGGAATCTCTCATGATGAGTATACTCAGGTAGCACAACAGGCATTTCAAAAAATAAACATAGCTCTCAAAGGAATTCATTCTTTTGCTGACCCGATCAAAGCTATCAAAGACGCTAAAGGTATTTTTACCGGAGGAGGAAACACCTTCCTTCTTGTTAGTCAATTATATAAAAATGATTTATTAACCGTTTTAAAGGACGTCATAGAAGCCGGAACTCCTTATTTAGGAACCAGTGCTGGAAGTAATATTTGCGGTCTCGATATGAAAACCACTAATGACATGCCTATTATCTACCCTCCCGGCTTTAAAACTATCGGTATTCTCCCGTTTAATATTAATCCACATTACTTAGACCCAGATCCTACCTCTACCCATAAAGGAGAAACCAGAGAAACCAGAATCAAAGAGTTCCACACACTTAACTCCCAACCTGTAATCGGATTAAGAGAAGGCAGCTGGTTAGAACTTTCTAATAATGATATCTTACTAAAAGGTGCTTTATCTGCTAGAGTTTTTGAGCAACATAAAAAACCTTATGAAGTACCTTCTGGAAGCTCTTTTGCCAACCTTAACTAACCGTCATGGAATATCAAAATATCTTACACCAGATTCAGTCTGAACTCCCTTATCAAAAAACAATAGGAAAAGTAGCCTCATACATCCCTGAATTAGAAAAAGTTCCTAAAGACAAATTTGCCATGCATTTATATTGTCTAAAATCCGGACACTATCACATTGGAAGTCATGAAGAAAAATTCTCTATTCAAAGTATTTCTAAAGTATTCTCTCTCAGCCTGGCTATGTCGTTAATCGGCGATGATATTTTCAAAAGATTGGATGTAGAACCATCGGGAGATCCATTTAATTCTCTCGTACAACTAGAGCACGAAGAAGGAATCCCCAGAAATCCTTTTATAAATGCCGGAGCACTCGTCATTTCTGATATATTACTATCCAAATTAAAGCACCCTAAAGAAGAACTCCTCGCCTTTATTAGTGAGATCAGCAATATTCCTACTATCAATATTGACAATGATGTTTTTGAATCTGAAAAAAAACACAGTTACAGAAATGCTTCCCTATTGAATCTTATGAAGTCTTTCGGAAATATCGAAAATGATATTGAGGAGGTTTTGGATTTTTACACCTATCAATGTGCTATAGAGATGTCTTGCAAAGAACTTTCTTCTGCCTTTGCTATCTATGCAAATGAAGGCAAGAAACCAACTACTTCAATAGCACTCATACCTCCCAGTAAAATAAAAAGAATTAATGCCATCATGCAAACTTGTGGTTTTTATGACGAAGCCGGAGAGTTTAGCTTTAGAGTCGGTTTACCTGGTAAAAGTGGTGTCGGCGGGGGTATTGTAGCTATACACCCAGGACAATACACTGTTGCTGTATGGAGCCCTCCCCTAAATCCTAAAGGAAACTCGGAATTAGGAATGTATGCACTGGAACGGCTAACAACCTTAACCGGATTATCTATATTTTAAGAAAACCATTATTTTTATACCTTACATCAAAATTGTAATTCACCCCCATGAGTGACTTAATAGAACAGCAAAGAGAACATTTTGAAAATATTTCTGAAAAATATTACAATGCCCGAAGAGCAACAAATCATTTGTATCTAAAGAAATTAATGTGGCATTTTTTCTTTAAAAACAAAAAACATCTAAAAAACCAGCAATTATCTGTTCTGGAGCCCATGTGTGGATACTCTGAAGGAAAATCTATACTCGAAGAAAACATTGGTAATCTGGGATCGTATGAAGGCTTTGATTATAGCTCTGTATTAATAAAAAAAGTCAAAGAAAAAAATCCAGCTTTACATGTATATGTTCAGGATATCTCTACCTTTAAGAGTGACAAAAAATTTGATATCATTATTATCATTGGAGGGCTTCATCATGTTCCATCTATGTGTGAACAAGTAGTCGAAAACCTAAAAAACAACCTAAAAGAAGGCGGTTCCTTTATCCTCTTAGAACCAACACACAATAATATTATCTTTAGAAAAATCCGGGAACGCATCTACAAAAAAAATGAGCTATTTGACCAGGAAACCGAAAAGGCTTTTATCTTAAAAGATCTGAATCAAATGTTTCTAAAAAACGGATACACTCTAAAAGATCAAATATACCCAGGACTTCTCTCATATATTTTGTTTTATAACCCGGATGCTTTTCCTTTTCTAAACATAGGAGGTAAAGGGCTGGTTAAATTATTATTTAGAATAGATTCATTATTTTTCAGAAACTACATTGGAAGAAAGCTTTCCTTTGCAACACTAAGCTTATATAGTACACATTAACTCTTTTGACCGGTCTCTTTTTTTACCAAATAGAGAGGTCTGGCTTTTGTCTCATTAAATATGCGAGAAACATACTCTCCAATTATAGACATTATAAATAGCTGAACTCCTCCCAGAATAAGAATAGTTATAAGAATAGAGGTCCATCCTTCGACATTAACTCCCTTAAAAAAATTGTACAAAATAAAAATCGAATACACGATTCCGGTAACAAAAAACAACAATCCTAAGTAGAGGGATATTCGCAATGGTTTTGATGACATACTCGTTA
This sequence comes from Aquimarina sp. TRL1, assembly GCF_013365535.1. Classification (NCBI taxonomy): domain Bacteria; kingdom Pseudomonadati; phylum Bacteroidota; class Flavobacteriia; order Flavobacteriales; family Flavobacteriaceae; genus Aquimarina; species Aquimarina sp. TRL1. The sequence continues at coordinate 2,954,615 of NZ_CP053590.1, read as the reverse complement.
TCCCGTTGACTGCCAAAACAAGCATTTTTTTTAAGGTATATGAAGTCTTCCCAGAATACCTGGGTTGTGAAGTATACGCTACAAACGTCTGTTTAAATCCAATCCAGCTTATAAGTCCTCGGGTAAAACGGTCTTGTTCTTTTATTTTCAAAAACGCATCTACTGTTTCCCTACTCATTAATCTAAAGTCTGCACTATTGGGTTCTACTCGTACATCAGACAACTTATTAATCAGAGCATAAAACCATTTTGATGTTTTCCTCTTAAAAAGAGAAGTAGAAACCCCATCAATTCTCTTGGTATTCACAATATCATACCCCTGATTATATTGTTGAATCATCTCAGGGATTACCTCTGGCGGATGCTGCAAATCGCCATCCATTGTCACAACTGCATCTCCCTTTGCTTTTTCCATTCCTGCCAACAAGGCTATCTGATGACCAAAATTTCTGGAAAACGAAATCCCCGTAACACGATTATCTACATCGGCTATTTTTTCAATTTCTCCAAACGTACCATCCTTACTTCCATCATCAACAAATATCATTTCTACCACAAAATCAAAATCATTCAACACCTTTTTCAATTCTTCAAACAGGAATTTGATATTATCTTGTTCATTAAAACAAGGGATAACTATTGACAGTGTATTGATTCTCATTTGTAAATTTTACTTATTCATTTGATTTTTTCAACTGTTGACGTAATGCCATCAAGTACTCATGACTTATTTTCATTCCCATTTTTTTTGCTTTCATCGCATCTTCTAATGCGCCTTTATAGTTTTTGACATTAACCCGGCACAATGACCGAATATAATAATAGTTTGGTTTATTTTTTTTCAACCTAATAGCCTCATCTAAATAGGTATTAGCTTCGACATAATTTTTTATCGCCATATTCGAATGACCAATCAGATAATATGCATAATCATTTGCTTTATCGTATTTCAGTAATTTCTCCATATCAAGGATCGTTTCCTTATACTTCTTCTTTTCGAAAGAAATCTTAGCTCTCTCTTTAAGGTACTTTATATTATCTGGATCCAAGAATAAAATCTTATTCAAATCCGCCAATAAAGAATCTTTTTGTTTCAACTTATAATAAATAGCTGCCCTATTCTCATAAGCTCTCTGATAAGAGGGGTTTAAAAAGATAGCTTGGGATACATGATACAAAGCGCTATCATATTGCTTTCTACTAAAATAAATTTTTCCAATATTACTATGAGCTAAATATTCTGGTTTAATTTTTATTGCTCGTTTATACAACACCAAAGCTGTATCTAATTTTTTTTGAGTTCTATAATAAAACCCCAAACTATTGTATGCATATTGATTATTAGGATTTGCCTCTACAGCCTGAGTCCAAACACTTTTAGAGTTTTTAAAAACTGGTACTCTATTAAAAGATTGAATAGAGAAAGTAATCAAAAACCCTAATACTAAAATAAAAAACAATGACTTATTATTCCCCAGCAATTTCTTAATGTGCTTTAAAATCAAATACAGCAAAAACGCAAAACCTATTATAGCTACATATGCATAACGATCCGCCATAAAAGAATCTCTTAAATGAAAAAAAGCAAATGCCAGCCCAAGACTTAAAAAACCAAAACTCCACAAGAAACCGAATCTAAATAATTTATTCTTAAGAGACAGATACCCTCCTAACAATAACACTCCTAAAGAAAAAAACACATTAAAAACAGAAGGAGAATTCCCCTCTAATGGATACGGATAAGAAAAAGACAATTTAAAAGGAAATAAGAAATTATAAAAATAGGATAGTATTGTTTTAGATAACAACCCTACTTTATCATACAAAGACACACTCCTATTAACAATACTAGGACCTCCTGTTTTGGTTATCTCTATAGTCACTAAGCCGAATATCATGGTAAGTATTGCCCAAAACACCATTTCTACCCAGAATCTTTTGACATTAATTGTTTCTAATTTAATAAGGCTTATCAAAAACAGCCCTACAGGAAATAATACAGCCTGCTCTTTAGTAAAAAGAGCTAATACAAAACAAACAATAACAGGAATTAAATTACTTTTCTTACAATTATTTTCCAGATATTTTATATAGAACCAATACCCAAGAAACATAAAAAAAACAGCATTTCTGAAAATCACAGAAATCCAACCGATAGTCTCTACCTGCATAGGATGAATCGCAAAAACCAAAGCTACGAAAGATACTAATACTTTATCTTCAAAAAGCCCGTTAAAAACTTTAAACAACAAAGTAACATTAACAAGATGTACTAATAAAGCACAAATCTTAAAAGCTGTTGCATTTTTACCAAAAATAGAATACAAAATAGCGTGATACACTTCTCCTAATGGAGAATATTGCCCCCCTTGGAGAGTTGTAAATATATTTACTATAGAACTCCATGATAAGTCAATCACATTTTTATTTTCATAAATATACCAGTTATCATCATATGTAAGAAACTGTGACCCCAGGAACACAGGACTATAAACCCCTAAACCAATTAACAAGATCACTAGTAAGATCTTTTGCGAATCTGTTTTTTGCAAAACCTCTTCATAGTTAGTCAAAATTTTATTCGCCATTATCTATTTCTAAATTTATTTAGTAAATATATTAAATTAGCTCATATAGCATATCCCTTGCCTATTTCAATTATTCTTTTTTTCAGAATACATCAAAAGACTAAATCACATCCTTGTTAAAAAAGACAAGTTCTCCTCTACCACCTTTTTCTCCTATATAAAAGAATATGTAAATTTATGAATAACCAATTATCAAAAGACAAGAAGTACGGCTTACAATTAAATAACGAAGTCTTATATAATCACACACATTCTTCTTATCTCATTTTTTTTCATCAACATATTATGTTATATAATTGATTTTAAATTAAAATGATTATATTTTAAGGAATAAAAAAAATCTCATCAATATTGATGAGATTTTTTTAGAGCGGGAGACCGGGTTCGAACCGGCGACATTCAGCTTGGAAGGCTGACGCTCTACCAACTGAGCTACTCCCGCCTTTGCGGTTGCAAATATACATCTTTTTTATAATTAGAAAAGAACTTTTAAAAAAAAATGAATAAAAAATATTGTACTTAAAAAAAGTTAAAATCAATGCATTTAATCCAACAAAAGCGCATTTAATCGGTAAAACCCCGAAAAATCAAAAAAATAATGTATTTTTGTTAACAGTTTTTTATAATTTAAATAAATCCTTATATTAGTTACTGTTATGAAATTTTCAATCAACTAATTTATGGCATAACCGTAAAAAAGAAACGGACTCAAAAAATAAGAAATTTCTTACAAATATGAAAATAAAAGCTACCCTAATCTTACTCATTTGTTTGAATTTTAGCGCATTGTATGCTCAGGTAAAAATAGGAGACAATCCTAACGTTATCGACCCTACCTCTATTTTAGAGTTACAAAGTGCCGATAAGGTTTTTGTACTTACTCGAATAAATGACAGCCAAATGAATTCCCTAACACCTTTAGAAGGTGCTATGGTTTTTAACACCGATCAAAACTGTGTTTTCCAATTTGATGGATCCAATTGGGTTTCTTTGTGCAATTCAACTGAATCAATAACGTTCATTATCGATAATGGAGATTCTTACACTTATACTAATGAAGAAGGAACCACTTATACCATTAATAAAGCACAATTAATAGATAATGGTGACGGAACCTTTACATTTGATAACGGAGGAGGAACTCCTATCACATTTGATGGCACAGATAATCAGCAACTAACTCTTACCGGAAATTTATTATCGCTTGAAAATGGAGGGAATGCTGATTTATCTATTTATTTAAACACCTTAACAACCATCATAGAAAATGCAAATGGAACTTTCTCCTATGTAGATGAGGATGGATCAACAACAACTGTAGATGTAAGCAACCTGGAAACATTAACATCCCTGGCACTAAATGCTGATAACACCAATTTGGACTATGTAGATGAAGACGGATCAACAAATCAGATCAATCTAACAACAGCGGTACAAAACCTGGAAACACTAACAACTATTACAGAAAATGCAAATGGAACTTTCTCCTATGTAGATGAGGATGGATCAACAACAACTGTAGATGTAAGCAATCTGGAAACATTAACATCCCTGGCGCTAAATGCTGATAACACCAATCTGGACTATGTAGATGAAGACGGATCAACAAACCAGATCAATCTAACAACAGCGGTACAAAACCTGGAAACGCTAACAACTATTACAGAAAATGCAAATGGAACTTTCTCCTATGTAGATGAGGATGGATCAACAACAACTGTAGATGTAAGCAATCTGGAAACATTAACATCCCTGGCACTAAATGCTGATAACACCAATCTGGACTATGTAGATGAAGATGGATCAACAAATCAGATCAATCTAACAACAGCGGTACAAAACCTGGAAACACTAACAACTATTACAGAAAATGCAAATGGAACTTTCTCCTATGTAGATGAGGATGGTTCAACAACAACTGTAGATGTAAGCAACCTGGAAACATTAACATCCCTGGCGCTAAATGCTGATAACACCAATCTGGACTATGTAGATGAAGACGGATCAACAAACCAGATCAATCTAACAACAGCGGTACAAAACCTGGAAACGCTAACAACTATTACAGAAAATGCAAATGGAACTTTCTCCTATGTAGATGAGGATGGTTCAACAACAACTGTAGATGTAAGTAACCTGGAAACATTAACATCCCTGGCACTAAATGCTGATAACACCAATCTGGACTATGTAGATGAAGACGGATCAACAAATCAGATCAATCTAACAACAGCGGTACAAAACCTGGAAACGCTAACAACTATTACAGAAAATGCAAATGGAACTTTCTCCTATGTAGATGAGGATGGTTCAACAACAACTGTAGATGTAAGCAATCTGGAAACATTAACATCCCTGGCACTAAATGCTGATAACACCAATTTGGACTATGTAGATGAAGACGGATCAACAAACCAGATCAATCTAACAGCAGCGGTACAAAACCTGGAAACGCTAACAACTATTACAGAAAATGCAAATGGAACTTTCTCCTATGTAGATGAGGACGGATCAACAACAACTGTAGATGTAAGCAACCTGGAAACATTAACATCCCTGGCACTAAATGCTGATAACACCAATCTGGACTATGTAGATGAAGACGGATCAACAAATCAGATCAATCTAACAGCAGCGGTACAAAACCTGGAAACGCTAACAACTATTACAGAAAATGCAAATGGAACTTTCTCCTATGTAGATGAGGATGGTTCAACAACAACTGTAGATGTAAGCAATCTGGAAACATTAACATCCCTGGCACTAAATGCTGATAACACCAATTTGGACTATGTAGATGAAGACGGATCAACAAATCAGATCAATCTAACAGCAGCGGTACAAAACCTGGAAACGCTAACAACTATTACAGAAAATGCAAATGGAACTTTCTCCTATGTAGATGAGGATGGTTCAACAACAACTGTAGATGTAAGCAATCTGGAAACATTAACATCCCTGGCACTAAATGCTGATAACACCAATTTGGACTATGTAGATGAAGACGGATCAACAAACCAGATCAATCTAACAGCAGCGGTACAAAACCTGGAAACGCTAACAACTATTACAGAAAATGCAAATGGAACTTTCTCCTATGTAGATGAGGACGGATCAACAACAACTGTAGATGTAAGCAACCTGGAAACATTAACATCCCTGGCACTAAATGCTGATAACACCAATCTGGACTATGTAGATGAAGACGGATCAACAAATCAGATCAATCTAACAACAGCGGTACAAAACCTGGAAACGCTAACAACTATTACAGAAAATGCAAATGGAACTTTCTCCTATGTAGATGAGGATGGATCAACAACAACTGTAGATGTAAGCAACCTGGAAACATTAACATCCCTGGCACTAAATGCTGATAACACCAATTTGGACTATGTAGATGAAGACGGATCAACAAACCAGATCAATCTAACAGCAGCGGTACAAAACCTGGAAACGCTAACAACTATTACAGAAAATGCAAATGGAACTTTCTCCTATGTAGATGAGGATGGTTCAACAACAACTGTAGATGTAAGCAATCTGGAAACATTAACATCCCTGGCGCTAAATGCTGATAACACCAATCTGGACTATGTAGATGAAGACGGATCAACAAATCAGATCAATCTAACAGCAGCGGTACAAAACCTGGAAACGCTAACAACTATTACAGAAAATGCAAATGGAACTTTCTCCTATGTAGATGAGGATGGTTCAACAACAACTGTAGATGTAAGCAATCTGGAAACATTAACATCCCTGGCACTAAATGCTGATAACACCAATCTGGACTATGTAGATGAAGACGGATCAACAAATCAGATCAATCTAACAGCAGCGGTACAAAACCTGGAAACACTAACAACTATTACAGAAAATGCAAATGGAACTTTCTCCTATGTAGATGAGGATGGTTCAACAACAACTGTAGATGTAAGCAACCTGGAAACATTAACATCCCTGGCGCTAAATGCTGATAACACCAATCTGGACTATGTAGATGAAGACGGATCAACAAATCAGATCAATCTAACAGCAGCGGTACAAAACCTGGAAACGCTAACAACTATTACAGAAAATGCAAATGGAACTTTCTCCTATGTAGATGAGGATGGTTCAACAACAACTGTAGATGTAAGCAACCTGGAAACATTAACATCCCTGGCACTAAATGCTGATAACACCAATCTGGACTATGTAGATGAAGACGGATCAACAAATCAGATCAATCTAACAACAGCGGTACAAAACCTGGAAACGCTAACAACTATTACAGAAAATGCAAATGGAACTTTCTCCTATGTAGATGAGGATGGTTCAACAACAACTGTAGATGTAAGCAATCTGGAAACATTAACATCCCTGGCACTAAATGCTGATAACACCAATTTGGACTATGTAGATGAAGACGGATCAACAAATCAGATCAATCTAACAGCAGCGGTACAAAACCTGGAAACGCTAACAACTATTACAGAAAATGCAAATGGAACTTTCTCCTATGTAGATGAGGATGGTTCAACAACAACTGTAGATGTAAGCAATCTGGAAACATTAACATCCCTGGCACTAAATGCTGATAACACCAATCTGGACTATGTAGATGAAGACGGATCAACAAATCAGATCAATCTAACAGCAGCGGTACAAAACCTGGAAACGCTAACAACTATTACAGAAAATGCAAATGGAACTTTCTCCTATGTAGATGAGGATGGTTCAACAACAACTGTAGATGTAAGCAATCTGGAAACATTAACATCCCTGGCACTAAATGCTGATAACACCAATTTGGACTATGTAGATGAAGACGGATCAACAAATCAGATCAATCTAACAGCAGCGGTACAAAACCTGGAAACGCTAACAACTATTACAGAAAATGCAAATGGAACTTTCTCCTATGTAGATGAGGATGGTTCAACAACAACTGTAGATGTAAGCAATCTGGAAACATTAACATCCCTGGCACTAAATGCTGATAACACCAATTTGGACTATGTAGATGAAGACGGATCAACAAACCAGATCAATCTAACAGCAGCGGTACAAAACCTGGAAACGCTAACAACTATTACAGAAAATGCAAATGGAACTTTCTCCTATGTAGATGAGGACGGATCAACAACAACTGTAGATGTAAGCAACCTGGAAACATTAACATCCCTGGCGCTAAATGCTGATAACACCAATCTGGACTATGTAGATGAAGACGGATCAACAAATCAGATCAATCTAACAACAGCGGTACAAAACCTGGAAACACTAACAACTATTACAGAAAATGCAAATGGAACTTTCTCCTATGTAGATGAGGATGGTTCAACAACAACTGTAGATGTAAGTAACCTGGAAACATTAACATCCCTGGCGCTAAATGCTGATAACACCAATCTGGACTATGTAGATGAAGACGGATCAACAAATCAGATCAATCTAACAGCAGCGGTACAAAACCTGGAAACGCTAACAACTATTACAGAAAATGCAAATGGAACTTTCTCCTATGTAGATGAGGATGGTTCAACAACAACTGTAGATGTAAGCAACCTGGAAACATTAACATCCCTGGCACTAAATGCTGATAACACCAATTTGGACTATGTAGATGAAGACGGATCAACAAATCAGATCAATCTAACAGCAGCGGTACAAAACCTGGAAACGCTAACAACTATTACAGAAAATGCAAATGGAACTTTCTCCTATGTAGATGAGGATGGTTCAACAACAACTGTAGATGTAAGCAACCTGGAAACATTAACATCCCTGGCACTAAATGCTGATAACACCAATTTGGACTATGTAGATGAAGACGGATCAACAAATCAGATCAATCTAACAGCAGCGGTACAAAACCTGGAAACGCTAACAACTATTACAGAAAATGCAAATGGAACTTTCTCCTATGTAGATGAGGATGGTTCAACAACAACTGTAGATGTAAGTAACCTGGAAACATTAACATCCCTGGCACTAAATGCTGATAACACCAATCTGGACTATGTAGATGAAGACGGATCAACAAATCAGATCAATCTAACAGCAGCGGTACAAAACCTGGAAACGCTAACAACTATTACAGAAAATGCAAATGGAACTTTCTCCTATGTAGATGAGGACGGATCAACAACAACTGTAGATGTAAGCAACCTGGAAACATTAACATCCCTGGCACTAAATGCTGATAACACCAATCTGGACTATGTAGATGAAGACGGATCAACAAATCAGATCAATCTAACAACAGCGGTACAAAATCTGGAAACGCTAACAACTATTACAGAAAATGCAAATGGAACTTTCTCCTATGTAGATGAGGATGGTTCAACAACAACTGTAGATGTAAGTAACCTGGAAACATTAACATCCCTGGCACTAAATGCTGATAACACCAATCTGGACTATGTAGATGAAGACGGATCAACAAACCAGATCAATCTAACAGCAGCGGTACAAAACCTGGAAACGCTAACAACTATTACAGAAAATGCAAATGGAACTTTCTCCTATGTAGATGAGGATGGTTCAACAACAACTGTAGATGTAAGCAACCTGGAAACATTAACATCCCTGGCACTAAATGCTGATAACACCAATCTGGACTATGTAGATGAAGACGGATCAACAAATCAGATCAATCTAACAGCAGCGGTACAAAACCTGGAAACGCTAACAACTATTACAGAAAATGCAAATGGAACTTTCTCCTATGTAGATGAGGATGGTTCAACAACAACTGTAGATGTAAGCAACCTGGAAACATTAACATCCCTGGCACTAAATGCTGATAACACCAATTTGGACTATGTAGATGAAGACGGATCAACAAACCAGATCAATCTAACAGCAGCGGTACAAAACCTGGAAACGCTAACAACTATTACAGAAAATGCAAATGGAACTTTCTCCTATGTAGATGAGGACGGATCAACAACAACTGTAGATGTAAGCAATCTGGAAACATTAACATCCCTGGCACTAAATGCTGATAACACCAATCTGGACTATGTAGATGAAGACGGATCAACAAATCAGATCAATCTAACAACAGCGGTACAAAATCTGGAAACGCTAACAACTATTACAGAAAATGCAAATGGAACTTTCTCCTATGTAGATGAGGATGGTTCAACAACAACTGTAGATGTAAGTAACCTGGAAACATTAACATCCCTGGCACTAAATGCTGATAACACCAATCTGGACTATGTAGATGAAGACGGATCAACAAATCAGATCAATCTAACAGCAGCGGTACAAAATCTGGAAACGCTAACAACTATTACAGAAAATGCAAATGGAACTTTCTCCTATGTAGATGAGGATGGTTCAACAACAACTGTAGATGTAAGCAACCTGGAAACATTAACATCCCTGGCGCTAAATGCTGATAACACCAATTTGGACTATGTAGATGAAGACGGATCAACAAACCAGATCAATCTAACAGCAGCGGTACAAAACCTGGAAACGCTAACAACTATTACAGAAAATGCAAATGGAACTTTCTCCTATGTAGATGAGGATGGTTCAACAACAACTGTAGATGTAAGCAACCTGGAAACATTAACATCCCTGGCACTAAATGCTGATAACACCAATTTGGACTATGTAGATGAAGACGGATCAACAAATCAGATCAATCTAACAGCAGCGGTACAAAATCTGGAAACGCTAACAACTATTACAGAAAATGCAAATGGAACTTTCTCCTATGTAGATGAGGATGGTTCAACAACAACTGTAGATGTAAGTAACCTGGAAACATTAACATCCCTGGCACTAAATGCTGATAACACCAATCTGGACTATGTAGATGAAGACGGATCAACAAACCAGATCAATCTAACAGCAGCGGTACAAAACCTGGAAACGCTAACAACTATTACAGAAAATGCAAATGGAACTTTCTCCTATGTAGATGAGGACGGATCAACAACAACTGTAGATGTAAGCAATCTGGAAACATTAACATCCCTGGCGCTAAATGCTGATAACACCAATCTGGACTATGTAGATGAAGACGGATCAACAAACCAGATCAATCTAACAGCAGCGGTACAAAACCTGGAAACGCTAACAACTATTACAGAAAATGCAAATGGAACTTTCTCCTATGTAGATGAGGACGGATCAACAACAACTGTAGATGTAAGCAATCTGGAAACATTAACATCCCTGGCGCTAAATGCTGATAACACCAATCTGGACTATGTAGATGAAGACGGATCAACAAACCAGATCAATCTAACAACAGCGGTACAAAACCTGGAAACGCTAACAACTATTACAGAAAATGCAAATGGAACTTTCTCCTATGTAGATGAGGATGGTTCAACAACAACTGTAGATGTAAGCAATCTGGAAACATTAACATCCCTGGCACTAAATGCTGATAACACCAATCTGGACTATGTAGATGAAGACGGATCAACAAATCAGATCAATCTAACAACAGCGGTACAAAACCTGGAAACGCTAACAACTATTACAGAAAATGCAAATGGAACTTTCTCCTATGTAGATGAGGATGGTTCAACAACAACTGTAGATGTAAGCAATCTGGAAACATTAACATCCCTGGCACTAAATGCTGATAACACCAATCTGGACTATGTAGATGAAGACGGATCAACAAACCAGATCAATCTAACAGCAGCGGTACAAAACCTGGAAACGCTAACAACTATTACAGAAAATGCAAATGGAACTTTCTCCTATGTAGATGAGGACGGATCAACAACAACTGTAGATGTAAGCAATCTGGAAACATTAACATCCCTGGCACTAAATGCTGATAACACCAATCTGGACTATGTAGATGAAGACGGATCAACAAATCAGATCAATCTAACAACAGCGGTACAAAATCTGGAAACGCTAACAACTATTACAGAAAATGCAAATGGAACTTTCTCCTATGTAGATGAGGATGGTTCAACAACAACTGTAGATGTAAGCAATCTGGAAACATTAACATCCCTGGCACTAAATGCTGATAACACCAATTTGGACTATGTAGATGAAGACGGATCAACAAATCAGATCAATCTAACAGCAGCGGTACAAAACCTGGAAACGCTAACAACTATTACAGAAAATGCAAATGGAACTTTCTCCTATGTAGATGAGGATGGTTCAACAACAACTGTAGATGTAAGCAACCTGGAAACATTAACATCCCTGGCACTAAATGCTGATAACACCAATCTGGACTATGTAGATGAAGACGGATCAACAAATCAGATCAATCTAACAACAGCGGTACAAAACCTGGAAACGCTAACAACTATTACAGAAAATGCAAATGGAACTTTCTCCTATGTAGATGAGGATGGTTCAACAACAACTGTAGATGTAAGTAACCTGGAAACATTAACATCCCTGGCACTAAATGCTGATAACACCAATCTGGACTATGTAGATGAAGACGGATCAACAAACCAGATCAATCTAACAGCAGCGGTACAAAACCTGGAAACGCTAACAACTATTACAGAAAATGCAAATGGAACTTTCTCCTATGTAGATGAGGACGGATCAACAACAACTGTAGATGTAAGCAATCTGGAAACATTAACATCCCTGGCACTAAATGCTGATAACACCAATCTGGACTATGTAGATGAAGACGGATCAACAAACCAGATCAATCTAACAACAGCGGTACAAAACCTGGAAACGCTAACAACTATTACAGAAAATGCAAATGGAACTTTCTCCTATGTAGATGAGGATGGTTCAACAACAACTGTAGATGTAAGCAATCTGGAAACATTAACATCCCTGGCGCTAAATGCTGATAACACCAATCTGGACTATGTAGATGAAGACGGATCAACAAATCAGATCAATCTAACAGCAGCGGTACAAAACCTGGAAACGCTAACAACTATTACAGAAAATGCAAATGGAACTTTCTCCTATGTAGATGAGGATGGTTCAACAACAACTGTAGATGTAAGCAATCTGGAAACATTAACATCCCTGGCGCTAAATGCTGATAACACCAATCTGGACTATGTAGATGAAGACGGATCAACAAATCAGATCAATCTAACAGCAGCGGTACAAAACCTGGAAACGCTAACAACTATTACAGAAAATGCAAATGGAACTTTCTCCTATGTAGATGAGGACGGATCAACAACAACTGTAGATGTAAGTAACCTGGAAACATTAACATCCCTGGCGCTAAATGCTGATAACACCAATCTGGACTATGTAGATGAAGACGGATCAACAAATCAGATCAATCTAACAGCAGCGGTACAAAACCTGGAAACGCTAACAACTATTACAGAAAATGCAAATGGAACTTTCTCCTATGTAGATGAGGATGGTTCAACAACAACTGTAGATGTAAGCAACCTGGAAACATTAACATCCCTGGCGCTAAATGCTGATAACACCAATCTGGACTATGTAGATGAAGACGGATCAACAAATCAGATCAATCTAACAGCAGCGGTACAAAACCTGGAAACGCTAACAACTATTACAGAAAATGCAAATGGAACTTTCTCCTATGTAGATGAGGATGGTTCAACAACAACTGTAGATGTAAGCAATCTGGAAACATTAACATCCCTGGCGCTAAATGCTGATAACACCAATCTGGACTATGTAGATGAAGACGGATCAACAAATCAGATCAATCTAACAGCAGCGGTACAAAACCTGGAAACGCTAACAACTATTACAGAAAATGCAAATGGAACTTTCTCCTATGTAGATGAGGATGGTTCAACAACAACTGTAGATGTAAGCAATCTGGAAACATTAACATCCCTGGCGCTAAATGCTGATAACACCAATCTGGACTATGTAGATGAAGACGGATCAACAAATCAGATCAATCTAACAGCAGCGGTACAAAACCTGGAAACGCTAACAACTATTACAGAAAATGCAAATGGAACTTTCTCCTATGTAGATGAGGATGGTTCAACAACAACTGTAGATGTAAGTAACCTGGAAACATTAACATCCCTGGCGCTAAATGCTGATAACACCAATCTGGACTATGTAGATGAAGACGGATCAACAAATCAGATCAATCTAACAGCAGCGGTACAAAACCTGGAAACGCTAACAACTATTACAGAAAATGCAAATGGAACTTTCTCCTATGTAGATGAGGACGGATCAACAACAACTGTAGATGTAAGCAACCTGGAAACATTAACATCCCTGGCACTAAATGCTGATAACACCAATCTGGACTATGTAGATGAAGACGGATCAACAAATCAGATCAATCTAACAACAGCGGTACAAAATCTGGAAACGCTAACAACTATTACAGAAAATGCAAATGGAACTTTCTCCTATGTAGATGAGGATGGTTCAACAACAACTGTAGATGTAAGTAACCTGGAAACATTAACATCCCTGGCACTAAATGCTGATAACACCAATCTGGACTATGTAGATGAAGACGGATCAACAAACCAGATCAATCTAACAGCAGCGGTACAAAACCTGGAAACGCTAACAACTATTACAGAAAATGCAAATGGAACTTTCTCCTATGTAGATGAGGATGGTTCAACAACAACTGTAGATGTAAGCAACCTGGAAACATTAACATCCCTGGCGCTAAATGCTGATAACACCAATCTGGACTATGTAGATGAAGACGGATCAACAAATCAGATCAATCTAACAGCAGCGGTACAAAACCTGGAAACGCTAACAACTATTACAGAAAATGCAAATGGAACTTTCTCCTATGTAGATGAAGATGGTTCAACAACAACTGTAGATGTAAGCAACCTGGAAACATTAACATCCCTGGCACTAAATGCTGATAACACCAATTTGGACTATGTAGATGAAGACGGATCAACAAACCAGATCAATCTAACAGCAGCGGTACAAAACCTGGAAACACTAACATCAATGACACAAAATGATGCAAGTGCTACTGGTGAAATTACTTATACAGATGAGGACGGAAGTACTTCTACAGCACAAGTTGTAAGTGCTGATGCGAACAATCAGGTAACGTCAGGAGCAGATGGAGGAGCTTTCTTTGTTAGCCCTGTAAAAGCTTTAGCTAAAGTTACAATGACATATACCGGTGCTTTTAACACCTATCAAAACCATACAATTGCTAAACAATTTAATATTGCAACCATAGAAAGAGCTAATGAAGGAGACTATAATGTTACATTTACTACCCCAATGCCTGATGCTCATTATATAATACAATTAACCATATTAGATTGTGGAGGTAATTGCCCTGGAAACTCAAATGCTAATTACGACGATCCTGGTATCACCTATTATAATCAAACGGCAAACGGATTTAGTATCAACATTGGAGATAGTGATAATGGAACTAATCAAAAAGATGATATTGATTTAGAATTTATGCTAACAGTATTCGATTTTTAAAATGATTGTTAAATATTAAAACACATAAAAAAGGGACTTTTCTTTGTAAGGGAAGTCCCCTATTTACAATAAAAAGAAAACGTGCTATTTTTCATCCCCTACTCAAAAAACCTATTAAATGAAAAAGAAAACCTGAATACCATAACTTTTAACATGAGAAACACGCTACTAATAGTTTTAGCCTTTATAATATCCCTTCCTATATATAGTCAGATTGATGCGAATTCCCTTATGGGACTTCCAACAGCTACAAATGCTGAAATGTTGGGAATTACCTCTCCTGCAATAGGAGCTGTTGTATTTAATACGACGGATCAAGCTGTATACAGATTTACAAGTTCCGGATGGCAAAAAAACACAGATGATCAAACAGCATCAGAAGTTTCGATAGATACTCCTGTCGACTTAAACAATATTGCTACTGATCCCGGTTCCGGAAATGAAACTACCGTTGAAGAAGCTATTCAGGCAATTGCTCCGATTACTTCTAGAGCTGCAAGGGTATTTTATCCTCCTTCAATAGAAATTGACGCTTCGACAAACGGGACCTTCACTGTCAATTTATACAATCAATATACAGCACAATTTGCAACTCCTACTGCAAGTAGTGCCGGAGCACCAAATACCATCCCGACCTATAGTGCTTCTGACTTATATTATTATGTAACCTTTGCTGACCCTACAGTATTTAATACCGCAACTATGTCAATAGATGCAAATGGAGTGTTAACCTATACCATTATAGGTCAACCTGCCGACTTTAATGCCCTTATTAATGTCGTTTTTGTAGTTAAATAATAAGTTTATACAATACAAAGTTTTTTTAATGTTCAAAATGAGCAAACCCCTGTTGTTTGTAGGAATTATTCTTGCAACAATACAGCTGTGCTATTCTCAAGCTACAGTAGAAATTGAAGTAAACTGGACGAACTGGTCTTCTGAAAATAGAGTAACACTATTAGACCCCTCTAATACGGTTGTTCTGCCACGAATCTGTAATCCTGTCACATGTTTCAATGGACTTAGTAATAATTCTTACACCACCGTTGGAACCCCACAAACATATAATCTTCCCTATAATTCGGCATACACGCTCCGATTAGAAGATACCTATGGGGATGGATGGAATGGAACGGCATCTTTCGTAAGAGTTACAATTGACGGAGTAGTCACTCTAGAAGAAAGATTAGAAAATGGATCTTTAAGAGATATTCCCTTATACATAGAAGCTATTCCTGTAAATCAACCTTTATCTTTATTTGATAAATTCAATGGATATTATGATTATGCAGTTACTGGAGATTCTTTTAGAACAAATAGCAATACAGTTAATGCCTGTTCTATAAAAACAACCTCGACCGGGATTACCTTAACTACCCCAATAGCACCTTCTGCTACTATCCAAAAAGCATATCTGTTCTGGGCACATTCCAACAGCATCCCTGACAAACAAGTCACATTCGAAAATCAAACTATCAATGCAGATATTACCAAAAAAACAACTATTGACGGTATTAACTTATATGGAATGGTTAGTGATGTTACTTCTATAATTCAAGGAATAGCAGACCCTTCTGCAAATACATATGATTTCTCCGGATTAACAATAGATAATAGTGCGACTTATTGTAATAGCGGGATTGTATTAGGAGGATGGAGTCTCATGATTTTTTATACAGCACCTGGGCTTCCTGCAGTATCTATAAATCTATATGATGGTTTTGATGGAGGACAAAATACAACAACTAATTATACACTCTCTGGTTTTTTTGCTAACGGAGGTACCGGATCTAAAACCTCTGTACTTTCCTGGGAAGGAGATATTACCCTCGCTAATAATGAATCACTGTCTATTACAACAGGGATTAATGGAGGGCCCTATACATTAAATGGAGATGGAGATAATATCGGCGGGACCAGTAACCCTTTTAATTCCACTATTTTTGACAATACAGTAACTCCTAATGTAAACCGTACAACATATGGAGTCGATTTTGATACCTATGATATTTCTCCCTACATCATAACAGGAGAAAATAGCACGACTACAAGTGTTGGTGTCGGACAAGATTTTGTTATTCTTAACGCTGTATTACTAAAAGTACCTAGTAACCTTATTACCGGATATATTTTTGAAGATATCAACTACCCAGGAGGGAATGGTAGAAACCGAACAACTGCAAATGGGGCTCCTGTAGAGAATGCCTTAGTAGAATTATACGACAGCACCGGAACATTTGTTGAAAGTACAACCTCAGACGCTGATGGCATCTATACTTTTGGAGGAATGGAAAATGGCAATTATAGTGTAAGAGTAGTAAACAGTAGCGTTCGCTCCTCCAGAGGAGGCGGAGCTTCATGTACCAACTGTTATCCCATCCAAACTTTTAGAAAAAATTACACCTCTCCTACATACACCAATATTATAACGGAAATAGGAGGAGCTTCTCCTGCTCAGGAAGATGTTGTTGCTGGAAGTATAACAAATGCACAAACCGTCTCTACTGTTACCATTCTAAACGAGGGAGTGGTTGATCTTGACTTTGGTTTCAATTTTAATACAATTGTCAATACAAATGAAAGTGGACAAGGATCTATTGCTCAATTTATCGTGAATTCGAATCATCTGGATGAAACCGGACTAGACATTGAAGCAAATAGTATCTTCAACCCTGGTGTAGAAGAAGACACTTCTATATTTATGATTCCACCAACAAGTGATCCTTTAGGAAGAACTTCTGATGCTAATTTTATTAATGGGTATTTTGATATCACGATAAGTAATGGAACTCCTTTACCAATTATAACCGCAGATAACACCTTTATTGATGGAAGAACGCAAACAGCATATAGTCATACCAATACAGGAACCATAGGCTCTGGAGGAACTCTTGTCGGCACCTCAGCTAATACACTACCTTCTTATAATCTACCGGAAGTTCAATTACATCGAAACAATGGTGATGTTATTCAAGTCCAAGGAAATAATACTTCTATAAGGGGAATTGCTGTATTTGCCAGTAATAATAGTGGGATTGTAATTAACAATTCATCAACAATACTAACAGAAAACTTAATTGGTGTTAATGCAGACGGTATTGCTTCTGGTAATATCGATCATGGAATCTCAGTTATAGGAAATACCCTATCAGGATCTTCCACAATTAGCAATAATTATATTGCTTATAATACAGAAACAGGAATATCTATAAGTGGAGGTGCTTCAACTAATATTATCGGTAATCATATTACAAATAATGGTATTGCTTCATGTAATGATAATATTACTATTCTCAGCGGAAACGGAATTACCCTTCAAAGAAACTTGATAGAAAATGCAGCGGCCATAGGAATAGATGCACGCTCCTCTTCTAGTAATATTGCTATAACAGAAAATACAATTCGAACCTCCGGACAACATGGAGGGAGTTGTTCCGGTAGTGTTGAAAATTCAGGAATTCGATTGAGCGGTAACAACTCATCTATTACCAATAATATTATTAATGAGAACGGAGGAAGTGGTATCGTTATTACCGGAGGCAACACCTCTGGAAATCTAATTTCCAGAAATTCGATTTATAATAATGGAACCACCAGTAGTGCATTAGGGATAGACATAGACGAGTCCTCTGGAGGAAACCCTACAGGAAACGGAGTGACTTTAAACGATATGAACGATATAGATGCCGGTCCTAATGGTGTAGTGAATTTTCCTGTCTTCCAATCTGCAGTTATTGCAGGTACTACGCTCATCGTAAGCGGGTGGTCCCGCCCTGGTGCTATAATTGAGTTCTTTGTTACTGACATATCAGAAGGTACAGCCAGTATCGGAGACAATCAGATGGGACTTACTCAAGATTATGGCGAAGGTCAAACATTTCTGGTTGCTGCAACAGAAGGAAGTCCTCAAGATACGGCTACAGGAATCTCTACGTATAATGATGCTGATGGAAATACAGATAACACGAATCAGTTTTCATTTACACTTACAATTCCTACTGCATATTCGACCGGAACACTTATAACAGCAACAGCAACAGTGGGGAATAGCACTTCCGAATTTGGAAACACCTTCCCTGTTGGCGCCAGAAACATTATTACAAATAGGAGAATAACATATCGAATTAAAAAGAATTAAACTCAGGTCTCACCCAACATAATCCCCTACTTTTTTACCTATTTTTTTAAAATTCGACATTTATGAAATAAGAACTTGTTAAAAAAAGCTTTTTTAGTAATTGTATTTAATCGACAAAAACATGCATTTAAACGATGTTTTTTGTCGATTCAAGGCACAAAAGCTATTGTTATTCACTATTTTAAACTATATTTACTCCAGAAATCAATTACTGCACTGCCGTAATTATTTAATACCCGTAGAAAAAATGAATAAGTTATTGACAACCATATTACTAGCCTCAATTTCAAGCAATATCTTTGCACAAGTAGCTTTTCATAATGCTGGAAATGTTCAGATTCATGATCAAGGACAAGTAGGATTTCATATCGACTTGATTAACAATGGAACTTTTGATAACAACCTTGGATTAGCTGGATTTTATAACACTGCTAACAGCTTGACTGTATCCGGGACCAATAGACCCGTATTTCATGATTTAGAAGTTGATGTCCCTAATGATTTATTTTTAGAAGTGTCAGTAGGAACTAATAATTTCCAACAATTCGTTAATGGTAGAGTTATTACTCCTAGAGATCAAAAAAATGTATCTTTTGATTACCTTAATGATGCTCCATATGATGGAGAAAATGACGATCGATTTGTAGATGGATACGCTTCGGTTCAGGGAGATTTGGATTTTACATTTCCTATAGGAGATGATTATAGATTACGTCCTATGTCAATTGATAACCAATCTGCTGCTATAGCAAGTAAAGGAGCTTACTTTTTTGACAATCCTAATTCCCCTAACTATTTTTCTGATAACTTCAATACAGAAAGCAGAGCTGCAACTTTATTTAACATCAGTATCTTCGAGTTCTGGGATTTAGATGGAGATATAGAAACAGGAGTAACACTTACCTGGGATGACAACAGTAACATTCCTACTTTAGTAGATGATTTAAATGATCTGAGAGTTGTAGGATGGGATATTGAAACTGAAAAATGGGTTAATCTTGGAAACGTAAGTATATCAGGTAATATGGATAGTGGTTCAATTACTTCAGAATCTATTATCCCTAGTAAATATGCTGTATTAACCTTTGGATCATCAAGCAAATTACTAGATGGAGATCTGGAAATTTTTACGGCTATCTCTCCTAATGGAGATAACCTGAATGACTCATTCAAAATCCAGGGATTAGCAGAATTCCCAAATAATGAAGTATTAATTTACAATAGATGGGGAGTGTTAGTCTATAGCCAAAAACAATATCACTTACACCAGGAAACGAATGGTTTCAAAGGAATTTCTGATGGAAGAGCGACAATCAATAAAGATGAGAAATTACCAGAAGGAACTTATTATTATATCTTAAAAATAGACGGTTCAGAAGACCGAAGCGGATATTTATACATCAATAGATAATTATTCTATCAGCAAGATACACTATATTTTTTTGACAAAATGGTATCCCCATATTTCATATCCCTCATTAAGATAAAACTTATGTGAGGGATAATTTATTACATAACTATTAAGTTCAGAAGCCTCACACCCCCTACTCCTGGCATATTCATAAATCCATTCGAAAACCATTTTCCCAATTCCTTTACTCCTGTATGCTTCCTCTATAAAAACATGATCAGGCTCACAGGATTTCCCTACATAATGACGTGTCATAAACCAAAGTCCAAAAACACCAATAAGTTGATCTCCCAGATATACCCCTCTACATTCATAATTTTGTCCCAGCATTTCATAAAAACGCTCTAATAATACCTCATCAGAAAACTTGTGTTCAGTCAATTTCTGTATCATAGGCAATACCTTGGGAAAACTGTGCTTATCTAATTGCCGAAATGTTAAATTCATTATATTTTTTTGCACTAAAATACTTATACATTTATCATAAACCCATAAGTAAGAGTCCTAAATATTTCTTATAGTTTTATCATTCACTTCCCTTGTTCCCCTGCAACATACTTATCCTTTGTTAATCTACTAGAATTTGCATAAGAAAGTGAGTGTTAGTCTTCGAGATTCATTAAAAAATGAAGTCCTATTCTAATGATTGAACAAAAGCAAAACCTTCTTTTCTTGAAAAAAATTCCTTTTTATTCGTTTCGACGGGAATATCTTACTCCATAGCAGGTGAACTGAAAGCAAATCCATGTGATATTTTGAAATATATTATTAATTTCGAAGCATCCCTCAAAGCAGTAAACTAACCATAGCGTGAAACCTAATTAAATGATTTGTAAAAATGATACGAAGAGAATTTATTAAAACATCTTTATTAGGAATAACAGGGATATCCTGTTTTCCTGTAGCTTCTTTAACCCCTTCTTTTTCCAAAGATGACCTTATGGGAAAAAGCAATCCTACTCTTTATGGCACTTCGTACAAACTGCGAAAAGAGGCACATCAATCATTTCTGGAAATGAGTAAAGCTGCCAGTAAAAGTGGTATTCGTATAAAAGTAGTCTCCAGCTATAGAAATTATGCACATCAAAACAGAATATGGGAACGAAAATACAAAGCATTCACTACTAAAAAAATGACCCCAGAGCAAGCGATCAAAAAAATTATTGAATATTCTACAATTCCAGGAACCTCCAGACATCACTGGGGAACAGATCTTGATATTGTAGATGGGAATGCGCCACAACCAAAAGGCTTGTTATTAGAAAAAAACTTTGCTTCAGAAGGTCCTTTTTGCAAACTAAAAGAATGGATGGATCGTCATGCCAGTTCTTTTGGCTTTGAGCTTGTTTATACGAATAAAGAAGGAAGAAAAGGATTCAAATACGAACCCTGGCATTATACATACACCCCTTTATCAATCCCTATGCTCAAAGCATACCGAAAAATTGATATCAAAAAGGAACTGGAAAAAGCTAACTTACTAGGTAGTAGTCATTTTACCGATACATTTATTCAAAACTATATAAACGAAAACATCCTGGATATTAATCCCGAATTACTTTAGGCAGTTGTATACTAAAGTCAATTAATATGGGTTATTATAAGAAAATATAAAATCTACTTTTATCATGAAAAAGCCCCTTAAAATTTTAGTATTGTTTTTAGTGACTGTTTCAACCTTAATCTCCTGTAGTAAGGATGAAGATGATACGGTTACCAATCGATCGAGCGAAGCCTATACAAATCAAATTTTTGAACTCATAAATGCTCACCGAGAAAGTATCGGACTTCAGGCTTTAGAAAGAAATCCTACGGCAGATCAATTAGCTGTTGATCATACAGAATATATGATTTCTAAAGCAGCGATTAGTCATGATAACTTTAATGATCGCTCTAGTTCCTTATCAGAGGAAGAAGGAGCAACTGCTGTGGCAGAAAATGTAGCTAGTATATACCCTGATCCGGAAAGCGTTGTTAATGGATGGCTTAATAGTAGTGGTCATAAGGCAAATATAGAAGGAGAATATTCTCATACTGGTATTGCAGCTATCAAAGACAAACAAGGAAAGTATTATTATACTCAGCTTTTCTTTAGAAAATAATAAAGGCTACAAAATCAGACCTTATCAAAAATATCTTGTTTAAAAATATGGAGAAAATGATGCATAATACGTTTTCAAAAAAACTATATTGCACCCGATACCTGATAAACACGTTACCCGCTTTTTTGAAAAGTACGTTGGTTTTTATCTTTAAAAAAGAAAATCACCCCCTGCTTTTTAATATTTAGTATTTTTATAAAACAATAAAAAAACAGATACTATGAGAGGTCGAGGAGGTCTGAAAATAAGGATATTAATAGGAGTAGCAATAGTTGCTTTTGCGTTTATCAAAAAATGTAACAACAAAACTCTTAATCCATACACAGATCGGGTACAAAATATCAATATGAGTACTGATCAGGAAATTGCAATTGGATTGCAAAGTGCTCCACAAATGGCAAATCAACATGGAGGACTCTATCCGGATCAAAAATTACAGAATTACATTGATATGGTAGGAAGAAAATTAGTGAATAGTACTACAGCTAGAGAAACCCCGTATAAATATGAATTTCATTTATTAGCAGACCCAAATACAATTAATGCATTTGCCCTTCCTGGAGGACAAATATTCATTACCTATGCTTTATTATCCCGATTACAGAATGAAGATCAAGTTGCTGGGGTACTAGGACATGAAATCGGACATGTACTTGGTAGACATTCCGCAGAACGAATCGCAGAACACGATTTCTGGAAAACAATTGCAACCGGAGCCTCTGTAGGAGCAGATGCCGGCGGTATTGTTAATCAAATCGGACAAAATGTACTCCTGGGAAATGGAAGGGATGATGAACTAGAAAGTGATAAACTTGGAGTTCGGTTTATGATTAAGGCAGGGTATAATCCTGAAGAAATGATCGAAGTCATGAGAATTCTAAAAGAAGCTGCAGGACCTAACAGAACTCCTGAATTCCAAAGTACACATCCTGATCCGGATAATCGAATTGAAAAAATAAGAGATGCAATCAGAGAATATCAACAATCATAAGCAGACTGTTTATATTCATTTTAAATAATAAAAAAACAAGTGCTAAAATGCACTTGTTTTTTTATTCCACATTCCCGTCTTTTTTATCAATTCCCTAAACTACGACCACTCCTTTTATGAATCTTATGATTCTTCCCCTTTCATACTCCTATTCTTTATAAAACCAATAATTCCTAGAAAAAAACAATCTCAAAAATCTTGTTTCTTCCAGTACATACAGCCTCGTTTTTTTTAGGAGCTTACTAAGCTTTATTGTAATTTTACGATCCTTTTTATAAAAAGCACCTATGTACGAATAGTTGCATATTGCTATTAAATGTTTTAAAGACCATGAAAAAAAAAGTAATCCTGATGATTTTAGACGGATGGGGAACCTCTCCCGATCCTAAAGTATCTGCAATTGACAATGCAAAAACTCCATTTATTGATGGGTTATACACTAAATATCCCAATGCCTCTTTAAGAACAGATGGATTACATGTGGGGCTTCCTGATGGACAAATGGGAAATAGTGAGGTCGGTCATATGAATTTGGGAGCTGGTCGTATTGTATATCAGGATCTGGCTAAAATTAATATGGCTATTGAAAAACAAACACTTCATCAGGAAAAAGAATTACTCGCTGCTTTTTCATATGCAAAAACCAATCAAAAAAAGATTCACTTATTAGGACTTGTCAGTGATGGAGGTGTACACTCACACATTGATCATATAAAAGGATTATTAGATGCCGCTCATAAGATGGATATTACAGATATCTATTTACACGCCTTTACAGATGGAAGAGATGTCGACCCTCAATCAGGAATAGATCATATCCGATCCATAGAAGCATATATGGAGAAAACCACCGGTTCTCTCGCCTCTATTGTAGGACGATATTATGCAATGGATAGAGATAAGCGATGGGAACGTGTAAAGTTAGCTTATGATTTAGTAGTACATGGCGAAGGAACCCCTTCTACCAATAGTATCAAAAGTATACAGGAAAGCTATGACAATGATATTACAGATGAATTTATAAAACCTATTTCGCTTCAAAAAGATAATAAAGCAGTAGCGACGATCGCAGCAGATGATGTGGTTATTTTCTTTAACTTCAGAACGGATCGAGGAAGAGAGTTAACCGAAATGCTCTCTCAAAAAGACATGCCGGAATACAATACCAAAAAGCTGCCGTTATATTATGTAACTATGACCAATTATGATGAAAGCTTTACCGGCATCAATGTTATTTATAATAAAGACAACATTACAGAAACGCTGGGAGAAGTCCTTGCTAAAGCAGGCAAAAAGCAAATCAGAATTGCTGAAACTGAAAAATACCCGCATGTAACTTTCTTTTTTTCTGGGGGTAGAGAAGAACCTTTTGAAGGAGAATCCAGAATCTTAAAAAACTCTCCCAAAGTTGCCACTTATGACTTACAACCAGAAATGAGTGCCTATGAATTAACTGATTCACTAGTAGAAGCATTAAAACAAGAAGATACGGATTTCGTCTGTCTTAATTTTGCAAACGGAGATATGGTAGGACATACAGGAGTTATGGAAGCTGCTATTAAAGCCTGTGAAGCAGTAGATACTTGTGTAGAAAAAATCGTTACAACCGGGTTATCCCATGGTTATACTACTATCCTGATCGCAGATCACGGAAATTGTGAAACTATGATTAATCCTGATGGAACTCCACATACTGCACATACGACGAACCCTGTACCAGTAATCTTGATTGATCAGGACATGACTCCTATCAAAGATGGTATCCTTGGTGATATTGCCCCTACTATCTTAGACTTGATGAATATAGACAAACCCGAAGCAATGACTCAACACTCTTTAGTTACTGCCAGTGTAAAGGAAAATTCGTAATTTGCAATTCACAAAATACCGTTTCTTAGCTCTGCTATTTGTAACAGGGTTAAAAAATCAATCACTTTATCTTTTATAAAGTGATTGATTTTTTTCGAAAGAAACGTTTATCACTCACTTTTTAAAATTAAGATTATGAAAAAATTACTGCTACCCCTGTTCAGCATACTCATCGCCTCTTGTGGAAGTACTGCAACAACAACCAGCACAGATACAGTCACTCCTCCTCCCAATTCAGAAACCTCAGTTATTACCGAAAAGCACCCTGAAACCAAACAAGAGACAAAACCTGCCATTCTTATAGGAAAACAACCTAGAAAAGCACTGGAAGCTACCCCTTATGCTACTTGGTTCTCTCCTAACTATGATGCGTATAATGTCGATAGCGAAGTCGTACAAAAAATAAAACCCTTGCTCGGGGATATCACAATAAAAGTATTTATGGGAACATGGTGCGGGGATAGTAAAAGAGAAACTCCTACCTTTTATAAAATTCTGGATGCCGCTGATTACGATTACAAAAACCTGGAACTTATTACTGTAGATCGTTCTAAAAAAACGCCGTCAGCCCATGAAAAAGGATTAGATATCCAACGAGTGCCGACATTTATATTTTACAAAGACGGAAAAGAAATTGGACGATATGTAGAATACGCAAGAGAAACATTGGAAAAAGATATGCTGGCTATCCTATCTGGAAAATCGTATAAACATGCATACGAAGATTAACCGAATGAAGATTCAAAAAACTCCGTGAAGTTCTAATAAAGAATACAGTTTCAAACTATAATTCTTTGTAAATTTGTCCCCTTAACCAGGAATTCAACACATGATTATCACTAAAACCAGAGAAGAAATAGAGTTAATGCGAGAAAGTGCATTAATCGTATCTAAAACCTTAGGAATGCTCGCTTCTGAAGTTAAACCAGGAGTTACTACCTTACAATTAGATAAATTAGCCGAAGAGTTTATTAGAGATCATGATGCTATTCCCGGTTTTCTAGGACTGTATGATTTCCCAAATACATTATGCATGAGTCCTAATGCACAGGTAGTTCATGGAATCCCTAATGACACCCCATTAGAAGAAGGAGATATTATTTCTATCGATTGTGGAGCAATTAAGAATGAATTTTATGGAGACCATGCCTATACTTTTGCTGTTGGAGAAATTGCCCCTGAAGTCGAACAACTCTTAAAAATCACTAAAGAGTCTTTATACAAAGGAATTGCTGCTTTAAAAGTTGGAAACCGGGTTGGAGATGTTGGGTATGCCATTCAATCATTTACTGAAGCCGCGGGGTATGGTGTTGTTAGAGAATTGGTTGGACATGGTCTGGGAAGAAAAATGCATGAGGATCCGGAAATGCCGAATTACGGACGCAGAGGTCGTGGTAAGAAATTTGTAGAAGGAATGGTAGTTGCTATTGAGCCTATGATTAATATGGGTACGCATCGAATCAAACAACTAAGAGATGGGTGGACAATTCTTACAAAAGATGGAAAACCAAGCGCCCACTTCGAGCATGATGTAGCGATTGTTGATGGTCAGCCTGAGATTCTTTCTACTTTTAAATACATCAATAAAGCGCTGGGAATAGAAACAGATGAAGAAGATGCTTTTAGAAAAGAATTGCTGGTAGTCTAAAGTATACATAGGAAAAATCTTCTTCTTTAGATTTTACACAAAAAAGACAATAATAAGGTGAAGAAAGTATTTAAATTCATCCTGAATACCATACCCAGACCTATTCTTATACGGTTTAGTTATCTAATACGTCCTGTTTTAGCACTTATACTTCGTGGAAAGAAGTATACTGATCCTATTGACGGGAAGTCTTTTTCTAAGTTTTTACCCTATGGATATGAAAACCCCAGAGAAAATGTTTTATCACCCTCTACGCTATCACTAGAAAGACACCGACTCTTGTGGTTGTATTTAAAGAATGAAACTGACTTTTTCTCTGCCCCGGCAAAAGTACTACACTTTGCTCCAGAGCAGGCTTTTTACAAAAAATTCAAGGGATTACATCACCTGGATTATACAACCACAGACCTACATTCACCGCTTGCTGATGTCAAGGCTGATATCTGTGAGCTTCCTTTTTCTGATAATACGTATGATATTATTTTTTGTAACCATGTATTAGAACATATCCCAGATGACACAAAAGCAATGAAAGAATTGTATCGTATCTTAAAATCAGGTGGAATGGCAATTCTGCAAATACCTCAGGATTTATCACGGGAAACTACTTTCGAAGACGATTCCATCACTGACCCTGTCGAGCGTGCTAAAATATTTGGTCAATACGACCATGTCCGCGTATATGGAAGGGACTATTTCGACAAGCTCAGATCGATAGGCTTTAAAGTAGATGAGATAGACTACACAAAAACAATGGATAAAAAAGAAATCTCCGGGTATTGTTTAGCCCCGGGAGAAATACTTCCTGTTTGTTATAAACATTAATTTTCCGGAAACCCATTAAACGCTTCTGTCTTAAGTGCCCCTCCTTTTTCATAGATAAGTAAAGCTCTTAATTCCGGGTGTTCCGTAAGAAATTCTATTGATTGCTGTACTCCCATAGAAGTCAATGCTGTCGCATAGGCATCAGCCTCCATACAGGTATTAGCCAAAATAGAAACGCTCAATAAATTCGATTTATGAGGATATCCGGTCTTTGTATCTATAATATGAGCATACCGATTTCCTTCTTTATCAACTTTATATTTACGATAGCTTCCAGAAGTAGCCATCGCTTCTGTTTTTAGAGAAATAACTTTATTATATGATTGTGTCCCATCAAAATTAGGCTCTTCAACACCAATCTTCCACGGCTTATTCTTCGCTACATTATATCCTTTTGTCCGAATCTCTCCGCCTATTTCTACCAAATAATCTGTATAGCCTTCTTGCTCTAAAAACATAGCGAATACATCTACCGTATATCCTTTTGCCAGCGCATTAAAGTCCAAAAATGTATCCGTATGTTCTTTATGTATTTTACCTTGCTTATAATGTACTTTATCTAGACCTACAGTCCCTAACAAGCTATCTATTTTCAGACTATCCAACCCCTGAATTTCACCTTTAGGTCCAAAATCCCAGGCGTTGACTAATACTCCTATTGTAGGATCAAACGCTCCCGACGTCTCTTTGTATATTTTTTTTGACGCATTAAAAACTTTCTGAAAATGTTCATCAATAACAACTGTAGTATCTCCTGCATTAATTCTGGAAATATCAGAATCATCCTGATACGTCGATAAGGATATATTAATCACCTGTATCAAACTGTCAAAAGATGCTCGATAATCTTTTTGCTCCTGATCAAAATACTGCAAAGAAAAAGTTGTTCCCAATGCTTTTCCTTTGAGGTAATTCGGTTGTAACTTTACTTCTTCTTTACAGGAAATAAACAATCCTATCCATACAACCAATAAAATTCTCTGTATCATATTAATGTTAATTTAGCGGGGTCTCTATTACCTGTAATCCTGCATATTCGAGTGTATAATCTTCATTATAATAAACAGGTTGTGAAGGGTCACTGGCATTACTAAGCCCCACCCCTGCATAAAACACCTTTGCTTCATGTTCTCTGGCATGTTTTTTAAAGGACTCCATCCAGATCATATCATAATTATGAGGGTTATCAGGGTATGCTACAGCTTTCACTACTACAAAATACCGTTGCTTGGAAGCATCTATACAAACAAACTGAGGTTGTTTTCCTAATGTACTGTTAATGGCTATAAATTCGAAGCCTCTTTTTTCCAGCTCTTTCCCTACAATATTCATCGCTAGGTTATGGAGTTCTTGTTTGGTCAATATCCTTCTCATAATGCTGGCAAAGATACTGCTTTGACAACAAAGAAAAACAGAATTACATCAACATATATCACTATCATCCAAAAAAAAATATTTTAGTTCAGGAGCACTATCGAAACCGTATAAACTGTGCTTTTTTAAAAACATATCCCGGTGTATCTACGGCTGTACCTTCTTCAAATGTGTACCAAGGTGATTGTTGAACAGAAGCCTTATTTTTTAACAAACAAACACTTTGTGCAGGCGTATATCCTTGTACCAGCAAATATTTTTTCTCTCCCGCTTCATTTACGATTTCATCTGCAACAATCTCAATATGTCCCGGAGTACCAGGAGTTACCAACATATCTCCAATTTTCACATCTTTTACTGCAACCTTGTCTAACTCATTAAACAAGGATAATGATCCTGAATAAGCAAAGATTAAATTCAAATATTTATAAAAGCTTTTTTGAGAATGATTAGGAGTGGCTTTTTTAGAAAAAGTAACCGAATTTCCTTTGATTATTGGTCGGTACCCTTCTGCATACTGTTCCCAGGAACAATAATGTCCTGATGTAAAATTAAACCCGATTGTTGATTTTTTATTGTTATGCCATAAATATTCTGCACGTATTCTAATCAAAGCATCTGCACATTGTTGCAATCCATTAGAAGGAACTGGTATGTCCAAGATCCCTTCATGCCAGTTTTGATCATAATGCATACTCCCATCGTAATTGACAATCGGACTTCCATAAGGTTTTAATGTGTAATTCCTCAAATACTCTTCAAAGGAACCCGAAGAGTAAGATACTCTTCGATATCCTTCGGGTAGTAATACCCGCTTCTTAATTGTCATTCCCTCTTCATTAATATACTTCTCTGTTATTCTTTTTTCCTGCTTTAACGATAAAAATTCGTTTTTACCTGCCTTTGAAAGCCCCCAAAAACACCCTATCCCAATGACAATCATCAGTATCAGGAATAGTATTTTCTTTATTTGTTTATGATATGATCTCTTTTCTTTCTCCATTTTGTTTAATATAATACGCTGCCCTTTTCTGTATAACGTAAAGTCCATCTTGATTACTAAATCTGTTCTTTTTGACAAAATAGCAATTTCACATTTTTTTCTGTATTCTCCGCAATAGCATGTTGTTAAAACAACAAATCAACACTATCAATACTCTTCTCTTTTTTTTAAAACGTTCTATTTTTATCAAGGGATTCTTCTCTTTTTCTTTATTATTTTTGTTGTTTTTAATGATGTTTTACTGTAATTTAGAAGTATAAAAAGAGCGTAAATCCCAACAATAACATAGCTATATATGGTTCTGTTTTTATTAAAAAAACAGCTATTTTGCTATGAATAAAACTAAAGGGGGTCATTAAATAATATTTTATAAAATAATTAAGTCACATTGAGAAAAGCCAGTATTGAAGATAAAGAATTGGTGACAGATATATTAGTCTCTGCTTTTGCCCCACTAAAAGGAGACAACTCCATTAATTTAATAGTCAAACAAGATCATAAAAGGGTTCAAAGAATGCGGATTTTAATGGCGTATTTATTTGAAAAAGCTTTTTACTTTGGAGAAGTTTTTATTTCCAGTAATAACAAAGCCTGCCTTTTATTACATTTTCCTCATAAAGAAAAAACTACGTTACGGACTATCTTACTCAATATTAGATTGGCATTTTTCTGTATTGGAATCGAGCGGGTATTTGAAGTATTAAAAAGGCAGCGAATTGCCAAACAATTTTACCCAAAAGAGAGGCATATTCGCCCTGTAATTTTAGCGGTTAAAGAAGATGCCAAAGGAAATGGAACTGCCGCACGATTAATGCTTCACGTCAAAGACCAGTACAAAGACAATCAACTTCCCGTTATAATAGACACCTCATCGGAATACAATGTGAAGCTCTACAAAAGATTTGGCTTTAAATTGATTAAAAAGGAAAAAGGATTGAAATTCCCTATTTATTTTTTAAGACTTAATTAATCCAGCACACTCAATGCCATATCAATCGATGCCTGTAGTTTTTTCTTATCAGAAGCTATTTTGACAATGACTTGTGTTCCTCCCATCAAGGTATAAATAAGACTTGAAATCGTTTTTAAGTCTTTTTTGTCAGAAATTTCCCCTGTTTTCACCCCTGAAAGCAAATATTCATAAAACACATTCTCCATGGTTTTTTGATTATCTTTTAATTTCTCTGAAATCTCCTTATCAACAGACACCAGCTCGGTGGTAGCATTAACAACAAAACAACCTTTCTTATCAGAATCACATACTGCTTCATCTAACACAATCTCGAATAATCGCCTGAAACCTGTTTTTACCTGATCATGTGAATGCAAAAATGTACGAGTGCGTTCCATATTTGTTTTTCGATACATGGTCAACGCTTTATCGAATAAACTTCTCTTTCCCCCAAAGGTATCGTATAAGCTAGCTCTGTTAATCCCCAAAAACGTAACTAAATCCTGAATTGAGGTCGCATGATACCCTTTTTTCCAAAATAATTCTACAGCTTTATGCAGTACTTCTTCTTCCTTAAATAATTTTACTCTTGGCATGCTTCATCAAAAAAAACGGAAACACTTTCCAGTGTTTCCGCAAAGATATTGATTTACAGAACAATCATTCCAAAATAAATTAAAAAAAATCAACTCAACAATGGATTGATGTTCAGTCCCCCATCAATAGTATACTCTCCCCCTGTGATAAATGAAGCTTCATCAGATGCTAAAAATGTGACCAGGTTTGCTATATCTTCAGCCTGTCCAAATCTTTTTAAAGGGATTCGCTCCTGCAAGGAACTCGCCAGACCTTCTAACTGTTCTGCCGGCATTCCTGTTTTTTCAAAAATTGGAGTATGAACAGGTCCCGGGTTAATAGAATTTACCCTTATTTTCCTGGGAGCCAATTCTGTAGCAGCCGTTCTTGTATAAGAGTTCATAGCAGCTTTTGAAGCGGCATATACGGCAGTATTAGGCATTCCCGTATAAGCATTTATTGATGATAAGTTAATAATAGAAGCCCCTTCATGTAAGATTGGCAAAAACTTTTCTACAGTAAATAGTGCACCTTTAAAATTAATATCCATTATCTCATCGTATAAAGCTTCTGTGATTCCTCCCAAAGGAGCTGGTGAAAAAACTCCTGCATTAACAAATAAAATATCTACTCCTCCAAACCGCTCAGATATTTCAGTAACTAAAGTATCAATAGCAGATAAACTCTTTACATCTGCTACTAATCCAATAACACCTAATTCTGATGCCGCTTTTTCTACCTTAGTAGTAGATCTTCCTGTAATAACTACCGTTGCCCCATGTTCTTTTAATTGTTTTGCCGATGCATACCCTATACCGCTATTCCCACCTGTAACGATTGCCACTTTTCCTTTTAAGTCTCTCATTTTTTATATGTTTTTTTATGGTTACAAAATAACAGAACGATCGTTCCGAATACAAACATAAAAATAAAAGAACGATCGTTCCAAATAATTTAATTGTTTTTAGAAAACTTTAATAAAACTATTTTCTTTTTCCCTTAACCTCGAACTTATTCTCTAAAGAAGTAAAATCTCAATGATTAAGTAAAAAATACTCATTTATAGTGATTTTTAGGTTTCTTGTAACCAGTAGTTTTGCCCTTCCATAAACAATCTAAAAAAATGATTCGTTTTACAAAACACTACAATACAACACATTACTATCTATTTCTGATATTTCTATTGCCCATTTATACAATAGCTCAATGTCCGAATGTACCCCTGTCAATTATTGACGGAAATACGGGCTTTACAATAGAAAACCCAACCCCCAAAGACAAACTGGGATATAGTGTTAGTGATGCCGGAGATATTAATGGGGATGGAATTGATGATATTATCATTGGAGCACATTCAAAAGACAACGGTAGTATTACTGCCGCCGGAGAAGCATATATTATTTTCGGAAACCCTACATTTTCTCTTAGTTCTTTTGACCCCCAAACATTAGATGGCACAAATGGTTTCATTGTCAAAGGGAATACAACAGATGCTAAACTAGGAATATCAGTAAGTAAAGCAGGAGATGTTAACAATGATGGAGTAGATGACATTCTTATTGGGATACTCAAATATGATGCTTCAGGAATCGGTGTTGCCATGATTATATACGGAAAAAGAACTCCATTTAGAGCTGTTTTTATCCCTTCAGATATTGACGGAAACAATGGGATTATCATAAAAGGAGAAAATACGACAAGTTCCCGAAGGGATGGGTTTGGAATGCATGTAAGTGCTTTAGGAGATATAAATGGTGATAGGATTGCTGACATCGGAATTGCAGCTCCCCAATATAGCCATTCTCCAAATACTGGCAGGTATTACGTTATTTTTGGAAACAATACATTGCCTTCCATACTTGACATCACTACGCTTAACGGTACTAATGGTTTTTATATTGATGGCACTGCAACTATATGGAATGGTCCTGGAAGCACTATAAACCCAGCTGGAGACATCAACAATGATGGCATTAATGACATTGCGATCGGAATTCCCAGAAAGAATGAAGACGGAATACGAAATAGAGGGATCGCTTATGTTATTTTTGGAAAAAACACCTCCTTTTCTTCTTCTTTCAATCTCTCTTCATTAAACGGGACAAATGGTTTTTCAATCTTAGGAAAACCCATAAGCGCTTCTTTGGGAACCACGATACAGGAAGCCGGAGATATAAATAACGATGGGATTACGGACCTTATAGTAAGTGCCCCACAAACAGAAATTGACGGAAATTCTTCTGTAGGAGAAGTGCATATCATTTTTGGAAAAAACACAGGTTTTAATTCTCAATTTTTAATCAATAACCTTAATGGAACCAATGGTATGACAATCATTGGAGAAAAAAGATATGATAATTTAGGAGGTGCTGCTGCTCCCGCAGGGGATTTTAACAATGATGGAATTGACGATATTATTATCGGATCAATACGGGCTAGTCGTTCTTTATCTGGAGGCGCCTATGTAGTTTTTGGAAAATCATCTCCTTGGGATCCTACTTTTAAACTGGAAACTATCAATGGTACAAATGCCATTCTATTGTTAGACGATAGAAGATATGTTTATACCAATACTGGTTTCGATGTTAGCACTGCTGGTGATGTCAACAATGATGGGGTTTCTGATATTCTTATTGGATCTAACACAAGGGATTATGACGCTGGTACCGCCTATGTAATTCACGGGGATAAAATCAATTATACAGACACTACCCTCCCTACAATCAATTGTCCAACTTCAGAATCATTATATCTAAATGCAACCATTCCCAATTATATGTTCCACATAGACTTAGGAGACAATTGTACTTATCACATGGATCTAATGTATCGTCAAACCCCACCACAAGGAACAATTTTTACAGGAACAACTACAGTAACAATGACAGTCACTGATAAAGCTGGTAACAGTAATAGTTGTTCATTTCCGATAACTGTAAAACCTCCTCCTCCTTCTCTTAGCTGCACTGACACAAATATTACAACCGATAATCTAAATGGTGTAAACGGTTTTTCAATTATCGGAGAACTTTCAGGAGGAAATCTCGGGCATGATGTTCGTAAAGCCGGAGACATCAATGGGGATGGGATTGCAGACTTTATTGTTGGTGCCCCTGGAGAATACTATTCTTTTTCGGGACCTTATAGAAATGAAAGTTATAATGTAGAAGGTAAAGTATATGTAGTATTTGGCACAAGAAGTGGTTTCCCTTCACATGTCAACGTAGCCTTACTTGATGGCACAGATGGGTTCAGAATTACTAATGACACTCCCATTTCTCAGTGGCCGGAGACAGGGTATCAGGTCAGTACTGCCGGAGACATTAATAATGACGGAATTGACGATATTATGATGAGTGACCCGTTTCGCTCTACTTCATTAGGAAGAGAATTAGGACACGTTTACTTTGTTTTCGGAAAAACAAGTGGCTTTCCCCCAGTCTTAAACCTTTCGTCCCTAGATGGAACAAACGGGTTTACTTTCATCAGTGATAAAGAGTTTGATCAATCTGCAAGATCCATAGACCACATAGGAGATATTAATCATGATGGAATTAGCGATATCATAATTGGAGCCGGCACTTCTGGTGGAGCACATAAAGGCAGGTGTTTTATTCTCTATGGTAGCACATCCACTTTCCCTGATGTCCTAAGAAGTACTGATCTAGACGGAAATAATGGATTTATAATCGAAGGAGACGCAGATGGAGACCGCATTGGCAGCCAGGTAACCGGATTAGGAGATATCAACGGAGATGGCATATCAGATATCGGTTTTTCTGGAGGAACAACTAAAAAGACGTTTGTCTTATTTGGTAAAAATGGAAATCTCCCTCACCCCTTAACAACAAGCTCGATAAATGGATCTAATGGATTTTATGTCGATCTCTCTTTAGCTCCTTCTTCTACAAGCGGAACTATTAATAGTGTTGGAGATATTAATGGAGACGGTATTAATGACATCTTATTCGGTGGTAAATGGTTATTATTTGGAAAAAACACAGGGTATTCCTTAGCAGAAGATATTTATTCGTTAAACGGAATAAACGGTTTTTCATTCTCTGTCTCTGGTTTCTCTGATATTAGTTCTGCCGGAGATTTTAACAATGACGGAATCACAGATTTATTATTAGGAAGAATCAGAACATCAACAGTCATACTATTTGGAAGATCTACTGGATGGTCTCCAACAATCAACCCATATGTATTGGATAACTCTCAAGCATTTCAGGTAAGAAGCCCTAGTTCATATACCGGAGCATCTGTAGATGGTATTGGAGATATTAATATGGATGGTTTTGATGATATTTTACTAGGAAGCCCTACACCTTCTTATAGCGCCAGTCTCACAGAAAATCCCGGATACGCCTATGTTCTTTTTGGGTTTAGCCTCACCGATACAGAAAAACCAGTAATTACCTGTCCTTCGAATCAGGTGTTAGCTTCAGGAAATACATTACCTGATTACACCTCTTTAGTTTCCGTTGTTGACAACTGTGATAGTGCTCCGGAAATTACACAAACTCCTGGTGTAGGAAGTCCCTACACTTCTGGTATGACGGTTACAATGATCGCAACAGATGCCAGCGGGAATAGGGTATCTTGTACTTTTATTGTTAATGACATCACAGACACCACGCCCCCAAGCATTACATGCCCGACAGATCAAACAGTGAGCTGTACTACTACAATCGTACCTGACTACTCCTCTTTAGTCAGCGCTACAGACGCTATAGATCCTAATCCAACAATCAATCAAACACCCTCTGCTGGAAGCCCCCTTACTGATGGAATGACCATTACCATGGAAGCAACAGATGCTAGTGGAAACTCAAATTCTTGTTCCTTTGTTATTCGTCTGATGACAGATACAACCCCTCCTAATATATCATGCATCGCAGATCAGGTACTAACCATAGGAGACAATATTCCGGATTATAGCAGTATGCATACCGCTACAGACGATTGTGATCCGAATCCGACAATCAATCAAACACCTCCTCCGGGAACACCCTTTACTGATGGAATGGCCATTACTATGGAGGCTACTGATCTCAGTGGAAACAACAACTCATGTTCTTTTATCATCCATCAGGATGCAGACACCACGCCCCCAAGCATTACATGCCCGACAGATCAAACAGTGAGCTGTACTACTACAATCGTACCTGACTACTCCTCTTTAGTCAGCGCTACAGACGCTATAGATCCTAATCCAACAATCAATCAAACACCCTCTGCTGGAAGCCCCCTTACTGATGGAATGACCATTACCATGGAAGCAACAGATGCTAGTGGAAACTCAAATTCTTGTTCCTTTGTTATTCGCCTAATAGCAGATACAACCCCTCCTAATATATCATGCATCGCAGATCAGATACTAACCATAGGAGACAACATTCCGGATTATAGCAGTATGCATACCGCTACAGACGATTGTGATCCGAATCCGACAATCAATCAAACACCCCCTCCGGGAACACCCTTTACTGATGGAATGACCATTACTATGGAGGCTACTGATCTCAGTGGAAACAACAACTCATGTTCTTTTATCATCCATCAGGATGCAGACACCACGCCCCCAAGCATTACATGCCCGACAGATCAAACAGTGAGCTGTACTACTACAATCGTACCTGACTACTCCTCTTTAGTCAATGCTACAGACGTTATAGATCCTAATCCAATAATCAATCAAACCCCCTCTGCTGGAAGCCCCCTTACTGATGGAATGACCATTACTATGGAAGCAACGGATGCTAGTGGAAACTCAAATTCTTGTTCCTTTGTTATTCGTCTGATGACAGATACAACCCCTCCTAATATATCATGCATCGCAGATCAGGTACTAACCACAGGAGACAATATTCCGGATTATAGCAGTATGCATACCGCTACAGACGATTGTGATCCGAATCCGACAATCAATCAAACACCTCCTCCGGGAACACCCTTTACTGATGGAATGACCATTATTATGGAGGTTACTGATCTCAGTGGAAACAACAACTCATGTTCTTTTATCATCCATCAGGATGCAGACACCACACCTCCAAGCATTACATGCCCGACAGATCAAACAGTGAGCTGTACTACTACAATCGTACCTGACTACTCCTCTTTAGTCAGCGCTACAGACGCTATAGATCCTAATCCAACAATCAATCAAACACCCTCTGCTGGAAGCCCCCTTACTGATGGAATGACCATTACTATGGAAGCAACGGATGCTAGTGGAAACTCAAATTCTTGTTCCTTTGTTATTCGCCTAATAGCAGATACAACCCCTCCTAATATATCATGCATCGCAGATCAGGTATTAACCATAGGAGACAATATTCCGGATTATAGCAGTATGCATACCGCTACAGACGATTGTGATCCGAATCCGACAATCAATCAAACACCTCCTCCGGGAACACCCTTTACTGATGGAATGACCATTACTATGGAGGCTACTGATCTCAGTGGAAACAATAACTCATGTTCTTTTATCATCCATCAGGATGCAGACACCACGCCCCCAAGCATTACATGCCCGACAGATCAAACAGTGAGCTGTACTACTACAATCGTACCTGACTACTCCTCTTTAGTCAATGCTACAGACGTTATAGATCCTAATCCAATAATCAATCAAACCCCCTCTGCAGGAAGTCCCCTTACTGATGGAATGACCATTACTATAACAGCAACAGATGTTAGTGGAAATATAAGTAGCTGTTCTTTTAGAGTAAATACCCCTTCAATAGAGGTAAATGCAGGAAGCGATGAATACATTGAAGAAGGAGAATCTATACAGCTTGAAATTATTTCTTCTGAAGAAGGTACTTTTTCCTGGACTCCCGCAACAGGTCTAGACAATCCTGAAAGTGCTACTCCTATTGCTACTCCTGCAGCTACTACTACGTACACTGTAACTTTTTACAACAAGGATCGTAATTGTTTTGCTACAGATGAAGTAACAATCCATGTATATCATGATACTACTCATGATACCCGATATGGTTTTTCTCCTGATAATGACGGAATCAATGATTTTTGGGAAATAAAAAAGATTGAAGAATACCCTGAAAATGTAGTCTCTATTTATAATAGATGGGGGGATTTAGTTTTTGAAATCGATGGCTATGACAATAAACATCGCGTATTTAACGGAATGGCTAATCGATTGCAAAATCTGGGAGCCAGTAAACTTCCCGAAGGCACTTACTTTTTTATCATTTCTATAAAAGGAACTCATACGTTAAAAAAAACCAAAGGATATCTAATCCTAAAAAGATAAGTAATGACATTTCAATTCAGGTATAAACTCTTCTCCATCTTATTATTCGTCTTAATATCGGTTCAGGCACAACAATCCCCTGTACTAGCGAATTACAATTACAACACGGTTCTTATAAACCCTGCTCATGCAGGATTCTACAAAGACAGTGATTTATCCCTTAGTAGCAGAGGAGGATTTCACCAAATAGATGGAGCCCCCAGAACAATAAGTGGTATATTCAACACCTCCTTTGAGTCTAAACGGACAGGACTTGCTGCCGGAGTAGTAAGTGATCAAATAGGCGTTACTTCTTCTTCTTTATTTTTCGGGTCATATGCTTATAAAATCCCATTGCGAAAAAATTCGAATAATGCCAGATGGTGGGATTATAACCCCAAAGTAATATCTATGGGGATCACAGCGGGTATTATGAATTGGTCAGAAGATTTAGCTCGATTAAACATTACGAATGATCCTAATTTTGAAAATAATATCAAAGAAACATTTCCAGTTATTCATGCAGGTATTTTATATAATGACACTCATTTTTTTGCTGGGCTTTCTGCTACCAATATCATAAGTAGTTCCACAAAAAATGCTACTAAACTATCAGTAGAAAAAAGTGTTTATGCTCATATGGGGGTTCGTTTTTTTATCTCCAAATACAGAGATCACATAACATTGACTCCAAGTGTACTGATCAAGCATGTTTCTGGAGCTCCAGTGCAAGTCGACAGTAATTTCATTTTTAAATACAAACATATTTTCGAGATCGGAACTGGGTATCGATCTACAAATGCTATTAATGTACTTGCTGGTTTATATGCTGCCAAACATTGGCACCTGGTCTACAACTATAATTTTAGAACCAATAACAGTCCTGTAAACAATACCCACGGTCTTATTTTGAGATATCGATTCGGAAATGGTTTTTCTTCCAAACGATAATATTTTAATCTAGAAAACCATTTTCTACCGCATATTTCACCAAACCTGCCGTATTTTTTACTTGTAGTTTTGATAATAAGTTTCTCCTATGAGTATTTACTGTATTTTGGCTTATAAAGGCTTTTTCTGATATTTCAATAGTAGTGTACCCTTGAGCAATTAATCTTAATATTTCTTTTTCTCTTTTACTTAATTCTGTAACTGATTGTCGCTCTTTTTTTAATTTTCCTTCGTTTTCTTTTTGTCTTCTTATTATTTCTGCTGAAAAAAAAGAAGCTCCGCTATACACCTGGTCGATAGCTCGATACATTTCTCTTTTTTCTGTATTTTTTAACAAATAACCATCTACTCCTATCCTGATAAGACGGGAAATCATTTGAACATTATTATGTGTACTGATAATCAATATTTTTACCTCTGGATACTTCTTTTTAATAACTTTACTAACT
Organism: Aquimarina sp. TRL1; assembly: GCF_013365535.1. NCBI lineage: Bacteria > Pseudomonadati > Bacteroidota > Flavobacteriia > Flavobacteriales > Flavobacteriaceae > Aquimarina > Aquimarina sp. TRL1. Next base: position 2,914,063 of record NZ_CP053590.1, on the reverse strand, counting down.
TCGATTCCATCCATCTCAGGCATGCCAATATCTAAAATAATCATATCTACTACTTCTTTCTCCAAAAGAAACAAAAGTTCTTTCCCATTAGTTGCAGTACCACGAATATCGATATTTTCTTTTCCTTTAATTAAAGAAGTTATTCCTTGCAGAAAAAGCACATGATCATCTACTATCAATATCTTTATTTTTTTCATAAGGTGGGTATCAAAATGCTTATTAGTTAAACAGGTAGCTCGATATTAACAATAGTCCCTCGCTTAGGCATACTATCAATATGAAAACTTCCGGATAATGCTTTTAATCGACTTTGGATGTTAGACAGACCAATACCTGTTTTCTGTTTATCAAACAAAAAACCTTTTCCGTTATCCTCAAAAAGCAAACTAACCGCATTTGGTAATAAATTAAACTCTATATCCATTCGCGTCGCTTTTGCATGTTTAATAGTATTGGTTATTAATTCCTGTAAAATCATGAAAATCTCATTCTGGAATTTTGAATCCAGCTTATTAATATCTTCTTCCGGGTAGGTATATACATTTACATCTAATTTACTGGCATCACCTATATTATTTACATATTCTTTTATCAGCTGAATAAAATTATCACGTTGGAATTTTTGAGGAATCAAATCATGAGAAAAATTACGAACTTCTTCATAAGCATCATCCAACTGTTCTAATATAGAGGGGAGCCTGTTGTCTTTTACCTCCAGGTTATTAATTTGAAGTTTGATAGATGCTAATGTTCCTCCCAAACTATCGTGTAAATTCTGCGCTATCTTTTTTCGTTCTATATTTTGCCCTTTGACAAGTGCTTTTATGAGTTTTAATTCCTGATCTTTAACTAACGAAGATATTTTCTGATCATGTACTTCTTCTTTTTTCTCACTTAAAGCATATTGCGTTTTCAGCTTTTGATAATAAACCACAAGCAGACAAATAATAGGAATCAAAATCACAACAAAAGATATAATCGCAATAATTTTCACCTTTCGTTCCATGAATAATTCTGTTTTCCGTAATTCTTTATCTTTTTTTAGAATTGCAATTTCTTTTTTCCCTTGCAGTGTCCTGTACTTTACCTCTAATTCATAAATCTCTTTTTGTCGTTGCATTGCATTAATAGAATCTGTAATACGTTCTTTTTTTTGCTGCATTGCAAAAGCCGTTCGATATTTTTTCTTCCTGCTATATATCGTAATCAAGTTTCTGTAAATAGCTGCCTGTAATTCTAAAAAACCACCCTCTACAGCATTATCCAATGCTTTTACTAAAATAAAAGCAGCTTCATTCAACATATTACTGGCTATCAAAATCTTACTAATACTTACTGAAGCTTCTGCACCATATTTCTTAAATTTATGCGCATCAGCCATTTTTAATGCTGTTCTATAATGTGCCAGGGCCTTATCCAGGTTACCCTGATCCCTATAATTATCTCCTAAATTAATATTAATAACAATCTTACACCTGTTATCTCCTAATTCTTCGCAAATAGGTAGCGCCTTCATATACGAAGTATTAGACATTGCTATAGCCCCTTGTTCTGCCTGGATAACACCAATGTTTATATGTGTTGCAAATATTAATCTGGGGGCATCTTTAGCATCCAGAAAAGAAGTGAAAATTTCCAAAGCTTCTTCATGCCTATCTTGTTTACTATAGGCATATGCTAATCCGTGCTTATGCATATTCAGCAATAAGGTATCCTTTCCTTTTTCAGATACTTCTATTCCTCTTATACGCCAGGATATATTTTCTTCTATAAGCCCTCTTTGTTCATTAGCCACTGCCAGGATATTATACACCCTTGCTAATCTTCCATAATAAACAGCATCCTTTTTTCCTTTTTCTAATTCATTAATAGCTTTATTGGCATAGTATAACGAAGAGTCAATTTCATTAATATTATTGTAATGCTGCCCCAGTATAATAAGTCCTTTTAACCTGGTTTCTCTATTTTTATTATGACGAAGTAATTCATAAATAATAGCTGGTGTTTTATGATTCTCTGCTGTATTTATATAGGAAAAAGCCAGTTGAATCGAATCAACTTCTTTATCATTCTGAGCTATTCCAATACATGAACAAGCAGTACACCACAGAAGGAGTAATCTGGATATATAGTCTATCATGAATAAAAGGGGTCTATTAGCGAACTAGTATTTTCTTATTGTATTTCCAACTGGAAAGTTAGCAATCAAAAATCAAAACAACAAGATTCTTGCGTTTTATAAATCAAATTAACTATTCAGGGTAATTCAATAAAAAATATGTTATTGATCCTCCTTATTATTGCAGTATTCACAAAAAATTCTTCTCAAGAATTCTGCTTTCTCTGTAAAAAAACAAAAAAACCGGTACAATTATGTACCGGTTTTTTATTAGATATATATTTTAAACTACCCTCCGAAATCATCAAATCTGATATTTTCATCAGGAATTCCAAAATCTTGACCCATTTTTTCTACCGCTTTATTCATCAATGGCGGTCCACAGAAATACAATTCTATATCTTCTGGTGCTTCATGATGGTTCAGGTAATTTTCGATCACACAATTATGTATAAATCCTACGAAACCATCTCCTTCTGCATCATTAATATCTTTCTTTACTTTCCAGTTATCTTCTTCTAATGGTTCTGATAATGCCAAGAAAAATTTAAAGTTAGAGAATTTTCTTTCTAATTCGTAGAAATGTTCCAGGTAGAACAACTCTCTTTTAGAACGTCCTCCATACCAATAAGTAACTGTACGTCCTGTTTCTAATGTTTTGAACAAGTGATATAAGTGAGAACGCATTGGTGCCATTCCTGCTCCTCCACCTACGTATAACATCTCTGCATCAGACTCATTAATAAAGAATTCTCCATAAGGTCCTGAGATGATTACTTTATCTCCTGGCTTTCTAGAAAAGATATATGAGGAAGCAACTCCAGGGTTCACATCCATCCATCCATTTTTAGCTCTATCCCATGGGGGTGTTGCAATACGTACATTAAGCATGATATCTCTTCCTTCTGCTGGGTAAGAAGCCATAGAATATGCTCTTTCTACTATATCAGAATTCTTCATTACTAATGGCCACAGTCCAAATTTATCCCATTCTGCCTGAAACTTATCAGGAGTTTCATGTTCTTCTGGATGCGCAGTAATATCTATATCCGAATATTTGATCTCACAAGCTGGAATTTCAATCTGAATATACCCTCCTGCTTTATAATCCATATCTTCTGGAATTCTAACAACAAATTCTTTAATAAAAGAAGCTACGTTATAGTTACGCACTACTTCTGCCTCCCATTTTTTAATCCCAAATACCTCTTCCGGTATCTGAATATTCATGTCTTGTTTTACTTTTACCTGACATGCTAATCGGGCTCCGTGTTGTAGTTCTTTACGAGAAAAATGCGGCGTTTCTGTAGGAAGTGCTTCTCCTCCTCCTTCTAATACATGGCACTCACACTGAATACATGTTCCACCACCACCACAGGCTGAAGGCAAAAATATCTTTTCTCCTCCTAGAGTAGACAATAAACTACCTCCGGACGCTACTTCGATTTCCTTTTCTCCGTTTATTGTTATTTTTACTGGTCCTGATGGTAATAACTTATCTTTCGCAAATAATAATATCCCAACTAATACCAATGTAAGGACTAAAAATGCAATAACCGTTATTACAATAGTTCCAATTGTTGACGCTAAAACTACCATATTATTTATTAATTGAAACGTTAGTATTTTCTGCTACTTCCTTAGCAGTTTCCTTTTGCTCTACTTGTACAGTTTTTTCTTCTTTCTTTTCCTCTTCATCTCCTCCTGTAAGCATTCCTCCAAAACTCATGAATCCGATTGCCATAAGTCCTGTAAGGATAAATGTAATCCCTAATCCTCTTAATGGTGCAGGGATATTAGAGTATCTGATTTTCTCTCTAATTGCTGCAATAGCTAAAATAGCAAGGAACCATCCTATTCCCGAACCTACTCCATATACTGCCGCATGAGAAATTGTAGCAAATTCTTTTTGCTGCATAAATAACGATCCTCCAAGGATCGCACAGTTTACAGCAATAAGTGGTAAGAAAATACCTAGCGAATTGTATAAAGAAGGTGAAAATTTTTCTACAATAATTTCTACCAACTGTACCATAGTTGCAATTGTTGCAATAAACAGGATAAAGGTAAGAAAGCTCAGATCGTAATCCGCATATTCTGGACCTAACCACACTAATGCTCCTTCTCTCAACACATATTTATCCAATAAAAAGTTAATAGGAACTGTTATTGCCAATACAAATATTACAGCAGCACCAAGACCTACCGCTGTCGACACTTTCTTAGATACAGCAAGGTATGAACACATTCCTAAGAAGAATGCAAATACCATATTATCTATAAAGATCGATTTTAAAAATAATTCTAAATATTCCATAATGTTTTATTTACATGTCTCTTTATTCAGAGACCATCTTCTTAATGATCTTCGATTAGTGCTTTATTTCTACTTCTCTGAATCCAAATAATAATTCCTACTGTTATCAGTGCCATAGGCGCCAATACCATAAAACCATTATTTTCATAACCAATAGCATACAATCCTGTTTTCTCTATAGGATCTCCTAATACTTTTGCCCCGAATAATGTTCCTGATCCGAGTAACTCTCTAAAGAAAGCGACTACGATCAATAACAATCCATATCCTGCAGCATTTCCTATTCCATCTAGAAAAGACTTCCAAGGACCATTTCCTAAAGCAAAAGCTTCAAATCGCCCCATAATGATACAGTTGGTGATAATCAAACCAATAAATACTGATAACTCTTTACTCAGTGAATACGCAAATGCTTTCAACACCTGATCTACGATAATTACCAAAGCTGCTACCACTACTAATTGTACGATGATTCGTATTTTGGAAGGAATAATATTTCTCATTAAAGAGATCACTACATTTCCTATTCCTAAAACGAAAAGTACGGAAATTGCCATAACGATTGATGGCTTCAACTGAGCTGTAATAGCCAAAGCAGAACAAATACCTAATACCTGAATTGTAATCGGGTTATTATCTGCTAGCGGGTCGCTCAACAGTTTTTTATTTTTCTTAGAGAACAAAGGCTCTTTTGGTTCTTTTACTTTTTCTTTTTCTGTTACTTCAGCCATTTGTTATTTTTTTAAAGATTCAAAATAAGGCAAATACATTTTTATCCCTTTCTTAACCATTACAGTAACTCCATTACCAGTAATTGTAGCTCCTGCAATAGCATCTACGGCATTGTCATCTTTTCTATCATTTTTCGGGTCTCCATTTCCTTTTTTCACAGTAACTCCCTGATAGCTTCCTGATGCATTATAAATTTTTTCTCCTTTAAAGTCATCTCTAAAGAACGATTCTTTAATATTTGCTCCAAGTCCCGGGGTTTCTCCTTTATGGTCGAAAAAAGCTCCTTTAATAGTCGTAAAATCTTTATCCAGGGCTATATATCCCCAAATAGCATCCCATAGACCATTTCCTCTAACCGGTAAGATATAAAATTTCTCTCCGTCCTTTTCTCCAATAAACAGGGGTAATCTTCTTTTATAATTAGCATCTTGCTTTACTGCATCATTTTCTTTCTTTAATTCTACAGCAAATGCTTCAGAAGTTTTTTCTGCTTTTCCATCAACAATGATATATTGCTCTTCTCCAATATATTTCTCGAATAACTCTTGTGCCTGTTCTGCTGGTACAAAGTCATTTGGGTTTTCGCTATCGGTTACTCCCATAGCGAATAATATATTTTGTTGTTTTTCTTTTTTCTTATTTGCGTCAATATTCCCTTTAAGTCCAGAAGAAACACCCGCTAATAAAGAACCAACTACAATTACCATTAAAATGGAAAAAATAATTGTATATGAATTTTTATCTGTGTTCATCGCCATGATTACGCAGTTTTTACTTTTAAACGTTTCAATCTTTTCTTAATATTTCCTTGTACTACATAATGATCGATCGTTGGAGCGAATACATTCATTAATAGTATTGCCAGGAATACTCCTTCTGGATATGCTGGGTTAAATACTCGTATTAGAATCGAGATAAACCCTATAAGGAATCCATAAATCCATTTTCCTTTGTTTGTTTGAGAAGCAGTTACAGGATCAGTGGCCATAAATACGATACCAAACGCGATCCCTCCTACTAATAAATGCTGCCAGAATTCAAAGTTCATCAAGGCATAAAACTTACTTGATTCCTTGATCCATCCTGCATCTACAACTCCATTAAAGATTAATCCCATCACTAATACTCCTAATGTAGCACTCAACATAATTCTCCAACTTCCAATCTTAGAAAAAATCAGAAATAATCCTCCTAATAAAATTAACAAGGTAGATGTTTCTCCTATTGATCCTGGTATAAACCCAAAAAACATATCAGAAACCGAATAAGACATTGGTTTTGAATTCGCCAAATACCCTAATACAGTCTCCCCTGACAATGCATCTACTCCTGATTTTTCAATAGCTGAGTGTACCCATACTTTATCTCCTGACATCCATCCTGGATATGAAAAGAATAAGAAAGCACGAATGGTCAATGCTGGGTTCAGGATATTCATTCCTGTTCCTCCAAACACCTCTTTTCCTATTACTACTCCGAATATAACAGCAATTGCTAACATCCATAGTGGCGTGTCAATCGGAACAATTAAAGGAACTAACATTCCTGTTACCAGGTATCCTTCTTCTACTTCATGTTTCTTTTTAACTGCGAATAAAATTTCAACAGCTAATCCTACTACATAAGAAACGACCACTAACGGTAGTACTTTTGAAGCTCCCAGAGCAAAGTTTTCCCAGTTTACAAAGTGTTCAAATAAAGAAAAATTCTCTGGCACTCCATTAATAGCAGTGTAATATTGATATCCAGCATTAAATATTCCAAAGATCAAACAAGGAACTAATGCCATTATCACAGTGTTCATCGTACGCTTTAAATCATCAGCACCACGTACATGGGCTCCGGAATGAGTTACCTCATTCGGAAGATATAAGAATGTATGGATTGCATTAAATGCAGGAGCCATCTTCTTATCCTTATATTTAAGTTTTAATTCATGTAATTTATTCTTCAAGCTCATAGCACTATCCTATTTCTTTTAACATTAAATCGAGTCCTTCTCTAATGATTTTCTGATGTGGTTGCTTAGAGACACAAATAAATTCTGTCAAAGCAAAATCCTCTGGAGCCACTTCATACATTCCTAATTGCTCCATCGCATCTAAATCCTTAACCAAACAAGCTTTTAAAATTTGTAATGGGTAAATATCTAATGGAAAAACACTCTCATAACTTCCTGTTACTACAAATGCTCTGTGCTCTCCATTCGTATTCGTATTCAATTCATATTTTTTCTTTGGGAACAACCAAGAAAAAGTAAAAGCTCTGGAAGGGGATATCTTATTAAAAATAGGTTTATTCCATCCAAAAAGCTCATAGTCATTTCCTTCAGGAATTACTGATATAGTAGCATCATAATACCCCAAGTATCCATCAGGCTTCACATTTTCTCCGGTAAGAACATCTCCGCTAATTACTCGGATGTTTTCATCTTTTACTCCAGAATCATATACAATTGTAGAAACTTCTGCTCCTGCAATTGTCTTGTAATATTTTGGAGTTTTAACAGATGATCCTGCCAGTGCTACGATTCTTTCTGCATTAAATTTCCCAGTTAATAATAACTCTCCTATGATCACCAAATCATGAGGATTAACTGTCCAAACAACCTCTCCTTTATTTAAGGGATTAATATTAGCGATCTGCACACTTACATTTCCAGCTGGGTGTGGTCCAGAAACGCCATGTACTGTTATCCCTGACAAGCTTGAAAAAACAGAATTACCCTTTGCCCCTACAGATACATGAATCGCTCCGTCTGTAAGTTTACCTAATGCGGTAAGCGCAGCTTGTAATTCCTTTTCTTTCCCTGCCAGCGTATAATCGAAATCCGCAGCCAGAGGTGCTGTTGAATATGCTGAAACAAAAATAGCTTTAGGAGCTACTTCCGGATTAGCAATAACATCATAAGGACGTTGTTTAATGAATGGCCAGCAACCTGATGCTAAAAGATGCGTTGTTACTTCTTCTCTACTAAGAGCTGCCGGATCTTTTATGCCAAAATCAGCATATTCCTGCTCTTTGTCTGCCAGAATTTTAAACGCTAAAATTTTTCTTTTAGCTCCGCGAACTATTTCCACAACTTCTCCACTAACAGGAGATGGGAAATACATTTTTTCATTAGATTTAGAATGGAAAAGGGGTTCGCCGGCTTTAACTTGTGCACCTACTCGAGAAATCACTTTTGGCACGATACCGTGGAAATCGTCAGGCTTAATTGCATATACATTACTTTTGGTGGCTTTGACAGTTACTTTTTCTGCCTCACCAACAAGGTTAATGTCCAAGCCCTTTCTGATACGAATGTCTTTTGACATATTTGAAATAGTCTAAGTTTATTAACTAAAAAAATCGTGCAAATTTACTAATTAAAACCCTCAAGTGAAAACAGGGAAAGACTTATGTTTTTTATTTATAACCCTTCTAAATAAGGAAGTGCTTACAAAAACTTCCTCCTCATTTTAAAACTATAACGTTTTCATTTTTCCTATATTTACCCCATGCAACCTCTTCATTTTATGCAAAAAACAATCATTTTATACCTGGCATTTATCTCAAGCATTTTTTCTGCACACACACAGGAAATAGCTCCTCCCGAATACATTAAAACAATCCAATTCAAAGGAAATTCGGAATTCTCAGGCACCCCCATCATACAACTAGGCACCCCACTACTTATCACCTTTGATGACATTAACGGAGACGAAGCAGACTACTATTATAAAATCCGGCATTGCAACTTTGACTGGACTCCCTCAATCTTAAATAAAAACGAATACCTGGACGGGTTCGACGACATCAGAATTAACGATTACGAAAACTCATTCAACACACTACAGACTTATAGTCACTATTTTCTAAGAATCCCTAATGAAGATACCAAAGCCCTCAAAGTAAGCGGAAATTACATTATAGAAATATACAATGAAGACGAAGAATTGGTTTTCTCCAGAAAATTAATCGTTTACGAAAATACCAGCACAGTAAAAGTATATACCAAAAGATCTCGTGATCTCGACTTTATAAACACCAAACAAAGTGTACAGTTCGAAATCACCCCTCACAATCCTCCTCTCAGAAATCCCAAAAAGACTGTTAAGACGTTAGTCATTCAAAACAACGATATAAAAAATTCCATTTCTAACTTAACACCTCAATTTACCATTGGCAACTCTTTAATATACAAGTACGATCAGGAAGCCAGTTTTTGGGGAAGCAATGAATTTCTCTTTTTCGACAACAAAGAAGTAAGAACATCGACTGTTAACATACAGAAATCTGATCTGGAAGATATTTACCACAACTACCTATACAATGACCGTGTAAGGGCAGCAAAAAACTATACCAGAAACCCGGATATAAACGGAGGGTTTGTCATCAGAAACCTACGAGCTAACAATCATGACATAGAAGCGGACTACGTATGGATGCATTTTACTCTGGAATGTTACGAACCTATTGGCGATGGCAACATACACATTTACGGAAGCTTTAATAATTTCAAAATAGATAACTCCACCCTAATGAAATACGACAAAAACACCGGAATGTATCATAACACAAGCTTGTTCAAACAAGGTTTTTACAACTACAAATACATCCTTGTATTACCTGATAATACTATCGATTATGGTTTTATTTCGGGAAATTTTGACGAAACCGAAAACGAATATACAGTCATCGCTTATTACAGAGCTCCGGGAGCCCGATATGACAGAGCAATCGGAAAAGGAACAGGAAATTCTTCCACAATAACAAATTGATTAGTATTTTTACCGCATATTCTACAATACAAAGAATCCTCTTTTAGCCTTATTTTTTTTTCAAAACACATACGCAATAAACCTATGAAGGAAACTGGACGATTTCTAAAAAAATACAGAGGAACAGAATGCCTCAATTGCGGAGTCCCATTAGATATTATAGACAAATACTGCCATCACTGCGGACAAGTAAACACTACAAAAAAACTAGCCCTTAGTGATTTTTTTAGCGAATACTTCTCTAGTTTATTCTCCTACGACTCCCGATTAAGTCACACAATTATTGCCTTGTTATTCAGACCTGGAAAAATAACAAAAGAATACACAGAAGGCAAACGTGTCAAATACGCCAATCCTTTCAGATTCTACCTCAGCGTCTCTATTATCTTTTTTATCATCAATGGTTTTTTTATTGATTTTGACAGTTTGAGATACCAGGTAAACAAAGAAAAAAAGACCAATACAACACAAACCCCTCTACATGTACATTTTTTCTCAGGGGCAGACTCTACCGCTACACAATATTACTCCGAACAACAGCTAGGATCTATGAAATATTTCGAAAGGATCAAATATCGGATCAGTACCTATTCCAATTTCTATACAGACACGAAAGAAAAATCAGTTATTAAAGCATTAGACAGCTTGGATCATAATGTTAACAATTTTAACAAATACATATACAAACGAATCATTAAAGCTAACGAATTAGACAGCAACCCAATAGAGCTCGCAGAATACATTTTCAACAAATCTCCTTTTATCATCTTCTTTTTTCTTCCCTTTTTCTCTCTTATTTTATGGCTCCTCTATATGAGAAACCCTTTCTCCTATATGGAACACCTGGTATTTACCTTTCACACCCAAACAATGTTCTTCATCTTACTGGGACTGGCAATCCTTTTCACAAAAGCAATTGATTACCAACTCCCTGTAACAATCAGCACACTTTTATTTTTACTATATTTGTACAAATCATTGCGTAAATTCTACAATCAGGGAAGATTTAAAACTATTGTTAAATTTACACTTTTAAACATATTATTCTTTATTTTAGCAGGAGTAGGCTTCAGTTTAGCAATTGGAGGGTCTATTTTCTTTTATTAAATGTATGATTCAACAGGTTACCAGAGGCATAAGAATTTCGGTGAAAACCACCTTTGAAGGCACGTTCTATAAGAACTATAAGATCCATTTTGCCTTTGGTTATCAGATCACTATAGAAAACCAAAGTAAAGACTCCGTACAACTTACCTCTCGTTTTTGGGAAATCAAAGACTCTTTAAACAATACTGAAATTGTGGAAGGAGAAGGCGTTATCGGAAAAAAACCTGTCCTAAAACCAGGAGAGTCTCACACTTACAAAAGCGGATGTCTTCTCAGCTCTCCTTTTGGCGCTATGAGTGGGTATTACAACATGGTCAACTTCACATCTACCAGAAAATTCAAGGTAACCATCCCTCCTTTTAAATTGAGCGCTCCTTTTGCCCTCAACTAATTCGCGCCACCAAATCAAAAACAAAAACAGTCTCGTTTTGTTTCACATAACACTCTTTACAATTTGATTCGTATTGAAAAGAAAACGGAATACAACTATCAAACCTCCCTTTTTTCTCTTTAAACACTCCTTTAAAATCAAGAATTCCTGATTCAGTATACCGGGAGATGACATAGTGCTGTTCTTTTTCTGAATTCTCTAACTTGAAATAAGCACTACTTCCAATTCCTTCCAAAAAATCTGCATCATCAATTCTTTCACATTCATTATCCGAACTGTTACCAACGGGTACTTTTTTATCGAAATAATTTTTCAGATTTTCTTTAAAAATCGATCCGGAATACCTTTTCACCACTCCACCAATCGTCTCATAAATAGGGTTCTCTAATGATGATTTTTCCACATTCCCTAAAGGACTTGGAGTAAATTTCTTATTCCACAGCAACCCTTTTCTTATCACAGGGTGATCTGTTCCTGCCAGAATAGCATCTGTAACAATCCTAGAACAATTACTTCCATGTTTCCCAAAAGCTTTATAAGGAACACTTCTTTTTTCCTGCATTCCCAAAATAAAAGACTTCACCTTATCATAATAGATATAATCGCAAACAGAAGCGATCAATCGCCCTTCTCCATGTGTTTTTTCGGGAGACGCTTCCAACCACAGCAAAAACTCTTCTACGTTACTTAATTTTCCATCTTCTGCAAAAGACGCCTGAATTCCCATCTCTAATTCAACATCTGTAATCGCACTTCGGACTCTTCCTTTTCCTTTAGGTGTAATATACCTCCCAAAATCAAAGTATTCTGCTCTCCCTGTCTGGTTATCAATTAATACGAAAGCCGCATGACCCGCTTTTATATATTGAGAAGTCCCAATCCCTACATATGATAAAAACTTCACAAAAGTCTCATCAGAAAGTTTCACAAAAGTATCAGGAAAAGCCAATGAAATTATTTTACCTGTATACTTCACACAATTACGCTTTCAAAAATTACCGAATTCACTTCATTTTCCAACAAATCCTCATATCGCATAGACACTACTTCATCATTTTTAAAGACCTGAGTAATACTTCTTGTTTTTAGCTGTCCTCTATCAATCCAGAGGTTCACTCCATCTTTAACATTCCCTCTACTTTTATGAAATGACAACATATTTTCTTTTGTCAATTCATTTTTCTCTTCAAATTCCCGAAACCAGTCTATTCTTTTTTCTTTAACTTCTTTAGTATACAATGTAGACGAGGACCAGATATAGGTTTTATGTCCCAGGTTTCTTATATATTTTTTACTTCCATCCCAAACCAACTCCAGCGCCAGTAAATCCGAAGACCAGTTAACAGCTATAATTGTAAAAGGTTCTACTCCCGAAAGCTCATAAGATTCAATTGTTTTTTTTACATCAACTGCTTCCAGCAAATCTTTTACCACCACCCCACGACTCTTCACATAATTAGTCAATCGAAGGTGTTTTTCAAAACCTCCATTCAACAAGCATATCATTGTATTTTTATCACTCACTCCTATCCAGGTCCCCCCGGCTACAGCATCTTTAGGAAAGAGCATTTTAGTCTTATTAATTTTGTAAAAATCCGGAGGAAGCGTTTTCCTTTCTATTGCTTCATCTCTATTGGAGGTAAGAATAAAATTATCCCCACCTGTAGGTATAAAAGTTACAGTACACATAGATAACTTGGGTCGGTTAAACGATATACAACTTACAAAAAAAATAAAAACTACATGTTTATGACACATTAAAAGCCCTTAAGCCTACATAATTCCCTATCTTTGCCATCAAAATTTAATAACTCACAAAAATAAACGTATCGCATTATGGGAAAAGGCGTTTTTCAAGTTCCAACTGCAATTAACGAGCCTATTAAATCATATGCTCCAGGAACCCCAGAAAGAGAAGAAGTTTTAGCTGCTTATAAAGAATTATATAATGCTAGTGTAGATGTCCCTTTATACATTAACGGAAAAGAGATTAGAACAGGAGACACAGGAACCATGGCGCCTCCTCATGATCATCAACACATATTAGGAACCTACCACAAAGCTGAAAAAAAACACATTCAGGAAGCTATAGATACAGCAATCCAGGCAAGAGAGGAATGGGCTAATTTAGCATGGGAACAGCGTGCCGCTGTTTTCTTACGTGCTGCTGAATTAATAGCAGGACCTTACAGAGCTAAAATCAATGCCGCTACTATGTTAGCACAATCAAAAAATATTTTTCAAGCCGAAATTGATGCTGCTTGTGAGTTTATAGACTTCTTACGCTTCAATGTTGAATTCATGACCAAAATTTATGAGGATCAACCAGAATCAACATCCGGAGCATGGAACAGAATTGAATACCGACCATTAGAAGGTTTTGTATACGCTATCACTCCTTTTAACTTTACAGCTATTTCCGGAAACCTACCTGCCAGTGCTGCCTTAATGGGAAATACAGTTGTATGGAAACCTAGTGACAGTCAGATATTTTCTGCTCAGGTAATTGTTGAAATTTTCAAGGAAGCAGGAATTCCTGATGGTGTAATCAATGTTGTATACGGAGATCCGGTTATGATTACTGACACTGTATTAGCCAGTCCTGATTTTGCCGGAATCCACTTTACCGGTAGTTCACATGTATTTAAAGACATCTGGGCAAAAATCGGAACAAACATCCACCACTATAAAACATACCCTAGAATTGTTGGAGAAACAGGAGGAAAAGATTTTATAATTGCTCATCCAAGTGCTAACGCTAAACAAGTAGCTACTGGTATCAGCCGTGGTGCTTTTGAATACCAAGGACAAAAATGTAGTGCTGCATCAAGAGCCTACATCCCAAAAAGTCTTTGGAGCGATGTAGAAAAATTCCTTAAAGAGGATATTGCTTCTTTCAAAATGGGATCTCCAGAGGACATGAGTAACTTTATCACCGCTGTAATCCACGAAGGATCTTTCGACAAATTAGCTTCCTATATAGACCAGGCTAAAAAAGACGAAAATGCAGAAGTGATTATAGGAGGTGGATACGACAAATCAAAAGGATACTTTATAGAGCCGACTGTTATCTTAACCAAAGATCCTAAATACACGACTATGTGCACTGAATTGTTTGGACCTGTTATTACCATCTATGTTTATGAGGATAGCGAATGGAGCCAAACATTAGAATTAGTTGATCAAACTAGCGAATACGCATTAACAGGCGCTATTTTCTCAACAGATCGCTACGCTGCTGCTGAAGCTACCAAAGCGTTGCAAAACTCAGCAGGAAACTTCTATATCAACGACAAACCAACAGGAGCGGTTGTAGGACAACAGCCTTTTGGTGGTGCCAGAGCATCAGGTACAAATGACAAAGCAGGTTCTTACCTTAACCTACTTCGTTGGGTTTCTCCAAGAACCATCAAAGAAACTTTTGTATCTCCTGCAGACTACAGATACCCTTTCTTAGGAGAATAAAACATTAATACATTCGTCAAAAACGCGCTACAGTAGTTCTCTGTAGCGCGTTTTTTTTAACATTTTCTTATCGATAATTTCATTTATATTTACTCTCCTAACATCATTTTTCGTACTACATGATCACTATCAGACCCGCCCATATCGACGATCTTCCTGTTTTACTTGATTTCGAACAACGATTAATCGAAATAGAGAGACCCATGGATAACACTTTAAAAAAAACAGAAAGAATAAGCTACTATGATATCGAGTCATACATTTCTGCAAAAGACACTGAAGTTATTGTTGCTGAAATCGATCAACAAGTAGTTGGTAGCGGCTATGCCCAAATCCGCCCTAGAAAAGGCATCTATATTCAAGACAGATTAGGCTATATAGGCTTTATGTTTGTCGATGAAAACCACAGAGGCAAAGGGATTGCAAAAAAAGTAATCACCTCACTAATTGACTGGTTAAAAACAAGAGAAATAGAAGAAGTCCAACTAGAAGTATACCATCAAAACCCCAGCGCAATAAAAGCCTACGAAAAAGCAGGTTTTAAGCAACATTTAGTCTGTATGCGTTATAACATCAACGAATAATCCTTTTCTATAATTTGTATTTTATAGGAAGGTGTACTACTTTTTTTGTTTCAAAAAAAGCTTCTTCAAAATAATCAGACAAGCTATACTCTGTTGCTTTTGGAAACTTCTGCAACTCCTCTCTTAAATCTCCTCCTTTGAGATAAAGAATTCCATTGGGTAATTCATGGGTGCTTTTTTTCAATATATTTTTCCGAACCCATTGATAAAAATCAGGCATTTTTGTCACTGCTCTACTCACGATAAAATCAAAACGATCTTCAAAAGTTCCCGCTCTTCGTTGTTCAGCTGTAACATTATCAATCTCCAAAGCTTTTACAACTTCATTAACTACTTTGATTTTTTTCGCAATCACATCTACCAAATAAAAATCTGTCTCAGGAAATAAGATAGCCAATGGGATTCCTGGAAACCCTCCTCCTGTTCCTACATCCAACACCATCGCTCCTTTAGCAAACTTCTGCACTTTGGCAATCCCCAAAGAATGCAACACATGACGTTCATATAACGCGTCTATATCCTTTCTGGAAACCACATTAATTTTTGCATTCCACTCTCTATATACCTCACCTAACTTCTCAAACTTTGCAAGTTGCTCTTCATTTAAATCTGGGAAATATTTTAAAACCTCTTTCATTGTATTTGGATCACATTACGCAGAAAAAAGAAGCCACAAACTACATTTTTCCCGTTTTTAATTATGCCGCAAAAATACAAGTTATTAAAAGTTCACAATTACATTTCTCATATTAATTTAGCCTTCATTTTGATTTTTACACAAAATCCTATCTATAAAAATATTCTTTAAAGGATTTCCCGTAGATATTTATTCAACTTAAAGAACTTCAAAAAAATATAAATACCTAACTTTGTCTAATATAAACTTGACAAAATAACAATACGTCATAAACCCAAATGCTCATGACGGCACCAAATATAAGATTCAACAAAAGAGATTCCACAAAATTTTTCAGGACGCTCAATAAACGTGTCAACCAATATTTTAAGGAGAACAACATTAAGAGAACAGGAAACCTACAATTACACATCAAAACAGTAATTATGTTTTCTTTATTCTTAACCCCTTATTTTTTAATTCTCACTCTCGACATCTCTCAATGGTGGATGTTGCTTCTCACTGTTGTGATGGGAATTGGAATGGCAGGTGTAGGGATGAACGTAATGCATGACGGAAATCACGGATCTTATTCTTCTAAAAAATGGATTAATAAAATAATGGGAGGAAGCATGTATATTCTTGCAGGAAATGTATATAACTGGCAAGTACAGCACAATGTTCTGCACCATACTTATACGAATATTCATGGGCATGATGAGGATATGGATGCCGGAAGAATTATTCGGTTTACAAAACATGCCGAGTGGAAAAGGTTTCACAAGTTTCAACATTATTATTCCATATTTTTATACGGACTTCTCACTTTTAACTGGGCTATCGCTACTGATTTTAAACAAACAAAGAGATACTTAGCCAGAAAGCTTGCTTATGGAAAGCTTCCCAGCCCACTAAAACAATGGAGCACGGTTGTAATCACCAAAATCATTTATTTAATGATTTGGATTGTAATCCCCATGCTTATTCTTTCTATAGCCTGGTGGAAAATACTACTAGGATTCTTTGTCATGCATTATGTAGCAGGACTGATCCTAAGTGTTATTTTTCAATTAGCTCATATTGTAGAAGATACTGAAATGCCTAAACCAGATGAAAATGGAAACATGAAAAACACCTGGGCTATTCACCAGCTATTCACTACTGTCAATTTTTCTACAAAAAACAAATTGATCAACTGGTATACCGGGGGACTTAACCATCAGGTTGAGCATCATATTTTTCCGAATATTAGTCATATTCACTACTCAAAAATTTCCAAAATAGTTAAACAAACTGCTTTAGAATTTAATTTACCCTATAACGAATATAAAACCACTCGCAAGGCAATCATTGCACATTTCAAACATCTAAAAGAAATGGGAATGAAACCTGCAATACAATCATAATACCAAAATGGCTTCAATTACAAAAACAACGAACGTGCAATTATCAGACAGAATTAACAAGCTTGAAGCTTCTGCTACATTAGCAATGGCTGCAAAAGCTAGAGAACTGAGAGCTGAAGGAAAAGATATTATCGGTCTAAGTCTAGGGGAACCTGACTTCAATACACCTGATTTTATCAAAGATGCAGCCATCCAGGCTGTTAATGATAATTATAATTCATACACTCCTGTAGATGGATATGCAGAATTAAAAGATGCGATCATTACAAAATTCAAGAGAGACAATAACCTGACATACTCTCCTTCTCAGATCGTGGTTTCTACCGGAGCAAAACAATCGCTATACAACATCGCTCAGGTATATCTTAACCCAGGAGATGAAGTTATCTTACCATGCCCTTACTGGGTTAGTTATAGCGACATTGTTAAGCTAGCAGGAGGGGTTCCTGTAGAAGTAAAAACTTCTATAGACACGGATTTCAAAATGACTGCAGAAGATCTAGAAAAAGCAATTACACCTAACACTAAAATGTTATGGTACAGTTCTCCATGCAACCCAAGTGGTTCTATTTATAGTAAAGAAGAGCTTAGAGCCTTAGCAGATGTCCTTCAAAAACATCCTGATATTGTAGTGGTGAGTGATGAAATTTACGAGCATATTAACTACGTAGGAGGACATGCTTCCATGGCACAATTTGAAGACATGTACAACAGAACCGTTACTGTAAATGGTGTTGCCAAAGCATTCGCTATGACAGGATGGAGAATAGGATACATTGGAGCTCCAGAAGCAATTGCCAGAGCGTGTAATAAAATCCAGGGACAAGTCACCAGTGGAGCTAATTGTATTGCACAACGTGCAGTAATCACAGCATTAGAAGCTCCTGTGGAGAAAATCCAATACATGGTTGACGAGTTCAAAAACAGAAGAAAACTAATTTTAGATTTATTATCTGAGATCCCTGGTTTCGAATGTAATGAACCAGAAGGGGCTTTTTATGTTTTCCCGGATATTTCTCATTACTTTGGAAAAACCATAAAAGGGCAAACCATACATAATGCAACCGACTTTTCTATGTTCCTTTTGGAAAATGCACATGTTGCTACAGTAACCGGTCTTGCTTTTGGTAATGGAAACTGTATTCGTATCTCTTATGCTGCCAGCGCAGACCAAATAAAAGAAGCAGTAAAAAGAATAAAAGAAGCCATCAGCTAAAAATACTGACATTCAAATAGATAAAACCGCCATTTGTTAAAAATGGCGGTTTTTTTGTTTTTTTCACTAAATTTGTACAATATTAATTTACGTACTACGTTTAGATATAAATTACAACTTTCCTTTCTACCCCAGTGAGTTGAATCATTTACATTCAACTACTTAGACAAATTGTCTTTTTTACTCTTAACAACTTAAAACCCCATGACGATGGATATTCTAGAAAAAGAACGTATTGTTCAGAAAAATGTGCTGGAAATTTTTAGAGACAACTTCAAAGTGGAAAAGACAGATGAAGAAATTCTAAATATGAGACCAGAAAAAGAATTTGACGCTAATTTCGTTACATATTATGAATCTATATTAGATGTTTTTTTGATTGAAGAAGAACATCTAAATAGCATAACAGGAAAAGTTAAAGACACCATTAAAAAGGTAGCTAGATTATGGAATCTAACTCCTCATTATCAACCTTGGTAAAATTTGCTTTCTTCTAACGATTCCTCCAGAAAAACGGAGTTAGTAAGATTAGGACTGTAAACAACTCTAACCTACCAATCAGCATCAGGAAGGAACACCACCATTTTCCGACCGATGGCAACACATCAAAATTACTTACAGGATTAAGCGCCCCAAACGCCGGTCCTACATTTCCTAAAGAAGAAGCCGCTCCTCCAATAGCCGTTTCGAAATCTATCCCCAACGCACCTAACACTAATGCCCCTATAATAAAGGCCAGCATGTACAGTATAAAAAAGGCGATCACATTAAATACAATTTCTTTAGAGACAGCTCTTTTATTATAACGAACCGGTAAAATTGCATTAGGGTGTAATGTTCGTTTAAACTCTAATACTCCATTTCGAATCGTTATTAAATGCCGAACAACTTTCATCCCTCCAGAGGTAGAACCTGCCGATCCTCCTAAAAACATAAGCCCAAAAAACAACACTTTGAGAAATGGAGTCCAAAGCGTAAAATCCGCCGATACAAAACCTGTAGTGGTAATTACCGATAACACCTGAAACAATGCGTGACGAAATGAGCTTTCTGCTTCTCCCCACACCATAGGGTGATCAATAGAAGACACAGAAACATCAGCTTTGAAATAAATAATAAGCGTCGCTATTAATGTAAAAGACGTTACAAAAATAACATACCATCTAAACTCTTCATCTTTGTAAATCTTATTCAGTTTTCCTTTAAAACCAAAATAACTCAAAACAAAATTCATCCCTGCCAGAAACATAAATAACATTATGATATACTGTATAACTGGCTGATCATTCCAGTATGCTACACTTTTATCTTTCGTAGAAAACCCTCCAGTGGACAATGTACTTAATGCATGATTAATCGCATCAAAAAAACTCATCCCCGCCAACTTAAGCAATAAGGTTTCTGCCGCAGTATATCCTACATATATATACCACAATCGCTTTGCTGTATCTGTTATTCTTGGATGTAATTTATCGGTATTTGGTCCTGGAGCTTCTGCTGCAAATAACTGCATTCCTCCAATCCCTAACAACGGAAGTATTGCTATTGCCAATACAATAATCCCCATTCCTCCAATCCAATGCGTAAGACTTCTCCAAAACAATACTCCTTTAGGCATTGCTTCTATATTATTAAGAATTGTAGCTCCTGTTGTAGTATATCCCGAAATTGTCTCGAAAAAGGCATTTGTAAAAGAAGGAATTGCTCCGGAAAACAAATAAGGAAGTGAACCGCTAAGCGACATAAATATCCATCCAAAGGTAACCACAATATACCCTTCTCTTTTATTTATTTTCTTTTGGTGACCCCGAGTCAAAAACATCAAAACAATACCAATAAACATTGTCGCCATTGACGCCAACATAATTTCAATTGTCACTCCATCTTTATAAATAAAACTAATGATTGTTGACAACATCATAAAACCTCCATTACAGAGCAATAAAAGCCCCATTATATGAGAGATTATTTTATAGTTTAATTTGGCCATGTTTTACAGAAAAAGCTTTTCTATTTTCTTAATAGATTTTGGCAAACAACAGACTACTATTCGGTCTCCTGCCTGAATATAAAAATCCCCCTGAGGAATAATCCCTTCTCCATTTCTCACTACACCTGCTATAATTGCGGATCTCGGAAAATCTAAATCCCTGATACTATTATTAGAAACTTCTGAAGTAGGTTTTACAATAAATTCCAGAAGCTCTGCATTCATATTATTGAGTTTGGTCATTGCTACCACTTCTCCTTTTCTTATAAACCTAAAAATGTTATTTGCAGCTAATAACTTTTTATTTATCAAGGTATCAATTCCGATAGAGTGTGACAATTGAAAGTAATCCATATTTTCCACCAAAGCAATCGTCTTTCGAACACCTTTTGACTTGGCTACCAAACAAGACATAATATTAGTTTCTGAATTTCCTGTAACAGCAATAAAGGCATCCATATCACTGATCCCTTCCTCTTCTAACAACTCTACATTCCTTCCATCTCCATTTATTATCAATGCATTCGGCAATTCATCTGCAAGATCGAACGCTTTCTCTTTATTTTTCTCTATAAGTTTCACCCTGAATTTATGATCGCACAAATCTCGAGAAGACTTATATCCTATCTTACTCCCTCCGAGAATCATAACATTCCTCACCTGCTCTTTCACTTTCCCGGTCAACTTATATAATTCTTCAACACCTCCGATAGAGGTCACAAAATACACCTGATCTCCTTCCTTAAATTTTGTATCTCCTCGGGGAATAATCGTATACTGAGTTCCTGAACGTTGTATTGCAATAGGCATAAATTGCAATTTCGGATACACCTCTGCAGCTTCCTTTACGGTTTTTCCTACAAAAAGAGCTGATTCTGAAAGTACTGTTCCAAACATGGTTAGCACCCCCCCTTCAAACTCATAACTATCATTAAATGCTGATTGATTAAGCAACAATTCTATTTCGCTGGCAGCTAATGCTTCTGGTGAAATCAGTTCATCAATTCCAAACTTAATAAACCCAACCTCATCTTTCTTTTCTATAAATTCTGCATTAGAAATTCTCGCTATCGTACGCATAGCTCCCAACTGTTTTGCTAAAACGCAAACAGTAATATTGACAGTTTCACTAGCAGTAACTGCTATAACCATATCTACATTTTCTACTCCTGCTTCTCTTAGAATAGAAATAGAAGTAGCATCCCCCTTAAGAACTCGAATATCAAGATGCGTATCAGCGTAATTAAGACAGTCCTTATTCGTATCTATTAACGTAATATCCTGAGATTCATACGAAAGTAATTTCGCCAAATGAAAACCTACTTCACCCGCTCCGGCAATAATAATTTTCATCTGTTAAATATATTGTTACTCATTCCAAGTGTGTATTATAAGACGAGTACATTCCCGGAATAAACAAAACGATCCCCTGTACTCAATCTTCAAAAGAAAACAAAGATAATGTAAATTGGGTAACTGATAAAATAATTGATTCTTGTAAGTTCATCTCAATATATTCTTACGATCAAACTCAAAAATGTATATTTGCCTAAATTTTTTTTAATGTCAGAAAAAATAACACCATACAAGGACGTTAACAGAACTAAAAAAGAACAAGTTACCGAAATGTTTGACACCATCTCTAATACATATGATGGATTAAACAGAGTCATTTCTTTTGGTATTGATATAAAATGGAGGAATAAAGTTGTTAATTTAGTTAAAAGCATTTCTCCCGAAAGAATTCTGGATGTAGCAACAGGAACTGGCGACCTAGCCATTAACCTGTGCAAAACAGGAGCTTCTGAAATTATTGGACTTGACATTTCTCCGGGAATGCTTTCTGTTGGAAAAAACAAAATCAAGGCAAAAAAATTAGACAGCACAATCTCGATGGTTCAGGGAGACAGTGAAAATCTTCCATACCCCGATAATCATTTTGATGCTATAACTGTAGCTTTTGGCGTTCGAAATTTCGAAAACTTAGAGAAGGGATTATCTGAGATTCTCAGAGTTCTGAAACCAAAAGGAATTTTTGTGGTACTCGAAACTTCTGTCCCTACAAAAACCCCATACAAGCAAGGATATAAGCTTTATACATCCAAAATCCTTCCACTCATAGGACGTATTTTTTCTAAAGACAAATCTGCTTATTCATATCTAAGTGAAAGTGCAGCAGTTTTCCCACATGGAGAAACGTTCAACAATATTTTGAGAAAAATTGGGTTTATAGAAGTTAACAGTATCCCTCAGACAATGGGAGTCGCAACAATTTACACAGCAAGAAAATAATAAATCCTTAATAGACACTAAAAGAACAGGCTTTTTATTATTTTTCGAGGTTGAATGAATAGCTTAGAAAACTTTAAGAAAATGAAAAGATTATTTTTCGTCATTACCACTCTATTTTGCATCCACAATAGCAGTGCACAACTATTCTCTAAAGAAAAGGTTCAAAACCTCCAAAATTTTGACAAACCCAGATTAAGCTGGGGATACATCTTGGGTCTTAACAGCTATAACTTTGATTTTGATTATACTGCGGATGCTTCTGCCAATGACATCATGGTAGATAAAACAGTAGGATTTAATGTCGGACTTCTTGGGAATATGCGGATTAATGATTACTTAGATTTACGTCTGGAGCCAATGGTTACTTTTACACAAAGAAACCTCACCTATACAGGTCCTGAATTTACTACATTATCAGAATCTACAAGAGAAGTAAAGTCTACTTACGTTCATATTCCTTTGTTACTAAAAGTATCCACTAAAAGATTAAACAATTTCAAACCTTTTATTGTCGGAGGTATTTCTACTTCTATCAACTTATCCAGTAACGAAGATAATCCAGACGACAATAGTCTTAATCAGTTTAGAACCACTACAAACACCAATTATTACGAAATTGGTTTTGGTATTGATTTTTTCCTGTATTATTTCAAATTCACTCCATCAATTCGAGGTGTTTTTGCTATGTCTGACGAACTTGTAAGAGATAACGACCCTAATAGTCCTTACACCTCTACTATTGATAAGATGTCGACAAGGGGAATTTTTATCAATTTCACTTTTCAATGAAAAGCAAAAAACTCTCTGCATAAAACACCGGAGAAGTTATCAAAAAATAAATATTAATTTCGAGACAGGTTTCTGCCCTCCTATAGACCTCGATAATCAAATACTATATATTACCCCCACGTTTAAACTCGCTTAGCAAAATAGCCGTAGCTGTTGCGACATTTAGACTCTCTGTTTTTTGTCCCTGACCAAACTGAGGAATTGCTATTTTTTGACGAATAATTTTCTCCGTCTCTTCAGAAACGCCATTTGCTTCATTTCCCATCACCAACACTCCATTAACAGGTAATTCTGTCTTATATACATTATCTCCTTCCATAAAGGCTCCCATCACAGGAATCCCCCTATCAACACACGTACTCAAATATTTCTGCAAATCCGAATACACAATACACACCCGTGTAATAGACCCCATAGTAGCCTGAATTACCTTAGGATTAAAGCAATCTACTGTCTTTTCCGAACACACCAACTCTCTCACTCCAAACCAGTCACACAATCTGATAATTGTCCCCAGGTTTCCCGGATCACGAACATCATCTAATGCTACTACAAGTCCTTTTCCAGATGTCGTTACATCATCAGGCATATAAAAAACAGCCAATGCTACTTGCGGAGTAGTCAAAAAACTTATTTGTTTCAATTCATTCTCACTTACTGCAAAAAATTTCTCTGCAGGAACCTCAAAAAATTTCTCTTCTGTACTATACAGTGCATGTAACTCCCATCTAGCCTGTAACAACTCCTGAATCCCTTTTTTCCCCTCAACAACAAACATCTTATGTTGTTTACGGTACTTTTTTTGATATAAGCTTTTTATTAATTTCTTTTGGCTTTTGCTAAGCATACAAATATTAGTGTATTTTTGACCTAAATAATAATTACAACTTGAAAAAAATCCTGACAAAAATATTATTTATATCTGTAACATTTATTTTTTTCATCTCTTGTAGTGCAATTAAAAATATCCCGGAGGATGATTTTTTATTATCCAAGAATGAAATTTTTGAAGACAGTATAAAAACTAATAAGTCATCTTTATACAATCAATTATACCAAACACCAAACGAAAAAATATTAGGAATCCCCTTCCGGCTACACATTTATAATTCGGCAGCGAAAAATCCTGATTCTTTATTCAATCAATGGCTATACAAAAAACCGAACAGAGAAAAAAAATTAGCTGAATTTATCTCTCAGAAACAAGTCAACAGACTACGAGAGAGTTACACTGGCTTCAATAATTGGCTTAAAAGAACCGGAGAACCCCCTACTATTATAGATAGTTCTAAAATAAAACGTTCCTTAAAAAAACTAGAATCGTACTACTGGAATCACGGGTGGTTCAACATAAAAACAGATTACTCAATATCTAAAAAAGAGAAACAAAGAGCAAATATCTCTTATTTTATGTCACCGGGACAACCTTATTTCCTAGACTCTATACAAGCAAAAATCGAGTCTCCTATCGCAGATTCCCTATATCAGTCGACTAAAAACCAATCGAAAATAGTTTCAGGAAAACAGTACAAAACAAAAGATGTTGAAACCGAAAGAGAACGACTTACTTCTTTCTTCAGAAACTCAGGGCTTTATAATTTCGAAAAGGAATTCATCAAATTCGATGCTGACACTGTAAACACCAACCACAAGGTAAACTTAAACCTGTTAATTAATAACCGGCAGGTAACTCATGGCAATTCCTCCAGAAAAATCCCTTTCAAAATTCACAAAATCAGTAAGGTAAATATTTTCACTGACTACAAATACCAATACAGAAATCTTACCCCAAAAGACACTGTCCAATACAAAGGATACAATATCTATAGTTATGATAAATTGCGATATACCCGAAAAGCAATTACCAATTCTGTACTTATTACTCCCGGAGAGATATTCCGAGATATTGACAGAACTTTGACATACAACCAGATCAGTAACTTAAAAACATTCAAATATCCAAACATCCGATATTCACTTGACCCAAATGACCCTAGCGGAAGCAGTCTAATTGCAAATGTATTACTTACACCAAAGAAAAAATACAGTACTAATATAGAGTTTGACGTATCTACCTCTTCTATTCAGGCTTTTGGTATTGGTTTTGGAGGATCTTTCCTGATCAGAAATGTTTTTAGAGGTGCAGAAACACTGGAATTATCTGCAAGAGGAAGTATTGGCTCCTCTAAAGATGCTTCTGTAGATACCGATGATACTTTTTTTAATATCTCAGAAGTACAAACAGATCTGAGATTATCTTTCCCAAAAATACTATTCCCTATAAAAACCAGTGGGATTATCAGAAAATACATGTCCCCCACCACTAACCTTGTTTTTGGTATGAGTATTCAAAAAAACATCGGTTTAGATAAGCAAAATGCATCCGGTATATTCAATTACATATGGCGCCCCAGCAAAAGCATCAACAATCAAATAGATTTAGTAAACATACAATATGTAAGAAACCTTAATAACAGTAATTATTTTAATGTTTATAGTAATTCCTATGACCAATTAAACTTTTTCGCCAAAAATGATGAAACCTATTTCAATGCAAATCGGGACAACACTCAAATTTTCACTCCAGATAACGACCTAACAATTCCCGATGGAGCCAATCATTTTATCCTTACGGCGAACTCAGACAACACAAACCTGACAGGCTTAAGTGACAATGACAAACAGGAAGTGCAAAACATTGGAGAAAGAAAAGAAAGACTCACTGAAGACAACTTGATATTTGCCTCCAGTTACACCATTGCCAAAAACACTAAAAACGGATTACACGATGAGGATTACTACCGCTGGCGATTCAAATTTGAGCTTGCTGGTAATGTTCTCCAGACCATTTCTAATGCTTCAGGGCTCACTAAAAATGACAATGAACGTTTTGAAATATTTGGAGTAGAATTTTCGCAATACGCCAAAGCAGAAACCAGCTATATTAAACATTGGTCGATTAGCCCCAATAATAATAAAGTAATTGCCTTTCGGGCTTTTGGAGGAATCGCTATTCCCTACGGAAATGCTAACAGCATTCCTTTTGCTCGAAGTTTTTTTGCCGGAGGTCCTAATGACAATAGAGCATGGTTAGCTTACCGGCTAGGTCCCGGAACCAGTCAAAGCACCAGTGAATTTAATGAAGCTAATATGAAACTAGCCTTTAACCTCGAATATCGATATACTATTTTAGGAGCCCTTAAAGGAGCCTTTTTTATCGATGCAGGAAACATCTGGAACGTAGAGGATAGTGTAGAAAAAGAAGAAGCTATCTTTTCCAAGATTGACAACTTACAGGATATTGCGGTAGGAAGTGGTTTAGGGCTTCGTTACGATTTTGACTTTTTTGTGTTGCGTTTTGATTTAGGATTTAAGACCTTTAACCCCGCAAATAATGAAGACCAAAGATGGTTTAAAGGATATAATTTTTCAAAAGCAGTATATAATGTCGGTATCAATTACCCTTTTTAGCACTTTGGATTCGAAAACAAACAACAGCATTTATAACACATAAGCTTTTTATATACGTATCATGCTTTCATTATAATTTTATTATTTTTGTAAGCTTATAAACCAAAACTAAATTATGAGTCACAACATCAAACCAGGAGTTGTAACGGGAGATCAGGTTCAAGAAGTTTTTAAACATGCTAAAGCCAACAATTATGCTTTACCAGCAGTAAATGTAATTGGTTCTAGTTCTATCAATGCTGTTTTAGAAACCGCTGCTGAACTAAACTCCCCGGTAATTATTCAATTCTCTAACGGAGGGGCACAGTTTAACGCCGGAAAAGGATTGTCTAATGAAAACCAAAAATCAGCAATAGCAGGAGCTGTTGCAGGAGCGAAACACGTACATTTACTTGCAGAAGCATATAATGTCCCTGTAATTTTGCACACGGATCATTGTGCAAAAAAATTATTACCATGGATCGATGGTTTATTAGATGCCGGAGAACAGTTTTATAAAGAAACTGGAAAGCCGCTATACAGTTCTCACATGATTGACTTATCAGAAGAACCACTGGAAGAAAACATAGAGATCTGTAAGCAATATCTGGAGCGTATGAGTAAAATGGGGATGACCCTGGAAATTGAATTGGGAATCACAGGAGGAGAAGAAGACGGAGTAGACAACACTGATGTTGACGACTCTAAATTATACACTCAGCCAGAAGAAGTTGCTTATGCATATGAAGAGCTAAGTAAAGTGAGTCCTCGTTTCACCGTTGCCGCTGCTTTTGGAAATGTCCATGGAGTTTACAAACCTGGAAATGTAAAACTCACACCAAAAATCTTAAAAAATTCTCAAGAATTTATTGCTGATAAATACGGTGTAGAAAACAATCATATTGACTTCGTATTCCATGGTGGAAGTGGTTCTTCGCTAGAAGAAATCAGAGAAGCAATTGGTTATGGAGTTATAAAAATGAATATAGACACCGACCTTCAATTTGCATATAATGAAGGAATTAGGGATTATATGAATAATAAAATAGAGTATTTAAAAACTCAGATTGGAAACCCGGATGGTCCGGAAGAACCAAACAAGAAATATTATGATCCGAGAAAATGGCTAAGAGAAGGAGAAGTTACTTTTACGAATCGCCTGAAAAAAGCTTTTGAAGATCTTAATAATGTGAATACATTATAAAACAATAAACCAAGCTGAAACTTTTTTTTAAACAAACTAAAAAAAGTTTCAGCTTTTTTAATATACTAAATTATGGCTTGGTTTAAGAGAACGCAAAAAGGGATACAAACCGCTACAGAAGACAAAAAAGATGTTCCTAAAGGACTTTGGTACAAATCTCCTACAGGAAAAATTGTAGATGCAGAACAGCTAGAAAAAAACTTCTATGTTAGTCCGGAGGATGGATACCACGTAAGAATAGGAAGTAAAGAATATTTCGAAATATTATTTGACGATAACAATTTTGAAGAGTTAGACAAAAACTTAACTTCTAAAGATCCTCTTAAATTCGAAGACAAAAAGAAATACCCAGATCGATTAAAAGAAGCACAAAAGAAAACAAACCTAAAAGATGCTGTAAGAACAGCCGTAGGAAAATCCAATGGTAATGATTTGGTGATCGCTTGTATGGATTTTGCTTTTATTGGAGGTTCAATGGGAAGTGTTGTTGGTGAAAAAATCGCTCGTGCTGCTGATCACTCATTAAAAAACAACATTCCACTGCTTATCATCTCCAAATCAGGAGGTGCCAGAATGATGGAAGCTGCGCTTTCCTTAATGCAGCTAGCTAAAACTTCTGCCAGACTTGCTCAGTTAGCAGATGCAGGAATTCCATACATTTCACTATGTACAGACCCGACAACAGGAGGAACTACTGCTTCATTCGCTATGTTAGGAGATATTAACATTGCAGAACCCGGAGCACTTATTGGATTTGCTGGTCCACGCGTAGTAAGAGACACTACCGGAAAGGAACTTCCAGAAGGCTTTCAAACTTCTGAATTCCTGTTAGAACATGGATTCTTAGATTTTATCACCCCTAGACATGAATTAAAGAAAAAAATTAACTTATATCTGGATTTGGTATTAAACAGACCACTAAGTCAAAACTAATTAAGACTTTTAAGATAAAAGTACACTATAAAAAAGGTTCCGAATAAAAACTCGGAACCTTTTTATTTATATTCAATGCCTATTTTTCTTTCTACAAAATAATTTCTTTTTCTTCTCCATCTGCATTGGTAAATATGGCTTTATTATCACAGCTACCATCTCCATAATCCAAAGTTCCACTTCGCTCTCCTCGCACTAATTCCATTACACCACTAACAATAAATCTACAACTTGCCTCTCTTCTAAGTGGAGTCGTAATCGTAGTACTATTTTTAGTTCCATCTGCAAAATTAGTTTCCCATGCGCCCGTAATCTCAAAAACATTATCTCCCCAATTTCCATTATAAGCACCTTCTATCCATTCTCTTTTCTTAGTCCCTATTCTGGAAGCTTGCGTTCCGTCTTCAAAAATCATCGTCACATCCATCTCCATAGTATATTGTGGATTCCCATTCTCATTTTCTCTTTGCCTTGTAATTGTTTTAGATCCTACAAACTGAGTACCATCTACATAAAAATCTTCAAAGCTATACATTATAACAATCGTCTTTGCTTCCAGATCCAATCCATAAGACATCAACATTTTTCCTTTTAGCACATGACCATTTCTAACTTCACAACCCTCTGTCCCAAAATCCATGACCATTTTTTTTGACGTACTGGTCAACTCTATAGATACTGTCACACAATCAGGAAGTCCCCATCCTCCTTTATATGTTTTCTCTTTTTGTGGCTGCCCTTCGAACCCCTGCAATACGATATCACTAATAACTTCTATACCATTATCAACCTTTGCAGTCAAAGCTGCCTCATCGATCGTAACGGTTTCATCTGTCGTTTTAGCATCATCATCACTACACCCAATAACTCCTAAGAAAGCTATTACAATTCCGAATTTAAAAAACCAATTTCTCATAATCATTTAATTTTATTGTTACTCATTTAAGACTCAGGGGAATAGAAAAGGTTTAAATAAAAAACGTTTTTTTTATTCAAAAAGTATTAGTAATTCAAAAAGTATTATATTTGCCAGCTAATAATAGATATTTTATTATACATAAAAATCATTAAAACTAATATTGGAATGTATTTAACAAAAGAAACGAAAGAAGAGATTTTCGCAAAACACGGTAAAGGAAAAGCAGATACAGGATCTGCAGAAGGTCAAATCGCTTTATTTACCTACAGAATTACTCACTTAACCGAGCACTTAAAAAAGAACAGAAAAGATTTTAACACTGAGCGTTCTCTAGTAAAGTTAGTAGGTAAGCGAAGAGATCTACTTGATTACCTAAAGAAGAAAGATATCATGAGATATCGTGCGATTGTAAAAGAATTAGGTTTAAGAAAATAAAGAACAAGAGAGAGGCTGCGCGCCTCTCTTTTTGATTATACGTCAATTTATAATTGACTTATATATAATAAATTTCAAAGGTTTTTGTTTTTTTAAAAAAGACAAAAAACACAAATAAACGCCTTGGTTTTTCATTGGTACAAACAACAACCACAACAACACAACCTTGTCCGCCAAAGAAAGACGGAAAAAACCAATGTTTAATTAAGCCTGTAAACATAGACAGGCTGAATCAAAAAAATATATGATTCCAAAAGTGTATAAAGAGGTTATCGACTTAGGAGATGGAAGAGAAATCTCCCTCGAAACCGGAAAATTAGCAAAACAAGCTCATGGGTCTGTTGTTGTTAAAATGGGAAATGCTATGCTACTATGTACTGTTGTTTCTTCTTATGAAGATGGTACAGTAGATTTCCTTCCTTTAACTGTTGATTATAGAGAAAAATTTGCTGCTGCAGGACGTTATCCTGGAGGGTTCTTTAAAAGAGAGGCAAGACCTAGTACGGAAGAAATTTTAACAATGAGATTAGTGGATCGTGTTTTACGTCCATTGTTTCCAAAAGATTATCACTCAGAAACTCAGGTAATGATACAGCTGATGTCACATGATGAAAATGTGATGCCTGATGCATTAGCAGGATTAGCTGCTTCTACTGCACTTCAGCTATCTGATATTCCTTTTGAAACCCCTATTTCTGAAGTTCGTGTTGCTAGAATTGATGGAGCATTTGTTATCAATCCAAGCAGAGAGCAATTAGAAAAAGCAGATATCGATCTTATGGTTGGGGCATCGGCTGATTCTGTAGCGATGGTAGAAGGAGAAATGGATGAAGTTTCTGAAGAAGAAATGACTGAAGCGATCAAATTCGCCCATGAAGCTATCAAAATACAATGTGATGCACAAATACGATTAGCAGAAGCTGTTGGAAAAAAAGAAACCAGAGAATATACTCCGGAAGAAAACGACGAAGAATTAGCTACTCAAATTCATGAAGCTGCTTATCAGAGATGTTATGACATTGCTAAGCAAGGATCTTCTAAAAAAGAACGAGGATTAGCTTTTTCTGAAGTAAAAGAAGAAATCTTAGCTACTTTCTCTGAAGAGGAAATCGAAGAGAAAGGAGAACTAATCGCTAAATATTTTAACAAAGCACACAAAGAAGCTGTTAGAAACTTGGTCCTTAACGAAGGAATTCGTCTGGACGGAAGAGCAACTACTGAAATCAGACCTATCTGGTGTGAAGTAGATTACCTTCCTTCTACACATGGTTCTTCAATTTTTACAAGAGGGGAAACACAAGCACTAGCAACTGTAACATTAGGAACTTCCAGAGAAGCAAATGTTATCGACTTACCAACATTCCAATCAGAA
This sequence comes from Aquimarina sp. TRL1, assembly GCF_013365535.1. NCBI lineage: Bacteria > Pseudomonadati > Bacteroidota > Flavobacteriia > Flavobacteriales > Flavobacteriaceae > Aquimarina > Aquimarina sp. TRL1. The sequence goes on along the minus strand of NZ_CP053590.1, from coordinate 2,881,963 downwards.
GAGCGTTTCTACCTGCATTATAACTTCCCTCCTTTCTCTACCGGAGAAGCAAGACCACTACGTGGTACTTCGAGAAGAGAAATAGGACATGGTAACCTGGCACAACGTGCGCTAAAGGGAATGATTCCTGAAGATTGTCCATATACTGTTCGTGTCGTTTCAGAAGTATTAGAATCAAATGGTTCTTCTTCTATGGCAACAGTTTGTTCGGGAACAATGGCACTTATGGATGCCGGTGTGAAACTAAAGAAGCCTGTTTCTGGAATTGCCATGGGACTTATCAGTGACGGAGAAAAATATGCTGTATTATCTGATATCCTTGGAGATGAAGATCACTTAGGAGATATGGATTTTAAAGTAACCGGAACTGCGGATGGTATTACAGCTTGTCAAATGGACATCAAAATAAAAGGGTTATCCTATGAAATTTTGGTAAATGCCCTAAAACAAGCCAGAGAAGGAAGACTTCATATACTAGAAAAGCTTACAGATACCATAGAGCAACCAAGCGAAACAGTTAAGGCACACGCTCCAAAAATGGTAAAAGTAACTATTCCTGAGTCTTATATTGGAGCAGTTATCGGACCTAGCGGTAAGGTAATTCAGGAAATGCAGAAAGAAAGCGGTACAACAATTGTCATCGAAGAAGATGGTGATTTTGGTATTGTAGAAATTCTCGGAGTAGACCAAGAAGCTATTGACTGGGTAATCTCCAGAATTAACGCAATTACTTTCAAACCGGAAGTAGGTAGCGTATATGAAGTAAAGGTAGTGAAGATCCTAGAATTCGGAGCTGTTGTAGAATATGTAGAAGCACCAGGAAATGAAGTATTACTTCACATTTCTGAATTAGCTTGGGAGCGTACAAATAATGTAACAGATGTAGTAAATATGGGAGACCTTATCGATGTGAAGTATTTTGGTATTGATCCAAAAACCCGCAAAGAAAAAGTATCCAGAAAAGCTCTTCTACAAAGACCTCCTAGAAAGGAAGGAAAACCAGGTGGAAATCGAGACAACAGAGATAATCGAAAGCCAAAACCTGAGAAAAAAGAAAGTTAATCTTTATTCAATATTTATATTCAAAAGAAACACCTTTTACATCAGTACAAAGGTGTTTTTTTTATTCGCACATTCCTTGAAATCTCTATAAAAAACAATAGTTATCAGATATTTAACTATTTAAAATTAAAAAAAAATTATTTTTTTGTAACATTTATCCTTCTTCTTACGTATAATAATTGAATAGCCCTAAAATATTCATAATTAAATTTCTAGGAGACATATAGATGAGACAACTAAAAATTACGAAGCAGGTTACCAATCGTGAAACCGCATCGCTAGATAAGTATTTACAAGAAATAGGAAAAGTAGATCTTATTACAGCAGATGAAGAGGTGGAATTAGCACAACGGATAAAGGCAGGAGATGAAAGAGCGCTTGAAAAACTCACGAAAGCTAACTTGCGATTTGTGGTTTCTGTTGCTAAACAATACCAAAACCAGGGTCTAACACTTCCGGATTTGATCAATGAAGGAAACTTAGGACTTATTAAAGCGGCTAAAAGATTTGATGAAACCAGAGGTTTTAAGTTTATCTCTTATGCTGTATGGTGGATTCGTCAATCTATACTACAGGCGCTTGCAGAGCAATCACGTATTGTACGTCTGCCACTGAACAAAATTGGTTCTATCAACAAAATAAACAAAACATATGCCTTCTTAGAGCAGTCTCATGAACGCCCTCCAAGTGCTGAAGAAATTGCCAAAGAATTAGACATGACCATTAATGACGTTAAGGAATCAATGAAAAATTCAGGACGTCACGTAAGTATGGACGCTCCTCTGGTAGAAGGAGAAGATTCTAACCTATATGATGTATTAAACTCTGGAGAATCTCCAAATCCGGATAAACAATTATTACACGAATCCCTTCGTACCGAAATAGAGCGTGCTCTGGAAACATTAACTCCTAGAGAAGCAGATGTTATTCGATTATATTTCGGTCTTGGAGATCAACATCCTATGACATTGGAAGAAATTGGAGAAACCTTTGATCTAACCAGAGAACGTGTTCGCCAGATTAAAGAAAAAGCAATAAGAAGACTAAAACATACGTCTAGAAGTAAAATATTAAAGACATATTTAGGATAAATTCCTAAATTGCAGTTACAAACAGTTTATAACATAACTGTTCGTTTTTTGATTGATGAATGACCTCCGGATTGATTACCCGGAGGTTTTTTCATATAACACACTTATCACGCCTAAGTGTATTTATTCGTAAACCCCTGTATTCTAAATGGTTTCAACAAATAATCAAAAAAGAAATCATGTCGAAAACGCTTCAACGAATCTTAAAAGTAAACACGATGAAAGTGAAGTATACTGGATCATTTATTTATTGTGGAGGAGGAAAGCTTGATGATTGGAACAAAAAGACAGAGGATAGTTAGTTCCTTAACGGTATCACAATCTTGTTACCGATAAATTATTAAATGAGGATTTATAGATAAGAGTTACTAAGTATTTGATTCATATTGATTCTCCTAAAGTTATTTCCTGTATACAGCTTTTCGTTATCCTTGTCCAAAAGATGGATTTTCAGGAGTTTCTTCTTTTTATTTTACACAAAAGTTCTATCAAAACTTGTTTGTGTTTTCAAATCAAATAGTATTTTTGCCGAAAACAACACAATTTTTATGAGTTCAAAATTAATTGCTCCTTCTGTATTAGCTGCTGACTTTGCTAATCTTCAAAGAGATGTCGAAATGATCAATAAAAGTGAGGCAGATTGGTTTCACATTGATATTATGGACGGTGTATTTGTCCCGAATATTTCTTTTGGGATGCCTGTACTTAGAGATATAGCAAAACATGCATCTAAAACAATCGATGTTCACCTTATGATCGTGGACCCTGACAGGTACATCAAAACATTTGCGGATTTAGGAAGCAATATACTCACTGTACACTACGAAGCTTGTACACATTTGCACCGAACATTACAAGCTATCAAAGCAGAAGGCATGAAAGCCGGAGTAGCCTTAAATCCACATACTAATATATCGTTATTAGAAGATGTTATTACTGAAATCGACCTGGTATGCATAATGAGTGTAAATCCTGGTTTTGGAGGACAATCATTTATTGAAAATACTTACAACAAAGTAGTTCAGTTAAAAGAGTTAATTACCCGAAAAAAAGCAACTACTTTAATTGAAATTGATGGAGGAGTTACCAGTAAAAATGCTAAGCAACTTGCAGATGCCGGAGCTGATGTATTAGTAGCAGGAAGCTTTGTCTTTAAAAGTGAAGATCAAATACAAACTATAAAAGAACTAAAAGCCGTTGCCAATTCTTAAAAAACATAGTTTATAAATATGAGAAAAGCGAGTTTTAAAACTCGCTTTTTTTAGCGCATAATATTATGACTAAAAACAGCATCGTCTACTACTAATACTATGATAACAGTACATTAATTTATTTAAAGGAAGTCATCATACACAAGAAGTTACGTAACAAGATATCAACCTGCGTAAATCAACATATATCGAAGCTTCAAAAACCCTAAACTTACTCATCAAAATATCTAAAATTAAGCATCTGACTCACATAATCATATACCTTGGGAAGATGTGTCTTTAACTTCATTGGCGAAAGCATAAAAACCTCAATTAGTACTGCGACAAATTCATATTTATCAGTAAAAGCATAGGCTCTAAGGATATTCGCCTTTAAAACTTTCTCTTTCATTTCCGGAGAATTTAAGTATTGCTCCAACTCTAGAAAAGTATCATAAAAAATCTCTGCACTGATATCTGTATTTTTTATAGCCGTATAATGAATTGCATGTGCTACCTCGTGAATCCCTAAATTACTATCCAAAGTTTTCTGATTTTTATTCTGAAAATGCTCCCAGGAAAGTACTAATGCTTTAGATCTGGGATTAAACTCACCTTTATGCTCTCGCTGATTGAGTACAGAAAAAAAAGTACTGGGGTACAAAATAATAGTCGTTAGATACTCTATCAGATATTTCCTCATTCCGAAGGTTAATTGAATAACAATCATCGAAATTTTCATTTTCATTTCATCCGTAACCTTCATTTCTTCTCTTCCTACGAAATCCGTTGTATCTAAAAAACAAGCTACTCTATGCTCGAAGTATTGTTTTTTGCGCTTATTCAATTGTTTATAAAATGTATTTTCTTCTAAAAAGCGCCTCATAGCATCAGGCAGTTTTCTCATTCGAAAATACCAGTGAATAAAGTAAGGCCTTTTATAAAACTTCACATAAATAGTTTCCAAATAGCGGAGCACATAATATACGCAGATCGAAAAAATTATAAATACAGCAACCCCTCCAAAAATCGGATTGATTTTCGGTCCCTCATGTTCTTGATACAAAAACAGGTATAGCAGTCCGTATTCCAAATAAATGTTTTATTAATTCCCCCCTTAATGTAGCATTTTTATTGCAAAAACACAGTATCATCAACTTATTAAATTCCATTTATTATTGAAAAAAGAACAAAAACACCCCATATTACATATTTCCTTTTTAGTCAATAACTATCAGGTTTAGCAATATGAGGTATTCTCACAATTTTTGGCGCAAATGATTCAAAATTGTTCTTCTTCCGTACTTCCATGCATTGCAGCTGTTGCTGTTTTTCCTGAAGTAACCACCTGTTGTATCTCATCAAAATAAGCTGTTCCTACAAATGCTTGATGCTTTACTGCTCTAAAGCCTTCTTTTTGTAACGCGAACTCTCGCTCCTGTAATTCTGAATACCCAGCCATACCTCGTTCTTTATAAGCTTTTGACAACTCAAACATACTGGTATTTAATGCGTGAAAACCTGCCAGAGTAATAAACTGAAATTTATATCCCATCGAAGCCAGCTCTTCCCTGAATACCTCCATTTCCTCTACAGAAAGTTTTGCTGCCCAATTAAATGAAGGAGAACAATTATACGCCAGCATCTTATCCGGATATTCTGCATGTATTGCTGTTGCAAATCTTCTTGCTTGTTCCAGGTCAGGAGTACTGGTCTCCATCCATATTAAATCTGCATATGGCGCGTATGAAAGTCCTCTGTCAATTCCTTGTTCTATTCCATTTTTTACATAGAAAAAACCTTCATCAGTACGTTCTCCTGTTACGAATTTTCGATCTCTTTCATCGATATCACTGGTTAACAAATTAGCAGCATCGGCATCAGTTCGGGCAATAATAACGGTAGGAACCCCCATTACATCAGCAGCCAATCTAGCTGCTATTAGTTTGTTTACTGCTTCTTGAGTAGGAACCAATACCTTTCCTCCTAAGTGTCCACACTTTTTAGCAGAACTTAATTGATCTTCCAGGTGAATCCCGCTTGCTCCTGATTCGATCATTGATTTCGTCAGTTCAAACACATTTAAATTTCCACCAAACCCAGCTTCAGCATCTGCTACAATTGGCACTAAATAATCTTTCTTGTTTTTCACATGATTGACTACCTGAATTTGATCTGCTCTTAACAGTGCATTATTGATTCTTTTTACCACTTGCGGAACACTATTAGCGGGGTACAGAGATTGATCCGGGTACATTTCTCCTGCTAAATTTGCATCGGCAGCAACTTGCCATCCGCTCAGATAAATCGCTTCTAATCCTGCTTCTACCTCCTGCACAGCCTGATTCCCTGTCAAAGCTCCTAACCCGGCTACAAAATCCTGAGTCTTTAGCTTCATCCACAATTTTTCGGCTCCTTGTCTCGCAATGCTGTATTCAATTGCATACGATCCTTGAAGCTGCACCACTTTTTCTGGAGAATAAGGGCGCTCTACCCCTCTCCATCTGGGGTTTGTTGTCCAATCTATTAACAATTCTTCTGCTTTTTGTTTTGCGTTCATAATTCCGTAATTTTTAAGTTAATTTGTTTGTGTTGTTATATATATTGGTATGCTCTTGTCGTCAAAAACTCTTCAAAATCATTTGCTATGACTAATCGCCTAAAAATAGAGATCGCATTGAGGTAATTTTCTTTAATAAACAATTGTTCTCCTACTTGTTTTTTAATGATCAATAGTTCATCCTCAAAAAGGGTATTAAATCGGCGTTTATTAAATATACTCCCATCGTCCAGCGTCACTTCATTTTTTAACCATTGCCATATCTGAGTCCTGCTTATTTCTGCTGTTGCGGCATCTTCCATCAGATTATAGATAGACACAGCTCCATTCCCTCCTAGCCAGGTCGCTATATAATGAATTCCGACATTTATATTTTTTCTAATACCTTCTTCTGTAATAGTCCCTTTGGGAATTTCTAACAGATCTTCTTCTGTAATAGTCACTTCATTCCTGTGTACATCTAGTTGATTTAGTCCTGGCATATTGGCATTAAACACTTGCATTGCCAATGCTACTAACCCAGGATGAGCAACCCATGTTCCATCATGTCCATTCAGTACCTCCCGTTCTTTATCAATTCTAACTTTTTCAAAAGCTTTTGCATTTCTTTCTTCATCTCCTTTTATAGGAATCTGGGCTGCCATTCCTCCTATTGCCAAAATATTGCGCTTATGACATCGCTGAATCACTAACGTACTGTAAGCATTCATAAACGGACTTGTCATTGTTACCTGGTCTCTATCCGGAACGATAAAGTCTTTATGATTTCTCATTTTTTTGATGTAGCTAAAAATATAGTCCCAGCGACCACAGTTCAGCCCTACAATATGGTCTTTTAAGGCATAGATAATCTCATCCAGTTGAAAACTGGCGGTGATGGTTTCTACGAGAACCGTAACTTTTACACTACCCTTTTTCATCCCTAAATAGGTCTCTGAAAAATCGATCACATCATTCCACCAGATTGCTTCCTCATAATGCTCCAATTTTGGCAAATAATAATATGCTCCTGTTCCATTAGCTTGTAATCGCTGGTGATTATGAAACAAATAAATTCCAAAATCAAATAATGCGGCACTCACCTCTTTATCATGAATCAACATATGTTTTTCATTCAGATGAAGTCCTCTGGTTCTCACTATTAAAACTGCAATTTCTCTATTGAGTTCGTATGTTCGCTCATTCTTAGGACTGTAATAAGAAATAGTTCTATTAACTGCATCTTTCAAATTCTTTTGCCCTTGTAAACAATTATCCCATGAAGGCGCATTACTATCCTCAAAATCTGCCATAAAGGTTTTTGCTCCTGAATTCAGTGCATTAATAATCATTTTTCTATCCACTGGTCCAGTAATTTCTACACGCCGATCCTGAAGATCCTTTGGAATAGCACCTGCGACCCAATTCCCTTCTCTGATTTCTTTTGTGTTTTCTAAAAACGCTGGAGTTACTCCCCGATCAAACAACTGCTGTTGTTCTTCTCTTTTTGTAAGCAGTCGCAACCTTCTTTCATTAAATCGGTTCTGTAGCGCTTCTAAAAATTCCAACACCTCATCTGTTAACATTTCTGGATAATAGTTTCTAACATCTTTTGTGAAACTAATGGTTTGGCTAATGCTTGTTTGTGTTTTCATCTGTTTGTGTTTACTGTTTATTCAATGTTCAGATGGAATTCGCACTCTTAATAATTCTACTTTTTTCAAATCATTCAGCATGCTCATTTCATAATTGTCTCATTATCTGAGAACAATATTAAAAAAAAGTTTTTTACAAAACAAGCGAACGTTCGCTAAAAGCGATTTTTTGTTATTTGAAAATATTCGCATAAAGTATTATTTTTGCCTCTATGGCAATTGCAGAAGAATACATACGGCTTATTTTTGGATTGAAAATCAAGCAGATACGAACAGAAAAGGATCTATCTCTTTTTGGGTTATCGAAATTAAGTGGCTTATCAAAATCGTACCTAAATGAAATTGAAAAGGGAAAAAAATATCCTAAAACAGACAAAATCATCAAGTTATCAGAGACGCTTGATGTACCATATGACAAATTAGTATCTCTAAAACTCGATAAAAATTTAGCTCCAATAGGGGATATTCTTCAATCGGGAATTCTGGATGAAATTCCATTAGAATTATTCGGAATTCACCAAAGAGATTTGATTGACATCATCGCGAATGCTCCTTCTAAAGTAAATGCTTTTATCAGTACTATTTTTGAAATTGCTCAACATTACAATATGAGCCGGGAAGGTTTTTTTCTCGCCTCGCTCCGATCATACCAGGAGGCACACAATAACTTTTTTATAGAACTGGAAGCACACGCCTTGCGGTTTGCGAATTCTTATCAAATAGATCTTCAGGGAAACCTAACTTCTACGGAATTAGAAGAAATTTTGATAGAGGAATACGGATACACCATCAATAAAGAGGGAATCCCCAAACAGGAAGAGTTAATTAATCTCCGGTCTGTATATGTTCCCGCCAGTAAAACCTTATTATTATCAAAGGAGGTAGATGAGGCACAACGAACTTTTATATATGCCAAAGAAATTGGATATCAATATATGAAAATAGTAGAGCGTCCTTTTACATTTTCATGGATTAAGTATGATAAATTTGAAGAAGTACTTCATAATTTTTACGCATCTTATTTTGCCGGAGCTTTGATTATTCCCAGAGACCATTTTAAAAAAAATCTCAAAGATCTTTTCGAAATGAAGCATTTCTCAGAAAGAGCTTTTCACAAAATCATGAAGTTATACAATGCATCTCCCGAATCTTTCTATCAAAGACTGACCAACATTCTTCCTAAAGATTTTGCCATGCAAAATGTATTTTTTCTTCGCTTCACGCATCATCCCAAAACGAATAAATTTAACCTGGTAAAAGAGTTGCACATCACACATCAGCAACAACCTCATGCCAATGAAACCAATGAGCATTACTGTAGAAAATGGATGGCTATTAAAACACTGCAACGTACTGCTCAAAAAGACCTCACGTATTCTTTTGACATTCAAATCTCTAATTATGTAGAAACGAACCAACGTTATCTGGTATTTACTTCGGCCACTAAAGACCCATTCAAAAATGAATTTTACCGTAGCATTGGGATTGGTTTTTTAATCTCTCCTTCTTTGGAAAACAAAATTAATTTTGTGAATGACGCTAAGATAAAGGAAGAAAAAGTCGGGGTTACATGCGAATCTTGCTCCTTATCCGATTGTGATCTTAGGGTTGCCCCTCCTAAAAGGTTATTAGCAAAACAAAAGAATAAAAGAACGGCAATGCTTGTAAAAGAAATAATGGCTCAATACGAAAAATAACCAAATACTGCCGATCGCCTTATTAGTTATACTCCTTATTTCTTTCTATACAAAATACTATCTCTTCTATATGCTTCTAAAATATAATGTTTAATTTCTTCTACAACTCTGTCTATAGAATCATTTATAGTAGGTGCTACAAAGAATCTGGGGGTACCATCTTTATCTTTTTCATACCAGACTAAAGGAATTTTCCCCTTATCAATATCGGTAGAAGTACTATATGTATCTTCGGTTCCTATCTCTACTTTATCTAACACTATATAATCATCGCAATTTTTTAATTTATTCAGAGTACACTGGTCGGATTCGATTGGTACAGCATTGGTATTCTGACCGAAAACAAAAAAAACATACCAACAAAATAAAAAAAAGAATTCCTTCCATAACAGCTATGAACTGTATCAAAACATATACAGGAGGAAAATAGCGAGACCCCTCCTCACCTTTTCCTCCTGCCTCAACTCTCTCTGCATCATCCTTCCGAATTAAAACTTTCTTTTCTTTCTCGTCTATAAAGTCTTTATAATTTGTAAAGCCGAGATATTTACAAAACAAATCGATTGTTTCTTTAGAGGGTTTCCCTCTATTTATTTCTTCAAATAAATACCTTTCAAAGGCTCTCTTAATCGTCATATAGCTTATTCGTCCATACTTTTTTTCTTCTATTTCATCGGCCACATGATTAGACAATGCATTTTTTGAATGTGAAACACATTCGTTTTTTGCTTTTTCGAAAACCTCTTTTACTATTCTTCCAACTTTTTCGTGATCCATTATTATACAATACCAATTACAACTTAGATTAACCCTTCTTCATATCTAATGAAACCCCTTTGTTTACTGATGTTCGAAACTTGTATAAAACAAGTATACAGTTTGTGTGTATTCCCTTCTTGAAACTATTATTTCTTTGCCTCAAGAATTAGTTTCTGTTATACTTTGCTAACATAACAATTGTACAAAACTAATCTTTACGGAAACCCGTAATACGGTCGATTTTATATTAAACAGGGAGGGATATAAAATGATTCGTATCGGTTCCTTCTTCCCAAAATCAAAATATCGGAGTACTCCATAGAACCCGTGGGATGCTAGTCATAGCATACTATGACTAGCTCCCCCTTTGTCTAAAATTGAAATTATTTAAAAAAAAATGAAAACAATATTTTATACAATGATCGCATTGTGCGTCATTACCAACTTAACCTCATGTTCAGAGGATACGACATCTGATGATCCGATATTACTCGAATTTGAACATCAATCTACAGAAGGAGATGATGGGCAGGTAGCTCCAGATCCTGATGATGATGATTAACGTAAGTATATAAGCCGTATTTCTTGTACGGCTTTTTTTTTTGTTTTAAATTTAGTTGTTAAAAACAACCTTGCTGTATCGTCTCTTCTTAATAACCTACCTTTTACTTTTTATTTCCTGTACCAAAAATTCCTTAGAATTAGAAAAAAACACAGTTACTCCCCCTAATAGCTTCTTTTATTTTCAAAAAGCTAAAGACAAATCTATTCCGCTACAAGAAAGATACAAGGCTATAAACAGCGCATACGAGCTAAGCAAAAAAAACACGAATGACACCTTACTTCTAAAAATACTTCAGAAGAAAAGTGTCATTCACTACTTAATGAAACAATACGATAGCTTGCAACTATTCAATACTCAATTATTACACGCTGCTATTCTCAAAAAAAACCCGTTTCATATTGGGAAACATTACTCATTAAAAGGAGTGTACTATAAAGAAGTAACCGGAGATCAAAACAGTGCTTTTTATTATTTTAATCAATCAAAAAATTACTTTCTCCAGATTGGGGATAATGGTCAAGTTGGAAAAGCTTTATTAAACATGGCATTGATTCAACAAAACTTCAGTGATTTTTTTGGAAGTAAAGAAACCATCACAGAATCCTTACAATATCTTATTCGTGCCCAAAAGACTAAATACATCGCTTCTGCTTATAGCGTATTAGCTACGAATCACCGAAAATTATTAAATTATGAAGATGCTATAAAATATTATAACAAAGCCATTGAGATTACAGATTCTGAAAAAGATCGGTTCGTATATCTTAACAACCTATCTGCTATTTATATCGATCACAAAAAATATAAAAAGGCTATTCAGGGCTTCAAAACAATCCTGAATAATTCTCTGGCAAACAAATGCGTAAAAAACAAGGCTCGTGCCATCGATAACATGGCGTATGCCAAATGGCTATCCACTCAGATAGATGTAGAAAATGAGTTTCAAAAAGCGTTAAATATTCGCTTAAAAAACAAAGATCTCAGAGGGCAAATAGCCAGTTATACCCATTTAGCCGAATTCTTTGCAAATAAAGATTCTAAAGCCGCTAAAAAATGGATTGATAAAGCCTTGATTGTATCTAAAAAATCAAACAACCCTAAGGCAGAATTAGACGCTTTAAAACTATTGATCAAGCTAGCTCCGCTTAATCTTCCTATAAAAAACAGGTATATCATTTTACAGGACAGTTTATACAAGCAAGAATTAACAGTCAAGACACAGTTCGCTAAAATAAAATATGACGACAAGTTAAAACAGGAAGAAATTCTAAAACTCAAAAACCAAAAGGCAAAACAAGAAACAGAAACCGCTAAACAAAAAGCACATAAGACTATTTTTCTCTCTAGTGGAATTATCATTCTTTTAATTGGATGTTTCGTTATTTATTTTTTAAAACAGCGATATAAAAGAGAAAAAATACAGGAAACCTATAAAACCGAAACCAGAATATCCAAAAAGGTTCATGATGAGTTAGCGAATGACATCTACAATGTAATGATACAATTAGAAGATGAAAACAAACCGGAACTCCTCAACAAAATAGAAGATATTTACTCCAGAACACGAGATATTTCCAGAGAAAACAGCAGTATTGATACCGGACAAAATTACCCGGAAGAATTATCAGATATGCTGAGTAGCTACACCCCAATAGATACCATGCTAATTGTAAAAGGGTTTGATCATATCAATTGGGAAAAAATATCTGGAGAAAAAAAAGTAACTCTATATAGGGTTCTGCAAGAATTAATGACTAATATGAAAAAACACAGTCAGGCTAAACTCGTAGCAATCACCTTTTCTAAATCTTTTAAATTGATAAAAATAAACTACTCTGATAATGGTAGAGGAATAACTGAAAAAGCAATAAATTACAGAAATGGGCTTTACAATGCGGAAAACCGTATAAAAACTATAGGAGGATCATTTATATTTGATTCGGAAACAGAAAACGGTTTTAAAGCCGAAATACAAATTCCTAATTAATCATAGAAAGCTCATGTTTAAAAAAGTGTTAGTTGCGGAAGACCTAGGAAGTATTGGGCATGGTGTTGCCTCCATGCTTAAGGAAAAAACGGAAAACATTGATATTCATCAATCTCAATACTGTGATGATGCTTTTTTGAAATTTAGAAGAGCTGAACAGGACAACACTCCTTTTGAACTTCTTATTACCGATTTATCATTTAAAGCTTGCTTTAGAGAACGAAAGCTCACCTCCGGTATCGAATTAATTAGCGCTATTAAAGCAATTCAACCCACGATTAAAGTTATCATGTACTCTATAGAGGATCGACCTACCAAGATAAGTACATTTTTCAAAAAACTGGAAATTAACGGATACGTATGCAAAAGCAGGTATGGTCTAAAAGAGCTAGAGCATTCTATAGAAGAAGTTTATAATGATAATATTTATATTTCTCCTCAAATATCAAATGCTCTCAACAAAAAAAATGTTTTTGAATTGAATGATTACGACATTATTTTGTTGAAATATTTATCTAAAGGGCTTACTCAAGATCAAATTGCCAAAGAATTCAAAAAGGAACATATTTCTCCTCATAGCATCAGTTCTGTAGAAAAGCGCTTAAACAAATTAAAACAGCATTTCAAGGCTAAAAACGGTATTCATCTGGTAGCTATGATCAAGGATCTCGGACTGTTATAATCAATCCCCTATCTATTTCTCAAAAATTAAGCCTAAAAAAAACAGTAGGAGTCACTCTTAATGATACTTTATCCGTTTGCCTAAGCTTATACAATGTATTTCCTGACGGGTCATCTTCCTCTAGAATCGAATACGATCGATTAATCACATTTTGTTTATCATACAGGTTGAGGATAGAAAAACCGGCTTTACCCCGAATATTTTTTTGTTTAGAAACATCAAACGTATATACTGTAGAAAAATCAAGACGGTGATATAATGGCAATCGATTACCATTTAATTCTTCATAAAGCAACGCTATCTCTTCTCCTTCATTTTCCAGGTCAACAATTTCTGTATAGGGGGTTCCGGATCTAAATGCCCATCCTAATGAAAACATAAACTTATTCCATGAATAAGTATGTGACCACCGCAACGAATGTCTGATATCATAATTCGAAGCGAATGTTTTTTCATCATTCAATCCTTCAAATAAAAAATCACTTTTGGCATAGCTATAACTTATCCAGGATGTATAATTTGTAAATTTCTTTTTAACTAAAAAATCAATCCCTTTTATTGTATTTTCTCCGATGGATAAAACCTCGGTATCTTCTGTACCAAAACCTTTTCCTATAGAACTCAGGTCATTGATAAATTTATAATATGCTTCTATATCAATCAGCCATGAATTGGCTTTATATTCTCCGCCAAAAGCTATCTGATAACTTTTGAGAATAGGAATATCACTTTTGTTTGCGACTGCCCATAATTGATTTTCTAATCCAAAATCATTCGTATATAACTCAATAATCTGGCTTACTGTTTGGTTTTTTGTATCTCCTGCTATTTTCCCCAGCAATTGTTTTGTTAGTTTCCGTTTATATGCAATTCTAGGAGCGACCAGAAATGTGTTTAATGAATGATGATAACTTCCTCGGATACCTCCTATCACAATATCCTTTGCTCCTGTATAGGTTACCTCTGAATATCCTGCATAAGCAATATTTGAAGCTTCATAAATATCTTCAAAATCAAAAACATCCTGAAAGTCTGATGTATTCTCTATCTTGTATGAAACATCTACATTAAAAAACTGCACCCCATTTCGCCAATCCCATTTTTTTCCAATCCTCCAATATGTATCTAATGCTCCTCCTATCTCTTCTAATCTATTTTCTTTATCTAACAAAGTCCTTTTTTCTCCAAAAAAAAGATCGGTTCCTTTATAATTTAAATCATAATTGGAATAGTGTCCTGATAATTCATACGAAAATTTAGCATTCTTTTTATGCTTATATTTTACACTAAGCCCTTTATTATTTATAGCTAAAAAATTCGTTGTGATTTCACTTTTATCTAATAAGCTTGCCTGATAATCCAATTTATTTTTGGTGTACAAACTACTCAAAGTCACTGCTCCTTTATCTGTAATCTTTGAGTGAATTTTGAATGTGTAGTCCGAAAAATAAAATGCATTTGTCGTTTCAGAAAACTCGGGAGTAAAAAAATCTTGATCTGTTACTATTTTTGTATTTTGAAACACTCGTTCGGAAAATCGATTGTACATGATAGTTCTTACGATATCGGTATATGATCTTCTGAACGATGCCAATATTCCCGTGGTTGAAGATACAGGAAGTTGAATATACCCATCTACATGGGTAAAATTACTTCCTAAACCTCCTTTTACTTTTTTATTTAATTCATCTTCTGTACTAATATCAATAACCCCGGAAATCCGATCCCCATAATACGATCCTATATTACTTTTAAGTAACTTTACTTTTTTAGTAATGTATGGATTAAATGCGGATAACATTCCGAAAAAATGTCCTGTATGATACATTTTTATCCCATCCCATAAAACCAGATTATGATCTGGGGTTCCTCCCCGAATAAAAATTCCCGAGGCAGTCTCACTCGGGCTTTCTATTCCAGGAAATTGTTGAATGCTACTTAGAAGATCGGGTTCACTCATTCCTGATATCATTCCCATCTTCTGGGGAGTAATAATAAAATGCCCTTCGGCTGTTTTATCAATTCCCTGTATCAGATATTCTTTAATTAAAACTTCTCCCAACAATATATTATCAGGGAATAATATCACCGCTGCACAAATACCTTTTTTAAATGTTGTTACCGGTTTTTCAATACTAGAAAATCCTATATATGATATAACAAGTACATCTTCTTTTTTGGCATTCAAAATTTCGAAATACCCATTAGCATCAGATATCGCCCCTTCATCTCTTCCTTGTATTGCTATAGTCACATTTCCTAACACCTCGCCATTACTAGCATCTTTTATATATCCACATATCTGATATTCATCACCCTCTTCCTGAAAATGAATAACATAATATCGGTGATTTATTTTTTCTATTGATCCGTCGAGTTTTTTTTCGAGTATTTGTAACAAAGGTTCCAACCTATTATCTGTGTATGACAATGATATTGTCTTTCCCTGTAACCTATTAGCATTATATGAGAATTTAATTTTATATTCCGCTTCTATTTTTTGCAAAACTTCTGTCAGGGGGATTTGTTCAAATGAAAATATCTTTTTCGTCTGAGAAATTGTAATCACTGGAATTAAAAACAGCGTCAAAAAGTTTCGTACTTTCATTTATTCAGCCTCAAGCACAATGGTGGTTTTATCCTTAAAAATATAAGAAATTCTCATAGGATCAAAAACTGTTTTTAAAGCTATTTCCAGATTATCATGCGCAAAACCACCAGTATATAAAACACGTTGGTCTATCGAATGTACCTCAAAGACAACATCAAATTGTTTTTGCAAAGCAGTAATTACATAGTGAATTGGAACTTCTGCAAAAGTACTTTCTCCCTTGATCCAGGAAGGAACTTCTTCTTCAATTTTCCAATTTTTCTGGGTTTCATTTATTTTTCTAAAAGCATCTCCTTTATTCAGTATTCGTTCTCCGATAGTAGTTCCTGAAACTTTTACTCTTCCTTCATGGCACTGTACTTCTATAAATCCCTTTTCTACTTTGGTATTAAATCTCGTTCCTAATACCGTCACAGCTCCTTCTTTAGTTTTTACGACAAATGCACTTCCTTTTTCTACCTCAAAATACGCTTCTCCATCCAACAATACAGTTCTGTTGGCATCCCAATTTTCTTTATCATAGGAAACCTGTGTTTTTGCATTTAGTTTTATTTCAGAACCATCTGGTAATGAAACCACTTTCGTTTCTCCATAAGTGGTTTCAAATTTCGTACTATTATCAAAAAAGTAATACATTCCTAATAGTATTGCTACCGAAGCAGCTGCCATATACAACCATTTTGGAAAAAGAGGACGCATTTTTGATGTTTCATTCAGTTGTTCTTTAATCTGCTTCAGTATTTCCTCTTCTTTATATTGAGGAGCATCTAACGTACCTATCTTTTTAATAGTATAGCGTATTCGCTCCGTTTTTTCAGACTGTTCAAAGGCTTCTAATTCTTCTTTTGTCAATTCATTATTTAACCATCTAACCAGAAAAGTGTTATCCGTATTTTTTTGTTCCATGGTTTTTCTCTTTATCCTCTATTAATATAACAAGATGCTCCCCTTATTACCCTACTAAACATCTCCAATTTCTTTTCTAATGACTAACAAGGCATTATACATTCGTTTTTCTACTGCCTTTACCGAAATTCCAACAATTTCTGCTATTTCCTTGTAGGTTTTTTTATCTATTCTATTTAGTAAAAACACTTCTCTTTGACCATCCGGAAGATTGGCTAATACTCGTTCTATTTTTATCATGAATTCTTTCTCTTCCAATAAAAACTCAGGAGACTCAATAGATCTTTTCTCTGTATTTCCTAATGTTTGACGATGTCTGAAAATTACTTTCTTACGAGTTTCATGATTGAGGTGCATGTTTTTTGCAACGAGGAATAAAAAACCGGCAGCCTTCTCAAAAATTACTTTAGAACAATTCTTCCACAATTTTACAAAAGCTTCCTGAACAATATCCTCTGCCTGTTCTACATCTCCTGATTTATAATAAATATAATTTCTAAGCGTACGTGATTGACTTCTATAAATATCTTCGAACACCTTAGGTTTACATATATCTTTGACGTTTTCTGACATCATTTAATTTCTTGTTATTATCAAAACTAAAACTTTTTTCAGAATCCTAAGTAGGGTATTCCCGTAACATGTTGTTTTTATTTATAGTAACCGATATTTAATTGTAAACAATAGTTATTATGAGGAAATCATTCGAAAAATTAAAATTCTTATCTATTATTTTTTTATCAGTTCTGATACTGAGTAACTGCAATAAAGACGATGATGGTATCATTGTACAACCCGATGAAAAAGAAACCGAAAACCACACAGACCCGGATCCTACAGATGAGCAAGGAGAAGGAGAACAAGGAGATATTACGTTATATCGAGTGGTTGGAGAAAATCTCGTAAAAGAAAAAGATTATACTGTTTCCGGAAAGCATGAAACTTTTCAAAAAGATACTCAGAAACATATGGAAATATGGAATCTGGTCAAAAAAATAGTTCCTCCTTCTTATCTAAAAAAGATGAATGAATTTATCATTTATGCGGGAGAAGCCAATGGTACTGCAGGATATGTCTACGAAACCAAAAAAGATTTATCTACCTGGCGAATGGGAATTGCTATTGATTTTGCCTACGATGGTGGGTTTAATGCCAATGGAGAACTGGCTTATACAATAATTCATGAATTCGGACATATTCTTACCCTGGATAATTCTCAATTAGACAGTAGTACTTCTTCCGACAATTGTACAAACTTTTTTCCCGGAGAAGGCTGTGCCAAAAATGACGCTTACATCAATGTTTTATACAATAAGTTTTGGAAAGATATTTGGAATGCATATAAAGACGCCCAAAACGACGAATCCCAAAAGCAAGAATTTTATAATACGTATCAAGATCGATTTGTAACCGCTTACGCTTCTACAAATCCAGGAGAAGATATTGCAGAAGTGTTTGCCACATTTGTTACCAAAGACAAAAGAGACAGTAATTCAACAATTGCCTCTCAAAAAATAAACTTGATGTATGAGTATAATGAGCTTATAAGGCTTAGGGACTTTATTAGAAAAAACACGGTTTCTTCCTCTAAATCCAAAAGGGCACTACCTGTTGCCGGACAATGGAAACAAGCATCTAGAATAGGAAAAAATCATGGTCAATGTCGAAGAAAACACTAAAATACACACCTATGAGATTAGTATTAATTGTATCATTGTTCATCACTATAATATCATGTGCTTCTAGTCAAAAAGAGTTGCCCTCCTCTTATATAAAACTTTCAAAAACTTCATGTTTGGGGACATGTCCTGTATATGATATTAAAATATCAAAAAAAGGACTTCTTTTATATAACGGGATTAATCATGTTCCAACGATGGGAGTATTACAGAAACAACTTTCTGATAAAGAACTAAACAAGATCATATCATTGTTTGAAACTTCTAAATTCAAAACGATAAAGCCCGTTATTAAAAAAGAGATTCGAGATATTCCTAAAGTAATTATTTCATACGAAAATCAGCTTTTAAAATTCCATGGAAATCAAGTACCTGAAAGTATTCAAACAATTATTACGTATCTAGAAGCTATAGTACAGCCATAGAAGGGCTCCTAAAATATGTAAAGCCTGCTTCTCAAATAGAAGCAGGCTTTACATATCTATCTCAGCAGAGTGTTATCTATTGAGATAAATATACCCTGTTTTGGTGATAACCTCTCCCTCTTTATTCTTATACTCTAACATATAATAATAAGTACCTGCTGGTAACAAATCTTCTTCTTTTACTGTTGCTCTACCTTTAGAAGCTCCCGTAAAATAAGCTGTACCTGATTGTTCATATCCGCTAGCTTCAAAAACCATTACTCCCCACCTATTATAAATATATAGAGTATTCTCCGGGTATTGTTCCAGCCCCTCAATTCTCAATCCGTCGTTCATTCCATCTCCATTAGGACTAACTCCTGTGTGAACAATTACTTCTCCTCCACAATCTAAAGAGTCAACATCTACAGTCTGGACCAATGTAATGCTTGATTCATTATAATCACAGGCACTAAGACCATCTGTCTGATCTTTTACTTCATCTCCATCAGTAACTCCATCCCCATCAGTATCTTTTCTAAGCAAATCCGTTCCGTTTGTAATTTCATCATCATTGTTTACTCCATCATCATCACAATCCATCGCCATCCAAGAATCACTAACAATATTTATATCCTGATCTTCCTGATTATAACTACAACCATCAAAAGGATCTGTATCATTTGGTCCTGCTTCTCCATCCCTATCAGGATCTACTTCAACTCCATTTACTACACCATCTCCATCACAATCAGACATCGCCCAAACATGATATGTAGCAGAAGATATATTAGGAATTACCTGATTTAAGACACTACAAGCATCCTGAGGATCTGTTCCATTAATAACTTCATCTCCATTACTATCTCCATCTCCATCACAATCCAGCTGTTCCCAATTAGTATCTGGAGATAAACTTATACTAGAAGCATTGTAATCACAATTGTCCAAACCACTAGTTCCATCTGTTTTTTCATCTCCATCTGTCACTCCATCTCCATCAGTATCTGAATCTATAGGGTCAGTACCATCTGTTATTTCTTCTTCATTGCTTACTCCGTCTCCATCACAATCCAGTACGTTCCATGCTTCATTAGGAGTTGTATCTTGATTTATAGCAAGCATACTACACTCACCTATTGGATCTGTTCCATCAATAATCTCTTGTCCATTAGTAACTCCATCTCCATCACAGTCTAAAGCTTCCCATGCTGCACTTGGTGCCGTATCTTGACTAGCCACTAGTATATCACATCCATCAATAAAATCAGTACCATCTATAATTTCCTGACCATTGGTAACCCCGTCTCCATCACAATCTAACATATTCCATGCTACACTTAGTGTAATATCTTGACTGGTTATTAATAAATCACATTCATCTATTGGATCTGTTCCATCAATAACCTCCTGACCGTCTATCACTCCGTCTCCGTCTGTATCTGGATTTGTGGGATCTGTACCAATCTCTTCTTCCTCTTCATTTGTTAATCCATCATCATCCGGATCAATCATATACTCTTTCTCCGAACTCACTTCTGTAGTATTCCCTACCGCATCAGTAACAGAAACACTTCCTTCTATTGTCACATCAGGATCTGTTAATAAAACCGTTCCGGGAACTTCTACAGAGAAAGCCCCTGTGCTATCTACTGTACCTGTATAAACAGAACCGTCAATAACTAAAGTAACAATATCTCCCGTTGTAAATTCTCCTGTTACAACTCCCGTAATAGCTATAACTCCTTCTGCTTCTTCCCCTGTAACAATATTATCTGTCGTAATATCATCTATTGATAAAGTCACCACAGGAGGGGTTGTATCGATTGTTAATTCCCCAGAAGTGGTATCCGTGGCTGTATTACCGGCTGTATCAGTAGCTGTAGCGGTTACATCATAGCTGCCATCTGTAGTTAGTTCATTACCCGCTGGAATCGTTAAGCTCCAGGTATTGTCGCCATTGTCTACCAGGTTCCCGTCTCCTTCGCTATAGGTAACACCATCTACTGTTACTGTTAAGCTGTCTGAAGAATCCGCTGTACCTGTGATCACCGGGGTTGTATCATTGGTGGTCTGACTAACCACTGTTGGAACTGTAGGCGCTACTGTATCAATTGTCAATTCCCCGGAAGTGGTATCCGTAGCCGTATTACCAGCTGTATCAGTGGCTGTAGCGGTTACATCATAGGTACCATCTGTAGTTAGTTCATTACCTGCCGGAATTGTTAAACTCCAGGTATTGTCGCCATTGTCTACCAGGTTCCCGTCTCCTTCGCTATAGGTAACACCATCTACCGTTACTGTTAAGCTGTCTGAAGAATCTGCTGTACCTGTGATCAACGGGGTTGTATCATTGGTGGTCTGACTAACCACTGTTGGAACTGTAGGCGCGACTGTATCAATTGTTAATTCCCCGGAAGTGGTATCCGTAGCCGTATTACCAGCTGTATCAGTGGCTGTAGCGGTTACATCATAACTACCATCTGTAGTTAGTTCATTACCCGCCGGAATTGTTAAGCTCCAGGTATTGTCGCCATTGTCTACCAGGTTCCCGTCTCCTTCGCTATAGGTAACTCCATCTATCATTACTGTTAAACTATCTGAAGAATCCGCTGTACCTGTGATCAACGGGGTTGTATCATTGGTGGTCTGACTAACCACTGTTGGAACTGTAGGGGCGACTGTATCGATTGTTAATTCCCCGGAAGTGGTATCCGTAGCCGTATTACCAGCTGTATCAGTGGCTGTAGCCGTTACATCATAACTACCATCTGTAGTTAGTTCATTACCCGCAGGAATCGTTAAGCTCCAGGTATTGTCGCCATTGTCTACCAGATTCCCGTCTCCTTCGCTATAGGTAACTCCATCTACCGTTACTGTTAAGCTATCTGAAGAATCTGCTGTACCTGTGATCACCGGGGTGGTATCATTGGTGGTCTGACTAACCACTGTTGGAACTGTAGGCGCTACTGTATCGATTGTTAATTCCCCGGAAGTGGTATCCGTAGCCGTATTACCAGCTGTATCGGTGGCTGTAGCCGTTACATCATAGGTACCATCTGTAGTTAGTTCATTACCCGCTGGAATCGTTAAACTCCAGGTATTGTCGCCATTGTCTACCAGGTTTCCGTCGCCTTCGCTATAGGTAACTCCATCTACTGTTACTGTTAAGCTGTCTGAAGAATCCGCTGTACCTGTGATCACCGGGGTTGTATCATTGGTGGTCTGACTAACCACTGTTGGAACTGTAGGCGCTACTGTATCAATTGTTAATTCCCCGGAAGTGGTATCCGTAGCCGTATTACCAGCTGTATCAGTAGCTGTAGCCGTTACATCATAACTACCATCTGTAGTTAGTTCATTACCCGCTGGAATCGTTAAGCTCCAGGTATTGTCGCCATTATCTACCAGGTTCCCGTCTCCTTCGCTATAGGTAACTCCATCTACCGTTACTGTTAAGCTGTCTGAAGAATCCGCTGTACCTGTGATCACCGGGGTGGTATCATTGGTGGTCTGACTAACCACTGTTGGAACTGTAGGGGCTACTGTATCGATTGTTAATTCCCCGGAAGTGGTATCCGTAGCTGTATTACCAGCTGTATCCGTAGCTGTAGCAGTTACATCATAGGTCCCGTCAGGACTGATCTCATTACCCGCAGGAATCGTTAAACTCCAGGTATTATCGCCATTGTCTACCAGGTTTCCGTCTCCTTCGCTATAGGTAACACCATCTACCGTTACTGTTAAACTGTCTGAAGAATCCGCTGTACCTGTGATCACCGGGGTGGTATCATTGGTGGTCTGACTAACTACTGTTGGAACTGTAGGGGCTACTGTATCGATGGTCAGTTCTCCGGAAGTGGTATCCGTAGCCGTATTACCAGCTGTATCCGTAGCTGTAGCAGTTACATCATAGGTCCCGTCAGGGCTGATCTCATTACCCGCTGGAATCGTTAAGCTCCAGGTATTGTCGCCATTGTCTACCAGGTTTCCGTCTCCTTCGCTATAGGTAACTCCATCTACCGTTACTGTTAAACTGTCTGAAGAATCCGCTGTACCTGTGATCACCGGGGTGGTATCATTGGTGGTCTGACTAACCACTGTTGGAACTGTAGGCGCTACTGTATCGATTGTTAATTCTCCGGAAGTGGTATCCGTAGCCGTATTACCAGCTGTATCAGTGGCTGTAGCGGTTACATCATAGGTGCCGTCAGGGCTGATCTCATTACCCGCAGGAATCGTTAAACTCCAGGTATTGTCGCCATTGTCTACCAGGTTCCCGTCTCCTTCGCTATAGGTAACTCCATCTACTGTTACTGTTAAACTGTCTGAAGAATCCGCTGTACCTGTGATCACCGGGGTTGTATCATTGGTGGTCTGACTAACCACTGTTGGAACTGTAGGCGCTACTGTATCAATTGTTAATTCCCCGGAAGTGGTATCCGTAGCTGTATTACCAGCTGTATCAGTGGCTGTAGCGGTTACATCATAGGTCCCGTCAGGACTGATCTCATTGCCCGCAGGAATTGTTAAGCTCCAGGTATTGTCGCCATTGTCTACCAGGTTTCCGTCTCCTTCGCTATAGGTAACTCCATCTACCGTTACTGTTAAACTATCTGAAGAATCCGCTGTACCTGTGATCACCGGGGTGGTATCATTGGTGGTCTGACTAACTACTGTTGGAACTGTAGGGGCTACTGTATCAATTGTTAATTCCCCGGAAGTGGTATCCGTAGCCGTATTACCAGCTGTATCCGTGGCTGTAGCCGTTACATCATAGGTCCCGTCAGGACTGATCTCATTACCCGCAGGAATCGTTAAGCTCCAGGTATTGTCACCATTGTCTACCAGGTTCCCGTCTCCTTCGCTATAGGTAACTCCATCTACCGTTACTGTTAAGCTATCTGAAGAATCTGCTGTACCTGTGATCACCGGAGTTGTATCATTGGTGGTCTGACTAACTACTGTTGGAACTGTAGGCGCGACTGTATCGATGATCAGTTCCCCGGAAGTGGTATCCGTAGCCGTATTACCAGCTGTATCCGTGGCTGTAGCCGTTACATCATAGGTCCCGTCAGGGCTGATCTCATTACCCGCTGGAATCGTTAAGCTCCAGGTATTGTCGCCATTGTCTACCAGGTTCCCGTCGCCTTCGCTATAGGTAACCCCATCTACCGTTACTGTTAAACTATCTGAAGAATCCGCTGTACCTGTGATCACCGGGGTTGTATCATTGGTGGTCTGACTAACCACTGTTGGAACTGTAGGGGCGACTGTATCGATTGTTAATTCCCCGGAAGTGGTATCCGTAGCCGTATTACCAGCTGTATCAGTGGCTGTAGCCGTTACATCATAACTACCATCTGTAGTTAGTTCATTACCCGCAGGAATCGTTAAGCTCCAGGTATTGTCGCCATTGTCTACCAGGTTCCCGTCTCCTTCGTTATAGGTAACTCCATCTACCGTTACTGTTAAACTGTCTGAAGAATCCGCTGTACCTGTGATCACCGGGGTTGTATCATTGGTGGTCTGACTAACCACTGTTGGAACTGTAGGCGCGACTGTATCGATTGTTAATTCCCCGGAAGTGGTATCCGTAGCCGTATTACCAGCTGTATCCGTGGCTGTAGCCGTTACATCATAGGTCCCGTCAGGACTGATCTCATTGCCTGCCGGAATCGTTAAGCTCCAGGTATTGTCACCATTGTCTATCAGATTCCCGTCTCCTTCGCTATAGGTAACTCCATCTACCGTTACTGTTAAACTGTCTGAAGAATCCGCTGTACCTGTGATCACCGGGGTGGTATCATTGGTGGTCTGACTAACCACTGTTGGAACTGTAGGGGCGACTGTATCGATGATCAGTTCCCCGGAAGTGGTATCCGTAGCCGTATTACCAGCTGTATCAGTAGCTGTAGCGGTTACATCATAGGTCCCGTCAGGGCTGATCTCATTGCCCGCAGGAATTGTTAAACTCCAGGTATTGTCGCCATTGTCTACCAGATTCCCGTCTCCTTCGCTATAGGTAACTCCATCTACCGTTACTGTTAAGCTGTCTGAAGAATCCGCTGTACCTGTGATCACCGGGGTGGTATCATTGGTGGTCTGACTAACCACTGTTGGAACTGTAGGAGCGACTGTATCGATTGTTAATTCCCCGGAAGTGGTATCCGTAGCCGTATTACCAGCTGTATCAGTGGCTGTAGCGGTTACATCATAGGTCCCGTCAGGACTGATCTCATTACCCGCAGGAATTGTTAAGCTCCAGGTATTGTCGCCATTGTCTACCAGGTTTCCGTCGCCTTCGCTATAGGTAACCCCATCTACTGTTACTGTTAAGCTGTCTGAAGAATCCGCTGTACCTGTGATCACCGGGGTGGTATCATTGGTGGTCTGACTAACTACTGTTGGAACTGTAGGCGCGACTGTATCGATGATCAGTTCTCCGGAAGTGGTATCCGTAGCCGTATTACCAGCTGTATCAGTGGCTGTAGCGGTTACATCATAGGTCCCGTCAGGGCTGATCTCATTGCCTGCCGGAATTGTTAAGCTCCAGGTATTGTCGCCATTGTCTACCAGATTCCCGTCTCCTTTGCTATAGGTAACCCCATCTACCGTTACTGTTAAACTATCTGAAGAATCCGCTGTACCTGTGATCACCGGGGTTGTATCATTGGTGGTCTGACTAACTACTGTTGGAACTGTAGGGGCGACTGTATCGATGATCAGTTCTCCGGAAGTGGTATCCGTAGCCGTATTACCAGCTGTATCCGTGGCTGTAGCGGTTACATCATAGGTCCCGTCAGGGCTGATCTCATTGCCTGCCGGAATTGTTAAACTCCAGGTATTGTCGCCATTGTCTACCAGATTCCCGTCTCCTTCGCTATAGGTAACTCCATCTACCGTTACTGTTAAGCTGTCTGAAGAATCCGCTGTACCTGTGATCACCGGAGTTGTATCATTGGTGGTCTGACTAACCACTGTTGGAACTGTAGGCGCGACTGTATCGATGATCAGTTCCCCGGAAGTGGTATCCGTAGCCGTATTACCAGCTGTATCAGTGGCTGTAGCCGTTACATCATAGGTCCCGTCAGGACTGATCTCATTGCCCGCAGGAATTGTTAAGCTCCAGGTATTATCGCCATTGTCTACCAGATTCCCGTCTCCTTCGCTATAGGTAACTCCATCTACCGTTACTGTTAAACTGTCTGAAGAATCCGCTGTACCTGTGATCACCGGGGTGGTATCATTGGTGGTCTGACTAACCACTGTTGGAACTGTAGGGGCGACTGTATCGATGATCAGTTCCCCGGAAGTGGTATCCGTAGCCGTATTACCAGCTGTATCCGTGGCTGTAGCGGTTACATCATAGGTCCCGTCAGGACTGATCTCATTACCCGCAGGAATTGTTAAACTCCAGGTATTGTCGCCATTGTCTACCAGATTCCCGTCTCCTTCGCTATAGGTAACTCCATCTACCGTTACTGTTAAGCTGTCTGAAGAATCCGCTGTACCTGTGATCACCGGGGTGGTATCATTGGTGGTCTGACTAACCACTGTTGGAACTGTAGGCGCGACTGTATCAATTGTTAATTCCCCGGAAGTGGTATCCGTAGCCGTATTACCAGCTGTATCAGTGGCTGTAGCGGTTACATCATAGGTCCCGTCAGGACTGATCTCATTACCCGCAGGAATTGTTAAGCTCCAGGTATTGTCGCCATTGTCTACCAGGTTTCCGTCGCCTTCGCTATAGGTAACCCCATCTACTGTTACTGTTAAACTGTCTGAAGAATCCGCTGTACCTGTGATCACCGGGGTTGTATCATTGGTGGTCTGACTAACCACTGTTGGAACTGTAGGGGCGACTGTATCGATGATCAGTTCTCCGGAAGTGGTATCCGTAGCCGTATTACCAGCTGTATCCATAGCTGTAGCGGTTACATCATAGGTCCCGTCAGGGCTGATCTCATTACCCGCAGGAATTGTTAAACTCCAGGTATTATCGCCATTGTCTACCAGGTTTCCGTCTCCTTCGCTATAGGTAACTCCATCTACTGTTACTGTTAAACTGTCTGAAGAATCCGCTGTACCTGTGATCACCGGGGTGGTATCATTGGTGGTCTGACTAACCACTGTTGGAACTGTAGGCGCTACTGTATCAATTGTTAATTCTCCGGAAGTGGTATCCGTAGCTGTATTACCAGCTGTATCAGTGGCTGTAGCCGTTACATCATAGGTCCCGTCAGGGCTGATCTCATTGCCCGCAGGAATCGTTAAGCTCCAGGTATTGTCGCCATTGTCTACCAGGTTCCCGTCTCCTTCGCTATAGGTAACTCCATCTACCGTTACTGTTAAGCTGTCTGAAGAATCCGCTGTACCTGTGATCACCGGGGTGGTATCATTGGTGGTCTGACTAACCACTGTTGGAACTGTAGGCGCGACTGTATCAATTGTTAATTCCCCGGAAGTGGTATCCGTAGCCGTATTACCAGCTGTATCAGTGGCTGTAGCGGTTACATCATAACTACCATCTGTAGTTAGTTCATTACCCGCCGGAATTGTTAAGCTCCAGGTATTGTCGCCATTGTCTACCAGGTTCCCGTCTCCTTCGCTATAGGTAACTCCATCTATCATTACTGTTAAACTATCTGAAGAATCCGCTGTACCTGTGATCAACGGGGTTGTATCATTGGTGGTCTGACTAACCACTGTTGGAACTGTAGGGGCGACTGTATCGATTGTTAATTCCCCGGAAGTGGTATCCGTAGCCGTATTACCAGCTGTATCAGTGGCTGTAGCCGTTACATCATAACTACCATCTGTAGTTAGTTCATTACCCGCAGGAATCGTTAAGCTCCAGGTATTGTCGCCATTGTCTACCAGATTCCCGTCTCCTTCGCTATAGGTAACTCCATCTACCGTTACTGTTAAGCTATCTGAAGAATCTGCTGTACCTGTGATCACCGGGGTGGTATCATTGGTGGTCTGACTAACCACTGTTGGAACTGTAGGCGCTACTGTATCGATTGTTAATTCCCCGGAAGTGGTATCCGTAGCCGTATTACCAGCTGTATCGGTGGCTGTAGCCGTTACATCATAGGTACCATCTGTAGTTAGTTCATTACCCGCTGGAATCGTTAAACTCCAGGTATTGTCGCCATTGTCTACCAGGTTTCCGTCGCCTTCGCTATAGGTAACTCCATCTACTGTTACTGTTAAGCTGTCTGAAGAATCCGCTGTACCTGTGATCACCGGGGTTGTATCATTGGTGGTCTGACTAACCACTGTTGGAACTGTAGGCGCTACTGTATCAATTGTTAATTCCCCGGAAGTGGTATCCGTAGCCGTATTACCAGCTGTATCAGTAGCTGTAGCCGTTACATCATAGGTCCCGTCAGGACTGATCTCATTGCCCGCAGGAATTGTTAAGCTCCAGGTATTGTCGCCATTGTCTACCAGGTTCCCGTCTCCTTCGCTATAGGTAACTCCATCTACCGTTACTGTTAAACTATCTGAAGAATCCGCTGTACCTGTGATCACCGGGGTTGTATCATTGGTGGTCTGACTAACCACTGTTGGAACTGTAGGCGCTACTGTATCGATTGTTAATTCCCCGGAAGTGGTATCCGTAGCTGTATTACCAGCTGTATCCGTGGCTGTAGCGGTTACATCATAGGTCCCGTCAGGACTGATCTCATTGCCCGCTGGAATTGTTAAGCTCCAGGTATTATCGCCATTGTCTACCAGATTCCCGTCTCCTTCGCTATAGGTAACCCCATCTACTGTTACTGTTAAACTATCTGAAGAATCCGCTGTACCTGTGATCACCGGAGTTGTATCATTGGTGGTTTGACTAACCACTGTTGGAACTGTAGGGGCGACTGTATCGATTGTTAATTCCCCGGAAGTGGTATCCGTAGCCGTATTACCAGCTGTATCCGTGGCTGTAGCCGTTACATCATAGGTCCCGTCAGGACTGATCTCATTGCCCGCAGGAATTGTTAAACTCCAGGTATTGTCGCCATTGTCTACCAGATTCCCGTCTCCTTCGCTATAGGTAACCCCATCTACTGTTACTGTTAAACTATCTGAAGAATCCGCTGTACCTGTGATCACCGGGGTGGTATCATTGGTGGTCTGACTAACCACTGTTGGAACTGTAGGGGCGACTGTATCGATGATCAGTTCCCCGGAAGTGGTATCCGTAGCCGTATTACCAGCTGTATCGGTAGCTGTAGCGGTTACATCATAGGTCCCGTCAGGACTGATCTCATTACCCGCAGGAATTGTTAAACTCCAGGTATTGTCGCCATTGTCTACCAGGTTCCCGTCTCCTTCGCTATAGGTAACCCCATCTACTGTTACTGTTAAACTATCTGAAGAATCCGCTGTACCTGTGATCACCGGGGTGGTATCATTGGTGGTCTGACTAACCACTGTTGGAACTGTAGGGGCGACTGTATCGATTGTTAATTCCCCGGAAGTGGTATCCGTAGCCGTATTACCAGCTGTATCGGTGGCTGTAGCGGTTACATCATAGGTCCCGTCAGGACTGATCTCATTACCCGCAGGAATTGTTAAACTCCAGGTATTATCGCCATTGTCTACCAGATTCCCGTCTCCTTCGCTATAGGTAACTCCATCTACCGTTACTGTTAAACTGTCTGAAGAATCCGCTGTACCTGTGATCACCGGAGTTGTATCATTGGTGGTCTGACTAACCACTGTTGGAACTGTAGGGGCGACTGTATCGATTGTTAATTCCCCGGAAGTGGTATCCGTAGCCGTATTACCAGCTGTATCAGTAGCTGTAGCGGTTACATCATAGGTCCCGTCAGGACTGATCTCATTGCCCGCAGGAATTGTTAAACTCCAGGTATTGTCGCCATTGTCTACCAGATTCCCGTCTCCTTCGCTATAGGTAACTCCATCTACCGTTACTGTTAAGCTATCTGAAGAATCCGCTGTACCTGTGATCACCGGGGTGGTATCATTGGTGGTCTGACTAACCACTGTTGGAACTGTAGGCGCGACTGTATCGATGATCAGTTCCCCGGAAGTGGTATCCGTAGCCGTATTACCAGCTGTATCGGTGGCTGTAGCGGTTACATCATAGGTCCCGTCAGGACTGATCTCATTACCCGCAGGAATTGTTAAACTCCAGGTATTATCGCCATTGTCTACCAGATTCCCGTCTCCTTCGCTATAGGTAACTCCATCTACCGTTACTGTTAAACTGTCTGAAGAATCCGCTGTACCTGTGATCACCGGAGTTGTATCATTGGTGGTCTGACTAACCACTGTTGGAACTGTAGGGGCGACTGTATCGATGATCAGTTCCCCGGAAGTGGTATCCGTAGCCGTATTACCAGCTGTATCGGTAGCTGTAGCGGTTACATCATAGGTCCCGTCAGGACTGATCTCATTACCCGCAGGAATTGTTAAACTCCAGGTATTGTCGCCATTGTCTACCAGGTTCCCGTCTCCTTCGCTATAGGTAACTCCATCTACCGTTACTGTTAAGCTGTCTGAAGAATCTGCTGTACCTGTGATCACCGGGGTGGTATCATTGGTGGTCTGACTAACCACTGTTGGAACTGTAGGGGCTACTGTATCGATTGTTAATTCCCCGGAAGTGGTATCTGAAACAGAAATACTTCCAGAAATTGAAGTAGCCGTCACATCATAGGTGCCGTCAGGACTGATCTCATTACCCGCAGGAATCGTTAAGCTCCAGGTATTGTCGCCATTGTCTACCAGATTCCCATCTCCTTCGCTATAGGTAACTCCATCTACTGTCACTGTTAAAGTTGTAGACGAATCATGTGTACCCGTGATCACCGGGGTTGTATCATTGGTGGTCTGACTAACCACGGTAGGAGTTACAATATCACGATAATCCACATCGCCTCCTGAATTTACATCTCCATCTGCATCAGGAAAATTATCTGTCTGCGTATTATCAAAACTACCATTGACATCGGCATAACTATCCCCATTATCATAACTATTATCTAACCCATTAACTCCAACGGCACCACTTAAAGTGAGCCCTGCTTCAGTCGTATCTGTTGCTCCATCATTATCCGAATCTAAATCCAGATAATCCACTTCATCTGTACCATCTGTATTGACAGGAGTCAATCCTTCATTACCGGACCCTTCATATGCATCATCTAACCCATCATTATCTGTATCATTTCCAGAAGGAGCTATATACCCTGTTGTCGATTGGGCTTCTATATTATCAGGAATACCATCATTTTCTGAGTCTAAATCTAAATGATTAGGTATAAGATCTCCATCTGTATCTAACATACATGCACCCGAAGTCTTTGTTATATTTACATCAATTGCTGTATTAAAGACAAATTCTTCAACTAAGAGAATCTCTAATATATCTCCTTCATTCAAGGACACTGACACAAAATTAATGTGGGGAGCTCCTGAATATACATTTTGTTGTTGTCCTATTTTAGTTCCATTTTTATAAATTAGAATATGATCATCTCCATTTGTCAAATCTATTTGGTACGTTCCTACTTCTTCAGTTCTTATTTCTTTTTTAAATAGAATAGCAAAATCATCTTCCCCATCAGCTAATATTGTTCCTGTATAATCGTCTATATCAACATTTGAATTACTCACAGCAGATCCCCAACCGGAAAAATTAATATTGAATGCTTGGTTTGTTCCTGCAAACTCTGAGTAGGTAAACCTACCTATTTCCGTATAACTAGCAGTTGGAAAAGATGTCGAAGAAGAAACCTCTGTCCAAGCATCAAAAACAGCTGCATCATAAACCGTTGCGAAATACCCTTCGAGACTCAATATAGAAGAAGGTTCACAAGTTCCTAATTCATTTATATCCAATATCCCATCATTATCATCATCCAAATCTACAATATCCGGAACTCCATCTCTATCTGTATCAGTTGGACACACTGAAGAATCAGTATTATCAGTGACTGCCGCTACAACTCCTGTATCATAAGCCGCAGCAATTACAGATCCATCTGCATTTACTTCTCCTTCAGCAACAGTTAACGGATCACCAGTTCCATATTGCCCTCCATCTCCTCCATCGGCATTGTATAGTCCATATGCTTCATTCGCATCAGAACACCCATCATCATCGCTATCTAATTCTAAATGATCATATATGGTATCACTATCTGTATCAATCCCTGCACAAGTATCTGATTTTGCAGACATCGTAAAGTTTTCAATTGTAAAAGAACCTCTAGTTAATGTGATTTTATAATCTTCTAATGGAACTGTTCCTGTATAAACAGTTGATCCATTATGAATATAATTCATGTTTCCTGCCGCATCTATTTCAAGTCTAAAGGTAGTCCCTACAATTGAAGGAGTATGCCACCCGCTTACGGATGCTCCATGACGCACATACATACCATTCGAGGCATTAAATTGAAATTTATACCCTCCGTCGTTCCATGTAGCTCCAGTTATTTCTGTTCCGCTAACAGGAAAAATCCCTATCATACCGTTAACTGCGGCAGTGACAGTTCCTTCCATCACAATTGGTAAGGTAAATGTTTGATCAGAATACGCTGTTGACCAGGCAGCGCCTCCTACTTGTAAAGTTGTATTTACAGGAGAAGAAATGTTCCCTGCTGCTGTTCCATGCCATGTCATATCCCCTGGATTCGTAATTTCTACAACATTACAATCCATCTCATCAGTATCATAAATCCCATCATTATCATCATCAACATCAACTATATCTGCTACTCCATCCCCATCTGTATCTGTACATGCATTTTGAGTATCATCTAATGCATATTCATTATATGTTGATGTATAATTTATAGTTCCTGTAGTACCATCTTCGAACTGATCTAACAGACCATTTCCATTAGCATCTGTTCCTGTATTATAGTTTACAATATCATTATTAGCTATGACAGTATTTCCTGCCTCAACACTATCACTACAACCGTCTCCATCGCTATCCAGATCTAAATGATTAAATACCGTATCCGAATCATTATCAACTGAACAATTTTCTTTTGGATGAAGGCTTGGTTTAAAAGTAGTTGGTACCTTTGGAACAATTTCATAAATACGATTATAATACGTTGCTCCTGAAACTCCTAACAATCTGTATTTGCTATATTTCTGCCCTGTCGCATTAAGTGTATAAGTATAGGTGTTATTCGTTGTTTCCGTTTCACTTAATACCCCTGTAACGTCTACCCATGTACTTCCGTTATATCCTTGCCACTTAAACGTTGCAGTAGTTCTGAAAATACTATAGTTGAAAACAACATCAATCTCAGAAAGTTCTACTGGAAATGCCATTTCTAACTCATAGACAGTCTCTCCTGTGATATCCGTATTTAATGCTCCGTAAGAAGCTATATCATTTAGTACTCCATCATATAATTCAGAAAACTGATATGCGGCATTCGTACTGTAGTTGGTCAGTGTAGTAGTTACATCAGTTATTGCCACCTCACTAGCTGTATAATAACAACTTGGGGATTCCACTGCGTCTAAAACCCCATCATTATCATCATCTAAATCAGATAAATCATTAACTCCGTCACCATCTGTATCCGCACAGACACTTAAGAAATCACTTAATGCATATTGATTATATGTTGACGTATAGTTTATATTTCCTGTAGTACCATCTTCGAACTGATCTAATAATCCATTTCCATTAGCATCCGTCCCTGTATTATAATTAACAATATCATTATTTGCTATAGAAGTATTTCCTGCTTCTACACTATCACTACAACCGTCTCCATCACTATCTAAATCTAATCTATCTGGAATAGTATCTCCATCGGTATCTGTTGTACACGTTGGGCTACTATAGCTGGTTACTTGAATATTATCCAGGTATAAATCATTATTCCCTGTATGCACATGGCGCATAACAATTTTCAAATCTACAATACCAGATTCCGTTATTATTCCTGAGAAAGAATAAGGCGTCATTGTTCCTCCAATATTTCCAGGAGCTGTCCCCAATAACTGATTTCCTACATAGACGTCAAACCCATCTTGCGTTTCATAAGCTGTACTGGTGCTTAATGATCCCACATCTATTGAAACTGTGATTTCATCCCCAGGACTCACCGTTATTGACTGAGTCAATGACACCTCCCAATTAGTGTCATTGTTGATTATATAACGCCCCCCTGAAGCATTTCCTAAGGAAGGGGACACATTCCATCCAGTAGCATCATTAGTTCCAAAATCCCCATTAGTTACCACTGGTATTACATCGCATTCATCTATATCTAAAACCCCATCATTATCATCATCGATATCAATTAAATCTCCTATTCCATCCCCATCTGTATCCGTACAAGAGTTTGCCGTATTTATTGTTGCAAAATAATACGTTGAGGAATAGTTTATAGTTCCTGTCGTTCCATCTTCGAACTGATCTAATAATCCATTTCCATTGGCATCAATACCTGTATTATAATTAACAATATCATTATCTCCTACTAATGTATTTCCCGATTCTACACTATCACTACAGCTATCCCCATCACTGTCTAAGTCCAGGCTATTAATTAATGTATCTCCATCTGTATTTACAGAATTACAAACATTTGAAATAATACTAAACCCTTCATCTCTTAAATCTGCAACTCCTGCTAAAGCCACATGAGACGCATTTAGCTCAAATGCGGACGGCAATAAATTGGTATTAAAAATAATCTTCCACGTAGGAGGGCTTGAATTTTCATACTCCGCACCTTGGAAAATAGCTTGTCCAGATGTAATCACTGTACCATCTGCTATATCTAATTGATTATCCGGATCTACTACCACTGCAGAAACAGCTGGTGTCCAGGTAAGTGTAATTGTTTGCTCGTCATTATCATTTTCGGCATCTGTATTCCCTAATAAATCAGGTCCCCACTCAATACTCTCCAGTAAACCTCCTGTTTGAGGGGTGATTGTAATTGTAGTTTCATAATCTCCTAAATTCGTATCATCAACGATATAATGCAATCCTCCTGCTACTGGAACAATATTAGCTGCAACCAGTGCCGCACTTAAATTAGAAAACTGAACATCATAATCTGCAACTCCGGGACCATTCGTAAACGTTCCTTCAATTTGCTGGCTCCCTGCTGTAAGTACCGTATTAGTTACGGCTGCGGCTCCAACCCCACATGCCAACTCAGTTACATCTAATGCGCCATCATTATCATCATCTATATCTACTAAATCATTAACTCCATCCCCATCTGTATCTGCACATGCATTGGTAACAGCACTCAGGGCATAATAATAAGTAGAAGCGTAATTAATATTTCCCGTAGTACCATCTTCGAACTGATCTAATAATCCATTGCCATTAGCATCTGTTCCTGTATTATAATTAACGATATCATTATTAGCAACTGTTGTATTTCCTGCTTCAACACTATCACTACATCCATCGCCATCACTGTCTAAATCCAAATGATTAAATACTGTATCCGAATCGGTATCTATCGAACAATCTCCTTTTGGATGTAAACTTGCTTGATACGAGCTATCAACTTTTGGTACTATTTCATAAATACGATTATAATAGGTTGCTCCTGAAACTCCTAATAATCTGTATTTGCTATATTTCTGCCCTGTCGCATTAAGCGTATAGGTATAGGTATTATTGGTTGTTTCCGTTTCACTTAATACTCCTGTTACATCTACCCATGTACTTCCGTTATATCCTTGCCATTTAAATGTAGCTGTTGTTCTGAAAATACTGTAATTAAAAATTACATCTATTTCTGAAAGTTCTACAGGGAATTCTAACTCTAGCTCATAAACCGTTTCTCCTGTAATATCGGTATTCAAAGCACCATAAGCTGCTATATCATTTGTAACTCCATCATATAATTCAGAGAACTGATAAGCTGCATTGGTGCTATAATTCGTTAAGGTAGTAGTTGCATTGTTAAACGCGACCTCATTCTCAGCATAGTAACATGAAGGTGATTCAACCGCATCTAATGCTCCATCATTATCATCATCTATATCTGTAAGATCATTTACCCCATCACCGTCAGTGTCGGCACAAAAATTAAGAAAATCGCTTAATGCATATTGAGTATATGTCGATGTATAATTTATATTACCAGTAGTGCCATCTTCAAACTGATCTAATAATCCGTTAGTATTTGCATCCGTTCCTGTATTGTAGTTAACAATATCGTTATTAGCGATAGAAGTATTTCCTGCTTCTACACTATCACTACAACCATCGCCATCACTGTCTAGATCTAAATGATCAGGAATGGTATCTCCATCTGTATCAATACTGATACATCCTCCTACAATTGGTACGACCTGATCTCCTTCTAAAATTCGGACTCCATCAACTACAGGATAATTGTAAGCAGCAGACCCTCCTACATGATTATCACTTCCTGAGTGAGCAAAAAATTCTAATCGTTGAGTTTCTCCTGTAGCTGTAAACAATAATCTTTGTTCTTCCCATATCTGATTTCCTTCTCCAAGATAAGGTTGTTCATTACTCGCTTTTGTTTCACTACCAAATAAAATGTCATATCTGGCATTATCATTTAATGCTGTTGTTCCTTCAATTCCAGCATGGGCTTGATAGAAGACAACCGTATATTCCTGACCAATCGTTAGCCCAGAAATATTTGTATAAAAAGATTCTCCTGTTCCGCCATTATTAGTCCATCCTCCCACAAATACACCACCATCAGGTGAAGATGGAGTTCCATCTGCAATTCCTCCCCAGGTACCTGAACCTGTATTAGGCATTGGAGACAACCATGAATCGGCACTTCCCGTTCCATTATTCCAACCACCAGCTGTAACATTACTATTATAAGCATCTGAACTCGCTACCCCTACTAAATCTTCAAAAGTACCGTCAACTCCTAAATCGACTACTGTATTACAATTCGACCCTTCATCTATATCCAAAACCCCATCATTATCATCGTCAATATCAATCAAATCTCCTACTCCATCCCCATCTGTATCAGCACAAACATTAAATACATTATCTATGGCGTATGAATACGTTGAATTATAATCAATAGTTCCTGTCGTTCCATCTTCAAACTGATCTAATAATCCATTTCCATTGGCATCAGTACCTGTATTATAATTAACAATATCATTATCTCCTACTAATGTATTTCCCGATTCTACACTATCACTACAGCTATCCCCATCACTGTCTAAGTCCAGGCTATTAATTAATGTATCTCCATCTGTATTTACAGAATTACAAACATTTGAAATAATACTAAACCCTTCATCTCTTAAATCTGCAACTCCTGCTAAAGCCACATGAGACGCATTTAGCTCAAATGCGGACGGCAATAAATTGGTATTAAAAATAATCTTCCACGTAGGAGGGCTTGAGTTTTCATACTCCGCACCTTGGAAAATAGCTTGTCCAGATGTAATCACTGTACCATCTGCTATATCTAATTGATTATCCGGATCTACTACCACTGCAGAAACAGCTGGTGTCCAGGTAAGTGTAATTGTTTGTTCGTCATTATCATTTTCGGCATCTGTATTCCCTAATAAATCAGGTCCCCACTCAATACTCTCCAGTAAACCTCCTGTTTGAGGGGTGATTGTAATTGTAGTTTCATAATCTCCTAAATTCGTATCATCAACGATGTAATGCAATCCTCCTGCTACTGGAACAATATTGGCTGCAACCAGTGCCGCACTTAAATTAGAAAACTGAATATCATAATCTGCAACTCCGGGACCATTCGTAAACGTTCCTTCAATTTGCTGGCTCCCTGCTGTAAGTACCGTATTAGTTGCGGCTGCGGCTCCAACCCCACATGCCAACTCAGTTACATCTAATGCGCCATCATTATCATCATCAATATCTACTAAATCATTAACTCCATCTCCATCTGTATCTGCACATGCATTGGTAACAGCACTCAGGGCATAATAATAAGTAGAAGCGTAATTAATATTTCCCGTAGTACCATCTTCGAACTGATCTAATAATCCATTGCCATTAGCATCTGTTCCTGTATTATAATTAACGATATCATTATTAGCAACTGTTGTATTTCCTGCTTCAACACTATCACTACATCCATCGCCATCACTGTCTAAATCCAAATGATTTAATATTGTATCTGTATCCGTATCAATACTACATGAGTTTTTAGGATGTAATCCAGCGACATAACCTGAAGCGACATTAGAAGTTATCTCACCGATGGTTGTAGATGTAACTGTCGTACCCCCATTTACACCAACTATTCGATAAAATTTATATTCATTTGAATTAGTACTTGTAAAAACTTTATCAGAAGTTGTAGCCATATCAACCGCTACACTGGCATCTACCCAAGTTACTCCATCGATGGAACCTTGTAATTTTGCCGTTACTCCTGCTCCCCACGTCGTATTATTAATTAAGGTTACATCCGATAATTCCACCAATGATGGATATTCGATTATAAACAAACCTGAACCAATAATATTCTGTCCTGCATCAAAATTGAATGTATAGGTTGTCGCTTCATCATGTAATAACTGAATATCTCCATCTAATTGATCATCATCAGGGCTTGTTAGTTCTGAAGTTATCTTTACAATAGTCCCTATCTCTTCCTCGGAATAAAAACAATCTGTTGCCTCAGATTCATCCAAAATTCCATCATTATCATCATCAATATCTACTAAATCATTAACTCCATCTCCATCTGTATCTGCACAACTATTCAGCACCTCTGATATTGCGTATAATTCATAGGTAGAAGAATAATTTATATTCCCTGTTGTTCCATCTTCGAACTGATCTAACAACCCATTTCCATTGGTATCTGTTCCTGTATTATAATTAACAATATCATTGTTAGCAACTAAAGTATTTCCTGATTCGACTCCATCACTACACCCATCTCCATCACTATCTAAATCCAGATGGTTAGGTATTGTATCTCCATCAGTATCAACATCAGAACAAAAAACTTGCGAATTTCCACTTGCTACTCCAATGTCAATCGTTAGCCCCTGGTTGGCTCCAGCATATTCATTGACATATAACTTCAGTTTATCCCCTTCTTCGAAATAAATATTATTAATTCCTGGGCTAGCTACTGTCCAATTAGGTTCACAAAACAAAACCGTTTCTACCCCGTTGTTATCTTCTTTGATAGCCATTTTACTATCATGTGTTCCTGATGAGGGTAAAATATCATAATACCCTTCTTCTGATGCTGAAAATGTATGAATATGCTCAATAATCCAATAAGATCCTGTTGGGTTGCTTCCTGTAACCGAACCTCCATTAGAGTTTAACGTTGATAATAAGGTAGATGCTCCTCCATTATACCAATCTACTTTTAACTGCCCAGGGAATTCATTCATGGTTCCAGAAGCAATGAGAGTGGCTGCTGCTAATCCTAAATTATCTCCACAACTTGGTCCGCTTCCTCCCTGATATACATTAATATCCCAAGCACTATCATAGTTTGGTGTTGATGAACACTGTCTTTCTACATAATCTAGAATACCATCATTATCATCATCAATATCAATTAAATCTCCTACTCCATCTCCATCTGTATCTGCACAAACGTTAAGTGTATTATCATCGGCATAATCTGTATACGTAGACGTATAATTTATAGTTCCTGTGGTTCCATCTTCAAACTGATCCAATAATCCATTACCATTCGCATCTGTTCCTGTATTGTAATTAACAATATCATTATTAGCAACTGTTGTATTTCCTGCTTCAACACCATCACTACACCCATCTGCATCACTGTCTAAATCCAAACTATTGATCAACGCATCTCCATCTGTATTCACTGCATTACAAACATTTGCAATAATACTAAACCCTTCATCTCTTAAATCTGCTACTCCTGCTAAGGCTACATGAGACGCATTTAGCTCAAATGCAGACGGCAATAAATTGGTATTAAAAATAATCTTCCAAGTAGGTTGACTGGTATATTCAAACTCTGTTCCCTGAACAATTGCCTGCCCTGAATTTATTGTAGTTCCATCTGCAATATCTAACTGATTATCTGGGTCAATTACTGTTGCTGAAATGGCAGGGCTCCAGGTTAATGTTATGGTTTGTTCATCATTATTATTTTCTGTATCAGTATTCCCTAATAATGCAGGTCCCCACTCAATGCTCTCCAATAAAGTTCCTGTTTGAGGTGTTATTGTAATTGTCGTTTCGTAATCTCCTAAATTTGTATCATCAACGATGTAATGCAACCCTGCTGTTACCGGAACAATATTAGCGGCAACCAATGCTGCACTTAAGTTAGAAAACTGAACATCATAATCTGCAACTCCGGGACCATTCGTAAACGTTCCTTCAATTTGCTGGCTCCCGGCAGTAAGTACCGTATTAGTTACAGCTGCGGCACCATTACCACACCCTAATTCAGTTACATCCAGTGCTCCATCATTATCATCGTCTATATCAGCTAAGTCATTAACCCCGTCTCCATCAGTATCTGCACATGCATTCGTAACAGCACTTAAGGCATAATAATAAGTAGAAGTGTAATTGATATTCCCTGTGGCTCCATCTTCGAACTGATCCAATAATCCATTGCCATTGGCGTCAGTTCCCGTATTATAATTAACAATATCATTATTCGCAATAGCTGTATTACCTGCCTCTACACTATCACTACATCCATCGCCATCACTGTCTAAATCCAAACGGTCCGAAATGGTGTCATTATCAGTATCCAAATCTTCACAATAATTCCTCTTAAGGTAAATATCTCCAAAAGCAACATCCTGAGCTGAAGCAGGATTATTCTCATAAATTTCTACTTTAGCAATATTATCACTTGAAGACTGAAAACTAAAAATTGTTCCTCCATCAGGGGCTGTATCAGAATACAACAAATTATCATCTGAGTCATACACATTAAAGTAAATAGTCCCTCCATTTCCAGCAGGATCTCCATGCATTTCTATATAATTCACATCTTGAGTAAAGGTCATCCCAACACCGGACCAGTTTAAAGTTCCAGATGTATTAGTTCCCCCTACTACAAGGTTATCAACAAATCCTCCATGGCTACTTCTGATAACAGAATGATACCCACTCAATGAATAAAATGAAATTCCATATGTAGCTTCTAATTGATTACTTAATTCTGAATTTGCCGCAATAGAAGATAAATCAATTAAAGTTCTTGTTACAAATGATTGAGAACAATCTTTCTCCATAGTATCTAACACTCCATCATTATCATCATCAATGTCTGTGATATCCAACACCCCATCACAGTCTGAATCCCCTGATGTTTCCACCATTGTTGTTCCTTCTCCATTGATCCCACTATAACAATCATCTGATGCGCTGTAAAATGCAGCATAGTATATCCCTGCTGTAACAGCAGCTGGAGTTCCGACTTTATTAGCTGTTGTTGCCGGGGTTCCCGTATGCCATGTAAGTGATGTATTTACAGGTCCATTACTTGCTGTTATACTTGTAAGATCATAGGTATGGACTGGGCATACATTTGATATGGTTGTCGATGATAATGCCGGAGCATCTATCCCCGCCGGACATGGGAAACACTCCTCTGTTAAAACTGTTACTGCATCAATTAACAATAAAGATTGTCCAGCTCCTGCAGGCGTTAACCGAATGTATTGATAGGACGTTGTTACACTGGATGGTATAGTATAACTTATCTGATCATATACTCCTGCTGTTTCTGAGGTCGGTGTTATTTCTGAGGATTCTGTGGTATATGTAATATTATCATCTGAGAAAGCGATTGTCATTCCCCGGGCATACCCACTACTCCATCTTCTAGCATATATCCGAACCTCTGAGCCTCCGGAAAAGGCAGTTCCATAAGATAAGACTGTTGCCGTAGTATTATAAATACTTGTCCGGTTAGCTACTACATCAACTCCTGCTCCATCAATATCCGGAGCTCCTGCTGCTCCATCAACAGCTCCCCAACTAGCATTTGCATTAGGGGATGCTGTCAGTGCATTTTGAGTGTCATTAATAGAACCAAATTCACATACTAATTCAATAGTAATTTCTTTTACACATGAAATTTCTCCTGATGCATTTTCTACCTGCACATAAATACTGTATTCAATCGGATCTGTAAGAGTTGAGCCATCTGCGACAGTTATTTCTCCAGTCGTAGCATTAATCTGAAAAATTCCCAGTAAATCAGCCGGACCAACAATAGTCCAATCTGCTAATGTAGTTCCTGAATCTACATTGGCATCTACAATTCCATTTCCGGGATCGGAAACTCCATCCACGGGATCTCCATTAGAAAATGCATCTACTGTTAATGAAAATTGCTGATTACTTATTATATCTGGAGGGGCAATTTGATTAATATTTACAAACCCACCTGCAAAACCATCTTCCGGGGTAGTACTCGTAGAAGCTGTACCATGAGCTCCTCCTGATACATCTAATGAAATTGCTGCTGGCACAGAAGTTCCTCCTAGGAAAAATGCACCACCCCCACCTCCTCCTCCAGAAGAGTGGTTACTTGTTGCATTACCTCCATTACCTCCTTTTAGAGAAACTGGTATGGTTCCAGAAAAAGTAGTTGCATCGGTATAA
Organism: Aquimarina sp. TRL1; assembly: GCF_013365535.1. NCBI lineage: Bacteria > Pseudomonadati > Bacteroidota > Flavobacteriia > Flavobacteriales > Flavobacteriaceae > Aquimarina > Aquimarina sp. TRL1. Next base: position 2,839,537 of record NZ_CP053590.1, on the reverse strand, counting down.
AAAGTTCCCCCTGCTCCTCCTCCTGCGGATCCATCTCCTGATGTACAAGTATCTCCATTTTCTCCATTAGCAAGAATACTTCCTCCATTCCCATTAATTTCATTGGCAAAAACGAAAATAATTCCTCCACCGATTCCTCCTATGGAAACTCCGGCATCGTTACTATCTCCTGCTCCTCCTCCACCTCCCATAATTGGGTATCGAACTACTGTAGGTGTCTGACCACCTAACGAACTTCCACATCCTCCGAATGCGTCTCCTCCGATTCCTCCTGATTGAATAACATTAGAACCGGCGTATTCTCCACCTCTTCCTCCTACTCCAAAGTTTCCTCCACCTGCTCCCGCAGCATTAACCCAGTTTCCTGCTCCTCCTCCATTCGCTTGTTTCCCTCGTTTTCTATCTCCTACAGTAAACTTAGCAACCCCTTCTCCTTTTTGTGCTCCCGAGGTTCCTATATATCCAGGAATACTACCGTCTGTAGTATTAATTGCACCTCCTCTGAATCCCGAATTTGAAATATTGATATTGGCATCTAATTGCAAAACATCTGCTTTCAGGGCTATAACTCCTCCTTTTGTCCCATCAAAAGCCACTCCTGTTATTTCTGAAGTTACTGTTGTCAGCGCATTAGACGAATAATCCGGGACTTTTATTATTTGGACTGTACCATTGACATCATATGTATTGGTTATACTCGAAAAAGAAATATCATTTGAAGATATGCCTGAGATAGTGACTAATTCGTAATCTCCTACCCCATTATAATCTGTTACTGTACCGTATTGATCACTATCTGTGGTATTTACTACTGCCCCCTGCATCTGGATAATCATTACCAAATCTCCTATTGAAAAAGAAGAAGCATCGTCTACTGTAAAAGTTGTTCCACTGATACCTGTAACAGAAGCGTAACTATTTACGGTTCCTCCTATATTTTGAAAACTGTATTCGTAATTCGAAACCTGAACAGGGTTTATAGCTTCTCCAATTTCTAATTTCCAATTCCCTCCAGCTCCAGTAATATCTGTAGATGCTGCAACTGAAAGAGATAATTGTTCCTCTAAATACTGAATCGTTTCTTTCCCTACTGTTCCTTTTGCAAAATTGCATCCGTAAATACTCAAGTTCTTTATGGCTGCTCTATCTATTGCTAATGACAGAAACCAGTCGACAATTTCTTCTTTTTTATGCCACTTTCCTTCTAAAAACAATTCTCCCGGTCTGGCATGACTAAAAACCTGGATTTCTTCCGGAGCTTTTGATTCAAAAAACTGCTCCTTACTATATACATCTATTGCTTTTTTTACCGATAAGTGATTTACAATTATTTTAGGTTCTTCTATTCCTTTGTCAATAATTGCCAGCGATGTTTGTGCGGTGCTCCTTATTCCAAACAATAAAGAAAAAGATAATACGATTATTGTTGTTGAAAGATTAAAGATAAAGACAGAGCTAACGTATTTTTTACTCATACAAATGCTGTTAAATGAATATTTATTTAAATAATCAGTATATAAAAATGAGTATATGTGGAATCTTATGTTTTCTCTAAAGAAATACGACATGGGTATGCTTGAGATTGTAAATAACAATCTCAAAATCTCCTTTTCTTACTATATTGCCTTTACAGTTTAGACAGTATTTAATCACACAGTTTCTGTTATCTCCTCATTAATTACATTACTTATCACCGCACTGTTTTATCTAATATGAAATACTTACAACTAAGATTTAATTAACTAAAATTCATATAAAAGCTTTATTATGCGCTTATAAAACTTTACTACTTAAATAGCACTTTTATTCTAAGTGACTATAACTTTTTATATTCTAAATCCAACATTGTTGTATTTACCAATCATAAATCTATGTATAAATAATCAATTCCTATTGATTGAAGAACTCAAAATAAATAAGGCTATACCGTAAAGATTATCAAGAAAATAAGACGAAGAAGAAATTGTTTAAAAAAAAATCATCGACAGAAAAAAAGGAAATTAGATCTACAGTTTTTTGATTGATCTAACACCGCTTTCCTTTTCCTGTCGAACACAAACTTTATTTTTCACCACGATCTGCTATACAAAACAAAGCAAATACAATGGATATATTTTTATCAATAAAAAGCGAGGAAGTAAACACAAAGAGAAAACACCTTAAACCTTCCATGGAGGATAAATCTTATCTAATATTTAGTATATATGAAAGCTAGAACAAAAGAATCTCTATATGAACAATGACTTTCTATGCCTAAGGTATTTTCTCTATAAACAAACCATTCGATTTATCCCATAGCTTTTTATTTTATTATTTCTTTTTTTAAAACTGGTAGCGATAGTATGTTATATCGCTACCATATTTATTGTAGCTGAACAATGACCACAGTTCCTACAAATGTTACTATTTCTGAGTATTTGTCTTAAATGACAGTTATTTTTTTTGAATTATTCAATAACTTAAACTGTCTACAACACCCTTTATCACAATTGCAACACTGTCGCAATATACAGTGTTTTTATTTTAATTGCAATAAAGTCGCATTTAATTTTCAACTTTTTTTCTCTGGTCTTTATATCGTATTAAAAAAAAGAGGAGAAGACTACCTATTACAGGCATCCTTCTCCTCATTGTCAATCAGAAAAAAAAGTTGAGTTTGTGAGTTATTTATTATTTTGTTTTCTGGTCTTTAGACATACTTTCTATAGCATCTTTCAGCTCACTTTTTTTTAAGAGATTTATTAAGGCTTTAAAAGGGTTTACTCCGTATATCTTATTGAAGTTTTCCATGATCGATTTAATTTCTGTTAAGGCTATAAAACCAGCTATAATTTTTAAAAAAGGAATCTCATCAACGATGTGTTCTTCCATAAAATAGGAAGCTAAAATCACCAGATTATAGATGAAAAATTTAGAAATTGTATTTCCTATACGTTCACTACTGATTGGTACTTTGCTTTTATAAGAAGCATAAGAGCCTGTTATAAAGTCTACAACAATCAAGAAAACGATGGTTATCATTACTGCATTAACAGGAGATAAGATTGTCAGCACCCAAAAAATCATATGTGTTACTCTATCCATTTTGCTTATTCTTTATAATGGTTAAACAAATTATAAATAAGTACATATATCATGTACTTTTATGTATTCCCAAGCAATTACTTATTTATCTTTCTGGTATCTTGACTCGCTTCTCTTTCCTGTTTTGTTATTAAATTTTCTAAATTTCCATTTGCTTCAGGTAAGAAATCTGCAAGTCCCCTATTTTCATTGCTTTTATCTTTCAGTACCATATCATTGCATTTTTAGTAATAATTATGATATAATATGACACCGACCTTACCCTTACTATCTACTTGTTTTCCTCCTTCTAATTATTTCTATTCACTTAATCTTTCAGAATATTATAAATAGTTCTTTCAGAGATAAACAAACGTTCTATCAACTCTTCTACAATAACTTTCATTTGTCGATCTGAATTATTTTCTACATAATTCTTTATAAATTGCTTTCTTTTTTCCAACAGCAACTGACTTCTTTGCATACAGATTAAATTGTTTTGGTTTTTTACATATTCTTCCACCCTATCCAAACAAAAGTTTGAATAGTTAGCCGTCAACAGTGTTTTTAAGCGCTTACATCAAAAAAACACCTGAAAATGTTGTAATAGAATTAGTACAAATGTTAGATTTTCATTTCTTTTTTGTATTTTAGCAAATATTTACATGACAAAAATACAACATATTACAGATAAAAACAAACATATTACGGAATAAATTCTGCAAAATGTTAAGATTTAACATTCTCTTCATCTTCGTATAATCCCGTTATATTTAATTGTCTTTACTCCTGTAATACTAAACGAAAAGGGATGGTAGAAATAGATAAGAAAATAAAGGAAATCATTGCATTCTTAGAGCTTAATAATCATTCTTTTGCAAAGAAAATAGGCGTTACCAGCACTACCATTGACAGTATCACTTCTGGGAGATTACAGACTGACGGGTCTAGAAAAAGAACAAAACCTGGGTACGATTTATTAGCGCGTATTATTTCCGAATTCAATATCAATCCTGAGTATTTATTCGGCAAAAGCACTGAATTAATCAAACATAGCACAGAATCACCTAAAACATATGATGGAATCCCGCAAGTTGTAGCAGTAAACCAAGCTGGGGAAGAAAATGTCGTCTATGTACCAATAAAAGCAAGGGCTGGTTACCTGAATGGTTATGGGGATACTGAATATATCGAAACACTTCCTTCTTTTCGAATGCCTCATCTGACAAACGGAACATATCGCTGTTTCGAGGTACAGGGAAATTCAATGGTAAGAACATTCTTTGATGGGGATTTAGTTTTTGGAAAATACATAGAAAACTTAAGTGATATAAAAGATGGTCGTGTTTATGTTATTGTCAGTCACAATGATGGGATTATTCTCAAACGGGTTATTAACAGGATAGAAGAACGAGGTAAGCTAATTCTAAAATCTGATAATAAAGATGGGAATTATCCTACTTACACAATAAATGCAGATGAGATTATGGAGGTCTGGTATGTAACAATGTTCGCTTCCAAACAAATGCCTGAACCTGTAGATGTATATGATCGATTGCATGATCTGGAAAGCAAAATCGTATTCCTTGAAGACAAACTAAAGAATAATCCTACTTACTAAGGGAAGGGATTGATTTACTCCATGGTAACTTCTGACAACCAGGTTAGCCTTTCTTTTGCTTTTATAGTAAGCTCTTTTTCTTCTACCCAGGTATGAGCACTTCCTAAATATTCCATCCCCAAATAGTTGGCCGATTCTCTAAAAGGCATTTCAAAACCTTCTATAGGCTGTCCATCTGAACTACTGCTAATCACTCCTATTTTTTTACCTCTGAATTGTCTTCCTGTTTCTTTTTCTATCATCAGACAATCTGAAATTCTATCAAAGAAGTTTTTCAGTATCCCACTCATCGAATACCAATATACCGGAGTTGCAAATACAATAACCTCATACTGTTGAGCAATGTCCTTGATTAAAGGGAGGAAATCGTCGTATTTATTTTTGAATTCATAATCAAAAGGGGCAATATCTTTACATTTTAGATCTATAAAATCAAATCCTGTTTTATCTTTAAAATACACAACCGCCTTATTCGTATTTCCCTTACTATTAGCACTTCCTTGAATAATAATTCCTTTTTTTAGCATTCTTTTACTTTTTACTATTTCAAAAATATTTCTTTCAGCAATCTCATCCAATAGGGGGTGAATTTTACACTATAAAAAATTTTTAGCATAGTCATTCATCACCTCAAATACCTCTTTTAACGCTTTTCCTTTTTCTGTTAGCGAATAGACTGTTTTTTTAGGGTATACTTCATATACTTCTTTTCGCAATAAATCATCTGTTACCATTTCTCCTAATTGTGTCGTCAGAGAGCGTTTCGATGCTTCTGGCAACCCTTTTTGTACATCTTTTAAGCGAATTGTACTACTCCTCATCAATTCACTTAAAATAGCTGGTTTCCACTTTCCGGAAATTAGTTGTAAAGTTTTTTCAATTCCACAATCTTCTTTTACTTCTGTTTTTCGTTCATATCTCCCCATACCATGTCCTTATTAGCATTAAATTTTCTTTACTTTTTATAAACTGTTTCCTCTCCCTTATAGTATTTAAGTAATACATATGACTGTCAAAAAAGATTGTATTCATCGCTGATATTTCTTAAACAAGATTTTGTTTTCTTGTCTATACTACCTTCCTTATAAAGACATATAACAAGTCCATCTTATACTCCTATAACAAGTTATTGTATTTCTTATTAAAATACAGTACCTGGATCAACATATTTTTTTCTAAAATCAGAGGGAGCTTCTCCTGTGTTATTTTTGAAAAACTTAGAAAAATGGGCATATTCATAATATCCTAATTCCCACGCTATCTCATTGAGATTCCCTCCTGAATACAATAACAATCGCTTTGCTTCAAGAATCACTCTCTCCACAATCAATTCTGTCGTTGTCTTGCCTACTGCCTCCTTGCAAATTCGATTTAGGTGTTTTGTCGATATGTTCATCATCTCTGCATATGCTTTGGATGATTTTTTTTCTTTATAATGCACGTCAATTAACTGTTCTAATTCCAAAATTTTTGAAATTACATTTTTAGATTGTAATGCTTTATGAAGGTTATCATTCACAACCAATCTCGATAATTCGATATAAATCAAATCAATGAGACTTACTATTTTTTGTTTTTTCAAAACCTGTTTCCCTAAACTCTCCTCATAAATATTTTTAAATAAGAATGCCATCTCTTTTGTCTTTGATGTCTCAAGATAGATACATGGTGTATTTTGTTTCGATAAGAAAAAAGGAAATGTATTCAGACTTTTATACCCTCCCATCGACTCGTAAAAATCTCTGGAATGAAAAAAAATATATCCTTTTGCGGCTGTTTCAAACTTCCATAAATGTGTTTGCCCTGGACGCATTACAAATACACTTCCTGGTTGTATATGATAAGATTCAAAATCAATTTCATGAATTCCAGTTCCTTCTGTAAACATTACTACTAAATAAAAGTTATGTTTATGAGCTTTCAATATCTTTTTATGGTTCTTTTTGAAGTGGTTTGTAAAATTATTCGCATAAAAACTACTCAGGTCGCCTTCTTGCTGAAACTGTTCAATATCCAATATGGGTAAACTTTGCATATCAACTTTTAAAATGTCCGAATTATACAAATTTATGAGATAATTATAAAACAACGCTCCTTCTCTCTATAGCTATATTTGTGTTATCTTATATACAATACTTATGGCACGTATCAATAATATTCTTAAGGGGAAATGTCCAAAATGTGAAACAGGAGCTGTTTTTAATAAACAGGAAAATCAATTTTTAGCAATCCCAAAAATGAATGAGAAGTGTCCTAATTGTAACCATAAATTTGAAGTAGAACCCGGATTCTTTTTTGGAGCGATGTACGTCAGTTATGGAATGACTGTTGCAGAGTGTATCGCTATTTATATTATTAGCAGTTTTTTTATTTCTAGTCTTTTGAAAATTTTTATTCTCATTGTTATTTCCATACTCTTGCTCAGCTTTGTAAACTACAAATACTCCAGATTGTTATGGATGTACTTATTTACCAAAAAAGTAGCTACCTCTTAGGCTTCTTTTTTTTGATCGCATTGTTATATAATACCCTTTATTTTTTATCTGACAACAATACTATTATTCCAGCAATATCAGATTTCATCATTTTTTGTGTAATCTGATGCCCTTCAAAAAACACCAATGGTTGTGTATAATCCAAACAGGTTTTACCTTTTAACTGAGGAATGTTTTTAATTTCCCTGGCTAATGATCTTAAAGGAAGATCCCCTATTTTGGGAATAGAGATCCCGATAACATTAGGAGTATCATCTTTCAGGCATTTTGCCAAAAAATTAGGCACATAATTATACACTGATGCCAGTTCTCTTATTTTTCTTTTTGTTTTAAAACTTATGTCCGGATCATCATGAAGTGCCTTAGAGATGGTAGAAATAGAAAAACCTGACAATCTTGATATATCTTTTAATGTGATTCGTTTACTCATTTCTTCTTCTTTTAATTGTTCTTATGCTTTACTTAGAGATAGCCTGATGATAATCTGCTAAAAACCCTGCCAGTCCTTTATTTGTTAAGGGATGTTCCAACAATTTTAAAATTGCCGATAAGGGAGCGGTCATAACATCTGCTCCAATTGATGCACATTGAATAATATGCATTGGAGAACGTATTGAAGCTGCTAGTATCTGTGTCGAGATCTGGTAGTTACCATACACCTTCTTTATCGCTGCAATTAACGCCATCCCATCTGTTGAGATATCGTCTAATCTCCCAACAAAAGGAGACACATATGTAGCTCCCGCTTTGGCTGCCAATAGTGCCTGCCCAACAGAAAAAACTAAAGTACAGTTGGTTCTAATTCCTTTATCTGAAAAATACTTTATGGCTTGAATTCCTTCTTTGGTCATAGGAACCTTCACTACAATCTGTGGATCTAACGCTGCTAAGCGTTCTCCTTCTTCTAACATTTCAGAAAAAGACGTTCCTATGACTTCTGCACTGACATCTCCCTGAACACAATCACAAATCCTTTGGTAATGTGATAAGATCGCTTCTTCTCCTGTTATTTTTTCTCTTGCCATTAACGAAGGATTTGTTGTTACTCCGTCTAAAATCCCTAATGCCTCTGCTGTTCGTATATCTTCCAGATTTGCGGTATCTATAAAAAATTTCATCTTTTTATTTTTTAATTACTAAATTCTCTTCTCCTGTATGCTTATATCTAAAAACCAAAGCAAACAGAACTCCAATAATTAGAGCATATACAGCACATATAAACCAAATACTTGCCCAATCTTTTATCCCATTATTTGCCGTGTAATAATCTACCACAAACCCACTTATGTACGCTCCCAATACAGCTCCAAAACCGTTGACCATCATCATGAATAACCCTTGGGCACTTGAACGTACTTTTGCATCTGACATCTTATCTACGTACAGAGATCCTGAAATCACATAAAAATCGAATGCCATTCCATATATAATCATGGAAGTGATCAAAAATAATAGCCCCATTCCTTCTGGGCTTCCTACTCCAAAAAAGCCAAATCTAAATACCCATGCGAACATGCTTATCAGCACTACTATTTTAATTCCAAACCGTTTTAAGAAAAAAGGAATCGCCAGAATAAAAAGAACTTCAGACACTTGTGATAAAGACATTAAAAAAACAGCGTGTTTGACCACAAAAGAATCTTTATAGGAAATCGAAAAATCATTTAAGAAAGGAACTCCCCAAATATTGGTTATTTGCAATGCTGCCCCCAGTAAAACTGAAAACACTAAGAAAATCGCCAGATTCTTATTCTTAAACAATACAAAAGCATCCAACCCGAAACGTTGAAACAGTGTTCTACTCGTATTTTTTACTATTGGGATTAACGGAAGAGAAAAAGAATACCCCCCTAATAAAACAGAAGCCGCAGCAGCAAGATAAAATTGTTCGTGACTTACTTTCAAGCCTAGTACATCCACCAGCCAGGCTGCAATGATAAATCCAACAGTTCCCCACACCCGGATTGGGGGAAAAGTGACCACCGAATCTAGTCCTTCTTTTTCTAGGTTATAATACGAAATCGAATTACTCAAGGCCAGAGTCGGCATATACACCAAAGCAACTAAAAAAGTAACCATATAAAATGAATTAAAACTCGTCATGGAGGTTAAGACTACAAACAAACCTGCTAACAATAGATGGCTAATCCCAAATAGTTTCTCTGCGGGAATCCATCGATCTGCAATGATCCCAATAACAGGGGGCATAAAAATTGATGCTATTCCCAGAGTAGCATATACAGACCCTATCTGAACTCCTGTAAACCCTAAAGTAGTACTCATATATGCTCCTGCTGAGAGTAACCATGCCCCCCATGAAAAGAATTCTAAAAAATTGAGAATTGTTAATCTCGTTTTAATATGTATTTGATTGAAAAAAGACATTTCGATTTTTCGTATTTATATATTTATGTATCTAAAAACTTTAAAAAAAGGAATAAAAAGCCCTGTCCCAGGAAAAAGCAGTCTTTTTCCGGGAGGTTAAACAACCTAAAAATTTCTGATATTTAGCTATTTATATTTCCCTAGTGCCTGGTATAATATTTCCAGAAAACGTCCCCTATCTGCTTCTAAAACAACTTGTGCGTTTGGAGGCATTCCGGTTGCTCCTGTATAATCCATAGCTGATTGTCCTCTGGAGTAATCGTCATTTGTCAGTATTCTTACATATGCATCTTTAACCACAGTAGCAACATCACTATCCAAAGCTACTGCCATTGCAATCGGATCTGGTAAGTCAAATCCTTTAATACGTGAATTATTCCTTGCATATTCATCACATTTCTTCTGGATGTCTACTGTAAAATTAGCCAGGGACGTCCCTATATCTTTTATTTTCTCTGCATCTGTTTTGTCAAAAACTGCATATGTCCTGGAAATATCCCAGCCTACCATTTTTATAGGCATTCCCGATTCGAAAACAATCTTAGCCGCTTCCGGATCTGCCCAAAAATTATATTCTGCTATTGGAGTAACATTTCCTCTTCCTTCTCCTATACCTCCCATAATTACACACTCTTTTACTTTTGAAGCTATAGAAGGATCAATCAATAAAGCCGTTGCTATATTGGTTAAAGGAGCTAAACAAATCAGGGAAATTTCTCCAGGGTGTTCATTTATTTTTTGAACTAATATGGAAACTGCATGCTCTTTTTCAGGAATATACCCCGATAACAATAAACCAATATCTCCCATACCATCTTTTCCATGAACATGTTCAGCCGTTTCTAGAGAACGAAGCATTGGTTTTCCTATACCTGCATATACAGGAATTTCTTTTTTGCACAATTCAATAGTAAACATTGCGTTTTGAACTCCTTGTTCCAAACTTACATTTCCTGCTACTAAGGTGAAGGCTTCTACTTCCACATCTGGATAATTCATAGCCATTATCAATGCCACTGCATCATCAGAAGCTGTATCTGTATCTATAATGAATTTTCTTTTCATCTTAGTTTATTTTTTATTACTATTTGTAATTTCTAATAGTTTTGTCTGGTCTTTTATAAATGTGTCCCAATCACTTTGTAATTGCTGAAGTGCTTTCTTCTTTTTTTCTAAGGGCATTCCTGAATATTCTATAGAATTAAAAACCATTTTTTTAATTGCTCTAAGATCCAGCTCCCATGCAATACATGCCATTGTAAAATCATAACTAAGCCCCTGATATCCAAAAACCCCGGGGTCATCGCTATTAATGCTGCATTGTAGCCCATTAGCCATTAATACTCTTGCCGGATGATTTCTCAAGTCATTTACATATCCGAGTATCTGATTACTCAGAGGACTTACTTCTATCAACATGTTTTTTTCTTTAATCTGTTCCATTACTTCTGGATATAACAACAAATTCAAACCATGCCCTATTCGTTTATTATTCAACAAAGAGACATCTATCAGGTTTTGGTTTTTACTTGACTTACTTTCTCCTGCATGAAGAAATAAAGGCAACTGAACTCCCAGTGTTTGTTGAAGTGAGTCTATCAGCTTCCAATTTTTTTCATAGTACGCAACAGTATGACCTCTATCCTCTTCTGCTACCAGGTCAAATCCACTGATCAAGTCCGGGTATTTTTGTTTTAAATCAAACGCTTGTTTTATCTGTGTATCAATTGCTTTAACATCTAAAAATTTAAAGCTGGTATAGATTATATTAGCACTAAAATTCGGATTTTCTTCCTGTACTTCTTCGATGACCTTTTTTATATCAGTAATCATCGTTTCTATAGGATAGCTTCCTGTTCTTTCATCATATAAGTGATCTAATATCATACGGATTTCCACGTGTGTTACCTGATCTTCTAGTAATTCTAAAAAAGCCTGTTTATAGTAAGCTTTGAACAAAGGTCTGTAATTGAGTAGCTGAGCAACTCTTCTAAATCGTTCTTCAAAAGCTGTCCAGTAATCTAAGCTATCTGACAAGCTTTGTCGTTTTAATGTAAGTAACCCATATAACTCTTTTTCAAAATCAGGTTTCTGTTTTAGTATATCTTTCAGCAAGACGAATCCTTCTGGTGATTTTTCTTTGAAATAAATACCTAAAGTCCCATACAGATGCTTATCATCTTCTTTTTTTACAAACACGTAACAGTTTGGAATTTCTTTAGCAAATGATATCAGCCATTTTATACTAGTCATTCCAATACTGTGTGTATGTAACAATCCTCCTTTGGGCATTTTTTTTAATACTTTATACAGCTCAGAAGAATCAATTACTGGCTGTACCTGATGAAAAGGCTGATTATAAAACGGAATTTTATTATGTGAAACCGCTGTATTAAAATATGTTTGATAGCTCGAAATAAAACTGTTTAATTTCTGCTCTTCTTCTGTTAAAACAATAGCTGCATCAAAAGATTTTTTTTCATTGCGTTCTATCATTTTTGCTCTTGCTTCCTGATATGAATAGTTTTCTTCTTTTGGTTGGTTCTTAGTTTTCTGTTGACAAGAGACCAAAAGCATCAGTAATACAAGACTTCCTATTATATTATATATGGGGTATTGTAATCTTATCATTACTTTTTTCTTTCTTTTATCTGTTGTTCTTTCTTCATATTCCTTTCATTATCGTTTTGCTTTTAGGGGTCATATCATACGGAAATTTCGTTTCTATATGGGGCTGAAGATTGCGCTCCCATTCTACTCACTCCTATTGAAGACGCTGAATTAGCAAACTCAACTGCTTGTCTCCATGATTTCCCTTCAGCCAGGGCAACCACTAAAGCTCCATTAAAAATATCACCTGCACCTGTTGTATCCATAACTTCTACTTCTTGTATGGGGACTAAAAATTCCTGATCCTTATTTTTGAAAAAGGCTCCGTTTTCTCCCAAAGTAATGATCACATTTTGTACTCCTTTCTCTAAAAAAACAGCTGCTGCTTTTGAAGCAGACACTTCATTTTCTACAGTAACCCCTGTTAGTGCTGCAGCTTCTGTTTGATTTGGAGTAATCAAAAAAAGTTTGGAATACAGTTCATCTCCCAAAGCGACCGTTGGCGCAGGGTTAAGAATCATTTTCTTTCCCATCTGATCTGCCTTTTTGATCACATGTTTTACGGTATCATAAGGAATCTCCAGTTGCATCAAAATAAAAGACGCTTCTGTTACAGCTTCTATACAGTCATCAATATCATTCGGAGACAACTTATCATTTGCTCCAGGATTTACAACAATGCAGTTTTGCCCTTCGTCATTTACTAAAATAGCTGCCGTTCCTGAAGGTGTTTTCATATCCCTAAGTACATACTCTGTACGCATATTATCTATAGAAAACTTTCTTTTTGCATTCTCTCCAAATGCATCATTTCCTACCTTGGTAATAAAACACACATCTCCTCCTAACCTCGCGGCTGCAACAGCCTGATTTGCTCCTTTTCCTCCAGAAAACATTTCTAATTTTCTCGCGGTAACGGTTTCTCCTGGTTCTGGAAAACACGTGGTTCGAAATACCATATCATGATTATAACTTCCTATTACAGTTATAATTTTTTTCATCTTATTTCTTTTTCTATTTAGTATAAAGTACGTATTCTGGTCTTCTTATCATAACTAAAAACACGATCTTTTCGAGTGCTGTTTTTAGCAGTAAGGAAACTCTTGCGACCGATACAAGAGTTTCCCTGATTAATCTCACAAATTGATTTTAAAGTCAACTATGAACAAAACAAGTTTTATAATTACAATTCCTGCCTTTTTTATTAAAAAATATAACGAAGTCCAAATTGCATTTGCCACCTGGACAACAAACTAGCATCTGATCCGAAAGTTTTCTTTAAGTCCGAATTAAATGTATAGGTTGGTGTATTCGTAGTCGTATCTAAAGAAACAGATAGTGGGTTTAATGTTGTTGGTTGAGAAATCACTCCCCAATCAGAATTTAACAAATTTCCAAAATTCAGGATATCAACACTAAATTGTATGGTCTGTTTCTGTTCATTAATTTCGAAATTATAATCCTGCAACACTTTTACATCCCACTTACTTCTCCAAGGAGCTAATGCTCCATATCGCTCTGCAAACTTCCCTCTGTTTTCACTTAGGTAATCATCTTGCCTGATAAACGCTTCGAAAGCCTCTGCTTGCCCTGCTCCCGAAAACTGCATTTGCTGTACTTCTGCTTCGGTTGGGATATACAACAGATCATTATTCTGTCCAGAGCTATCGTTATTTATATTTCCTGCATATGTATAATTAAATCGTCCTCCTTGTGCATACTCAAAAAACGTAGAAATAGTTGTTGACCACTGATCGCTTTTTCCATATTTAAATTGTTTTGACCCAACTCCGATAAAACGATGTGTATCTCCATACTTAGAGTGTGCTAATACATCGCCATTTGCGTTTCCGGATACGGGATTAAAATCAAAAGCATCTCCTGTAATTTCTGCTTCTATAGAGTTGATATCTTTTGCATTCAGATAGCTATATGCTAAACTGGCATACAATCCATTATTAAATGTTTTTTGTGCTTTTAAAGAGGTGTTCCAAATTCTTCCTTTATTAGAATTGATAAAAACATATCCGTTATTTCCTTTATCCGCATCGGTATATACCGGACGATTATCTCCCGGAGCATTTAAGGTTCCCGAAGGATTTCTCAGCCCCCAATTTTGTACATGAGGAGCATTGATATCTTTGGTATACGATATATCTGCCGTTAGTGTTATTCCATTCTCAAATCGGTGATCTGCACCTATATTGGTTCTCCATACCTGTGGAAATTTAAAATCAGGGCTTACGGTCTGATAGAAAAAGGAGTCAACTCCCTGTACCTGATTTCCTATCCAAACAAAAGGGAATCGCCCTGTAAAAACTCCTGATCCTCCTCTTAGCTGGGTTGTAGATTCTCCATTGATATTCCAGTTAAAACCAAGACGTGGAGAGATTAAGAAATCGTCATTAGGCAGTACTTCTGAATCAATAGTTGTTTCTTCTCCTGTATTAGGATTGAAATATACAATTGAGGGATCATAAGTTCCTTTTCTATCGATATTTTCTCTGATTTTATCAGCAGTATCAAAAAACAACGGCTTATCAAAACGGATTCCATAGGTAAGTTTAAAATCATCTGAGATATTCCATTCATCTTGCAGGTAGAATGCTAATTGCCCTACATTGGTTTCTGCCAGGGACCATCCTCCTGGAGCTCCTATTGCCAATTGATTGTTATTCTCAAAGGCATTTTGAGCAAACTGCAAATTCCCTGCTAGTCCTCCTGCCGGATTACTGGCATCATCTAAAAATTCCTGTACACTTCCATAAGGTCTGAATAATCCATAATAATTCCCTCCTGCTGCAAAATTATCATATGCGGTAAGATTAAATGAATTATCAAACTCAAATTTCTCAAACGAAACTCCAACGGTATAAGTGTGATTCCCTCTAAAATAGTTCAGGTTATTGGTTACCTGAAATACTTTCTGGTCTAATTTATTATGAATCGAAAAGGGTTCATGTCCTGCAACGATGTAATTACTTCCCTGCCCATCTTGAATGATAATACTTGGAGCTGGTGCTGATAATGGATTTCTAAAATCATCAAAATAAGAATATCCTACTTGCAATTTATTAGTAATCACATCGGAAAATGTAGAGTTTACTTCTAACTGAAATGACTGTAATCTATTATTGATTTCATACCCGGAATTTTCAAATTGAAGTGTCTGAAAATTAGGTCCTCTTGCAGCAATAGCAGTAGGGTGTGCAGGCAATTCTTTTGAGGCCCTTAAAAAATTATATATGAATGCCATTCGATGTTTGGAATTGATATTCCAATCGAGCTTTACAATTCCTTTTATGGATTCCGAACCATATGTAAATCCTTCATATGCACCTGTATTATATCCCAGGTTACTCAACGCCTGTCTTACAGCAATCAAATCACTTTCTAACACTCTTGTTTCATTAATTGCTCCTGACCCCGTATCAGGGATAAATCCATTCGTACCCAGGTCTTCTCGCTGATCATTCTCTAGGTTAGCAAAAAAGAATAATTTATCTTTCACAATAGGACCTCCCAAACTAAAACCGTATTGATACTGACTTAAATCGGGGCGAATCACTTTATCGCCTTTTACTTTTTCTCCCGTTAGGTTTTCATCTCTAAAAAAACCATATGCTGTTCCGTGAAATTCATTTGTTCCACTTTTTGTCACTGCATTAACAGACGCTCCTGTAAAACCAGATTGTGTTACATCATACGGAGCAGTAGAAACCTGAATTTGATCAATGGCATCCAATGAAATAGGTTGTGCTCCACTTTGCCCTCCGGGAGTTGGCGAATCTAACCCAAAAGGGTTATTAAACACTGCTCCATCTAGGGAGAAGTTATTGAACTGATCATTTCTCCCCCCAAAAGAATTACCACTGGCAGTAGGTTCTAATCGTGTAAAATCTTGTGCAGATCTGGAAATTGTAGGTAATTTTGTCAATTGTCTACTCGTCACACTGGTTACTGCTCCTGTTTTATCCCCATTAAACGTTCCTGACCCATCAGAAACCACAATTACTTCTCCTAATGCTTCTGCATCCGGGGTAAGTACCGTATCAAATGTCATGGTTTTTCCTAGTGAAAGGAATACATCATTCTGTGTTTGTGTTTTAAACCCTAAATATGAAATCGTAATTGTATAAGGTCCACCAACTCTAAGATTTAATAAATTAAAACGACCATCCCCATTGGTAATACTTCCATATTTTGTTCCTGTTGGTGTATGTACTACAATTACATCTGCCCCCAATAAGGCGAGTCCCTGATCATCCGACACCTTCCCCCTGATATTCGATGTCGTTACTTGTGCTGTCATTGTCCCCCCTAGGAACAGTAAAAAAATGACAATAAGAAAATTGTTTCTCATAATTACAGAAAATTAAATTAGCATACTACAATTCATTGTTCTGGTTTTAAGAAAATAAAGATGAACTGTCTTAAAAGGTCTACTCCTCTCTTCGTTTTAAACTTTAGCGAGATTAAAATACGCTTCACAATCCTTTGATTATGTTAACTGTATATTTGCGCAAACGTTTGTGCAATGTAAGTGTTTTTTTTTATTCATCAAAATCCACAGGTACACAAAACACTATAAATCAATGCTTTCTACCCTAGATTTCTACACAAAAACAGGCACTCAAACATATTGATTATCAAAAAATTAGCCCTTGTTAAGAATCTCTTAAAAAAATATTTAAAAAATTAAAATTTTAATAACAAAACACTTTGTAAACTAAAAATATCGTGAAAAAAGGCTTCGATCACTTAATTCTTCGTACAGAATCTCTTTCAATTAGGTGGGTAGGAGCTAAAATACGTTGTACTTCTTCTGTTTCTTCTTCATTAATTTGATTAAACAGCATAGCAACTGCCTTGCTTCCTATTTCATTATCGACATGAGATACTGTAGAAATAGGTGTATAAAGAAGTTCCGAATAATTATTTTCGTCAAATGAAATTAACGAAATATCTTCAGGGATTCGTATGCTTTCTTCTTTAAAAGCTTTTAATACTCCCAATGTGATCTGATTTCCTGTAGAAAAAATTGCTGTCACCTTATTTTTGTGTAGCTCTTTAATAATTTTTTTCGCTTCATTATATCCATTATCATAGCCAAAATCGTTTCCTACGATAAGTGATTCTTCTACCTTCAAACCATTCTTTTTTAAGGCTTTTTTATATCCATCTACCCGCTGTCTATTCTGAGAGGTTCCAACAAGTCCCTGAATGCAGGCAATATTGACATGCCCATAAGAAATCAAGAGTTCATTCGCATCAAAAGCCCCTTGCTCATCATTGGTGGAGACATATGGTAATTCGGCTTTCTCAAAGAAACGATCTACCAATACCAGAGGCATTCCATTTTTATACGACTTTAATAAATGTGAATATTCAATTCCTATAGGTGCCGTTATTATCCCATCTACTTTCCAGTTTTCTAATAGTTTTAATGATTCTTTCTCTACTGTAATATCTCCATTGCTGTTGCACAAAAAAATATTATATCCTCTTTTTCTGGATTCTTCTTCTATCCGCATTGCTATCTTAGCAAACCAGGGGTTAGAAATATCTGGAATTATTAATCCGACGGTAAATGTCTTTTTCAGACGAAGGCTTTTTGCAATATTATTAGGGGTGTAATTGAGCTTATCAGCCGTTTCGTGAATTGCTGCTATTGTTTTAGCACTAATTCTATATTTTTTCCCGACTCCATTCATCACTCTGGAAACTGTAGACACAGAAACTCCGAGTGTATCAGCAATGGATTGTATGGTGGCTTTATTTTTAGGCATCGCACCCGTATATTAGTTAGATCTGGTAAGATTTAATTTTTCGCTTTTCAGTTTTTAAAGGTACTTGTTTATTTTTAATTATCATTTTTCTGGATTTTTTCCCACATTTTATCCGCATTCAGCCGGAAACTTCCCAAATGTTCAAAATTACATTCCTCTGGAGCTATAATTGACAAATAAGGTTGTTCCGTTTTATCTTTATACAAATGATATATTTTCCCAACTACCGGTTCAAAATTA
Source organism: Aquimarina sp. TRL1 (assembly GCF_013365535.1). Lineage (NCBI taxonomy): Bacteria > Pseudomonadati > Bacteroidota > Flavobacteriia > Flavobacteriales > Flavobacteriaceae > Aquimarina > Aquimarina sp. TRL1. The sequence goes on along the minus strand of NZ_CP053590.1, from coordinate 2,821,334 downwards.
AACTTCGCGTTATAGATAAGATCATTATATGCATATTTTTCCATTAATGCATCGTATTCTTTTTTCAATTCTTCGAACTTTGCTTTTACCTGATTATTTACTTTATTGATATTTGCATTTTTCCAGGCAGCCGTATCGGTGATTGTAATAACAGGAGCTCCCATATCAGTTGCATATGGTTTTAAAGAAGCGTCATACTTTTCTGTTTCTTCATCAAATACTATCGAATCCGGTTTTTTCTGTTTCTTCTCCATAGCTTTTTTAATAAACATTGTATTTTACAAAGATCTATATATTCGATCAATGAATAAAGAAGTCTTTTACTTTATATTCATTCCCTACATCTATTAAAGCATATAATCTTCTATTTCCTCTTCTTTTCCCCTATACCGAAAACCTTATATTTTTCTAAAGCAGGAAGCGAATTCTCTCCTTTTAAAACCAATCGTACAATCTTATTTTTGTTTCCTATTACATATGTAATTCTGGTATTAGAAGTAACTAATGAATGCATCTCAGCCCCCTCAATAAAGTCAGATAACCGAATATTAAAAAAAGTACTGAGTCTTTCTAAATAACTTTTCAGGTTTTCGTTCACCGATATTACTAGTTCCTCAATTCCTTCTACTCCGTTATCATGAGTATGTGCAGTTTTATCAGGGTATTTATACGGGCTATAATCAGACATCACAAAGGGGAAGCTTCTTTCTTTGGGGGCAAATAATCGCCAATAAATCGTGTCTCCATTTTTATTTTTCTTATTCATTTTCAGAAGTTTTGATGACCTATTTTGTACATCCGTATGTTGTTTTTCTATTGCCGAACTATAGACGGAATAATCCAAGAACCTCTCTTTCCAGACAGCATAAGTTCCTATTCTTCTAAATGCGGTTCCTAATAAGGAGAAAAAACCAATTCTGGCAAGAAGCGTATATATTCCCGGAAAGCGACTTGGAGCTACTAATTCTATAAAGCTATGATCCTTAAAATAAATCATTGCATTATATCCTTTTTCTCCAGGATATACTGTAAAACCTTCTTTTCTAAAGTCGCCAATCCCCGTTTCCAGATTATCAACTCTGATCAGGACATGATCTAATCTTTCCATGATTTTAATTCGTTTTAAAGCTCATGAAAGATATCTTTCATTTTATTCTTTATCTCTTAAGAGACTCATAATTTTTGATCAAAAATTGTTCTTTAAATCCCAGTCTGAGATATAGTGATCTCCCCATTGAAGAAGCCTGTAAAACAGCATGTTTGCAGCCTTGATCTTGTGCTATATTTAATGATTTTTTCATGATTTGATCTGCATACCCTTTTTTTCTTTCCTCAGGTAAAATTCCCAGCGAATGTATTCCCATCACATCTTCTGTATTATGCAATAATACGGTTCCTACTACGCGCTTATTTTCTTTTACCACATAGTATGCTATCTTATCACTTGTTTTATATACAATTTCGGTCATGATCTGATAGCCAAAAGAACTCTCAAATGCAATAGCCCACTGACTTGCTTCTTCCTCAGTCTGGACTTTGTGGAGCGTAACTCCAATAGTATCTGTAAATTGATTACCTAGTGTATAATACATTGCTATTTGTTCGAATGCAATTGTATATCCTTTTTTGTCAAAAAAATCAGAGGGAATTATATCATACAAATCCCAAAAAGGAAGTATCATTGGCGCTCCGACTTTCTTCAATTGATTTTCTACATTCTCAATACCTGTCTTCGTTATTCTTTCCTTAAACCATAATCTATTTGGCCAATTACTATTTTCTATGAATACACAGGCATATTCTTCTGAATCTTTATATGCTTCAAATTGATTCCCTACAAGTTCCCAGATGGATACTAAGTTATCTATGTTTTTTCTCTCCATTGTATTCATAACATTCTCATTTAATATTAATTAGTACTATTCCGACAATCATCGTTACTACTCCAATTATTTTTTTCAGTGTCAGCGGTTCTTCTGGTAACTGAAGCCATCCGAAATGCCCAGCTATCACTGCCAGAATTAGCTGACCGCAAAGTCCAAAAGAAATCATGGTACCAACTCCTAATCTGGGAATTGTATAGTAGTATAACAAAATTCCAACCACACTAAAAACCCCTCCTGAAAACCACATATAAAATGGAATATTCCTAACGGTCCCAACTGTAGGCAAAGTTCCTTTCTTGAAGAACACACAAATCAATGCAAATAACACACTTACCCCATACGCTATCACAGTTGCCAGTAAAGGAGATTTTAACAACACTCCCAAACGAGCGTTTAATGCCCCTTGTATTGCCAAAAAAACACCTCCTAAAAATGCTAACAAAATTAAATTAAAGTAGTTCAATGATATTGCCTTTTTTGTTTGAGACAAATGTACCTCAACCTTATTCGCTATACATTTACATATGTTGATTTCCTTTCTTTTTTTGAAAAAACAATGCGCACAAAAAAACCTTGCATTCATATATAAGAAGCGTAATACTTATATACGGCAAGGTCTTAATTTCCCCTATTCATTCATTTTTTATAAAAAATGAAATATCACATATCTAAAAGATGCTTGTTTTGTAAAAAGGTTGCTTTTCTTTTCCTTTTTCTGATTCTTTTTCTCACTAAAAAGACGTAGTTTTAAACCTTAAAACTCTTATAACCATGCCTCATACAATACATCCCCCAACCACACTTGACCCTACGACTACGGTAGTGGAGAAACACATTGCTGATCTCGGAAAAATATATTTGGAGTATACTATCTCTGGAAAGAAAAATGGACAAGCCATTTTATTTGTTCACGGGTTAGGTGCTAATCAAAGTCAATTTGAGTATCAACACCCTTTTTTTAACGAGACATATTGTGTAATTGCTGTCAGCCTAAGAGGTCACGGGAATTCCTCTCCTCCAAAAAAAATGAGAATTTCTGATTTTAGATTAAAAAGGCTTTGCAAAGACTTAATTACATTGCTTCAAGAATTACATATAGAGAAAATACATTACGTAGGAAACTCTATGGGAGGAAATATCGGTTATGAAATGCTAAAATCATATCCGGAAAAATTACTTTCACTAACAACTTTCGGTACAACTGCATACCTAAAAAAATCCCCTTTTGTCGTCGGACTTATTAAATTAGTCTATCAGGTAGTTGGAACAAAGACGCTCAGTCATTTATCTAACGCTGCAGGAATAACTCCATATTCCAAACAAAAAATAAAGGATATGATCGCTGCTACTCAAACATTAACCGTGATGAATCTAATTCCACATTTACGAAAAATAAATTATCTCAAAACCATAAAAAAATCCAGAACAAGAGCTATGATCATCAGGGGGAATATGGATGATGAAATAAATAATGTTCTGGAGAGTACAATTACCTGTTTTCTTTTACGAGGTAACTTTGAATTAAAAGAATTAAAAAACGCAGGTCATTTTGCTAATCTGGATGATCCTGAAAATTTTAATCATACACTTTTATCTTTTCTAAAAACTGTATAGCCAAATAAATATATGACTAATAACCGTTATTAATATTTCAATACATGTAATCATAGGTATCGTATTTAATGTAGTTCCAGTAGCATTCCTCCCCAGGAGTATCCTGCACCAAAAGCTACCAATATTATTGTATCTCCTTTTTTTATGATTCCTTTTTCGATCCCTTCTGCAAAAGCAATTCCTACAGAAGATCCTCCTGTATTCGCATAGCGATCTATATTGATAATTGTTTTTTCTAAAGGCACAGCTAACTGACGTAATCCTTCTTTTATAATATTCAGATTTGCCTGATGCGGAATCACGAAATTAACATCTTCTATATCCAGGTTTCCTTCTTCTAATAGTTCATGAACTGTTGCTGGAAATACTGTTGTTGCATATTCCCAAATATTTCTTCCATTCATTGTAAAATACTGTCGCCCGGATGTTATATTATCGGTAGTGATCGGTTCTGCAATACCTCCTGCTGGAATAAATGCATCATAATACCCTTTAGGGCTTGTATGTAATTTTATATTTTTAATTCCTGGTCTTTCACTTTGCTGAAGTACAAAAGCAGAGGCTCCATCCCCCAGGAATACACAGGTTTTTCGATCTTCCCAATTCACTACTTTAGAGTTCATATCTGCGGAAAGTGCCAAGACTGTTTTATAAGTTCCACTTGCTATATATTGATATGCAACAGACATTGCATAAATAATTCCAGGACATCCGCCAACTCTTATATCAAAAGCGCAAGCATTTATAGCTCCTATTTTCTCCTGAACTTTTACAGCACAAGCTGGGCTTAGGTGATCTGACATATTGGTAGCTAAAACAATCAAATCAATATCCTCCGGGTTTATCGAATACGTACTCAATGCGTTTCTGGCAGCATAGGCAGCCATATCCGATGTCAACATATCTGCAGGAGCAATTCTCCTTTCTTTTATTCCTGTTTTCTGGACGATCCATTCATCTGTGGTGTCCAATGTCTTCTCGAGATCCTTATTTGTTACAATATTTTCCGGAACATAGGAACCAGATCCGATGATACTAACATTATTCATTGCTTTTTTATTTTATTTACACTTGTAATATGGTTGATGCCCAAGTCATTCCTGCTCCCTGAGACAATATCAAAACTTTTTGATTTTTTTGAAGAGAACCATCTTCTAACAGTCGCTGATAATTAACCATCGCATCTGCTGAACTTATATCTCCTGTAGTAGCTATATATTTATAGTTGGTTTTATCATGTTCTATTCCAAAAGCCTGTATTAACTTATTGGTAAAATCGAGTCTCCCATTAGGTAATATGACGAAATCAATATCCTCCATAGTACAGGAAGCATCTTTCAATGCTTTATTTGCCGTATCTAAATAATTCTGAAGATTGGTTGTTTTTAACTCTTCTAATCCTTCTGGATTATCTCCTGTTATATTATAATATTTATCTCCTGGATTATCTCCTTTCAGCCCGTCAATTCGTCCTGTTTTCATTTTAGAAATATTTCCATAATCCCCTCTTCCTGTCACTCCAAATCCCTTGACTATATTATTAGACTCTCCTCTTGACATCAATACTGCAGAAGCCCCATCACTAAAAACATATCCTCCTACAACTCTATTTTCTATAACATGTTCCCATTTTTCTCCGGAACATACCAAAATGTTTCTAATATTCTCTTCTGCCAGCAGTGTATTTCTTGCCATTCTCATTCCTGCTATAAAGCTGCAGCACCCTTGATAAACATCTATAAATCCAGCATGTTTTGCGTTTAAGTCTTCTTGTATTTTACCTGCGGTCTGCCATACTAAATAGTCTGGTAATCCTGCCTGACAACTCAAAATCAAATCGATTTCCAACGGATCAATATTTGCTTTTTCAATGGCTCTTTTTGATGCTTCTACAGCCATTTCTGTAGCGGTGTATTGCTCTTCTAGCATAGAGTGTTGAACCCCGATTCTTTTTTTTTGATCTTCATTCAACGTCGGCAATAGTTCTTCTATGGGAATTACAGCATCTGGCATGTATAACCCTAATCCTTTTATACCAATCATTCTATATTTCTTTAGTACTGAATAATGGAAGCAAACCAAGCTACTCCCCCTAATCCCATATTGAGGATGAGATCCCCTTTTTTTATTTTGCCGTCTTTTCTGGCTTTATCTAATAAGATGTAATTATCTCCTCCACTAAAATGTCCCAGGTCTACCGAATATTCTTTTGATGTCGGCAAATCTGGTCGCTCTAATACTTCCAGTATTTTATCCGGAAAATTATACTGCTGTGTCAAGGTAACCATGTAACTAATATCATCTATAGAAACTCCAATCCTGTCCATGGCTATGGTAGCTACTTCTAAAAACTTTTGAAATACTATGGGTTTTACTTTATCGTAATACAGGTCTTTATCCGCATCAAAATTCTCAATTAAATTATCTTTCCAAACGGATGTTTCTGTAAAAGGTTTCTGTGTACCTCCTATGGGAATTTTACCGAATTTGTGGTATTTAATCAGGTTAGAAGTTGCAAAACTCAAATACCTAAAGTCCGGATGGTCTTTTGTCAAAATAACTGACTGCCCCCCAGAGCTCAAAAATGTAGGCCATCCATACCCAAATAGCTTTTCTCCACAGGTAATCAATACTGTTTTGATACCAGTGTTTGCTTCAATTTGATTGGCTGCTATTTCTGTCGCCTGATAGTATGCGGCACAGCCTCCTGTCACATCCATGGTGGCAGCTCGCTTTGCTCCTATTTCATACTTGACTTTATTCGACATTTTCCACCGGTAATAATCCTTAAAAACACCTACAGCAATAATCAGATCGATCTCCTCTTCAGAAATTCCTGCATCCTCTATCGCCTTTTTAGCAGCTTTTACTGCCATATCTGACGGATGCTCATTTTCCGGGGCTTTATGTATGGTTCGAATCCCTATATTCTCAAACACTTTTCCCGGTAATGCTACCTTCGCGGCTTCTTCTTTAGTACTTACTTTTTCATCAGGAATGTAAATTCCTATTCCTGCGATACCTGCTTTTACTTCTGTCTCCAAACTAAATATTGTTTTTTGGGTTATAATGAAATAGGTTTATGGATCAGCATCCCTTCTAAATTCCCTTCCAGTCCAAGGTTTATAACCAGCATTTTACTCCCTTCTCTTATTTTAGAAGTATTCAAAAACTGATGTAAAATTTCAAAAACGCCTAAACTTCCCAGATATCCTTTTTCGGATAGAGGATCGATCAATTTCTTTGCTGGAAGCATCTTTAACAGTTCTACTGTATAATCCTGGTGAAATCCTGAAATCCCTATATAGTCAAGTGTATGAATATCAAACTTATTCTCCTCACATAATTCATTAATCATCAGACTTGCTTCCTGAATAATGGTATCTAGAATTCCATTTTGATGTTCTTTCGTGATGGTTTCGACCTTAAATGCATTTTGCTGGATTACTTCTTGTGTAATTGGATGCCTAGTTCCACCGTATGGAATTGCATAAGGAGTATTATAGGCTTCTAGAGTTCTCACTTTAATTCCCTGAATCATATCGGGGACCGTGTCTTTTTCTAATACAATAACTCCCGTCCCATCTCCTACATATGTTGGATATAAGAGTCTGTTCTCTGAGTGTGCTCCCCAGATTAGTGATGTCACAATAATTGCTTTATTTATACTAGGATTAGCAATTATCTGATTACTGATTAATTGGATGGTTTGAATTGTTCCTCCTGCTCCTCCGTATAACTGATATGTATGTATTTCGCCATCAACAATTCCTTTGATATCTTCTACGAATGTCTTTGCAGTATCCATATAGATATAGTCATCTACTCCTTCTGAAATCCAGGCAACACAATCAATGCTATCTGCATCTATATTTTCTCTTTCTACTAGTTTTTCAAAAGCCTTTACAGATAATGCAGTAGACGATATTCCTTCATCACAAGTATGTACAGAACGAATTCCATTTGCTAATATCTTTGAGTCTTTATATTCTGATGCACTTGTTAATTCTGCAAAGGTTTTTGTAGCTTCTGGAAAAAAGGTAGCTACTTTTATTGAAATATTTTTCATCGTTAGTTTTTTGGATTTAAAAAAGACGATCCCTCTTTATTTCCCTTTCTCAGGCTCGTCATTTTCATGTGCTAAAAAATTTAGTCTAATCGGTAATTTAATTATGCTAAAAGCTCCATCTCATTCTCAAAAACAGAAGATTTGATTCGCTTTTCTGATGATTTAATGTCATCTCAAATCGTTGCCCCAGTAATGACAACTCAAAATTATCTTTTATCGAATATTGAAGAGAGGGCGTAATGTAATATCCATTTTCTAATGAAGGCATGTAGATACAGGCCAGACTTCCAGACAGTAATGGATTAATTGCATAAGACACCTGACCAAACCAGGAAAACTTACTAAATGTAATAGTCTTCACTGATAACGGAACGGCATATAAGCCGGCAATTCCTTCTATGCCTATTTTATCAAAATAGCTATTATAATTTCCTTCTGCTGTAACGGTAACTGAATTCTTAAATGTATAATTAATCCCTGCAGAGGCTATAACATCTGCTGAGGTATTTTCTGTTTTTTCCTGAGGATAAAAGTATGTCAGTTCTCCATTAAACCCCATCTTCTTTATGTTTCCGGACCAACCTGCTCCCAGCACATAATCTGTCGTATCTATAACTCCTCCTATAAGCTGAATATCGTATCCCCATTTATTAAAACGATACAACCCTGCCATTGTAATATTTTCATCTTTATCAATTTTTATCACTGCTTCTGTCACTGAAGTATAATCAGGATAGTACTGTACCCTGACAGCATCGCTTCCCGGTCTTTCTTCATAATCAAAATCAAAAAAAGAATACGAATTAAAAATATCATTCGGATTCCAAACCATACTCTGCCCCCAATTAATTCTTTGCCTTCCCGCACTTATTGTTATATTTTTATACGAATACTCCAAAAATGCTCTATCAAAAGTGGTATTTATCACATATGATTCTCCTTCACTAAGGTTGTTTGTCAAAAAATGAAAATACCCGGTATCTGCCTCTAGTGAAGCGGCGTAATCGGGATTCAACCTAACCATATCTCCATAAATAATCCGATTACGCATCCCTGCTTTTACAGTAAGATTATCTGCTATATCCCATAGATAATTCAACCGATTGTGTACTAAATTATCTACGACCCAGGTAGAATCTATTTTTGTAAACATACTGGTATTCATATATTTTAGATACCCGTTTACATCCATCGTAGAAAATATGGTTTTCTTTTCCTGTGCTGAGGTAAGAGTAATACTTCCTATAAAAAGGAATACTAGCCAACTGCTTTTCATCAAAGATGTTTTATGCAAAGGATTCTAATTGCCTGTTTATTTTCTTAGCTTGTGTTTTTCGTTCATCTGATACGATTTTTCCATCTTCAACAGTAATGACTCTTCTCGCTTTATTAATTACTCGTTGATCATGTGTAGAGAATATAAATGTAATGCCTTCTTCTCTATTTAATTGTTCCATGATATTCAACAAATTTTCTGTGGATTTGGAATCGAGATTTGCGGTTGGTTCATCTGCCAAAACGAACTTTGGTTTTGATGCCAATGCCCGAGCTACAGCTACTCGTTGTTGTTGCCCCCCTGATAGATTAGATGGTCTGCTATTTATTCTTTCTTTCAGACCTACTGCAGTCAATAATTCTATAGATCTTTCTTTCCTTTCCTGCTTACTCTTTCCCTGTAGCTCCATTATAAACTCTACATTTTCTTTTGCTGTAAGTACAGGGATCAAGTTATATGACTGAAATACAAACCCGATATTATGTAGTCTAAAATCTATCAGTTTAGATGGACTTAACAAAACTATATTTTGTTTATTGACATATATTTCGCCGTCTGTTGGGGTATCTAACCCTCCAATCATGTTTAACAAAGATGTTTTTCCGGAACCGGACGGTCCTACAATAGCGGCAAACTCCCCTTCCTCAAACGATAAATTTACTCCATCAATTGCGTGAACATCTACTTCTGCATTTTTATATACTTTGACCAGATTTTTTATTTCTAATACTTTCATCTGTTTATATTTATTGTTTTTTATTGGTCAGATGGAATGCCATATCATCATACCCGCGGATATCCACATAATTGTTATGGCTTATTTCATGTAATAATCCTTTCTGCTCCTTTATTCAATTACATGTATCCTAATCGTTTCCTCAATCTACTCTTAATGCTTCGGAAGGATTCAGTTTAATAGCTTTTCTAGCTGGATAGATGGAGGCTATAATTCCCGTGATCACTACCAGAAGAGCAACCTTCAACACTTCCATTAACTGAATTTCCGGATAGATGATCGTATCAAATCCTGTTGCTTGTAAACCTTCTGTCCATACTGATAAGTCAATCCCTGTTTTATGGGTAATGGTTATCAATATTACTGCTAATACAATCCCTATGCTTCCTCCTACTATTGCCAGATATACTGTTTCCACGACGATCATTAAGAATATTTTTAATTTATTCATTCCTATTGCCATGATCATTCCCAGTTCTTTTATTCGTTCTAATATGACCATCAACATGGTATTTATAATTCCAAAACCAAGTGCCAGTAAAATAATTCCTACAAAAACATATGTCATTACATTCATATTCTCGTTAATCATTTTTATTTCGGGAATCAATGTTGTCCAGGGAGCCACTTCTAACTGAGGGAATTTGTTCTGTAACTGTTGTACCACCTTATTCTCTATATTATTCTTATTGAGCAAAATGGCTATTTCGTGTGTTATTTCTCCTTCTGCTTTAATCACTTTTTTCATATCTTTTGCTAAAGCATACACTTTTAACTCATCATTAGCCGTATTTGATGTTTTATATATTCCTGCAATTCTAAAAGCCGCTTTGGTGAGTGTTCCATCCAATTCTGAAATGGTCAGTACAATCTTAGAGCGAAGCTTTACATTTAATTTTTTGGCTAATTTCTGCCCAATTACGACTGGGTTTCTTTTAATCCCTTCAAAATACTTCCCTGCTACGATTTTAGTATGCAGATCTGTAACTTTTTGTTCTTCTTCAGGGGTAACTCCTATCAGTTGAATTCCTGATTTTGACTCTGCCGAAGCAATCATTGCATTGCTAATTAATCTTGCTGACACTCCCTGTACTTCTTTTTCTTCCAGGATCTCATCTCTTACCTTCTGAGCAGAGGGAATAAAACGATGTACATCATTTGTTCTCATATATTCTCGTTGGTGAATCTGAATATGAGACACCTCCGTTTTAATCACATTATCTATTCTTTGATTCACCCATCCGTATAAAAACGCAATGATAAACACACCTGCAAATATGCCTAGTGCAATTGCAGAAATAATCACCAGACTTCTGGTTTTACTTCGCCAAATATTTCGCCATGATATTGACCAAATCATAATTTATTAAGTTTTGTTAGCTAGGGTTAAAGGACATCCTTAATTGCCTTTTTACTGGATAATACGACTACCAAAAGGGATACTTAACTCCTCAGGGCTTCTGTTATTTTTAATTTTCTGACTTTCAGAATCGGATAAAGAGAAATCATCAATGTAATCAGAAACACGATAAAAATTTGATTCATAAAAACAGACGGAGTCGTTCCGAAGAAAAAATATGGTTCGAATCCATATTGAGCATAGGTTTCTGCTAGCTCAGGAGGTAACTTAATAGGGTTCTTTCTAAAAAGAAATATAACAGGAACACTTACTAAAAACCCTGCAACAACTCCTATAATTCCTATAAGGATGGTTTCATAAAACAAAATTGTGTATAATCGCATGCGTTGCATTCCGATAGAAATCATTACTCCCAATTCTCTTTTTCGCTCTGCTACCATCATAATAATTGTTCCAAAAATTCCGAAACCAATAACGATATACAACACTCCGATCATTACTAACCCTCCGGATTTATCACTCTCAATAAACTGGACAATTTCCGGGTTTATTTCTTTCCAATCCAACACATTATACTGATTATCGGATAAGTCTTTTATTTGTTGAACTGTAGAGGGAACACTATTATAATCATCTACCATAATCATAATAGATGAGATTTTATCTTCGGCAGAAAAAAACTGTTGCGCTAATTTTAAATCGACAAAAGCTCCCAGGTTATTCATCTGTGGGGTCGAAAATGTGATAATTCCTTTTACAGGGTATTTTGCTGCAGCAGAAACCCCATGATACCCCTGGCTGATCAGCACTACAGTATCTTTTACTCCAACCTTCAGATTTTTTGCTGTGTTTTTGGTCAATAAGATTCCTGTATCTCCTTTTTCTAAAAATGTTCCTTCTGATACCCAATGCTGTATGTTAGAGGTCTCTTTATCTTTTGATGGCTCTATCCCTATCACCGCCCCACCTCGGGTATTGGCTTCTGATGAGAATAAGGCAAATGATTCTAGTCGTTTGGTAATTGTTTTTACTGTTTTAACCTCTTCTATTGAAGATATAAAAGTATCCGTTGGAGAGAAAATAGTATTAATCGACTTTTTTTCATGAAATTTTGGATGTTGAACCTGAATATAACCTGATGATAGTTTGACCGACATCTTGATCATATTACTATAGGTTCCATCCTGTAGAGAACTCATAACCGTAGACAATACGACCCCGAAAAAGATAGAAGCTACCGTAATTATAGTTCTTCTTTTATTCCTCCAAAGGTTTTTCCATGCCATGGATAATTCATTCATAACTTTAATTGATTTTTTTATAGTTTCCCTATTTCTATACAGGAGTTTATTTTCTTAATCGTTTCATTTGTTGCTGAGAGAAAAACCCACTCTTTATAGGTATATTAAATTCGATCTCATTAGTTATCAAAATTGTTTTTTGATTGTCTTTTTCTGCCGGAATGATTTCTATTCGTGTCGGTAATTTTCTTCCTCCAATATCTTTAATCTCTTTCCCATATTCTGTCTTAACCAAGATATCATCTTCATCATAATATGTTGATTTCAGCATTAGATATTCTTCATCCTTACTAATCCACTTAACGACCTTACCCCATACAATAGCAGCGTCTTCTTTGGGTTTCATTTCGATAACCCAACAAGGAATTTCATCAATTGTCTCTTCTTTTATAATCGTATGTACAAAATCAGTGACCATGGAAGATTCTTTTAAGATGTCATCATTCGTATAGTCTGATCCCATCCAACCATCACCCATCATTGATGGAGGCAGTTTAATCATCCTTCCAATGGACGGCATCCAGTTCCACATCTCTTTTTCTCTTTTTAGAAATGTTTGCCCTGCCTCTTTTGCCGGTTTAGTGATCAATGTCATAGAATAGGCATCTCCTAATGTCCAAACTTTAAAAACAATGGTCCGTTTCCACTCAGGTCGTACAATGGTCATTGTCATTTGTCCCCGGCTGGATTTCTCCCCATTCCATTTTTGATCTGCTTTCTTTATTATTTCTGTAGCATCCTGTGCTGTTGAAGCTGTCGAAAAAAGACATAATACTACTGGTATGGCGATCCATATGATCGTTTTTATTTGTTTCATGTGTTTATACAATTGTTTTAGAAGTCACATAGAACTCGCCAAATCAACTATCACGGGACAAGCCCACAAGATACTCAAAGGCAACTACTATAAAATATTGCTTCACAAATGTCGAAGCGTTTAAATCTTATTTAGTAAGTAATCATGTTTGATGTTCTTATTTTTTCATGACTCGCTTCACTGTGTAAAAAAATTAGTTAAGAAGTTACAGCAATGTTGCTATTTTAGGAATCAAAAAGATACTATTGAATTCCTTTTACGTGTGAATTTTTATAAAGAAAGGGGAATAATTAGCTGAGCGATAAACTTCATAGAAAGCACCTATACTCCTATGGATAATAATATTACATACAAGACCTCAATCAACTTACAGCGTTTTCTGCTAGAGGGTGCTCTAATTCGAATTTCTCTACTCCAATCAACTCTACAAAGCTGAGAATTGTAGTTAAACCATCGATTTGTTCTGCCATTAGTTGAACATCAAAATGTTCATCTGCTAACGTAATTAAAAACAGTTTTGACATAGAATCATACTTACTTAATGATTCTAATTCTGTATCTAATTGTACATTTTCATCTTTAGCCAGTTCCAGGTCATCTTTGATAATTTCAATAAACCGATCAATTGTCATTGCTTTCATTTATGTGTGTTTTATAATTAGTGTTTTTTTGTAAAAGTGTGATGGGGATATTTTATAACAGACTATATCTCTACTACAGTCATTGCCCAGGAAAGTCCAACTCCAAAACCTACAAGCATGACTTTATCTCCTGCTTTTATTTTCTTACTGTTCAGACAATCCTGTATTGCGATAGGTATGGTACATGAAACTGTATTCCCTGTATTTTCTAGGTTGATATAAAATTTACTTTCGGGAATCTTTGTTTTTTTTCTCAGATATTCCAGAATATATTTATTTGCCTGATGAAAAATAACAAAGTCTATATCTTCCAGCGTAATGTTATTTTTGGACAAACATTGGGAAACTGCCTGCGGGATATTCTTAATTGTAAAATTAAAAATATCAGGTCCATTCATCATCAGGTGGTTTCTGGAAGTAATATTTCCAGACTTGTCGATCACTTCTTCTGCTGCAAATTCCGTACAATTCCTCATGGCTCCATTATGCACTATTAGCTTATCTTTTCCTCCTCCATCTGTTCCCAGAACAAAATCCATAATCTGTTCTTTATCTGAGGAAGATATGATGGTCGCAGTAGCACCATCACCAAATATAGAGCGATTTCCTCTATCCCTTTTGTGCAAATACTTAGAATAGGTTTCTGCGGTAACTAGTAATACATTCGAAGCTATATTTCCTTTGATCAATCCTTTTGCCATGGCTAATCCGTACACAAAACCGGAGCATCCCAAATTATAATCCAACGCACCAATATCTTTTTTTAGCTGTAATCTATCCTGAAGAATACAGGCGGAGGTAGGTAAAAAATAATCAGGACTTTGCGTACATAAAATCACAAAATCTATGGCTTCTTTATCAAAGTTACTCAACACATTCTCCGAAGCCTTGACTGCCAGATCTAAAGCTGTTTCATTCTGAGCACTGATATGCCTTTTCTTTATTCCTAATTTGGATTCTGTTTTATCTATATCCAGTTCCGGGAATTCTTTTTGTAATTCTTCATTGCTAAGGGTTGCTGTTGGTAAGTAATAAGCTAATTGGGATATTTTCGATGCTACCATAATGATCTATTAACGTTTGTACATTTGTTTTTAATAAAAAAGACTAATTGATAAAGTCTTCTTTACTACACCAATTCACAATGGCTGATCCCCAGGAAAAACCTGCCCCAAATGAAGCTAAGGCAATGGTATCATTTTCTTTTATTTTTTCTTGAGCTACTGCATCTGCTAATGCAATAATTACTGAGCCCGCTCCTGTATTAGCATAGTATTCTAAGTTGGTAAACACCTTATCCATTCCTAATCGCAATGTTTTCATTCCGTGTTTAATCATATTGATATTAGCCTGATGAGGTATTACTAAATCCAGCTTATCAACTTCTATATTTGCCTTGGCAGAAGCTTCTTTAACGATTTTAGGAAAAATAGTAGTTCCAAAATTCCAAACTTCTCGATTGTCCATTCTAATTCTATGGCGGTTTTCTTTGATAAGGTGTTCTGAATAGGTATGTAATGATCCTCCTTCCATCACTACCTTATCTGCTCCCCATTCACTATCTGCTCCCAGTACAGAAGACAAAATTCCTTTTCCTGGCTTGCAGGGTTTTAATATAGCGGCTCCAACCCCATCCCCAAAAAACATGGAAATATTTCGGTCGGACCAATCCAGTAGTTTGGAGTACACCTCTCCAGAAACAACCAAAACAGTATCATACATCCCGGATGTCACAAATTGTTGTCCTATTACCAAGGCATATACAGTCCCTGGACACCCTCCTACATTTACATCAAAGGTAGCTGCATTTTTTGCTTTCAGCTTTTTCTGCAATATATTGGCTGTTGCCGGAATTCTTTTATCCTGGTTCACGGCACAAACAATAATTAAATCAATATCGTCTACTGATATTTCTGCCTTTTCTATCGCTTCATTAGATGCATGATATGCCAGATCTGACAAACATTCATCTTCTGCTACGACTCTTCTTTCTTTGATACCTATTTTATCTTCTATCCAAGAAGAAGAAGTTGCCATATGTTTTTTCAAATCGTCATTACTAACTCTTTGTTCCGGAAAATAAAATCCAGTTCCTGCAATTCCAACGTTTCTAAGTGTTTTCATCTTTATTTATTATAGTCGTAAAAACCTTTTCCTGTTTTTCTTCCCAAATGACCTGACTCTACCATTGTACGCAATAAAGGGTTTGCTCTGTATTTAGGATCTTTAAAATTTTCGAATAAACTGTCTAATGTATACAGTGCAGTATCCAGTCCTACTAAATCTGCCAGTTTTAAAGGACCAACCGGAAGGTTCATTCCTAACTTAGCAATTTCATCGATTGCTTCTGCTTCTGCTACTCCCTGCATATAAATAAAAGAAGCTTCATTCACCAAAGTAGATACTAATCTACTGGCTACAAATCCGGGAAAATCCTTTACCACTACCGGTACCTTATTGATTTGTTTATTAATAGCTATACAGGTATCCAATGTTTCTTTAGAAGTCTCTAACCCCTTTACAATCTCTACTAAGTCCATTACCTGAACCGGAGACATATAATGTAACCCTATTACCTTTTCTGGTCTTTTGGTTTTTTTTGCCATTTTCCCGATAGGAATACTGGAAGTATTTGTAGCAAAAATTGTTTCGGGAGGACACAGGTTTTCCAAAGTATCAAAAAGCGCTACTTTCTCTGCTACATTTTCACTTATATTTTCTATGATTAACTGACAGTCTGCAATCGCAGACAAATCAGTGGTAGAAGTAATCTGTTTCTTTATAGTTGTGTATTGCTCTTCTTCTAATCGTCCTTTTTTTATTTCATGTCGAAAATGATCTTCTAATCGAGTGTCATTATCTCTTCTTTTAACCGCGACTACTTCAAATCCATTTTCTGCATACGAATGAATAATTCCCCTCCCCATTAATCCATGTCCAATAACTCCTATTTTTTCTTTTTGTTGACTCATTTCTGTATGTTTAATTATTTGATTTCTATTAATAAGAATGTACGTTTCTATTCTAAATGCAATTAAATGCTACACCTTAATGAAAAACCAACGATTTTTTATTGTGAAGAACCTGAGTTTGTAAACTGATTATGAACCCGATGAACGTATCGACATCTTCTTATTGATCAAAATAGAACTGATCGCTATTTGATTACTTAATTTAGAAAAGGGGGATTCATAGCATCTGATACAATCCTTAGGAAAATATTGATGTTTATTGATTGTTCACTTATGAGCAAAGCTTCGCTTCTTTAACTCACAATGTTGTCTTTTTTAGAAATTGACGTGATGAATTAATTTTTATATAGTCGACTGCTTAAGATTGTATCGACATCTAAATGCCTGAATATAGCGGCAGTCAAATATAGGTAATTTGCTATTTATGATAGATACACAAAAACCCTACAATAATTACAATAAAACAGTAAAACCAAAACAACAAACTGTTTTACAAGCGCTTACACCTCAAATAATTAACTGTTTTGTAATAAAATTTACATTTTTTTAACCTTATATAAGGATAAAAAAATGGGATTTATACCTTTTAAAGTATAGAATCCCATCTGATTTTTTTATGGAAAAGAAGGTTTAGAAACTCAATCCTTTATAAAAAATATCATTTACCAAGCGAGCACTCCCTAATAAAATTGCATCTTCCTGCAATTCACTTCTATGTAATTCTGTGTAGCACTTTCGCTTTTCTAATTCTTTTTTAAGTATAGGATAGAAAAAATTCCATGCATTTGCAATGTTCCCTCCTATAACAAGTGCACTTGCTTCATATGTGAGCAACCACGGTGCTAAAAACTGCGCCAGATTTTCTGAGAATTCTTTAAAAATTGTTGCTGTAATTAGTTTCTTATCTTCTGCTTCTGTGAGTTCTTTTACTCCTGCAATAGTTTCTCCGGTAAGTTCTGCATATTTCTTGACAAACCAACGGGTAGAGAAATAATCATCTGCAATACCTGCCTTAAACGGCACGTGATATAATTCTCCATCTTTAGGAATATCTTCTCCTGATTGAATCGGAAGCCCGTGAAAAAGAAAAGAAGCTCCAAATCCAGTCCCTAAGGTAATTGCCAGTCCTCTTTTTATATTTTTCAGTTTACCTTTCCATACTTCTCCAATTCCAAAACAGGCTGCATCATTATAAAATCGCATTAATGTATCATCGGATAATTCTAACCTTCTCACTAATATCTCTTTGATATTCATACAAAACAATGCATCGTATTTCTGCTCCATTCTAAAAGCAAAAATACCGTTGTAATAATCAAAAGGTCCAGGTATTGCAATTCCTATTCCTTCCAATGCTCCCGGGGGTATTCCTTTTTTGGCTTCTTTTATAGCATATACCCACCTATCAATAATATCGTCTGCTGTCCCCTGACTATCAACCGGTACACTTACTAATTGAGATTTTATTATTTCTTTTTTATCTATATCAATACAAGCTACTGTAATATGACTTCCTCCTATATCTACACCTAATATCATGTTATTATTCACTATCTGTTTTTACACTCAATTTGATCCAACAAAAAGACAAGTACGTAAAAACTTTTCTTTTTCTGAATTTTTCTCTTTAAAAAAACAAATTGTTTTTTTCTAATCGGATAACACACTCACTTTTAACGTAAATTATTATCTAATTTAATCCTTCAAATTTATACTATTTATTCTCCTTACAATCATCAAATCTAAAGAACAGTTTTTATTCTTTTCAAAAGTTATTTTTCTTATGTTTTTTCCTTTTTAAATCATAAAAAAACAACAAAAACAGTAATATTTACGATCTTCTGCATATTTATTTCAAAATAATGACTCATAAACTAAAAATCTTATATATTACTTTCTAAATTATGAACAGGTAGCTTATTACTAAGCAGTCATGAAATATAAAGAGTGATTATTTAGAACTATTCCCTACTGTTCAAAAGCACATTGCAGAGAAAGAATAAAAAGTGAAGAAAAAGAGTTTTTATTGCTATGGAACTATTAGACAACACAGACAAGACCATTCTTAGAATACTTCAAAGAGATTCTAAAAAAACCGCTAAGGAAATCGCTAACCTGTTAAACCTTACAGTATCCCCTATCTATGAACGTATCAAAAGGTTAGAAAAAAGAGGGTATATTGAAAAATATGTTGCCATCGTCAATAAGAATCTTATCGATTTACCTATTACTGCCTTTTGCCAGGTATCTTTGCAATCACACCATGAATCTTTTATTGACAAGTTTGAAAATCAAATTCTTAATCTAAAAGAAGTACAGGAATGTTACCACATGGCTGGGCAGGTAGACTTTTTATTAAAAATAAATATGAGAAGTCTGGAAGAGTATCATGAGTTTGTAAGAACGAAACTTTCTAAAATTGAAAATATTGGAATTCTCAATACTACTTTTTCTTTAAAAGTCATTAAACAAACTTCCGAATTGTACCTATAATATCTATACTTTATCCGAATAAAATAAAGAGCGTAGCTTCTTCTGCTACGCCCTTTTTTTGAACCCTATTAAATCATATCGTACTCTGACCAAGAACCGCGAGAAGAAAGAATACTTTTTTGAGTAATCCAAAACCAAAGATCATTTATTAAATCATCTGTTGTGTTCTAAAATTGTTATGCACTCTTTCTTATATCTCGCAGTAACTTCACATCAAAATAATCGATATCAATTTATTGTTTCACAAAACGTCCTTTATAGACTACGCTACCGTTATACCTAACCATCATAAAGTACATTTTGCTATCTATTCTTTGTACATCTAATTCATTTCCTTTGGTAACTGTTTTCAGGATCATTCTTCCCTGAATATCGTATACCTCTAATTGAACTGCCTTATTCTTAAGCTGTAATGATCTCTGAATATAGATTTTATCTCTAACCGGATTTGGATAAGTCGAAATTTCGATAGCTTCCTCCAGGTTCTTTTGGTTACTACGCAAACTTGTTTCCTTACCGAATAATTCTATCTCTGATAGCTGAAGAATGTTTCCACTGTTATTTGTTAATGTCAATCTATAATACGAGTACACACCAGCATCTTGTACTGTAAATGTTCTTTTCTCTCTTCTATTAGGGAAGTCCTGATTATTTCTCTCATCTAATACTACCCATGATCTTCCGTTATTAGAACCTTGCAACACCCAGTCTTTTGGATCTCTGGAAGGTGCATCATTCCCAGAAGTAATCGTATAAGATACTAGTTTATATGATTTTTTAGCCTTGTACTGTACCCATGCTTTGTTATGGAATGTCAGATATTTTGTAGTTGACTGATCATCAATCAGATTCTCTATTCCTTCTCTGGAAGGTGAATCCGAATACTCTCCTGATACAGTTCCTCCGTCATTGGTTATATCAACTTCTCCTCCAGGGTCTCCTCCTCCTCCATCAGAACAATCTAATACCCAAGGATAATCTCCATCATAATCTAGTTTTCCATTACTATTAATAAAATTCTTATACTCATTCCATACCTGCTCTACTCCTTTTCCTAATATGCTCTTGAATGAAGCATCAAATGACCATGATTTTCCTAAATCTTTTGCTGCCTTATTAAACTTATAGATAAAGTTTTTGTCATATTTCTGAGTTACATATTGCAAAAAGAAACCTGTAGTAGTATATCCTCCTAGCCATCTTTTTCCATTATTCACATCAGGTTGTCTGGTTTGATGATATCCTGCATAGATTCTAACCCCATCAGCTATTCCTTCTGTATATGCCCAGAATGGAGAAGAACCGTCATATGTTCCTCCTGCCTCTGGGGAATTGTTATATCCATGTGTTACTTCATGGTATAAAATCCCATCAATTTCATCCTTAATCACCTGAGGGTCATTCCCTGAATCTCTATAAATTTTTGTTAAATGTCTCGTACTTACCACAATTCCAATTGCATCTCCATCTCCATATTTATACGCTACAAAATCTCCATCTTTAATCTCAAAAGTTAATTGTCTGAACTTAGGAGCTTCTGATGACCTTCTGTACAGAATCTGAGCAACTTCTAAGCATTTTTGCTGCATATGTCTTTTTGCATCCGGAATCACCTGATGAAACACTTGAGATCCTGTCGAACTTCCATCTGAATCTTTAAAGATTATTGTTGGAGTTAGGAAATCATTCCCCCACTCACAGGTGTCAGTTCCTCTTCTAGTCACAGTAATATATCCTCTTTTTACAGCTGAATCTGACCCTGCGCTATTTGTTACTTTTAGTTGTACATCATATCTTCCTTCTCTATCATATCGAACTACAGGATTTTTAGCTGTACTTGTGGAAGGATTACCTCCTGTAAATGTCCATTCGTATTGCTGTGCTCCCGTAGAAGTATTAGAAAAAGTTATCTGGTTTCCTTCTGTGATCGTTTGCTGGTTCGCCGTAAATGAAGCTACAGGTGCATCTACAACAATATCTGAGTCTTTACCAAACAACTCTACTTCTGATAATTGCAAAATATTTCCGCTATTATTCGTAAGCGTTAAGCGGTAACTTTTAAATGTTCCTGCATTCTGTATAGTGAATGTTCTTTTTTGTCTTCTATTAGGGAAATCCTGATTATTTCTCTGATCAATTACTGTCCAGTTTGATCCATTGACAGATCCTTCTAATGTCCAGCTTTTAGGGTCTCTATTTGGAGCGTCATTCCCAGAAGTAATAGTATACGAAGATAATTTATAGGTTTTTGTCGCTTCATATTTCACCCATCCTTTATTATTAAAAGTAAGGTATTTAGTATTTATATTATCATCAATTAATTGGTTTATTCCTTCTCCGTTTGGAGAATCGTTATGTTGACTTGTTACAACTCCACCATCATTCGTAATATCTACATCATCAGTAGGGTTTCCTCCTCCTCCAGAGCAATCAAGAACCCATGGATAATCTCCATCATAATCCAACTTATTATTACTATTAATGTAGTTTTTGTATTCATTCCATACCTGTTCTACTCCTTTTCCTAATATGCTCTTGAATGAAGCATCAAATGACCAGGATTTCCCTAAATCTTTTGCCGCTTCATTGAATTTATACAAAAAGTTTTTGTCGTATTTCTGAGACACATAGTGCAAAAAGAAACCTGTAGTAGTATATCCTCCCAGCCATTTTCTCCCGTTATTCGGATCAGGAGTTCTGGTTTGATGAAAACCAGCATGTATTCTTACAGCATCTGCGATTCCTTCCGTATATGCCCAAAATGGAGAAGATCCGTCATAGGTTCCTCCTGCTTCTGGAGAATGATTGTATCCATGTGTTACTTCATGATACAATATCCCATCAATTTCGTCTTTAATAATCTGTCCATTATTCCCTGAATCCTGGTAGATTTTAGTAAGGTGTTCTGAACTCACTACAATTGTCAGTTCATTATCTCCTTTTAATAAATATGCAACAAAACTGTTTCCTTGTCCATCTTTTTTCTGGATATTAAATCCTAGTTTTCTGAATCTGGGAGCTTCTTGTGATCTTCTATACAGCACTCTGGCTACTTCCAGACACTTTTGCTGCATATACTGTTCTGGATTAGAAATCATTTGATGGAAAACTCTCGATCCAACGGAGCCTCTGTCTGTATCTTTGAAATCGACAGTTGGAGTCAGAAAACTATTTCCCCATTCACATGGTTGCACATTAATTGAATTTGTTCTTGTTTGATGGTCTCCGGAGGGTAGTTCTTTACCGGAAACCAAAATCGTGGCTATCATACTTAATCCAAGTATGACCTTTGTCTTGGTTTTCATGTTGAGTCTGTGTTATGTTTCTTATTTCTAAGAGACTATTAGTTACCAGTAAAATTACCCATTGAAAAGCAAAAAATTCAATTTTTAAGCAAATTCAGTGAATATTTTTGCCAATACTTCAATAAAAAGTTTTTTTTACTTCGAAATCCTAAAAAGAAAGTCTTTATCCTTTTTTTTTATTAGCCGTTATCCCAGACACTCTTATACTTTCATCCTAAAATTTTACAAAAAAACCTTAAAAAACTACAAAAAAACACTTAATTATTACAATATGTTACCACAAAACCCCATAAAACCTTTCAAATGTTACCATACAACTATCGTATTCTTATCCCAATATAAAAGCCCGATTTATTCTGCTGAATAAACCGGGCTTTGGCTATGCTTAATACCCTACATATTAACTATAGCAATACACTATTTTATCGCTTTACAATTTTACCTCTTACTTTCTCTTTACCTTTAGTAATAGTAAAGAAGTAGAGCCCTTCTTGTAAAGTACTTATATTAAATGTTTTTGTGTTGCTGCCTTTTTCAACTACAGTATTCTTGAAATCCAGTACTTTAATTCCATTAGCATTAAAGATTTCTAATTTAAAATCTGCGTATTTCTGTTCTGACTTCATAGTCACCTGAATTGTTTCTCCTACTACAGGATTAGGGAACACACTGATTTCACTATTATCCAAGAATATTCTGCTAGTACAAGTTCCCGTTTTAGTCCACGCTTGTTGCCAATACGCTCCTTCTCCTGGTGCATATGCCCATGCCGCTGAAGAAGAACACCATCCAGGGATATTACACTTAAACTTTTGCCCAGCATTCTTCACCTCTTCATTTCTAATATAAGAGGTTCCTGCTACATATTGAGGAATGTTAGGACATCCTCCTCCTCCAACGACTTTTACTATAATCTCAACTGACTGTGAAGATCCTGAAGCACCTTTAT
Organism: Aquimarina sp. TRL1; assembly: GCF_013365535.1. Taxonomy (NCBI): domain Bacteria; kingdom Pseudomonadati; phylum Bacteroidota; class Flavobacteriia; order Flavobacteriales; family Flavobacteriaceae; genus Aquimarina; species Aquimarina sp. TRL1. The sequence continues at coordinate 2,797,915 of NZ_CP053590.1, read as the reverse complement.
CATCAGTCGCTGTCGCTGTCAAGGTATAAGTCCCTGCTGCTGCATTCGTAATCGTAGTAGTATATGGAGCTGTAGTACTTTCACCTATTTTAGTTCCATTACTAAAGAACTCTACCTTAGCAATCGTACCATCTGAATCTTTTGCTGTTACATCAACAACAATAGGGGCTCCTTGATCAAAAGTAGCTCCATTCGCTGGGGACATAATCTTAGCTGTAGGTGGAGTATTAGAACCTCCTCCTTCAACAGTGATACTTACTGCAGAAGACATTCCAGTTCCTCCTTCATTATCCGTTGCTTTAACAGTTAACGAGTAACTTCCTGCGGCAGCATTTTGCCATACATATTCATATGGAGCAGTGGTGTCTTCTCCCAGCTTGGTATTTCCTGAATAAAATGCCACTTTAGTTACTGTTCCATCACTATCACTAGCAGTTGCCTGAATTGTAATAGCTGTTCCTGCCTGGAATGTACTGTTATTAGCCGGAGAAGTGATACTCGTTATAGGAGATGAGTTATTAGACCCTCCACAGTCTCCTACTTTAGTCCATGCTTGTTGCCAATACGCTCCTTTTCCTGGCTCATATGCCCATGCTGCATTTGAAGAACACCATCCTGGGACATCACATTTGAATTTTTGACTTGCATTTTTTACTTCTTGGTTCTTAGTATAAGAAGTTCCTGCTACGTACTGTGGGATATTAGCACAATCTCCTCCTCCTACAGTTTTCACAGTAATTGCTACAGCTTCAGACGTAGCCATAGCCCCTTTATCATCAGTTGCTTTTGCGGTTAAAGAGTATGTCCCTACAGCAGCATTTGTAATTGTATAACTATGAGGGCTTGCTGTACTTTCTCCTAATTTCGTTCCATTACTAAAGAACTCAACTTTTGCTATAGAACCATCAATATCTGCTGCTAATGCAGTTACTTCTATGGAAGCTCCTGCATCAAATGTAGCATTATTTGCTGGAGAAGTGATACTCACCGTTGGTGGTTCATTAGGTGTACCATCGCTTACTGTAATAGAAACAGGGAGTGAGTTTTTTGTTGCATTCTCATTGTCTGTTGCTTTTGCTGTCAATGTATAATTTCCTAATGGTACATTTTGCCATGCATATTCATATGGAGCAGTGGTATCTTCTCCTAGTTTCATTGTTCCGTTATAGAACTCTACCTTAGTAACGGCACCATCAGGATCAGATGCATTTGCCTTAATCGTAATTGTTGTTCCCGGAGCTACTGTCGTATTATCAGCCGGTGCTGTAATATCAACCACAGGAGGACGGTTTCCTCCACCACCTCCATTGGCAAATACTTCATTCATTTTATTAATCAATGGGGATTTTACATTTGACCATCTCTTTAGTTTTCTACCAAAAGAAGTCGCTGTTCCACTGATTTCCAAATCTCCATACACAGTCCATACAATTACTCCTCCTAAGTTATTATCATTTATAAACTGTGCTTTTATTCCTACTGACTCTTCATCATCATAACTCAAGAAGAAATTTCCTTTTACTAAATAAGGAACTTTTGCTTCATCATCCCACTTTCTTGTCCATCCGCTATTCGCTCCCAACGCTTTTTGTTTGATAAAGAAATGATTGGGTGTTCCATCATATACTTCTTTAGGCCAGTTCGTATAATCTGCTGCGGTTTCTATAGGCCCGTCTGGTTGGATATTTTCTGATCTTTTTACTGTTTTCACATTCAGATCTGCCGGACCATCTGTTATTACTCCTCTTCCGTAAAACGGAGCTCCGAAACATATTTTATTGCTTGGTACCCCATGCTCTTGGAGCTTTTGTAATGTTGACTGCCAGTTAAAAAATGGAACTTCTGCTCCGGTATATGGGTAAACTGGTGCATTATGTCCTGCAATATTAGACCATCCTCCATTAAAGTCATAAGTCATCATATTAAAGTAGTCCATATCTCTTACCAGATTAGCCCAATTAAATCCATCTAATTTTCTTGGATCCGCAGACATCGCAGAAGTAATCAATTTATCTGGTCCAATCGCTGCACGGATATCTTTTACTAATGATTCGAAGTTTGCAAAATCCGCATCAGTTCCAGTAAAGTTCATTCCTGGATAAGGTCCTGGGTATTCCCAGTCTAGATCAATTCCGTCAAATCCAATAGCGATTAATCTTTTACAATCATCGATAAATTTTGCTTTTTTTACAGGGTCAGCAGCCATTTCCGGAAAATGTTTACACATACTCCATCCTCCAATAGAAGCCATCACTTTTACTCCTTTCTGGTGTGCCATATCTAATAGACCTGCAACACCGTTTTCTTTTTTTAGCGGTAAAGGAAGACCTCCACTTAATCCCCATGTAGGATGAGTCCAGCGACTACTACCTACTTCTACCTGGAATCCTTGTGCTTCCGCTCTTCTTTTTATATCCGCGTTCACATAATTTACATATTCCAATTCTCCAAAAAGAATATGTAAATCCCAGCTACTATATAAATCTGTATAGAACAGATCTTTTGGCTCCTGAGAAACCCCTTGCTGGTAGATCTTTTTGTTTCTGTGATCTCCACTGTGTAGAGAACCGTCTCTTGCTACTCCAAAAAATGAAAAATTCAAAATAGTATATTTCGAATAATCAATATTAAGGTGTGTAAGTGCTCCTGCAGAAGGAACTCCTGCTTTGCTGTTTTTCCATGCATCCCAATTGGTAATATATCCTATTACCTGCTTTTGATGATTTGCCGTTGTCGCACTTCCTCCGGTATTTACCTGAGCATAGGTTAGCCCCGATAAACACAGAAAAAATAAAAATGCAGTAATCTTTAGAGACATTGTCCTTATCCTCCAAAAATTTGATTTTAATTTCGTTTTTTTCATAATTACATTAGTTAAATTAAAATGTTTGTGTGTAATAATTCGTAGAAAAAAATTAGAAAGAATAAATAACCCCAAAAAATTAATTAGCTAAACAACTTAAAACCAACTGTTTTTGGAAGTAAAACAGAACTAAAGTGCATTTTTCCTCTTTTTTTGTTTTTTTAACACTTTTTCTTTTCAAAATTACAGGAAGAAACCACCTCCTTTTTTGTACATACATCCACTCTCAAAAAACCATTTTACTCTTGTCAAAACATCCCTTTTTCTAAAATTGTGAATATCTATTATAACAGGTATCTCCTGAAGGTCTCATTAACATCTATATTTGCTCTCCTAAAAAAAGGAATATGAATACTACCTGGTACGAATGTAAAGTCAAGTATAGAAAAGTTGACGAGTCTGGTTCTCATAAAATGGTAACAGAACCTTATTTAGTTGATGCATTATCTTATACGGAAGCTGAAACTAGAATTAATGAGGAAATGTCTGCCTATATTAGTGAAGAATTCAAAATTACAAATATAAAAATAGCCAACTTTGCAGAAATTCATCCTTTCGAGAATTCTGACCGCTGGTTCAAATCAAAAGTATCTCTTATTACATTTGATGAAGAAAGTGGTAAAGAAAGAAAGTCAAATATGTATCTTTTGGTACAGGCTAATGACATAAAAGAAGCGTTTGACAATACTACTCGTATGATGAAAGATTCGATGAGTGATTATACAATCCCAGCAATAGCTGAATCTCCGATCATGGATGTTTTTCCCTATTTTACTGGAGAAGAAGATCAATTAGAAAAGTTCAAATCGATAAAAGCTTCCATGCATTCAGAAGAAGAAATTCCTCCATCAATTCCACCTACTCCGGATACTGATACTCTTGAAAGTAAAGTACCGGATTTCAGTCCGGAAGAAACAGAAGTTCTCTCTGTAAATGAAACTGATTCAACAGATAGTTCTGAGAATAATATATTCTGAGCTAATAATTTCTATATATACTCAAGGTTGCTTTTTTGGCAACCTTTTTTTTGCAATCCCCTTATGTCTTATAACAAGAAAGCAGCGCTGTATTGTTTTCTCTTATTATTTTATGCACGCTTCTACCCACTTATCTCTTTTGCGTAGTAAAAACTTCTAATCACGTTATAGGCTTTTTAGTGGATAACAATAATTTCGCACTCCATGCCTACTAATGCATATTATCTATACCTCAACACAGAGGTTATTCATACTATTTCATTAGTCGGCAGCTACTTTATACCCAATAACATTGATGAAAAAGAGTTACAAAAAAGGAGACGCAAAAAGATTGATCAGATTTATACACGAATGGATGGGATTAACCTCTGGTTTAATCGTATTTATCGTATCTTTTTCCGGAACATTATTTGTTTTTGCCGATGAGTTTGTCTCATTATGTGCAGGAGATGCTAAGTATGTAACTGTCGACCCCTCAAAAGAAAAACTTCCCGTAGCAACATTAATAGATAAATTTAAAGAACAACAACCCAGGCGAGGAATTTTTTATGTAGACACGTATACTGATTCTGATCGTAGCTTCCGAATTGCCTCGGAAAAAAACATGAAAGATTTCACATATACTTATATGGATCCTTATTCTGGGGAAATTCTAAAAAACTCAAGATCCTATTGGTTTTTCTTTTTCATCGCTGCCCGAATCCATGCCCAAATTTTAATGTATAAGGTTGGACAAACAATCGTTGGTATTGCCACTATTATTTTTTTACTGGAATTAATTAGTGGTCTTATCTTATGGTTTCCTAAACGATGGAACAAAAAAGCGAGAAAAGCTTCTTTTACCATCAAACAAAACACCAATTGGAAACGCAGAGTATATGATCTTCATAAAATCCTTGGGTTTTATGCTTTACTCCCTGCACTTCTAATAACAGTAACTGGATTAATCATGGCATATAAAGTACTGACTGGCATTACTCAAAACAGTTTTGGGGGGGCTGCTGATGGAGAGGCTTTGATAGAAGCCCACCTACCCAAACCCGATCCGACAAGAAAAATGCTTTCTATAGATGAGGTCATCTCTAAAACACAGTTATCAAACCCTGAAACTAAGCAGATAAGAATTGGATTCCCGCATGAAGCAATTGACCCTTATTATCTAACTGTAGTAGGTGAAACAATCGGATTAAAATCATGGATTAAAGGAGATTTCTTTTTTACGAATCGGTATACCGGGGATCGCGTAGTACTTCCTGCTTCCTTAGATAATTATACAAAAATTAACCAAACTGTATTTGACCTGCATGTAGGACATTGGTGGGGATTATTCGGAAAAATTATCACATTTATCATAGGAATTATCTGTTCCAGTCTTCCTGTAACCGGCTTTATTTTATGGTTGAGAAAGAAGAAAAAGGAGCGTGAAAAAAGAAGGACCAAAAAAGTGCGGATTGCATAAGTAATCGTATTCTAAACCTTTTGTTTTAGTGAATATTCTTTTTTCAAATTACTTGGTAAATAGTTAAACTTCTTTTTAAATGCAGTAGTAAAGTGTTGTGGGTTTTTATATCCCACAGCATAAGCTACCTCAGAAACCGTAAGTTCTTCTTCGATAAGCATTTTTTTTGCCTTTTCCATACGTATACTAGTAAGGTATGAAAAAATAGGTTCCTTAAAAACCAACTTAAAATTTGTTTTCAGTTTATGTTGATTAATCCCTGATAGTTTGGATAACTCCAGTATGGTTGGTGGATTCTGAATATTCTCCCTAATTAACCGCTCTGCTTTTAATATTTCTTCATGCTCGTGTTTTTTTAGCACCACACACTTCTCTTCTTTTTTCTCATCTTTCAATTGTGTGAACAGAAAACTAAAAATCTCAATTATTTTAGACTCCAGGTAGACTTGTTTAATTTCTTTTTCATAAGAGCAATTGATGATATCATTTATAATCAACGACAAGTGAGAAGGAATTTCCCTGCTTTCGGGGAACATCGCAAAAGGTATTTTTTTCTCTAAGGCTGCTCCAAAATCAGTACTTACTTCTTTAAAATTGTTTTTAAATATTTTCTTTACATACTGTTCTGTAAAAATAATTTCTAATGACTTTCTTTTACGGATTGGATACCTCAATGTCCCTTTTACTTCTGGAAGATAGAAAAAATTATATTGCCCTCCTTTTATAATAATCGGAATACTTTTGGTATTATCAGGAATATACTCACTATGCCCTTCTATTTCAAAATGAATTTTAAGAAACGGAAAATCATGCATCACCTGCATAATCAGAGGAGGTTTAATAAGGACATTCCCAATATCAATCTTAACCCCATCCAGCATAATTTCATGATTCTCTCCCTGAAAAAAATCAACATCCACTTCGATTACCTTTTCTTCAATTTCATTTGTTCTTAACCCTTCTCTTTCTTTCCTTATTAATTTCTTCCCTTGATACTGCTCAAATTTAAACGTTGATTCCATGATACTTTTTTCTTCTTTATCGCCCCTAAAAACACCAGTTTCCATACTGTATTCCAACACAATAAAACACCACCCTTTTATGTTTTATTCAGTCTAAATTATAATTGCAAAAATACAATAAAAAAAGGGGAAATTAGTTTTACTCTCCATTCTTTTGCGGCATTAAAACTTCTATTTGCGTAGGTACAGGGTGAAGAATCTACAATACTTTTGCTCATTATTTAAACTAAATAAAAATAAATGTACCCGCGTTATTTTGTACTTATCTTTTTGTTTTTGATAAGTCCCCCACTATTAAGTCAGTCTGCTCTTTCAGGAAAAATAACTGATAAACACGGACAACTATTACCTGGAGCATCCGTATTAATCAAAGGAACAACCATTGGAGCTATTAGTGATATCAATGGTTATTTTGAACTTTCTAAAACTCCTTTGGGCAATTATCAACTAGAGGTAAGCATGCTCGGTTTTAAAAAAGAAATAGTTACTGTTTTTCTTCAGAAAGGAAAACCTCTTTTTCTTAGTATTTCCTTATCAGAGACAAGTCAAAACTTAGATGAAATCGTTCTTCAAAGCAAGTCAAAAGTACAGCGAAAACGAGAAGAGCCTATTAAGATCGAAGTAATTGATGTAAAGAAGATACAAGCTCAATCCATCAGTCTCCCTCAAATCATGAATCAAACTTCTGGAGTTAAAGTACGACAAAATGGAGGTATTGGAAGTGGAACTTCTATCAATATTAATGGATTACAGGGGAATGCCATTCGTTTTTTCAAAGATGGAATCCCATTGGATTATCTTGGAAGAGCATTTGATTTGAGCATGGTTCCCATTGATCAATTAACCAATATAGAGATATACAAAGGGGTGCTACCTGTGGATTTAGGAGCTGATGCCTTGGGTGGTGCTGTTAACTTTATTTCTCAAAACAATCACAAAAACCATTTGGACCTTTCTTACGGAGTCGCTTCTTTTAATACACACCAAGTCAATCTAAACGGATATTTGACAATTCCTAATTCTAAATTTTTTGCTGCTGCTACTTCATATTTTATCACATCAGATAATAACTACACCATAAATGTGGATATCCCTGATGCCGACACTGGTGTTCTCAAATCAACTGAGGCTGAACGATTTCACGATGGTATATACAGTTTGTTCCTGGAAACAAAAATAGGTACGCGAGCTACTAAAATCGCCGATTTATTTGAAATTGGATTTTCCAGATTTGACATGCAAAAAGAGTTACAAAATAATATTCGGCTTACGATCCCTTATGGAGAAGCAATATATGAAGAAGATGCATCTATTTTTACAATCAGGTATCAAAAACAGTTCGACAAACTACATCTGGATTTTTTTACTGCCTATAGCGATCGAAATACTCTATTCGATGACACTCCCACATACAGATATAACTGGTTAGGAGAACCACTTCCTATTCCTGATAATGACAATGGAGGAGAGACCAATCAAAATGCTAAATCATATAGGAGACTTAACTTCGATAACTGGACTATTCGTGCCAATGCTAACTACCAACTCCATGAAAACCATCAATTAAACTTTAATCATAATTATATCTATGAAAAAAGAGTTGGCTCTGATCCATTGGCAGAAACTTTTGGAAGAGATGTAGATGTCTTAACGTTTCCTGCAAAATACACACGGAACATTACAGGTATTGGGGTTACCTCTTCTTTTTTAGGTAACAAAATCGACAATGTTTTTTCCGTAAAAAGATATGGGGTTATCACTAGTTCTATCTCTTCGGTTTATGATTATTATGGTGAAGTTCCAGAATTTTCCGATGATAGTTATGGTATAAGTAATTCCATGAAATACAACATTAACAAGCACCGGTACCTGCGAATATCATATGAGCGAGCTACCCGAATCCCAGAGTCTGAAGAGTATTTTGGAGATGCTATATTTATTTCTGGAAATTACAACCTGCAACCTGAGACGAGTCATAATATCAATCTCGGATTTTACTCTAATATCACTAAAAAACAAAACCTCTGGTTAGATATTAATACATTCTATAGAGCTATCGAAAACAATATTTTCCTGCGCCCCTTCAGTCTATTATATTCTCGCTATCAAAATACAGATGATGCCAGAATACTTGGGGGAGAGTTTATGCTAAAAGGGAGCTTGGTTAAAAACATTCGGTTTAATCTAGCCGTAACCTATCAGGATATACGACGAAAAAACACGGATATTAACTCCCGATTACTCGAAGATTCCAGACAACCCAATATTCCATACTTTTTTGGAAATATCGGACTTCGTTATCACCCTAAAAAATTGATCGGAAAAGGAAACTGGCAATTTTACGGCAATTATAATTACGTAGAAAAATACTTACTAAATGCGGTTTCCAAAGAGCAAGAACCCCCTCTATTTGGTGATGTTAATGGCATCACCGGAGTAAATATAATTCCAACTCAAAATCTAATAGATATAGGAATTACCTATAAAGTTTCTGGTACCCCACTCTGGGTTAACGCAGAGATCAACAATATCCTGGATGCCGAAGCCTTTGATGGATTTAGAGTCCAAAAACCTGGAATTAATTATCGTTTAAAAATCAAGTATTCAATTAATTAAAAAGTGAAAAATGAAAAAAATGACCTTTAAGATGTGTGCATACATCCTATCAATGATGTATCTCATAAGTAGTTGTAGTAGTGATGACAATTCTGAACCTTCTAATCCTGATGGAGGAGGAACAAGTCCCGAAAAATCTGGTGTTTCCTTATTTGTTATTACTGACCCTAATACTTCCAGTGGATTGTTAATTTCCTCAGAGGAGATGTTTTCCGGTACAATTGACATTTCTAAAGTCTCTAATGCAACACAAATAGCTGCTGCCCGCACAACCGGATTAGCTATTGATGGAGCTGTATACCATACATCGAACTCTGCAGGGGATAATGGGATACAAAAATTCGGTTATCAGAACAATGCTTTTACAGATGAAGGATTTATCGCTGTTAATGAGAAAATATTTACTTTTGAAGTTGTTAGTCCTACCAAGGGATATTATACAGATGCAAACAGAAGTCGTACGGCAATCCAGACATTTAACCCTTCTACTATGCAGCGAACAGGAGAAATCGACATAACAGAAGCTATTACTCCTATTCTTACCGATGAAGTTACCAGTACCAGAATTGGTTCTTTTATGCTGGAAAGCAAAGGAAAATTATATACTCAAGTATTTTTTCTAAAAGAAGATGGAACACATGCTTTTGATATAAGCTATGTTGCTGTATTTGACACAACAAATGATACCTTCATTGGATTAACTCAGCACAATGATTATATATGGTTAGGTTTCGAGAGAAAAAATTCAAATTATGCAACAGTAGCGGACAATGGGGATATCTATCTTGCAAGTCCAGTCGGGAATACTTCTGATCCTGCTCACTCCAAATGCATTCGAATCAAAGCAGGAAGTAATCAAATCGACCCTTCCTGGAAACTTGATTTTAATGAGTTCATAGGAGGAAATAGTTTTTGTCTAGCAGGACCTGCTGTTGTAGGTGATAAACTATACATAAAGCTTAAATCATCTGCTATTAATTCTGACTATAGTAATCTTGGAGAAGAAGATGTCGATGCATATATGGTAGACATAAACACCAAGAAGATCACAAAAATAGCAGGAATTCCCAGTAGTGGATCTATAAGCTCTAGTATCAGTGGTCCTGTTGTTATTGATGGCTTAGTGTATTTTGCAGTTAGTAATTCTAATTATCAAGGCTATTACACGTATAACCCGGCTAATGGAGAGGTAAATGAAGCTTTCTCTCTTTCTGGAGGAGTTCCCAGCCAGTTAAGTCCTCTATAAAAACATTACAGGTATCGCCTTCTTTTCCTGGAAATTTTATCTATAAAACTAAGAAAAAGAAAGCAATACGATACCATGTGATATGTTATTCCTTTTGCTACATAAAACACTAGGGAGATTGTTCTCCTTAGTGTTTACGTCGCATATCTTTATTACAAATTCTTTTGCAATAACTCCATTAACAGCTAAGCACTAACTTGCGTTCGTCAGTGCTTAGGGAGTTATTCTTTTACATGTACTACCTTAAAAACTCCCCTCTACATGAATAATCAACAAAAAATTCTTATTTCATGGGTATTAATTGCACTGGGTATAGCAATACACAGCACATTAGAAGTTGGAGAAAGTATTTTCTTTAAACCTCTCCCTACAGAACCTTTTAGCAATGGTGTTCCCATTGCCATTCACATCATCCACATTGTAGCGATGATCCTTCCTATGATAATGGCATTCTTAACGTTATTTTACGAACGAAAAGGGTTTAGAATATTCTCTCTCATGTATGCTTTCTTACTCGCCTTATTAAACATCTCTCATGTTATAGAAACCTTCATGGTAAGTAGCACTAATCTCTCTCAAGTTATCTTATTATCGTTTGTTGCAATTATTAATATTGTTTTGATTGTTTTGATTAACAAATGGCGTAAAGAAGTTTAAAACTTCAATATGCAAAAGCCATGTTTACTACATGGCTTTTTTTATGATATGACACTTACTCCCAACGATGATGCTTTAGAGTTGTCCATATTTCCAGAACAGCTCCCATCAATTGTTTGTCTTCATCTGCACTGATATTCGTCATCAGAAACACGCCTACATTACGGCTGGGATTTATAGCAGCAATACTTACTACCCCAGGGTCACTCCCGGAATGATTCAAAGTTCCTTTTTCATTAACTCCCCAAAAAATTCCACTGGATTCTTTTCCTATTTCTGTACGGGTAAACATTTCTTCATAAGATGCTTTTGACAATATCGCACCTTCCCCGTTTCTTCCCCGGATCATTTCTTTCAAATATTCCCCAAATTCATCTGTATTTGTGATCAACCCCCCATCTGAACTCGTAATCAGGTGGTACGCTGGTACCATCGTATTTTTAGTAACATATCTGGAGGCGAATTCCTCCCGATTATTATCGTTTATCTTCCAGGCTGTTTTCTCCATCCCCAAAGGATCAAAAATATACTGTTTTGTAAATTGCTCAAAAGGAACTCCTGTTGCATTTTCAACCACATACGCTGCCAAAGCTGCTCCAATATTACTATAGTTATATCGCTTGCCAGGAGCTTTTTTTGTGAAATTTTTATTTGAATACCATTTTCCATTTTTGGACAACACATTTTCAAAAAACATCGCGTAAGAAAGATCCTCATTCTGCGCGATAACTTTTAGATTCTTTGCAAAATCATCTGGCAAATAAGAATAATCATCTATCGGATTTTCTAACACATATGCTCTTAGATAAGCATTATCATCACTAATTCCCGAGGTATGTTGTGCCAGATGTCGCAACGTAATCGGTACATCAGGAAATTTAGGGTGTATCACCTGGAATGGCAGATATTGATTAATTGGATCGTCTAAACGTAGTTTTCCTAACTCTTGAGCTTTCATAATAGCAGCAGCAATAAATGTTTTGGAAACAGAACCAATATTATGTACCGTATGATTTGTGTACGGCTTTTGGGTCGCTACATCTGCATATCCAAAAGAATTGTTATAAAACACTTCTTTGTCATTTACTACTACAATAGAAATTCCTGTAAGGTCTGAACTTTTGAATATTTCTTCCAGTTTACTATCCAATTCCTGAATTGACTCTGTAGATTCTCCTTTTTGAGAAAAACTATTAGTTATCACTAAAAAGGCTCCCAGGCAGCAGATTAACAATTGTATTACTTTTTTCATGTTCGTTTTTTAGATTTTATACAAATGAACAGATCTTATACATATAAAACGCCCCAACAGATACTTTGGCACCTTTTTTTTCACTTTTAATTCAATTATTTCTTTTAATACTTTTTTTCAAAAAAGGAATATTTTACTATTCATTTTATAATAAAAAATATTAATGAATTACACAATAATTATAAATAAAAATATATCAATAATTAATCTAATATTTGCCCCTGTGAATAAAAATGGAGGAAACTATGAAACGGGTTACTCTGCGTACTACAAACTGTTCTTAGAGTTGCTCGTTTCTTTCTTCACCGGGGCTTAAACAAATAATTAATACTTCTGCTATATAACACGTAGATGCATTCCTATCAGCATACGAATACATTAAAGTAGAAAGAGCAGACATAACGAAAAACTATTAATTATAATTTTTTAACTGATATGACTACAACAGAAGTAATGGACAAGATACAATTGGTAGACAATACATTTACTCCTTCTGAAGCTTCGGATGTTGTGAATGCATTAATAAAAGAAAAAATAAACTTTCACAAACTACACAGGCTTTCTATACATGAAGGAAATCAACATATTGATTCCAGTTATGATGATGAACGCATTGCCCAGTTATTAAAAGAAAAAGAAGCATTTAAAGCTGTTTTTAAAGAAGCAATGACTACGGGAAAAAGAGTTGAAATAAACGGAACTTTGACGATTAAAATTACTGATTAACCCCTCTTTTAAACGTTATGGATTTATGTTTTTGGTTAGAATAGTGCTATAAATCCTACGTTCATTATTTTATTAGAGGGTTTTGAATCTTAATAAAAGAGAGTCAGAATCCTCTTTTATCATCATACAGCAAGTACCCCCTTCCGGTAAATCATAAATTTATAAGCTGAAACTTCTGTCTTATTATTTCATCTTTTCTTTCTTCTACATAGCTTAAAAATGCTGCTGCTACCGGAGAAAATTTTTTGTTCTTTAAAGATATCAGGTTCCATATTGATTTCAAAGGAAACCCCTTTACAGGTATAATCTGTAATCGATTCGCTTCCAAGTCATTTCGTATTCCTATCAATGGCATAATCGAATACCCTAACCCTGCTATTACCGCTTGCTTAACCGCTTCATTTGAGGTCAGTTCCATCTGTTTTCTCGCGACAATATTATTTTGCTCTAAATACTCTTCCATGGTATGTCGGGTTCCTGACCCTGGTTCGCGATAGATTAACGGTAGCTCAGAAAGAATCGAAGTATCATACATTTTTTTCTCAAATGTATCTGTCGTACTCCCCACTAAATACAATTGATTTTCCATCAAATTAGTCTTACTAATCTTCAAATGTTTTGGCAATACCGACACCAGTGAAAAATCAACAGAATTTTCCTCCAGACTTGATACGACCATCTCTTTGTTTGTCACCTCTAATACCAGGTTTACTTCTGAATGTTTTTTCATAAAATCAGACAAGAAATAAGGGATAATATATTTACCTGTAGACACTACTGATATCTTCAACACTCCCGACAACTGTCCTTGGTACGCTAATGTTTTATGACTAATCTGATCAACTTCCTGAATTATTTTTTGAGCTGCCTCTGCTATTTCCTTTCCGAAATCAGTAATGTATATCTTTCTACCTATTACTTCAGTAAGTGGTATAGGAAATTGATCCTGAAAATTCCTAAGCTGAATAGAAACTGCTGGTTGAGTGAGGTGTAATTCCTCTGAAGCTTTGGTGATACTTCCTTTCTCTACTATTTTTAGAAAAATCTGAAGTTGATGCAATGTATAATTCATAAATAAATGTAATATTATTTATATAATTAATAAATATATATATATTCAAAAATAATTAATAACCAACATCTAATGAAAATACTAATGTTATTTTTAAGGAAAAATTTCTATTTTTTATTCTTTATAATATTAAAACTCCCCAGTCCTGATAAACTGAGGAGTTTTTACTCTTTTTAAGATGAAAAAAATAATATAGTCTCTATCATTCAACTAATTCAAATGCTTCTGCAGCCACATATGAAACTTTAGCATATATTCCTGTATCGACAAGCTGTGCTACATTTTCTCCTTCTTTTAAGATAATTTGATTACGTTGATTTTCTATTCCCGTAAAAACCATACTGTGTAAAACTCCATTAACAGTATACTCTACTAATGTTTTTTCTACTGTTCCACTTCCTTCTGCTTCGACAACAATCGATACAAAATACTTATCATTAGGGTTTATACAATCAAAGGTTGTTACAGAAGTTCCATCTTCTTTTACAAAGTTAATATGTATTGGTTTTATAACTGAGGTTTCTGGAGCATCATCTCTAGAGCAATTACAAAATAATACAACGATTATAATCCAAAAAACTGTTTTCATACTCATACTTACTTTTTTTGATTAATGATAATTTCTTTCCGAATAGTTCCCATCTTTACTTCATATGTTGCCGCTTCCAAATTATTGAAAACAGTTTCCCCATTAGTTATTGTCTGACTAGAAAAGTTAACTCCATCCTTCAGTAGCAATACCTCTTCATTATTTCTGGTAGAAACAACTTTAATTGCTCCTCCCTCATAACAAACGGCATTTTTTCTATAGTAAGTGATATCTCCAGAGCTTACTTTGATTTTTATTGTGTATTCTCGTGTTACCGATTGATTTTCTGATACCACTTTATAATCTACTGGGGTACTAAAATCTACACTGTCTTTTCCTGACAGTTGCTCTGTCGTATTCCTATATAACTTTGCTCCCTGGCTAAGTTCAAAGATGGGAACAAGTGCCTTAACATTATCCTCAACATCTAATAAGATTGTTATTTCACTCTCTTTAAAAATCACATCTTTGGCTTTTGTATTCACAAAGCTAAAATCAATGATATCTGCCGCATCACTCAGCCTTGGTTCGGCAATGCTATATGCTCTAAAAACATCCCCGTAATGTTTATTAATTTCAAACACCTGGGTCTCAGACACCTCTGTAGTTTTTTCTTTTTCAGCATCATATATACGAAAATGTATCAATTCATTATTTTGATTTGCAAATACTGTTAAATAGGCATAATACCTATCTTCTGAAGCAACATAAGTTAAATTAGCAACTCCCCGACATACTCCATCTACAAAAGCGCCTACTACATCATTCTCAGTTTCCAAATCTTTTCCATCGACATTCAGAAAAGCTACAAAAGACATCGTATATTGATAATTATTCTCATTCACACTCCAATTAGGATTTTGTGCTTGTAACTGATACCCTGCAAAAAACAATAGTATCAGATAGTAGTTATATCTCTTCATCATTATATTTTTTATGTACTGCCGATACTGTATACCGGCAGTATTGTTTATTTATTTTTTTACTATCATATTTCTCATAATGGTATTATTAACTATCGTATACAGGTAATAGGCTCCGGAAGAAATTTCTGGTGCGATACTAAAAAAAGCTTCCCCTTTATCTACATAAAGCTCTCGTTGGTATACCTGTTGTCCTGATAAAGAATGTATAAACACCCTTACCTTCTGAGATCTATCTGAAAGTACTTTTATCCTAAGTTCATTTTCAAAAGGGTTTGGATATATATCAATCGTTTCTGATACCATCTCTAATAATACTGGGGCTTGTATTGTTCCTACAACTTTATTTGCTGAAAAAGTCATAAGTTTAGTAGTTGCTTCTTCCGTTGTTTCTCCTGACACATAGAACCGCAACATCTCATTAGCCTGTCCATAAATCGTCAGAAAACTAAGTGATTCTTCTCCTACTAATTGATTGCTGGCACTTCCTCTTCGATTGCCTTTCATATCATAAACCACTACTTTGGAATATCCTTTGGGCAGCTGTAAAATAACATTCATATTTTCTGGATACCTTGCATAGGTTACAGCGACCTGATCTTCAGAAGGAGTTTCAGTCTCTTTCTCAATCACCTTTGCCTTCGAGCTCAAATACGTTGGATATTTAAATGTTTGCGCCTTGCCAGATTTAATCATGTATCCATGACCTGCCAATAAATAGTCTAATGTACCTGTCCATCCATTGATCGGATCAAAAATCGCAAATAAATTTTGTGATTTAATAACATCTCCATCTTTTGGATCATAAAAAGCAAGAGCTTCATTTACCGGGGTATTATTCCCTATTATAAAAGGCAGCCAGTTCCAGTTTTCTTTCAATTCATAAGACCACTTGCTGACATCCACTTTTTCTCCTTTTATAATCAGTTCTCCTCCTTTAGCCAAGTTCAGCTTATACATTTTTTCTGTCGTCATCCCACCATTTGCACTTATATTCCCTGACCAACTACTCCTTGTTATGTCTGTTGGGTGTTTATAATAGGTTTCTAATTGTGCAGGGCTTAAACTTAAGATTCTATCTCCTGTTGACAATGCTAAATTCTTGGTCAATTCATTAAGGTTTTTGAAGTTAGGGTCATTTACATCAAAAGATACCCATGTCCATCCCGTGTTTAAAGAAAGGTGCTGTTCTACTACGTTTGTATTTTCGAATAAAGCTGAATTCGATTTTGTCCCTATAACTTCATTTTCCATAAATACTACAGACCTCATGTCATCAACTTCTATTTCCACTATTTTACCTTGAGAAGCATCCCATGCCTTAAATATGATTGCATCTCCAAATGCTGTATTACTAAACACGGTTAAGTATATAAAATACTCATCAAAAGCTTCATCATATAGTAAATGGGTTTCTCCTCTCGGGACCCCATTAACAAAAGCTCCTACTTTATCATATGCATCTGTAGAAATTATTCCATTGATTTTTAATTTTCCGATAAAGTTCATACTAAAATCAAAGGCACTAGGGTTTACTGTCCAATCAGGTTCTGTTTCTAACACTCTAAGATTTAACTGTAGTTTTTGATCAAGCCCAAAATCCGTTTCCAGATATAGGTTCTCTATATATTCCCCAATCGTAAACTCTGGATCAATACTTGCTTTTACTGTCATTTTACTATTAGGATCCAGCGTGCCATAGGTTTTATCTAATGACAACCAGTTCGGGATGTTTTTAATGGCAAAAGTTTGTTTTTTCCCTCCTCTGTTAATCAAAGAGATATCAAATTCATATTCGTCTCCTACAAATTTTTCTATTTCTAAGAGATCTTCTTTATCTGCAACATACCAACTGACCTCATTA
This sequence comes from Aquimarina sp. TRL1, assembly GCF_013365535.1. Lineage (NCBI taxonomy): Bacteria > Pseudomonadati > Bacteroidota > Flavobacteriia > Flavobacteriales > Flavobacteriaceae > Aquimarina > Aquimarina sp. TRL1. The sequence continues at coordinate 2,780,649 of NZ_CP053590.1, read as the reverse complement.
CGTTCTACAAAAGCCGTCCAGGTAATAGGTGATGCCTGCCTATTTTCAGCTAGATCGAATATCCTATCAACCGTTATATCCAAAACTTGCCCTTCTAGTACTGCCCAATCACTAATCTCCGGAGTAATGATCATCTCATCTCCATTAATTATATGGCGAACATCAAAACTCAATAAGTTCCTTTTAGGTTTCAATTTAGGAGCATCTTCGGAATAATTAGGAACTCCCGAACTTAAGATCGAAAAAACGGCAGGTGTCGTATTATTAGACAATGCATGATAATATTTAGGCCCTTTTCCATTCGGAAGTTCTGGTTGATTCATCGTTGTATAGAGTAGTAATCCCAATGTGGCAGGTGCTATCTCACAGGTACTATCTCTACGAAGTTGTTCTATCGTACGCGCTGTGTTCCACAATCTTACTTCATCTATTTTTCCGGTAAAAAACCTATCTGTTACTATCGTTCCATCTACTTCTGTAAAACCACGTGCTCCTATCCAGAATTTATCCCCTGAAATACCTCCAATATTCTTAGCTGAGTGCGAACTTACTAATGTATTATCTACATACGTTTTTAAGGCTCCTCTACGATTAACAATCATCGCGATATGATGCCAAGAGTTATCTGTAAGACTAGTTTCTGTTAATTTATAAGTAACGCCTTCGTTTGTAAATATCAAACTTCCTTCCTCATCTAATCCTACTTCCCATTTATTACGTTTGCCGTTAGCCTGTACCAGATCTTCAATGGTTCCTCTTCCATTAGAAAACATAGTTGCAACTTCTTTTGATGCCGTTTTCATCCAGAAGGATAATGTTATATCCATTTCGTCATGAATCTGTTTAGCTGCTCCAAACTCTGAAAAATCATTTAGATTCAATTCTATATATTGCCGATCCTTAAAATCATAGGCATTGGTTTTGGGTTTTATATCCCAAGAGGCTTCCATTTTTCCATGAATATACCTTGCCAGATCCTTCATAACATCTCCATGCCCTTCATTCATGGGCCAATACCCTATTAAATCCCGTTCAGATCCTGAAAATTGCGTATACATATTCGCTACTGATTCCGATAAGGATAACGACTTTGTCCACATTCTTAGATCATGCAAATTCCCGGAAAAAGTATTTCCTCCCAGTGTTAACCTCCCTTTATTAGTAAACTCTATCTTATCAACTGTCCTTACTGCTAATTCATAACTATCTTCATAGATTCGGAGTTCTCCTTTTGTCTCGTGATAACTCAACGTATAATGATGAAATACATCATCTTTACTTATTGAAGATTGTATTGTTTGATCTCCTAATGTCCATACTAGTTCTCCATCTATTAATGCTACTTCAAATCCATTTTCCTGCTGCATAATAATTGCATCAGATTTTGAAGAATTATTCATCCAAAATTCGATACTAAAATTTCCGCTAACAACATTGGTTTTATCTATTTCCACACTATTTTCAGGACCATTAAAGTATACTGAAACTCCATGAGAAATCGGCATATTATTTGTCTCTGCTACAATTTCAATTTTACTAATAGCATCATTAAATTGGATCGGTTCACTAAATTGTAATCTCAGATCTTCTCCAGCATTTAATATCCCATCTGTAGGAGAAGGTGTTCCGAATTGTTCTGGCTTATTCAGATCAACTGTTCCTGTTATAACTTTAGATATATATTGGGTGCCATTACTACAGGTAGAGATTGCTCTCAACTCATAAGTACCATCTGACAAGCTTAATTTATCAACATCAAATTCGTATAATTGCGTAGTTTCTGTTATGACAGAATTCTTATCTTCTCCATCAGCTATTGCTGTTGCTAAATAATCTACTAAAACTCCTCCCGCACTTGTAAAAGGTGCTTTATAATAAGTGTGTAAGCGATTCCATGAAGAGGCTGTAGATTTTCTATATTGTAGTTCTATTTTTTTGAAACTGGAAAAACTTGTATCAAATTCAGATAGCTCTATTCCCAATTTATTCGTAGTGCCATCCTGATTATAAATATCTTCATTATTTACTACCCAATTATCAAAGGGTTTTGAGATAACTACTTTAGAACATGAAGGGACAAATGAAGCTGAAACTGAAACACGATCATTCACATTATATTTATCACATAGTGATTCTAAAACAATATCAATATCCTTATACTCATATTGATCTGACACTGATTTCTCTAAAGTTAGTGCAAATGGTATTTTCTTTCCATAGGGAACACGAATAATAGTTCCGTTTAAAGCAATATTATGCTTTACATTATATGGATTTGTGGCTGGATCAATCCTCAGTTTGAAATCCATATCCGTTTCACTAACACTATTATTTTCCAATAGTAAAGTAAACTCCGCAGCACCTGCTTCTGGTACATTAGCAATATTTGCATTTTCTACACTAATAAGAGGAATTTCCACCTTTTGAGTCGCATAGTTTAAAGCAAAATCTCCTGTATAGGTATCAATTTGAGTAATTTCAAAGGAAGGTTTTTCTACTGGAGATGGTGGTGTACAACTAGGGATTTGCCCAGATAGTAATGCCAAAATCACACACCTATCAAACTTTTTCTTATCATCGAGATACTTATCGTATAAGGCTTTCTTTCTCTTATATTCATTAACATCTCTGTTGTAGGCTGTTTTTTCAAAAAACAAAGAAGTACTAATCCCTTCATAGGGGCAGGAGGTACGCCCTCCTATTGTACTAAAAACCGGTCCATTACCATCAAATGCATTAATAACATCCACACTAAGCATATTGGCTTTATCATTATCTTTTAATGTATAGGATACTTTAGTTGTTTCTACATTTTCTGTATTTATAGAACCATCTATTTTTTGCGAAAAAGCTGCTTCTGTTTTATTTAATAGTCCCACTCCATTAAACTTAAATCCTAATTCTATTGCCAATGATTCATCAATAGTTATATTATATGCAGTACTCTCTCCTGAAACAGAAGCTGTAGACATCCCTTTTGTAATATCTCCTACTCCGGCATCAAATGATATATTTTCTTCAAAATTTGCTTCCAGCATAGTTTCCAACCCTTTTAAGTCATCTAATTTTTCTTTGAGTTGCGTCTCAGAATGTAATAAACCTCCTGGTGCCAGATCTCCTTTCTCTATTTCTCTTTCCAACCTTGATTGTTGATCCTCCAGAAAAGATGTTAATTCTTTTTTATATTCACTACGTTCATTCAGCGCTTTATACTTAGTGATTTCATTTCTCAGAATCGCTTTTTTCCATAATGCTATTTGCTGTAGATATTCCTTACGAGGTAGTACCCCTGGTGTATTAGGATCTATAATACCATGATCTATGTTATATACTATCTGTTCTAATTCTGGAATTAAAACATCAATTATATGCCGCTGACTATAGACAAAAAATGTTTCTGACGGCTCTTCTACAAAATACATTGCCTTCTGCTTACTTATAAACAAAGGAATTTCATTTCCTTGAATATCCTTAAAATGTAACTCTAATGCATCTGAATCAGGTAAGTTGGTTGTATTTGCCTGAATGTTATCATAAGAACCATAAAAATAATTACTGGAATTCCCTATGTATAGATCTCCATCAGCTCCCACATAAAATGGGCTACTACTAGTCTTAATAGTTTGATCAAAACTATAGGTTGTTTTTAGACTACGGCCTTTATCCGAAGAAGTTTTTATAGAAATTCCGACTGTGGCATTATTGGTAGCTTTTGACTCAATGACGGGACCTGCTAATCCTCCTCCTGCTCCAAATTTCACTCCTAATAACACCTGTAAAGAATTGGAGATCCCTCCTGTACTGGTAAAACTACTTTTAGTGGTAAAAGAAATACTTTCTCCTTTTTCAATAGCGGCAAAACTATTAGAACCCGGAGGATCCCTAAGAATAATATCCGGAACTTCGGGAGCCGCTGTTACAAATGTCTGACTTCCATCTGACTTCCCTCCTAAGATCAAACCTTCATTATTATATCCATGGGCAGGGGTATCAACATTATTTACCCTGTAATTAATAGATAAGGTTTTTAAAAATGGTTTTGATATTCTAGGGAGTCCTGCCTTAAAACGATACGTAGACTTACTCTTATCGGTATCATTATAAGAGATACTTTCTGTATTTTCTAATGCCAGATTATTGGTTATGATAAACTCTCCATCAGTAATAGGCACTCTCACTTCTTTTCCTGCTGCGAGATCATCGTAATTTTTATATACTTCTGACGTTTCAAAATCAATAAAATATTCTTCAAATTGTTCATAGATAACCAAATCTTGACCATTATGTTTGAGCCCTTCTGTATAATATTCCACTCCACCTATATTAATCATAGGAGCAGAAGTTTGTCTGGTGACATCTAACTGTGGAGCTGATCGATATACAAAACTTTTCTCAAAATGATAAGGATCAGAAACCAATGGTTCCTCTTCTTCTCCTAATGAAAACTCTGACGTCTTAGGAGTTGGCACTGTTCGTAAATCTACTACTTCATTTGCATTTAAAAATGTATGACTAATATTATCTGTATCTATAAGAACAGTAACCCCGTCACTAGTACTCGTTTTTTCTATAACATACTGAAGTGGGGCCAGTTCCCTTCTGTATTCCCCTGAAGCTTTATTTGTTGCAATAGTAACATCTCCTGCTTCATGGCTTAGTTTTATTGTCGCTTGCCCAATGTTATTGACTGCACTCACTGCTACTTTTCGTTCGTTTGGAGTCTGTGGATCAAAAATATGTTCTACATACCCTTCTCCTCCAAAACCGATAGGTTTTTCTCCTTCTACAGACCCTCCAACTACTTTCCCTACAAGGGTTACTTTAGTTTGATCTAAAAAGGTAACAGATTGCTCCTGATGTTCAAAAAAATCAAATTCTGTTTTATGATTTTCAGTAATATACTCAGATTCTTCGGTAGTAAGAGGACTCCCTTTGAGGCGTTCTTCTTGCGCCAGGGCATCTATTATGGTCATTGGGAAACGTCCTCCATAAGTAAAATCATGTCGATCTTTTTTGACCTCGATATAATGATTCCCAATAGGTACTTCAATCACGAATTCCCCATCTTCATCCGTTAATACAGGCTTGTTATCTTTTCCTATTACAATATTTCCATCAATATATATATTGGCTCCTTCGACTCCTACATTCGGCATATCAACGATCGTATTGGGGACTTCTCCCATTTGATAATCTCCTTTTTGGTATGTCCGTTCATTTCCATCTGTCATACTTACCGTATATTCATTATAACCGGTTTCTTTGACTTGTAATACCTCTGGAACAACAACAGTCCCATCATTGTTCCTTATTGGTTCGAATGTCCCTACTACATCCATACGTGCTTTTCCTCTAAAAATAAAAGACGAAATATCTTTAAAATCGATTTTATTTGCTACCTCTGCCCCCTGTCCAAGAAAGATCAGTTGTTGGTTCGGTTCGAACTGATGCACCCCAAAAGAAGGCGTTATATTAAATGACTCTCCTGTTCCTGTGTATGGAATCGCGGCAATCACATAATTCCCATTTTCATCCGTAACCCCTAAAACCCCTAATTGATTTCCTGTAGGTCTATCCGAAATATTACCAGTCCAGCTTGCCAATTGCAAAAGAGCTTTATTCTTATTAAAATCATACCCTTTAGCCGATAAATCATACGCATAAACCCCTTGTCCTTCATTCGCACGCAAGTACATCAATAAATTTGTTTCTGTTCCACTTAAATACCGCTTAAAGTCCTGACGAATTGTTTTGCCATTTAATTTACCTTGCCATAATCGTATTTCGTCAATAATCCCATTCATTTTATCTGCGATTAGTAGACTATTAAAACTATTTGTTGAAGGATATCTATAGGTAGTGTTTATTTCTAATTCAGGAATCGTTCTCTTGTTTATATCTAATTCCTTTTGCTGGGCAGCAATTGTTTCTTCTATAAAAGCCTGATTTAATTGTCTTCCATTAATAAATAGTGCTGGTCTATCTCCTTCATTTAATACTAAAGAAAGGTGAATAAAATGAGCAGCTATTTCTGTAATTGGTTTAAAAATATCATCTCCTCTACCATTTACTTCTCCTGTAGGATAAAACTTTTTTAGTATCACTTTATGTACTCCACTTCCTTCATCTCTAATCAGAATATTCAATGTTTTTTCCTCTTCTACTTCTTCCAATTGTATCTTAGCTTCTGTAGTTGAGTTCGTCAGCTCTCCGGTAAGGAAGTCTCGCTGCTGTAATCTTACCCAAGTAAAATCAGCTGTTTCGGAGATTCGCATCCAAGATTGAAAAGTAGCTGCTGTCGTTATATTTTTATTTAAGTATTGTACTGACAAGTTCCCCTGATCAGTAACGGCAATACTACTTCCTGCTTTGATTTCTGCTCCTTGTGGTTCTGCTCTAACAACTACATCTTTCACAGGGTTTCCTCCATCAAAACTAATATTTCCCGAAACAACAGCTGTAGGATTTCGATACCCTATTCCTGTGATGTATGTTATATACCGTTCTGCAATCGCAGAAACTCCTTGGGCATATACCAGGTATTCATATAAAATACCTCCTTCAATATAATTATCTATGTATTGAAAATCATCTCGACTCAATGTAGTAATAGGAAGCCCGAAAGATGGGTGTGGGACATTCACTCCATTTTGATATTCAAAATAGGAGGTATTTTCATCAATATAAGGACGACGATAGATTTCAATTCGATCAATCGCTTCCTTATTGGCTCCGATTGACCAATCTAATTGGATTTTATCGCCATAATATCCTTTGGAAATATCAAAAGTTTCTTCTGCGAACGTATCTTCCATATACAGCACATCCCAGGGAAAATATCCCATTACCGTACCATTTGATTCTTCGGGAATAGGTAAACTATATTGAAAATAATGTTGACTAGGACCTATTTGTAGGCTCACCTTATCACCATTTGTATTATACGCCTGCTCTTGCAGGGTTGTTGCGCCTGTAATCACTTGCGGATTACTTTGTGCCCAAAGCCAATTAACCATTAGCCCTAAGCAAAGGGATAAAAGTATCTTTTTCATCTGTTTTTGTATAATAGAACACCATCTACTAATAGTCGTACATAAGCTACTTAGTACTACTATTTACTTGATGGTCTCAAAAAGTACTTTTATAATTTTATGATATAATTTACTCCATAGTTTACCGGACGTGTTTCCGCTCCACCTGTAGTATTGCTATTTCCTTTCACGGTATGAGTGTGATTACCGGCACTCGCAGTTGTTCGAGACGTTCTTTTGTTTCCATTATCATCTCCGCTACCTGTACCATGATCAGAGTGATCTGCAACTGAATCTGAATGCGCATAATCATCATATCCATGTGAATGACTTCCATTACTACTAGTAGTTAAGTTTACATAATGATTATGAGATTTGAATGTATCAGATTGAGTAGCTTTTAATCCCGGTCCACTTTGTCCATTAACAGGACTGGTACCTGTTCCTCTTAAAAACATTCCTTGTAAATTAGGTGTGTTATTCCCTATGAGAGCAACCAAAGCAGCTCCTGAAGTAGAAGGATTAGGTATTGCTGTTCCATTACATAACAACCACCCAGGAGGTGCTGTTGCACCGAGATAAGGCATAATAGCTCCTGTTGGAGCCCCATTGTTTGCATGGTATGCATACGGAGCATAGTGAAAAGGTTGATCTGAAATTACTGTCCCATCTAAACTAATAACGAGCTTTAGATGTTCTGTGCTAAAATCAACCTCACTAAAAGTTGTTCCCTGAGGGGTTCCGGTTCCAATCACATGAGAAAATACACCAAAAGCATCCGTCGTCAGGTTTTGTGTTTCTTTATACTTAGAGGTCCCATTCGAGATTTGAATATCAAAAACAAAATTTAAATTTTTGTTTCCTAAGGCTGTTTTACTAGCATCTCTAGCAATTCCCTGAACAGCAATCCCTGTATTTTGAGCAAATAGTACAGCTGTAAATAATACAGCTACAATGAATAGTAGTTTTGTTTTCATAGGTTTTAAATTTGAGTGTGGTTTGATAAAAAATAATAGTAGAAAATTCCCAGACAGATCAAATAATTGGTCTATTACTGGGTTTCATGTTGTAATTATTCAATAGTGATACTCTTCTGTATCAGCTATTTGTTTTGTAAAAAATCATACAGTATGGTTATCCTTTTTGTTTTGGCAGTACTATTGAACTAAAAGAACAGGTCATTTCGGGGCTTTGATACACTATTTTAATACGACAAAGTGCCATTCGAGAAAAACATATCTAAAGATGTTAGTCCCCGAGATTATACTTGTTGGTTAGTCTTTACTTAAAAAAATGTATCCTTACTTTTAAGACCTCTAAACTATACATAATCCTAAAAAAATAATATTTCACTATATTTCAAAGGGTTAAAATCAAATTACATACGGCATAACCACATATAATGTTGGCTATTTTCCAGCATGTATTAAATAAAAAGACACCGTTATGGTGTCTCATTTGAAGCCTAAAGCCATTTATTGGCTTTAGGCTCTTGCGAAACTTTTATTTTTTTCAGCAGATGAGGTAACAATCCAACAATATCTCAAAACAATTACCGAAAAAGGTTCTTTTTTAAAAGTTTCTAATTTTTATTTTTTCAAATTCCTAGAATTTGTTTTTAATACTATTTATCTTTTATGTTATACAATTGAAATTTGCTGTTGTTATTCGCGACAAGCAGTTTCTTTTTATTCTTATGCGTAATCAAGAGCATATCTTTAACATCTCCTGAAGTATAAAGTCCTGTTTCTCTATTTTTTTGAAACGCAAACTTTCCATCGGAAACTCCTTTAAGAAAAACACCTATTCCTGCATCCAAACGTGTTGTTTCTACCTCGGTATGATAATTATTTCCTCCCATAATTAAGTCACGAACCGAATCGTGATCAATATCTTCGTAAATGATAGCAGTAACAGGGCTCATTTGGGCTTCTATTGGGAATGGGGTAAATTCAAAACTATCGCTATTATTTATAAAAACCCCTGATCTGAGCTCTGTTACCTGGTAATGGATTGCTGCTTCAAAACTATCCCCTAACAGTTCCTGGAGATTGCTCGATGCAAATTCTTTATATGTTTTGACTCTTTCTTTTAAGTACGGCATTTGTTGAGCTGTACAATTTTTACCTCTTGCAGGAACTTGCTTCGATTTATAATTTTTTGCCAGAACAATATCTTCTGTTCCATTATTATCAAAATCATGAGTATAAATATGAAATGGTTTTTTCTCCGAGGCTTTATGTTTATAATTCAACCCTAAATTCCCTGCAATGATATCCAGGTCTCCATCCTTATCTATATCTGCCATTACTATCTTATTCCACCAGCCAGTAGCAGATGATAGCTTATCGTATTTCATGTCCTTAGACAACGTACCTTCTTTATTAACAAACACTTCAATCCCCATCCATTCTCCTGTCACGATTAAATCTATATCATTATCATTATCAATGTCCTCCCAAACTGCACTGGTAATCATTCCTATTTCTGAAATATCCGCTGCTAATTCTTTTGTCTTATCCACGAATCTTCCTTCTTCATTGATTAACAGATAACTTTCTGGTGCGTATGGATATTTTCCCGGGACAACACGTCCTCCTATAAACAAGTCTTCATCTCCATCCTGATCATAATCCGAAGCTTTTACAACCCCTCCTGCAATTCGTATCAATGGCAACTTATCAGAAGATCGTCTAAAATTGATTCCTCCATCATTTATGTATAAGCGATCTTCTAATAATGGATCATCAGATCTAAATTCATAACTCCCGCTAACCACATACAGGTCTTGGTCTCCATCATTATCTGCATCAAAAAAACAGGCGCTGACATCTTCATATGCCTGGTCTTTTATAAAATCCGGTACCGTTGCTTTTATATAGCTTCCATCTTCTCTAGCGATCATTAATTGTGATTCTTGCCGGTGTCCTCCTCCTATAAAAACATCCTCCAAACCATCATTATTGATATCTGTTTTGGCAATTGCAGGACCTGTCTGTGATAATTTATGTGGTAATAATAGCTGTTTATCAAAGTCATTGTAAACAGTGTCTTTATGCTCCAAATCAAAGGTTTCTTCTGCAAAAATAAAGTCTGATGCTACTAACTTCTTTTTTTCATTACCAGTACTACTTTCTGTATAATTGAGATGTATTTTCTGATTTACTCCTATATCCGTTAATATTTGAGAATTTCCATCTGCCCACACCACCTCTAATTTGGGTATTAAAGTTTCTTCTCCCAAACCTATATGCAGTACACTTGGCAAAGAAGATAAATACCCTCTGGAGTTTATTAAAGTACGTTTCAAAACAGCACCATTCTTCAAATACAATTTTACCATAGTTCCAACTCCAAACAGGTTTTTCTTTGATCCGGAAAAATCTATTTGCAAAAAATTATTCTTACTAATGTCTCTTGCATTATTCCTTAATATTGTTGCATGCTCATCCAGGTTATTTGTTACGATATCCAAATCACCATCATTATCTAAATCTACATAAACTGCACCATTAGAAAAGGTGGCAGCTTCATCAGACCACCTGGAAGTCATATTATCAAAGGTGAGATTGCCGTTATTTTTAAACAGATAGTTCGTCAGTTTTTGTTGTGGTAATTTCTGAGTAAACTCATAAAAATCCTGCTCTTGCAAGCTTGTCTTGTTCTTATCGATCAATGCATTGATCTCATCATTAACATCTCTATCCACTACATCCCTATAAATACCATTGGTAACATATACATCATTCAATCCATCCAAATCAAAATCTGCAAAAAGTATTGACCAACTCCAATCGGTCTGTGCCAATCCGGATAAGTATCCAATTTCACTAAATCCTTTCGCTCCATTGTTTAACTGCATTACATTATGCATATATTGGTGATGGTGATCTTCTTCTACCATCTTATTGAATCGATCAGCAGACATCATCGCCATCGTGGTTTTTGAGCGTATATGGTCTTCAGGACTCATATCTAACACCATTAAATCCGACAACCCATCATTATTAATATCTCCGATATCGCTCCCCATACTATAGTATGAGATATGTTTGAACAGTGTGTTTCTTTGCTCAGAAAAAGTTCCGTTTTTATTGTTTATATAGGCAAAATCTGGTCCTATAAAATCATTAGACACATAAATATCCAACCACCCATCATTGTTAAGATCTCCTACCTGGGCATTCAAGCCAAAACCTAAATCAGGCATTATTCCTGCTTCTATTGATACATCTGTGAAATTTCCACTCCCATCATTCGCATATAATTTATCACTGCTTTTATACGAATGCGTTTTGGGGTGTTGTTGTACTCGTTTGATATCTGCTATTTTATCTGATAATTCAAAATCCGCAGGAGCATTTGTGATATATACATCTAAATCGCCATCTTTATCATAATCAAAAAATGTAGATGCTATTGAACGGTTGGTATCTGCCAAACCATGCTTGGCAGCTTGTTCTGTAAACGTGAGATCTCCATTATTAATATATAACATATTAGCCAGTTTTTGATCCCCTTTATACCAGCCTGCTCGATTGATATAAATATCCAGAAAACCATCATTATTAATATCGGCAACAGAAACCCCGGCATCAAACCCTGCTCGTTTTTTAATCCCTGCCTGAATTGTAATATCCTCAAACTGAAAATTCCCTTTGTTTAAAAAAAGCTTGTTATGATAAATATTGGATGTAAAGAAGAGATCTTCCAAACCATCATTATTAAAATCAGCAGCAGCAACTCCTCCTCCTATATAGATATATAAGTACTTATAATAATGTAATTTTTCGGATTCCATTATTTTATTTTCAAAGGTTACTCCTGTAATACTTGCCGGAATCCTGGTAAATAATTTATCAACTGGTAAGGAATCGACGGAATCCTGACATGCACATAAAAAAACACAGACAAATACGATACTCCATTTATACATAAAAGCTCTTTTTAGTATATTAAATATAATCCATAAGGAGTTCTAATGAACCCCTTATGGAACCTAATCAATCATTCTGAATAAGAGAAGGTTGCAAAATAATTTGCTGTTCCGGGATAAACTCCACTACTCTGGGGTGTATCGCCGGAATCTCTAAAAAGGCATTCGTACCATTCAGGTGAGTTCCTGGATATTTCCTATCCATGGTTCGACCATTTCGATATACATCATATCGTCGATGCCCTTCATATGCTAACTCTAACCTACGCTCTTCCAAAACAATATCCAATACTGTTTTTCCTGTAGGAATATCGGTTAATGAATATATTGGGATTCCTGCTCTTTCTCTAATAATATTTATATTATCTAACGCTAATTGATCCATGCCTCTTTTAGCTTGAGATTCTGCCAAATTGAGATACATTTCTGATAAACGGGATACCATAGGAGACCACATATGAATATCATTCTCCTGTAATGAAGCTTTGAGAATATAAAATTTAGGATGTCCATTTCTCTTTTTCATATCATATCCTTTGGTCACATCTTGTTTCCCATTTGGTCCGTTGAAATAGTAATTTGTTTTTCCATCTATCTCCTCTGACATTACCGTATAGGTAGTTCCTTCTTCTTCAAAGCTAATAACACCTCCACTTTCACTTGTACGTCTGAATTCATATGCATATGCATCATTGACCCAATATACCGCTGGAATTTTCTCTCCATTTTCATCTTCTTCGAATTGTGGATCAATAAATGATTTCCGAGCATCATCCGGGTTTTTATTAATTAAATCCAGATATGTTCTTGAAGCATACATTTCTCCCCACCCTTTTCCTTGCACATTGGCATAAAAAGATCCTATCGTATACCAATCATCACCTCCTCCCAGGAGATCAGAAGCCGAGCTTAATGTTACAGCAAAAATTGCTTCTGCATTTTGTTCTGGAGTTAAGGTATTCATTTTAGAAAACTGATCTTTAGACAGTAGAGAATATTCTCCTGATTCTATAACCTTATTGGCATACTCCTCTGTTTTTTCATGATCTTCTTTGTATAAATACACTCTGGATAACAAGGCATAGGCTGCTTCTTTGGAAGCAAAAGAGGCTCCTTTGTTTTCTGTCATTAATGATGCAGCTTTTTCTAAATCCTTAATTACCTGTTTATACACTTCTTCTATAGTATGTCTATCTGGACGATCTTCAGTATCTGAAGTTAGTTTTAATGGAATTGACAAGTTAGAGGCTCCCTGATTATACGGTCTCCCAAATACATTTCCCATTTGGAAATATGTCAATGCGCGTAAGTAATAATTTTCTCCTAATAACTGATCTGTTTCTTCGGAAGCTCCTTCCTTGATTTTTTCTATAATAATATTACATCCTACAACGATCTTATACGAATTTCTCCAAAATCGTTCAACCCTTAAATTTGTTGTTATCGATTGGTAATTATAAAGGAAAAACAAATGATCTGTTGTCCCCCCACTTAAGCTCACATTATCTCCTGCATATTCTGATATTCGATGTAAATCATCTACCCAACCATCATAACCTACATCTCCTTTTAACAAAGCATAGTTACCTATAGTCGCTGTTTTTACTGATTCAGGATCAGAAAACAACTCATCTTCTGAAATCTGATCATATGGATTTCTTTCCAAATCACAGGAATACAATATACATGCTATAACTGGCAGCAGTACTATTAATTTTTTCATACTAATTGGTTTTTGAATGTTTTTAAAATGATACATTAACACCTAATGCATAGCGTTTTGGTATCGGATAGGTTATTCCCGGGGTTCCTGATAACCCTATGTTACTTCTATCATTTGGATTCCCTGTTACTGCGGGGTCAACACCACTAAAATCTGTAAATGTCAATAAGTTATCTCCTGACAAGTAAATATTAAAGTTACTAAGACCTAACTTCTTTAAAACCACTTTGGGTAATGTATACGATAAGGTAACATTGGTCATACGCAAGTAGCTTGCGTCTTCCAAATAACGTGATGATCGTTTGTTAGAATTATTATTCCCTCCTTCAACCACCTGAGGATGTGTCGCTATATCTCCTGGCTTTTCCCATCGGTTCCAATCATCCGCCAGTACCTGCTGGTTAAACGTGGGGTATAAACCATCGGAATCAAATAATTCTCGAGCGCTATTATATAGAGTCCCCCCTTTAGTAAAATTAAAATTGGAAGAAAGCGATAGATTTTTATAACGTACTCTTGTATCAAATCCACCGATAAAATCAGGAGAAGAGGTTCCAATTATTTGCAGAGTAGCCTCATTCCAATTAGTCGTTTCTGTTCGTTCTCCTGTATCTGGATCAACTACTTCCCAGAGAGGGCTTCCTGTAGCTGGATCAACTCCTAACCATTTTCTGATATACCATGAATTAGAGTCTTCCCCGATTTTAAAAATCTTACCTCCACTTCGTGGGATTTCTGTTTGACCATCAAACAGCTCTGTTATTTCATTTCTATTGACCCCGATATTAAACCCTACATTCCACTCCAGGTCTTTCGTTTGCAATATATCTACTGATACAGCAGCCTCAAACCCTGTATTAGTTAATCCTCCTACATTCTCCCAGAAACCTTTGTAACCGGTAACATCTGGTAAATCGACAAAGTATAAAAGATCCGATGTATCCTTATTATAATACTCAAAAGTCGCATTTATTCTATTCAAAAATCTTGCATCAATGGCAATATTTGCTTCATACGATTTTTCCCAGCTTAAATCTGGATTCCCTAATTGTTTTAAAATCGCTCCCGGAGTTCCTATATATTGTGTATCCAATCGATATGTTCCCTGATATGGATATAATTCAGAAGGTCTGTTTCCTACCGACCCGTAGCTTACACGTAATTTTAACTCATTAACAGAATTACTTGTAAAAAACGCTTCATTATGTACGTTCCATCCTGCTCCCAGGGCAAAGAAATTACCATACTGATTATTTAATCCAAAATTAGACGCCCCATCTCTTCGTACAGAAGCCTTGGCAAAATACCGACTGCCGTATGAATAATCCGTAGCAAGGAAAAACGATTGCAGTGCATAATCATTCTTGAATCCACTAATATCTCCTGCTTCACTAGCTACATTTAAAATTTCTGTTCCAGCAATGATTCCATTTCCAGACACTTTTAACTGCTCATATTCATAATCATTGTACTCATATCCTCCTAAAACAGACATAAAGTGTTCTCCAAACCCTTTGGAGTATTTTAATGTTTGCGTTGTCAATCTCGTAAAACGCTCTTTTATTTCATCCTCAATACTTCCTTTTGTAGCCAGTCCGTCGATGGATCTTGGATCTGTATATTTTTTTTCCTTTTTCCGATAATAGGTAAAGTTATTTACAGACCTAAATATAAGATCTGGTAAAACCTGAAATTCAAAATCAAAATTAGAGCTTAAATTAAAAACATTATCGGAAGAATAGTTCCATTGTTGATCATACTGATAGTTCAATTCATCTCTTCCTAACCAATCTGAATCATCTTTCGCATTGATCGCATTTCCATCGGCATCGTATGGACTATCCCAGGGTAAGTTCAGGTATAACTGGTATAAAGGTGCTTCTGTTACTCTTCCTCTATCATCAAAACTAAATGATAATTTAGGACTCAACTTCAGACGTTTAGTAATATCATAATCCAGGTTCATTCGATAGGTATACCGATCTAACTCATTCCCTCTTAATGTCCCTGTTTCATTATAATATCCCCCATTAATATACAGGTTTAATTTTTCTGTTCCAGAAGTAAAAGACAGGTTTACATCCCTGACAAAACCATCTCTTGTTCCATTTTCTAACCAATTATAATCTCTTTCTAATAATTCCGGACCAAACCAGGATTGTTCATTTTCGAACTGTGTATGAAGGTCATATAACTGCTGGGAATTCATTACTTCAAAATTTCCAGTATTAAAACGGTTAATAGACACTTTAGAACTTACTGTGATTTCTGAAGCTTTTAAATTTCCTCTTTTTGTAGTGACTATAATAACTCCATTAGCTCCTCGAGATCCGTATAAAGAGGTTGCAGAAGCATCTTTTAATACAGATATAGATTGTACATCATTTGGGTTAACAATAGGAACTTCATGTTGTATCACTCCATCAACAACCCACAAAGGAGTAACTCTCCCCCCTAAAGAAGAAGATCCTCGTATTAATATATTCGGAACAGAACCCGGGCTACCACTAGATGCTCCCAAGCGAACTCCCGCAACTTTCCCTTGTAACATCGTAGTGACATCCGGAGTTGTAACATCTTTTAATTCTTCTGATTTAATGTTGACAATTGATGAGGTTATAGTTGCTTTTTTTTGGGTTCCATAAGCCACCACAATAATCTCATCCAAACTACTGACATCTTCCTTTAATAAGATATTTATTTCTTTTTGATCCCCTACCAGCACTTCTTGTGTGACAAACCCCAAATACGATATAAGTAATATATCTTTCTCCTCTGATTCAATTGTAAAATTTCCATCAAAGTCCGAAGAAGCTCCTGTATTTGTTCCTTTAATTAAAACAGAAGCTCCCACGATAGGCATCCCCGATTCATCATGGACAGTACCTTTTATTATTTTTCTCTGGGCGACCATGCTACTTGTCAAAGCGCATATAAAGATCAATAATATAATCTTCAATTTTTCCATATAGTAATTATTTAGTGTTTAATACTTGCTATTCATCCAATCAAAAGGCTGGCGCTTCACCCACATTCCTCTTGTAAAGTCCGGAAAGTCCTGTGGTTCACCGTTATTCTCTATGGATGCTTCAGATAATGGGGTAATAGCACTCCAGGCAGCTGCATCGTATACATCTAGTGGAGGTGCTATATTCTGTTTTGCAGATTCTACAAAGGCATTTAGAACAAAGAAGTCCATTCCTCCATGCCCTGCACCAACAGCTTGTTGCTCATATTTTTTCCATAAAGGATGATCATATTTTTTAAGCCATTCATCAGCAACATCCCATCGATGTGGATTTGATTCTCCCTCTATATATATTCGATTACCATCTACCTCCCATAATCCATTAGCTCCTTGTACTCTAAACCCTAAAGAATACGGTCGTGGTAAATTACAATCATGGGTAACTATAATCGTTTCTCCTTTGGCCGTTTCAATTGTAGAAGTAATTACATCGCCTTGTTTGAATTTTACGCGAGCATTAGGGTGATCTTTCCCTCCGTGTTTCACAATGTAATTATGTAATCCTATTGCTTTTGATGCATTGGAACTTATAGACAGAAAACGGTTGCCTCTGTTAACGTCGCACATAGTAGCCATCGGTCCAACCCCATGAGTAGGATACACATCTCCATTTCTTAATACGGAATGCTGTGTTCTCCATTTAGATTCAGAAATTCCTTTCTCTCCAAACTCTACTCCTTTTCCATAAGCAGTCTTCCCATCATTTAATTTTACAAATCGAAGATCGTGCTGATATCCACATCTAAAATGAACCAATTCTCCAAATACATTTTGTTTAACCATATTCAAAACAGCAAGTATATCCCGTCGATAGTTCACATTCTCCAGAATCATTAAATGTGACCCGGTTTCCTCATGCGTATTTACCAAATCCCAACACTCCTCCAGCGTATTCGCTGCAGAAACCTCTAAACCTGTATATTTTCCTGCTTTCATAGTATCTACAGCCATCTTAGTATGCCATAACCAGGGCGTAGAAATAATCACCGCATCAACTTCTTTTAATGCCAATAAGTTTCTGTAGTCATAATCGTTTTTTCCAAATACTTTTGGTTTCTTCCAATTCGCCTTATCAATTTTATCTAATGCTACATTAATTCGGTTCGGATCAATATCACAAATAGCAGTTATGGTTACATCCTTTCTTTGTAGTGCATTATTAACATGAACCATTCCCCTTAATCCAACTCCAATAAATGCTAGTTTTAACTTTTCTCCTCTAAGACTTGTCATCTGACCAAATGACATAGTGGGTAATAATGATACTCCAGCACCGGCAAGTACTGTTTTTTTAACAAAATTTCGTCTAGAATTCATTTAAATTATTTTATGTTAAACTGTGATAATTCAAATATGACGGTTCCATTTTGTATTATGGTTGATATTTTAAGCATTTAGGGCGACAAATTCCTCTTCGAGTATGCAAATGCTTATTTTGTACCCTTTTTTGACGAATTACACTCCTATAGAAAAATAACTTACTAACGTTATTTAATTTATGATTTTAATTTTTGTTAATTATCTTAACAAATAATACCAGATTATTTTTAAAAATGTTAAAAAAACAACAATTATACTGCATTTATATTTCTAGCTAATAGTTGTTTTCAGATAACAATGACCTTCATTATAAGGAACTATTTTTATGTGTAATATGGTATGCTTCTAAAAGATGTACTACTAAAAAAGATATTCTATATGCATACGTCAAGATTCTACTTTTTGTTCATTATTAGTATATGGTATTCCTCTTTTTTGCTAGGTCAAAGCCACACAAGTTTCAAGCAACTTTCTCCCGTTAATGACAATAAGTTTGTTATTCCTTCAAAAACAATTCAGGATTCTATAGGGAATATATGGATGTTATGCAGGGAAGGAGTTTTAGTGTATAATGGATATGAATATACACTTCTTAAGAACAAAACGATCTTCCCAGACATTCAGCACAATGACTTTATTAATGATATGATTATTGATGCTGACAAACATATCTGGATTACTTCTAACTTCGGTCTCTTAACAAAATATACCACGACGACCAATACATTTAAAGACATGACTGCTTTCTTTCCTCAAAAGGAAGCTGTAAATGCAATCGTAGCAAAAAAAAATGGAGTCTGGCTAAGTACCAAACTCGGTAATTTATATCAATATACCAATAGGAATATGCAGCATATTACCACAGTTTTGAATCAGGGAACTGAAATCAAAAATATCATTGATATAGAAGTTCTGGGTACTTCTGATGTATATGTAGGAACTAATAGCGGTACGATCTATACCTATTCGCTATCCTCTGGAAAAACAACCGAAATCATAGGGACTTTTACGAATTATCCCGGAAATATTTACCTCACAGCAGATAGTAATGACAAAATATGGATAGGAACCGAAACCTATGGCTTATTTGTTTATGATCCTGTGGAAAAGCAATTTATTCAAGATTCGTTTTTTAAGGAAAAAAAGTTCAATATCAATAAGGAGATGTTTTTGACATTGTATTGTGGTAAGGATGGATATATGTGGGGAGGTACTGATGGAGGAGGACTATATAAAATAAATATTCATACCGGAGAAATCGAATTATTTACCAGGTACTATGCAAATGAGCTTTCACTAAGCAGTAATACCATCTTAGATATCAATCAAGACAACCATAAAAATTTATGGATTACAACCAATTATGGCAAGCTTAATATTTTACCGTATAAAAATAATAATATCATGTACCATGAAGGCTCTGATAATCATATTCCTCTCAGAGTTCTAAGCATGTACAAAAGCTCTAAAGGAATTTTATGGGTAGGTACTGATGGGGCTGGCTTGACAAAAATAACTTATAAACCTGATGGTACATCTCATGAAACACGTTTTTTTGAAGATCCACTATTGAACAAGAATTTTTATGTACAATCCATTGTAGAAGATCAACAATCCAATATCTGGTTTGGCACTTATAAAAATGGATTATGGTTTCACAATACAAATACGAGTACTTTTCAAAAAATTCCGGTTTATAATTCGAGTAACCAAGAAGCAACGGATATTCGCTGCGTTTTTTCTGATTCCAAGGGGCGTATTTGGGTAGGCTCAAACCTTTCTATTAACGTATACAATAAAGAACAAAAATTACTGGCCGTTTTTGATAATAATTCCAATGGACTACAAGGGGTCAATACAGAAAGTATTCTCGAAGATAAAGAAGGTACTATTTGGTTGGGAATTGACGGAGGGGGATTGTTTCAGTGTGATGAGGATCTCTCGGATATCAACCTTTCTACATTCATAGATTACTCTCTAACAAATACAAAATATATCAATGAAATGAAAGCTGCCAGGTCTATGGCTTTTGGGAATTCAAATGAAATTTGGTTGATCGATCGCTCCGGCAGACTACTAAGGTTTGATATTACTAAAAAGGAATACACCTATTTTGACCATATTCCATCTATTGGAGAAATTGTATTTCACGCGGTTCTTACTGATGAAAACGGAGATGTATGGTTGAGTTCGAAAAATAATGGAATTAGTCACTTCGATGTCGAAAAACAAACGCTCAAGACTTTTTATGATACCGATGGATTTCAGGACAACCGGTTCTTACTCAGAAGTAAGTTTAAAGATAAACAGGGGCTATTGTATTTTGGAGGAGTCATGGGAGTCAATAGTTTTAATCCATCGACTATACGAAAAAAAGCTGCTGACCCCAGATTGCATATTCATAGTGTTGAAATCCTTAATCAACCGGTCTACACCATTTTGCCCTCTAAAATGACTCATAGTATTTCCAGTCTTGATTCTCTCGAGTTAGCGCATGATCAATCCTATTTTTCTTTTAGATTTTATGCTGTCGACAATATCCTGAATCCAAGTTATTATTATGCATATCGGTTAAAGGGCTTTGACGAAGATTGGATCATTAGCCAATCTGAACGCTTAGCTACCTATACCAATATTCCTCCCGGGGATTATATTTTTGAGGTAAAAGGAGGAACCAAAAAAGGTGTTTGGGATCTTCCTTCGAAAAGTATTTCGATTCACATTCGACAGCCTTTATGGAATACAATTCCTGCATATCTTTTTTATTTTCTAATACTAGTCTTAACTATATACGGTATTAGAAGGTGGTATTCGCTAAAAAAGAAATTGTTCCTGGAAAAAGTACATTACAAAAAGGAAAGCGAGTTACACGATTTAAAGATGAATTTCTTTGCCAAAATGTCGCATGAGATTCAAACTCCTATTACCTTAATTCTGGGACCTATTGACGATATGCTTCGAAAAGCTGAAAAAAATGGAAACTTACTTCTAAAACAGCGGCTTGATATTATCTCCTATAATACAAAACGACTTTCCAGAATTGCTCGTGAATTAACTCTGGTTAGAAATAAAGAACTGGAAACATTACGATTAATCATAACTAAAAATGATTTATATAAAGATGTGCATACCATTGCCAAATCATTTAAAGAGCTTGCCCGGAAGAGAAAAGTAGATTTCGTAATAAACTGTCCAAAAAACTTAGCTAATACTTGGTATGATAGAGAAAAAATTGAACATATTATCTATAATTTGCTGTCGAATGCTTTCAAGTTCACTCCCAAAGAAGGAAATATTTTATTAAACATTGTCCCCATTAATAATAAAAAGAAAATCAAATTATCGGTAATAGATTCCGGTCCGGGAATCCCTGATGATGAATTACAGCATATTTTCAAATTATTTTATCAATCGGATATTGGCAAAAAAAACAAAGGAACGGGAATAGGATTAGCACTTACCAAAGAGTTAATAAACTTACACAAAGGAAAAATTAAAATCGATTCAAATCCTTCTGAAGGAACTACCTTCACAATCAAATTCCCCGTTACCGAAGAAGCCTATGATGACACAGAAAAAGTAACCGTTACTCATAAGGAGGAACCTAATACAATTACCCCTGTACTAGACGACCCTTCAATTACGGAGAAAGACCTAATGAAAAAAACTATTCTTATTGTAGAAGATAATTATGAATTACAATCTTTTCTGAAAGATCTTCTAAGTGATTTTTATAATATTATTCTGGCAGAGAATGGAGAAGAAGGATACAATTATGCCAAGAATACAATCCCGGACTTAATTTTGAGCGATATAATGATGCCAGAGTTAGATGGTATCGAAATGTGCCAAAAACTTCAGAAAGAGCCTATAACAAAACATATCCCGATTGTGCTGCTTACAGCTAAAAATTCTACTAACGCCAAAATTTCAGGGTTAAAATCGGGAGCTATAGAATACATCAATAAACCATTTAATACCAATGAGCTACTTCTCAAAATAAAAAACATACTAATTACTAAAGAACACATTATTTCTAAATATAGAAAAGAAGTTATTAGTCGCCCTAAAGTAAGTATGGAAAAATCACAGGATGAACTTTTTTTGGAAAAACTTATGCACAATATCAATGCCCGGTTAGACGATCCTAATTTTAAAATGGAAGAACTGGCTTCCTCCCTTCATATGGGATATTCCAGTTTATACCGAAAATGTCAATCCCTAACAGGACATAGTCTTGTTGACTTTGTCCGGGTACTCCGTTTAAAAAAAGCAGCAATTCTAATCACCAAATATGGATACAATATTTCTGAAGCTTCTTTTATGACCGGATTTAATGATCCTAAATACTTCTCAAAATGTTTTAAAAAACACTTCGAAAAAACACCTGTAGTTTTTAAAAAGGAAGCCAAAGAAATAGGTGTAACTACCTACCTCAATAAATATCAAATAGAGATTCCTAAATAGTTTTCTCGAGGTAAACATATCACACCTTATACAGAAAATAGATATTAATTCCGAAGGCGACTTGCGTTGCCTTTATCTGACCATTTTGTTTAATCTACAGACTTTCTTTAAAAAGAAGTAACCGCTTGAATCTTAATATCAGGAAAGCTCTCCGTTATATACACTTTCAGGTCTTCATTCGAATCAACTATTTTCCATTGACCACATTCATCAGAGAAACTTCCTACAAATTGCACTTTTAGGTCTGGAAAACTATTCACTATTTTTACTTTTATATCAGCTTCAGAAGCATACTCCACAAGCTTTACCCTTCCGTACAGTTTTTTTCCCTTAAAAGTACAATCATCTATTCCCTGTGGTTTTGCCCTCTCTTCTGACTTTAGAAAAAATGACACCCATAAAACCAGCATTAGATAGCCTCCTTTCATTTTACTATTTTTTTAATTGCTTTTTGCTACTAAACAAAAGACATCTTCATTTTACTATAACTCTTTAGAATATACATGTACTCTTCCGTAAAAATGTTACGATTAACACAATTGCTTAACACGTATCATACTGACTATTATCCAGCTACCTTCTTTTTATTAGTGTAATAAAAAACCTATAAAACACTGCTGATTTTCTTAAAACTAACCAACCTTCTTATATTCTAAAAAGCACAAAAGTTAAACTAATCATTCATTTTTATGTAAGAAACCAATACTTAAGATAATTAAGTTTGATTCAGATTAATTTATTTTTTTAACATATTTATTACAATAAAGATATTCAACAAACTCTTACGTATAACAATATTTAAAAAAATTGAAAATAATTTATTCACTATGAAAAGAGCGTTACTCATACTTGTCTTGCTTACGACAAGTACTGTGCTATCACAAAAAACGATTACCGGACATATATCAGACACCTCCGGGAATATCATTCCCGGGGCTTCGGTAATCATTGAAGGAACTTCAACAGGCACAACTTCAGATTTTGAAGGTAATTTCACTATTGAATCGTCAGGTAATACACCTACGCTAATTGTTAGCTTTCTGGGTTTTAAAACAAAAAAAATTAGTATTAGCAGTACTATGACAACAATCAGAGTACAGCTAGAAGAAGATGCCTTCCAGTTAGAAGACATTGTCGTTACAGCCAATAAAACGACACAACGATCACAAGATGTTCCGTTAAGTATTACTGCGGTAGGTGCAAAGGAACTAGCCAGAACAGGTTCTGTAAAGGCAGAAGACTATTTTCCTAGTATCCCAAACCTGAGTATCAGTGCTTCTGGAGGGGGAGGCGCCGGGTTAGGAGATGGAAGATCCTCTGGAAAAAATATTGCTATCCGAGGAATTTCAGGAACTAATACCACTGCTTTTTATCTGGATGAAACCCCTCTACCAGAATTTGCTGACCCCAGGTTATTCGACACCGATCGAATCGAAGTATTAAGAGGTCCGCAAGGTACCTTATACGGTTCCAATACGATGGGAGGAGCTGTAAAAGTAATCACTAATCAACCAAATGCCTATAAAACATCAGGTAACATTGATATCTCAGGAGCTTCTGTAAAAGAAGGAGATGCAGACTATAGTATTCAAGGAGTATTTAACATCCCTATTCTCGAAGAAAAACTCGCCTTACGACTAGGGACTTTCTATGCTTTTGAAACAGGGGTCTTTGACAGAAAAAGACAAACTCATTTTAATGGATTCCCTCTAAACACAGGAGATGGTACAGGGGCTAATCCCAATGCCATATGGGATAACCCTGATGGCAGTGGAACTCAAATACCATTTACCGGTGATCCTATCCCGATCACATTACAGAATAGTGATGTTAGTGATACTCATGGTTGGAGAGATGGGGAAACTCAAAAAGAAAATGTAGATGATGAAACTAGTTTTGGAATTAACGCTGCACTTGGTATTTACCCAAGTGAAAACTTAAAAATCGTTCCTAAATTCATCTACCAAAAAACAGAAGGAGATGGTTTGGATTTTGCAGATTTCAGACCGGATAATTTCGAGCAATACCGAATTGGTGGTATCGACGAAAAATACGAACTAGAATTATTACATAGCAGTCTATTAATTCAACTCGGATTGGGAGAATACGGGGAACTTACCAATAATTTTTCCTTCAGTGAGGTGAATCAATTTGACAGAGAAGATGTAACTGAACGAGAAAGTTCTGGGAATTCCAGTACTGAACTAACTCCATTTGACGAAAATGGAGATTTTGCAGACTTATCCGAGGCTTATTTTTATCCGGAATTTATGGATCGCACCGGCGCACTAACCAAAGTGGTAGAAGAGTTGCGATATTCTCTAAACAATCCTGATAAAAAACTAAATGTCACTGCAGGTTTGTTCTTTAGTTCCGAAACTTCAAAATTTGATGGTATACAACCGAGGAACTCCTATCTGGGAGCATTATCTAATTTTTTTGGAAATATTGGGCTTCCTGATCTGCAAGAAATTATCGCTGCTGAGAATTTTATTTGGTTTTCGCAGGATACCGATTTTAAAACAGATGAGTTTGCCCTATTTAGTGAAATATATTGGGATATTACCCCTAAATTAAAAGCTACTTTTGGTTTGCGTTATTTTTCTTACAAACAGGAATTAAAACAAAAACTAGGAGGATTTGTCGCTGCTGGAGGAGGAATCCCTACCGATGAAGAAATTACGGATGATGGGTTTACCCCCAAGCTTAACCTCACGTATACCATTAATGATAAAAGCTTACTTTACGGAAGTGCTACCAGAGGATATCGACTTGGTGGAGCAAATGGTATTGTCCCTGTAATTTTCGCCGAAGCAGATCTGGCTGCCCTGGGACTAGAAGAAGCACCCCGGACTTTCGAATCTGATTTTTTGTGGACATATGAAATTGGTAGTAAAAATACTTTCCTTCAAAATAGATTGATTGCCAATGCTTCTGTTTTTCATACAGTATGGAATGATCTGCAACAACGTGTTTTTCTTCCTTCTGGATTTATTTTTGTAGATAATATTGGTAAAGCAACCATCACCGGATTCGACCTCGAAGTAAAAGGGAAAGTCAGCAAGAATCTTCAGATTGGAGGAGCTTTTGGATATGTAAAGGCCGAAGTAAATGAAGGGAGTATCCTTACCGCTTCAGAAAAAGGAGATAGAATACTAAATGTTCCTGATATTACAGCCAGTGCTAATATTCAATACTCTCATCAACTAAAAACAGATCAATCCATGTTTTACCGCCTGGATTTTCAACATACCGGAGAGCGTGTGAATACATTCTCCCCAGAAACCGAACCTCAATTTATCTTTGATGCTTTCAGTATTCTAAATGCGCGAATTGGGTATTCCTCATCAAAATTTGATATTGCTGTATTTGGCAAAAATCTAACAAATGAAATTGCTAATTTTGGAGATATCATTTCTTTAGCTGCTATTCCTTTTGGAAGATATCGATATGCAGTAGGAAGACCTGCATCCTATGGTATAAATGTGCGATATAAATTTTAAACATATTTTTTGTATTCAGAGACACAATGATAATCATATAGATCCCATATTAATAACCCTCGTGGAAAACTCACAGAGGGTTATTGATCTTGATACAAATCATTACTATTTCTATTACATACATTACTCTTAGCAAACCAACCAATAATAATGAAAAATCGTTTCCTATATAGCTTACTGATTCTTTGTTGTATCAGTTGTAAAAAAGATAATAAACCACCCCTCACCATCTTTCATAATGGTTCAATACTAACCATTAATAAGCAGAATGATATTGTCGAGGCTATGGCTATTAGAAATAAAAAAATAATAGCAATCGGAAATTATCACATCTTAAAAGATTCTTTGCAAAAAATCTATTCCATAAAAGAAGTAGATTTACATCAGAACACTTTAATGCCCGGTATTTATGATTCGCATTCTCATCCAATTACTGGAGCCTTAAAAGATCTTTTTCAATTAAATTTTGAATGGGATATTCCAGCTGATTCTTTACACAAAAGTATGAAGCATTATATAAAGCACGTAAATTCTGAAATCGTCATTGGAGGTGCCTGGGCTAGTGATTTTTTTGAAAAAAATCAGATTGATCACCCCTTAAGATGGTTGGATGCAATCAATAGCACCATTCCTATATTACTAGCAGATGATACGGGTCATAATTTATGGGTGAATAGTGCTGGGTTAAAAATGGGGAACATCAATCGCGATACTCCAGACCCTAAAAATGGAAGAATTGAAAAAGACCCTCAGGGAAACCCCAATGGGGTTCTTCACGAAAATGCTTCCTTTCTGGTACTTGATAAGGTAACCTTCACCGAAGAACAATACGCGAAGTCCATAGAATATGCACAAAAACAATCGCTCTCCTATGGAATTATCGCTATTAAGGATGCAGACGCCAATAAAAAATCCATTGAAACAATGTATAAAATGGATCAAGCTGGTGCTATCAATATGTTTTTTGCCATGTGTCAATCTACACCTAAAATGGCAAGAAATCACCCCCTGGATATCCGGTCTTTTGTAGAAACTGCTAAAAAGAACAAAACCGATAATATCGACCCTTATTTTATCAAATTTTTCTTAGATGGCGTTCCCACTTCCTCTCGAACAGCCGCCATGCTATGCAATTACAAAACGGATCATCATCACCCTACTCCAACTAATGGTTTTTTGCATATTACACCAGAACTACTACAACAAGATATTGCTAATTTCGACAAAGAACAGTTTATCATTAAAATTCATGCTGCCGGAGACAGGTCGGCACGAGAAGCTATTAATGCCGTCGAATATGCTCGTAAAAATAACCCTCAAAGCACTCAAAAACATGAGTTAGCACATGCCAGTTATATACATGAGTACGACCTCCTGAGAATGAAAACACTAAATATCGCAGCAGATCTGTCTCCTTATCTATGGTTTCCAAGTCCCATTATTGATAATATTTTGGCAACCGTTTGTGATGAAAAAAATCATGACTTCTGGCCCATTAAAAACTTGGTAAAGCATGAAGTTCATTGTATAGCAGGTTCTGATTGGCCTTCAGTTGCCGTAAACCTCAATCCATGGGTTGGTATAGAAGCCATGGTAACCCGAAAAAACCCTACAGCAACAAACACTACAAAAGCATTTTGGTCCGAACAAAAAATTCCTTTATCTGATGCCTTGCGAATCTTCACTATAAACGGTGCTATATCAATGAATAAAAACCATGAATCCGGTTCATTAGAAGTTGGTAAAAATGCAGACTTCATCATTCTTGATCAATCCATCTTCGATATTGATCCAGATGATATTAGTGAAATCAAAGTACTGTCAACCTATTACAAAGGAGTTGAATGCCATAGGTTAAAACCATAAACAACAACGCACAAAACCTAAACAAAACATCTATTTTTATGTAGTGTTTTTTTACAAATGATGAATATGTTTGGAGTAGTCATTTTGCTCTTTGATTAACAGAGTTCAAGAAGATGTTATATAAAATCGAATCAGGATTACTTCCGTTTTTGTTATTAATAACAACTTATGGATTTTGAAGTTCAAAAAGACAACTCAGTGATTTGTGAATTCTATTTTACGAATTGCTATAAAAACAAACATTTATTTTAATTCTCTATACAAGCTATGAAATCAAATTTCATAAATGGTAAATGGATTGATGGTTCATCAGACGTTACTTTTAGCATACACAATCCTGCCACCGAAGAAGAAATCCAAACCATCTCAGAAGCAGGAAATATCGATATTGACACTGCTATAAATGCTGCTCATTACCAGATATATCAGGGGGATTGGTATAAAATGCTTCCAAATAAAAAGGAAGCTGTTTTACTCAAATATGCTGATATCATAGAACAACACACTACCGAATTGAGTGAATTACTCGTAGCAGAACATGGAAAACTACTTGCGGATGCCCAAAAAGAAGTGGGTGCTACTGTAAATTGTTTTAGATACTATGCCGGGTGGGCAACCAAAATAGAAGGATCTACCCTGGGAGTATCCCTAAGTGGCGGAAACCATTTTGCCTATACCCAAAAAGAACCCATTGGTGTTGTGGCTGCTATTGCTCCCTGGAATGTTCCTATGATGATGTATGCTTGGAAAATAGCACCTGCCCTTGCCTGTGGCTGTGCTGTAGTTTTTAAACCATCAGAAGAAACCCCTTTAAC
Organism: Aquimarina sp. TRL1; assembly: GCF_013365535.1. Taxonomy (NCBI): domain Bacteria; kingdom Pseudomonadati; phylum Bacteroidota; class Flavobacteriia; order Flavobacteriales; family Flavobacteriaceae; genus Aquimarina; species Aquimarina sp. TRL1. Next base: position 2,751,960 of record NZ_CP053590.1, on the reverse strand, counting down.
TGCATTACGACTAGCAGAATTATCTCAGGAAGCAGGTATCCCTGATGGAGTGATCAATGTAGTTAATGGCAGAGGGGCAACCGTCGGAAATTACCTGATCAATCACCCCAAGGTTCATAAAATAACTTTTACCGGGTCTTCTCAAGTAGGTAAAAACATAGGAAAACAAGCCGGACAAAATTTAAAAGAATTCACATTAGAACTAGGAGGTAAAAATCCAGTACTAGTACTCGATGATGCTGATCTGAATTCTCTACCCAAAGGAACTACCAAAGGGATTTTTTATAATCAGGGACAAGTATGTGTTTCCGGCTCCAGAATCTATCTTCCTAAACAAAAATATGATACCATCCTGAGTGATATAGGTGATATAGCCAAAACCATGAAAGTAGGACATGGAATGGATCAAACATCTCAAATGGGACCATTAGTTTCCAAATCACATATGGAACATGTTATAAAGTATATCGATTCTGGAATTGCAGCAGGAGCAGAAGTTATTGCAGGAGGTAATAAGCTATATAACAAAGGATATTATGTAGCTCCCACAGTATTTTCAAACCCAGATAATCATAAAATAGATATTTTAAAACAAGAAATATTCGGTCCTGTTCTCGTAGCTGTCTCCTACGATGGTTTAGATGATTTAATCCAAAAAGCTAATGATACTCCTTATGGACTGGCAGCAAGTATTTGGACAAAAAATGTAAGTAATATGCACTATTTACTGTCTAAACTACATGCAGGGATGATTTATGTCAATTCTCCTGTTCGGTCTGATCCAAATTTACCATTAGGAGGATTTAAACAATCTGGAATTGGTAATGAGCTGGGGAAAGCATCTATAGCAGCCTTCACCAGATCAAAATCCGTAGTAATCTCCTACTAAATCCCCTAATTATCAAATTAGTATATTGTAATCAGACATGTAATCTATTAACATAAAACACTTTTAATACAATTATGAGTACTAGCAATAAAAAAGTTGGAACCCCGACAGGTATCGCATCTATTCTGGGATTAATGCTACTGGCATCTTCTCTATTAACCATTACACAAGGGATTAGCCTGGGCGGCTATGTTTTCTTTATTGCACTGGTAATTTCATATGTATTAATGATGTGTCAGGCAACCAGCTTTGCAGAGCTTTCCGGAATCATTCCAACAGTAGGAGCTGTCTATGATTACATCACCATTGCAATGGGGCGATTTTGGGGAGTTACTGCAACACTCGCTTCTTATGTGATTGTTACTTTTTTTGCTTCATCAGCAGAGGTAGCTGCCGCAGGCTTATTTGCACAAAGTAATTTTCCTATTGTTTCTTCTTTCGTTTCTCCAGAAAATTCCTGGATTATTGGTTGGGGAATTGTAATTCTATGTGCTATAATCAATATTAGAGGCATCAATATGTTTGCTCTGATAGAAAACATCCTATCGTATTCCAAATATGCTTTAATGGTTATTCTAGGAATCATCGGATTGTTTATCATCCCCAAAACCAATTTAGATTTTATTTGGGGTGACTCTTCCATCGGTCATGACATTTCTGCAATTTTCACCTTGGTAGGGTTCACCTTATTCCTATTTGTAGGAGCAGAATATGTAACACCACTAGCCCCTGAAATGAAGGATCCTAATAAGAATATCAAACATTCTTTATTTATCGGATTGACAATGTCATTAATTGCAATGCTGATATTTGGCACCAGTATCGTTCGGTTAGTTCCTAATGAAGTTGTCGATCAAACAAGTAATACATTATTACTGGAAACACCTGAGAGCGCTTTGGTGTATGGTGATGCTATTTTAGGTGAGGTGGGTAAATGGGGTTTTGTTTTGGTAATATTCCTTGCCACAGTTGCTTTAATAAATACCATCATCGCCAGTATTCCCAGAATACTTTATGGAATGGCACTTGATGGAGTCTTGCCTAAAATATTTCTAAAAACACATAAAAAATATGACACTCCCTATGTTGGTATTATTTTTATTGCACTGATCCCTATGCTTGGATCTTACCTCATCGGATCTGATATCAATGGAGTTTTTGCTCTCATCCTGGCAGCTATCTGCTCCTGGATATTTTTTTATATACTGATTAATATTGCTGTAGTCTTACTACGAAAAAGACACCCTAAAATTGTACGCCCTTTTAAGACCCCTTTATATCCTCTCCCACAATTATTGGCTATTATCGGATTATTTATCACCTTTTTCTATTTGGTCCCTCCTTTCTTAACACCATCTCAGATTTATATTCCTTTTTTTGTCATACTCTCTATATGTGCTACTTATTCTTTTGTATGGCTTAAATACAAACAGGAAGTACCGCTCTGGACTCCTCTGGAAATAGAGCATGTTTTGCAAAAACACCCACATCAGGAAACCTCTTGACAAATAGTTTATTTAATCAATAAAAAAAGCACAAAACATAAATATTAATTACACTTTTATGTAAACAAGAATCCTATTTCATTTTTAATTTTAATCAGGAGTAATAAGCAAGTAATGAAAAGAAAAACAATACTTATCGTTGGTACCGCAGATACAAAATCTGACGAATTATTATTCATGAAGCATTGTATCGAAGCGCAGGGAGGAAACCCAAAAGTCATGGATGTAGGCGTTCTGGGAGATCCTGGTTTTGCCGTTGATTATAGTAAACATGATGTTGCAAAAACCATAAATACTACCAACAAAGCTATTATAGCATTAGGAGACGAAAACAAAGCCATGACTAAGACCGCTGAAGGAGCCTCTAAATTAGTCAGTCAATTATATAGTGAAGGAAAGATTGATGGAATGATTGCTTTGGGAGGTACCATGGGTACTGACCTTGCATTGGATGTTGCCTCTTCTCTTCCTTTTGGTGTTCCCAAATATGTGGTTTCTACCATTTCATTTTCTCATTTAATCCCTCCTGAAAGAATATCTCCAGACTTATCGATGATGCTTTGGTCAGGTGGCTTATATGGAATAAACAAAATATGTAAATCTGTATTGAGACAGGCTTGTGGTGCTGTAGTCGGAGCAGCAAGAGCTTCTCAAAAGCTTAAAATAGACAAACCATTGGTCGCTATGAGTTCTCTGGGAAAATCTGCTCTGAAGTATATGGTATATCTAAAACCAGAATTGGAAAAAAGAGGTTTTGAACTGGTTGTATTTCACACAACCGGTCAGGGCGGAAGAGCATTGGAGTGGTTAGCCAGTAAAAAACGATTTGCAGCCGTCCTGGATTTCAGTTTACAGGAAGTTGTCAATGATGTGTTTAATTCTATTGTTACCTCTGGAAAAGATCGGTTAGAAAATACAGGGTTAAACGGAATTCCTCAAATCATTGCCCCCGGTTCTATTAATATTGTTGATATTCCAACCTGGCAAAAACCACCAAAAAAACTGAAAGACCGCCCTTCTCATGTACATAATCGACTGATTTCTTCTGTAGTGCTAGATAAAAAAGAACTTAGAAAACTGGCAGTAAAGATTGCACAGAAAATTGCCAAAGCAAAAGGAAAAACAAAACTACTGCTTCCTCTAAAAGGGGTACTGGAATGGGATAGAAAAGGTCGAGAGTTATATGACCCTGAAACATTACACGTGTTTTTTAACGAGATGAAATCTCTTCATACTCCCAATATTGAAATAGAAGAAATCAACTGCCATATCAATGATCAGGTCTTTGCAGACAGGGTACTTGATGTATTTGATGACTGGATAGAAAAAGGAATTATATTAAAACAGCCTGTAAACGCATGAAAACGCCTATAAAAGCCTTGTTATTGGATTTTGGTAGTGTTATCAGTAAATCGCTGTTTGAGCGCCAGAATATCATAGAAGAAAAACTTCAACTTCCCAAAGGAGTATTAACCTGGAAAGGACCTTTTGACCCAAGTAGTGATCCTTTATGGATGTCCATGCAGCGAGATGAAATTACTGAACGCGATTATTGGGGAACACGTGCTCGGGAAATTGGAGCGTTAATTGGAAAAAAAAACTGGTCAATGCTTGACTTACTGAAATCCATGGGAGAAAAAACCGATTACAGTGAAGTATTGCGACCTCAGGCATTACAAGTAATTGATATTGTAAAAAAATCAGGAGGTAAGGTAGGGATCTTAAGTAATGAAATTGAATTATTCACCGGGAAAGAATTTGTAGACAACCTTCCCTTTCTTAAAGATCTGGATTCTTTTTACGACGCTACTCATAACGCTATTTTAAAACCGAATCCCAAAGCCTATGAAATAGCATTGAACACACTACAATTACACGCCAATGAAGTGTTGTTTGTAGACGATCAATTACGAAACATAGTAGGAGCTATGAAGTCAGGATTAAAAACCCTGCATTTCGACATTACACAACCAGATGCCTGCTATCAATATGTATTACATGTACTAGGCATCAACTCTCTTATCGCAACCAACAATTAAAAAAATAAAAATGGATACAACCTTATTAAATATGGACGCATCATTGAATATAGAAGAATGGAATGGGAAAGAACAATGGCATCCCATGGGACACCCGAATGACATGTTACAAAAGCCTCCTTTAATTATAAAAAAAGGAAAAGGAGTCCACATAGAAGATAATCATGGGCGCAAAATGATTGATGGATTTGCCGGATTATGGAATATCAATTGTGGGTATAATCGGCAAGAAATTAAAGACGCTATTATTAATCAATTGGATGAATTGGTATACTATTCTACCTTTAAAGGTACTTCGCACCCACGTTCGATTGAGTTAGCTCATTTACTGATGGAAATGACCAAGCCAGAAAATATGAAACGGGTCATGTTTAGCTCCGGAGGTTCTGATGCCATGGAAACCGCTATGCGGATTGCCCGTCAATATTGGAAAATGGAAGGGCAAAAAGATCGATATAAATTTATCTCTTTAAAACAAGGATACCACGGCACACATTTCGGTGCTGCTTCAGTAAATGGAAATACTCGTTTTAGAAGAAATTACGAACCTTTACTTCCTGGATGTTCTCATATTGATGCTCCATGGACTTATCGAAACCCGTATACTGAAAACCCAGAAGAATTGGGTAAAATCTGTGCTGAACTACTAGAGCGTGAAATTCAGTTTCAAAGTCCAGATACCGTAGCAGCTTTCATTATGGAGCCTGTTCTGGGAGCTGGTGGTGTAATTGTTCCTCCTGATAATTTTATGCCATTAGTAAGAGAAGTCTGCGATAAATATGATGTCTTGTTAATCGCGGATGAGGTAGTTACCGGTTTTGGTCGATCCGGTAGTATGTTTGGAAGTCGTGCCTGGGGTGTAAAACCTGATATCATGACATTAGCCAAAGGAATTTCTTCTGGTTATATTCCTTTGGGAGCAACACTTTGTAATGAACGAATTGATAATGTCTTCAAAGCAAATAATGATTCCTTCGGCGCTATTGGTCATGGATATACCTATTCTGGTCATCCGGTTGCTTGTGCAGCTGCCATTGCTGCCCTAAACATAGTTATTAAAGAAGACCTTCCTGCCAATGCACGAAAACTGGGAAATCACTTGATGAATCGATTAAAACCTTTTGAAAACACATATAAAACAGTTGGTGATGTAAGAGGAAAAGGATTGATGTTTGCCATCGAATTTGTAAAAGATAAAACGAGTAAAAAGCCCAATAGAGAGATCGTATCTAAAATTCATAAAAAAATGATCGAGAAAGGAGCCTTTGTACGTGCTTCAGGCAATGCCATTATCATCTCTCCCCCTTTGATTATCAACAAAAAAGAATTAGACAGCATTGTGGATATCTTTGAAACTTCCCTTATTGAAGCCGAAGCTTTATAATCCCGTTCTTTTTATCCGACAAGAATTGAAATAATTACAAATCAGTATAAAGGTACAGGTACAGACACCTTATTTTTCTTCTACGATATACCTGTATCCTTATACTTTATAAATCCCTGTTATCATGCCAAGTATTTCCTTAAAAGGGCATCATATGCCTGAATCTCCTGTGAGAAAGCTGGTTCCATTTGCAGAAAATGCAAAAAAAAGAGGTATAAAAGTATACCACCTTAATATTGGGCAACCAGATATAAAAACTCCTCAAATTGCCCTGGATGCTGTAAAAAATAATAGTATTGATGTGTTAGCGTATAGCCGGTCAGAAGGTTCAGAAATATATCGAAAAAAGATCGCTATGCATTACAAGAAGTATCATATTCAAGTAACTCATGATGACATTCTGGTAACTACCGGAGGAAGTGAAGCCTTATTTTTTACGCTTTCCAGCATTGCCGATGCCGGGGATGAAATAATCATTCCAGAACCTTTCTATGCTAATTATAATAGTTTTTCGATCGCTTCTGGAGTGCATATTGTTCCTGTTACCTCAAAAATTGACACTAATTTTGATCTTCCTCCTATTTCTGAATTTGAACAATTAATCTCTGACAAGACAAAAGCCATCTTAATCTGTAATCCAGGAAATCCTACCGGGTATTTGTATACCAAAGAAGAAATACATGCCCTGGCGCAATTGGCAAAAAAACACGATTTATTCTTGATTGCTGATGAAGTATATAGAGATTTCATTTATGATAATACAGAACATTATTCCATATTAAGAGAATCCGAGCTGGAAGAACATGCAATTATGATTGACTCTGTTTCAAAAAAATACAGTATGTGTGGTGCCAGAATTGGATGTATCGTTTCCAGAAACAACACTTTTATCGCTACCGCTTTAAAATTTGCACAAGCCCGGTTATCTCCCCCTACATATGCGCAAATTGCCAGTGAAGCAGCTTTGGATACCCCACAGGAATATTTTGATCAAATTATCAAAGAATACAGTGACCGAAGAAACACCTTGATCACTGAGCTTCAAAAGATACCACATGTAAAAGTTACACAACCAAAGGGAGCTTTTTACTGTATCGCAGAACTTCCGATTTGTGATGCAGATCATTTTGCTCAATGGTTATTAGAGAAGTACCATTACAAACACGAGACAGTTATGGTCGCTCCTGCTTCTGGATTTTATTCAAATACAGCATTTGGAAAATATCAGGTTAGAATTGCATACGTACTTAACAAAGACTCCATTATAAAAGCGGTAACCATTCTAAAACATGCTTTAGACGAATACCGCTACATTGATCACGAAAAGACGACTACTTCTTCTGTTGCATCTTGCGATATTCATTAGGGGTCTTGCCTGTCATCTCTTTAAACAAAGTAGAAAAATAGGCAGGGCTTTCGAACCCTAAATCATAACATATTTCTTTTAAATTGTGATTGGAATATGCCAGTAGTCGTTTGGCTTCCAAAATAATGCGATTTAACAAATAGCGTTTGGCAGTAATCCCACTAAACTCTTTAACCAAATCCGATAATTTTCTTCTGGAAAGGCTCAGCTTCTCTGTATAAAAATCCATACTATGGTTGGTCATAAAATTCTCTTCCAGCAAACTCAAGAATTTAACATACAAGGTTTTTTTATGGTTGCTGGTTGTTGTTTTAGAGGTTATAATGACAATCTCCCGAGCCATTCTTTCAATTTTAAGCATAAAACTCACAAACAAATATTGTACAATAGCCTTACTAGTAAATGCTTCATCTGGTTGCTTATATTCTTCCAATATACTTTGAAAATGTGATCGAATGTTTTTTACATCTTTCTTAGCTAATTTTATATAATTGAGATCAGCAATATATCCATTCAGCTTGGAATAAAAACTAGACTTATAACTTAACCCGGAAGAGGGAATAAATTCATTTTTATACTTTATTGAATATCCCTGTATATTCGTACCTTCAATATACGAATGTACCTGACCAATATTAATCAAGTATAAGGTATTAGGCGTAAATTCAATCAACTCATCATCAATCATATGCTTACCTTCTCCAGAAAACAAAAAGATAATTTCCTTGTATAAATGTTTATTGATTTGATGTTCATTTTTGGTTCTTACGATAGTAGAAGGCAAAGGTTCTATGGCGAATGTACTTTCTCTATTATTTCTCTTAATCATTCCTTTATCTCTTTTATACATCATATTTACTTTTCTTTTACCCAAAATAAGAAACCCCAAGTTAAGCAAATCAAAACTCAGGGTTACAAATTGTTTTGGCTAATATCAAATATCTGTAGATAGTATAAGGCATATGAGACTACTCAATTCCCCCTATACACAAATATTTAAGTTCCAGATAATCATCCATTCCATACTTTGATCCTTCTCTCCCAAACCCACTCTCTTTAATCCCTCCAAAAGGAGCCAAAGTTGTTGATATTAATCCTGTATTTATTCCAACCATTCCATACTCCAGAGCTTCTGCTACTCTCCATATTCTTGCATAATCCTTCCCATAAAAATAAGAAGCAAGTCCAAAGGGAGTATCATTAGCCATTTGAATCACTTCTTTCTCAGTTTGGAAAGAAAAAACAGCCGCTATCGGTCCAAAGATTTCTTCATGGTAAACCTTCATGGAAGTATCCAGATTACAAAGTAATGTAGGTGTATAAAAATTATTTCCAATAGCGCTTCTTGTTCCTCCATAAACCACCTTTCCTCCTTTTGCTACTGCATCTTCTACAAGCTCTTCTACAAATTCCAATGCCTGGTGGTCTATCATCGGTCCAATTGTAACCCCTTCTTCTAATCCATTTCCGACTTTTAATTTCTGAATTGCTTTGGCTAATTTAACGGTAAATTCTTCTTGTATATGTTCGTGTACAAAGATCCTATTGGTACAAACGCAGGTTTGTCCAGCATTTCTATATTTAGATACTATAACTCCTTCAACAGCCTTATCGATATCCGCATCTTCAAAAACGATAAAAGGCGCATTACCTCCTAACTCCATAGAGACTTTTTTGACTGTATCTGCACATTGTTTGATCAATATTTTTCCAATCTCTGTAGACCCGGTAAAAGACAGCTTTCTAATTATCGGATTACGCGTCAACTCTTCTCCTACCGCTCTGGAATCACTAGAAGTTACTACATTAAAAACGCCTTTGGGTATTCCTGCTTTCTCTGCTAAATACGCTAATGCCAAAGCAGACAAAGGAGTATTTTTTGCTGGTTTGACTACCACCGTACAACCTGCCGCCAAAGCAGGTGCTACTTTTCGTGTAATCATCGCATTAGGAAAATTCCAGGGAGTAATGGCTGCAACTACACCAATAGGTTGTTTTAATGTAATGATCCGTTTGTCTCTAGCGTGAGCGGGAATTACATCTCCATAAGTCCTTTTTGCCTCTTCGGCAAACCACTCTACAAACGAAGCCCCATACCTGATTTCTCCTTCTGCTTCTGCTAAGGGTTTTCCCTGCTCCAATGTCAAAATCTCTGCCAACTCCTTGACATGTTCGATTTGTAATTCAAACCACTTACGCAAACATTTGGAACGTTCTGTAGCGGTCTTCATTTTCCAGTCATGGAATGCTATATTTGCTGCCTCAATGGCTTTTTTAGTTTCTTCTTTCCCTAAATCAGCAACCGATGCAATCACAGAATCATCCATCGGATTAATTACATCAAATGTTTTATTATTAGCATCCCTAACCCACGCTCCATCGATATAGGCGCTTGTCTGGAATAACAAGGTATTACTGTTATGTTTCATTCGTTATCTGATAGCATTTTTAGTGATATCTAATCCAGTGATCAACTCTTTGACCTCTGTAGACAATATAATTTCTTTATTAGTGATCTCTTTCTGGAAATACTTTTCCAATAAACTTATTCCAATTTGAGAAAGTTTCTTTCTTACTTCCAGAGAGCGCCCTTCTCGTAATCGAAGCAATAAATTTACCATTTTATAACTGGGATTACCATCAATTATAAAATGGACAGTAGATGGTACTGCTCTACATTTTATTCCCATTGCAGAAACATAGCCTGTTTCAACCAGTTTGTTTTTCAATTCTTCAAAAAAAAGTTTGAAATCCAGCGATACATTATCAGAATATTCCAGTGTAATATGTGGCATCTGTATTAATTTGCTATGATTGGTCTTGCTTCCATTTTAGCCTCTTTTACAGGTGTATTCACAAAAGAAGTCCCATGTTCAAACCAACTTTTGGGTGCTGGTGCTCCCCAAAGCGTCTGTCGCTGTGGATCTTTCAAATCCCACCCTAAGGGTTCCAGATCCGGATCTACTGTAAGATAATCACAGGTGTATATCTCTATTCGATGTCCATCGGGATCTAATACGTACAGAAAAAAAGCATTGGATACCCCATGTCGTCCCGGACCTCTTTCAATGTTTTCAACAAATCCGGATGTTGCCATCACATCTAAGAGGTGAATAATATTGAGTGCTGTAGGCACCCATATAGCCGAGTGATGCAAACGAGGTCCATCTCCATTTGTCAACGCCATATCATGTACATTCCCTTTGCGATGCATCCAGGCGGCCCACATCTCTCCTTTTTCAGTAGTAGTATATTCAGTCAACCGAAACCCAAGCTCGTTTACAAAAAACTCATAGGTTTCCTGTGCATTTGGTGTAAACACATTAAAATGGTCAAATCGTTGCGGATGCATTCCCTGATAGGATTGGTATTCTCGTAGTTTATGAGCCACCTTTTTCATTCTGGCATAAAACTCCAGAATAAACCCTTGTGGGGTAGTGACCTTTAACGTTCTATCTTCTGCATATTTATCTACCCATTCTGATCGTATATTTTTTTGATCCAGATGTTCTTTAAGGGCATCCAAATCTTTTTCAAAAGCTACTTTAAACCCTACTGCTAAGACACAAGGTTCTTCCGTTACTTTTAAAATATAAGAATGATGTTGCTGTTCCTCGAGGCACCTGAGATATAATGCCTCATCCGTTCGTTCGGTTTCTATTAATCCCAGTGTTTCTACATAAAACTTTCTGGAAACCTCCAAATCTCTGACTCCGTATTCTACATGACTACAGCGAATAATATTGAATGGAAGGTTAAAATTGTGCTTCAGGACTTTCATTATCTTTTATTTTTTTAAATTCAGTTGTGTTGTACTTCTATAAGGTAAATCAGGTTAACCAGGTATTTGTCCAACCATTTATGTCATAATCATCCATACATTTTTGGACCATAGCGGTACATTTATCCAGAGATTTAGAAGCCATGGCTTGTCTAAGAAGATCTAATCGTTGTAAATCCTGACTTCCGGAGTAATTTCTTTCATACAAAGAGTGTCTCCCTGCAAACTCAGAATACATGGAATCCCAGATTAATTTGAATAATTTAATTCTATCCGTAGCCTCTAACCCCGTTCCTACATAATACTGCTCTATATATGGTCGTAACTCCACATTCAATAAGTCTTTATTACTAGAAATCGTATACACTGGTGCGCCTCCCAGGACGCTTTCAAAAATTTCGCGTACCCGATCCCAGCAATTGGACATATATAGGCGTAAGGCTGCTGCTACCTCTGCATTTGGAACAACTCCAGTACCACAAGAGACTACATCATTAACCATACTTGTAGTAAGCGACCACAGTGTGTTTTTTATTCCTATTAATTCTCCCGTTCCTGCTTGTACCCCTCTAAACTGTGCTGTACCAGATGCCTTGGTTCCTTCTGAAAATAACCCTATACAAAACTCCAGTTTAATCGCTAATCGAACGGCTGCCTGTAAATTATACCGATTAAAAAAACCAGATTCTTTATAAAACTGTTTGCATCGATCAATATCTCTATATACCAATACGTTTTCCCAGGGAATGAAGGCATGATCCATAATGATTACAGAATCGTTTTCATCATACCTAGAAGACAATGGTGCATCATATGCACTATTTGCATCATGCTCATAAGATGGTCTACAAATCATTTTAAGTCCCGGTGTATTCATATCTGCAAAAAATATGACAGCCATATCTTCATCTCTGTCTTTTTCCATCATAGAAGTAATATTACCGGTAAGCCCTACAAATGTTCCATGCGTCAATACAGAACCTGTAGCGACCATTTTGGCTCCTGAGACATAAATCCCTTTGTCATCCTCTTTATCTACACTCACAAAAACATTCTTTACATTAACCCTGTCTTTGGATCTATCAACTGGAGGATCTACTAATACATGATTCAGGAACAAGCATTTTTCTGCTGTTTTTTTATACCAGTTAATAGCATTTTGTTGAAACTCTTTTTGATAAAACCCAGCATTATCCTGTAAATGCGCCATAAATGCTGCTTTATATTCTGGAGTTCTTCCCATCCATCCATAATTTATGCGCTGACTAACCTCAATAGCTTTTCGAGCTTCATCCAATTCTCTAGGAGTATAACTAGGTGCAAAAAACTTATGGGTAACAATACCATTCTTATCTACCAGCAACAGATCATCCTGATAACGTTCATCATGCATTGCATCATAAAATCTGGCAATACTTCTAGCTGAATTCCTAAAAGCTTTATGTTCTGCTATATTGGTAATTCGCTCTCCATTAAACCAAATTTCTCTACCATCATCCAGAGAATTGAGATACTCCTGCCCAGTAAAAATCTTATTTTCATACTCTTTTGAAAATGGTCTGTTTTTCGCAGTGTTTTGTTCTGTAATCATGATATCTTAGATTAATGTTTTTGTATATGTTTTATAGCCCCCCGAATAATACATCAAAGGGTTTAGCTGTTCATTTCTATATAAATCCTTCACTTCACATAAGACCAAATAATGATCTCCTGCAGGGATGATTTGATTGACTTTAGTCAAGTAATACCCCAGCGCATTTTTGATTACTGGATAATTTTTTATGTTCTCAAATAAGAGATTGTGATCCAGATGGTTTTTTCCTGCAAAATGATTACTGATTTCTTCTTGCTCTTCAGACAAAATGCTAATGGTTATCTTTTTCCCTTTTTCAAGTGTTTCGAACAATCGGGTTCTTGTATCTACAGAAAATAATACCAATGGAGGAGCTAATGAAACTGACAAAAACGAATTTGCTGTCATCGCTCTCACTTCTTCATCTGCATCCCCGGAACTCACTATGGTAATCCCTGTCACAAATCCTCCTGCTACCTGTCGTAGTTTTTTTGTATCCATATCTATTGATTTTTGCCCAGTTGCGGAATGAGGTGATCACCAAGTGCAACTGATATATTTTTAGTTTCCATATAGAAGTCAAAGCTATATTCTCCTCCATCACGACCAATTCCACTGTATTTTACTCCTCCAAAAGGAGCTGGCAGATGTCTTACATTTTGAGAATTAACCCAAACCATACCTGCTTCTACTTCCTGAGCTACTCTATGAGCTCTTCCGACATCTTTAGTCCATATATATGCGGTAAGTCCATACCTTACACTATTAGCTATTGTGATCGCTTCTTCTTCTGTTTCAAAAGGAATCACGGTAAGAAACGGTCCAAAAACTTCTTCTTGAGCAATACGCATGTTTTGAGTTCCATCGATAAAAAGTGTTGGGTTCACATAACATCCCTTTTTAAGTTGATCTGGAGTTCCTCCTCCTACTACAAGAGTGGCACCATCTTCTTCTCCAATTGTTCCATATCGCAATACCTTTTCCTGATGGGTAGGATGTATCATGGGACCAACCTCTGTAACCGGATCCAATGGATTCCCTACCTTAATATTTTTTACCCGTTGAGATAACTTCTTTACAAATTCATCATACACCTTTTTTTGAAGGAGTAACCTGCTACTCGAAGTACAACGTTCTCCATTCAGGCTATACTTCATAAATACGGCTGTATCCAACGCCCTATCCAGATTTGCATCATCAAAAACAATAATTGGATTTTGCCCTCCCAGTTCGAGATGAACTCTTTTTAAGGTAGTTGCTCCCTGTTTCATGATCAAGCTTCCTGTGGTGGTTTCTCCTATAAAGGCTACTGCTTTAATAGCCTCATGCTCTGTTAGTGACTTTCCTGCTGTCTCTCCAAAACCATGTATCACATTCCAAACTCCCTTGGGTAAACCTGCCTCGTGAGCAAGCTTCACCAAATAGTCTGCAGTTATTGGGCTAAATTCGGCCGGTTTATGGACTACCGTACACCCTGATGCCAGTGCAGGTGCAATTTTCCAGGTACTCAACATAAATGGAGTATTCCAAGGAGTAATCACCCCTATAGGTCCGATGGGTTGTCGAATAGTATAATTAATATGATGAGTATCGGGGGTAGACAATCCGTTTGGAGCATCAATCACTTTATCTGCAAAGTATCTAAAGTTTGCGGCCCCTCTAATAGCAGCCTTTTTCATAAAACGGATAGGCTGTCCAGTATCGTAACTTTCCAGCACCGCGATATTTTCGGCATGTTCTTCTATTTTGGCTGCAATAGCATACAATATATTTCTACGCTCCTGATGTGGCATCTTTTTCCAGGATTCAAAAGCTTTCTGAGCTACATTTGCCGCCTGATCAACATCTTCTTTACCTGACAAGGCTACCTTAGTTATAAATTCACTATCAACAGGAGAATGCACATCAAAGGTATCTCCGGAGATGGCTGCTGTTCGCTCTCCTTCTATAAAGTTTTGAATCCCATTTTTCTTAAGACTGGGTAACAGTTGATTCAGTATTTCTAAATTAGTATCTAACATTATGTTTTGAAAAATTAGATTTGTATGAGGTTACTTACTTGATAAAAGTAGTTTAGTCAGAAAAAACACTTTTGCATTTTTATGTAAGAATTATTATACTTTTATGCGTGTTATTTTATTGTATTCATGAGTTTTTGCGCACTATTCGCCAGTAACAATGTATCGACTCCTATACCTAATAAATTAGCTCCTTTACTGCTATAAAAAGCAATCAATTCACTGGATAATGCCAGTACACCTGCCGTTTTATTTTTTTCTCGGATTTTAGTAAGAGCCTTAGCAACCATTTCTTTTACTTGGGGATGCGCTGGATTTCCTAAATGCCCCATAGAGGCAGCCAGGTCTGCAGGACCGATGAAGACTCCATCTACTCCATCAACTGCTAAAATTTCATCAAGATTATCTAATCCTTTGATTGTTTCTACCTGACAGATTAAACACATTTGACTATTTGCTTTAGCAAAGTAATTCTCCAATCGATTCCATTTTGAAGCTCTTGCAAGTGCCGTACCAACCCCTCTATTCCCTTCGGGTGGATAACGCATATCTTTTACTAACTGCATGGCTTGTTCTGCTGTTTCAACCATTGGAATCATTACATTTTGTACACCTATATCCATCAATTGCTTAATTAATACAGTATCTCCTACAGGAGGTCTTACGATTACCTGAGTATCATACGCTGATAAAGTTTGAAGTTGTAATTGTATTTTTCGGATATCGAATGGAGCATGTTCTCCATCTATCAATATCCAGTCAAAATCGGCACAAGCGAGGATCTCGGCAACAACCGTATCTACTAGACCATTCCAGACTCCATAGGTACGTGCTCTATTTACCACCTTTTTTTTCAATATATTATCTTCCAGTTGCTTCATACCTTACAAAAATTTACATTCAACTTTTCCGAGTTCATTATAATCTGCTGTAACACGATCCCCTTTACTTACTTTTATAGGTCTCGTAAATGATCCTGATAAAATGATCTGACCTGCTTCTAGGGCTATACCGTGATTCGCATACTTCTGAGCTAACCAGACAACGCCTTTTGCAGGATGATCTAGTACAGCTGCTGCTACTCCGGATTCTTCAATACATTTATTCTTATATAAAAGCGCGCTGACCCATCTCAGGTCTATTGTTGTCGGTTTCACCTTCTCCTGACCAAGAATAATTGCTGCATTCGCTGCATTGTCTGCAATAGTATCCCTAACCGTACGTGTATATCCATTCTCTGGATGTACTCGATAAGTTCTGGCTGCGATTACTTCTAATGCAGGAGTGACATAATCTGTAGCCGCTATAACATCTTCGACTGTCAGGTATTTTCCAAACAACGGTTTCTTTAATACGAACGCTAATTCTACTTCTATTCTCGGGTCTAAAAAATCAGAAGCTTTGATTGTACAGCCATGTTCAAAGTACATACTATCCAACAATGTCCCATAATCCGGCTCATCTATGGACATAGCTGCTTGCATCACTTTTGAAGTCAACCCTATTTTGTACCCTATTACCTTCTGTCCTTCGTTCTTTTTAATTCGCATCCACTCTTCTTGGATAGCATAGGAATCTTCTATTTGCATTTCAGGATATCTCACTGTAGTTGCTTCTAACTGTAGTCTTTTTTTTTCTGCCTGATGTAACAGAACAGCTTCTTCTTTTATTTGCTTCTTACTAAGCATATTGTATCTTTTTTGTATTGTACATAGTTCGTTATTTATTTAGAATCATGTTTTACAAAAAGTGTATTAATCCTTATAGTTTTATGTAAATTATTTTTTATTTAAACAAGAAAAGAGCTTCATATAAGTTAAAGAAAAGCTACACTTTAATGCAATACAAAAAGAAATTTCAAATCTATTTTTGGAATTCTAAAATGAGCGTTTAACTATGAAATTTGCATCATATAAGATCAATAACAGGATTACCTATGGATCAATAATAGAGAAGGGAAACAGTATTTTCCTGACAGATATTGGAAAAGATCATGGTTTTGACTTATGTCATTGGATCCAGACGGATCGTTTAGAAAAATTAGAAGATATTGCCCGGAATACTGGAATTGCGTATACAGAACAGGAGATCGAATATGTTCCTCCTATATTATCTGGAGAAAAAATCGCTTGTATCGGGGTTAATTATACGAATAGAAATGCTGAGTACAAAGACAATTCTGAATTACCTCAATATCCAAGTTTGTTCTTGCGATATCTGGATTCTTTTACCGGACATCAACAAAACCTGGTTCGCCCTCCTGAATCTCATCAACTAGATTATGAGGGAGAAATTGTCATTGTCATTGGTAAACCGGGAAGACGTATCCCTGAAAATAGAGCACTGGAACATATAGCAGGTTTGACCTTAATGAATGAAGGAACCATCCGCGATTGGGTTCGACATGCAAAATTCAATGTTACACAAGGAAAAAACTTTGAGAAATCGGGTGCAATCGGTCCTTGGTTTGTGACCGCTACTGAGATTACAGATTATACGAACCTAACTATAGAAACTCGTGTCAACGGGGAAGTACGTCAACAGGACACAACCGCTAATCTTATGTTCTCATTCGCTTATATCATTTCATATCTCAGTACTTTTATGACTTTAAAACCAGGTGATATGATTTCGACAGGAACACCTAATGGAGCTGGCGCCAGATTCAGTCCTCCTATCTATTTAGCTCCTGGAGATATCGTTACAGTAAGTGTTCCTGAAATTGGTATTTTAAAAAATGGTGTTGAGGATGAAAAGAGTATGTGAATAACCTTCTTATTCCCTAATGTCATCTGTCATTTTCTATACTACTCATAAAGAAAACACTTCCTCGTTTATTTCTAAGAACAATTGATCAATTATCTATTATATATCAATTCAATAGGTTTAGTTCTTTTTATTATCTGATATTCTTCTACCGGTTTTTGAATAAAAAATGTCTTATATACAAATTCCCCAGACTCATCCAGGGAATTTGTTTGAAAAACAGGTATCACCTCCTAATGCAACAGCAAGTGATATTTCTTTATTACTTTTTCAAAATCTTAAATGTTTTATTTGTCTTTTTACCTGTAATTTTAACGATATAAGTTCCTTTGGGTAAACTCTGAATATTTAAGAAATACTGTCCGATCTGTGTTCTGATCTGATTTATTTTCTTGATATTATTACCTAATGCATCAAATACGTCTATCGTTACTTTTTTATCAAATTTGCGAATCGTTTTGAAATCTATCTGACAAAAATCATGAGAGGGGTTAGGCCATAATAACAATGGTAACTCTGTTGTTTCTTCCGGTCGTTTAGACGTTTCCCCTTCTTTTACTCCAAACAACTGAAATCTTGCATCACATTTCTCGATGTAAGGAGCATACTTTTCTATCTCATGAACAGGTGTCCAGGTAGTTATATCAGGTTGATCTGAAAAAAAGTTTTTACCTAAATAATGAGCGGGAGCTCCTTTTATATCCGAACTATATATGTCATATGTTCCCCAAATCCACTGAGACTTCTCATTCTTTAGGTGAGGTATAATACTTATCCAATAGGTTCCCTCTTCTAATTGAAGTATTGAAGGTAACACTATAGAAATATCTTTATCAAGAAAATCCAGCTTATCTACAGAATACTCTTCTCTTAATGTTCCTGGTTTTCCATTTTGATCATTATACAACTGAATTTTCAAAGAACTAATATCTTCAACGGCAAAAGGTATATATTCACTAGAATGTGTAAAAGCTATAATTCTTCTAATATTCCAAATTTCTCCTGCTGGGATCGTAAAATCGTCTGCTCCTTGTGAGGCATATCCTTGATCATTAGTATACGATGTTAAAAAGGAGTTCACTGTTCCTCGTTGCTTCTGATCATATAACATTGGTTCCTTAGATATAAAAGAGAAACCTTCAGAAGTTTGTTCTTCTCCTTTTTTGGCTATCAGTGTAATTGTAGCACTTCCCACATTTGTATTTCCTTTATAGTTCAGCGTTAACAAATCTCCGTTTAATGCTGCTGTCACTAATGCTGGATTAGAATTGATAAGTGATATGGAAGGAGGGTTTCCATCATCAGTCTCAAATACGTTGGATACATCTATAGAAGTTGTATAATTATCCCGATAATCTACCTCAATATTATCCAGCATCTGTGCCACGTGTATCGTAGGTTCTGGAATTGGATTAAAAAATACCGGGAACTTAGCAGAGAACATTCCATTTCCATGAGATGATATTGCTATAAATCCATCTTTTCTGGTTTGTACTGTTGTTGTCAATGCATTTCCTACTACAAAAGGCTCTTTATACCAGTAGGTGTTTTTTCCTTTCAAATGACGAGTATAATACAACCCTGTACTAGTCGCCACAAAAACAGTTTGAAAATTCACTCCTAGAGCACTATTACTACCTCCCAAAAAAGCAGATGCTTTAGCAGAAGGACCATTTCCTTTTCCATCCGATTGTTCTTCCAGATTCCCTCCGATATCAGTCCAGGTTTCTCCTCCGTCTTCTGTAATAAAAAGACTGGGAATTCCATAATTAGAATAAGTTACTATTGCGCGATCTGAATTTGATGGGTCTACATTTATATGATTAATATACCCCTGAGGTAACCCCTTTCCGGAGCTAATATCTTTTGCCGGTCCATTGGCTACATTGGCATTATCTAGTCGATATATAGTTCCGGTTTTAGTTCCGATATACATTCGGTTCCCTACAGGGTATCTTGATAATCCAATAGCCGATGGCGTTCCTGACACTCCTAATTCTAACCCCTCCCAGTTGATAGTTATATGTTCCTGATTACCGGTAGCAGGAATACTATCCAGGTTATTATTTCTCCACACTGTTTTCCTTCCCAGATAATACATGATGTTATCATTGATCGGGTCTAACATAAACGGAACAATAAAACCATGAAGATTAGCCTCTTTTGGAGACACCACTGTTCCCGAGTCTATTACAGTGCCATTATTATCCTTTTTATATCTAATCACATATCCTCCTTGCGTCGAAACATACATGGTTTTTCCATGATCAGCAATCGCACTGTATCCTCCATCTGCCCCATGAATAAAATCCCAAGGATGATCTGATCTTCTGGAGTCACTATACCAGCTTCCATTATCCTGAAAACCTGCTAATAGTTCTTCTTTTTTAGAATTCGGGTCAAATGAAACATGATATGGTTGTGTTGTATAATATCCATTACTTAAAGATTTCCATTTCATTCCTTCACATCCTTTGCCCATAAGATTATTCGTGAGGTGAACTCCTCCATCATTTGCAGAAAGCATTTTATTAGGATCTGATTCATAAAACCATAAGGCATGTTGATCTGCATGATGGTATTCCATTCCTGTATCAGAACAATACCCCCCGACTCTGTCTTTTATCTCTAAAGGAGTTGTAAGTCCCGTTTCGGAACGAAATAAATTGGCGCCTCCTACAAAAATGATATTTGGATTTGTAGGGTGGACTTCAAAGACCATATTATAACCTCCTTGCGTGGTTAAACTATTTACAAAACCTTGATTCATTAATAGATTTTGACTCAAATCTGTCCAGGGCTCTCTATCAGTTACCTGATATCGGTAAACGTTTGCTGAGTTATAATCCTCTCTCATCGTGGTAACAAATAAATAGATTCGATTCTCATCAGAAGGATCTATTTCAATAATTGCTCTTCCATTAAAATTTTTAGTCATTTCAAGAGGTGGCGAAATATCTTTCCAGGTATTTCCCTGATCTGTTGAAGAGAAAAAAAAGGGTTGGTCAGGATTCTGATAAAAAGAAGAATCTCCATTATATGCCGCATATACCTGACCGGTAGGAGACACTGCAATATTATACCCTGATCCAAAACGTTGATTTACAGGATCAATTGTTCGAATGGTTTCAAAAGTGTTTTCTTCCCAGCGATAAACGCCTTCTGTAGAAGCCACATACAAATTACCGGTAGTAGCGTCAACTGCTAAACTATTTACGAAAGCAAATTCTTTTTTTGCTTTTTTAGTCATAGGCACTACAGAGGAAGATAGTACCGAAAAACTTCTTCCTCCATTCACCGATTTATAAATCCCCCCTGCTTCAAAAGAGATGCCATCTCCGGTTGAACCGTATCGCTCTCCTCCTCCATAATACCAGATATGCTCTTTACCTGGTCTTGGATCCTGAACAATACTGGTTATAGCAGGGTTATCATAGAAACCTGAAATTTGTCTCCAGGAATTCCCGGCATCTTCTGATCGCCACAATCCTCCAGTAACTCCTCCTGCCAGAATTACGTTTTCATTCGTTCGATCAACTGCCAATGCACGCGTACGCCCTCCAACATTTGCAGGTCCTCGTTGCTTCCAGTAGTAATAATTATGTTTTCCTGATTTTTGTTGTTTTGCAACCGATTTTGACAACTCTTTTCCTTCTAAAATTCCTTTGACAAAAGCTATTTCCTTTTTTCGAATATCCTCCGGAAGCTTTTTTGTAGAAGGATCTACTATTTTTTCCATATGATATTCCCAACGAGCTCTAGGGTTATCCCGAGGAGATGTTTGAGAATCCTTCAAAGAAACCTGTCCTTGAAAACCTGAAAAAGTATTAGTAGACGATCTTGTTTGAGTTTGTTGTGCAACTCCTGTAAGTCCGGTAGTCAATACCCCGAAAGTTAAACAGTATGTCCTTAATCGGCGAAAATTTTTTTTCCTATAAAGTTTCATATTAAGTTGATTTTGTGAGGAATAAAGGAAGAAAAACTCACGATTTTTTTTTCTTTAAAAAAGAATAATGTTTTCTTAAAAAGTTATAAAATATATAGTATAACCTTCGAAAAAATCTATATTAACCTTCAAAAATAAACTTTACAACTTATATCTAACCGCGTAAAAAAACAGTGTACAACATAGAAAAAACATTTAAAAACCTATATGCGCACATATATTTATATTGCTTGGGTTACTATAATTTCATGTGCATCAAGTGTATTAAAAATAATACTGGTTTCTCTTTCTACAAACTGCACTTCATAGAGTAACAACTTTTCTTTTACGGTTTCTAAATTCCCTACAAAATTAATTGATTTAAGACCTCTTTTATTTCGGCATAAATCAAAACCTTCTTTATATTCACTCCCCCAATAATATTGAATCTCAATAAACAAATGATTTTGTTGATACATCCATTCTCTATTTTCGATAGCATCAATGTCTGGATTCGGAGGTACTAATTCTCTATCTCCTAAAAAGTAAAGTGTAAACCCTTCTCCCTTTTCTACATACATTCGTACGAATAGCTTTAGTCCTAGAGTGCTCTCGAAAAAACGCAGCATTTTTACCGGATCTTTTGTACGAATCGTCAGTAGACCTAAAACCGGTTGTTCTTTTAAGAAGAACAAATCATTAGATACTGTCTGCCTGCTATGTTGTTCAAATGTTTTCTGAATAAATTCTATCTTATGACTTTCTGTATCCGCGGTGTGCATTAAATACCCGATATCCCCGAATTGGTATGCCTCTCCTGTAGTGTGTTTTATTTGGTTTAATCGATGATATACTCTTTTAATATCATCTACAAATAAACTATACTTCCAATAATTATCCTGCATCTCATGTGCATAACTTATATTCTCACTCTCCTGATTATAGATAAGCTCCAGATCATATCCTCTTGCTTTACTTTCCAGACAAAAAATGGTATGATTTTCAACTTGGTATTGTTCTACAAGTCTGAACCCTATTATATCCTGATAAAAAGAGAGTGTCTCTTCTGGGTGGTTTATATGTAATGAAAAACCTTTAAACTTCATTTTATTTCTCTTAAAAAAGAACTGGCTTTAAAAATATATTAAACCTCATTCTTGTTATATTTATAATATCGATTAATACTGTTTTAAAACCTGAAAATCGTCGTAATCCAATAACCATTTTCCATCTTTTAAAATCCATTTCTCCTGATAAATCTTTCCTTCTCCTATATTCATCGACCAATTAGATGAAAGTACTACTCGGTTTTCTGCTACGGATGTAAATGTAGGGGAGTGATAAATTAAATTTTTAGCACCTCCTTTGATAAGTTCTGTCCAAAATGTCTGTATGCCTTTCTTCCCTATTACCTCAGGAAAAGGAGAAGGGCTTAAAGTTGCATTTTTTGTATAGCCATCACTACATGTTTGAATATTTTGGGTATTGAATCCTGTTGTCCAATGCATAGACGCTTTAATAACTCCTTCTAATGCTTTGTGACTTGCCAATGGGTCTGTTTGTATTGTTTTGGGAGCTCTAAAGTGTTCTAAGATTTCAAAATCATCATAGGTAATTACCCATGTTCCATTTACTTTTTCCCATTTTTCCTGATAGATTACCCCTCTTCCGACATTCATCTGCCAATTGGCAGATAAAAGTACCTGTTTTTCATGTATCACTGCTACATTGACATCAGTATATACCAGATTGGAAGCTCCTGACTTAATAAAATCAATCCAAAACTGTGATATATTTTTATTTCCATTTTTACCCCCTACCGGAATCACACGCATGTAAGCATTTTTTGCATAGCTCTTCCCACATTTTTCTCCTTTTCCTTTATTAAATTCTTCTATCCATTTTTTGCTAGCTGTCAATACTTCTAGCGCTACCTGATGGTGTGCTAACGGAGGCTGTTCTATATAGTTTTGCGCTGTTTTTATCTTTTGGTTTTTAGGTTCCTGCCCTACACAAGATCCTATAAATAGAGTAAATACGCCCGTCAATACCATTAATTTATTCAGATACATCATCATAATTTTTAAACTTAAATTAGGTTGTTCATTATCATTATGATGCAAAATAACCGGGTTTTTTAATGATAAACCTGTGACAAATGTCACAAGCAATAAAAACAAGGTCTAATAACTCAGTAATTAGAAATTTTCCTGCTAAGGTCTTCCCAACCATTAGCAAAACAGGTTCTCTATTTTTGATGTAAAAAAGGGGGGCTTCTATATGGTTCTCTTCTTATTGAAAAGTTTATATTAAAACTTTAATTGTTTTTTGCCCTAACACTAATTTTTTCTCTTGCTCCAGTTTTTTTAAAATCCTAGAAATAACTTCTCTTGTCGTCCCCAATTCTTTAGCTAACTGCGAATGAGAAAGGTATAATGTACTGTCTGAAGATTCCTGGATAATGTAGTCTAACAAGCGATTTTTGAGTGGTTCAAATGCCAATTTGGAATAGTTAAAAGACATGATAGTAAGACTTTCCCTAAATGTATTAATCGTAAAATCATGCCAGGATCGATAGTTAAAACTCCACTCCTTTACAAAGCGGACAGGGATATTTAATAAAACAGTATTTTCTTCTGCAACTGCATTCACATTACTCTTACAATGCTCAAAACACGCAGAAAGTGATAGAATACATGTTTCCATAGCTCTTAAATAGTATACTAAAATTTCTTTATCTTCATATTGCTGATAAACTCTTATTCTTCCTTTGACAACAATTTTAAGAAGTGTGATATACTCATCCTCTTTAATTGCATATTCTCCTTTTTTTAAAATAGTGCTGTACGCATGTTCTTTTAATTCAGAAATCAACTCTTCTTCTGTAATGTGATAATACTTAATAAATTCCTGTAAATATTCCATCTATATCGTACTTAATCTTTCTACTACCTTTGTTACTAGTGCACAAAATATAATAGTAAGATGTAATTTTAATTTCGAGTCCCACTCAGAGCCTACACATCTCGATTATCAAGTAATAAAATATAAATATATAATATCTCAAAGCTTATTTCTTCATAAAAGAATAAGAATTTACATCCCTATCCAGAGAGAAAACACATTTGCTAATGTTATTGCATCCATTATCCTTCTTCATCATTTATTCCTTCTCGGAAAATACAGTATAGTATTATATATTTTAGAGGGGTTTCTAAAAAGCGATACTTATGAGCTGCTGATTAACACCTCATAAGTATCGGAATTATAAAAAAAAGAAATGAAAATATTATCTACCTATTATGTTTATTATTTGTGCCAATGGTACAGGTTTGGTATGACCATTTCTTGTAATATTTTGGTTTCTGTTGATTGTTGGATTATTGTTTGTCAATGCAATAACCGCAGCAACTACAGGAGAAGCAAAAGATGTTCCTGAATCACCAGGTCCTCCTACATCTACATTTCCAAAACGGTCGATAGAAGTCATTTCCACTCCAGGAGCCCAGTAATCAATCACCCTTCCAAACATGGAAGAATCCCACACCTGATCTCTATTATTTATCGCTCCTACAATGTACACATTATCATTTGCAGTACTATTCATAGATTCTACGAAGGGGTTTAGATCTAAATTGATTCCATCATTCCCTGCTGCAATTGCCCCTGGACGAATCCTTCCCAGATTTGCAATAGCAGCCGCTAATAAATCTGCCTGATCTTTAAACCCTCTACGAACCAAGCCTTGGTATGAAGAGGTAGGTCCTCCGCTCATATTCCAAACATCATTAGGACCGATATTTCTGGCTACATAATCATACGCCTCAGTAATCGATGCTAATGTTGCCCCTGTGCCAAATACTCTTATAGACACAACTGTAGCGCCATAAGCTACTCCTACAATTCCTGATCCGTTCATTTTTGCAGCTGCGATGGAAGCTACCCGAGTTCCATGGCTATCTGCCCGTGTATCTTGCCATGCATTTGCTGGCTCCCCAGCAATAAAATTACGACTTAATCTACGATCAATATTCAGTTCATTAACCTCAGCTATTCCGCCATCAAAAAACCAAATTTTTTCTCTTCGACCATCAGCATATCCTACCCTTTGATTAGCATATGGTACAATCTCTCCGTTAGGTAATCTCCTATCAAAAATAGGGTCATTCATTTTTGTCCCTGTATTTTCCTGAGTTGGTAAGTTAACTGGTGTTAAATTAAACTCCATCGGGATATTTTTAATTACACTTTTTACAGCCGGATCCTCCTGAAGTTGATTATACGTATCTTCTGAAATATCATGAAGTACAATTCCTTTGAATATACTTTGGTAATCACTTTTGATCTGATCACTGGTAATTCCATACTTTTTTAATAATCCTAAAGACTCCTGTTTTACTGCATTACTCTTAATACTTTGATTGTGAAATACTACAATGTATTCTCCCTTAACGATCTGAATGTTGCTTTCTTCTCCTAATGTTGGATCTATCCCATCTTCTTCTTTATTACAAGATGTAAAAGTTAAAGCTGCTGATAAAAGCAATGCACAGCTTTTCGGGAACATGTCGTTTTTAATTTTTGATAAATTCATATGAGTTTATGTTTTTAAAAGTTCAGGTATAAAATTAGCCGGAGGGGTACATACATATTTAGTCAAAATTTCCCTTTATGAGATATTTTGTATTTTATTAGCACCTATCCCTTAGATACTTACGGATTTTAAGAAATATCAACTCTTAAAATTGTTAATACATTGCTAATTTTCTGGAACTTCCTCCCTACTCACCTTACTCAATGAAACAAAAAAGACACTAAAGAATAACAAAAACAACAAGTAACTCCCTAATAACTTCTTTTTTGTTAGCAAAACCTCTTGTTAAAAAAGTATAATAACAAATCACCTAAGGTGTCTCATTCCCCATAAAAATCTACTCTATAAAATGTTGTATATCTCCTTAAAATGTCATTTATTTACATTTTAAGGAGATAATTTATGAAAATATTATTACTAATTACAACTGTTTTTATCATGCATACTAAATTAATATCACAGCAAATTTCTTTTAATGATATGAAGTCCTATATAGAGGTTTTTCAAGAAAAATTAAGCATTCCTAATGGCTATCATTTTCATTCGGTAAAAAAAGTTATGGCGGACAAAGTTTCTGCATACCTATTCCGATATCAGAAAAATGGAGAACAATTAATCAGTGAAGAGCATTTTTCCTTTATTATCTCTGAAAAGGAAAAGCAAATTTTAGGTTTTACCCATATGGATACAAAATATGCAACTCAAAAAATGATTTCTAAAGAACAAACTAAAGCAATTGCTATTGAATTTCTAGTTAAAGTTGACTCTACCCTAGCAATAAATGTAAGAAATTTATGGATTGCCCAACACGACGAGAAGATTGTTGTCAATGGGAAGCCGTTGACAATTTCTGGAATGAAATATAAATGTCACCGGGAAATTAAAGATGATTATGCCTGGGTAATTGTTGGTTTTGATGGATCGATAATCACATTTGAGCGGAATATTAAATGGAACTATAGAGATAAAATCAGAATTACAGAAAAATGGTTACATGATTCCTGGATTTCTGAATAAATGGCTATCATGACCTGACCTGATTTTTTTGACTTTCATGAGTGTACTTTTAAATTTTAAAAGACAAAAAAAGCGCCTTTTTAATAAAGGCGCTTTCCTAATTTACTTATTGTAGTACGATATTAATGTTTTAAGAAACGTTTTACATAACTGTTCTTTCCGGATGTTATTTTTAAAATATACATTCCGTTCTCTATTGTTTCTACGTCTATTTTCTTAGCTTTTTCTCCGCTCATAATAACTTTTCCTGTTACATCAAATATGCGATATGATGATGATTTAAGTAGTGCTTCTGGCAGAGAAATTGATAATGTACCAGAGAATGGTTCCTGATAAATTATCAGTTCTATTGCTGATGGCAGGTATGACGCCAGAGAAGTTAGCTTCTTACTTCCATTACATGCACCTAGGTTATCCCAACCTCCTGAAGCATTTTTTTGATACAAGGTATTATTATATACTACCTTATCCCCAGGTTGATATACAACTCCTGATCTCCATGGCTCTACTCCATCACAAATTCCTCCTCCGGGAGTTTTCTTGGTTGTAAATGTTATTATATCCGAATACGGAGCATCTGTTCCTTGTACATTTCCTGTAGTACCACATCTCCCTAAATTATCCCAACCATTCGAACTATTCTTTTGGTACAAGGTATCATTATATACTACCTTATCTCCTGGTTGGTATACTACTCCTGAACTCCATGGGGCAACCCCGTCACAGATATCTCCTGTAGCTCCTGTACAGGTATATTTTATACGTAACTGATAGGTTGTTTCCGGACTAAGATCTCTCAACCCTAAAGTATTTGATGTAGCTTCAACTATTGTATAAGCATTAGCAGTAGTCTTTTTATATTCCACAATATAAGTAGTCGTTCCATCTGCAACATTCCAATCAATAGTAGCTGACACATCTTTTATATCAGAAGCTACTACTCCTGTTACTTTCTGACAATCACCTCCCGTATCTCCTATTGTCTTAACAGAAACGATATTAGAAAATGCCGAATAGTTTCCTGCTGCATCTTTTGCTCTGACTT
The DNA here is from genome assembly GCF_013365535.1 of Aquimarina sp. TRL1. NCBI lineage: Bacteria > Pseudomonadati > Bacteroidota > Flavobacteriia > Flavobacteriales > Flavobacteriaceae > Aquimarina > Aquimarina sp. TRL1. The sequence goes on along the minus strand of NZ_CP053590.1, from coordinate 2,724,058 downwards.
TAAAACGATATGAAGTATTAGGTGTTAATCCCATTACCTGATAACTGGTAGTAGTTCCCGAAGTTTTCAAAACATCATCTTGATAAATTTCATATCCAGTTACACCTACATTGTCAGTAGAAGCAACCCAGCTAAGATCAATAGTTGTTTGCGTTACATTTCCTGCTGTTAGATTCGCAGGTGCTGTAGGCGCTTGTGTGTCTTCTGATATTGTCGTGGCAGTAACAGTATTACTAGACCTTGATTTATTTCCTGCAGCATCCTTAGCCAATACCTTAAAAGTATACGCTGTCCCTGCTGTTAATCCCACAGCCTGGTATCTTGTTCCAGTAACCGTTCCGATCATGGTATTTCCTTGGTATACCTCATATCCGGTTACACCTACATTATCAGTAGAAGCCCCCCAGCTAAGGTCAATGGTAGTTTTAGTAACATTGCCTGCTGTTAGATTCGCAGGTGCTGTAGGCGCTTGTGTGTCCGATCCTGTTGCGTTACATTTAAACTGTCTTTCCCAGCCTGCCTTGGTAAATTCAAATACTGATTTATATTCTTCTCTCCAAGGTTTCCATTTTGCACGATCTCCTATCTCATAAAACAGTGTTTCATCCGCATCAGGAACTTTATCACAAGCCGTATTGGGTGCAGTTCCTCTGGAAGTAGTCACATTCACTATGTTACTAGCAGAAGAAATGTTCCCTGCCACATCTTTTGCTCTTACGGTATATGTATATGCTGTTTCTGGTGTTAGAGCAGTCGCATTAAACTTTGTATAGTCTGGCTTAACCGTTGCCACCTTTTTTGTCCCTTCATACACTAAATATTCTGTTACCTTTACATTATCTGTAGCTGCTGCCCACGTTAATGTCAAACTGGTTGCTGCTACATTGGATACTGCTAAGTTAAGCGGAGTTGTTGGTGCCTGTGTTTCCAATGTGGAAATAGATATCGCGTCAATAGCAATTCCTGCACGGGAATTTGTCCCTGTAGTGCGATTAAAGCGTAATTGTACTGTTTCTCCAATGTATTCTTTCAGGTCAACTGTTACAGGAGACCAAGTGGTAGTCTGATTATTTGGTGTTTGCCATATTTTCTCCCAGGTAAATCCATTATCATCACTAGCTTCCAGGTATAAAGAACCGGTATCATTCCCTCCATAGTTATAATGCTTAAAGGTAAGCTTTGCAAAACTAGCACCTGATAGATTAAGGCAAGGTGATTTGAGAATTGCTTGTTTATTAGAAGTCCCTTCTGAATTATTTATAAATAAATAATAATCCCCATCAGCAGCATTGATTGGTTCTGTTTGCCCCATTGTACTAAATTTCCAATCTAAATCATCCGCAGTATCCTGAATCCAGTCTCCTAAAGAACTTTCAAAACTTTCTTTATATGATGGATGTGCAGTAATTTCTTTCGAACAACTGGAAGCACACCAAAACGTATATGCCCCACCTTCTGCACCTGTCATTGGATATGTCATTGTCTTTCCATTATTAGAGGTAGCAGACAAATAGTACTCTATCATGTCATTGCTTGAAGCCGAAGATAATGTAATAGCAGATTTCCAATGGTTAGCTGCTTCTTTTGTCATCCTTGTTTGAGTCCAGGTAGTTGTTCCTTTTACTCTTGAAAACAATGTTGCCTGTTTTATTCCACTTTTATTAGTAATCACAGCATCAATCGGATACGAAGATTGACATCTATTTACTTCACCTCTATATGCGTAATGCTTAAATCTAACAGGGTTTTCTGCTGCAAACTCCTTTGTTACACAGTGTATAGAGCCTCCTAAACCTTGTAGAACACGACCATCAACAGTAATAATCTTATACCCAGGATATTTCTTTTTCAAAATATCCAATGCCGCTCTATCTCCTTCTATATTACCGGTTTGACCATCGTTAAATACTGGTTGTATGATTGTTTTATTAACAATTAAATGATTGCTATACGTTCTGTTGGTCCCATTAATACTTTTGGCTGTATCAAATATAGATCCATCATCACGAGTCGGAAAAGGGATGGTATTAAAAGCATAAGGTTTTCCTGCCGAACTTGTTTGTTTTTCTAAAAATTCAATGTTATTCAGGACATTTTGATAATCTACATATTCTGATATATTAGCCATTTCCATAGGCTGCTTTGTATACACGAAAGTGTTCTCATCCGTCATATCCAAATATAAATCAACATGCCCTGTTCCTCCATCATCTATAAGCCTATCTAAAACATATAACTTTTTTAAGTTAAATGACTTTTTTAACATATTTTCAACTTCTGCTTTAGAATAGTCCAAACTATTATTTTCAAACACGGCACTACTTGTAGTTAATGTCTGTTGTCCATCCATCAGGGTATTTCCTCCTTCAAATCTGATCGGCATATAAGTATAGTCTATAGCCATTTCTTTGGCCCATAGTGGAGTTAACTGATCATCCTTACCTCTACCTCCATAATTTAAATCTACCCAACCGATTTTATCATCAGCTCCATAGTAAAAATTAATCGGACCAAAATCTCTGGTCCAAAACTGATCTGAAGGGTTCACTAAAAACTGATAATTAGTAAGTGGTGTTCCTTGTTCTCTAAAATGACGAATTAGAATATCTTTATCCGATTGTTTTCGTACGTTTATATACACCTTAACTCCTGCTTGCTGTATTCCATTGATCAATTCTCTAAAAAATTTTCCATAATATGTAAAATCAGGAGCATTTGCATGATAAGGGTACGTCACAAAGATTCCTTGAACTTCTTCGAACTCTCCCGGAAACCTAGCATCAGCAGGAAGTTCCATAGTGGCATTACTTGCCGAGCTTCGCGATTTTTTACTATTCGCCTTTCGATATTTTTCTAATTCATCGTTACTTATTTTACGTTTACTTTTTTCTTTATATTCTTCTAATTCTTCTTTTGTTAACTTCTTGTTTTTTATATAATTATAAATAACTTCTAATTCTGCAGGTGATGGGTTAAAGTTACTATCGCCTTTTGTATATTTTTCTATTATCAGCTTCTTTTCTTTAGAAGTAAAAACTTCCTGAGCCTTTAATACACCTGTGAAAAATATAGCTACAATAGCTAAAATGAGATTAATTTTTCGCATGATTCATAAGTTGTTTTAATTTGTGTTTAATTAAGTATTATTACCCCCTAAGACATCAAAAAACGAATACCCCCCTAAAACTTATAGGCTAAAAAAATGTTAATATTAAGATGCTATTTTAACACAAAATCAACCAGTTAACATCTTTTCAAGATCATAAAACCATAGTTTTTGACCCTAAAAGAGACTCTTTTGCAATAGCGTGTTTCCTTTAATCTTCTCCTATTTCAAAAAAACATATATAACTATAAATCTTATACTTAGCTCATTTAAAAGTCACATCTCATCACTTTTATCTTCTAATCGACATTGAGTCTGAACAATAATGGTTTTGATTGCCTTTTTCAATGGATAGTAGTATGTTAAAATTATAGGGATATGTTATAAAATTACACCTAAGACATGGGATACCTCACTTATTAAATAACTGAAATTCTTTGATTAAGCATTATATAAAGTCTCCTGAGTTGTTTGTTTAACATTAACAAAAAGACAACTCCCTTTCAAATAAGGAAGAAGAAAACCTCATGATGAATTAATTGTCTTACTTCCTTTATTTTTGAGGTCTTCTAGAGGGTAAAAAATTTGTTGTAATTTTTTTAACAAAATTATTGTAAGAAACCCCTAAAAAGCTAAAATATAGTTAATTACACATAAATCTTCATTTGTATTTCAGCAATAACTCATTTTTAAAATTCAGACGTAAGCACATGAATTATAGACAAATACCCATTAGCACCTCTTTTTTTTGGGTTTAGAGGTTAAATCTTACATTTTTCTTGTTCGAATATGCAATTTTGCCCTCAAAATATTTTGCAATAAGCGGTGTTTAAAAAGAACAAATCATTTTAATTTTTTTAAAACCACTAAATCATGAAAAAGTTTTATGTACTTATTTTAAGCTTGTTATGTTGTGTGATCACAACGCAACTACAAGCACAGGGAAAACCTGGATCTAAGAAAAACCCAACTATGAAAATTAAGAATGGGGAAGATGTTTTAATTGAGAACCATCCATATCAAGCAGACTTAGGAGGTTGTGGAGGTACTATTCTCGGACCAACCTGGATTCTTACTGCGAAACATTGTGTTAATGGAATGGTCGGAAGAAGAATTGGAGTTGGGTACACCAAAAGAAGTGATCGTTCTACCGGGCAAACATCAACAGTAAAAAGAGTGATTAATTTTCCATGTTCGGGATGTGATTTGAGTCTTTTAGAATTAAGCACTCCATTAGATCTATCAGGAAAATATGCAAAATCTATCAGGTATGCTTCTGCAGATGTTTTTACAAAAGGGTATGTTAAACAAGGAAAGGATTGTTACGCTACTGGATGGGGAGCTTTAGGTCCTAATTCAGGTAGTCCAGACCACTTACAAGGAGCCTTATTGAAGTTTGGAGTAGTTCAATTATCTGATGAGCGCATCAGAGTAGAGGAAACAGAAGGAAGAATGGTATGTAGAGGAGACAGTGGGGGACCACTAGTTGTATACAATAGTGACAAGTCAGAAAGAATTTTAGTTGGAGCAGTAAGTGGTGGAGAAGGAACTCCATGTACTGATTATGGTTTTTGGGGGAATGTTGCTAATGCAGCTTCCTGGATCGAAAGACAAACAGGAATTAAACCTTATACAGAAACAGGAGGTTCAGACACACAAGCGCCTACAGCACCTGCGAATCTAACAGCAGGAAATGTAACGCAAACAACTATTGATCTTACCTGGACTGCTTCTACTGACAATGTAGGTGTAACTGGATATGAGGTATATCAAGGAAATACCATGATCGGAACAGTATCTGGAACAAGATACCAGGCTGTGGGATTAACAGCTGGGACAGCGTATACTTTTAAGGTATTGGCTAAGGATGCCGCAGGGAATAAATCAAGATTTAGTAATACCGCCAGAGCAACTACCCTACCAGGAGATACCTCGGATACGCAAGCTCCTACAGCTCCTACTAACTTAACTGCCGGAAATGCCACTAAAACCACCATTGACCTTAGCTGGGGGGCTTCTACTGATAATGTAGGTGTAACCGGATATGGTGTATACCAGGAAAATACCATGATCGCAACTGTAGAAGGTACACGATACCAGGTAACAGGATTAACAGCTAATACCAGATATTCTTTCAAAGTATTAGCGATGGACGCTGCAGGAAATAAATCAAGATACAGTAACACCGCTACGGCAACAACTACAGGAGATACGACTGGTGTTTGTGATGGAGTAGCTCCATGGAGATGGGGGGTTCGCTATCGCGTAGGAGATAAAGTTGTTCACAGAGGAAACCTTTGGGAACTAACGTATAGAGGGTGGAAATTCATTTCATCTTGTAATGGTAATAAATCTGGTAAAATTGCACCTCCAATAGATAAAATCAGTGTGTATCCAGTTCCCTCTAACAAAGAACTAAATATTGTTTTTAATCCAACAGAAAATGCAATGTTTAAAATCGTTGATATGCTTGGTAGAACTGTTATCAAAGGAAAATACCAGTCTACTGTAAATATCTCAGAATTAAACGCTGGTACTTATACGTTAAAGGTTACTTCTAACGGAGCCAATTATACGACTTCTTTTGTAAAAAAGTAATCTGCCAATACCACATAACGTGAATTATAATGCTAAAAAGAGGTTGTCCTGATTGGACAACCTCTTTTCTTTTTTCTTAAAGAGATCACTAATCCTCTCAATAAGACTCCTACAAAAAACGTTTTCTGGTAAAAACAGGAAACCAGCTAAAAACAATTACAATAGAAGATATCGCCTATTTTTATTCAGAGGATAAAATGACATTTATTAAATTAAAAAACGCGGAACGATTACCTATTGAATATTCATTAAAAAATGTTGAACATCTGATAAACCCAAAAGAGTTTTATAGAGTAAACAGAAAATATATTATTCATACTTCTTCTATTTCTAAAATGTATTATTCCTCTAAATCAAAAATTATCCTACACCTTACTCCGGCTACTAAGGAAGTACAGGTTACAGTCGCTATCGAAAAAATCGGTACCTTCAAAAAGTGGTTGGGTGGTGATATTTGATACTGTTATGTAATACAGAATACTCCCGTATATAAAAATAGTAAAGCCAGATAGAAATATCTGGCTTTACTATTTTTTATGTTTCCACTCATATCAAGAATACAGATGGAGAAACACTAAATTCCAAATCCTAGTAAGAAATTTTATGACCTGGACCTGAAGTTAGCTTCTTTAACGGTGGAGCAAATTGAGTTAATTTAATTCCTTCTACTGCCGCTTCATATTCTTCTATTGTAGGAGTTCGCCCCAAAATTGCAGCAAGCACTACCACTGGAGTTGATGCCAATAATGATTCTCCTTTTTTACGATCTGAATCTGCTACCACACGTCCCTGAAATAAACGTGTAGATGTAGCCATTACTGTATCTCCTTTTTCTGCTTTTTCCTGATTCCCCATACAGAGATTACACCCAGGTCTCTCCAGGTACATCATATTATCATATTCTGTACGTGCAGTACTTTTGGGAGCGGCATCATCAAATTCGAAACCGGAATATTTTTGAAGAAGCTCCCAATCTCCTTCTTCTTTGAGTTCATCAATAATATTGTAGGTTGGAGCAGTCACCACAAGAGGCGCGTTAAACTCTACATTTCCATGTTTTTTTTCTAAATTTCTAAGCATATGCGATACGATCTTAAGATCCCCTTTATGCACCATACAAGATCCTACAAAACCAAGATCTACCTTTTTGTCTCCTCCATAGAAAGAGAGTGCTCTAATCGTGTCATGAGTATATCGTTTTGAAACATCTTCATTATGTACATCAGGATCTGCAATCATTGGTTCATCAATAATATCCAAATCAACAACAAACTCTGCATAATACTTAGCATTATCATCAGGTGTAAGAGCTGGTTTTTCACCAGACTTGATTTCTGCAATTCTCTGATCTGCTTTATCAATTAGTCCCTGAAGTACTTGTTTTTCATTATCCATTCCTTTATCGATCATGATCTGAATTCTACCTTTGGCAATCTCCAGAGATTCGATAAGTGTATCATCCTGAGAGATACAAATAGAGGCTTTGGCTTTCATTTCTGCTGTCCAATCGGTAAAAGTAAAAGCCTGATCAGAAGGTAATGTTCCGATATGTACTTCAATAACTCTTCCCTGGAAAACATTCTCTCCTCCAAACTCCTTTAACATCTGTGCCTGAGTAGCATGTACTACATCCCGGAAATCCATATGATCCTTCATTTTTCCTTTAAAAGTCACTTTTACGGACTCTGGTATCGGCATGGAAGCTTCTCCTGTAGCAAGTGCAAGTGCAACAGTTCCTGAGTCTGCACCAAATGCAACCCCCTTAGACATTCTTGTATGAGAATCTCCTCCTATTATTATTGCCCAATCATTTACGGTAATATCATTTAATACTTTATGAATTACATCTGTCATTGAGTGATATGCTCCTTTCGGATCACGTGCTGTAATAAGACCGAAGTCGTTCATAAACTTCATCAATCTTGGAATATTTCTCTGCGCTTTCAAATCCCATACAGAAGCTGTATGACAACCTGATTGATAAGCCCCATCAACGATTGGGGAAATCACTGTAGCCGCCATCATTTCTAACTCTTGAGAAGTCATCAATCCTGTAGTATCCTGTGAACCTACAATATTTACCTCTACTCGTACATAGGATCCTGCATGTAATGTTGCGCCTGAAGTTCCAACAGCGTTTTTATTGAATATTTTTTCTACAGCGGTAAGTCCCTGACCCTCGTGAGAAATTTCTTTGGAAGCTGCAAATACTGGTGGTATCTCTACTCCCAATACCTTAGCCGCAAAAGTCTGAAGCTTTTTCCCAAATACAATAGCATATGACCCTCCTGCTTTTATAAACTCCATTTTCTGAGGAGTCAGTGATGAAGAAATATCAATTAATTCCTCATCTCCTTTATACAATTTCTTCTTTTTAGTATTAATAGTAAGCACTGTACCTGTTTCTACAGAATACGCCTGCTCAAGAACTGGTTCTCCATCCTCATCCAGTACAAGATTTCCTGCTTCATCATACTTTTTTACCCAGTTTTTTAGATCGATCCCAATCCCTCCGGTAACCCCAACAGTCGTAAGGAATATAGGAGAGATTCCATTGGTTCCTGCAACGATTGGAGCTATATTAATAAACGGCACGTATGGACTTGCTTGTTTCCCTATCCAAAGAGCTACATTGTTCACCCCTGACATTCTGGATGACCCTACTCCCATTGTTCCTTTTTCTGCTATGAGCATCACTGTTTTATCAGGATGTTTCTCCTGGAGTTCCATGAGCTCATTTTGTCGTTCTTTATTATGTTCGAACATACACTTACCATGTAGCTCACGATCTGATCTGGAATGCGCATCACTTCCTGGAGAGAGTAAATCTGTAGAAATATCTCCCACTCCTGCTATATAAGTAACAACTTTAATCTCTTCTGCAACCTCTGGTAATTTTGTAAAGAATTCTGCTTTTGCATAACTCTCGATAATTTCTTTGGCTATTTCATTTCCATTTTTGAACGCTTCTTCTAAGCGCTCTGTATCTGCTTCATAAAGGAATACCTGTGTCTTTAGTACCTTTGCTGCTTCATTGGCGATAGAAACATCATCACTTAAAGCTAAATCTAATAACACCTTAATAGAGGGACCTCCCTTCATATGTGATAATTGTTCGAAGGCAAAAGCAGGTGAGATCTCTTCTACAATAGATTCGCCAAGAATAATTTCTTTTAAAAATTCAGCTTTAACACCAGCAGCACTAGTGGTTCCTGGCAATACGTTATAAATAAAGAAATTGAGAGAATCTTTTCGATGTTCATTTGCTACATCTTTGATTTGTACTATGACTTCACTTAGTAATTCTGCTCCATCGATCGGCTTCGGATGAAGTCCCTGACCTTTTCGCTCTTCAATTTCCTTGAGGTATTCAATATATCTGTGCATAAAAAAATTATCTTTTGGGCATTAAGGAAAAATCTATAAGTTTACTCTTACATGTGAAATTAATTAATGCCTCCATATAGTCTATATTTCTAATGTTTTGGTTAAACGAGATTTCAGTTGATAACAGCCGCCGCTTACAATCTGACACTGTCTCCTACAATATTTCTATTGTGCGGGTAGCTAAATTAGTAAATCTTTTATGTTTTTAAACTTTTTTATTGCACCCCACGTATAAATTTTACTTGTTTTGGTTAAGTTCTTCCCTGATAAAATTGATTTTACATCACAATTTTATTATCATAAAATGAGCTCCTAGCCATATAAAATCTTCATCATTCTACTTACTAATTAACAACACCCTCTTTTTAGAATCACCTGTTTAATCAGATCTAAACATTTCAACAATTTATACAGATGCTTCTCTATGTTCTTATTTATTTTATCCCACAAAAATATTCGGAAAACACATAAAATCAAAAAAGGCTTTCGTTTTTAAATCTTTACATCAAATTAATGCCCCCTTGTTACTCAAAACATGTCTTTCGTAGCGTTCCGGTATTGTCCGTATTCTTTTCTTAGCATTCTTTTCTATTCTAGTTTGTCTCAGTCATCTTCTATTCCTTATGTTTTACTAAAATCCTACCATTCCTATCCAGTACATATTTATTCCTAAACCATATGAGTTATTTAAACAATAACTATTGTAATAACTTACTATACAATCATGTATTATTTTTATTTAGTGTTACTACTTTTTTTGAATAAAATCAACATCCATTAAACAGATGTTAATTCGAAAAATACAGATAAGCATAAGATTACTTAATATCTTATAAAATGAAAACAAACTCTTAAAACTTAATTTACAGCGAAAACTACATTTTTAAAATCCTCAACCATATTATTACCTGCCATCATGTGCATTGCAGCTTTATTTACTTCTTGTGAAAAGATAATCAGGAAACAGTAATTATTGAAGAGCTGGAAGTGCTTCAAAAAGGGAATAGGGATATTTCATTTTTAGATTCTGCTAACACTCAAAAAAGGGCAACACTTTGTTAGGTTTTCAGCTGTTTTTAAGGCTAGGGAGTATCAGCGTATTTCTGAACAATATGAATGGAACTCTTCCTTTGCTGGAATCAGTATACACAGAACAACTAACGGAGGGTAAGCTGATATTATCATATCTGGGAAAGCTAAAATCGGGTTCGGTTTTTCTCCTGTAAGGGCTGATTTCTCTGATAAAGCAGGTCGTCCTGTAGAAGGTTTTTAGTCATGACTCATGAGTTAGCTCATACTATAGGATTTCAACATAGTGATCAATCGCAAATCTATTTTATGAAAAATGGAGGTATTAAGAGAGCTTATAACTGGACCGGAATGAGGCTACAGGATAAAGCTGCTATTACAGCTCAATTTCCTGATGTTACTGCCAGATTAGAATTTCATCCATAAGGCTTTACCATTTTTTGGTAAAGCCTTATTTTAGGGATTTTAAAAATCATCCTCTAAGTATTGACAGATATGCTAGTAAAGCAGCTGTTTTCTCAGTATTATTACATCCATTAGTGATTAGAACTTTCTTTCCTCCTTCGGGATTACCACTATAATACACAGAAGTTTTTTCATATCCGTACTCTCCAGAAACAAACCCAAGTTCTTTTCCTCCTTCAGGGTTCCCACTGTAGTATACAGAAGTTTTTTCATAGGCTCTATCATTGGACATAAACCCTATTTCTTTTCCCCCTTCAGGATTTCCACTGTAATAAACCGAAGTCTTTTGATAGAATCTATTATTAGAAACAAACCCTATTTCCTTTCCTCCTTCAGGGTTCCCACTATAATAAACACTTGTCTTCTGATAGAATCTATTGTTAGAGATAAACCCTATTTCTTTTCCTCCTTCAGGATTCCCGCTATAATACACAGAAGTTTTTTCATAACATCTACATTGAGCAGTTGCTGTAACAATACCGATAAGAATAAGAAAGCTTGCCGAAATCATTAATTTTTTCATTTTTGAAAATTGTTTTATAGTTAGTATTTCCAGAAAACTACATGTTCTGGGTTGTCTTTGATCAATTTTGTAAACTGATAACAACCATATAAAAACTTCTCCCCTAGAACTACAAGATGCTTTATTCAGTAAATGAATATTAATTTTGATTCTTACTTCAGAACATTTAGCCCTTACCCCTATCTACTAAAATAACCATTCAACTATTATTATATACAGTCTTTACTCACTCCATTCTTCTTCATTTTCCTAAAAAAAAGAAGCCAATACAATCATAAGCACAATACCAAATCATCTTCCTATCTTTAAAAAAAACATGTATATATGAACAGGTTACGGTTGCTAACACTATAACGAAAGTACATCTTTTGCTTTTAAAAAAGAGGTGGTTTTGAACCCCAAAAACAGAGGAGTTTCCTCCGTTTTTTTTTCACTACCCCTCTTAAATAATTGATAAAGTATTCTATACAAAATTCAAAACACTACATAATAAAGTTTCGTTTTTTTGAATTTTTATTCGTGTATTAAGAAACCTCTACAAAAAATAAAAGAACGTAAACAAGCTCAACACAAACACAGGAACATTTTTTAGAACATAAATCTTAGCCCCAAGAATTAAAATATACATGTATTATACCGCAACCCGAATATCTTAATCACAGCACTCCATAAAACCCGGTATTCTCTTCTTATTACAAAATTTTAAAACCTTCCTTTTTTATTGTAAACACACAGCACAAAAACAAGTTTATTATCAAAAAAATAGGGATAAACCGGTGCAATAGAATGAAATATTTATAGAAAAAAAACACCTTAATTTTAAAAAACACAGGGTATAAAACCCTCAATATAAATACTAACAAAATTTATTATCCTATGAAAAACACGTTAAAAAAAGAACTTGACAACGATATTTTAGAAACTGTAATCGCTGCAGCAATAGTATATGCAGGAATATATATAGCAAGCACTGTAATCGGACCACTAACTGCATATATTAATAGTAAAATAGAAAATAGAAATTTTATTTTACAGGAAATAACCGTGACTCCTACCGGGTTAAACTTCGTTTTTAAGAGAGATCAAAATGTGAACAATGACTTCTTAACTAATGACCTACATAAAGAAGCACTTGCAGTAACTGAAGAAGCTCTTTCTTCTCTTGTAAAAGAAGGTAAAATAACATCTTTCAAAATACTATAAAGGATTTATTTTATTTCTTCAGGAATTCGAGATAAATAATCTTTCTGTTTTTTTATTTAAGAGAACAAGTAGTTTTATTTAGAAAACTATTGGAAAGTCAATTATTTTTTTGAAAACAAAAAGCAACATCTGTCATTTTGATGTTGCTTTTATTCTATTTTCTAATACAAGATTCATTTATTTTATCCCAGAGTAGTTATATACGAATCAACTATTTATATTTCAAAAAGCATTATCTATAACCGAACTTGATAATCATGGATAAATGATTCTGGAAATTGTTTACTCTATAACAATATCAGCAAGTGATTTAAAACTTTTATTCCCTATATTATCCGTAAATATTAAATGAATACCGTATGTTCCAACAGGAATATTATCCGGTATTCTAAAACTTGCATTTTCTATAGAAGAAATTGTCGTTTCATATCTTTCTTTAACCTCTTCCTGATCACCTTCACCTTCAATTTTAAAAAATGACACTGATAATTCATTCTCTTTAGAAACCAGATTACTTGATGTTGTATTTATATGTAGATCGCCACTTATCGTCATAGAAATTTCGTCTCCCCTGGTATAAACCTCTTTATCAATACCCTGAATAACAAGAGGCTCCAGAGGGATAACTTCTATCGAATTTCCCTGATGGTTGACAAATGGAAATTCATGTTTTACTCCATCATCTGGTGTTTCTATAATAAATGTATAATTAGTCCCTGAAACGGCTCCATCTTGTAACATATCACAAACAATGTCTATTTCAACTGTAGAGGATTCTTCATTCCATGTTTCATAAAACTGTGGATAAACTACAAAATCTTTCCCATTTTGTCTCAAATAAAAATTATGAGAAATGCGCTTAGAGATGTCTATATACATTTTGGCTATAAACTTGCTTCTTATATCACCACATTTAGTAAAATTAGTACTATGAGTAGAGAACAACTTTTCTATGGTAGAAAAATTTCCATTCATATCTACTGGTTCCACTTGTACAAAATTTGGTATTCCCTTATCTAGTCGAAATATCTCGCTAACATCATTATTACCGTCTTCGATCGATATTTCTAATCGATAATCACTATTTATATAAGTAGCTGGTAGCTTGGTAGTGATCGTATGAGTATCTTCATCAATTTCCTGAACATCTTGTACAGGGATAGTTATTTTTGATTGTGTAAGAAGATCCGTAAGGTATACGTGAATACGATCTTTTATTTGATGTGCTTCACTGACATTAAAAGTGATAAGATCTCCTGGTTTTTTATTTTTAAAAGCATCAACGAGTCCTTCTTTAAATTTCACCTGATCCAGGTTTCCATCTACCTTTACTATATATTTTTTAATATCTCCATTTTGTGCAGTAACAGTATAAACAACAGGCTTTGTATAATCTAATATCTTCCCTGAGGCTGGTTCAATAACAGCATGTTCACTAATAACAATTCGGGTCTTTAGCGCATTTATTGGAGATAAATAGGGTACTTTAATTGATAAAACATCTGTGTTCGGAAGATCGTTCTCTAACAACTCAAATTTATTAGTAGTGGTGTTTTCCGGTAAATTGATAAACTCAAATGATGTAATACTATTGTCCGCACTGGGTTTCTCTACAGAAATACGAACCGTAAATTTTTTGACATCACCATTTTCTGCCGTCACCGTATATGTTACTGGTTTTGTAAAATCCTGAGGAGTTCCTAAAGCAGGTTTAATCTTTGCCTTATCCGATATTCGAATAGATGGGGTTAAATTTGTAATATCAGTAAGTGCTGGTACTAAAAGGGAGGCTTCTCCGTTTTCAAATGATAATGGGAAGTTTTCCTCATTAACAGTTAGCAAAAAAGAGAGAATGGTATTCTCATTACTTAATCGTATTTCTTGCTCTCCATCATCACCAGAACAAGAAATGTACCCTAACATCGAAATAAAGGCACATAAAAGTATAAATGTATTTTTTTTCATAAAATAAAGATTTTAAAATAGAGGGTTCAAAAAAATTCTGGCGAAATTATGAAAAAGTCATTCGACATTCACACCTCAACACACACTAACAGTTAACCCATTTAAAAACCTTTATTATTTAAAACTAACACACAAACACAAAAAAAAACTACCACACAGTCACAGTAACCACAAAAAAAACACAAATATGAAACCAACAAACAATCGATCTAAACTTTATTTTTTATGTGTTTTTATGATAATTTAACTAAGTATTAGCACACTACACTGCACCACATCACTGATAAAAGTGGTTTTATGCTAAGTAGACAGAGGCATCATCTTTTTCATCTTAGAGAAAAGCAAAATTTCCTTTGTCATTATATTACTTACCTACATATCTCTTTTAGGTAGTTCATATACCAAGGGGTTTGATTGTATTTGTAAAAAAATGGTAATATTACGCTATAAAATTCATTTAGAGCATGGTATCACAAGGAGATTTAATCAATTAATTCTGCAATAGTTGTAAGCCCTGTAATATCAAACGGTCCTGAATACTGTTTTCCAATAGAGAGTAGATCTTCCCAGTTATTGGTTTTTAACGCTATTCTGAATTTTTTCTTTATCTCTTTTTCCTTTCTATTACTTTCCATCATTCCATACATATCGAAATATGCATTAACATGATGTGCATCCAGCTTCTTACAATTCAGATGAAAATTCTCGAAAAAGGCATGAATAAATTCATTTTGTCCATTTATTTCACCAGGAATAGTTCCGTGGGTTTCCAAAAAAGCAATTAATTCGGTAATAGTTCCTCCTAATCCTCCATAATATGGGTTTTCATCATAATCTGCCTGTACTGAAAAAGTATTCTCAATTGCTTCATAAAATTGTTCTGGTGACCTATCAAAACCATTGGGATCTGTAGAAAGAATATCACTCTCCGATTGATCTATACCATAATGTTCCTGATATAATTCAATAACCAATTCTTTAATTTTTTCCTTTTTTGTCCCCATATAATTCCAAAATCTAATAACTACAAATGTAGTAATAAATACGCTGTATCCAACCAAACAAACAACGCAACACACATTCTTTAAAACCTATGTAACAACAACTTACTCCATTCATCACCTTATAAATCACCCGGAAATCCGGAACAAAAACCTATCACAATACATAAGCCCTTAGCTTCCTTATCAATTACCCCTGCTCTCACTATTTAAAACATTCATTTATTCATCCATTACAAAAGGCATAAATAAGTGAATTTCTGTCCCTGTTTCATTTCCCAACAATACTTCAAATCTACAATTGGTATTAAATTCTTTTTTAAAAACCGCTAAGCGTTCTTTTACAATAGCTTCAGAAAAAGAAGTTTCTTTAGAATTCTTTTTAGAAGAATAATATCCTTTTCCATTATCTTTTATGATACAATGCAGTGTTTCTTCTTTTTCTGCTTTTTTTATATGAACATGAATTACTCCTTTTTTTGATAATCCTGAGATCCCATGTTGAATGGCATTCTCTACAAATGGCTGTACTAACATAGGTGGAATACAGGTCATTTCTTCATCTAATTCTTCAGATATCTTCAACTCAAAAGCAAAATTATTTTTAAAATTTGATTCCAGGTCCAGATAATCCTGCAACAGTTGTTTTTCTTCTTCAAGAGTGATAAAATCCTGCCTGGAGTTTTTTAAAATCATTCGTAATAACTGTGATAATTTATTGATATAAGGAATACTGTCTTTTGATTGCTCCCGGATCATGTTACACAAAGTACTCAATGCATTAAATAAAAAATGAGGATTCATTTGTGAACGCAATAACTTATGCTCTAACAATATTTTTTCATAATTTGTTTTCAGTCTTCGTTCTCGTATGTACAAGTATCCTGTCAGGCATAAAAGGATAAAAGATCCTCCTATAACCCCAATAATAATTTTTTGCTGACTAACGATAATTTCCTGTTCTTTATTCTTTTCAGAAAGTACTGCTATTCTTTTTTTCTTTTTCTCTACATCATAAATCGTTTCCAATTCTTGTAACTTTCCTGCTACAAATTCATTTTCATAAGCTTTGAGAAGTTCATCTTTTTTGTCAGATACTGCTATGATGCTTTTAAAATCCTTTTTTTTATAATAGCATTCAATCAAATAGTCATAACACGTATTTTTCAATTCTTTGGTATAATTATCTATTTTCTTGCTTTCCAAACTTTTTAAAACTTCATTTAATTTCATTTCTGCCTCTACAAAATTTCCTTCGAGAATATCCAAATAAGCCATATTAGCTTTTACAAACTTATCTTGATATACAGTTCCCTCTTCGAGACTATCTAGTCCGAATTGCTTCAGCAATTCATTTGCTCTATTAAAGTGATATCTAACCGAGTCTTTATTTTCTTTGAGAAGAAATAAGTGTCCTAAATTATTGTGACTCGCAATGATGCTTCTGGTATTATTTATTTTTTTCACAAAAGAAAGTGCCTGACGATGATAGTAAACTGCAGAATCATACTCTTTTGCATCTTCTTTTGTAAAAGCCAAAAACTGATACCCCCCTCCATAATCTTTGGACAACTTTTTAAAGGTCGTATCCTCCAACGCTATTCTTGCGTATTTATATCTTAGTTTAGCATCTCCCAGTAAATGCTGATTTGATGCGATCAAATAAGCGATATAGCCTTTGTAATTATGAGCTGGATTATACACATCTACAATTTTTAATGCATTAATCAGGTTCCTTGTGGATGCGCTGTACTCTTTTTTCTTATTCAGCATTACGCCTTTTATGTAGTAAGAGATGATAGCATAGTTAATTTCTGATTTAGGAGGCGTCTTTAATTTCTCATAAACCATTATGGCTTTATTCGCATAATACAAAGTAGAATCATGCCGTCTGTTTATTTGATAAAAATATGCTTTTCTCGTATAAAAATATGTCCATCCAATTAAGGTCGTATCGGATTTTAATGCCTTTTCAAAATGATTAAATTTTGCAGCTTCAAAAGGTCGTTTTAATGTCATTGTATCCAATTCCTGTTGTGTATATTTTTTCTGGCAGAAACTGTTTTTCGAAAAAAAAAGAACAACTAACAAAACGCTTATTAATAGATTTTTTCTAATCATTATGTGAAAACATTATATTTATCTCAAAAATAATCAGAATAATTGAACAGTATTATTACATCTATAATTGTCGAAGATCAAGAATGCTCCAGTAATTATCTGAAAAGCGTCCTTAATGATGCTTTTCCTGAAATTCGAGTTTTAACCATTGAAACTAGTATTTCGGGAGCCTTATCCGCAATTGAAACCTATCGACCTGATCTTATTTTTTTAGATATTTATTTATCAGATGGGGTATCATTTGAAGTAATAGAACGTACTTCATATACTGATTTCGAAATTATTTTTACAACCGCCCACGACACCTTCTACCAGAAAGCTTTTGAATACTGTGCTTTTAATTATATATTAAAACCTATAACTGCAGAAAAGCTATCCCCTATTATAGAAAAATTTAAAAAAGTGCTCCCTCCTGCAACAATCAATAAAAAGAAAAAACTGTTACATGCTTTTCTTGATAAAGAAAACCCAAGAATCATCATTAATCTAGGGGATGAAAATCTTTTTGTCCCAATAAAAGATATTGTTGCCTGTAAAGCCGAGGGCAGTTATTGTTCAATTGTCTTTAGTAACAAAAAACACCTCACCTCCAAACCTTTAAAATATTATGAAGAGCTTTTGGAAGGAAGACAGTTCTTTAAGGCTAATCGTTCTACATTAGTTAATATCGCTCATATTACCCGAATCCATAAAAGAGAGACACTTATACTTAGTAATAACGAAAGTATAAAGGTATCCGTTCGAAACAGAAACATGCTTTCTGACTTAATTAACCTCCATATCTAACTATTATAAGCTATCTTTCTACGCTTATCAAGTATTTATCTACGACTATACATCTATCCATTGTCTCAGAAATTCTTCTTTTATTTTTGTCTTTGTAAATCAAAACATTAGATAACAAAAATTGTACTATTCATATGGATACTACCCCAAGATATTTCAGCAAAGGTATTTTCTTGAACACAAAGACAATCATTCCACCTCCCGATTTCTTTTTTATAAACTACCATAGTTTAAGAATATAGAAAATGCTATAGACAATAAGCAGCAACCTCAATTATCGAATAAATAAAATGACACAAAAACCAAGTCTTTTTAATAACAGTAATTGCACCTGCACACTAAATCACTGACATTAATACTACATCTAATAATTACAAAAAATACACCTGTGTAACAACACCTCAAGAACATTCTTTCGCGAAGAATAAAAGACACAAACTGTAGGTGTCTATAAATGGCTACATAAATAAATATAAAACTAATCAAAATGAAAAAAAACATTCTAAACTTAATCGGAACAAGAAAATTAAATAAAAAAGAACAACAAACAATCACTGGAGGAACTGCTGCTGGTAATTTACGAATTGGAGGAGGAATTGGCAGTACTTCTCTTGAACTTTGTGAAGGTTTAACCGGTATGGATTTATACTGCTGTGAGCATCCACAATCATCAGCTTGTACCGCTCATTAATATTTAAAACGAACTATACAGGTCTGTACAAACCTGTATAGTTCTATATCAATAAAACAACTAGGGTCTTCGCGTTTATCAAATTCCACACATCTCACACCTACACACAATACACTATATTATCAAAACTTATTCATCCCTCTTATTTTTAAAGTATCTTTTTCGGGAGCATCAATGATCTATCGCTTCTAAAAAAAGAAAATTCATTAGTTTTGGATATCTAAACCGGGAATGTTATTACAATATTTACAGATCAAATCGTCTGGTTTTACCAGTAATTTTAATAGCTGGTTCTAAGATCATCTCTATTTCGAGATGTTTCCTAACAATGAAATAATCATGCAAAGACCAATTTCAGAAGTTTTTTCAAAACCTAACCGAAGTAAGCTTTGGATCGGATTGTTCTTCCTGATCATTGGTCTGTCTGTTTTACAAGATTACTTATTTAGCCAAATTCACGGTACTGGATTTTACATCTCAGATTCTTTACTTTATAACAGTATTTGGTTTTTTCTCGTCCCCTTCACATTTTTAGAAATTTGGATATTGACACTATTTCATTGCAAAAACAATATCTGGTTAGTTCTTTACAGATTGGCAATAAGCAGCATCCTATCTTTGCTGCACATTCTGATCTTCACCTCTTTTTTTGTATCGGTAAGTTATTTTGTTTTCTCTCCTTCACATCGTTTTGCACGCATCTTTACTAATGCTTTATCCAATGAATTTAGTGCTTTGATACTCTATTATTTTATCGCTCCTTTTGTGGTATTTTTTTTAGAAAAGAAGCTTCCAAAAACTACATCTAATCTTATTTATTCCCAAAATTTCAAAGTAAAAACCGGGCTTAAAACCATCGCTATAAGCTCCCAGTCTATTGAAACTATTTCAACAGACAAGCCATATACTGTTATTACTACGAGCACCAATCGTTATTTTGATACTCGAACAATGAAAGTTTTCGAAACTCTTTTAAATCCTTCGACATTTTTGCGGGTTAATCGTTCTACAATCATTAATACACATATAGTCAAAGAACTTGTATCGAGAAAGAACGGAGATTACGATGCCTTGCTTTCCAATGGCGAAACCGTTCGTTTGAGCCGACATTACAGAGCTAACTGGCAACATCTACTCCAGTAAGCTTATTTTTCACTCCACAAAGCATTTAACCTCACTGATAATCTTGACAAAAACTTTCCTTCACAATAATTTTGAGGCAAAACATTACATTTATGAAAACATTGAGAAAATGGGTCGAGGTTTATAAAACTATATGGTTAATCATACCTTTTACTCTTAGTTTCAGTATTCAGGGACAGGTAGACCCAAGGTGGTTACGTCACTGGAACGAAGCCGATAAAAAAAAGCCTATAGAAATTCCTGCTGCCAGTAGGATTGCTGCCAAAGACGAACAAGGTATTCCTCTTATTATAAAGGGAAAGATCTATAATCCTGATACTACTCCCGCTGAAGGAATCATCGTGCACTCTTACCACAGAGATGGTAATGGGTTTGATTTTGGAAAAAACGATGTTGAGCTAACAACATGGAGATTGCAGGGATGGGCAAAAACCGATAAAAACGGAAATTTTGAGTTTAAAACAATTAGACCTGCTCCTGATTATTTAGGGCGTGAAGGGGCTCATATCCATTTCACCACGATATCCAAAGAATTTGGCAGGCAATGGGCTCCAAAAGTATTCTTATCTGATGATCCAATGCTTACAGAGAAGCAACATAGCGCCTCAAAAAAAGCAGGAAAATTCGGTTGGATTTCCAAAGTCAAAGAGATAAAAGGAATTCAATATATCACAGTAAAAATCCAACTTAAAGAAAAAGGTGATTTTTAAAGTATTTTCTTATTAACAAAAAACAGCAACACAATTAACAGATATTATGTGTACAAAACAGGACAAGAGTCCCCCCTTTTTATCAACATATCTTTTTTGGTGAACCCGACAGAATGATTACTAAAACGATCCCTATAACTAAAAACTCATTATCCATAACCCGAAAAACACTCAAAATACACCAACTTACTATATTGTTATCCCTGAACAGTATTACAAATAGAAAGACCCGAAGCAAATTGCTTCGGGTCTCTAAAAAATATTGAAAGTGTGTTACTGTTTGATGATGAACTTCTTCGTTAGTGTTTTATCATTAGATATCACTGAAAAGAAATACATTCCATTTGGCAAACCGTTTAAAGTTACTTTGTTTTCGGATACTTTTCCACTTCTTACCACTTGACCAATATGATTTATAATTCTATAGTTTGAATCTTTAGCATTCTTCATTCGAATCATGATATAGTCTTTTGCAGGAACTGGAGAAAGCACAAATTCAGAAATTCTCAGATCTGTTTTTGCAATAGTACTACTACTATTGATACTATTTAATTGCGTCGTACCTACACAGAAATTTTTAGTATCTTCAGAAGTAAATGATCCACCAGAAGCTAATACTTCACCAGATGCACTATTACTCAGTTCATAAGAACCATTTCCGTAACTACAGCAAATTCCATCTCCATAGGAGTCTTTAAATACCAAAGTATAACATCCTGTATCCAGTGTTTTGGTTATTGTAAGTGTAGAGCCATCAGGTTGCGCTCCATATGTTCCTCCTGAATGCACTACCTGATTATTAGCATCTTTAATTTCCCAGCTGGTTTCTTCGGGATAATTATCAAAAGTAATACGCAGTTTTACATCATATGTAGAAGATGCTCCTGCGGTAGTTACATTTAGTGTATTACTTGCTGCAGATTCATTTCCTGCTGCATCTTTCGCTTTTACCGTAAACTGGTAGGCTGTATTAGCTGTCAATCCAGCAATATTTCTCGTGGTTGCAGTTACTGATCCAAGATTAGTAGCTCCTTGATAGACATCATATCCTACTACACCTACATTATCAGTAGCAGCATTCCAGGATAATGTAAGGGTTGTTTCTGTAACATTAGAAGCTGTTAATCCGGTTGGAGCAGAAGGAGCCTGAGTATCCGCATCAGAACCTCCTATAGCCACAGTATAGTCTTCTACTTCTCCATAAGTAAAAGATTCACATGAAGTTGGTATTCCATTATACTTCATAGATACTCTCATTCTTGTATTTCCGTTTTTCGCTGTTGCAGGTACTGTAAAACTACCACTTACCGGGGTTGTTTGTGAAGCTGCTTTTGTCCATACTTGTTCTCCTGAATCAGCAAAATCCCCATCTTGATTATAATCAATCCATACACTGTACCCTTCATTATACCTGGTTCCAGTCCATGTAGGAGTAATAGTAATAGTATTAGCATTTCCTTTAGACAAGTTAGTAGATTCGGCAGTAAAATCACTATACCCACTACTTGCTCCTGTCGATGTTTTATTAATCGAACCTAGTTTTACATTACTAATATATTCATCACTTACTCTTTGACCATTAGAATTACAGTAATTAAGCTGTACATCTGTCGTTGTAAAATTCACTGAAGCGCTATAGTCAGAAGTAGTTCCATCAGCACATTTACTTCTTACCTGAACTTCATAAGTTGTAGATGGACTCAATCCAGAAATCACTTTAGAGGTTCCATTTTCGGCAGAAGTTGTCCAATTTGTTGTTCCGGTTTGTCTGTAACGAAGGTCATAGGTAGCACTAGCTACCGCTGTCCATCCTATAGTTGCAGTATCTGCGCCTACAGCCGAAGAAGATACTCCGGCAGGTACGGTTGCCGTACATACAGTAGTTGTTTCTGTTAATCCAGTAACAATAAGAGAAAAGTTTTGGCTTCCTCCTGTTAATGTTCCTTTATGAGTAACTGTAATAGTATACGTTCCTGATGCATTGGCTATATCCACTCTCTCAAATGGATCCACTGTATTATCTCCTGTACCATTTGTAGTAATGCTAGTAAGTTTATATGGGCTAAATGTAGCAGAACCTTTAGTCACTCTAATGTCTAAATCATTAACTAATACAGCTGTATTAGAATTGGTTGCAGACACAGCTGTCCCTGCTCTATCCGTCCAGGAAATAGAAGCAAGTAATGGGCTACTACCATCGGAATCAACAGTGATAGTATACGTCTGCCCACTAGTAAGTGTTAGTTCTTCTATTTTCGAAGCAGTTCCTTTATTAGTAATAGCTTCTGCAGCAACCTTAGCGTTTAATAATCCCCATCCATGAACGGCGTCAGGTCCAGAAGGACCAATATCATCAGCAGTATGAAGTGCTACCCCTTTTAAGGTCGCTGCTTTCATCAAATTTCCATTATTATTATTGTAATGTTGCTGTAGCAATAAAAGTGTTCCTGTTACATTAGGAGCTGCCATTGAGGTTCCTGTGATGCTCCTGTAAGCAGTATCACTGTTATCAAAAGTTGAATATACTCCTGTACCATTACCCGTAATATCTGGTTTAATTCTATAATCATCAGTAGGACCTTCACTACTACTACTATTAATCGTAACACTATTTAAAGTTCCGTCATTACTAATGTTAGCATCTTGAGCATTTGCAACCACCAGATTATTTTTTGAAACAGAATGACCTGATAATTTATCATACGAAGAATTTCCATCTAATGGCCGTCCATTAGAACTATTATCATTTCCATCATTTCCTGCTGCTACTACCATAAGGTAAAAAGGAGCATTATACATAATTTCATCCCATATTCTAGCTTCTTCAATATAGGCTCCAAAATATTGATCGGGAATTCGATCCGCTCTAAAACCATAAGAATGATTTGACAATATCATTCCATTGGCAGCAGCTGTCGTCGCTTCTGAGCTGTCATTTTCCCAATCGTGTGTTTTAGCTTTTGCCTGAGGTGCCATTCCTTTTGCATTGGCTCGTACTCCAGAAGCTACTATCGTCCCTGTAACATGCTGAGCATGAAAACTATTACCATTAAGTATTGTAACACCATCATTAATAATAACTCTGTTATTCCCTCCTGCACCATCAAATTCCTGATGACTAGGTCTTGTCGCTCCTCCATCCCAAACATGGGCCGTCATACTTTGCCCGTCCAGGTTTAGTCCTAAGGAACCTCCAGAGTTTAAGTGATTTGTTCGTGTAGATTTTGCTGCATCTACATTAAATGTAGTGTAATAGATTGGTGCTCCATCCTTTGCTAATCTTTGTAATTCAGAAAAGCTTCCGTCTGTATTCGCTATTTTAACCTGCCATCCATTTCTTTTGGCAGCTGCCACAGCTTCTTTCTTCTGTAATGCTGCCTTACTTGCTAGTTCAGACTGTAATTGATTTAATTTTACCAGATTACTTTGTTGAATAATCTTTGCCTTTTGCGAAGGGGTCTGAGCGAAAAGCCCACCAGATAAAAATAGTATTGCAGAAGCAATAACTATATTTAATTTTGGCAATACTTGCTCATTAAAACCCCTCAACAAAATAAGGCTTTTGTTAGTTGTTTTCATTGTTGTTGAGTTTGAGTTAATGTTATTTTATCTTTTTTGAATTATTCAAATAAAACACTCTAATTTCTTAAATTATTCGTAACGAAAAAAGTTTTTCGATGAAGAGAAATAAAAATACTGCACAAAACACTAATATTATGATAATGCAACTTTGTTGCAAGAAAAATCTTTCTTTTATTTGATCCTATTTAAACAATTAACACAAAACCAACTATTAACAAGCAACTTACAATCTTATTATTATTTAAAATCAAGACATGTACCTCAAAAACAACTTACAAGAAGATATCAGAGATTTACAACACATAACAACAGAGAATTTTTTATTCTACCCACCTAATTTTTGTAAGTTTATTGACCAGAAACTAGCCGATCTTTCTTTTACTTTTTTACATAACAGAATTGAAAAAAAAGTATAGATATTCCCCCTGTATCCCAAAAGACTAAAGAACAACTTCCTGATTGTTTGAAGGGGTTTGAAAATTATGTATCAAAAACTGTATTCTTTTGATCTAATTACCTCTAGAATAAAAAGCGTGAAAAACCTTATCAAAAAATTAAGCAGATATAAGTTTGAAATAATAATATTTTCTTCGTGCACCAAGGATAAAGGGGTTTAATAATTTTATATCCATTACAAAAAACTATGATAAACATAGTTAATTAGTATTTTGATCACGCTTTTTCTAATCATAATTTTACAAACTAAAACTCCTAATAAAG
The DNA here is from genome assembly GCF_013365535.1 of Aquimarina sp. TRL1. Lineage (NCBI taxonomy): Bacteria > Pseudomonadati > Bacteroidota > Flavobacteriia > Flavobacteriales > Flavobacteriaceae > Aquimarina > Aquimarina sp. TRL1. Next base: position 2,699,028 of record NZ_CP053590.1, on the reverse strand, counting down.
AGATGTTTATATATAAAAATATAAGCAGACAAAATTTATTATTAAAAACAATTTTTAAAATTTATCTAAATGAAATTTTACTTATTAACAACTTATTTGTTAGTCATTTCTATTCTATTTATTTCTTGTAACGATGACAATGAACCAAGAGTTGTACAATGGGATTTAGTTTGGGAGATTAACGATTTGCCAAACCCTGAAAGTGTAGCCTTTGATAAGAAGCGTAATGTATTATATGTTTCTAATCAAAAATTAGGGGGAGAAAACGGGGAGGCCTCAATAGGAATTTTATCTCCTAATGGTACCATTATCGAAAAAGAATGGATAACAGGGATGGATGAACCAAAAGGAATTCTAATAATTGATGACAAGCTGTATGTAAGTGATAAAACAGTATTGATTGAGATTGATATTCCTTCAGCAGAAATAATTAATGAATATGAAGGAGAAGGGGCTCAATTTCTTAATGATGTTGCCAAAGATAATACGGGCAATGTCTATGTTTCTGATATGTTTACCTCTGCTATTTATAGATTAGATAAACAAGGTAACTTTAAGCTTTGGCTACAAGATGAAAACCTCCAAAATCCGAATGGACTATGGATTGAAGATAATTACATGTATATTTCAGCCTGGGGTTCTTTTGATGACCAAAACCCTTTAGGAGCATCAAAAGGAACGGTGTTAAAGATAAATATGGCTAATAAGTCTTTTGAACAAATAGGAAAAGATAATATTGGTCACCTAGATGGTATTCATCCTTATAATAATGGTTTTTTACTTTCTGATTGGATAGAAGGTAAAATATTCACATTTGAAAACGGAGTAACGACAAAGATTATTGATACCGAACAAGGATCAGGAGACATTGTTTATTTAACCGAAAATGATATTATTATAGTTCCGATTGCCCCTACAGGAAAAGTATTAGCTTTTTCCCCGATAAAACTATAGACAGGGTTTTGTATACCATAAAATTAGATACATAATAATACATGTTATTTCCTAAATAATATCTAAAAAGCTATGTAGACAGTAATGGGAAACAACATAAAAAATATGTAAAAAGCCAGTATTTATAAAAATAAATACTGGCTTTATCACTTAATTATAATTATCGGGATATGTAATTATTTCACAATACTAAATTCACTTCTTCTGTTTTCCTGATGTTTTTTGGTAGCACATGGAACGTAATTGAGGATACTCTTTCATCGCTGCAATAATCTTTTGTAATTCCACTTCAGCATCTGGTCGGATCTTTGACGTATCCAAATCAAAATAAATCTCTTCTAATGAAAGTAATTTTGCTAAGTCGTCCCCTTTTTCAACTTCTTTCTCCTCTAAAATGTCCCGTCTTTCCATCTTTACTAAAGGTCGTAGAACCCTATGAAACTTTATATTGATCTTGCCTTTTAGCTTTTTGGGAATACTTAAATCCCTATTTCCTTTTACTACATCTTTAGTCTTCAATCTCAAAAACACACCATCACAGCTAAACACAAGAAATCAACTCCAATACTATAAATATCAGACAATCACAACAAAAGACTTTAGGATAAAAATTTCAGAAGTAAGATTCTGAAGTTGTATAAATGAAGTGGTTTAAACTTTTTCAATGAAATCAATCAACACCTTATCGTATAACATTATTAAACAATAAGGTATTGATTGATTCTGTGTATTATAAAAAAGGAAAAAAAGAGGTTAATTAACTATTATTTTTTTTATTAGTGTTTCTTCTTCGCCGATAGCATTTACTTTTATACAGTATATTCCTTTTTGAAGTTGATCTAACTCAATTATTTCTGAGTTGCTATGATGAGAAAGCGTTTTTATTTCAAATCCATAAATATCAAACACAGAAATTAAATATGCTTTTGCGTTATCAGAAAGGCTTCCTATATAAGAGACATTATTGTTTCTTTTATAGAATAGTTCTTTGCTTTTTCCTATACCAGGTAAATTTCTTTTTTTACCAGAACATTCTTTTTTCCACTTGCTAATCACGTTTAAATTAGTATCTATATCAAAAATACCTCTATCCGTACACTCTAAAATTTTATTATTTCGTCCTGATATTTCATTAGCTTGTCCAACTTTAATTAAAAATTGATCTGCTCCATTACTCCTGCTAGCATCATTTTTTTTAGAAAAAGAGTGAACTATATTATTATTTAACGTTACGGAATTTGTTTGATCAATTCGAATCAGGTAGTTGTTTTTAGGAACTTTATAAAAGTGATTATCTCTAATAACGATATTGGTATGCTTACCGTTATTGGAACTTTCTGTGGTAAGCCAAATAACTTCATTAATATAATTCTCTATAAAAGTATTGTTATATATATCCCAATTTTTAACCGCTACATTCCCCAAAGCATTATCAGCTTTTATAACTGTTTTTATCAATAATGCCTGACCTCTATTTCGCTCTAGGGTATTACCATATAGTATCCCTCCTTTTGATTGACTTACAATAATTCCTCTTCCATGATTATCTCTGACAGTGTTGTTATAAATTTGTCCTCCATCAGGAAGAATATTCGTATTTCCCGCATGATAGGTTATCCCATCATCAGCTGTTCCATAAATTAAACAATTACTGATTTTTGCTCCTATTTTTCCGTTTTCCACGATAACTCCCCCGGCTAAATTGGAATATATCGCTTTTTTTCCATGAAACTGATCATCCGTTCTTCTTCCAACTTCAACATTGTTAATAACGGTTCGATCACAATCTCCTTTTAACTTGAGAGCAACCCCAGTAGCTCTTGTAATCAAAACATTATCTACTTGCATATTATCTGAATCTTTAATAAAAATAGTAGGCACCCCTATTTTCGCTTTTATTGTTATATATTCTCCAACCAGAGTTGATCGCAATGGACAACAAGAAGTATTTTCTAATTCGATTCGATAAATCGATTTGTCTTTGTCTTTTAGAGTTATTTTTTTGATTTTTAAATGATCCGTTTTATGACTTAACCGAGGAGCATTAGCATTACTCGTATAAGCCAATACTGTTACATGATTATTAGCTATATTAGGAAAAATTTTAGGGTTTGTTAATCTAATGGGATCATAAAACCCTTTATGCAACTTCATTTCAATAATATTTGATCTAATATCAGTATTGATAACTGTTCCTTGCGAGGCGTATAATTTTTTCCTTGTAAAGTGAATGTTGTTTATATGGATATTATCTGATTTTGTAATTTCCAGCCCTAATTGATCAAATTGATTAAATTGAAAAACAGTATGATTTGTGCCTTTTCCCGATAGCTCTAATGTTCCTTTTTTAATGTTATGTATTGCTATTGCAGGAGATGACTCATGTGAAAAAACGTATGTTTTTTCATCAAACAAAACACGTAACTTCCCATTATTTCTTTTAAAATAAAGCTTAGCATCTGTAATAATTTGTTTTAACAAGGCTGTTCCCTGTTGTGGAGTATAATCAGGATACCTATCAGCTACATTCCAAACCTTTGTTTGAGAAAAGGATTGTAAGATCCCGAATAAAATAAAGTAAATAGTAATTTTTTTCATAATAGATTTTGGGTTAAAATGAAGCGCGCAAATGTATCTTTCTTATACACTTACAGACAGTAATTTTCTTCATTTAACTTAACAATATGACTTATTAATATATTTTTATATTTTTTTCAGGTACAGCTCTAATCTAAATAATCCTAAAGTATGTTGCAGAATTAATACTTCTTTACAAAACACACTGAGATTACCTTTTTCCAACCTTAAAAGGAAGTATAGACGTAATTCTACTTGTGGAAACTCTCCTATACCAAAATTCGGTAGTAAGATTAGTACCAAATTAAATGGGTAACGTAAAACCTTAATGTACGAAGAGGAAATACCCTAATAATAAAACAAGGATACATCTGATATACCAGGTGTAACTCACTCTGTAATAGAAATTCGTTGATCGCTCACTAAGTTGTATCGTAAAAAAATCTTTGTAAGTAGTACTACTTACAAAGATTTTAAATATTAAAATGAACCCGAACTTTCACGGTTCAAACTTTTTGATCGTTTATTATTTTTTTATGAGTTTCTTTATTGATCTATTACCTCCTATATCTATATATTCTACTAAATAAAGCCCTTTTTTATAAGAACCAATATTTATGTTTAATAGACTATCAGTAATAGGGTAAGACGAAATTAATACTCCTGTAATATCCAATACCCGGATGATTCCTTTTTTGGGAACTAGTATTGACACCATATCTTTTGACGGGTTGGGAGAAATGGATAGTATAGCTCCAGGATTTAAAACAGGATTTTTACTTCTTAAAATTAAAGTCGCAGAATTACTTTGGGTGAGGTTGATCATTATTATATTGTTCGTCCTATCTATTTCATTAATTATGTTATTGGCATTTATCTCAATAAAAAGGTACCCTTCAGGACTATGGTTAAAACGATTTGGTCTTAAGGTTTGCGAAGTTTTAGGACATAAAGAGAAATTTCCATATATTGGATTCACTTGATTAAACCTAGGGAAAATTTTTCTATCCTTAATTTTATCTAAAAAAATATCTTCCGATAGATAATAATTATAAAAATTATTTTGAACACTTGTATTTGCTACAAGTTCAGAATGTCCTTGTCCTAAATTTTTTATATCAAACTCAACAAGAAAACTATTCGATAAAGTGTTTGCCAAAGTCACGTTTTCAATTACCAAATCAGGTTTTTGGTTTTCTATGAACTGTATTGGTATATCAATTTGGTTATTAAGCTTGCTAATTTCATCGTTATTATTGTTTATTGAAATGGATAAAAAAGATGGTCTATTTAAAATATCATTAATTTCTCCACTAATATCAGTACAAATTGGTCGAATGGAAACATTCTTTATTTGACTTTGATTTATTCCTAATGAGGTAACACTAATACTAGATATATCAAAAGATTTTGAAATATTATCATTGATATCAGTAATTATTTTAAAACTGAGTTGCAAAGAGGAAGATGATATGGCTTTATCTCCTCTATTGGTTATTTTAATTTCTATTGGAAAAGTATCCGTAAAATCAATTTCATCAGATATCTCTGACAGAACTTCTATTTTTAAATCAGGCAATAAAAAATCGATATTGGGATCAAAGTTTTTTGCCATTTCTACAGCTGATAGGGCATCCACTCTTTTAAAACCATCACTAGTGATTTTTGCACTTTCTTTTAATATATACTGCACCTGGTAGTTCTTTAAATCCTTGTTAGCTGCCAGCATGAGGGAAGCAATTCCTGCCACATAAGGGGTAGCAATCGAAGTACCAAAGCCATCGATTACATAATCTCCATTAATATTGGTAAATATGTTGGAATTACTTGTCTTTATGCAACTGGTATAACAACTACCAAGAGCACAATTACGAAAACCTGATAACCCTTGATTTACACCTGTAATGTCTGTACTAGGGATTAAAGTCCCGGGAGCCAGAATATCCATTCCCACCCCATAATTACTTCCCCATGAAAGTAAATTACGTCCTTCTTTACGAGTATCCAGATCACAAGAGGTTCTACTTTTTCTTGTATTACAAGGACTTAAAGCTCCCACTCCTATAACCTCTGAATATTGGGCAGGAAAATCTACTTTATTAGTATTGTCATTACCTGTTGCAGCTATTAAGATTGCCCCAGCTTCAATAGCTTCACTTACAGCATTTTTTACTTCCTCTTCTTTAGTGAAATCGGTTGATTTGCCAAGACTCATAGATATGATATTCGCTTTATTACTCCCTCTGTCTTGACTAATAGCATATCGTATCCCTTTAGAAATTTGAATAAACTTTCCAGGACTGGGATTTATCTTAACCGGCATGATCTTGCAATTTTGATCTATACCTGCAATACCAATTCCATTGTTTATTTCTGCGGCAATCAAACCGGCTACATGGGTTCCATGACCACTAGTATCTGTGACATCTGTAATGGTTCTGGTTTCTGTAAAATTCTGTGGGGCTACAATTCTATTAGGGTTTATATCAGGATGATGTATATCCAGTCCCGAGTCCAATATCGCTATGGTAATATCTTCTGATCCCTTCGTTATATCCTTCCATACGTCCAGAATATTAGTATCTATATCATTTACCCCAATAGGAGGAGTTATCTCTGCTGTGGAACAATCTGTGTGAAACGAAAATGCATACGGATGGTTTTCTGGACTATTACTACCCAAGTTATGATGTCCCCACTGTAAGGTAAACAAAGGGTCATTGGGCAAACTATTAGGGTTGGAAATACAACCATCTATCAATGCATCAAAATCAGCTCCTTTTATCGCATCAAAACCATCGGACAGGGTTATTTCCACTCCTGCATTATATATAACATTCGCATTAGTTTGTATAGTGTTCACACCTGTAATTGAGTTACTGGACTGAAACAATCTTGTTTGACCTGATAATACATCAGTTGTTACGATTAGATTTTCTGGACAATCCGAGGATTGTGAAAAAGAGTAATTATATATCAATAATAGAATTACTCCTAAAAAATTATATAACCTATTCATAATTTTAAATTTTAGAAGAATTTATCAAACCCTTTAACTGAACATTTTCACTTTCCAGAGCATAAACTTTTTTGTTAATTTCTATAAGATATAATGTTAACTCTTCTATTTTCTGCAAAAGTTTGGCATTCATTTCACCAATATTGATTCCTTTCTCTTTTACTTCTTTTGCTGATGGAATATTAGGTAAGTGGCCTTCTTTTTTGATATGGTTTTCTATTTCTTTTAAGGTTTTAAGACTATAATCAGGAGAGAATACATAATCTGGCCAACTTTCATATGTTCTGATTTTTAGTTCCTCGGCGATAATATTTCCTTTTACTGCAAGCTTATAACCATTGGTATTGTTAACTCCTATACCGACTTCACCATTAGTTTTTACAATAAAACGATTTCCTGCTCGTCCTACTTGAAATGTCCCATCAGTTCTCATAATTCCTCGATTATGGTAGAAGCTCTTATTACCTGAAGTTCGAATCCAACTGTTATCAATCATTTTAAAACCTCCACCATAATCAGAAAAAACAACACCTTTGTTTCCTTTTAATTGCAAGGTTCCATCGTTTTTGATACGCATACGTTCATTTCCATTAGTAGCACTTGCTGTTGACAGAGTTCCAAATACAATGTCTTTACCTCCTCCACTTCTAATATTAAAATCTCCTATTAGTGAAGTAGTATGATAATGCCCATTTATAGTAGATAATCCGATACCTGCCAGACTTAAATTGTTAGTAGATATTGGAGAAAATATAATCCCCGGAGCAGCTCCTGAGATTAAAGTAATATTGGGAGTACTGCCATGAATATGTAATTTTTGTTGTGGGTTTAAAGTCCCGATGCCTATATTCCCATTTGACGGAAATGTGTTTTGACCATAACCAACAAAAAAACAGAAGGTTAACATAAAAAACGAAACGGTATTTATTGAATTTTTCATGAGTATTTTGAATTTATTTGTGAAACATTTACTTTATTTTCTATTCTTTCTTTTTTAGGGGGGATATAAAGATTTTTCAGAGTATATTTTAATCTCCTATAATGACTTGTAGGTTAAAATCGAGGCAAAACATGAATTAGATGGTTTCTACCTGTAATCACATAATCGCATCAAGAAATAAATGATTAAACGATCTATGCAAAAGCTGATATACTGATTAATTATTGTTATAAAACCTGTAGTATAGCTAGCATTGCAGAAAGAATGACTAACCAATGGATAATAATATTGATGTATAATTTTCTTTTAGAAACTACGTAAATGAGTCCCATAATTATCCCTGTTATAAAAAACCACCAAAACTGATCTAAGGATTTTAAACCATGTTGAAAAACGAATGGAATAGCAGCTATCAGAATGGCACTCCATTTATTTATGTTATGATTTTCTAGTCCATTAATCGCAAAACCTCTGTATACAAACTCTTCTGAAATACCCGCAACTAATCCCGCTATTATAAATATGAATCGTTGTAGAGATGTTTTAGGAGTAAGGTTCGAAAAATCAGATAGTGAATTCAGTTTAGTGCTGGTAATATCAATAGAAGCTAATAAATATTCTATTACACCAAATAATATAAAGGCAAAAATCAGATACCCCAGAATAAAATATAAAGTTTCTTTTTTATTAAATCTGTAGCCAATATCATTGAAACTTAAACATGAAGAATTTAATATTCTTTTTATTATGACAATTTGAACTAAATACCAAACTATAATAATCCCCCAAAAAACACTAAAAAAATCTACCTGTTTAAAAGTAAGAAGGTCTCTTCTTAAAAGGAGCAATGAAATTATTGAAGAAATTATAGGAAAGCCCAAAAGAATTACTAGTAATCTGGATTTAGGAATAACAGATCTATTTTTTACTATTCTATTCATGACACTAAAAGCTGTTTTTAACCTGCTCTATATTAACAGGTTACTGTGTTTAAAAATAACTTCTCTTGTCAAATGTAATTTGTAATGATTAAACAAAAGTTACCATTTGTTAATTGTCATAAAATTAATTCTGAACGAATTCTACTAAGGCTTTGTGGTGTAATCCCTAAATAAGAAGCAATGTATTTTAAGTTTATATGCTTATCAGTTCCATTTTTCTTAATAATTTCGAGATATCTTTCTTTAGCTGTTTTGGTTAAAAGATCTATCTGTTGCTGTTGCTTTTCGATATAGGCTGATTCAAGTGCCAGCCTTGAAACTTCTTCCCCATAGTTTCCTTTTTCAAATACCCGTTGGAAGCTTTGATATGAAACTCTAAAAATCTTACTATCCTCAAACAGTCTTACTTCTATTGGGGATGCTTTTTGTAAAGTAAAAGAAATAAAGTCATTTATCGCATCATTTCTAAAGCTAATGTCTGTACAAACAAAATTATTTTTATCCCAAAGAAGATTCCCTCCACTTCCTTCAAGAACAAATCCCAAATACCTTTCTATACTGTTCGACTCTTTTAGAACTGTCTCTTTCGGGAATTCTATTACTTCTCCTAAGGTTGCAAAATTTTCCCAAACTTGAAGATTTAGATTAATAATGGGATCAAAATATTGTTTTAAAAAAGCTCCTAACATTTTTTAAAATTATTAATAAAAGATACAAAAAAATTAATGCCTTAGCTCCCAAAATATAGATAGTAGTGGGATATAAACTTTGAATCTATTAAAAATAGATCTTTATAATTTATTAAAAAAGTAAATAAAAAATGGAGATCATCTTCGGTAATCTGGTGAGATCCATTTTATGGAACAATTTATTGAAACGCTGTATACAAAAAAATAAAACCCTTGTAAACAACTATATACACAAGGGTTTTATCCTAACTAACAAACTCAACTGTAACTATATTAATACTATTTTATTTTAGTTTTACTAATTTTTCTTTGAAAACAATTCCTCCTGAATTAGGGTCTTTAATAAGGAGGAAATATAAATTTTCATTTAAAAAACTTAAATCTAACATTGTATTATTTCCTTCTTCTTTAGTCTTTAGATGAGTGTTATATACTTTTCTTCCTCTTAGATCATGAATACTGATCTCTAAATCATTTTTATAAAAATTATCAGGAATTTTTATATGAACAATATCCTTAACAGGATTCGGAGAGATAATTAATTTTTCTTTTTCTAATGTTTGATCTTCATCGAGACTATTATCTGATTTATTGGTTATATCATTAGAAACCGTAAAAAAAGTATATTCAGGTTCATCTTCATTATATTGCGATTTAAATACCCAATATTTATTTGGTCCAAAATCACCATTATCAAAAGTTACTTTTTCAGACCAAAAAGTCCATTCCTTATTCTCAATAGTCCCTCCCCATTCTCTATATAAAGTTCCATCAGGGGAGTATATTTCTCCCTGGATTTGATCTCCTACATTTGCATCATGAAAATATGTTACAAATGTTCTTTCTTCTCCTTCCTTAAAATCTCTATTCTCAGTTGTGGTATTATGAAAAAAATCTCCATTAGGATCAAAATCCAATATTTTTAACCCTAATATCTTCCTGTACTCAACATAAAAATAAGTCTTAGAAATACTTGTATCTCCAAGTTTTGCTTCATAATAATACCACCCTCCATCAGTAGCCCAGACATACCCCCAAAAATTCCTGTTTCTCAAAGGTTCTGTTACTATACTTGGATCCCATCCAAAAAGAAGCTCATTATTTTTTACTTTTCTAACTTCATTTTCAAACTTTAGCTCTGGTGTTTGATTTGCGATATAAGAAGTTACCCATATCTGTTCTCCACTTTTAAACCTATAGTGTGAGTAAATTGTCTCTGGATCACTACATTCATCTACAGTTTCTACTCCATTTGGAATTCCTCCTCCTACTGTTACTGGGTTAAGCTTTGGGTAATGACGATGTACGCCTCCTCCTATTACAATAGGATTTAAATAACTTTGTTTTGTTTCCCACAAATCATGAAGATAGGGGTCTAATATTTCTCCGTTTTTTTGTATTTCAAAATGTAAATGAGGAGCATCAGAATATCCGGCACTACCTATATTCCCTAGAAACTCTCCTTTTTTTACAGTTTGCCCTACTGCTTTTCTTGTTAATGAATATTTCTCTAAATGTGCATATATAGTAATTGTACCATCGTAATGCCTTACTTTTACTACATTCCAGGGAGCATTCTCGTCAATATCAGCTAATACACCGCAATTTCTATCAAAGTTTCCATCTACTTTTTCAATAATAATTCCATCTTCTGCCGCCACTGCAAATGCTAATCCCATATCCATTGTAAGCCACGGGTATGGCCACAGTGCAAAATCTGTACCTCTATGACTATCATACGTCCATTCTCCACCTCCCCAATCTTTGATAGAGTTTATACCAGGATCTTGGTCAACATAGTTGGTTATAAAATATAAAGTGTTATACCCGTATGGTAAATATCTTAATTCTATTGGAATTCGAAATTTTAATAAACAATGATTATTTTTTGAAGAATTGAAAACTCTACTTTGATCACCATCGTCTTGATATTCATTTTTCTTTTCTAATAATTTGTGTGTGTGATGTGATTGAATCGCAAAAATACTGGTCGATATGACCATGGCTAGTAAAAATGTTGCTTTTTTCATTACGTTTGTTTTAAAAATAGTTTTGTATGAATTGTTTTTTAGAGCAGTTTTTTTTTTTTAAGAACACTAAACATATAATTGTTTAATAGTGTTAAATTGGTATCCACCCCACCTGACAAAATTTAAATTTTGGATAGCTTATAGTAAATGTTCTGATAATTTATTTTATTCGGATTGAATTACTTCAATTCATAAATACTCGAAGTTATTTCTTGTCTATATAGTAATTGATACTATAAGTATGTTATGTTTTAAAATACAGATTTAATATACTTTTCAGTAATTGTAAAATTCCCATCTGTGGGATGCGAACATTGATAAGTCACTGTAATTTCTCCTCCAGGAGTATAGGTTCCACTACCCCCTGTAATATCAAAGGTATAGCCTCCCGGAGTGCTATAAGAGGTAATCGGCACTACAGTTATAGTGGCATCTGTACACGAAAACTCGAAGAAAACAGGTTGAGAATCAGTCCACCCATAAAAATTAGTACTCGACATTCTATTTGTTATATTAGGATCCAACTGTAACCACAAATCATTTCTATTATCCCAATTCCAGGAATATCCAAAACTATCGCCTGTAGTAATACTATACTTTCCTGAATAAGAGGTCAAATCCTCATTACAATCAGGAACAGGTAATTTTTTAATATTGAGAACAAACATACTTAAGTTACTGGATTCCATACTCATACCATTAACCTCTATCTGAAATACAGCTGTAGCTCTTTCTTCTTCTTCTAATTTATCAGGGTAAATAGTAATTTCAAAACTAGTACTACTACTATTTGTAGGGATATTGATTGAGGAAGGAAAACTAATCTTTTCTTCTGGTAAAGTAAGGTTTGTTTCATCTAGTTTAATCTCTGAAGTGATTACATTTTCTTGTTGTTGTCCTATTAATTGAATATCAACTGTAATTGTTTTCTCTAAAACCTCATCATAAGCAAACTCTTCTGTAGCTTCTCCTATGGAAAAGGCAAGTATTGAATTACCTTTATATAGGTAATTTTCTTCTTTAACACAAGAACATATGCTTATAAAAATTAAAAGTATTGCCCATATATTTTTCATAATATATTGTTTTTGGATTAGTAACCCGGGTTTTGAATAAGATTGTCATTAACATCAGTTTCAGAGACAGGTATATTTGCCAATACCCTAAAATCTTGATAAGAAATATTACATTCTTGTGTACAATCTATGTTTAGTATCCCTTTAGAAATATCGAGTCCTCTTCTTTTAAGGTCAAATATTCTATGACCTTCAAAAGCCAATTCTATTCTCCTTTCTTTAAGAACAGCATTAATGATTTCTTCTTTAGAACCCACCGATTCATTAGGCAATCCAGCTCTATTTCTTATTTTGTTCAGATCATTTATTGCCCCAGATAAGTCATTATTTTCTGCCAAAGCTTCTGCTCTATTCAAGAAAATTTCAGAGAGACGTAGTAATGGGATATTGTCCAAACCAAATGCACCTTGATACCCCAAATATTTTCCAATAAAATTTACATTTTCTCCTGATTTAATAGCAGGAACGTATAAGTTTAGTCTTATATCGTCAGTTTCATGTAGGCTATATAAATCATCTCTTACTACAAAATCACCATATCCAATACCAGTATTGGTATCAATATAAAAAAGCCCTTGTAATGAACCATTTAACCCAGGGTTCTCTATATCACTGTAAGACAATCCAAAAATTGTTTCTGAAGCTTCCGAAAATATTGAAGAATAATCATCTGTTTCAATATCGAAACCTACATTTTGAATAACATAATTTGCTGCAATAATAGAATTTTCCCAATCTTTTTGATAAAGGTATATTCTAGAAAGCAATCCTTGTACAGCTACTTTAGAAGCTCTATTTGATACTCCTGTGGTTACTCCTATTAAATCAAAAGCATTGGTAAGACTTGTTATTATGTGTTGATATACTTGATCTATCGAATTACGGGCTGGTAGTGCAAATATATCCGAAGGATTTGTAATAATGGGGATTCCCAATGGCTCTCCTACCAAATGATTTGGGTTACGGGCATAAGCTCTGACCAGATCAAAATGAGCTAATGCTCTTAGAAATAGCGCTTCGCCTTTTAATTGTTTTTTTTGATCTTCTGTAGCATCTGGTAGATTATCTACTCCTTCTATTACAAAATTGGCAGAATTAATGGTTTCATATGCGTTTTGCCAAAATGTAAAATGTGCGTAGGGTTGATTTTGGGATATTCCATTTAACCGGGAAGTATTGTTTATAGTCTGCCTAATATTATCTGCTAATCCATCTGCAATCACAATGAAATCCCGTTGGTAATAATCAACTCTTCGAAGTCTATCATAGGCTCCTAGTAAAGTAGCCTCTGCACTTTCAAAATCACTAACTGCTCTTTCATTAGATACTCTATCATTTGGTTCTGTTTCCAAAACATCATCACATGCAATCAAAATACACATTAATAGAAAAGACCAAATAATATTCTTGTATAAAGTGTTCATAATTATTCTTTTTTAAAATCCAATATTAACTCCCAATATGTATGATTTGGCTTGAGGATAATCTCCCGTATCATCTCCTCCTAAAAGCTCCGGATCTCTTCCCGAATATGGAGTATAGGTAAAAAGATTGTTACCACTTAAATAAACCGTCATACTCTGAAGGTTCAAGTTTTTTAGTAAGAGTTCTGGAAAATCATATGATATATTTATTTGTTTCATGCGGATGTAATCTCCTTTTTCAATATGTTTGGAGCTATAGGCATTACCTGGTCGTGCATCATAAACAAAGCCATTTAAAGCTATAGGTACATCAGTAATATCACCTGGTTTTTGCCACCTATTTAATTCACTTCGCTGTTGATTTCGATCAGCAAAACTTCCTGAAGCTCTTGTAGAAAATGCCAAACGATTTCTGATATAATTTCCTCCTGAATATTGAAATAATACAGAAAGACTGAGTCCTTTATAGGAAAAATTATTTGTGAATCCTCCATAATACGTAGGGATACTTCCTCCTACTACAATACGATCATCATCAGTTGGGTTAAAAGTAAGCTCTCCATTTCTATCATAGTACATCGGTCTTCCATCAGCAGGATTTACGCCTGCCCATCGTATAGCATACCATGATCCTAAGGATTCCCCCACCCTATGAACTAAACCAAAATCATCATCATTAATTTGTTCTACCTCCCCAGATAAAGCTTTTACCTCATTATGAACCATACTCAAATTAAAACCTGTTGACCATCTAAAGTTTTTGGTTTTAATATTTATCATATTCAGAGATAGTTCAATACCTTTATTTTCTATTTCACCAACATTATCAAAAACACGATTATAGCCACTAGTGGTTGCTAATGGTCTTTCTAACAATAAGTCATTTGTAGTTCGGGTATAATAATCCGCAGAAGCTTCAACCCGCCCATCAAATAACTTTGCATCAAACCCAATATTAAAAGTTTCAGACTCTTCCCAAGCCAAATTAGGGTTTGCTACTGTATCAGGTAGCAAAGCACCTCTTCCTACAAACGTACTAGTGGCAAAGAATCCTCTTGATGCAAAATTGTCTACATTAGCATTACCAGTAACTCCATAACTACCTCTAATTTTTAATTCGGTAATAGCATCTTGAAATCTGCTCATAAATTTTTCAGAAGAGATAAGCCATCCTAGAGAAATTGCAGGAAAAGTTCCCCATCGATTGTCTTTTCCAAATCTTGAAACTCCATCTCTTCTTATAGTTCCTGAAAAAATATATCGATCATCGAAGACATAGTTTATTCTTCCAAAAACACTAGCCATTCTCCATTCTGTATCGAAACCATCTATTTGCTGAACAGAAGCATTTCCTTCTGAAGTCAATGATGAAACTATAAACTCAGTTCCGGTAGCTGAAAAGAAGTTTCGTTTTTCTTGCCGATAATTTACACCAACAAGTGCATCAAATTTATGCACATCATTAAACATCTTGTCATAAGTCAATAGTTGGTCGATCTGCCAATTGAGGTTTCTATTATTGCTTGTTACTATTTCCCCGTTTGAACTTGCTCCTACATTGGCTTTGGGACTAGCAAAATATTTATAATTATTAGTAAGAAAATCTAATCCAAATTTTGATGTATAGATGAAATTTTTTGAGAATTCATAATCTGAAGAGAAAGAACTCAAAATTTTATAAGTAGTTGAGGATTCATCAAACAAACTAGGAACTTTATTTACGAGTGGATTTTCAGAATATAATCCAAAAAGAGGCTCTCTTATAGTACCGTCTTCATCATAAGGGTTATTTGTAGGAACAATAAAAGCAGACGCTATTGCAGGATTATTAAAGAAAAAACCATCATCTCTAGTTGCTTGATTCTGAGTTAAACTAAAATTAGTAGACAAACTAGTTCTAAATTTAGTTCCCAAACCATTATCAAGATTAAATCGTAAGGTTCCACGTTCGAAACCTGTACCAATTACATGTCCTTCTGTTTTATTATATGACCCTGATGCAAAATATCTTGTTCTCTCAGCTCCACCTGATACTGAAAGCTGATAATTACTTACTAATGCTGTAGTAAATAAAAGGTCTTGCCAATCATAATTAGGAGCATCTGAAGGGTTCCCTAAAAACGCTAGCTGATCTTGATATTGATTACTGTTTGTCCCATAGCGATTAGCATATCCTTCTAGTACCAAAGCAGTCCATTCAGGACCAGTCAAAAGATCAAGTCTGTTTATTACACTATTAATCCCCCAATGTGCATTTAGGTTTATTTTTGTTTTACCTCCTGTTGATCCTCTTTTTGTAGTGATAATGACTACACCATTTGCAGCCTGGGCTCCATAGATAGAAGCTGAAGCGTCTTTTAATATATCTATAGAAACTATATCATTTGGATTAATGGTTGATAGTACATTCTCTTGAGTATTAACCTGTGAAAATTGTCCCTGTACTACTTGTACACCATCTACGATATATAAAGGGTTATTTCCTGAGTTAATAGAACCTATCCCGCGAATTCGAACTTGAGTTGCTCCTCCAGGTGCTCCAGAATTAACAATTTGTACTCCAGTGGCACGCCCTTGTATAGCTTTATCAAAACTTTGTATTGAAGTATTTTCTAATTCGTCAAACTCAACTTGTGTAATAGCTCCGGCAATTTCTCTTTTAGCTTTAGAGCCATATCCTACAACCACCACTTCTTCTAATGCACTTGTATCTTCTTCAAGGACGATTTCAATTGTTGAGCGCCCTTTTATTTGAATCTCTTTGTCTTCAAACCCAACATATGAAATTTCTAATATTGCTCGATTATTCGTTAGTATAAGACTAAACACCCCATTAAAATCTGTAACCCCTCCTTGATTTGTCCCTTTAACTAATACGGAAGCCCCCATCAGAGGATAACCATTTTTATCTTTTACGGTTCCATTAACAGTAAATCCCTGTGCACCATTTCTTTGTGAAGAAAGTGACCTTTTTTTACCTTTCTTATTGATATGAACTCCTTCTTTTTCTAATTTTTCAATCTCTGATAAGTGATACAGAGCTTTTTCTAGATATTTACGCCCTCTTTTTGTATTTTCATAAACCACATAGTATTTATTCTCAAAAGACTTGTAATTAAAATTTGTTTTTTTGAGTAATCTTTTGATGGTAACCTCTATTTTTTCATTATCATTAACATCAAAGTCAATTAATACATTATCAAGCTTTGCCGAATTATATGTAAAGAACACTTTATATTTTTGACCTAACTCATCCAAAATCTCTGAAAGAGGCCTACTCTTTGAGTAATTTTTAGCCTCTATTGGAAGAGTTCCTACCATAATAAAACAATAACAGAAGAAGATATATTTAAGATCTTTTCTCATAATTAGTACTTTGTTTTAACGCCTAAAAAAGGGGTATTTATGTTGGTTAATTGTTTTGTCTGACAATTAGTTTGTTCTTATCTTTTATTATTTCAACATCAAGTGAAATTTCAAGAATAGGAATCACTATATCTAAGTTTTTCATAGGAATCCCAATTTTACGAGTCTCATTGTATAAGTTTTCGTCTTCTAATTCTATATTTACACCGTAGATATTTTCTATTTCTTTAAAAATTTTATCTACAGTATCGTTCATTTGTAGTGTTCCTGTTCTCCAGGAAGTATATGATTCTTGAGGAACTTTATTACGGCTAATAATTGTTTGTTTTTTAGAAGAATATGTAATAAAATCTCCTGGATAGAGATATTCTTCCTTATTATTCATTAAGAGTTTTATTTTTCCTTCTTTTAAAAAAACTTTGGTAAGATCCCCTCTGGATTGAACATTAAATTCTGTTCCTAGAACTTCAATAGTTAGATCATTAACAATAACCTGAAATTTACTATGTGTTGTAAGGTTCTTTTCTACATCAAAAAATGCTTCCCCTTCCAACCAAACCTTACGAGTATCTCGATCTTTCCAGTCTTTTGATAACTTTAATGTTGAATTTGCATTTAATTCTACAACGGAAGCATCCGGCAGTTTAACAGTTTGCCATTCTGCATAGTCGGTGGTGTAGTTTTTATTAAATTCATAACTTGACTTATAGAAAAAATATCCTAAAAAAAACAGTACTGCAAATGAGGCTGCAATTGCAAGATGTTGATTTCTTTTATTGAATAAAACCTTTCTTTTTGATCTTAATGACAGAGGAAGTTTCTTGTTAGCTAATTCAAATATATCGGTGAGTTCTAGTTGTATTTCTTCATGAGTTTTATCGTATTGTTCAAAATAGGATTTTCCAGAAAGTAAAAACATTTTTGCTTCATCTACTATCGCTTGTTTTTCTGGGTATTTTTTTAAAAATCCTTTCCAAAAATCATTATTTGATGAAGAAGGAGTATACACCCAACTCTGAAATTCAGGATTTTCTACTAATTCTTCAAAATCCATTTCTTTATATATTTCAAAATAGCTCATACCAAAATAAATATCACTTTAAGAGAATTTATTTAAACACTCCTGATCTAATTTTTAAGGAGTTTTATATGTATGATATATAAAGAAGGAATTTGTAACCCTATTTTTTTAAAAAAAATAGAGATTATGCTTGTGGTGTTTTATTTATCGGAATTTTTTAAGAGGTGAAAAACCAAATATAATGGTAAACAGAAATGTTTTTCCTTTTTCAATTTTAGAACGGATTTTCTGAATTGCTCTGGATACATAATTTCTAGCTACCTGCTTATTTAATGACGTTATTTGTGATATTTTTTCGTAACTAAATCCTTCATAATATCTCAGGTAAATAATTTCTTTTAGATAGGGAGGAAGATTTTTAATTTGCTGCACCATCCATTCCTTTTTTAAAGAGGATGTTTCTTCTTCAATGATACTTTTCTCTCTCGATATTTCGTAGTTTTCTTGATCAACTGAAAGTTTCCGAATAACCCCTCTACGATTATTTTTTTGTTTTTCTGATATCACATTTAACTTGATTGACCGAAACATATAAACCTCTATATTAAGAACATGATTAAGTTTTTCCGGATTTTTAAGTGTTTTCACAAAAAACTCTTGAATTACATCTTCAACAAGACTTGAATCATTACAAAAAAACATTCCATAGCGGTAGAGTTTATTATAATACTTTGTGTAAACCTCACAGAAGGCTAGTGTATTTCCTCTTTTGAAAGATTCAAAGGTTTCGGCTTTATTTTTTATCATTATTTAATGATTTTTTGTAAAAAAAATACGATTTCATATATCATTAACAACGAAAAACATTTTTTTTTATTTTCAGTTTTTTTTGAATATAAACTTCATCTTACACTAAATCAGATTAAATTTTGCAAAACCATTAAATATCAAAATGTAATACTCCCCTAAAGTCAGACCAATGTCCTGGTAAAAAACGAAAGTTTAAATTCAACTAATATTATGAAAGGAAAACGAAGAAAGTTCAGCCCTCAATTCAATACCAATGTCTAAATAGAAGCTATAAGGGAACGCTATACATTGGCAGAGCTTTCTGAAAGCTTAATCTTTGCTCCGTGATGATATCTCCATAGAAAACAGTGCCAAGTTGCGATATTAATAAATCAATTGATAATCAGGTTGACGGTGAGAAGCTTTACGCCCTGATCGGTCAGTTGAAAATGAAGAATGTTTTTTAAAAAGAGCTTCAATATGACAGACCTGTCATGAAAAGAAGGTAATTAATAAAGAGCTGAATTTTTATATTTTGTTTTTAATTTTTCTCTTTTTTAAAAGCCAAATTAAAAATTTGGCGGACTTTCTAAATATACATAAACCTCTCGAAAATCCTTTACCAGCTATGTTTTAGGACACCTTGTTAGGGTTAGTTTTTTATAAATTCAATAACAGGTTCATCAATTATAATATCTGATTTCAAAATAGGTCTTGTTAGTGTAATATTAGAAAGAGTTTTGCACCTACTTAAAGCTACATAAGTTTGCCCGTGAGCAAAACTTCCTGTACCAAGGTCAATTTTTACTTTGTTAAACGTTTTTCCCTGACTTTTGTGTATTGTAATAGCCCAAGCTAATTTTATAGGAATCTGAGTAAATGTTCCAATTTCTTCACGAACAAATCGACCTCGTTTAAATCTATACTTTGATATTTCCCAAGTAAAGGGTAAAACCTCAGTTATGTTTCCATTTTCCAGTTCTACTTCAACAAATTGATAATTTTCATTAGTTTCTTCATCTATTGTAGAAGCAATATTTGTTACATTACCTATTGTTCCGTTCATCCATCTTTTTTTCGGGTCGTTATTTAGAAACATTACTTGAGCTCCAATCTTTAATTTCACTTCAAAGTCATTAGGTTTAAGGTTTTCAATATTGCCAGTATGATGAGCAAAAAAACTAATTTCAGATGTGTTAAGAGTTTGTAGTTTTTGAAAATTTATACTATTTGCTATTGCGTTTGTTGGTACTAGACTGATTTGAAAATTACTATTTTCATCTTCAATAGAAGTTTTAACTTGTTGATTTAAAAGACTCAAATGAGAATCATTGGTTTTGTTTTCTCTAACAGCATTGAGAATATCTATAAATAAAAGGTCTTTTTGACGATAAATGGTTTTGAGTTCTAATGTTTTTTGGATAAATGGTGAAGTGAATAAATCCTTTTGAATAAATGAATGAGCAGAGAAAAAATAAGGAGTCTTGTATTTTTGTAAGAATTTTTCACGTTCATTATTTAATATTACAGGAGGAAGTTGAAATAAATCTCCAAAGAATATCATACGAATACCTCCAAATGGTTCTGATGTATTTCTGATTCTTTGCAGAAAAATATCAACCGCATCTAAAATATCTGCCCTAACCATAGATATTTCATCAATTATTATAGTATGAATAGCTGCATATTGACTAATCATATTATTATTTATACGAACGTGCATAGCCTCATCAAACTCATAACCTGGTTTTAATTTAAAAAAAGAATGTATCGTTTCTCCATTTACATTAATTGCTGCAATTCCTGTTGGAGCTAATACAATAATACTAGAGTCATTCTTTTGTATATATTTTAATAGTGTAGATTTTCCTGTTCCTGCTTTACCTGTGATGAATAGGTTTTCATTTGTGTTATTAACACATTCAATTATATTTATTGCTTCTTTTGAAAACTCTAATTTATCCTGCATTTTTTATTTTATAGAGAGTTTGTTTTTGTGTCGATTGAAATTAAATCTAACAATGTTATATAATCACTAAGGTAGCTTATATATCCAAATATTAAGAAATATAGTGACCTAAATGACTCTATTCTTGAGAATATAAAAAAATCCCCAACAAAAAAGCCAGACAATGTTGTCTGGCTTTTAATACTTTATGCCTCAGGGAGGATTATCTTTGATGATCCTCGATAAACTCACTACTGCAAATACAAAACGAGCAATCGCTCTGGTTCCTTATTTTATTTCAAAACCTCAAAGCCTTAAGTTTTGGGTTTTTCCATAAAACAAAGAACCACGCCAATGGCGTGGTTTTCTTTTTGATGTGACCTCGGCAGGATTATTGTCGAACTTTTTTGAGAATAAAATACTGATAATAAGCAAGTTATTATCAATCCTTCAAATTGTTTAACAATTTGTTAAGAATTTAAAAATTAAACAAAAATTCATGATGACAAAAAGTGATCTCAGGAAAATAAAGATCACTTTTTATTTCTTGTTATCTACTGACCATTTTTAATACAAAAAAAACGTTTTAGATTGCTCCTTAAAAAAGTATGGATACATATCATGCCCGAAAAAGTTGGGATACCTCTATAAAACACCTTGCAAGGCATGGAATTCTGAAAGACATATTAACCCCTGAACAAATAGCTACTATCCCCCGTTCAAATATAGCTCGCTGGAAACAGGAGAAAGAAAATAAATATGCCCTCTGTGAAATAAATACCATTGTAAAACAAGAAATAGAATTAATAAAGCGTATTAATCAATCTTCTAAGATTAAGAAAATCAATGAAGCTTATTTCAAAATAAACGATACGTTTCATCAAATCATTTTTAAAATAAAAGGACTGAAAAGCCTTATCAAAAAACATAAAGATAGTGTCGTAAATGTTATTGAAGAGGTTAAACATGATATCCCTATAGACAAAGCTCTAAAAGTATTTAACATCAATAGAAGCACTTACCAGAATTACAAAACAATTCTTATTCATACATGTAATGCTTCTTATTTTAATTGGTGTACTAAACGGTTCTCTAATCAGCTTTTAAAATCAGAAGTCGAAACAATAAAAAAATATATGCTGCATCAGCAATATAAGCAATGGTCTAAAGCTTCCGTTTATTTAAAGGCTATACGTGATGGAAATTTACAGTGTGCTATAACTACATTCTACAAGTATTGTCAATTACTTGGCTTTAAAAACAAGGTTCAGAAAAGAAAATCAGTGCATTACAACCCTGTTAAAACATCCAAAACCAATCAAATCTGGTGTGCAGATGTCACTATTTTTAAAACCAAGGATCTAACAAAGCATTATATTCATTTCTTAATGGATCATTACTCCAAATACATTCTTGGTTACAAAGTATGCAAAAAACCAGCTTCTAGTGCTATAAAAGAGCTATTAGAAAATGCCTGTAAGCAATATACTCCTGAAAAGATACGCTTCCTAACCGATGGAGGAAGTGAAAATGCAAACCTATTAGTGACTAAATTTATTGATAATTCTAAA
This sequence comes from Aquimarina sp. TRL1, assembly GCF_013365535.1. NCBI lineage: Bacteria > Pseudomonadati > Bacteroidota > Flavobacteriia > Flavobacteriales > Flavobacteriaceae > Aquimarina > Aquimarina sp. TRL1. The sequence goes on along the minus strand of NZ_CP053590.1, from coordinate 2,676,683 downwards.
ATCCCTATTAACCATATTATAGCACAAAAAGACATCATTTTTTCTAATTCTATGGTAGAGGCACTAAACAAAGTAATCAAACATCAATTTCTGTATGCAAAAAAAATCAATAACAGTAAACAACTCTCTGAAGCTTTAGAAGAAGCTGTTTTAGTATATAATACGATACGACCACAAATGAGTTTGAAAGGAAATACTCCTGGTGAAACATGGAATGGGGTTCCTATTGATTTTTCAAAATATAACGCTAGCCTTGATACACATAAAGCCTATAGAAGACAACAAAACAAAAGAAATTCTTGTAAAATAATGTGTAGCTAACGGAAAATAGTTAAAGAAATTACTATTTTTCAACTAATTACCATTTAAGAAACACTTTGTTTTAAAATAGCTATGTAGATAGCAGCGGAACAACCAATCTTAATGCACAAGAACTTGAAGAACGTTATGGTAACAGAGTTCGTTCTCGAATGCGTGAAATGTTTAATCTAATTGGGTTTGATAAAAAGAGTAAGGATAAGAGAAAGTAATATGGATTTCCGTAAGAAACTAACTGCATAATTAGTATCTTTAAGCTTCAAAATAATTGCAGATTACATCGAAATACTAGAGGCTGATGTTAATTCATTGGCTTTTTTATTTATAAAATTTTAAACTCAATGCGTAAGTCCTTTTCAATACTTAATTCTGATCAAATCAATAAATATGGATATCTAATTCCTGTATCTGTAATGGAAGATATGATGTGGGAAAAGGCCACTGTTGGTGTACCAATGCATCTTGGACATAATATGCATAGGCCTATAGGTTGCATGATTCCATATGGTTTATATTTTAAGCCTCATTTGGTTAGACAATTAGGACTTTCTTTAGCCCCCGAATCGGATGAAGATTCAAAGGAAATAATTGATTTTAAACGTTATTCTCAGCTCCAAAATTTAAAAGAAGATATTACCAAAAATGATGGAAAATTGTTGGAATTACTGAAGGATAAATTATCAGATGATTTTAAATATGTTGGAGCGGGAACATTGACCATAAATGATAAAGAAATTACGAGTAAGTACTTTCCCGAACTTTTTGAGGGAACAGACAAAAATGGATTAATTTATATATCCGATATTGAAAAGAAGTTTACTTACAAGTATCATGGGGTATTCATTCATAATGAGTTGCCTCTTTGTATTTATTCGCATGATTATTTTAGAAAATCTCTTTCAAGGTTAAATAATTTTCATCATCTGTTTTTGGATGAATTTATGTCTCATAGAGGAAAAGAAAATGTCACACTCAGAATTGCAATAGATCGTGATATGATTGGTTATGCTCCTGACTTTAGACAAACTCTTGAATTTGAATATTGGTTTGGACCAAAATATAACGATGACATTTCTAACATATCGCCAGGGCTTACTAAACATTCTAGTAGTGAATTTGAGAAATATTATTATGAGGTTAGTTCAACTGAGTTTTATTGGAATAATAATAATAACTATAAGGAGTTCGAATTAGAGGAGTTAAAAGAAAATGAAGCTCCGATGATCGAAGATTTTTATGGATGTAGGTATGTCCATTCTATTTATGATACGAGCAAAAAAACATTTATACATTTTGATGGCGCAATTCGCGGTTATAACACTGAGTTATATCTTGACAGAATAGAACAGAAACTGACAGAGTTTGGTAGAAAAAGTGATTACAAAAAGTTGTTCAGAATTGATGGTAGTTTAAAGTTAAAAGACTGGAAAAGCCTTATCACTAAATATATGCAAGGAAATCCTCTGATCTATGAATATTTTGAAGTTGAAAAACCAGCTTCTCAATTCGATAGATTACCTAAATCAAAAAACTTATTAGAAGAGCTTGTGCCACATAACTTAAGCAAGGAAGATGGTATTCGTTTATTGGTTACGTACCATAAGGAAAATAAATATAAATATTGTAGCTCTCATAATGTTTCTATTTATGATGTTGTTCAATTAGGAGATATTAGTTATTCAACATTAGAGGTTGATGTCCTTGAAATACAGAAGGCACTAAAACGTTTAGGCAAAAATCTTCATATTAAAGAAGATACTCTATTTGGAAATATTAAAGACATATATTGGAACATCCCTTGCATTTTTCATAGCGACAAGAATCCCCAAAAAGATTTAGAGCTTACAATCTCAGCCTTAAAATTGGTATTCTCTAAAATGATCAAAAGAGACTTGGACTCAATTATTTCTTTTACTCTAGCATGGAATATGGAAGATAAAGAAGTTAGAGTTAGCGTGTGCGGACATATAGAGCTACTTCATCATTGGCTTTCTAATTTTGATACAATACCGACGATTAGGAATGATTTTAAGAAATGGCTTGAGAATCAGAGAGAGTATTTGAATTCTAATTTTCAACAAGTAACAGACAAGCCAAGGATATTAGATATTGTGCAATTTGACGGTGTAATCTACTTAAAAAGACAAATAGTTGGAGAAGAATTTAGTCCTGTGCCTAAAGAACAAGATGACTTACTTATATGTGAATACAAAATACCTAACCAAGAGAACGAAAAGTATTCTTCATTAATTGACGGAAGTATAAGACCAGTAATGGCTTATATTATAGATAAACAAGTATGCAGTAAAACGAATCTTGAGTATAGTAAAAGTCCGTATTCAAAATTTTTAGATAATGATGTGCACAAAATTGTGGAAAAAGTAAGTGGATTAAGTTTTTATTGGACAGATAAACCGATATACTAGATTTCGAAATTTAATATGAATAAAGAAATTATTAAAATATTTGAAGTAAATACAGATGCGATTGCTACTAATCGCGGTTTCTATTATCAATATTTAGTTGTATTAAAAAAGTGGATTAATAATTATATAAACAATAAAGATCTTGCCACGGCTACAGAAGTTGACGACGATATTAAAGAGATAGGAGAAGAACTTATTTTTACTCAAGTTAAGTGTTATACTTCTTCATTTAGTTTACATTCTACAGAAGTAAAAAAAGCATTATTTAACTTTTACTTATTGTATTTGAAACATTTAAATTTAAATGAAAAAACATCATTTCATTTTACTACCAACACAAAAATATCTACTAAAGAAAAACTTTTATTGAGATGGGTTCAAGAACATCCTTTAAGGGATGGTGAACTTCTTACACTTTGCACTAATAAAATTGAGACTATTCTTAGTAAGGAATTCAAAATAAGAAAGAACAAACTACTTTCAAAAGTAGTTACTAGTGATAAAAAAGACGAAGTTAAAATTGCTTATGAATCAATAATTGAAGAAATAAATAGTAATAGCACCGAATCATTTGTAAAAAGTATCAATTGGGATTTTAAAAGCAAACTTCCAGAAGACGCTATTGACTCAATTACAAACGAAATTTATGAGCTGCTTGAAAATTCAAAATTTGGAAAAATTCCAAGACACTTATTATTTAGTTCTTTATTGTCAGAAATTTATCGAGCGTCTCAAAGAAAGGTTAAGGCTGACAGATTTTTGACTAACGATTTTATTGATCAAATTCTAAGTCGTACAAATGATGAAATTACCGAACTAATAGATAAAAGATTTACCAAACTTCTAAATATTGAAATAGAGTCTTTAAAATTAAGTGTCAATGAAATACGCAAAACACAAGACCTTCAATTTGAGGAAATAAAAACTTTAAAAGAGAATCTTAAATCAAAAAGAGATATTGAAATCAAAGAATTAAATATTCTTCCAGATTTTTCATCTATTGAGGTTTTTGATTGGGATAACTTTTTAGATGAGGTTAGCTTAAGTCTAAATGATAAAAAAACACTCTCAATTAGCGCTCCTGGAGGTATGGGGAAAACTACTTTTGGTAAGAAGTTTTTGTCAGCATATTATGAAAAATATAATCACATTATATGGCTTGGTGTTGAAGGTTCTATTCAATCTTCATTCATATTAGATAGCGCTTTAAGACAGAATTTGCAAGAAATAAAGGCAGCTAATAATGAAAATGATAGCGAGGTTTTTAAACTCATTTTGAGCAAACTAAATGCATTAGATGGAATTAATTTGCTCATTCTAGATATCCAAAATTCAGTGAATGAGATAAGTGAACTTCAAAACTTAGGACTTTCTAAAAATTGGGAAAAACTCATATTAACTCGCACTAACCTTAAGACAATTCCCAATACAAAGCTACCTAAGATTACTTTTTCTAATTTGAAGAAAATATATTTGAAGAATTGCACAGCAGAATCAAGTGATGAATTGCTGAAAAAGTTATTTAGCCTAGTGGGTTATAATATTTTAGTCGTAGAATTAATAGCTAAAACAATCCACAATAGTTTTGATTTAACTCTAGAATCTTTTTTAGAATCATATTCGGAACAAAGCCTAAATCAAACAAAATTTAAGATAGATATAGATATTGCTAGTGAAGACGAGCCTATTAAAATATTTAGTTATTTATTAGAAAAATTTAGTTTGCCGAATCTTAAAAGTAATGAGAAAAATTATCTTGACTTTTTAGCACTTCTACCTTCAAACAATATAATAATTGAGGATTTAATTCTAATTAACGGTAAAGATTTTTACGAAAAGAATAAAGTTGAAATAATTAACATACTTAATTCACTAGATAAAAAAGGAATTTTGGTCGTAAGTGAGGATAGAAAAAAGTTTGATATTCACAAGATTATAAGGGAAGTAATTATCTATAAACAAAGAGAAGGAATAAGTCCATTTATTTCAAATATGTTTTCCATCAATTGGCTTATCAGGAGAATTGAAGAGGGTTACAATGAGCCTCAAAACTCTTTCAGATTTTTAAGATATGCTGAATCTATTCTTGATTCTATAAAAGAGGAATATAGGCAAAGTATATATCAACCTCTTTTGTTGTTAGAGAACGAATTTCTTTATGCTAAACGCTTTTATACAGGGGCAAAGAGCAACTTAAATAAGTTGATCGATTTAGCAAATAGGGCATCAAAATATACACCTTTAAATAAAAACAACTTAGGAGTAATTTATAATAACTTAGGACTTTGTTATGCAGAAAATGATGAAAAAGATTTGGCTATTTTATATTTTGAAAAAGCGCTAGAATCTTATGTTGATAATGATAAAAGCATTTCAGGATATAGAATAGTTACCTTAAATAACTTATCAAATATCTATCTCCTTGACAATGATTTACCAAAAATGGCTGAGAATTTTAAAAAAGTTCAAAAAATAAGAAAGCAGTACCAGCTTTATGACGATCAACAATTAAGCATAGAATATCGAATATTATCAAAATCATATTCACTTGTAGGCGATTATGAAAAAGCTATTAAATTTTTAAGGGAGGGGATAAAATTACATGAGTCTTTAAATAAAAACCAACGAAATGATTTCTATTTAGCTGCTTACCATAATGAATTGTCTAATTTATTCCTTACGACAGATGAATTTATTAAAGCAATAGACCACCAAGAAAAAGGAATTAAAATTTTAGAAGATATGGGATTAAATAATAGTAGCTATTTACTTACAATGTATGAGATTTCTAGAAATTTATATAGATACCTAAATTTAGAAGAAAAAGAAACTCTAATGAAAGAAAAGATTAAACTATTTAAGGCTTACGAGTCTTAACTAGTGTTTTATATAGTAGTAGAAATAAATCTTTTAAATTTTTCACAATCTCAACAAAAAAATCCTTTATAATTCCAGTTTTAAATAATTAGTAATTCCCATTAAAATGACCTATGCCATGGCTCTAACATTTTTAGGCTTCTTATAATAATCTGCTCTGCTATCTACATAGCTATTTTAAAACAAAGTGTCTCTTAAATGGTAATTAATTGAAAAAACAGTGATTTGTTTCTTATTAAGGATTCAAAAAAAAGAAATAAGGGTAACCTCTAAAAACAGAGGGAAAAGAGTTATTGATTTTCCAAATTTCAGATGAATTGTAGTTTAGATTAACTATTACATATTAACTATTACAATTTTATCCTATTCCTGATCTTACCACACATTTTTCCACTTCCCCTCTTCTTTAAGAAAAATCATCATTCTTCGATCATTTTCTCCGTGAAAACCTTCCTGTGAAATTACATATGATATAACAAACCCAATCGTATGCTTTTTATTAAAAACAGGGTAAGAATAACAAACAACCCATTCTTTTTTTCGATCATTTTTTATTGCCCGCCACCATTCTCTGGAAAACTCCTCATACGCTTTTTTATACGGAGCTAAATCAATCAAAGCTTCTCTGGTAATCTTGTTTTTATATGGATAATATCGTATCGGTTCATTGTTTTCTACAGCAGCTCTTTGTTTTATCAAGTAATCCAAGTCCTTTTCGTCTAAATAGGTTAATTCTTCAATCGGATCTCCTCCATCTCTGGTTATTCCATTATTCTTTTCCCACCACAGAGAATCTGGCGGAATCATCAGCTTATTATTAAGGAGTCTCTCCTCTGCATGTTTTTTATAAAAATCCTCTTCAATAAATCCTAAAATTTGTTGCACATCTTTATCCTTATCATATTGATGACAAGAAACACAGATAAGACATATAAATATACAATACCATTTCATCAGTACTCAGTATTTATTTGACTTCCTTTAGGTATTACTACATTTTTCAATGCCTTATATTTTTTATCATGATCCGTAACTACACTTCTATACAATTTATCTCCAATGAGACCTCGTAAACTCTCCTGGAAAGATTTCATTTTGCGAAGCCCCTCATCACTTATATCTTGTGCATATGCTGCATGGTCATGTTTACCTTTATATCCCGTATCTCTTTGGAATATATCAAAACATGAATCAAGATCATTATTGCACCAAGCTTTCATAGCTGGTATCGCGTTTTTCCATGCATGAATAAAAAACTCATGTCCTATAGAATGACACATCTGTGCAATTACTCGCTCTTCATCCCATTTCTCTTCCTTTGCAGCTTCTATATAGTTTCTTATATAAACTTTAATAATTACTTTTAGATAGAAATTCTTAGGACTGTTCTTTATTCTCTCTTTATTACTTACAATCCAAAATGTTCGCACAGATCTTTCAGCATGCCACTTATACGCCTCTATTTTTCTGGGGCAACGCTGATGAAATTGAGTTATGGTACTCGCTAAAGCACCTCCTTTCATATCACTCATTTCTATAAAATGCAAGGCGTGAATGTCATAAAAATCTCCACGGCAAGTTGCCGTAAACACCTTATCATTATCTAAAACGATGGAGTCTCCTTCATTTAAGAACAACCCAAACACTTCTTGTCCTTCGGGTGTCTTTAAAAACAACTTCAGCGATTTGATAACCCAGGGGTGTATAAATCCATCCTTTTTTTTATCTACTGTTTTAGTTATTTCTGTATCTTCACTTGTCCATATACAGTTCTCTATACAAACTCTACTAACGAGTAATAGAGAAGGAATCTTGCATTCTTGCTCTTTTATTTTCAGTTCTAACGATCTGGAAAAACCTGCGATATTTAATTTAAATTCATTTCTACCCATTTTCAAAATACCATTTGTTGCGTTTCTATATCACTACTCTCTGGCAATACTTCCAAAGCTATCCTCTGTATTGCTGCTTGCACCTGAATGTTTTTTAGAACATCATTTTCTACTAATTTTCCCTCATACTTGAAATCAACATTAGGATTGTGTAAATCAATAGAAAGGAGTTCGCCTATAAGATTCTTAGTTTGGATGGTTAAATACACCGTATCGCCTATCTCTGCACTCGTTAAGCGTTTGTTTGTTTCATCTGTCAGATAGTAGTCTATTAAAGCTGCCTCTTCCTCTTCTGTAATTTTTTTCGTAGTAGTTACATGCGGGTCTGTTTTAGCCCAAGGTTTTGTCAGCATAAGCACTCCATTAAAGAAAGTAGTGGCAGCTGATAACTTTAAGCGATATAAAATAGAAGAGGTGTTATTGGCATCGAATTCCAAATTATAAAATAAACAATGCACATCGAATAATTTATAAGTACTGCTTCTGCTTATTCCGTCCGCAGAAGAAAATATAATTTCACAATGTTTCGTCATTAATGGAGTAACTGCCCATTCAAAAAAATGATCATTGCGTTTATTAGTTCGTAGTACTATATCGTGTATTTTCCAGTTTGGTTTAGAAAATGGTCGCCCGTTATAGTCGCATTGCTGGGTTATTTCTGTAGTGTAGTTAATGATCGTATACGCTTCTCCCTCCAGGAGAAGTTTGCCCTGTATAGTCATAAGTTAGAGGTTTTGTGTGAATAGTAAAGTTACTAAGTATACAAACAAAAACATTGTGGGCAAACCGCAGACTTTTAACAGGTAAATAACTAAAATACAGAATTATATAAAGGTTTTTACTAGTTAAAAGAAGGACAAAATGGAAAAATTACATCTTTTGTATTATAATACAAAATAGTTAAACCAAATTTTCCTATATATTTAAAAGCTATTTCTATATTGTATTTTCATGCTTATGGCGAATCATAAAAAAACATCTAATTACCTAATGCTTACTTTTATTAAAAAGCTATTATCCAATAAAACTATTTCTAACTCTGGTATAAACACAAAAATATATACTAAGTGTGGTAAGCTCCTGGAAGATTATACGGAGGAACAATTATTAGCTATGTATGGAAAAGAAAAAACAGCATTTATCAAAAATAATCCAGATAAATGGATTTGATTTTTCTTCTCTGAATTGCCCTTTTAAGATTTTTTAGCAGACTTTAACATATAAAACACTCTGTGTAAAAGTGCTGATTTTAGGTTGTTTAACACTAATTTTAACATATTTATTATGGTTTTTTAGCACTCAAAGTACTGATAAAAAAGAGGTTACTATGGTCACCAAATGACCACGTATTTTTTTTACGGCATTACCGCAAACATTAAAAGGTGCTGATCACTTATATTTGAATTGTAAGAAGTTTTATTAAAATCGGTAGTTAGAGATATAAGCAAACATTACTTTTTTCCCCAGCGATTATAATTCCGCAAAATAATTATTGCTTAGTAGGTTCTATAACAGAATTATAGTTTCGTTTTGGCAGGAATTTCTCCTGTTTTAATTGTATTTTAGAAAGTCATATTTTTTAAAATACAATATCAAGATGAAAAAAATTATCATTCTATTCGGATTATTTAGTGTACTTCTTTCTATAACAAGTTGTGAAACACAAGATATTAACGATGAGACAGGCTTTGACAAAAGAGAGCAAAAGGCAACAGAGAAAGATGAAATCATTTCACCAGGGAGTGGCTCAGGAGGAGATGAAGACACTGTCGACTAAAAAATATAAAATTGTTTTATTCTTACTAGCTATTGTTGCGTTCATATCATTTAATGCTCCTTTAGCTAGTTTATTTTTTAATGACTCTAGTCAAATAACATCAATAAGAAACGATTTTAAAAAACAAAAAAGAGAAAGGACTAAAATTATAAATGACACATATCAACTTATTGATAATTATGAGAAAGGTAACCTGACCAGTAATGAGTTTATTAAAGAAAGTAGGAAACTTTCAAAATTACATGAAGAAAAACAATTACAAGTAATAAATACTTTTGAAAAGCTTAATTCGACCAAGAAGGAAATTAGTTACTTTAGATTTACATCGTTCAAGGTATTTATTAGTCAATTTGGAATTGTTTTTTCTTTATTTTTAAGTTCTTTAATAATTTTTACAATAAGTGTCGTATTCGTTAGACCAACTCAAGTAAAATCCCTTTTTTATATCGTTTCTTGCTTAGTAGCTATCCCAGCGATATTTTATATATTATGGATTTTTACTCCTGATATTGATCTAAGTCAAACATCATACATCTTTACTTTTATCGTTATTTCTATAGGAGTATCGATCCTATTATTCCTATCCTATAAAGTTATCTTAGAGCTATTTTTAAAAAGAATTAGTTTAAAATCTAAGATTGCTACTTTGTTAAACCTTGTTTCTTCTCTTAGATATAATTATTACTTTCCTCTAGCTAAAAAAGCTGTTAATAAAAAACTTTCAAAAGAAGAAGTCATAGATGATGCTCAAAAGCTTGATGAATCAATCTATAAAACATTCGAAAAAATCCTTTAAGATGCCTAATAAAAAAGAAATAAATAAATTATTGGAGAAGGCGTATTCTGAGTACGGTTTTGGCAGAAATGATGAAATAGTAAAGCTCCAAATAGAACTTGAAGAAGAATTATTAGAAATCACTTCTGAATTAAGCAAAAAGGATAAAAAAATCATTAATTGCAAAAACTTAAAGACGAAAAAAGAAGAGGAAGCCAGTAAGTTTCAAATCCTATTTTTTGAAAAAATATTACTTCGGCAAAACATTGAAAAATTACTATTTAAAATAGAACAAGTAAATATAAATGGTTTCACTAAAGCCATTATTCTCCCTCTTTTAATTGAGCTTTTGTAAGCAGTTCATGTTGATACTTTATAACAGCCTTTTGTTCTTTCAAACTCAAATATTTTTTAAACCTTTCATCTTGCAAAATTATTTCTTCATAAAGGAAAAACACGTCTAAAAATTTACCTACCTCTAATTGCTTATTCTTACCGATAAATAGCGGTTTTTCTTTTTCTGCTATATCATTCTTGAGCATATCTCCTTTCCCTGTGAGTACCCATTCTTTATTTATTCCTGTTTCTGATGAAATCAAATTCAGGTGATATTCTTTTAGTTTATTTCTTACAATGGACAATCTCATTCCTGATTCTGTAATACCAACAATTTCACCTAAAGCTTTATAAGTTAGTCCTAATTGTTTTCTTGCGTAATCTAATCTTTCTCCAGGTTTTTCCATAAAATTATAGCATCAACACAATAAATTACAGTTTTGTATTGTTTTTTTTAGTTTTGTACAGTATATTTGAAACTCAAATTTCTAATCAAACAAATATATGAAAACTCCTGTAAGCAATCCGCCGCCTTTTCTAATAGAATTACAAACTGTTGCCTTAGCTCGACTTTACTAAACATCATAGTAATGGAAGCTACAACAATTACTATTTCTATAGAATTATCCAAGCTGTTAAAATCCTCTTTGACATCAAAACAATTGGAAACTCTTGCTACTAAGCATAAGGTATATATTAATACGATCAGAAGAATTCGTGATCGTAAAACCAAAAAGCCTAATAAAGAGATTTTAATAGACCTTCTTAAGATGAGTATCAAAACTCATAAAAAGCAGATTACAGCTAATAAAACAGCTCTTAGTATGCTACAGCAAGAACTAAAAAAAATATCCCCAAAATAAAACAACAAAAAACTCCCCATTATGAAAAATAACAGCACAACAACGCAAAACAAGTATCTGATTTTTATTGTCAATTCATTACATATGGACATTACCTCTTTTATGCATAATCTATCCTATGGAGATACCTATGAAGTCTTAATCTATAGATGGACAAACAAACTATACAATAAAGGGATTTCTAAAGAACAAGCCTTAAAAATTATCTATAGAGCCAGATGCTTTGCTTTGCCAAAATATCCTATAGAAAAGAACAATACCCCAAAATCATCCCAAAGCCTACCGGAACTCCTGCTAAACTTGCATACACACCCTACTTATAACCGATTGTCTAATCAAACAAAAAAACAAGTCATCAAAAAAATGGAAACAGTATACCATAGCAAACAACCTTTTGCAATAGATACACTATTAGAAAAATTCCTTTGTAAAAGTCCTAAAAAGAAACGTAGTAAAATTAGTTGGTTTTTTTAAGTTGAGTTTGTGTGAAGCTCCCCCTGTCCCTTATCTACCATTACTTATGCTTATTTCTTAGTTGATCTACTATCGTCATCAGTTGCTATTAACAAAGAAATAACTCATCATGAAACACAAAAAACCAATCACCAGAGATCGTGTAGAGAGCTGGCTTATAAAAAACAGACATTTAATAAAAGTCCCTGCACTGGCAGAGGAATTAAACATAGAAAAAGAAGCCATCTATCAATGTTTTAATGTTGGAAAACGCCTTGATGATACTCAAATCCAACTACTACATAAGGTCATTAAAAGAATGAGCCAATGATAGATGATTTACATATTGATAAAACCATTTTTCTAACAGAAGTCATTGCTCAACTAGCCTTAGAACTAGATAGTTTTATGGTTTCTATAGTACATGGAGAACCCTATCAGACTCATATCTACATATGGATCGATAGATTGTATAGTCAGGGAAAAAGCAGTGATAGATCCGCTGAGATCATCCGTAGAGCTATTCGCCTTTTTCTGACCAATGTTGAAAAAAATTAATTCATATATATCGTTTTAGAGCGGATGGTTACCAGTGCCGAAGTATACTTTAGGTAATAGTATTACATATTAATCTATTGATAGGTGCACTTTCCTGTATGCTATTGCTATAGTTGCTTCGGCTATTTTCTGGTAAGCTACTCTCTAAAGTAATAACAGTAAAATTAAAAATATGACAGCCTCTATTATTTTATGTATCGCGATGCTAAATATTGCTTGTCTTCTGATATCTAAAAGGAAAAGCATCAAATGGAGATTCTTTTTAAATGGAATATCGCTTATAATCATTGCTTCCGGGCTTATTTATATAAAATGGTTCTACCCCGATAGTAAAACCATCTCTAAAGAATATCCCCTTCTACATAGCCAAAGAAGTTATAAAGGGCTTTTTGATTTGAATACTCCTCTACTAAAAGCAACCAAAGTACATACATTGTATTCGCTCTCGGGGGTTCAACTCACCTATAAAAGTGAACCTCCCTGTCTTACGCAGGTACATTTATCAAAAAAAGGGATAGAAACAAACCATTTACTTTTGCCTGATAATAAAGGTGGATTAGCAAAACTAGTAGTTAGTTATGATCATATTAAAGATTCTATTTTACAAGTAAGATTAAACAACACCTCTATTTCATTTAGCAGATTACAGCAGCTATTAAAAGAAAACAACCTACTTCCTTCAAATAAAACCCTTTATGGATTAAGGCTTCACAAACTATTTACTGCAACTACTGCAAAAAGGGGAAATTCCCCGATTGATAGAGGGATTTTAACATTTATATTTGCCCCTGAATATAAGCTTATTAACATATTTAGTTCAATCACACAAATAACTCTAAAAAATCATCTTATTATGTAAGCAAAACAGGCAGATCCCAATCTTCCTCCCTTTCACCTACTACCAGATATTGTATTGAAATTACAGTGATCATACCATTAACCAGTTTTAATGGTATAGGGAATTTCATGCCATCATTTAAACATAATTAATAATTCAAATCGATTCATAAACAACAGTTATTAAATAGCTTTTTCATGAAAAAACGACACAAAATCCGGCAATTAACCTTTATTACAGTACTGAGCTGTATTATTGGTATTCCTCTTTCTCTAAAAGCACAAAACAACAAAGTACAAATTCCTAACCCTATTGGTCCTTCTCCAGAGGCTGCCAGTATTGTAAAATACGTGGATATGACCATTAATGAGCATAAAGGGATGGTTCAAAAACAAATTCCTATCTATCAAATAGAAGAAGGTTCCATACGGCTTCCTGTTAGTCTTTTATACGCTTCAGGAGGGTTTAAGGTTACTGAAGCTTCCAGCTCAGTTGGTCTGGGATGGTCTCTGCAAGCTGCCGGGGTAGTAACCAGAACTATGAACGGCTTACCCGATGATATCTCTTCACCTGTTAAAGGGTTCCTTGCCCTAAAAAATGAAGTAGACTATAACTACCTGAGCCATGGAGATAAAAATCAAACCAGATATGGCTACCTTCAGAGTATCGGACAAGGGTGTTATGATGCACAACCGGACATTTTTAATTTTAACTTCAATGGATATACCGGTAAATTTCACTTTGACTGGAATGGAAATATTATTATTTCTTCAGAAACACAAATAGCAATTACCCCGATTCAACATGGGGGAAATGCTTCTACCATTACAGGATGGATATTTACAACTCCAGATGGGGTACGTTATACATTTAAGGCTGCTGAATTTACTGCTAATATAAAATCTGGAAGAAATCTCTGTTATCTGGCTCAGGATGGGTATATCTCTTCCTGGTACATTAGCCAAATCACAGCCCCTGTTAGTAATGCTAATCTGTTTTTTGAGTATACTCCATATACCATTAAAGATCATAACATCTATACTTCCAGAACAAGAAGTCATTTGGTTGGAGGAAGCTCCAGATGTGGAGGAAGTATCAATGATCCTATTCAATATAGCAAGACCGATATCGATATTAATGGAAAAGCGCTTAAAAGAATCTATTCAGACAGCTCCCCTGTAGAGATCTCTTTTATTCCTGCATCCTATAAGGTAATGCCTACCAGTAATGATCTTTTTGCAATCTCCGAGATACAAATCAAAAACCGTGATCAAAACAAACTCATCAAAAAATATAAACTCACTCACTCACAAGCAACAGGGCGTTTGACATTGACCAGACTTCAGGAGATTGGAAGTAACCTTGAAGGGCTTGCTCCTTATGAATTTTTCTATCATCAACAACTTCCAGAGCGGTCTTCACATCAAAAAGACCATTGGGGATTTGCCAATAACAATACCTCCAGAGATATGCTGCCTCCTTACTTTATACAAGTACCAGGCAATGGAGTTGCCAGTTTTGGAAGTGCAGACCGATCAGCTGATCTGGAAGGTTCTAAAAAAGGAGTGCTTTATAAAATAAAATACCCCACAGGGGGCTATGATACTTATTCCTTTGAACAAAATACTTATGGATATGTCGGTGGAAACAGAATCAATGAATTTGTAAGCCAAAAGCACACTGAAAAAGTAACTGCTACAGGAAATTCCGGACAAGGGTGTACAGCTATTAATACCGATACAGATCGTACCTCTTTTACCATTACTGGCGACCCTAATTCCCCTGATAAACCTGTAATGGTCAGGGTATTTGGAAAGGTAGATAAATATACTGATAATTATTTTTCCGGAGGGAAAGCCCCTAAGGCAACCCTATATAATAGCCAGAATAATGTTCTGTTAACAATCTCATTAACCAATAATGATATCGATAAAGGAATATTATTAGCTCCCGGATCGTATTCTCTGGTGGCAGAAGCAACCTGGAGAAACTGTGAGAACACCTCCAGAGATAGCGCCACTATAACCCTGATTCATCATAAAGTAACTAACATTCCTTTATATGAAAAAAAAGCAGGAGGAGTACGGGTAGCATCTATTAAAAAATACGATGCTAATAACAAACTACTTCTTTCTCAGCAATATCAATATAAAGATGCTCAAGGATACTCCTCGGGAATGATACATCAGGAACCTAATTACCTTTTTGAAAAACAAACCCTGCAATGGGTTGGTACAGGAGGGGGAGGAACCAATGTTTCTTGTCAATATATGGTAGCACTGGATACCGACAGGTCTGCTTTAGGAATCACCAACGGGTCTCATATAGGATACAGTAAGGTCAGTAGCATTCAAAAAGGGGAGGATAATCACCAAACTCCCAATGGAGTTGTTAGCACAACTTTTATAAATGCAACGAATATCATCGATCAGGAATTTCCATTTCCTCCACCCATTGACAGAGCACATTCCAATGGAAAGGTGATCACTTCTGTAATTTCCAATAGAAACGGAGAAACTTTACAACAGCAGGAACACAGCTATCAGTTTAAAGAACATTTAACCAATGCGCTAAAAGTTGATTTTAAAGGAGGAGCTGTATTAGGGGAGGAAAACTTTACCATTGGCAGGTATCGTATTTTAATGGCACACAGCCAGCGAAAAAAAGCAGAAACTACCGAGTATCTAAAGGGAGAGCCTTATACTGTTACCAGTGAGTTTACCTACAACACAGCCTTGCAAAAGGTAAAAAGTAAGACAACTTATAATCAGCAGCAAACCAAACGACAACGCTTCTTTTACCCAGAGGAGTATACCTCATTAACCGGATTAAGTCAAGAGGAAAAAACGGCTTATCAGGATCTTATAGATCAATATCGATTAGCCACACCTATCCAAAATGAAGTTTATACCATCACAAACAATCAATCAGAAAAACTAACGGCTATTCAAAGAATACGCTATACCAATGATGGTAAAGCATTGCCTAAAACTATTCTGCAAGCAAAAAACAATAAAACAGCACTCGAAGACCGATTGTATTATCATACCTACGATAGCAAAGGGAATCTTTTAGAACTTTCTAAACCTTTAGCTAGTCATATCGTATATATCTATGGATATCAGGATCAGCTGCCTGTTGCTAAAATAGAGAATGCTACCTATAGTCAGGTAAGGACTTATGTAGCCGCTATTAAAACAGCTTCTAATGCAGATACAGACCATTGTAGTGAGCCGGATTGTAAAGAACAACTTCTAAGAAACAAACTCAATGCATTGCGGGATCAATTACCAGATGCCTTGATCACTACCTATACCTATGATCCAATGATAGGAGTAACCAGTACTACTGATCCCAAAGGAATAACTACTTATTACAGTTATGATTCTCTGGGACGCCTTCACTCTATAAAAGATGCCGATGGAAACCTTATTTCAGAAAACAAATACCACTATAAAAACCAATAAAAATGAAACAGTCATATCAAAAACTACAAAATAGTTATTATAAAGGATCACTGCTGATTTTATTTTTATGCATATCCACTATCTCTTTTGCACAGCAAAGACAGACTCCTGAGCCTGAGCAAACCCCTGAACTGATAAGTGATCCCTCTATTCGAATTCCAGGAGATGGAGATGGAAACTGTACCTGGTACTATAGAGATGAAGATGGAGACGGATTTGGAAACCCAGGACGGGCAACCTGTAAAACCTCCAAACCTGCGGGCTATGTTTCTAACAACAGAGATTGTAACGATGGTAATGCAACCATTAATCCTAATACCATCTGGTATGCTGATAGGGATAATGATGGGTTTGGAGACAAAAACAATACAAAAAAACAATGTACCAAACCCTCAGGATATGTTAGAAATGATGATGATTATAATGATGGGACAGCACTCATTACCAATATTGCTCCCAGAAACTTCTACAAAGATGTAGATAAGGACACCTATGGAAATCCTAATGCAAAGGTATATCGTAGTGTACGACCTTCAGGCTATGTGACAAGAGCCGGAGATTGTAATGATAACAGGGCTGATATAAAACCCGGAGCTTTAGAGATTTGTGATGGGATTGATAATAATTGTAATGCAAAGGTAGATGAATCTCCCAAACCTGCTACCCCTGCCGCTGTAACAGTAGTTAATTCATGTGGAAAGGCTACACTTACCAGAGGTAACCCTCCTTCTGGGATTATCTGGTACTGGCAAAGTGCAGCTTCTGGAGTTAGTAGATCCAGTAACGCAAAAACGATTACAAGAGTAAATGGGTCTCGTTATTACCTTAGGGCTTTTAATAATACAACAAAATGTTGGGGAACTTCCAGAGTAGTCAACTATGCTATAAAACCTGTTCCCTCGGCTCCTCAAAGCCCGTCTGTATCAAATCAATGTGGTAAGTCTGTACTAACCAGAGGCAACCCTCCTTCTGGAATTACATGGTATTGGCAGAGCTCTGCATCTGCAACCAGTACAGCCAATTCCAGTAAAACAATTACAAGAACCAGTGGAAATACCTATTATCTAAGAGCAAGAAATAACAGTAATGGATGTTGGGGAGGCTATGTGAAAATAACCTATTCTATCAAAACAATACCACCTAGCCCCTCACTTCCTACTGTTTCTGATCAATGTGGTAAGTCTGTACTAACCAGAGGCAATCCTCCTTCTGGAATTACCTGGTATTGGCAGAGCTCTGCATCTGCAACCAGTACAGCGAATTCCTCAAAAACAGTTACCAGAACCACAGGAGATGTTTATTACATACGAGCCAGAAATAATCAAACAGGATGCTGGAGTGCTGCCAGAGCGGTATCTTATAATTTACATACAGTCCCAACTCCGCAGAGTGGTCTGATTTCTAAACAATATCACTGTGGGAGTACCACCCTTAGAAGACGAAATGCCTTATATGATCATTTTTGGCAAAAAACACCTACGGGAGTCAGTAAAGCAGAAGGACGAAATTCAATTACACTAGACAGTGGGAATACCTACTATCTAAGAGCCTATGATGCTCAAAGACAGTGTTGGAGTCCTGCCTTAAAGATTGATTATGTTATTCATAGTACCCCGCCTGCTGTACCTGCTTTACCAGCTATTGACAGGCAGTGTAATAAAACAGTGTTAACCAGAAGCAATCCTCCTTCCGGGGTTACCTGGTATTGGCAGAGCACATCTTCGGGAACCAGCACCGATACCTATCAAACAACCAGTACCCATACCACGGGAACTACTTATTACCTAAGAGCTAGAAATAACCAGACTGGATGTTGGAGTACTGCTCGTAGTATTTCTTATACGATACAACGTCCTACTGCCTGGTATGCCGATACGGATAATGATGGGTTTGGAGATCCACAGCATGTTAAAAATGCATGTCAAAAACCTGAAGGATATGTAGCTAATAAGGATGATAAATGTCCGCAGACCTTTGGAACCAATAGCGGATGTGTGCATCTGCCATATAAAACACAAGTATCAGATAACGAAAACTACATCTATACTAAAACCTATCAGACTCCTTTAAAGCGATCACAGGACATACGCTATAACAAAGATGTAATTGAAAGCATTACTTATTTTGATGATTTAGGAAGACCTAAACAACAGACAGCTATTAAAGCAGCCCCCAGTCATAAGGATATTGTAACACATATCACCTATGACAGCTATGGAAGACAAGGCAAACAGTATCTACCCTTTGTTTCTGAAACAGTAGCGGGAAGTTATAAAACAGTGAATGTAGCTACAGATATTGATGCTTATTATAAAAATAATTACCCGCAGGATTTTACAGGCACTAGTGTTAATGCTTATTCAGAAAGTGTTTTTGAAGCCTCTCCTATAAACCGGGTGATCAAACAAGCAGCTCCGGGAACAGCCTGGAAAGCTAACAGTGAGATCAGTGCCATGGCAGCTGATCATACCATCAAAACTGACTGGACAACAAATCAGGCAGATATTCCCTTGTTTGAGGTTACATTTACAGCTGGGGATACTGAAAAACCAGTACTTCGTAAAAATGGAAACTATGCTCCCAATCAATTGCTGGTTACCATTATCAAAGATGAAAACTGGACGAGAGCTGATGAAGATAATCATACCACCAGAGAATATAAAAACAAGCAGGGACAGATAGTTCTAAAAAGAACCTATAATGCAGCAGAAGCGCACGATACTCATTATGTATATGATAGATTTGGGAATTTAAGTTTTGTACTACCTCCCAAGGTAGTTGTTAATGACGGGGTGTCTGCTACAGAACTAGCAGAACTGTGTTATCAATATCGATATGACGATCGAAATAGAGTTATCGAAAAGAAAGTTCCCGGAAAAGATTGGGAGTATATTATCTATAATAAATTAGATCAACCCATACTTACTCAGGATGCTAGTCTGCGAAAAGAAAACTCAGAAAAAGCGTATAATCAGTGGAGATTTACCAAATACGATGCTTTTGGAAGAATAATCTATACAGGGATAACAAACAATGGAGCTTCCCGAAAAGTATTACAAAACAGAGTAAATAACTTTACAGGAGATATTTTTGAGTCCAGAGTAGATACTCCGGTAACATTACATGCCACCTCGGTATATTATACCAATCAGGCATATCCGACTTCTATAAGTGAGTTACATACAATACAGTATTACGATGATTATAAAGCGCCTCAGCTATTACATGGGAATACCATGCCTGCACAAAACTCCTTTGGAGTAACATTAAGTAGGAATGTAAAAGGACTGCCTACCTTTTCACAAACCAGAATATTAGATACCAGCCACTGGATTGAAACTGCTATTGGCTATGACCAAAAAGCAAGAGTTATTACCACAGCTTCCAGAAATACCTTTCTAAAAACAAATGAGATGACAGAATCCCTGTTGAGTTTTACCGGAAGGGTAGAAAAATCTAAAACACTGCACCAAAAGGAAGGAAATGCGCCTGTTATTACCATAGATACCTTTAGTTATGATCATATGGGGAGAATGCTTACCCATCAGCAGTCTATTAATGGAGATTCACCTCAGACCATTGTCAGTAATACCTATGATGCATTAGGGCAATTAAAAACTAAAAAAGTAGGGAATAACCTGCAAACAGTAGATTACAGCTATAATGTACGGGGGTGGCTTACCGGGATTAATGATGTTAACAATCTGGGATCAGATCTGTTTGCCTTTGGGATTAATTATAACAGGGTGACCGAAAATGCTTCCAGAGCTGATAAGCTATACAATGGAAATATTAGTGAGACACTCTGGAAAACTGCCAGTGACAATACCAAACGTTCTTATTCCTATCAGTATGATGATTTAAATCGGATCACTGCCGGATATGCCAATATAGGAAGTTATAACCTATTAGGGGTTACCTATGATAAAAATGGGAATATCCAAACCCTTAACAGAAACGGGCATACCAACGCAGCTGCTACTACCTTCGGGGCAATGGATAAATTAGTGTATTCCTATAATGCAGGAAACAAATTACTAAAGGTAACGGATAGCGGAAATAAAACCTTTGGATTTACAGATGGTAGTAATACAGGGAATGACTATGCATATGATGCTAACGGAAATCAAACAGTTGACAACAACAAAGGGATTTCCGGAACTGTGTATAATCACCTAGACCTTCCCAAAAGAATAAATGTTTCCGGTAAGGGGAATATTAGCTATATTTATGACGCCACTGGGGTAAAACTACGAAAAATAGTAAAGGAAGGAAATAATACCACTATGACCGATTATGTAGGTAACTACATCTATAAAAATGGTAATCTGGAGTTCTTTAATCATCCTGAGGGCTATGTAGAACCTGATACAAATGGGTATACTTATGTATACCAGTATAAAGACCATTTAGGTAACATCAGACTCTCCTATGCAGATACCAATAACAATGGGAGTATCTCAACTTCTGAGATTAAACAGGAAAAACATTACTATCCCTTCGGCTTAGAAAATCGTGGATATGGAGCACCAACAATAGGAAGTAAACATAATTATGGATTTGGAGGAAAAGAGTTCTCAGAAGAAATGGATTTGGACACCTATGATTTTGGCGCTAGGAATTATGATGCTACTTTAGGTAGATGGAGTTCTATAGACCCAGTAACTCATTTTAACATGTCTACTTATACTTCTTTTGATAATAATCCAGTATATTTTGCAGACCCTTCTGGGACTACTACGGTAAGTTCTATAACAGAAGCTTGGAACGCAACTCCTGAAAATGGTAGAAGTGTATGGAGTGCTAATGGTAATGGAGGTTTTTGTAATGATTGTCCACAAGAAGGACAAACACGTAAAACAAAAAGGGTTGTAGGATATGGGCATAGTGCTATGGCAACTTCTGCTATTCAATATTATCATTCAGGAGGGGTACATGGTTCGAAAGAGGGATGGTATTTCGAAGGAGAATATTTTGAATTATTTAGGACTACCATAAGAGCTATAGGTCAAGGAAGAGCATCGATAGAATCTCTCCATAATTATAATTTTACTGATGATGTTTTATCTGCTATGGTAGGTTGGGCTATCCAGGCTCATAATTATTATGGAGGAGAATTTCCATTAGCAAAAGGGAATGTAAATACTATGGGTTTTGATTCACCTATTTTTATGCTAACTTCACTAAGATTTGTTGGAGCAATGTTTTTGAGAACAAACACAATAAAAGCTATTCCTCCATTGAGAGCTGCTTACGAAGCTGAAGTTAAAAACTTATCTTCTCTAGCTCAAAAAATGAAATCAGCAGGTAATTCTTCTGAAGAAATAGCTAGGCACTTACATGGTTTAAGAAGAGAATTAGGAGTAAGGTATAAATCACTTACTCCTGATGAACTTTTGCAAACAATATATAAAAGAAATATTGAGAAATATGGAGATAAACTAGGACCATCTATAGATTATTTAAGACAAAAAGGTAAATCTTGGGATGATATTATAAATAGTGCTACAAGACCAGGAGGAAAGGATTTAAAATTTAAAAAATAAAAAATGATATTGTTAAAAAACTTTGATTTCGCTAAAAAATATTTTGATTTCGAAATGCAAATTGAAAAAGAATTAGAAAATATAGATGTAATAAATGGATGGTATAAAATCATAGACAGTATACTAACAGGTGTATTGGTGCAAAAGAACAAGCTTTATTTCTTATATGGTTCTGATAAATACCATATAACTAAAGATCATAATATTGTTCTAAAAAAAACAGATTCTTCTAAAAACATTAAAACACTTATTCTTTTTGATAAAAAGAATAAAATTGTTAGTTATTCATATACTGACTTTGAAGAAAATTTATACCCAACACCTTTTGATTATATTGATGACGAGGATTCCAAATGGGAGTATTTTATAGAAAAAATTATAAATGATGAAGAGAGGAAAAACAATTTCATATCTAATTTAATGGAGATAGTTAAATAATTTTAAAAAAGATAGTGAAATATGATATGAAAAATCCAAGCAAAAAACTATTAGTTAAATTAAAAAAAACACTATTTAGTTTACAATATAGGATACTAAAAAAGTTGGATTATATCTCCCCTTTAGGGAAATGATTATCAATCAAAATGAAACCTTTTCTTTTTAGGCTCTTGCAAGTCATATTTTATATCCTAATAAACATAAACTATTAAAAAATGATTTAATAAAAGTAAGACACTTTTTTACAGTTCATTAGAACTCATTTTGAGAGTAGTCGTCATTCCTGATGAACAAGACCAAACTCTTTCAAATAAAATTAATAAAAGAGCAAAAGAATTTCTAGGATTAAAACCAGTAAATGCTAGAAGGACTCATCAAAAACTACCATATATTTTAGACTATAATGATAACTAGTTTTTTTAAAGATCATTTTAATAGATATAATATTGATAATAGAAAGGCGAGGGTATTTATACCCTCCCTCTTTATAGCATTTATAGTGTTTTTATTTTGTATTTCAATTATTTTAAAAAAAATATTTCCTTTTGAAGTAGAAGAAATAGTTACTAGAACTGATAAAGATTTAAATGTTTTTAGTACTACATTTTTTTTAGTTTTTACAGCTATTATGGAAGAGTTTAAATATAGGGGGTTATTAACTAAATTTAATTACAAACTAGTAATATTTTCTTTAGCGTTATTAGGGACTAATATTTTATTTCTAATTCTTAAAATTAAAGTTCATTATTTATCTCCAGATTCTATATTTCCAATGCTTCGATATATCATAATGTTTTCTATAACTACAATCGTGATGTATTTTATTTTATTTAAAACTCTATTTGGGTATCAAAGACAAATTAAAAAGGGATTTAATAATTATTTCAATTTAATTTTATGGATGCAGGTTATTCTATTTACTTTATGGCATATTTTTTTTAGTGGTCAAGCTAATGAAAGACATGTTGTAAGTATATTTATTATGACATCTATATCTGCATTATTTTTCACTTATATACGGATTAATTATGGAGTTTTGTATTCAATAATAGTTCACTTTTTTTATAATTTTTTGATAAGTGTATTTCCTATTATTCTAATCAAAATTCTACAAACAGGTAGATAGCAAAGTTCACCACACCCCACTAATAGCGTATATGATAGAGTATATCATATACAATGTATCACTATTATATTCCTAATTTCTTATTAATAGGGAAAGGGATTGTAATGCTAAAAAACAAATAATGTTACGACATATTAACATGCAGTGGTATGGTATAATACTATTACTCTTTATCTGCTGTACACAACAAAAACAAACTGATTCAAAGAAAGAAAGCATAGGAATTGATCCTTATTATACCAATTGGCAACAGGTAGTTTCTATAGAAATACTACAAAAACGAGATCCGGTATTTACTCTTTCTAAAGAGCAAATACTTTCTTTAACAGAAACCTCTTCCGTTTCTGAATTTCTATTACTTCCCGGAATATTAGATACCAATGTATATCTAAAAATGGTGGCTATTGATAGTAATGGAACTTTTTTAGCAGAAGAATGGGCTAAACTCACAGATATGGATTCTCAAAACATCATCGAATTATTAGAGAAAACAAAAAAACAAGATTCAATATCCTTATCTCTTACAACACATAAAAAAAGATGGATACAACAACAAAAGACGGCTTTAAAAAATGAAATAGCATATAGTCTATCAAAAGACCTGTTAGGTGATACAATAACACTTTTAAAAGAGGGGTGTTATATCTCATGGGGGATTGCTAAAAATAGGATGCTTACTCTTATACTATCTCCAATGTCTGATACTACTGATTTTAATATAGTAAAAGAAATACCACCTATAAGAGGGGCTATCAAACTCCATAAAGGGTATTATCGTTTTACCAGAGAATCTCTGGAACAATTTAAATATCGATTGTCGAATAAAGACAACCCTCTCTACAATTAAAAAAAGAAGTAATACACTTAAAACCTACTTCAATATGAAAGAAAATAATGCTTTAGAAGAAAATCAGGACAAGGAATATAACACCCTTGTAAATACATACACTTTTACATGTCAGGTAGGTGATATCATTAGTCAGCCTAGCCCGGTAATAGAAGTACATAAAGCGGGAATACATTTACATTTTCTAAGATACGGTCTCTTTGATCGTAATACTCCTTTTGATAGTGATATAGAAGTCGATGCTCCTGCAAGTCCTACTATTACTCCATACACACATGGGAGTGTGATTCGTATGACCAATGGTACTCCCGAATTAGAAATCCCCCTTAGACAAGACCAACAGCTTAATACCTACTATCCTACGGTAAACTTAGAAGAAGTTACTGTTCTTGGAATAAAAGAACTGCCTAAAAATGATAATTTTTATGTTGCCAGAACTGCTATGCGAGAGGGATATCTATATCTAATTGATGAAGCTGATCCACAAAATAACTTTTTAGAATACGAAATTGATGCGCTAGGTTTTTTACACACTATTTCCTTCAAAAAGAATAAAGACACCAATGGAAACTACAAAGAATATAGAACCGCATCTAAAAAACCAGTTTCACATGTTACTGTAAAAAAAGGCAGTAACTGGTCTATTTGCTACTCCCCTGTACAGTGGGGACTCCAATACCTGCAAAAAGTAACCACTGATACAGATTATAGAAAAAAACGAATGAAGCGTATTGCCTGTACTGGTTTTACAAAAGGAGAAGAACAAACAGAAGACCCACATATTTTACCCTACTACAAAGCAGATGCTGTATTTGATAAAGAATCTGCATATAGCGGCTCATATCATAAAACATTACAACAGATATATGCTACAGAAAGAGCAGAAGAAGTAAGAGGAAATAACGAAACCCTTGAAGATATGTTCATCATCCTTGATGATCCATTAGGCTGTGCCAAAGATATGAATGAAGCTCTTTCTGATAAGGTATTACATCATCAAGCATTAATAGCTGCCATACAAAGTGGAGAAACACAACAAAAAGCCTATGATCGAATATCAAAAGGTGATATAGAAACTCCTACCCCCAAGAAAGCCTACTATGGGCATATTTACTCTTTGGCACTAACTACCTATCAGATGATATATAATGATGCTGAAACAATTCAGAAATATGATGGAGGAGGTCAGGGAAAAGATTTTTTTGAGGTGCATCCAGGAGATTTTACCATTAACAGACGGATTACCAAAGCCGGAACTATCTCTACTAGCAAGAATTATCAAATTGCATTAGGACATGGTGTGAATCGAGAAAAAATCCACGGCATATTAGGAATCAATCAAAGAGCACAAACCAGAAGTGTTGTTAATAGTTATAGAAAAGACTTAGCGACCCTACTACAAAGTGATTACTTTAAACCTACCCTTGATGACTACCTGCACAGTGGTACAGAAAAATGTGTTGAAGGAAGGGATACTTGTATGGAACTATTAGATCATCTAGGAACTACTCCAATGATCTATGAACGACATTTATTACTTCCCAGAGAATACACCAACTCAGATCAATGGGTAAGATGGGTATGGAGTATTATTGATAGTGATAATGAAAGTGAGCATTCAGGAAATAGTAATGCTGATGATTTTAAAGGAATAGATCCCCTATATGGTCTGCTAGGGGTAGGGTTAAATCTTGAAAACATTGCAGGAGATAAATTTAAAACCAGTCAGAAAATAGCTGGAGTATATACCAAACGATTAAAGCATTTGGCAAGTTTAGCTTTTACAACTAGAGAACAGGGAGGTAAAAGTTTTCAGGAGATAGATCAGATGGTTGAATTTACCGTAAAAAAACTCAACAAAAATCTAAAAGTCTATGGAAAAGAAATGTTTGAGGTACGAAAGAGTGAGATTCACCTTCGTTTAGAAGAATTAGGTGTTGAGATTGACCCTAAGTATGTGAAATCAGGAAAATATACAGGTAAAAAGGTTGATGTTTGGCGAATTCTAAAAGAATCTGAAGGTATAGAACTCAGACAAAGTCAAAAGGGTAAACATGTATTAGCCCTTCGAACAATGAAAGAAATGGATGAAGAAACCATCCTTAAAAACGCCAGACATGAACGATTAGCCAAGATGGTAAATGGACGTGCATTTAATGGGGTATTTGCAATATTAGAAGTCTATAATTTTTATAATGCTTTTGTAAAAGCAAAACAAGAAAAAAAAGGAAAAGAAGTGACCAGTTTTATTGCTTCGTCCTTCAAATTAACTGAGGCAGGAATGAACTTACAAAAAGCTTTTATGGAACATTCAGGAAAAGAAGTAACTAGGTTTTTTGAAGCAGGAACTAAAATTGCAGGAACTGTAGGAGCCGTATTTACAGCCGCTATGTGTTTTTGGGATGCAATAGAGGCTGGATCTGCTAGAGATGATGATAAATCACTAGCATTAGTTGGTGCAGGAATGGCATTTACTGTAGCAGCAGGAGTATCAATTACATCTACAGCTACTACTTTGGGTGCAACTTCCGTCGCTGCAACAGGAACTGCTCTTGGGCTTACTGGACCAGTAGGATGGATTGCTGCCGCTGTAGGGGTAGGACTATTGATTGTCTCAGAAATACTTACCGATACAGATCTAGAGTATTATTTTAAACATTATCTCTTCAGTGATTATAAAGACTTCCCTGTCATAAAAGGAGAATCCCCTATGGAATATATAGAAAGACTCTATCAAAACAGAAAACTACTGGTAGATAAAATATCTCCGGATTATCTAATCTTATCAGATCCATATAAAGCAAGTGCTACCCTACTGGATATGACCGTTTGTAATCACGCATTGGTAAAAATAGCATCCTACAAAAAAAGCTTACAACATAAAAAACGTCGTCCATCTCTGGTCATTCATGCAGAAAAAATAACAGTACAGATGACTTTTTTAAAGTTTTTTAATAAACCAGAACAATTAGATTACAAAATATATTATTTCGAAAATGGAATTTGGCAAGGGAATCCAAAGGAATTATCAAATCAAAATAAACCGACCATTGTTTTAAATGAAGCCATTAGACCTTCTGTCCAAATCAGATTTGAAATACCTAAAACGATACAAAAAAGCAGTACTTCTCAATCTGATATGCTCTTTATTTCCAGATTAACAATGGATCAGGCATTAGAGCACTATTTTCCGTATACTTTAGAAAAAAATCAACCGCGTTGGTTGGGAGCTTTATTTAAAATTGCAGGAAATCATTATGGGTTTGATTACAGCATGGAAAAAAAGTTTGTAATTAGTACTTTAGACGATCTTAAAACACCACAGGCATGGCAATAGATTATAAACGTAGTATCACCCATGAAAATTATGGAGAAGCTCAATTGGGGTTACAAAAATACTATCACAAAATAGATAAACAAATCCATGAAATGCCTCGTGATCTAACGAATGAAAAAGTTAAAAAAAAGGGGGTTTTTATTCATGCAGATAATAACTACTTAGTTTTCGAATCAGCAGCTATAGCTATTCCATTATGGGGTGGTGGAATGGCTTTATTTTCTATTTTATGTTTTATTATTTTTCTTGAAGAATGGGATATAACAAGTATTGTCCTAAATACTATCGCAATGTTAATTCTATTATTTTTTATAATCTACTACTTTACAATGCCGAAAAAAGAATACATATTGAACCGAAAAGATGGTTTAATTACATTTTCTGGTTTGTATTGGCAACCAAATATTACCATGCACTTTGACAATGCCATATTTACTTATAGTACTGGAGGAGAAGATGGTACAGGTGCCTATCGTTTAGAAGTAATAAGACCAACTAAAGGACTAACCTTTGCCAGTTTCTATGCTGGTGGGGATTGTTTCTATAGTATTTCCCTTATTACCTGGTATATGGATAAAAACAGACCTTTACCTCCGGGAGATGCTTTTGATAAATATAGGCAACGTGATTTTGAACGTCGTAAAGCAGCAGGGTTCCCCAAACCCTTATATTTCAGCAAAGTCCCAACCCCTGAAGCAACCCCAGAACAACAAGATGAACGTAAACGTATCGGAGGATGGTAAAATTAATCTAAAACTTCATTTATAGTAGAGAATTAGTATCTAAAACACAATAAACCAAAAAACACTTATAATCAACTCTTTAACATTAAAGAGCAAGGCTTCTCTTTCCTAATTTTAAAAATCATTATATCAAAAAAACAACATTAAAAAAGAAAAAATGAATGACGTTTTAATAGATCAAATACTAAAAGACTGTTTGTCTCCAGATTTTAAAGTTCTGCTCGACAGCAGTCTTATAAATGGTGTTCTTATCTCTGAAATGACACATCCTTTTAATAAAGGCAAGACGAATTGTTATGGGGGGCTATTTGGTTCTTTAATTTCGATTGGAAACATGTGCTTAAATAAGGCCTTTTTATGCCCTTCCATTATTGTATTTGATACAGAAGGGTATATCCTTTGTAATGACAAATTCCAGATAACACTTTTTAACAAGCATGCAAAAAGGCACTCTCCTTGTAACTTATATATTTATTTCTGCTATGATCCTTATGAGAATCTAGCCTATTACCATATTGATCACTCTCAAAACAATAGGGTATGCTTTGGTCATATTGATATTACAAAACTCCCTGGTTATTTAGAACAACTCCCACCGAAAACGCTTTCAAACCTTTGTTTTGAACTGCTTTTAAAGCATGATTTTTTGAATGAACCTCATTTAAGATATGCCTATGACGTTTGGATTCATCGTATTAATCTGCATACTGCTATATGGAATATCTACAGACGATAACAATAATAATCACCCCAGATGAAAAACACATACAATGGATACACTAATATCTCTCGAAAAAGACAACGTTTGTCTTTTTCAAAAAACCAAAAAACATACAATATCTCTGACCTTATTGAGCTTGAAAAAGATGCTATTGTAAATATCGCTATACAGCTAATTCGGCAGGAAAAGAGCATGTATGCTTCTATTAATCCTTTTTGTTTTGATTACATCCAAGTACTGACCAATCAAAAGAATATTATCGTTCGATTACAGCAAAATGTGCTTTTAGTGCCTTTATATTCGAGATTCTATTATGGAATTGAATTGGAGCTACCAAGTGGAAAAATAAGGAACACACATTATCGCAATAACTTCTATGGTAATGAAGGGAATTTTTACCCTAAAAGTGGCAGTTCTTTTAACTGTGCCACAAATCTTTTCTTCCCTTCAGTAGAACAAAAACAAACAATAGAAAGTGTTCTTCATGCTATCTATGGAGGCAGCTGTCTTTCTGCTTATCTGTGGGAAACAAAAATGACCATCTATGAGACTAAAGAGATTTTTCAAATTGAAGAAAAATCAGAGAATCCCAATAGCGTATATAAGGGATCATCGTATATAATTGATAAAAATACTGGTGAGATTACAGGTATTCCTATAATAGAAGAAAACTTTATCTCCGCCCCAAAAATTCCCGGGATATCCAAAGAACCTAATAGATTTTATTATTTGGGATATACCGAAATACTATAAACTACTTTTTAAAACACAGATAATGAAACATTACCATACCATTTTAATATTGCTTTGTATTGGCTGCAATAATCAACCCCATAAAGAGGACGTAGAAGACATATTTAACATTTTAAAACACTCTTTTTACTCCCAAAAACGCACCACTATAAAAATTAGTAAAACAGTAAGAACCCCTCCATCTCCATCATGGTTGAAGCATAATAATCCGCTGGTTGATGTAAGTAATGATAGTGCAGAATTCGAATTCGAATATTTCGAGGAAGAGGATTTGAAATATCTTTCTAAACAAAGAAATTATCTAATAGCACATCGGGAGCTTCTCCATCAAATCTCCGACTATTTTTGTGAGGAAGATTTAATTGATATAAGATACTATGCAAAAAAGTACAAAGAATTTTCTCCTGAATGGAAGGCAATACTAAATAAATATGACATGAAATCATTAATGTATTTTTCATATCCGGTATTTAACAAAAAAGGTAATATCTCTTTGGTGGTAGCATATAATTTATTAGGTTATGGAGGATGTACTCCTTGGTACGAAATATTATCTTTTGTTAAAACTGATGGAGTTTGGAAAGCTTCATACCCTCCTTTCCACTAATTTAACTCTCAAATTACTTTCCTAATACGCAACTAAATAGAAATCCTCATGAAAAAAGAATTACCTCCTTTTATACAAATTACATTAATCATTTTGTTTAGCATTATTGTTGCAATGCTCTTTACTGCAATAACAGGATTCAATCCCGATAAAAACGATACCCGTCCTATTGGAGTTGATCCCGAACTTTATTATGAAGATGATGATTATTAATACAAGAGGCACTATTTGTAATATAGGGAGGTAGTCAGAAATTCAGAATGTATTGTTTTAATAAATGCAATTGAAAGTAGTTTTCTCTTTTATTATTTCAAATAAATGGGTTAATTGGTGGTTTAGCACCAGAAGGATATCCCCATGCAATGTTTTGCCGTTTGGTATGGTCGTTATCCAGGTGTACAAACGTTTTTCCAACGCCAATTCGTTTAAATCCTACTAGTTTAGCAATTACTACGATTTTATTTCTAATGCTTTTAGTTGGAGTATGAATATCTACTGCCTTACAAGTAGGTATTTTATGAGAGGAATTTGATACCCCACCTACCTTTTTATTCCAATATGCAGTTCTAGCTCCAGAGTTTATATTGTCAAAAACAGGATATCCTGATTTGTTTTGTAATTGCAGTAGCATTTTAATCAACTTTTTATCCATGCATACCCCTGAGCCAGGGAGATCCGGACTATCAAATTTTTTCAGGTCAACTTTAGGTTGCTTTTTTTTAAGTAATATCCAGCATCCTACCACGACAATAGAAGTTAAAGCTATTGAAAACCAAATATATTCACGTTTTTTTTGAACCACACCTACATTGTTTTTTGGCTTTTCTTTTCTGATGCCATTCATAAATAGAAATTCCTCCTTTAGCAATACTAACAGTTAGAAAGACTCCGAAAATCACATTAATCCATATATTACCTTTATCAGCGTTCATCTATTTAGGTTTACGATTGATTACTACCACACTTATTATCAACAGACTAACTCCCATAAGGATTAAGGGAAGACCTATTTCCTTTTGGTTTTTGTTTAATTTTTTTAGTATAATAATCTGCTGTATTTCTTTCATTATACGTTTAATCTTGTTTGCATAATTGGGGTCTGTTGCATATCCAGCCTTTGCAATTTCTTCAGCAAATCGGTACGGGTTTTTCTTATGATAAAGTGCATTTTGATACCGTCTGCTTTTAAACAACATTCCTGCCCAATCTATAAAAGAATAAAAAGGGGTGGTATAGGCTCTAAATACATCTTTTATCTTATACTTCCATTTTCCATTATTGATTTGTATAGGATATCCCGGATAAACAAAAGGGAAGTTTCTTGTGGGCTTAGAGGAGTATTCTGTGGTAGTGATATACTGAGTATCTCCTTGCCACCCTCCATAATTGATACCTGCTCCTCTTTTGATTCCAAACATCATATTTCCCTTTATATATTTACCCCATCCGGATTCTAATGCACTTTGTGCCAGGGCAAACAATACCGGAATACCAGAAGACTTGGCTGCCTTTTGGGCATAGGAATAATAACGGATTACAAAACGTTCTTTGATTACAGACATTTGCTATTATTTTGATTAAGAAACAATAACAATCAGTGATAAAACTGCTACTCTAATGTGTTCCATACCTTTTTGATATACTGATTTCATACTTATTTACTTAGTAGTAAGGTTGATGCAACAACAAGACTTCCCAGAAGCAACATCTTGTGTAACTTTCCTTTTTTTAGTTTTTGGTTTGTTTGTTTGGCTATATTATTGAGCACAGTAATGTGTTGCTCTTTATTATCAATGATTCCTTTGTAGTTATATAACTGGCTATTTTTAAAACTAATCAGGCTGTCTTTTTTTTGGAGTAAATCAACTAACCGATTATTGGTTATTGATAGTTGGGTAACCAGGGAGTCATTATAGCTTCCCTTCTCAAGTAGTTTAGCCAACTCTTTGGATTGAAAGGAATTGAAGCAAAAATGTTTCTTATTTTTGATCAGTAGTACTTGTGGAGTTAAATCTTGAGAAATACCGAAATAACTCATCATCATTATACCTGCTGATATGATATATTTTTTCATTTTTTCGTTGTTTTAATCCTGTAATTTGTTCTTTATCCTGAATTAGTAAAGTTCTAAGGCTGTCTGCCTGTATCTCCAGCTCAAAAACTTTATCATCCAATATAGCATTGACCTTTGTAAGCATTTGATTATGATGCTCCAGTTCCCTTATTTTTTGTATCGATTTTTTATCCTCCTGATTATTTTCTATGGGAATAATCCATAATAATAGTATAAGAACTAACCCGGCTCCTATAAAAAAGGACAATGCATAGTTTTCCCATTTCATAAGTAATCGTTATTTGATTTGTTTTCTCTTTTGCCAGGAAAAATTCTTTTTGTTAGTAGCTCCAGAATGAACTTGTGAAATACTACAGCAAAAATAAAGGATCTAAAAAGCCTTTCTATCTGAGATAAGGTATAGGCTCTTATAAAGAAAATTACAATTCCGTAGAGCAGTCCAACAAGCAAGACACGATATCGGGTTTTTAGGGTAATTCCTAATCCGTTTTTAATCCATTGGGTAAAGGCATAATGATTAATGGCATAGCACAAAAGTATAAATGTGATAATGTATGACCAGTCCAAAGTATTCAGATAGGCGATGATGTTTTGATATACTGTTTCCATAAAGTGTTATTTAAGTTGTTTTTTAATATCAATGAGTTCTCTTTGAATTGCTCCCAATTGCATATTGGGGAAATAGTTTTTAATCAGGTGAGATATTGCTACTATTGCAATACCAGATACTAAAAAGCTAATAATAATTCGTGTCATGGTCTGGTCGGTAAGAGTAATGGTAACTTCTGTTTTTAACCCGTCCTTATCTACCAGGGCATCCAGGTAGTTAACCAGTTTTCTTTTTTTCTGTACTGCCATATCTTAATTAGGGTTGAAATTGTTGACAAATGGGAATTCCCATTTTTTTCTTTTGATAAGTATGTTTATCTACCTGATCCTTTTTAAGACTTTTTCTAACCAGTTTCAAGGTCTGATCATCATAGATACGGGTGATTTCTCCTTTCCATCCATGATTCCTAAGTAGCCATATCTGTAAACGTTCTACTTCTTTGCCCTTGCTACCAGGTTTTAAAGGAAAAACGCTTTGTTGTGGAATAGGAAGCTGCTCTACTTGGGGCTGCTTGTGTTTCACACTGGTTTGAGTTTGTTGTTTTACTTCAGTAGCAATGGGTCTGAGTATAGAAGGGGTAATTGTATCTGGTGTGTCGTCTTTATTTTTTTTTCGTTGTAACAGGTAATACAAAAGGGTTGCCCCTGTAATTACGGTTGCCATCCAAAATACTTGCTTTGTGTGTTTCTGGGTATTCATCGTTTCATCATTTTTAAACTTGTTTTTATTGACTGGATATCCTCTTTGGTAAATAGATCCTTCTTTAATCGCTGTTTGGCTGCTTTGGCAGTCTTGGCTCCAAATTGCCCGTCTACACCATCTCTGTTTTTACCAGAATATCCCAAATCTTCATTGTAAACCTTAAGGTAACGTTGTAATATCTTTACATCTTCATGGCAGTTCCC
The DNA here is from genome assembly GCF_013365535.1 of Aquimarina sp. TRL1. Taxonomy (NCBI): domain Bacteria; kingdom Pseudomonadati; phylum Bacteroidota; class Flavobacteriia; order Flavobacteriales; family Flavobacteriaceae; genus Aquimarina; species Aquimarina sp. TRL1. Next base: position 2,642,396 of record NZ_CP053590.1, on the reverse strand, counting down.
ATAGGTCAACGGATACTTAGTACTACTACACTTAAACCTTGAAGTCCTGCTCCATAGAGAAGAAGAGGAAGGTCTTATACCAGATTGCCATGTCATACCCTCATTTTCTTTTGCCATCTTACGTTTTCGATACAACCAATACCCAGCTCCTGTTAAAACAGAAAAGGCGGTTATGGCAATCCATACCGATGTAAGGTTATTTTTGTTTGGGACTGACTCTTTTCTCATATCTGATTGTTTTTTGCTCTCTTTTATTTATATCAAGCTGTAGTTATCTAACTTCCTTACAGGACGGTGTACATACTTTTCCATCTCTTTGGCACTTAGAAAACTCCTTAGGTATTGCCACATGTCTTTTTTATAGTCTACCCAGAATGCTTTGGAGATACTGGCTACCTGTGTCTTGTCTTTTATTTGAGTAAAAACACTGGTTACAGCCTGGGTATCATCTCTCCATCTTCCTTTGGCTCTCTTTAGTATCCTTGCATACTCTCTGGCTTTGTTATGAGGTAGTTTTCGTATCTTCCTTTTTCCTAGCCATTTTTTAACATCTTTGAGATAATTCATATCATATGGGTTTTTCCAATTCGGTTCTTCTATTACCCTCTGGGAAGATTGCTCTTTGTCTTCCGGTATTGTTGGAGAAAGCATACCTTTGGTATGGTTCTTTTTATTGTTAATATATACCAGATATCCTCCTATAAGGAATCCTGTTAGGGCAAGTCCTGTTACCGTCCATTGTATATTGTTTCTGGTTTGCATATAGCTGTTGTTTTATATAAGAGTATAAGGATTTAACCGTGTTACTATAGATAGTACTTTTCCGATTTCTTTTGTGTCCAACTCTTTTTGTAATTGCTCCTTTAGAGGTACTTTATACAGATCAAGATATGCTTTGGCTACCTGAGAAACTTGTACTTTATCTTTAAGAGAGGTAAGTACTCCATAGATGAGTTGTTCGTTATCACCTCCCCATACATACCAGGGTTTAAATCCTGAATGCAGTAGCTTTGCCTTGTTTTGTGCAACACCAGGTTTAAGTATGGCGATACGCTCAGGAACGATTTTTATAACCCTCTCAGCATAGGTTTCATCAAAGGCTTTTTCCTGTAAAAATCCTTTTTCAGGGTTAAATTTTTGTAACAATGCCTGTTGCATTTTTACAGAAAGTCGCTTTTGTTTTCTTTTTGTAAAATGCCTGTAGAGTATAACCATAAGTAGCATGGATATCAGTGTGGATGCCCATTGTAATTGTTTGATATGAGATGCTTTTGTTTTCATTTCCCTGCCAGTTTTAATCCTTTCATTGCCCTTCCAGTAGGGGTAAGCATTGTCAGGTCAGACACCTCCATAGTTTTTGAAGTTCTCCAAAGAACCACAATAATTCCAATGAGTAATCCTGCCAGTGTCAAGGGAATTCCCCATTGTAATACAGTAGAGATGTTCTTTCCAAACCCTAATATATTACTACCGATGGCAGAAAAATCGGCCAGGGTACGACTGGCAATGGTAGATACATCTATCTGGTTACTTTGTAGCCATTTGTTAAAATTAGGATTGGTACTACATTGGGTATTGCCATTATATTTCCATGTAATCAACCATAAGGTTCGGGCATTGGAAGTCCCGACCTGTTTTTTCAGGCTGTTAAAATAACTTACCCAAAGCTCACAGGGGTCTTTTTTCTCTGGAATAAGAAAATGTTTATTTTCTATTTGTAAAACAGTTGGCATAGATCATCGTATTATATGATGGAATATTGATTTGATTATCTCTTATGGAAGAATATCTTTTGGATTTCACCCTTGTTATAATGCTGCTTATTTTAACCCGTTCTATTATGTCGCCCCAGAAGTATAAAAGGGAGTATATCTAAGAGCTGTTTTTTCATTTTAGTTACCGATATGTTGTTGTTATCCTTGAGAGGATTTAATATGTATCTGACGAAAACCTAATAATCGTTTTACTGGATAAGCTTTGATACATACGCTATTGTTTTGATTGCCTCCAAGACAATAGATATAATTTCTATTGCGGCTGTGGTTGATGTAAAACCCCACATGTCCTTTCCAGCTACTTAAATGCTCTCTCCAAAATACAACGATATCTCCCACTACAGGGATATAGGTCGCTTGTCCTATTGATAGCCAGGAGCGGGCAGTTAGTTTTCTACTATAATTATAGCCTGCTTTTTTAGCTACCCAACTGGCAAAACAAGAACACCAGGCAGTCTGATCACCTACCACCCATAAGTGACCTGTTTCTTTAAAATACTGAAGGATTCTGGGATTGTGATAGGTAGCCCCTTTATGTTCTGTAACGCCATATTCTGCTAAGGCGATGGGAATGGTTTTTCTCATAACATAGGTGTTTTATAATTTGGGTTTAACTGTTCTCTTTTGATTTGATGATAGTAGATTATCATACTAATGGTCTGACCAGGCTGAATCTTAAATTTCCATCCATGACTACCATCAAGCAGGGAGTCTTTTAAGCCTGTTACCTCATATACTTTTGCGACATTCCGGGGGTGGGTATACTTCGATAATGAAATGGGATAGCTCTTTGATTTTCCACTGATTGTTTGCTTTTCGAGTTCTAATACAGAAATAGGGGAAGCCCCGGAGAAAATAATTTTCACGTGCTCTACCAAAACAGGGTTGTATATAAAATCTTCTCTTTTTTCATAGTACTGCTGGTTGATATGTATTGCCTGAGGATGATTACTATATGAGATAACAGCGATAGAGGCTGAAACCGGATCACTACTGTAAAGCCTGTCGGTAGTAGTATCAATGGCAATACCTGTATTTACCTTTCCTAAAGAAAGGGTCGCCACTACTGTTTGTGTTATATCGATCAGAGAAAAGGTAGCATCCTCTCTGTTACCTACATAGAGCAATTCTGTTTTTGGGTGATATATGATCTTATAAGGATTGTTCCCTACAACTATTGCAGGAGCTACAGTATAGGTTTCCAGATCAATGGGGATTACCTGATTTTGTTGGGAAGCTACTACATACAAATGGTTATTCGCCGGATAATAGGCAGCTGTGGTCAGGGACTCAGCTATATCTGCAATGATTTCAATAACCTGAAAATCGGTATTGAGTACACTGATACTATTGTCTCCATAGGTAAGAACATAAGCATATCCTGTTATAGGATCAATGGTAATAGATCGTGGAGACTTTCCAACACCGACTGTTATTAATACACTTTCTGTTTGGGTGTCAATAATACTTACTGTATCATCAGAGAGATTAGCAACATAGAGCATTTGATTTACCGGGTTAAAACAAATCCCTATTGGACGTGTTCCAACTACAATCGTATTGGTTATCTCCATATCAGAGGTAATCACACTTACAGTATTGTTTAAAATATTCGCCGAATAGACCTTTCCGTAGTTGTTAGAATCAGCAATAGAGTGTACGGTCAGGTCTACCGGCGAAGGATTGTTTACTATGGGGGTGTGCCTAGCAAGGGATAACGTTTGTATCACTCCTTTTGAATGTATTATATCAATAGTACCAGATAGTTGGTATGCGATATAGGTATATCCATTGGCAGGGTTAAAGACCATCCCCTGGGGATAAATTCCTTGTTGTGATGTATTGTTTATAGAAAGCGTATTTTTCTTATGTTTAGGAACATCTCCTGGTAGCAAAGGGCTTATTGGTGGTTTTTTATGACCACTCCACAGGTGTATCTCTCTGGTCTTTTCAGAGGTGTTACCAAGGATTAATTGGGTATCTTCTTTAGAGGACAATAGATTTACAGCTGCGTTGTTTTTCGATTTTTTCCGGGATACCACAGGTGATACAACCGGAGTATGGATAAAATGGTCTTCTGCTTTATAGCTCTTCTGAGGATCAACTACAGGGGCTTTTCTTGGAGATAGCACAAGCTTATTTTTTGATCGGTTATGCAGATACCAAAACCAAAGTAGTGTAAGACCTGTCAGCGTACTTGCTATTACAATGGAGGTGTTTTTTTTCATCTTTCAGTGGTATATTGGTCAATAAAGGCAATAATGTCTTTGGTTCTTTGTATTTGCTTAGCTCCCACCAAATCAGGGTATCTCCCGAATATTTTAGTAGCAGCGTACACAGCTTCTATCTTAGGAAAGCCATAATCCAAATAATGTCGTATTCCACACAGATCAGCTTTTTTTTCACTACGTACATTTAAAAACCAATGACACCCTTCATGAGATAGAATAAATACCCGAACCGGGATGCTCAAGGTTCTAAAGATCTGTTTAGAAATTTGTACCCTTGGCATCTTTCGGTGGATTCGGGCAGGGGTAATTAATTCCTTCCCGCTTGTATCTGTAATAGCTGGCAGGTATTGGAACAAAAACTCTTGTGTAGGGCTATCATAAAACCCAGTGGGCAGGTATCCTGCCTTTTGCGCAAAATCAATGGCAAAATCCATAAAACGTTGTTGTTGCGGACTTGCCCATATTACTGGAGGGGGCATTTTCGTAATCTTAAAATCAGTGAGCTTAAAGCCACCAATGCCTCCCTGTTTATCATAGATTTTCAACTCCAAATATTCTGCACTAACAGGAAGGCATATTTCTATCTTTCTGTTTTGTCCTTTAGAGAGTTGCACTTTTCTTCTAAAATAATGGGTATAGGGACGGTATGGATCATATACCCAGATTCCAATGCTAAGCTTTCGTTTAGCCAGAAAGCGTAACCCGATAGTAAAAGATTCTTTATTGGCAGCAATAGGGATTATCATATGATAGCTTATTGTTTTATAACACCCAGATAATTTTTCTGGTTCTGAGAATAGATCACCGCTCCAATGACAACTACCCCCAGTACTACCGATCCTCCAATAATCCAAGGGGTGTATGAGGGTTTGTTATTTTTTTTGGACGATTCTAAGGCTACTGTGAAATCTTCCTGGTTCTGCACAGAAGACTTCTTGTCAATAGGGTTGTTTAACATAGTATCTATGCTTTTACCAATGGAACCTGCCCCTCCAAGATCACGATAGACCGCTCCTAGTTTAGATAAAAAAGTTCTTCGCTTTTGACGACCTTCCATTTTTGTAGCTTTTATATCCCTTCTTCTTTGGCGCTCAGCGTTTCTTATACGACGCCTTTTTAATCGTCTTGCCTTACGGGCAGCTCGACGTTTTTCACGCTGGGCTTTACTTCTGAAAAAATCATCTTCCAGTAAGTACTCAGTTTCTCCTGCAATCATTATAGTTTTGTTTAATGGTTAATAACACATCTTAAAGTACATACATCACTCTAAGGGTTGATCCCTGAGTATTAAAAGGAATTGCCCTATAGGGCTTTCCGATAAAGGGATAGCTCTTGTCTTCTCCGGGAGCCAGTGCTACCGAATTAATGATAGCAGGACGGCTTCCTGTATTTTTTACTAAGGCAAACAAAAATCCCACTGGAATTTCTCCGGTACCTCTATATTCTTGCTCAGTAATACTTGCTAGTATATCCATGTTTTAGTTCTTTTTTGTGCTTTTATAAATCCATATACCTGCCAATACAACAGTCAGAGTGATCCCTATTTTTACAGATAAGAATAATCCGTTGCCTTTCTGCTTATTTTTGTCTTTTTGAGGGGGTGTTTTCACTGTTGCTTTCGCTTGATGTTTGCCAAAGGTTTCCAATGCGAATCTGTTTTGCATGGGAATATTTTTTCTGATTCCTTTAGATTTTCTGGCAGGAGCTGGAAAATTAAGAGTAACCATTTTAGGTTTCTTTTTCTTTATCTTTTTTGTTGTTGATCTATATCTTGTAGGTTTTGATACTGTTACAGATTTTCTTGGTATTGAATTTATTCTATATGGTTTTTGCCTTGGCAAAACCATTGGGATAGCTCCCTTACGACTTATAAGTTTTCTTTTGTTTATTGGTCTTATACTTCTTGTTCTGGTTTTTTTTCTACGAATTCTTAAGGGTTGTATCCTTCTTTTATGAGATAACCTTAGTGACCTGTGAAAAAGTTTTTTTCTGGATTTAGGTCTTATACCATGTCTTCTTTGTATATGATGTAAAAAGCTATCATCTGTAGCAGAAGGATAAAAACTATAGTTAGCAGGGTTTACAAAAGTGTTCATAAGCTATGGTATCATTATCGGGGAACCCCTGGGGTGAGAGAAATAGCGGGAGTATAGGGCATTTGCATTGCAGTAGCTGGAGTGGCTTTATTCTTTGACAATACGATAAAACCTAAAAGGGTTAATCCGGTAATACCTCCTGCTACCATTAAGATCATATTTCTTGATTTTTTAGCTTTTTCTTCCAGTTCTTTTTCTCTTTGCTTTTGCTTTTCTCGTTGTTTACGAAGTTCTTGCTCTTGACGTTTGATCATCTGTTGCATTTGACGCTGCATATCCCTTCGCATTTGTTCTACCTGTCGTGCAGCCCTTTGAGCTTGTGCCCGGGAGGCAGCCAGTACTGCTGCATGGGATCTGCCACCGCCACGACTATGACTTCTTTGGCTTCTTTTATTTCCTTTTTTCTTACCAATTAATTTCCCTACAAGACCAATCCCTACTTTTGCCAAAGTCCCCCAAAAGGCATCTTCATCCTCTTGTGTAGCATCATAATAAGAAGCATACTCTTTTTGATCCAGGGCTAACATTGCTTTGCCGTTTTTCTGAATATGCAGGGTTATCAAATCCCCTAATGCCTCTTCAAAATCTTGTGAACCTTCTTTTATCTGTTCTAAAACCAAATCAATAAGCTCTTTACGGTTGGGAGGAGTATTAAAATAAGCCCCATAGGATTCCAATAAGGAAACCACCGCATGGGGCTCTGTCAGGATTAAATGGCTAATCAAATTAATCGTCTGGTTATAGGTCTGTTGTCTATGGGTCATCGTATTATCGTTTTAAAATGGAACACACCACAAAACCACCAATAAAGCTCAATCCCATAAATAATATTTCTTCTCGGTTAAAGGAAAGAGACTCCTTTGTAGAAGATCTATCGGATTGTTTAGCTTGATGTAAACGGCGTTGGCGTAATTCGTTCCATACCAGTTGTACTTCACTGGCAAGTGTTTGGTTTTCGGGTTGCTTATTGGATTTGTTAACTATCTGGTGGTAGTACTTTTCTAAAACACCATCGGAAGTATCGGCAAATTGTTGTAAGAACCTGTCCTTATCTACCAGACCTGTATAATTAGAATGTCCACAAAAACCACAATAATTATCCTCACTATTGAAATGGTCGTAGTTGCAAAAATGGCAACTCCCTTTTTTAGATGTAGAAGTATCAGATAAGGAAAGAATGGCTTTCTTATCTGGGTGTATCCTTAACAACCTGGCGATGGTATCTTTTCCCTGTAATCGTACCAGTTCCTTGGTAGCAGATACCAGCTCATGTATATCCGAGGGAGGGATATATCCACTATGATGTATCAGTTTGCGCACAGCATCGGGATTGTTATAAACAATATAGGCGATACTGTTTTGTGCAAATTTTCTATGTCGTTGTTTGTTTATAGTTTTCATAGGCTAGGTATAAAAAGATACAGTCAATGTCTTGCCGTAGCGTTATTGACTGTATCGGGTCAGGGAAGACACAAGTGGATTACCTTCTTCTTTTTAGATGAGAAGCTGCTCTTTTGAGAGATTTTACAGATTTACCTCTGCCACCTCTTTTAGAAGGATACCTGTATCGTGCCATTGGGTTATCCAATTGTGGAAGCCCTGTGGTACGTGGAGTACGAGATAGTTCAGCAACATGTCTTCCTTCCAGTAAATTACTGATATTAGTACGAGCCCGAACGGTAAAGGTAAAAACTGCTGTAGCTCCGGCATTGATTAGAAACTGTATCGAACTTTGACCACTTACATTCATGGAGAATCCTCCGGAATCGACCATCTTAGGATCAAAATTCTGTGGAGAACTTGAGTTTCGTGGTTGCCATACTCTGGTAGTAATGGTTCCCGAAGCTGTTTTATTGATAATCTTTAATACATTATCAAATTGTAAAGCATCCGATACCGAATACTTTAAACCTACGATCTTAAAAGGATTTGATTTACTTTCCTCTTTAACCTCTTTATGGCTACTCTCCTGAACCTCTACTGTTACCCCATCGGGTTGTGGTAAGTCCTGATTCGCTCCAAAGATAATAGCAGTCTTAGCCTCATCTGTAGTGTTAACTACTGTAATGGTTAAGGTACGATCATTGGCGTCAATTCTTCCATATCTTACTCGGGAATAAGAATCATAGTGTTGATCTTCAAAATCATCATCATCTACTTCCTCATCAAAATCATCGTATTGTTCTTCCATGTCAACATCTCCATCAAAATCGTCCTCCTGATCTTCATAGGGTTGCATATTTCCATAATTATCAAAACGATCCTCCGCATCGTCCTGATATCGCATTAATTCGTCATTATGATCTATCATAGTTTTTGTTTTCTGCTGCGATCTCACAGCGTTTGACATTGTTAATTTCCAAAATCCTGATGTCAATAACCTAAATGATCTGTCTCAACTCTTTAAAAGGGTTATGCTTTTTTTAGGATTTGGTTTTTCTTGGTTATAGCAAGTTTTTTTGCTTTTCTTTTCTCCAGCATTGGGCCAACATATACGACCCCTATTGCGGTAAATACTATGGCTGATATTGCAATTACAGCGCCTATAGCTTTATAGTTTAACTCTTTTGATACTGCCATTTCTTTATGTTGTTTTATGAATATTTGGCTTGGTCTATAAACCTTGTGAATGCTAAAATCAGAAGCTATTTTGGAAATTCCACACGCTATTTTCGTACCTGGTGACGTAAAAAAAAACAATCCAGACAATAACAGGGGATATCAGAGGAAATGGGGGTACGAAAAAAAAAGAGTCAAATTCCCTGAAACTTTTTAAAAGGAAGATTCCCTGTAAATTGATGATGTATCATAATTAAAATACGGTAAAACTATATTTTAATTATGGAATAATTCCATTTAATTTATATTTTTGTTGGAAATATTCCAATATGAAACGCAAACTACTTCAGGAAAAATTAGTGTTTAATCAATATGTTTTTGATTATTATTTTGCAGATGCTTTAAAAAATGGAGTGTTAGGTATTGAAAATCAACACGGAAAAGCAAAAATGGATTTAGGAGTTTACTATCTTAACGATGTACCTAAACCTAATATGGCAAAAGATCAAGCCAGGAAGATACTGTGGGGGCTTATTATGAAATATAAAACATTCTATTATTCTGAACAGCGCTTTAAATACAACCCGAAGTATTATGAATATGAACCGGACTCTAAAACCTGGGACGTATATAATAGCCCTTTAAAACAATAGGCTCTTGGGTGGTGTTCCCTTAATTAAAATGAGAGTCTAATACCCAATAGATAGCACTTTTATTGTGTTCTATTTCTATCTCCTCATAAAACTGGATATAACTTTTATTGATACAAACAGATCTGACTTCTTTTACATCCAGGGGTAATTCTTTAAGCATCGTAATACTATATTCCCGGTTGATCCCGGTTACCTTATGATATGCCAATAAAATTTCTTCGATTCCTAATATGTCCATTTTTCCAAAAATAAACATTAGTTACGGTTTTTTGAGAAGGAAAATATCGGGATATGCTATTTTTTAAAAATTGTTTTTTTATCTATTTGATATAATGATTTTTAACAGATTATTCTTATACTACGAAAGTAGAATATAAGACATATCATTTATAATCACTAGGTATTATAAAAACTGAAGAATTTAGAATGATCTAATATTTATATTTGATCATTTAGTATTAAAATTATTACTCTACTTAATGTTAGATATTACCAATTTTTTATTTTTTAGTTGCAAAATACTTCTTGACAACAAATCCCGATTTTGGTTCTTCGGTTTCAAAATCTATATACGAAATCAATAAATATTTATGCCTGGTCTCAATTACAGTTACAATTTGTCCTTTTTTAACCAATCCTATTTTTCTACTATTCTTTTTTGCAGCAAATCTTAAATTAACATTTGTCTTTGCTACACGAGTTTTAGTCATTTTTTGTAACTCGATTGATATTTTCTGAGAAAAATCACTACTTAATTTTTCAAGTTCTTTTTTTGTCTCAATTATTATTTGACTATTTGATTTATCAGTTTTCTGTTGATGTAAAGTATAAAGAGTGAGAACGAATCCAATTACTGTTATTAATTCTATAATAAAATTACGTGCTCGTTCTGAATTACTTTTCGATAATAAATTGGTTAATTTATTTAAGATAGATGTTCTAAATTCTTCTAAATCACTTTGAGTAATAGTTGTAGTTTGATTTAGAGTTTCTTCAGCAATATTTGATATTGTTTCATTAGCTTCTTCTACTATATCAAAATCTTCCCAAGTTTTTGCAATTGCAACTTCTTTCAGAAAACTATTAGAAACTCCTTGTAACGCTACGCTTAAAGTATTAAATTTATTCAAATGGGATTGCTGAATTGTTTGTGCAATCTGACCCAAGTTTCCTGTCACTGTCAATTGACTCGTCACTAGACCCGCAAGTTTATCTGAAACCAGTTTATTTTTTAATTTTAATTGTGATAAAGAAGAAATCAAACCAGATAATACAAAGTTATTTTTAGGCACTTGTAGTGAAGCGCTTTGTACCGCCAAATTACGACCTAGCATTGTATTTTTACTTAATCTTTCCGTTTGTAATACTCTATCTCTTGCAATCTCCGAAATTCCACCTAAACCTGTCAAATTGGAATTTATTTTATTCATCGATTGAATATATTTTGTATTACTTGTTAATCCAGATAAACCAACAGTATTTGGCACTGCATGATTCTGTTTCTGTATTGATTTAATTATATTATTTAAATTATTCATCTCTCAAATTACTAGTAACGGGTTTATATAAAAGTAGTAAGACTATTGTTTTCCTAAATTTAATAAAAAATGGATTTTTAAAGTTTGAAGTATTGCACTATTATCTGATTCCATTAAAAATAAGCAATATGGATTGCTCCAGTACAAGTTGACTTGATGAAAACGAAAATGTGTGCTATTTTGATTTTAATATTTCAATCTGCCTTATAGTTTTTATAAGGTGTTGGCATACATACTTACTCAATTAGTAAGTTATTTTTTAGGCATCCAAGTTCAGACCACGATTTGCCTTCCTTGTTTGGAAACACCACTTCTCCATAGATTCCACTTCCTCGAATTCCAATTTGGCATCGGTCAGGAATATTTCCCCCAAATTCTTTCTCAGCAATTTGCCATAAATCCACTCGATAATCATTTAACAAATGCCAAGTTGCTAACAAAACCATTCCACGGGGGTCTTCATTTTCTTTTGAAAGGTATTTTATCAGAGTGTGTTCTTCAAAAAGAGATCTTTTATCTATTATTTCTTTCAATGGGTTTTTAGATTTAAATTCAAAACCTTCATTTACATCTATTGGCATTCTTGGAATATTGTATAGAGTGCTTAATTTTTCAAATGCTAATTCTGCCTTTTCGTTATTCGACTTTCCCGTTGACTCTATTTCAACTATAAGATCTTGGAGTTTTTTATCACTATCTATCCAATCTTTTAAATACTGTTTCTCCATCTTTTTTCAGTTCAATTTCTTCGCCTTTCCCAGTCAATTCGTAGTGATTGTTTTTATACCAAATCCCAGAGGCTGGTTTTTGTCCCAATAATTCAATTTGTTCCCCGCCATTAAGAAAAATGATTGCTTTATTTGTGGTGTTATTAAAAGTCATATCGAGTGTTTGTCCTGCTTTGTTTTTTACCGTACTTTTTACAATTTCGTCTTCATGAGAAAAAACTACTTCCCCATCTTTTGTTAGTTGTATGTTGTGTCCCTTTCCTGTCAATTTATAGGTTTCATTTTTATAAAGGATTCCCGATGCAACCACTTGTCCGACTAATTCGATAGTTTTTCCATTATATTTTACCGTAGCTGTATTTTTTGTATTGTTAAAAGACATTTTCAACTCGTTTCCTTCTTTATCGGTTGCTGTACTTGTCAAAATTTCTTCTGAGTTTTTTTCTGATGTAGTCTCAACATTTGTTTCTATTACAGCTTCTTTGTTTTTTTCTTTCGGAGTTTCTTTACAAGAGGTGAAGGCTAAAGTTGTCAACATTGCGATTATCAAAAGATTTGGTTTCATATTTGTTTAAATTAATTTGTTGTTTTTTATTCAGTAAATTACCAATAATGTCAGTCTTTCTCAAAACTCATTCTACCTCTATAAGAATCTCATATTTGAAAACTTTCAAAGTCCCCTCTGCCTTATACTAAAATTAAAAAGTGAGGTTTTCAGACAGACTGACGGTCTCATATAACTGTCAGTTACGGGTTAATATGGATTAATTTTCGGTTTAGTACAGACATTAGCAATTCCAAGTGGATTCGGACGAAGTCTAATCCGCAGTAATTTCGGTTATACATTGTTGTCTGCTGGTTTTTCTTTATGTTCCAAACGGTCTTACTTTTTTTTCAACTGTTTTTTCAAGTTCTTCTTTTACTTTTTCTGATAATTGAGTTAAGGTTTGTCTCTTGGTTTTATTTTGCCACATCCCATACAATTCTCTAATATTACGAAAGGCAGTACCTTTTTGTCCACTGTTTATTATCAGAATTATTGGATGAAAATTTTCTACATAATCTAAAAAGGTCTTTCCTACAGTCTGGAATGCTATATCTTCATCCGCAATCTGTTTAGTAAAATGCATAGCAAAGACTTCAAACTCATTTAGGATATTTAGAAAGAACTCACTATTTGCATTAAATATTTTATCCACAGATTCAATTGTTTCTTTAGGATTTGCAACAATTATTTTAGATGAAGAATCCCAACTTTTAATTGGCTCAAGAACTTTCGGATATTGCTTGACTAATTCCACATTGTTTCTTTCAAATTCATTTATTTTCCTGAAAGTTATATCAGTAAATTTTTCACAAAGCTTTGCCGCTTCGTGAGCTGAATATCTTTTTGAAGAAATTGTGAATTCGTCTTTTGCTTGTTGTAATGAGTTTTTTGCGGTTTTTAAACTCTTTACTGCTACGATTAATTGCCAAATTATTATCAAGCTTACAATTCCAACAATTGTCGAACTTAAGTGTGATAAGTTTTCTATCAGAGATTTCGATTGGTCAAATATTTCCATTCACAATGTTTTTTAGCTTGCTAGTAACAATGATATATGTATACCAGCACATATATCCATTATATAAATAACTAAAATAATAAAACTTTTACGTTTTAACGTCACTGTAAGGATATAAAACTCGATAGTTGTACGGGGTACTTCTCTTAAATCAAAACAGAAAATGTAGTACTACGGTTCTTCAATATTAGGCTGATGGTATAGGGTATAATCACTGATCATTTTTATAATAGCAGCATTGCGATTTTTGTATTTGAGTTTTCCTTTAAAATCTCGTTCCTGTAGTAACATTCGTACTTTTTTTCCTTCTTCCTGATCAATAAATCGTTTACAGGCTCGTATAAATGCTGCCCTGCTACACCCCATAATTTTACGTTGTCTCATATTTACATATACAAAGAAACTCTTTTGTTTTTCATATTCTTTTTCAGGGAGCTTACCTTCTAAATAAGCAAGTGTGGATAGGCTGTATTGCTCATCTACAATCAATTGAGCAATACGTACCATTTGATATTTTGGGATTCTTTTTCGATAAGAGGTTGCATCATCCACCTGGTGATGCAAACGAAGCCATGTACAATTTTGCCATTCAGAAGGACTAATCTTCGCAATAGACTGATGGGTAAGTAATAGATCAATTCCCTTATGACGTACCGTACATAATGCCCCAATCATGGATTGTCCTTTTGCACCGACCATGTAATTATCAATATCATCCAGTACTACCATCCCGTTTTTATAATGCTTTAGGATTTTATAGACCACTTCTTTTTTCTGATCATCATCCATAGGGGAGCCATCAGGGTTAAATGGGCGTATTCGTCTACAAGCAATAGCAGTAAGTGCTTTTAAATAATTAGGGTTTACAGTTCTAAATTCAGAGTAATCATCATCATTAGTATCAAATGCCAGGACTTTACGTCCCTTTTTTCCAATTGAGGGGTTATCTAAGAGATACCTTTTTATTTCCTGTTTGTTTCTATGAGTCTTTCCAACTCCGGTTTCTCCACAAACAACAATAATTATATTTTGCCTTTCCAGTTTTTCTTTTCTATAAGAGATCAGTTTTTTTCCACGGGTCGGCGTATTTTTTTTTCTTCCCATATTTCTCTATTGTTTAGCCGGAGAATCTGTGGTTTCTTCCATCTCTTCTTTTGAAGAAACAGTCAAGGGGTCGATAAGGGGGGCTTGCATAGAAAAAGAATCATATTCTTCAGATTCCCCCTCTTGCTGTGACTCTGTATTTTCATTGATTTCACTATAGTCTGTATGTAGTATATCCTGGTCAGCGCTTTGTGGCTTTGTTTTCTGCTCGGAACGTTTTTTTTCCTCGCTAACAATATCCACAATACGATCATAAAGAATTTCATTTTCACCACGCAGTTCCAATACCGTTTGCGTTTTTTTTACAAGAATGGAAAAAACTGCCCCCATTAGTTGCTGTTCAACGGTAAGTTTTTTTGCCTTTTTCTTTAGCATAGCGACAATAAGAGGTTTAAGCATAGTCTTATCTTCCTTATCCAGCTTAACCCGTTGTATATTCTTTTGATTTTGTTGATCAATAAGTTCAACAATTTCGCTATACTGATAGAACTCTTTATTCTTCCGGATTTTAACAAAATAGCCACTTCCCACCCCCAATACATTATTGGTCATTCCCAATATGGTATCTGCTGCCTGTTTTGCTGTAGCGGTAGGCAGTTCAAATGTTTCCTGTGAAGAATCATCGATATCATCATCAGCACTTTCATTTTCCTGAGGATCATTTCCAATTGGTTGTTCAGGGGCATCCAGGGGAAGCTCTGAGATATTACTCTGGAAATTTTCCTGCATATTGTCCTGCCTTTGATCTATCGTATCACTTACTCTTTGATCTTTTGGATTTTCTATAGGATTAGTTTGATGGGTTGGCTTCCAGAGATTCCAGTTTTTTGTAGCTTTACCAGTATCCTTTTCTTTTTCTTTTACAGCCTTATTTAAGGGGCTATATTGTTCTGACTGTAACTCTTCTAAACCAATGGCATCAGGGTCTTTGCTTAAGGTTTCTATTATTTCTTTTTCAACATCTTTCATTTGTGGTTTATTTTAATGTGGTCATGTATTGGATGGTTTTTTGCTCCAGTCTTTGGTATTTGCTGACAAAATCTTTATTGGATTTAGGGATAGACAATAAACTCTCACACTTATTATAATGATGGATTACTGCCCGTTTGGATTGTCCGAATCGTTTTCCTAATTGCTGATAACTCATATTGGTATACTTCTTAATAAGGTGATAGGTTACCATCCTGGAGTCTTTGAACTCTTTAGAGCTTTCTGTTTTGGATTTAGACTGCTTACACTTAAAAAGGTGTTGACTCTCATAGTAAATGTAGGTGAGCAGTAACTGAGTTTTTAATTTTTCACTTTTGACTATTGTCACTGTATCGGTTATTTGTCTTATAATTGCTGCGGTTTTATCAATGCCAAATTTGCTGATAAGCAGCTCAATCCCTTTGCTTAGATCAGCATATCCTACCTTGTTTTCTCTTTGATCCATAGAGCTACTTACTTAGAAATTCAACAATAGGTTTTCCGGTAGTTTTAATAGATGCCAGCAGCTTTTTAATATGTAACCTTTTAGCGATGGGAACGATATAATAAGAAGTGGAATAATCTTCAATTCTAACTAGTTTTAATTTTCCAAAAATGGTTGTATTCCAAAACAAATCGCTTTGTAGTCCCATAGCTTTTAATTCATTGTAATGAATATCTATAGTCCACCTTGTCCTTTTAAGTAATCGGACAATCTCTATGTCATTTTCTGCGGTTTTTAAAATTCTTGCTATCAGGTGTTTTTTTATGTTTTTTAAGATTTCCAGATCCGTTTGTTGCAGTTCATTAACAATGTTCGTCTTAACCTTATCATCCTCTTTGGCAGTGGCTAAGAGTGCTATTTTATGATTAAAAGCGGCAATTTTCTCTTTGATGGATTTGTGAAGGAAATAAGAGCTAATGCCATTGATTTGTAAAAAATCCTGAAATTTTATGGTGCTGTATTGCATGATTTCTGTTCGTTTTATGAATTGATGATGATTGATGATGATCTATTTGAGGGTATTACTACTTTTGTTATCAATAATATCATAGTAGTAATAGAACCATTTTGTTTTGCGCCTCAAGGTGTTTTGACCTATTTGGGTATTTTTTCCAAGCTTTGTTTTTAACCCCATACTTTCCAGCTCTTCCCGGGTTAAATCCCTGGTTCGTCCCATACTGACTAATTCCTTGATTATGGTAATATCTGTACGAATCTTTTGCTTTACTTTCTCTTTGAAGGCTTGTGTTACCAAAGGAGATTTGATCAGCTGCTCGAATCGATCATTATTTTCCAGCTGTTCTTCATATTGCTGTTCTATATCTCCCAGGATTTCATAGTCGAGCTGCTGGAGTTGTTCGATTAATTCCTGTCGGTCAGTATCCATAATAGAATCCAGGAGCTCGTATAGTTTCCAGAAAATATCGATTTTATCTATCAGAGGTTTTGGAAGTTCAGATACCTTAAGCTTGTTTGCGGTTATAAATTCTTTAAATTTTACAGGTTTCATTGTACTTGTTTTTACTATTATTCTTTTTAACAGTTGGTTGTTTAGCTCTTAAAAGATTGCTCAATTTTATACGATAGGATGGCAGTAAGAGCAGATGTAGCTAGTACAACTCCCATATTTTTAACCAGTTGTTTTCCTTTAGGAACCCCGAATTTGAACTTCTTCTTATTGGCGTTTGTTCCCAGGTTATAGTATATCAGCGCCTCTGCAAATCCGATAGCTAATCCTACTGAGGTAATAATTATTACAGTTTTATCAATTTTCATATGCTTTTTTTAAGAGGGTTATTCTTCTAATTTTTCTTCAATCTTTTGAAAGTTCTCTTTGATCTCTGTTTGATCTCGTTTTACATTTTTTAAAGAGGTCATTTTGAAATTATTAAGGATGTCCCTATGGGCTTTCATCAGTATTTTTTTAGTTTCCTGCTGAACCTGTAGATTCTCCTTTAGCCGTGGAGGAATGAGTTTTCCCAATGCCAGGATATGCCTTTTGATCTTTGTATAGCGTGTTGGGGGTGTTTTTTGAGGAAGTGACTTCCTGCGTGCGGCATGAAAGGCTTTTAACTCTTTATTGCATTTTTCTAGTCTGGGACTCATTTTTAAGATATCTTCTTTAGTGGTTTTGGCTGACGGTTTCTTATCTTTTTGAGTTTTTTTCTTTTTGCTCGGTTTTTTAGGTTTGGCAGCATTACCTTGCTTCTTTGTAACAGGCTTTTCCTTTACAGGATCTTCACAAGGATTTTCTTCCGCTGCTTCTTGAATAATTTCAGAGGAATCCTGTTGTACCATTTCATATAATGTCTGCATTACCGATTCAAGATTGGATACAAAAAACTCCTTATCTTCAGCTTGTTTGTATTTCTCGATAATATCCTCTACCTGCTGTTTTATCTCCGGGTTTTTAATTCTTTCAACATCGAGTTGTAAAAAATCTTGGATTATACTCATCGTTTTATTGTTTTAGGATTATGTGTTTTTATGCTGCTGTCTTATTGTTTTTTTCCCTTTTTAAGCGAATAGATAATAAGGCTAGCTCTTTCTCCTTCTTTAGTTTTAAAATCTTGACTTGTTCATTGGTCAGTGTCGTTTTTTCTTTACTTTCTTCGGTATCAACTTTAATAAAAAAGGTATCGGTAAAATCAAAGACATCTTTTGATTGCACCCTTACTTTTTGATTGTCTATACCTAGGGCATATACCTTGTCCCCAGCTTCAAAAGTCGTAAGTGCCTGGTGTTTTGGAATTGGTTTCCATGCGTTTACTATTTCTGGTTCTACTGTAGTTACCACAGTAGCTTCTCCTTTATAGATGGCATATAATAAAGCATCAGCCTGTTCTGCTTTGACATTGGGCTGTGTGAAATCTTTGGATTCTTTTTTAATCAGAGCAAAAGCCTCCTTTGGATTTAATTCACTGCCGATATATTGCACAATCTCTGCCTGATTTTTTATCTCTATTTGTTCCAGGTCTTTTTCTGTCAAATCCTTTGTTTTATACATATTTTATAATTTATGATCTATCGCA
The DNA here is from genome assembly GCF_013365535.1 of Aquimarina sp. TRL1. Lineage (NCBI taxonomy): Bacteria > Pseudomonadati > Bacteroidota > Flavobacteriia > Flavobacteriales > Flavobacteriaceae > Aquimarina > Aquimarina sp. TRL1. Next base: position 2,624,142 of record NZ_CP053590.1, on the reverse strand, counting down.
AATTCCTGAGTGTATAAGGTGGTCAGTCCCAAAAAGAATGCATTAGCCTCTTTTTGATCTGAATAATGGATAGAACAATGCTGTGGGGTTCCATCCATCTCAAAACATTCGTATCGATAACATTGCACAGGTCGATCTATATTGTCAATGTCAATAGTAGTCCATCGAAGAATTAAGGTATTCACATGCGTTTTGGAAACCATAATTCTAAAGTCCCGACAATGTTCTTTACATTCCTTATTAATTTGCATAGCTCTATCCATAATAGAATGGATTACCGCTTTAGCAATCTGATTGCTTGATTGTGTTTTCATCTGTTTTTTAGTTTTTGATTATAGGTGGTTATGATGCGTATTACCTCCTGGACTACCGAGTGGATATCGTAGCTTTGTTCAAATACAATCCCGTCTGAGTCCAAAGCTTCGACAAAGCTCTTGCCTATATCATCCTTGAGCATTCCCAGGTCATACGGAATAGGTAATTCAAAATAGTTACTTAATGCAATAAGTCCCTTAAACCCACGATAGCGAAAGTACCTTGGATCAGAACTAAGTAGTAACAACATATTTTTATCCAACGGAGCTTCAAAACGCTTTAATCGAATTATCCCAACGGGGTAGCTATTGTTAAAAAAAGTTCCTAAAATGATATTGACTTCCACAGCAATGCCCCGTAGTTCCATATACTCAACTAATATTGCGCATGCTAAACCGACATAAAGCAACTGGTCTCCCATGATTCCGGCATTACCTCCCACAGAGATATAGAGCTGTAAAGATGGGATGGATGTATTTTTGTCTTTGATATAGGCATATACCTCTTTGATAGAGGTTGTTTTATTATCCCTATCCAGTTCAATTTTCATCTGGTTGATATTCTTTTGTATCTTGGGATCTGCTGCGGTTGGTTGTGTTTTAAAAAGTCCCATGGCAGCTCTATCAAAAGCAAACACTCCCAAGCCTTTATCATTATAGCTTAGTTTAGGTTTAGGCAATATCTGGTCTTTTACAAATTGAATATAGTGAGTCAGGTGTTTTCTTATTTTGAGTTCCACGCTTTGAACTAAATGCATTCCTATAAATTGAGTATGGAAATTTAATTCCTTAATACTTTTAGGGGGCGGACTTCCATACCAATTACTTTCATTGGTTATACGATCCAGCGCATTGTTGCGTATCTTTTTAAACACCCTGGCAGTATATCCATTCAATTCTTCCATCTGTGCATCTACAAAATCATGAAAGTCTGATACACTATCGAATATGAGGTAGTGGGCTATCCCTTGGTTTAACGCAACACTATGTTTTAAAGGAGACTTCATTACGCTATCGGTTTCTACGTTTGTATTCTTCTATAAAAACCTGCTTCATTTCTGCCCCTTTGTAGCGGTTTAAAAACTCTACAATATTGACCTCTTTTTTGATATGGTCAGCTTTTTCCCTGCTGATCACTCTAAAGTAGCTCTCTATGCAATCCTTGAGTGTTTTGCCATTTTTAACACCTGATATGCTACGGCCACTATGGTCTTTAATCCCTGTTTCCCGTAACATTTCCTGAAGGTATATTCGTTGAAAATTAAGCATGGTTCTAAGGGTCATAATGTCCTCCATATCTTCAGCAGTATCATCTCTTCCCTCGTATCGTAATATGGAATTTCTAATAGCAATACAGGTATCAGCTAAAGGAGGGTATACCAAAGAACGCTCTAGTGGTTCATTAAAACCAATTTCATAAATACTTCCGCTAAATCGGTCCAATAGGGAAGCATCCTGTTTGTTGTTTCCAATATAGGTGCTGCTTATTGCTTTTCCGATCACATTTCCCGTTGCAATGCATCCAAAGTCAGGATGTTTCTCTATGGGTTTATTAAGCCCATTAAAAATGATAGCGCCTTGTTTTGCTGTTTTTGCTAAAGGGTCATTTAACAATCCGGCAGTATTGGGGTCGAGCTTGGGCAACTCATCAATAATCAAAATTTTACCGTCCCGCCATGCTTCAATAAGCCCTCCTTCCTTATATCCATAGATGGTCTGACCTCCTTTAATATCAATTGGCGAGGTATATTGATTGCACGTAATAATAATAAAAGGCAACTCCTTTTTATCATGCTGCCTTCGCCCAAAATGGGCATAGGCAACTTTTTCTGCTAAAGTGGTTTTTCCTGTTCCGGCAATTCCTTTTAAAAAAACATTATTGCCTACACTGAGATCATCCAGGATTTTCATCACATCTGGAATTTGATCTATCTCAGGAATATCAAGGGTTTGTGTATATGTTCTCATGGGTCTGCTATATCAGAGTGTTTTATTTTATGTTCAAGTCAAAGGGCTGTATGCCAGTTGAAGTTTGTCTAATACGATATCTAAAGCTTCTATAGTGCTAATGGTATCTTCATAGGCAGCCCTTCCTAAATCCCGGGCAGAAAAACGTCCGAAAACAAATTCAGTATTTCCATCCTGGTGGGGATGGTTGGTTATAAAATATCCTAACAACGCTACTGCCTTGTATATGGGTAAACTTTGAGCTTGTTTAACGGTCTGTTTAAAATCTTTGGCAACGGGGCTATCTTTTATAAAGTCCTTCCACTGTAGAAAAGGAACTTCACTATTTTGATAAATAGGAATCAGGGTATAGTTGTATTTCTCCTTATCTTCTAATAGTCGGTCGTATTCTACCACTCCAAAGGGATAGTTACTATCAGGCTCATAGTATTCAACAAACCCCAATGAGGGATTACTTCCCCTGCCATATGACTTGCCCAGCTCATATCGGAAGCGTTGTTTTCCCTGTTGGGTTTGCTCATTCCAATCTTTTATGTTTTCAATCTCCCAATCTTCCAGCTCTTTGGCTTCTCCTTCTATTTTAATACCATAGTTGTCCAGGTGTTGTAAAAAAGATTGCACGTTATCATCGGATAGTACTCCAACCATATGCCCGGCATTTTGAACAAACTCAGGTAACTCATCCGACTGCTGTCCTTGTTGATGCATGATTAACCTGCGTAGTGAAGGGTCAAGGGCTAATTTGTAATACTCTTTTTTACTGATATATACCTCAAGATAGGAGGCACTTATCCGCTTGAATTTTATACCACATGTATGATCCTCCATACTGGCATCAATATCTAATAATCCAATAGTTTCACTTGCCTCTGAAATAGGTAAAAGAGCGTATGGTTCATCCTCTTTACCGTAGTTTCGAGACATCAGTATTCCGTTTTTAATGGTTCCCGTTTTTGTATTATACTTGATTAGCTTGTTTACGGTTCCTATGTGATCGGAAACAGCCAAAATATTCTCTGTCAGGATAAAACGTTTTTCTCTTTTTGAGGATGCTTTTTTAATCAGCTCATTCCACTGCTTTGGAATTTGATGGCGTTCTTCTTCAGTAATTTCTTTACTATCAGCGTAAATACCAGCCAGGTAATCACTTGAGTTTTTTAAATCATAGGTTATGGATTTGCGTTGATCCACTACAGCAAAATGAAATGAAATATTACTTAAAGTATAGGGATTAGCATTGCCTTTTCGCATCTTTATGCCTGTAAAAATACCCCAGGATGCTTCGCGGATAGCCCCTATAAAAGGAACTTTTACTACTTCGCCAATCTTCCAATACTTCGCATATCTCCCTATCTTTTTTTGGATATATTCCATCTCCATTTCATAGGAGGCTAAGGCTCTCTTTTTTTCATCTATTCGATTTTGTTGTCGTTCTCTTTTAATTTGGATTTTTTCATTAACAGCTTCATCTTTTCCTGAACCTTCTTCCGGCATTTGAGAAAGCTCTTTTTCCATCACTGTAATTACTTCCATTCGCTTTGCTTTACGTGCATCCATTATTTGAGGATATCGTTGTTCCATTTCTAACAGAAAGACGGTTTGTAATCGCTCTGGTGTACCTCCCTGTAATTGCTTGGCAATTCGCTGATCTACCTGTTTTTTGGTAAAGGGGCGTTGTAGGTTATTGATGATGGTTTGTTCACGAACTGTATCCATCCCAAATGGAGTAGTGCCTCCTTTTCCCTGATATTGCAAAAAACGCTTTTGCAGCTCTGCATCCAGGGGTAAAAATTCGGTTTCAAGATCATAGGTTCCCTGTTGTTTCTCAATTGTAATTTGATGGTGGTAACGTGCAATCAGGTTATTAAACAATTCTTCTTGCTGTTCTACATAAAGCAAACCAGCACGTCCGGTTACCTGCCGTATTGCCCCTTCTTTATTTTCATTTCGTTTTAACTCCCCATTCCACTTTTTAACAAAGGTTGGATTTCCTAATTGTTCTGCCAGATCAGGGTTCTCACTAACCCAATCCCAGGCAACCTGATCCCCGTACTTATTAAACAAATCAGGACTTTGAAAGGTAGTGTCACTTGTTTTTTGAGATCCGGTGGTATTGGCATCTAAAGATTTTAACTTTCCCTTTAACATTGTCATCAGACGCAATTCCATAGGAATATCACTGGCGATGTAAACATAAGCAGGCTTATTGACCTGTCCTGTTCTATTAATACGTCCAATTTTCTGAACCTCAGTATTGATGTCCAGCTCAAACTGATGACTGATCATAGTACGTTGTCGCCTGTCTTTAAATTCTTTAGAAGAATGGGCAGATTCTCCGGTACTTCCGCTTTGATTAATTAATAAAACATCATATTCCCCACTATTGAATAAACGATAGGATTTGCCCGTGTCACTGCGAAAAGAACTGACTACAGCATGATCGTCTTCAAAAAATAGTCTTTGATTTCTTCCGGTTACCTCGGTTACTTTAAAGTGTTTGCCATTATGGCCTCCAAGAAATGCTGGCTTTTGCTCACTTTCTATAAGATGGATTAACTGATCAATTGGACTAATAGTTAAGCCGGAACTTTCTAAAAGCATCTCTTTTCTAATCCTGTGGTATTCATTAATCCCTTGAGAGGGAATAGATTCCAGGGGGATACGCTCTTTGGTTTTTTTACCCGTAATATCCGTGTAGTTGTAGAAAAATACACTTTCCAGCCCTTTGATAAGGGTCTTGCTAAAATCCAGTTCTTCCATACTCACTATATCGCCTGTGGCTAGCTTCATTTCTTTTAAGAAGCTTCCCATAGTGGATTTAAAAGCAATTACTACTTTTTTATCTTCTTTGAGGAGTTGTATGGTATGCCTGGCAACTTCTTCTACCTTTAAGGCAAACAACATTTGATCTACAATGTTAAATACCCGTGAAAAATAGGGGGCTTGTTTGACTCCAAGACCTTTGGGCTTTACTGTCACAGATTCATCTACTTGTTTAGCTTGTTTATGAATATCACCTAAAACAGGATTGATATACTCCCTCTCAAAATCTACCACTGCATTCATAAGAGTAATAATACGATTGACCCGTTCCCTGTTCAGACTACGGGCAGGTTCTTCATCCAGGATTTTATAGGTTACTTCAATCCCTTCATTAGAGCGCTGACGACGAATAAGCTGCCCACTTTCTGCAAGATTAGAAGCCACAATTTCCTGAAGGGCTAACCCTCCTTTGTTCATTGCCTCAACTAAACCTTCATCACTTAAACCTGTCTCCAATATGGCAGTCTTTTTTCCGTAAAAAGGCATGACCTCCGGGTATTTGGCAAAAGTGGCACTTAAAAAACAACACGATTTTACCATAGGAAGTATCTCCCGCATCCATTCACCAATTTTTGTGCGAAATCCCCCTGCCATATGAGACTCGTCAAGAATCAATACCACCTCTTTGTACTTTTTGCTTCCCTTTACACTATTCTCACATAGACGTTGTAACCAATTGCGTTTGTAGGGATGAGCGCTTTGGATTTGAGAGTAGGTTGTAAAGATGACATTGTACTGATTTGGCAGATGGTCTATACCAAAAGTTAAGGTTACCTCTGGTACTGTTTCAGGGTCAGGAAAGGGAATCCCTGAGGCCTTGTGCCATGCAATAGACTCACTACTTTCAGTAGGATAGGTTTTTTGATAGGTCAACAACTCGAGTTGCTCCTTTGAGCTGAGAGGACTAAACATTACATGTCCTTGTTCATCTTTAATGGATGCTCTATCGGTATTGAGAATAAAGGGACGAATATCTCCAAAATCAATATTTTTTAAATCCTTGTACATCTCACTAAAAAGGCTGGTGGTACGGGTAAAAAAGACAGGTAAATATCCATTGACTATAGCATGACGGATAACTGCTGCTGCCTGTCTGCCTTTTCCGATACCTGTTTGATCTGCAATGATAACCCCTTGATTATTTTCAAATTGTTTTAGATACAGTGCCACACTGTCGACTTGTTCTGCTGCCAAAGCGTTCCATAAGGCGCTGGTAGAAACATATCGCAGTTCATTGCGGAGATAAGTATCAATGTTTCCCTTTTCTCTTACAATCCGGTTTAATGATTTTTGAACCTCAAAGGCCATGTTTTTGGGAATAAGAGTATTCATTACCATAGGCGCGTTAGATTTTGTGACATAAGGGACTAATGCCGTTTGGGAGGCAGCTAATTTTGCTAGTTCTGCTGCATCTTGTGTAAATTCTTCCTGGGTATCTTCGATAAGGTGGTCTTGATGTTGATGCTCCATATGTATAGTACTTTGGTATAACACATTGCCTGCGAATTAGGCTACTATGTTTGTTGTTAATGCTTCCAGGTAGGTTCTTAGCGTTACCTCACTGTACAATTGAATTGCTTCCTTTTGAGCCATTGCCCCAAACATCAAAGAATGTCCAGGCAGGGTCATATCAATACCATCCCAATTTTGCTGTAGCCTCCACAGGGCAGAAACCATCCTATCGTGATAAAATAGAAAAGAGGCAATCTCATCAAGGCTATGACCTCCCACATACGGTGTTTCCAAATATTCTTCAATAAGGGTTGTTGGGGATTCTCCTTCAGCCATAGAACGTTCAATAAGCTCATGTAAATAAATGTATATCCCTGCTTCGTGATCATCATAACTCTCAAAGGGTACAGGGTTACTGACCATGTATAGGATTGCCTGTTGTTTGTCTGGCATTAACTGGTTGTTATAAAATATCATGTTCGTTTTCGATTTTAAGTTTGTCTATCAGGATTTCTAAAGGGGTTTTTATATTCGACTTTATCCGTGCCCACAAATCTTCAAATGTGTTTACAACCACATCTAAACGTATAGCTTCTTTTCGGGTAGGGGCAATAGCGGTATTGGTGGGATTGCGTTTTCGCCCCCTGATAAGCACCAGCATGGTTTTTGCCACTGCTCCTTGTTTGTTATACAGGGTAAATCCATTTAAGTTGATCACATCATCAACCCGATAATGCATATAGAGCCAATTGAAAAAAGGACGGGATTTGGCAATAAAACCCCGGTCATCAAAGTAGATATGCCCCATTAAAATTAAGGCTGCCTTCCCACTATCTTTTAACGTACCAAGTGCCAATCCCGACATTACATGTTCTAATCGTAAGCGGTTTTTATCTAACCGTCGATAGTTGTTAAAATACTGCCTTACAATTCTCTTTTTATCAAAACTATCCGCATCCCAACTACCGAAGGGGGGATTGGTAACCATAACATCAAAAGAACGGGTAAGTTGTTTTGTAAAAGGTGTTGCTGCGTTGATATGAGTTATTGTTGCAAATCCTTGTTGTTCCAGGGAACTCCTACGGTTTTTATCTACCTCGTTGACATGGGTTTTCTTTGGGTCTGCACCTAACACCAATAATCCATTTCCGGCACTGGGTTCAAAAACGCAAGCTGCTGTTGACATAGCAGTATATTCTGCTATCATGGCTCCGATAGGACATGGAGTTGAATACTGTTTGTAGAGTTCTTTACTACTATCAGAATACTCATAACTTGGCTGTACATTATTCCAAAAAGCGATCATTGTCTTTAACCTGCTCATAAATGAACCTGGTTGATGATACAGGTTTTTATACCATAGAAGCCAGCTAAGTTCTACTGCCTCCCATAGCATCCCTTTATTGGGAACTTCTGCCTGATCTTGTATAGCTTCTATCTTTTTGAGGCTAAGATGCCTACCCTCCATATAATGATCATGCATAATAGCAATAACTTTATCCATATAATCTGAAGTTGGGGTAGCCTTGACATTTTCTTTTTGATCAGCAAAATACTCCTCTAGTAAAATGCGTACAGCCTTTCCAATAGACCTGTCAGGATAGTCTTCTATCATTTTTTGCTCAAAAAGTCCCTGCATCATGTAGATACGAAAGGCCTTTATAGTCTCCGACTCTATAGTGTAACCGTGAGCTTCTGCACGCCCTACCATCTCTACAAACAATTCGTCGAGAAACACTCTGTGTTCAAGGGCAACTAATAGTTCTAAAGCTCTGGATTCATTTTGTAAGACAGCAATACGCTCCGCTCTATGCGCCTTACTCTGCCTGCTCTTTGCGTCTTGTTTCTCTTCTAGTACCTTAATTTCTTTGGTAAGAATGTTAATCCAATGAGTATATTCTTTTTCAATCTTTTTGATCAACTTCTCCTGAATATACCTGTGACGTAATTCAAGTTTTACAATGGAAATAGTATTTCTAAATGCATCCTTTCCATTAAAGGGCATAGGGAAGCCCTGTGTTTTAAATTGTTTACGAATATGAGCTGCCCGCTCTAAAGGGATAGGTTCATAGGGTTTTTCAGTATCCCATTTTTGATATTGAAAGAGATCTACATCAGAGCTGTCTTTTTTAGTCTGTTGCGCCTCTTCTTTTGGTATTAAAACCGAAGGTGTTGTATTAGGGGGATTTTTTTGTTTTCCGTCAGAAGGTGTATCCGGTAAAGCCGCCTGACGTTTTTTAAGCACTTTACTGGCTTTGGGACGGTTTATTTTTTTCCAGTTCAACCCTTTTTCTTCTGCAAAGGTTTTGATCGCTTCTAATGCTGAATAGAGAAAAGTATCGTAAGAGTGATACGGCTTTTTGCTTTCCAGGATACTGACCTTAATTTCTAAAACGATTTCTTTTAAGGCTTGTACTAATGCTTTTTGATACGAAGGATAAAAAGAATCTCTATCACCTGCTTTTATAATACATCGCTTTTTAGGGGCAAGGGTTGACCCATGATCTACTCCAAAATAAAACTGACCTTTCTCATTTTTTCTAATCGTTACCCTGGCTGTATAGTTAGCTTTTTCAGGAAAAGGAATTTCTATGATTTCCACCTTAGTATGAGATGGGGCAGGCAGCATTAAGATTTTTGGGGGTATTGCCTTTGGTTTGTTTTGCTTCCCTGTTTTGTTACCCTGTTGTTCTTTGGTCTTTTCTTGATCTGTAGCACCCCTCTTATCCGTGGTATTGGGTGGAAGCGTATCTTTTGGTGCAGTCTGTTGCGTATATACTTGGTGATGATTGGTCAACGACTTCTCTTGAGAGGTTTCCTTTGTTTCAGATATTGATGCTGTAGGTACTTCTACCTCTATACTATGTCCTTCTCTAAATAAATCTTTTGCTTTGCTTCGGTCTTCACGTGGTGTTGCGGTCGCTTCTTTAAAATCTTCTCCATAGGTACGTTTGCCATATTGCTCTGCAATCATAGTAGCAATGGAACGTCTTGGATCAAAAATGACTTTTTCCTCCCAGGTACTACCTCCATTGTCTAAAAAATGAATTCTGGCAATGGAGAAATGCCCGTTTGAAATAGTTTGAAGCTGCGAAGGATACGAAGGCTGAATAGTAATAGTGTCATATGCCTTTCCCTGGCTAAGGTACTTTTCCAGAGTATGTGCAAATTCAATATAGGTTTTTGCCAAAAGTGCATGAAACACATTGGGGACACCTGCATTATGAACAAAGCCTAATCGCCTCAAATAGCTGCGCAATGCTTGAGGAACTTCCTGCTTAAATCGCAAATGGATTTTTCTTACTTCCTTATGAATCGTTATATCGATGTAATTTCCCATAAATACTACACTGGTTTGTAATTCAGATTTCGTACCTGTGGATTTTTGAAAGTGGCGTTTTTTAACTCCCGTTTTTCAAACGCTGATTCAGCGTTTTTTAAATGCCGTTTTTTAACTCCTGATTCAGCGTTTAATAAAATGGCAGTTAAGAATTTGTAAACTACCGTTTAACTCAGTGCTGAACGTGTTAAACGCCATTTTGTAAAATGCTAATTCAGCGTTTTATAAATTGCTGATTCAGCATTTTTTAAATACCATTTTTTAACTCCTGATGCAGTGTTTTAAAAATGGCGTTTGTGACATAGGAGTTTCAAAAATCATCGTACCGAAATACAGTATGGAAAGTTCTTCTTTTTTGGAAGTCACTTTGTGGCTCTTATATGAGCAGAGAAAATCGTATAAATGTATAGATATATAACAGAATCTTTTTAAATAAAAAGTCTCCTGTAATACGATAAAGGGAAAGACCATACCACCTCATTAAAAACCAAGGATATAAAAGGTCTTTCAGTGTCAAATATACTAAGAGTTTTGATAGTGTTTTAAAAAAAATACTAGCAAAAGGTACGTGGCTGGTTATAGGAATCCCGGCATAATTGCTTTAATTGCAGTAACCATCAAATCTCTCATTTTATACCCCCCAATAATTCAAAATGTAAAAAGGGTACGAAATTAATTATTGAAGGGTATAAAATAAAAGAGCTTTTGAAGGCAAACATTGAGGGGTTCTGTCAATGATTTGTAATATGTATGTTGACATCAATGTAGTCGTTTTTTTAGCCTGTATATCCTATATCTGTAATGATATAAGCAGGGATAATACCAACATCTTCCATTTTCCATTTCCTGTGTTCTACAGTCCAGAAATGTTCTTGCTGTATCCACTCAAAAACACATCTACGAATATTTTTATACATAAAATATTCATGAGGTCTACATGAAAAAGTGTTATTGTCTTTACATTTCTTTAGAAAATCCATTACATCAATGGTATCGGTGACATCGGGAAGTGTTGGATAATTCCAGGGTACTTTTTTTAAACGGCGTTCCCCGGCGCCATAGAGAGATGTTTCACTCCATTGCAGCGTTACATTAATCAAATTCATTGGTTGTGTGTAATATTTATGGTTACTACGTTTTTACTTATTGTTTTCTCTCCAGGGGTGAATTCTTGCCAATAGCCTGATATGACAGGGAGATTTATTATTGATCTGACCATAATTGTTGATATTTTTGATATGCTTCATAATTCTTTTTTTCCCAGTCTCCGTAATTTTCCGGATTCCATTGATTCTGTTTCTTATGAGCTGATATATGCCCGTTAAGTTGTTTGGTATCAGCGAAGGTTTTTCTACATTGCGGGCAGGTAAAAGGTTTCGCCTGAAAATCGATACCTGCCTCCATCACCTTTTGTATTGCAATCGCTTTTTTTGATGCTTCTTTAGAAACATCAGTCTGATCATTAGATTTGTCTTTTTTTAAAAATAAATGAGTGAGCGCATAAAGAGTCGCTGATAAATTCACTGATATTAGTAGCCCACTCCAAACACTACCAGGAAAGTAGAGATATACCAGGTTATGTGCCAGGGTTGAAAAAAAGTATGCAAAGGCTGTATAAAGCCAGCCTTTTCTGGTAAATATTAAAATAGCAGTATCCACACCGATAGCATAAGCCATGGCAAACCAAGTGTTTTCATAGCGGCTATGGCTCTCAAATACATATACTGTATGTGCGATCTGTGGCATTAACAATAGCAGAATCACAATAGTACCTGCGAGATTATCATTATCTTTAAAGATTCCTTTTATGTACATTTAAGTTGACAACTTTTTGTTTCCTTGTTTTATGTTTTTTAGCAAATATTTAACACACTTAGTATTAGTATACTTTCTTCTGATTCTAAGACTACTACACGCTTAATCTAGCGGGGACAGATCTAATCCCACAGGCTATCTCTGGCTTTCTATACCCTGCTGTTTCAAGTTTTTTTAAATTCAGGTAATTCCCTATAGCTATGTAAGTAGCGATACGCTTTTTCTCGCAGGGAAACCAGCGTAATATCCAGCCTGATATTTTGTAATGAAACAATATAGATTTGAAAACATATCCAGAGATGGTATCTCAAGCTACAGACTCGCTAAAGGTTTACCAAGACTCATCTGGTATGATCTGCCAACATGCTTATCCAGTGCATCATTAAAACAGATATTCCTATCCGGACAAAAGAGTGTAGCGACTGAGTTTTTTGTGAGTTTATCAATATTCATATATAACGGTTTTTATAATTTTGGTGTGTTATAATCACAAAGTCTACTGCTTGGTTATAGGGACTTCTGCACCTTTGTAATATTTGGCTACTAAGGTATCTGTCGGTCTGTGAAAGATTAAGATAGTTCTGGCCTTATCACCCCAATTATGAATGAGTTTGCGGTAGCGACTAAACCCAATATGGTAATTTTTAGTAGCAGATCGTTCATTTTTCCAATCTCTGGAATAAAAACTTCTTTTTCCTCCATCCTGGAAATATACCCGCATTACATACAAAGAATCTTTTTTGAAATATTGTTTTTTGGGTTTGCTGCTGACTTTACTGCTTTTCTTTCTCATAAGGTGAAATATTTGATAAGTGTTTTTAACGCAATAGATTGAGTGACTTTATTCCCATATACAGCCAGTATTCTTACCTGGCTTTGTTGTGCTAAAAAACAGATGTGAAATTCTGTAGAATCATCACCATGACTTGCTTTTAGATCATCCATAAACCGCAGTATCTTTTCAACAATCTTATATTCCAAACCAGTCAGTTGGGAACTACCACTAAAGAGTTCTATGAGTTCTCCAACAGTGACCTCCCGAACAACTTTTCCATCTTTATGGACATAGGTTTTAATAGTTCCCGGCTGTTTAAACATTCTGACAATGATTTGATCAGAAGGAATTCCCGTATTTTCAGATAACTTTTTAAAATAAGAAATCACATTACGGGTGACACTTTTTTCATACCCAAACACATCGGCATGAAGATGTGCTATTGCATGTTTTAGTTTTTGCTTTAAAGACAGGTTTTTTTGATTTGTTTGTCGTTTCATTGATTGACTTTTTTGATAAATTAGAGTTGTACAATGTTTTGAGCTGCTTTTTCAAAACGGTTTAACAGGATAGGGTCTGCTAGCTTTGAGATATTTTGCCAGCACTCCTTATACACGGTAATACGTGGTCGTCCCTCTGCGGTATCTTTCTGCTCATTGCGTTTAAATTTTTGGATTTGATTACGAAGGATCAGCTCCAGACTCAAGGTCTTTCGATATTCTTTTTGTTTTTTGTACCAGGGTTTTGTTCCTGTAAATCCATGGGGGTTGTCAGGATCAAAATAAAGGGAAGGCAGCTGTACATATCTCTTTTCAGGATCTCGAGCAATGTACTTTTGTACCATTTCAATACGCTGGCAGTAGATTTTATGCACCTTTTCCAGCTTTTGATTGGCTACAGGACTGTACCATTTATATAGTAATGATATAGCACTGTTATATTGGCTCTGGGTCAAATAGGTGTCATTATAGAGTTTTTCCCGGGCCAGTTTCCATAGTTTTTCGGCATACTCCAGCAGGAAAGTGTGGCGGGATGGGACGGTTTGCCAATCGCTTAAGATATTTTTTATCCCTTCTGGTTTGCTAAAAGTTAAACCATCGGACGATGCTTTGCCCCTTATCCCGCCAGCCTCTTTCAACTGTGTTACAGGGTCTTTCAACTGTGTGTAGCTTGTAACATCTAAAAAGCCCGTTCGCCCTAGCGAACACCTTTTAGGTTGCCTATCGCTGCTCAAGGCTTTGGCCAAGGCGGTAATGCTATTGTTTTTGAACTTATCAACAGCTATTAGTATATTATTCTTTTTTCCAGTAGAGTTTCTAGTATCTCTATGAGGACATTTTGTCAAATTATCTTTTTTAATGTATTGATTGTTAGTGGTTTGTGTTTTTATTGGATTTTCTTCCATTTTAGAAGATTTTGGAGTTATCAACCCATTTATCCACAAGATTTTAGGGTTTATCCACAACTCATAATTAGAACGGGAACCATGCCATACTTTACGGGTAATGATCTTAGCTTGTTGTAACCTATCGATATGACGTTGAATCGTTCTTGAGCTTAGTTTGGTGATTTTAGAAAGCTGAATGTTATTAGCCCGTAAAGAGGGTAAATTCTCTGCTGAGATATCAGCCTGTTTATTAGTCTTTAATAAAGCCCTGCCATAGACCCGTACAATCTCTTTTGCCGTATGTAGCATAGAACCTCGTAAAGGATGTCTGTCTGAGGGGCAAGAAGTATTATACGAATCTACATAATTGTCTAAGCGCTCCAGGCAAATGGAATAATTAAGTAACATAAATTGATTTCGTTTTTTAATTGATGGTATAGCTCGCCATACATTCCAATAGCATAGCAGAATGTTTCCGGATTATTTTTTTAATACAACCTTGGATATCTAGCCGGAAGAAGCAATAACAACTTTAAAGACAACTAGCGGCTCTTTGGGAGTTCCATAGCTCTCCCGCCTTCGGATACGTCCTTTGATTATGTTAAGAACTTCTTTGGCTTTTTGATTTCTGATCGTTCTGATTTTCATGTATTTATTTGATGATTGATAAATGACCCGTAACCTTATATTAGTCTTTTTGGATGATTCGTTTGTATTTTAATGTGAGTTGCTGCTGACGCTGCTGATGCTTCTCAATAACATCCAGGCAGATTTCAAATAAGTGTGCTGTATTAGCTGGTTTAATGGGATCTCTGCGTAAAAATCGTTGTATAGTGGTTCTTGATAAATTAGTGTGAGATTCCAGGACTTTGATAGGATCGTGCACAAGATCGTGTAAGGTTGCAATGGTCTTTGCAATATGCTGCTCAGTATACATAGCATCATTCATTTAAATTTAACATTTTTTGTTTCCTTATTCAGGTTGCTTTATTTTGAGGGGGGAGTTTACCAAAAATGGTATCAGGATGTAGTCTAAACCGGGTCAGTTATAGGTCTTTTTTAATTCAATTATTATTTTTTTATAATTTTTTTTATTAATTTTGAACTATAATTAAAAAAGGACGGCTTCATTTTTTTACAGGTAGCCTGCTATAACTGATGTAAATAACTACATGTCAAAGTTATATAAATATTTTTTATAAATCATATTTAAAAATAACTTTTTTTATTCAAAAACAATATTTAAAAACATAAATAACTAATAATCAATATGTTGTATTGATTGTTTTTTCTGATAAATAAGCAATGAAAGATAACCCCATTTTATATTGTATAGACAAACAATTTTTAAAAGCGATTGAGAAAATCCGAAGAATATATTCTTTAAACGACCTTAAACGCCTTAGTGACGCAGGTATAGGAAAAGAAATATACGGGAGTAATGCACATGTAGTTACTCAGGTAAGAGAAGGAGTTAAGCACTTACCGCATTTAGCAATGGTAAATTTTGCAAGATATTTTAATATCCCGATGGAATATTTCTATGACGAATCTATTGAGTTGGATTTCACTATAGAACAAGGAGACATTCATACCTCCCGGATTCACAAAAAAGAGATCGAGGTATTAATAGCTGAAAAAACACAAGAGTTTTTAGAACAAAACAAAGCAAACCAAAACTTTCAGCACACCACGGTAAAAAAAGCATTATTGGAACTTCAACAGGATTTAGCTGTTGAATTAAGCAGTGTCACCTTTATTAAAATACAAAATAACGCTGTACAAACCATTAATTTAGCTTTACAAGCTTTTAAACAAAGCATACTGGCTTTATCTTCTGTGGTTTTAAAACCTACCGGACAAGTTTCTGAATTCATATCTAATGACAAAATCACCCTTTACAAAGAACTCTTACAATCCAACCAGGTAGCTTTAAAAGCTAAAGACAGTGAAAATGAAACCTTAAAAAAATACATCAAATCCCTGGAAAAACAACTAGACAATAATCTGCTGCCCTAAGGTTTGTAATAAAGTAAACACTTGTTTCGTTGGAGTACTATTGAAATAAAAATTTAACAAGAATTACCTTACTGTAACTTGTTTTTACTATATTAGCTGCTCATTATAAGTAAAATACCTAATAAATGACAGTAGAAAACAAAATAGATTATGACATCTACGATATTCTATTAAATGAAAGGCAGTTCGAATTGCGACCTCAAAAAACAATTAGCTCCCGAAGGCTTCACAACTGGCGTAAGATTGGGCTTTTGGAAGACAATAGAGAATTTTCAGGCTCAGGTAATGTTAATTACTTTAGTCCTGTTGATTTAGTTTGGATCAGTATTATTATTGATTTAAAAAACTTACAGGTAGCTGGAGAAAAGATAAAAAATGCTCAAAAAGGACTTTTTACTCCGGTTAAAGCAGGAAATAACAAAATGTATCCGGCATTGCAATATTTTATGACTCATATTTTTGAGACCAATACAGCCGTCTATATGATCTTAAACGATACTCAGGAGTTGCTTATCTTAGATGATAAGCAATACTTTAAAAATCTTAAACAAGGTATCATTGAGAATCACATCTGTATTTATTTAAACAAACAAATCCGAGATACACTGCATGATATATATACCTATCCTGATTTCAAAGATTTTAAAGGATTAAGTTCTAAAGAAATACAGGTATTGAATATTATTCGAAGTAAAGCTTATAAATACATTAAAATCACTTCCAGCAATGGAGAAATGACCAGATTGGAAGGTACTCAGCGAATCAACAAAGAAAAGTCTTTAGCTAAGATTTTAAAAAGTGGGGATTATCAGGATTTGGAAATCAAGCAGCACAGCGGAAAGGTGGTATGGATCGACAGAACAGTCAGAAAAAAGCTGTAAGCCCTCTTTTAAAAAAAAAGTTCTAAAAAGAATATGTCTTAAGAGGTAGGTATAATATCAGAAAACACCCCATGACATATCCCAAACCTCTGGCTTTTAATAGCACTGCTTAAAAAAAACAGAAGCTTCTTTCTAAAAAAAAAAAAAAAAAAAAACAATCGAAAAAGCCCATTTATTAAAGTCAGTAGCCTATAAAAGCAAGAGTAGCCAGTAATCAGAGGTGGACAACACCCGGAGATACAGACCCGCGTGCATGACTGTTAAAAAATCAGAATACCGCGACTTGTAAATACTAAATGTTATCAATTCAGCATTGTAGAAAAAAATTAGAAAAAAACGGAAAAAAATACACAGATAAGCAAATCTTAGAAATAAGAAGGAAAATCTACACACTTATTGATGTGCAGTTACATCACCTAAAACAAACAAATGAAGACACATGAAAAACATTGTTTTATACACCAGGGTATCAACCGATGATCAGGCAGACCACGGGTTTAGTCTTCCGTATCAAAAGGAGATCCTATACAGGTATTGTCAAGCCAAAGAGTATAATATATTGAAACACTTCCAGGAGGATTATTCTGCTAAAACATTCGATCGACCTGATTGGAATATGCTTCTTAAATATTGTAGAGCCAATCGAAAACAAGTTGATCAAATTCTTTTTACCAAGTGGGATCGTTTCTCCAGAAACACAGGAGAAGCCTATCAGGTAATTGATCTGTTGCGAAGAATAGGAATCAAGGTAAATGCTATTGAGCAACCACTGGATCTTGACCAACCGGACAATAAGATTATGCTTGCTGTTTATTTAGCGGTTCCTGAGGTCGAGAATGACAAGATATCGATTCGTACTACAGAAGGGTCAAGAAAAGCAAACAAAGGAGGGTGCTGGACTTCTACGGCTCCTATAGGATATAAAAATCAAAGAACCGAGCAAGGAAAGGCTTCCTTGATTCCGTCGGAAAAGGCACATCTTGTCAGAGAAGCCTTTGAGATGATGACCACCGGAAGACCTGCTGATCAAGTTAGAAAAACAATGTACAAAAAAGGACTGAAAATTTCCCGGTCAAGATTTCATGTTCTTATTAGAAACAAGGTGTATATCGGAAAGGTAAAAGTTCCTGCCTATAAAGATGAAGATGAGTTTTATGCAGAAGGACTGCATCAGGGAATAGTTTCTGAGGTGCTTTTCAACAAAGTTCAGGACATTCTTAATAAAAGAAAACGAAAGACAAAAAAATGGTCTGCAAAAGATGAAAATCTACCCTTAAGAGGTCATATAATATGCTCAAGGTGTGGTAGACCGTTAACAGGTAGCAAGTCTAAGGGTAAAATGGGGGTATATTATCATTATTACCATTGTAGAAACGGGTGCAAAGAACGCCTGAGAGCAAAAGATGCCCATGACATGTTTGACCGTCTTTTAAAGCAGGTGACAATTGATGAAAGTATTAGCGAGCTGTATTGCGATGCCGCTAAAGAAAAACTGGGGGCAAACCAAAGAGTAAGAACCGGAAAAATGAACAAAATAAGAGAAGAAATTACCGCTTTAAAGGAGACCATAGAAAAAGCAGAAGATAGCTTATTTGAAGGAAGATTAGACCCGAATACTTTTGACAGAAGCAAAGCCAGATATATTAAAAGAATAGCAGATTTAGAATTTGAATATTCGGAACTAAAAAATCTAAAAAAGGGATATATGAAACAAATTCAAGGAGCATTAGAATTCCTTGAAAAGCTTGATAAGCTCTACTATAAAGCGAACTGGGAAGGAAAACAGGAAATTTTGAGTTCGATTTTTGACAAAAAGCTGATTTTTGAAAAAAACAAGTGTCGAACTCTTGAGCCCGATCCTTTTTTTGAAAGCATTGGACTAAAAACCAGTGATTTAGAAAACAAAAAAACAGGACAAACATTGGATTTATCAACGTTGTCCTGTCCAGTGACCCAGGGAGGATTCGAACCCCCAACCCTCAGAGCCGAAATCTGATATTCTATCCAGTTGAACTACTGGGCCATTTTATAAAAAGATAATTCCTAATTCGGATCTCTTATACTAATTTTTGTTTAACGATAGTAGAGATTGTTTTTCCATCCGCTTTTCCGGCAAGCTTAGCACTTGCGGCTCCCATTACTTTCCCCATATCTTTCATTCCTGCTGCTCCCGTAGCAGCAATTACTTCTACTACGACTTTTTCGATTTCTTCTTCACTCAATTGTTCTGGCAAGAATTGCTCTATAACTTTTGCCTGCGCTAATTCTGGTTCAGCAAGATCTTCTCTTCCCTGCTCTGTAAAAATAGCTGCACTATCTTTTCGTTGCTTTACTAATTTCTGCAATAATTTTAATTCCTGATCTTCTGATAGCTCCTCTTTTGCTCCACTTTCTGTCTGCGCTAGCAAAATAGCAGATTTTATAGCACGCAACGATGTTAACGCATTACTATCTTTTGCTTTCATAGCTTCCTTCATTGCGGTCATCACTTCCTGCTGTAAACTCATTAATTCTAAGATTTAAAATTACTGTATTATTTAGGATTGCGAAGATAAAAAATAAACCGATAATCTCTATACGGATTATCGGTTTTTATCTACAATCTATTATTTTATTTAATCTACATTGTCGTGAAGAAAAGAATTATTTCTTCTTAACTGAATATCGTCATTGCTATCCGTTCCTAAAGAGGTTCTGGATAATTCAGAAGCATCCGGTTTAGAATTTACATCAATCCCTGCTCTTTTATATGCTGGTTCTTTCTCTATATCATCAATGTTTGCTACATTATTTCTGAACTTATAGTTAAACTCCTTCATCTTTGCTCTTCGTTCTGCTGCTCTTGCTTTTAATGTTTCGGAGATAGGCTGATTTACCGGATCTACTTCTCCTTGCTCTTCCGGTTCTGCAGGGGGTACTGTTTTCTTTTCGAAAATAAGCTCCTCTTCTACAGTTTCTTCTTCTTTTACGGGCTTAGCATCAGTAAGTCGTTTCTCTTCTTCCATATAATCCTCCAGACTATACTTCAATACTTCTCCATCTTTATTTTCACTTACCGGAATTACTTCAATAGGCTCATTTACTTCCATATCCATAATATCATCCGTAAGATCAAAAACAATTGGTTTTTCTTCCTCCACTTCTTTTTCTGCCACAAAAGATTCTTCCGAAATTATCTGTTTCGCGTTTACCTCTTCTTGTGGTGGAGCGGCGTTCGTAGAACTTGGCATATCAAAAGCTAATGTAAACTGATCTGCTCCTTCATTCGTTCCTGCTCCTACTTCATCTGCATCATTTACTTCGATCTGATTCAGAATATCCTGTGCATTAATAATCACAAAATCTTCTTCTGCTTCTGAAAAAGCACTTACTTCTTCACTCTCTACATTAATATTTTTTATAAAATCTGTTGTTGGTATCAACAAGGATTTTTCCTCCTCTTCTTCATCAATCAACTGGTGTTTTATAACCGGTGGGTCTTGCACTGGTTTTTCTTCTACAGGAGTAGTTACTGGAATTGCAGTTGTCGTACTAGTCGATTTTGGTGTAAGATCCTGAGGTGTTGCCTTTTGTTCGTCCTCCAATGTATGAATGATCTTCTTTGTTTCTGTATTGACAATTTCATCCTGCTGTTCTATATCAAATCCAGTGGCTATAATTGTTACAGAAATAGCATCTTCTAAGGACTCATCTTCTCCAACTCCCATAATGATATTTGCTCCATGTCCTGCTTCTTGCTGGATATGATCATTGATTTCTCCTATCTCATCAATAGTAATTTCTTCTTTCCCGGATACGATTAACAGCAATACGTTTTTTGCTCCTGTAATTTTATTGTCATTCAGTAATGGAGAATCTAATGCTTTTACAATAGCATCATTAGCTCGGTTAGCACCAGAGGCATTAGCAGACCCCATTATTGCTGTACCGCTATTGCTAAGCACTGTTTTTGCATCACGCAAGTCAATATTTTGCGTATAATGATGTGTTATTACTTCTGCAATTCCTCTAGAAGCAGTTGATAATACTTCATCAGCTTTAGAGAATCCTCCTTTAAATCCGAGGTTTCCATACACCTCTCTTAGTTTGTTGTTATTTATAACAATTAAGGAATCTACATGTGCTCTTAATTTTTCTACTCCTAACTGAGCTTGCTGGTTACGCATACGACCTTCGAACTGAAAAGGTATGGTTACAATCCCTACCGTTAGAATATCTAATTCTTTTGCCATTTTAGCAATAACCGGAGCAGCTCCTGTTCCTGTTCCTCCTCCCATTCCTGCTGTGATAAATACCATTTTTGTATTGGTATCCAACATTCTCTTAATCTCTTCAAAACTCTCTACTGCTGCCTGCTCTCCTACTTCGGGATTTGCTCCCGCTCCTAACCCTTCTGTCAAAGATACTCCCAATTGTATCTTATTAGGGATAGGGCTATTTTCTAATGCTTGCGCATCTGTATTACATATTACAAAATCAACCCCTTTGATGCCTTGCTGAAACATATGATTGATGGCATTACTACCACCTCCTCCTACTCCAATCACTTTTATCACATTCGACTGATTTTTAGGTAAATCAAATGAAATATTCCCGAACTCCTCATTACTACTCATAATAAATTTGCTAATTTTCTAGTTCTCTCTTTTTCTTAAATATCGTTATAATTATTCGGCATTATCCAAAAAATCTTTGAATTTTTCCGTCCATTTCTCTAATATATTCTTCCGAGGCTTCACTTCCTCTTCCTTATAATTCTCTTCTTTTTCTACAGCATACTCTTCAGTATTATCTGGTGTCATTTCTTCAGTTTTCTGCTGTACCTCTACTTCTACTTTTTGAGTCTTTTTATTTCTTTCTATATGTGCCAATCCATCCATCACAAGCCCAACAGCTGTTGCATACATAGGACTAGTAGTTTCTGAATCGCTATTCCCTGCCAGATGCTCATTAGGATACCCAATTCTCGTATCCATTCCGGTTATATACTCTACTAATTGCTTTAGATGTCTTAACTGAGATCCTCCCCCTGTTAGTACTATTCCGGCAATTAATTTTTTCTTAGGAGATTCATATCCGTAATTTTTAATTTCTAAAAACACCTGTTCCACAATCTCTACCACTCTGGCATGTATGATTTTGGAAAGGTTTTTTAATGTAATCTCCTTAGGTTCTCTACCTCGTAATCCCGGTATAGAAACAATCTCATTGTCTTTATTCTCTCCCGGCCAGGCAGATCCAAACTTAATCTTTAGTAATTCTGCTTGTTTTTCTATGATAGAACACCCTTCTTTTATATCCTCTGTTATTACATTTCCTCCAAAAGGAATTACAGCGGTATGACGAATGATTCCATCTTTAAAAATGGCTAAATCAGTAGTTCCTCCTCCTATATCAATCAAAGCTACTCCTGCTTCTTTTTCTTCCTGACTGAGTACTGCATCCGCAGATGCTAATGGTTCTAAGGTTACATCTGATAACTCTAACCCGGAATTCTTAACACATCTTCCTATATTGCGAATGGAGGTTACCTGTCCGACAACCACATGAAAGTTCGCTTCTAACCTTCCTCCAAACATCCCTACGGGTTCCTTTATCTCTGCCTGACCATCTACTTTGTACTCCTGTGGTAATACATGTAATATTTCTTCACCTGGTAACATCACCAGTTTATGTACCTGATTACACAGCATATCGATATCCCTTTCATCAATCACTTCATCAGCTGTTGTTCTGGTAATATAATCACTGTGTTGCAAGCTTCTAATATGTTGTCCTGCAATCCCTACAGTTACTTTTTCTATTTTATGCCCCGAAATTCCTTCTGCTTCCTGCACCGCTTGCTGAATAGACTGGATTGTTTGTGTAATATTATTTACCACTCCTCTATGTACTCCCAGGCTTTTTGATTTTCCAACTCCCAAAACCTCCATTTTGCCATATTCATTATACCGCCCGACCATAGCAACAATTTTTGTTGTTCCTATATCTAATCCTACCGCTATTTCGTTTGATTCTCTATCCATATTGGTATTATTTTTTTGTACACACTACCTGATTCCTAAACTGCAAGCTAATTGTCCTATATTCTTTAAGGTTTTTATCTTTAATCGCTTTCTTATAAAAAGCTTTAAAATTACTGACCTTACTTTTTAAATTCTCAGCCTTACCAAAATTCACTTTAAACGCATACACACGAAATCCAAGTTCATAATTTCCCTGTCTGTTTCTATACACACTTACCACATGCTTTTTCAGAAATTCATCTTCTCTGATTTCTTTTAAAAGCGGAAATATTTCTGAAACTTCTCTTTCAGAAACATTATACACTAATGGCACATGTGCCGAATAATTATTCGACAAGGGCATTATTTCACCTTTCGTGTCAACATAAAAAGGCGTAACCGCATCTACCCTAGCAATAGGGGTGCGTTGCCTTATACTTACTTTAAGTTTCCCATCTACAGACAGATACACGTCTGAATTTTGAATCATTTCGTGTTGATCCAATTGTTTTTCTACCTTATTCAAAGCTAAAATTTCTTTCCCTACGCTCGTAGCCCGATTCTGATTTTGTATTAACAATTTATTAACCATGGTTTCATTTACATACGGACTCTGTTCTTCGATAAATTCTACCTTAATTTCTTCAATTTTTCTTTCGTGATTTCTAGCTGTTGTAAAAGCATACAACAACACTATTAACAAAAAAAGAACCCCAAATTTTATGTAACCCAATAGCTTTTTCATGCTAATAACGCTTCTCTAATCTTCACCACTTCTTCTCCTATATCGCCAGCTCCTACAGTAAGAATAACTTCTGCATCACTTGATAAAATATCAGCGACTAAATTTTCCTTTACGACCATTTTTTTATCTTCCATATCAATCATTTCCAGAAGCCACTGACTTGTTATTCCTGCAATCGGCAATTCTCTGGCAGGATATATATCTAACATAAACACTGTATCAAACTTACTGAGACTCGCCGCAAATTCTACTCCAAAATCTTGCGTCCTGCTAAACAGGTGTGGTTGAAACACTGCCAACACTTTTTTATCAGGATGCATTTGTCTCACTGCTTGATGTAAAGCTGTTATTTCTGTCGGGTGATGCGCATAGTCATCTATATATATTTTTTCTTTTGTCTTTACCTGATAACTAAACCTTCTTTTCACTCCCTTGAAAGAAGATAAAGCCTTTGCCAGCAATTTGGTTGGGGAGCCATAAAGCATTGCCATGGCAAAGGCTGTAATAGCATTCAACAGGTTATGTTCACCAGGCAAATCAAATCTTAAATCTGCAATTATTTCTTCTGGTGTCTTTAAGTCAAAAACATATGACCCATTTTCTATTTTTATGTTTTTTATACAATAATCTGCATCATCTTCAATACCAAGAGTCATGCCGCCTAATACTAGTCCATTTTTGACCAACAAATGGTCTTTTGCCCGTGATGAAAACTCCACAAATGAGGCATCCAGAGCATCTGACTGCCCATAAATATCCAGATGATCAGCATCCATTGAAGTAACTGCTGCTATATCCGGATACAATTGCAGAAATGATCTATCAAATTCATCTGCTTCCACCACAACAACCTCATCTCCTTCGAGAATCAAATTAGAGTTATAGTTTTCACTAATCCCTCCTAAAAAGGCAGTCACCTTCGCTCCACTTTCTTTTAACAAATGTCCTAAAATAGCTGTAGTGGTTGTCTTCCCATGTGTTCCCGCAACCGCCAAGGTATATTTCCCTTTGGTAATAATCCCTAGCACTTCTGCTCTCTTTTTTATCAGAAAACCTTGACTCTCAAAATAAGTAAGCTCTGAATGATCTGATGGAATTGCAGGAGTATACACTACCAATGTCTCTTCCTTATCCAAAAAACCTTCTGCAATATGCGCTACATCATCATCAAAATGAATTTCAATTCCCAATGCTTTTAGATCTTCTGTAATCTGACTTGGTGTTTTATCATACCCTGCTACATTTTTTCCTGAGAAATTAAAATAACGAGCCAAAGCACTCATTCCAATACCTCCTATCCCAACAAAATACACATTCTTTATATCTTCAATATGCTGATCCATCTATCTCTTTTCTATTTGTCAGATTGCATTAATTTTTCCACTTCGTCTACGATATCTGATGTAGCATTAGGCAATGCTAATTTTTTAATTGCATGTGTTAATTTAATTTTCATTGCTTCCAATTCTAACAATTGCATAATTCGCTTTTGAAAAAATTCTTCCAGTTCACTTTCTTTTAAAACCTTTGCTCCTTCTTTATCAGCTATAGCTTGTGCATTTTTGGTCTGATGATCCTCTGCTACATTAGGAGAAGGAATAAACAAAACTGGTTTCCCTACAATACAAAGCTCAGACACCGAACCTGCTCCTGATCTGGATATAATAGCATCTGCTGCGGCATATGCCAGATCCATTGTATCTAAAAATTCATGTACCTGAATCCCTTTTCTTTTGGAGTGTACCTTATACTCCTCATAATACAGTTTTCCACATTGCCATAGCAGCTGCACTCCTTTCTCTTCAAAAAAGTCGAGATTAGCAGCAATCAGCTCATTAATTCTTCTAGCTCCTAAACTCCCCCCAAGGATCAACACTGTTTTCTTTTCATCATCCAATCCATACTTAGTAATGGCGGTTTCCTTTTTTGTATCAATCTTCAACAAATCCTGACGTACAGGATTTCCTGTTTTTATTATTTTTTCTTCAGGAAAGTATGCCCCTAGCCCATCATAAGCAACACATATTTTATCTACTGTTTTTGACAACCACTTATTAGTAATCCCAGGAATCGAATTTTGTTCCTGGACTACGGTTTTAATCCCCGCACTACTCGCCATCTTCACAATAGGACCACTAGCAAACCCCCCAGTACCAATCACCACATCTGGATTAAAACTTTTGAGTATTTTTTTTGATCTCCACAAACTACTTAGCAGCTTAAAGGGAAATAACAAATTACTAATCGTTAGTTTTCGCTGAATTCCACTAATCCATAAACCTTCAATTTCATACCCTGCTTCCGGAACCTTGGTCATCTCCATTCTATCTTTAGCACCTACAAATAAGATCTTTGCTTCTGGATATCTTTTTTTAAATTCATTCGCGATAGCGATAGCAGGAAAAATATGTCCTCCTGTCCCCCCACCGGATAATATGATTCGTGGTTGTTCATTCATACTGCTTCTCTCAGAACCTCTACCGGGTCTTCTTCTTTATTTTTTATTTCTTTTTCAATTACGGCTTCTCTTTTTCTACTCACACTCAACACAATCCCTATAGCCAGGCAAGTCATCCATATAGATGTTCCTCCACTACTAACCAAAGGCAATGTCTGTCCGGTAACCGGAAATAACTCTACAGCTACCGCCATATTAATAATTGCCTGAAAAACTATCGGAAGCCCCACTCCTATCACTAGCAATGTACCAAATACTTCTTCGCACTTATGAGCCACAATTACCAATCTCATCAATAACAAGATATACAATGACATCAAAAACACTCCTCCTAACAGCCCCCACTCTTCAATGATGATTGCATAAATAAAATCCGAAGATGATTGTGGCAAAAAATTTCTTTGCACACTCTTCCCTGGTCCTTTTCCTATAACTCCTCCTCTGGCGATGGCTATTTTCGCTCTTTCTATCTGATAATCTTCTTGCGTATCTTTATTATCTGCAAAATTCTCCACCCTGCTTATCCAGGTATCTACCCTATTCGGAAACATCCCCGGAAATGCTTTTGCGGTCAACACAAAAAAGGCGAGTGCTACAACTCCTGTTCCTATGATTATCATCAAATATCGGATAGGGTACCCCCCTAAAAACACCAACATAACGACCATTGAAAAGATAATAGCCGTTGTAGAAAAATTTGCTGGAAGAATCAACATCAAAACAACAAATACCGGTAACCAAAGTGGCAATAAAGTCTCTTTAAACGTGATCTTTTTCCCTTTTATTTTTGACAAATATCTGGCTACATAGGCTAACAGCACTACAGCCGCCAATGTGGATGTCTGAAAAGTGACCCCCACAAACGGAATTTTAATCCATCTACTCGCATTCGCACCTCCTATAGTTGTATTTTGCGCCATCGTCAACAATAACAACACAATAACTACAGGTATCATAATAATAGATAACCCTTTAAAATAATGATACGGCACTTTATGGACTGCATAAATAATCCCAAATCCCAGCATCAAATGTGCGAAATGCTTCACTAGGTAGGTAAACGTATCTCCGTTCCCATATAAATATGCCAAATTACTACTAGCACTATATACCGGCAAGAAAGAGAATAGTGCCAATAGCGCCGCTACTGCCCATATTGCTCTATCACCTTTTATATTTGCCATTATTTTTGTCATATTCCTCTTTCTTTAGTATTCTTAAAGCTCCCTTACCGCTTCTTTAAATTGCCTTCCTCTGTCTTCGTAGTTTTTGAACAAATCAAAACTTGCACACGCCGGGGATAACAAAACATTATCATTTCGCTCTGCAATTGAGTAAGCAGCCTTTACTGCTTCTTTCATTGATTTAGCTTCTACTATATTATCCACGCAATTCCCAAAAGCATTGATGATTTTTTCATTATCTATCCCAAGACAAATAATCGCTTTAACTTTCTCGTTGATCAACGGATACAAAAGACTGTAATCATTTCCTTTATCAACACCTCCTACAATCCAAACCGTAGATGATTTCATTGCATCTAATGCATAATATGCCGCATTGACATTTGTAGCTTTCGAATCATTAATATACTGCACGTTATTAATCTTCAACACATTTTCCAATCGGTGTTCCACCCCATGAAAATTTTCCAAACACTCTCGTATCGTACTCTTTCTTATTTTTAACAATTGCGACACAGTAGCTGCTGCCATTGCATTTTTTACATTATGATTTCCTTTTAACGCTAAATCTGATGTTGACATAATAAATTCGTTGTTATCTATTTTTACTACTATATTTTTCTCCTCCAAATACGCCCCCTGATCAAACTTTTTCGTCAATGAAAAAGGCAATAACTGAGGTTTTATCTCATGCGTATTCAGATATTTTTTTATCTCTAGATCATCTGCATCATAGATGAAATAATCTTGTTCTGTTTGATTTTTTATTATTCTAAATTTTGAAGCCACATACTTCTCCAACTTATACTCATATCGATCTAAATGATCTGGAGTAATATTTGTCAAAACAGCAATGTGTGGTGCAAACTTCTCTATACCATCTAACTGAAAACTACTTAGCTCCAGCACATAATTCGCCACTTCTGTAGTTGCCACTTGCTTCGCAAAACTATATCCTATATTCCCTGCCACTCCTACATCAAGCCCTCCGGTTTTCAATATGTGATGTGTCATCATTGTAGTAGTGGTCTTACCATTACTTCCAGTAATTCCAACAATGGTTGCAGCTGTATAATTATCCGCAAACTCAATTTCTGAAACAACAGGCACTCCTCTTTCTTTTAACCGAACAACCAGCGGCACCGTATCAGGTATCCCCGGACTTTTCATCACCACTGTTGCAGTCAGAATTTTAGCTTCTGTATGCTGTTCCTCTTCCCAAGCCACTCCTAACTCATCCAATGTCTTTTTATAGGTCTCTTTTATTTTCCCTTTATCAGACACAAAAACTGTATACCCTTCCTTCTTTCCCAAGATGACAGTTCCGACACCACTCTCTCCTGCTCCCAGTACTACCAGTCGTTTTTCTATATGTCTTTTTTCTTCTCTCATATTTTTTCAGGCATAGAAATTCTTATTTTTCACCTGACTTTTAATGTGATCACGGTAATGATCGCCAAAATAATCCCAACAATCCAGAATCTGGCTACAATCTTACTCTCGTGAATTCCTTTTTTCTGATAATGATGATGCAAAGGAGACATTAGAAAAACCCTTCTCCCTTCACCATATTTCTTTTTTGTATACTTAAACCAACTTACCTGAATCATTACAGAAAGGGTTTCTATAAAAAAGATTCCACATAAAATCGGTATTAAAAATTCTTTTCTTGTCGCAATTGCCAACACGGCGATAATCCCGCCTATCGTCAAGCTTCCTGTATCTCCCATAAACACTTGCGCCGGATACGTATTATACCACAAAAACCCAACAAGTGCTCCAGCAAAAGCTGTAACAAAAATGGTCATCTCTCCTGAGTTAGGGATATACATCACATTGAGATAATCTGAAAAAATTATATTTCCAGACACCCATGCAAACAACGCAAGTGTCAACACGATAATCGCTGAAGACCCTGCCGCCAATCCATCAATTCCATCTGTCAGATTTGCTCCATTAGAAACCGCCGTGATAATGAAAATCACAAAAGGAATAAAAATAAGCCACGCATATTTAGCTAGCGAAGGACTTATCCAGGTGATCAAACTAGCGTAATCAAATTCATTATTTTTAAAAAAAGGAATGGTTGTTTTTGTCGATTTGATCGCTGGATTAAAATCACTTTCTGCCGTTGTTCCTGATACCGATTCTACTGTCTCTACAGAAGACACAATCTCCTCTTTTATGGTTATATCTTCATGAAAATACATAGTACATCCTACAATCACTCCAAGACCAACTTGACCAATTACCTTGAACCAACCTTTTAATCCGTCTTTATTTTTTTTGAGTATTTTCAGGTAATCATCTATAAAACCTATAGCCCCCATCCACAACGTAGTCACTATTAACAAAATAATGTAAACATTATCTATCTTAGCAAAAAGCAGTACAGGCACAAGGGTAGCCAGAATTATAATCACCCCTCCCATAGTCGGTGTTCCTGCCTTCTCCACCTGTCCTTCCAATCCCAAATCACGAATACTTTCCCCCATTTGCTTTTTCTGAAGAAATCTTATAATTCGTTTCCCATAAATCGTTGAGATCATCAAGGAGAGAATTATTGCCAATGCTCCTCTAAAAGTGATAAACTGAAAAAGACTCGCTCCAGGAAACTGATATTCACTCTCTAAATATTCAAACAAATAATATAACATAGCTCTCTTCTTCTAAATACTGTTTTTTAACACGTCAATACAAATCATTTATTTCCCCATTCGCTTTAATTCATCTTTTACGATCTCAAAATCATTAAAGTCATTACGGACCCCATCTATCTCCTGATATGTTTCGTGTCCTTTTCCCGCAATCAGAATAATATCATTCGCCATCGCCAATTGACAAGCGGTTTTTATAGCTTGCGCCCGATCTGTAATTGACAATGTTTTTCTATAGTGTTGAGGCTCGACCCCTTTCTCTATATCTGCAATAATATCTTCTGGCTTTTCTGTCCTGGGATTATCACTGGTAAAAATCACTTTATTACTCAATGAGGAAGCAATATTCCCCATCACTGGTCTTTTAGTTTTATCTCTATCACCTCCACACCCCACAACTGTAATCAAGGTCTCGTTATTTGTTCGTATTTCATTAATAGTATCCAATACATTTTTCAATGCATCTGGTGTATGTGCATAGTCTACAATCGCAGTAATTTTATCATTAGATATCATATACTGAAATCTACCACTCACACTTTCTAACTCACTCAACAATCGCAAAATTTCTAAGGTCTCCAGCCCCAACAATTCTGCTGTTCCATATATCGCCAACAAATTATATGCATTAAAATCACCTATCAACTTTGCCCAAAGTTCATTATCATTAAATTTTAGCAACAACCCGCCGATGCTATTCTCTAAGATCTGACCCCTATAGTCAGCGTATGATTTCAACGCATACGTATATTGTTTGGCTTTTGTATTCTGAAGCATAAATGCTCCATTTTTATCATCTTTATTTGTCAATGCAAATGCTCCCGAAGGCAAACTGTCAAAAAAACTTTTTTTAACATCTCTATATTCTTTAAAAGTTTCGTGATAATCTAAATGATCATGTGACAGATTGGTAAAAACCCCTCCTTCAAACACTAATCCTTCTATTCTTTTTTGATGGATCCCATGAGAGCTTACTTCCATAAAACAAAACTCTACCCCTACCTCATTCATCTCTTTTAAATACCTATTGATCATCAAAGGATCAGGCGTTGTATGAGTTGCTTTATACTCCTGAGTATCTACCATGATTTTCACTGTAGATAACAACCCTACCTTATATCCAGCTTTTTTAAACAGCTGAAATAATAACGTAGCAATTGTGGTTTTGCCATTTGTCCCTGTAACCCCAATCAACTTTAGGTTCTCCGATGGCACTCCATAAAAATTAGAAGCCATAATTGCCAATGCTTCTGCTGCATTTTCTACCTCTACATATGTTACTCCTTCTTTTATGTTTTGTGGTATATCCTCGCAAACAATCGCAATTGCTCCTTTTTCTATCGCTTTCGCTATAAAATCATGTCCATCCGATACCGTCCCTCTAACTGCCACAAAGGCATTCCCCTTATCTATTTCCCTGGAATCAAAATGAACAGCACTAATCTGGGTTGCCGTATCACCAACTACCTTTTCTATTGATACCTTATATAATAACTCCTTTAATTCCATTACGACAACTCTAAACTGATTCTTTGGTTTTGCTTTACTTTTTTTCCCGGTTCTATTGATTGTTTTTTCACAAACCCCTTTCCTTTTATCTCTACCCGAAGCCCCATATTCTCCAATAGTGAGATTACATCCATTGCCGGCATCCCTTTTACATTAGGCATGATCGTCTTATATTTCTGAACCTTTCCATAATATCCGTTATAGCTTCTTTCTACTTTTTTGTTACTCACAACCTCAGCAGAAATCTTATCTTCTACAGGGATATCATTATAAATTTTTTCTGCTATTCTTTTAAAAACCGGTCCAGCAACAATATTCCCATAATACCCTTTTTCTTTGTTAGGTTTATGAATCACGACTATACAAGAATACTTAGGGTCTTCTGCCGGGAAATATCCTGCAAACGAAGAAATGTATTCTCTCTCTTTATGCTTTCCATAATTCCCCCAACAAGTTCCAGTCTTCCCGGCAATCATAAAATTATCTGTCTTGATATTATCTGCTGTTCCTCGTGCCACCACATTCTTCATCATTTCCTGAACTATTTTTGCGGTTTCTTTTGAACAAATTGCGGGGTTCAACACTTCTTTATCATATTGCTCTCTAATCTTATCCCAGGACATCACTCGCTTGATAAACCGTGGTTTTACCATCTCCCCATTATTCGCTATTGCATTATAAAACGCCAAGGTTTGCAAAGGAGTTAAAGAAACTCCATATCCAAAAGCCATCCATGGCAAGGTAGTCCCATACCAATTTTTTTCTCCCGGATAAGGTATCTTAGGGGCTCCTTCTCCTTTTATAGACAGCCCTAATTTATCATTGAGCCCCATATTTATCAGGCGATCCACAAACTTTTTAGGATTATTCTTATAATGTTCAAAAACAATTTTTGCAAAAGCTGTATTTGAAGAAACTTCAAAAGCTCTTGCGGCAGATATTTTTCCATACCCTCCCCAATGAGAATCTTTTACAACTCGATCATAAAACTTTACTCTTCCATTCTCTGTATCTACCACATAACTAGAATCAATCACTTTATCTTCTAAGGCTGCCACCATCGTTACCAGTTTGAAAGACGATCCCGGCTCATGTGACTCACCTACTGCGTAATTCAACTTCTCATAATACTTCCCGGATTTGCCTCTTCCTAAATTAGAAATAGCTTTTATCTCTCCTGTCTTTGTTTCCATCACAACAGCTGTTCCGTGCTCTGCTTCAAACTTTTCCAATTGCGCCAATAAAGCATGATGTGTCACATCCTGAATATTCACATCAATAGTGGAAATCACATCATACCCATCTTCTGGCTCTACCTCATTCGCATCTCCTATTGGCTTCCATTGGTTCTTTGCTATTTTTTGTTTTTTTCTTTTTCCTTCTTTTCCTCTAAGAAAAGGACCATATGCTCCTTCCAGACCTACTCTGGTATAATACCCTTGATCATCTCTACGTTCATATCCAACTGTTCTTTCTGCAATTTTCCCTATAGGGTGCTCTCTCACTGTTCGCTGCTCAATAATCAATCCTCCTCTATTCGCTCCAAATTTCAACAACGGAAATTTTTTAAATCGCATATATCTGGAATACCCAACATTACGCGCCAGCAGCAGATATCTGTTTTTATTCGATTTCGCTGTGCGCAACAGCTTATCATAATACGAAACCGACCTACCCATCTCTTTAGCCAATGCCTCACATAGTGGTTTTATATATTTCCTGAAATCTTTTTCTTTTACCGCCAAGGCATCAAATCGGATATCGTATTTTGGTACTGAAGTAGCCAACAAATTACCATTGGAATCGTATAAGTTTCCACGATTTGCAGGGATATCAAAAGTTTTAAAAACCCGTTGTTGTGCTTTATTTCTATATTCATCTCCTTCTACAAACTGAATATTCACCAATTTTACAACAACAGCAATAGCAAAGATGAGCATACATCCTGCTACAAAATACAATCGATTCAATATGTTCTTATCTGCTACTGCCAAAACACTTACTTGGTTACTATAATTTTTTTAGGAGGTGTAGAAGGTTGTTTTAACCCCTTTTTCTTCATTCTTTCGATTACAGAAGACTCCATTTTTAATCGCATCAATTCTGTTCTTCCATCTACAAACTGCGTCCTAAGCTCTTTTACTTCATTATTTAATTTTGCAATCTCATGCACTTTACTCTCCGCATTATGAGAACTTGCAATCATTATGATTGCCAAAAAGGACAAAAACAACAACATTCTCCAGTTTTTCATAGCATCATCCGCTATCAAGAACTTTCCTTTTAATATGTCATAAATTGTCTGCTTCATTATTTTCTAAACCGTCAAAACGTATACCTATATATTATATACGCTCAGCAATTCGAAGTTTCGCACTTCTCGCTCTGTTATTTTCTCTAACCTCTTCTTCTGTTGGCACTACCAATCCTCCTACTTTTCTGAAAGGCACCGTTACATTACCATACAAGTCTTTTTCCGGTTCTCCTTCAAACATCCCATTACGGATATATCGCTTTACTAATCGATCTTCCAAAGAGTGATATGATATCAAACTTATCCTTCCTCCTTTGTCTAACAATTCTTCCGTTTGCAGCAAGAAATCTTTCAACACTTCTATTTCCTGATTTACCTCTATACGGATTGCCTGATAAATCTGTGCTAATATCTTGTGTTCTTTATGTTTTACTAAAAAAGGTCTTAACACCTCTTTTAGCATTGCGCTTGTTTTAACAGGAGCCTCAATTCTTGCTGTTACTATTGCCCTCGCTAACTTAGGCGCATTCCTCAATTCTCCATATTGCAGCAACACTCTTCTCAAATCCATTTCGTCATAATCATTTACTACATGAAAAGCAGACAGTGCTCCATCCTGATTCATCCTCATATCCAGTTCTGCTTCAAATCGGGTCGAAAACCCTCTTTCTGCAACATCAAACTGATGAGAAGAAACCCCAAAGTCTCCTAAAATACCATCAACCTTTCTTACACCATAAAATCTCAAAAAGCGTTTTATGTATCTAAAATTCTCATTAATCAACACAAAACGGTCATCCTCTAATGCATTGACCAATGCATCCTTATCCTGATCAAATGCAAACAATTTCCCCTTCTCCCCCAGTCGACTTAGTATTTCTTTTGAATGCCCTCCTCCTCCAAAGGTCACATCCACATACACCCCATCTGGCTTAATAGCCAGACCATCTACTGTTTCTTTTAACAATACCGAATTATGATATTCCATCTATCTCGTCTTCAAAACCCATTACTTCTTCCGCCAAATCCGCAAAATCATCTGTAGCATCTTCAATTGCTTTTTCATAAAGATCCTTATCCCACACCTCTATAATATTCACTGCTGACGAAAGAACTATTTCTTTTTTTATACTAGCAAAACCGATCAAATCTTTTGGAATCAAAAGTCGTCCTGTAGCATCTATATCTACCACCTTGACTCCAGCCGTAAATCTTCTTATAAAGTCGTTATTCTTCTTTTTAAAGCGATTTAGCTTGTTTATTTTCGCCATTAATTGATTCCACTCCTGCATTGGATATAGCTCCAAGCAAGGCTGAAAAACTGAGCGCTTCAAAACAAACCCTTCCTCTAACACACTAGCTAACTGCTTCTTAAAAGCAGCAGGCATCATCAAACGCCCTTTAGCGTCTGCCTTACATTCATATGTGCCGATTAGATTTACCACTTGATTTTCCCTGCCTTCTTTTATATTTCAAATATATTGAAAATATTACCACTTTTTACCACAATCTACCACATTGTTAATAAGTTATCGTTAAAATGCTTCTTTACAAGACGAATGACTCTTTAAATTTTTGTCTATCAACCCAATACAAAAAGACAAGTTCCTTCGCTCCCGCAAAAGGATTTCATCGAACATTAAAAAAACATAAATTCGTGATACACTATCAACAAAAAGCTTTGATCTAACTATGAAAGTGCTATATTTGCTGATAATTCTTGTAAGAAATATTAATGAATTACAGATTAAAAAAAAGCGGAAAGTTTAGTTACCTAGAGACAGGAGAAGGAACACCAATTGTTATTTTACACGGTTTAATGGGTGGTCTTAGCAATTTTGATGGTGTTAGTTCTTACTTTCCTAATCACGGATACAAAGTTCTTATACCAGAACTCCCTATATACACATTACCAATCTTAAAAACCAAAGTGGGCACTTTTGCTAAATACCTAAAAGATTTCATAGATCATCTGGGATACAAAGAAGTAGTCCTGCTAGGGAACTCTCTTGGAGGACACATTGCCTTGTTATGTACAAAAATGTTCCCTGAAAATGTAAAAGGCTTAGTCATAACCGGTAGTTCTGGATTATATGAAAGTGCCATGGGGGAAAGCTACCCTAAAAGAGGTGACTATGAATATATTAAAAAGAAAGCCGAGAATGTGTTTTATGATCCAGCCATTGCTACAAAAGAGATCGTAGATGAGGTTTATGCAACTGTAAATGACAGAAACAAATTAATCAGAACACTATCCATCGCCAAAAGTGCAATCAGACACAACATGGCAAAAGATCTGCCTAATATGCACACCCCAACATGTATCATATGGGGAAAAGATGATACTGTTACTCCACCAGAAGTAGCAAATGATTTCAACAAACTATTACCTGATTCTGACCTTTACTGGATAGACAAATGCGGTCATGCTGCAATGATGGAACATCCAGAAGAATTCAACCAATTACTTCATTCCTGGTTTAAAGAACGAGGTATTTAATAAGAAAACTATGAAAATAAGCAGCGCTGAATTTGTAATAAGTAACAGCGATGTTGCTAAATGCCCGAAAGAAAAACTCCCTGAGTATGCCTTTATCGGAAGATCTAACGTAGGAAAGTCTTCTTTGATAAATATGCTTACCAATAGAAAAAATCTAGCCAAAACCTCAGGGCGCCCCGGAAAAACACAGTTAATCAACCATTTTATCATTAACAAAAAGTGGTTCCTGGTCGATTTACCCGGATATGGATACGCTAGAGTTTCTAAATCAGCCAAGAAGGTGTTTCAAAAATTTATCACCTCTTACTTCTCCAAAAGAACACAGCTTGTCAATGCTTTTGTTCTAGTAGACTCTAGACATGAACCTCAAAAAATAGATGTAGAATTCATGCTTTGGCTGGGAGAAAATCAAATTCCATTTTCTATCATTTTTACGAAAGCTGACAAGTTATCCAAAAACAAACTAGAGGTCCAGATAGCAGAGTACAAAAAGAAAATATTAGAGTACTGGGAAGAAATGCCTATTTATTTTATCACTTCCTCCTCTTCTGGTCAAGGAAAAGAAGAATTACTTGCCTATATCGACAATATCAACAAACAATTACAATCATCATAAAAACACAAAAAGCTGAAAATGTATTTTTTCAGCTTTTTTATGCAGTATTAAACAATACCTTCTTTATTTCTTTTTAAGCTCCAGTTTTTCTGCAAAGTAATCACAAAAATCCTTCATAGTATCTGACATTTTCTGATCCTGTGTTGCTCTGTTAAACGTATCACTCATTGACACTAATGTTTGATGAAAAAATATCTTCATTTCATCAACAGGCATATCTTTGGTCCATAAGTCAATTCTAAGACTCTCCTTATTAGCACTATCCCAAACAGACAATAACATTGCTTTTGTCTCTTCATTTTCTACACCCCCATCTTGTGCAGTCCATTTTAATTTTTCCGGAACTCTATTTTCATCTAATTCAATATCTATCTTAATCTCCGATTTATGTACACTCGCCATTATCTTACTGGTTTATATTTTGATTTTTTAAAAACTGTTTCGGCATCTACCATCAACAGATGATGCAAAGATACGTCGTTATTTTCCATATACGAAGAAACAATTCTCTCCCCTATAAATTGCCCTATTTTTCCCGGGGCCTCCTTATCGATTTCCTCCAGATAAAACTTAGAAAAAGGAGCTGGAAACAAAAATCTTGACAACAAAGAAGTATCTGTACTGTACAACAACTGTCTATCTATAAAATACTTCCAAATCTCTTCTTCATTAGCCTCTGACCACGCATATTGTTCTTCTGTATATCCGAGCAATGAAGCTTTGGAGTGCACCGGCAGAAACAATTTTTTGAGATACTGTTCTTTTCCGTAATAAATCATATTCGATAGGAAAGTTCTGTCTTTACTTAACCTTATCATTTTTTTAGCATACATTGAGGCTACATCTGGTACAATTTGCTCCGTTACAAACCCTTGCTTTAAATACACCGAAATGTTTTCATAAAAAAAGTGATCTTTTCCCAAATACGTATCCAAAGAAATAATCAACAATCCTTCATGCAAAATCACTTTATTTCGGTAATCTACATCAGATGTAACAGTGACAATTCTCGGAATTCTCTCTTCTGGAAAATAAAATTTTACATGTTGAAAAAAAGAATGCAGCTCATTTTTTACTGTAGAAAAATCAGAAAATTTCTTTGACACCTCAGTATTAATTTCGACCTGCAAGGTATCAACTGACTTCTTCAACCACACGTCATTTTCATACCGCTCAGGAAAAAGAAAAGGAAAGCGCTCTTTCAGTTCATTCAGGTTTTCTGATGTTACTGCAGCAAAGAGCTCATCAAACCGCTCTACCTCTATCGTTACATCTACTTTAGCAATATCCTCTTCTACCCCCTTATTCTTATTACACGAAATCATCGCTACGTATAATAAACACATTAGTACTTTTTTTATTTTCATTTCAATAATCTGAATAAACCTGTTACTTTGTTCTTTATTTACAGAAACGCTCCCTATTTTTATTAATTTTATGACCGCAAAGGTACTTATTAAAGAATTATTAAATGTAAATATATGCAAACAGAAAAAGTAATCGATCACATTGTTAATTGGTTAAAAGAATATGCTACTAACGCTAAAATGGAAGGTTTTGTTGTTGGAATCAGCGGAGGAATAGACAGTGCCGTTACCTCTTCTCTATGCGCCAAAACAGGCT
Source organism: Aquimarina sp. TRL1 (assembly GCF_013365535.1). Taxonomy (NCBI): domain Bacteria; kingdom Pseudomonadati; phylum Bacteroidota; class Flavobacteriia; order Flavobacteriales; family Flavobacteriaceae; genus Aquimarina; species Aquimarina sp. TRL1. The sequence continues at coordinate 2,585,817 of NZ_CP053590.1, read as the reverse complement.
TAAAAACACTTTGTGTAGAGATGCCTATTCATCAGGCTAAAAGTCAGGTTGATCGTGCTCAGGAACACATCAGTCAATTAAAAGAAAGATACTCTAATGTATCTGATACTCGTACAGATCTAACTTCTGTATTCGAACAATTCAAAAATATCACTCCTGCGACAGAGGCATCTGCCACCCTTGATCTTGCTCTCGCCAACACCAGAGCCAGACTTAGAATGACTACACTGTATTACTTTGCCGGTTTACACAGATTACTTGTTGCAGGAACCGGTAATAAGGTAGAAGATTTTGGCGTTGGCTTCTTTACTAAATACGGAGACGGAGGAGTCGACCTGAGTCCAATAGCTGATTTACTAAAAAGTGAAGTATATACAATCGCAAAAGAGTTAAAAGTTCCTGACTCCATTCAAAATGCAGCTCCAACAGACGGATTATTTGGAGACAGCAGAAGCGATGAAGATCAAATCGGAGCAAGCTATGACGAGCTAGAGTGGGCTATGAAAATGAAAGATTCAGGAAAAACTGCCAATGATTTTAACGGCAGAGAATTAGAGGTTTTCACTATTTTTGATCGCTTAAATACCGTAAACCAACATAAAATGAATCCAATTCCGGTATGTAAAATACCCGTTAATCTAATATAGTGAACACTTGGTCGATAAATTAATAAAAATAAGTTTACGAGTGGGAGTTCTTAGTAATTTTGCAGATGATAAAATACTTTACTACCCCTACAAATAAATGTTTGCCCTTAATCTAAAATTAACATTAACAATCGTAAACAAGAATGACAACAGTACTAATAGCTGATCATCATCCAATCACAAGAAAAGGAATTTCTTCTTTACTACGAAATGCTGAAAACTTTGAAATTATAGGTAAGGTTAGTAATGGGAATGAAATGTATGATGTTCTTAAATCAAACACTCCTGATATTCTCATCATGGAGCTAGACCTTCCACAAATCAACGGAATTACCGCATTACGAACAATAAAGCAGGAATTCACTAAAATCAAGGTCATTATTTTTAGTTCCCATCCTGAGGAAATGTATGCATTGAGCGCCATTAAAGCAGGGGCTTCTGCGTATCTGTCTAAAACAGTATCTACCAAAACTCTAAGAAAGGCTATCGATAGAGTAGCTAGAGGAGGTATCTACCTAAACGACAACCTCACACAACAATTAGCAGATGGAAACACCAAAGAAAGTAATATGGTAGTAAAGTATAAGAAACTCTCCTCCCGAGAAATCGAAGTACTTAATTTACTCTCTTCCGGAAAAAGAAACAAAGATATAGCGGCTACCTTATCTATTAATGAAAAAACGGTAAGCACCTATAAAACAAGGTTACTTAAAAAATTAAAAGTTGATAATCTCGCGGATTTAATCCATCAATCGAGATTGTTACATATCAGCTAATCAAACTACGCGATTTAATTTTTCAAAAAGAATTTTTCGCAATGTAAGATAATCGGAAATATCTTGAATTGTTTCACGATGATCTTTGTCATACTGGGCTTTCACTTCTTGTGAAAGCTCATCTATTTTCTGACTGATCAAAAACCTTCTCAAATTAAGAATAATATCCCGGGTATACTGAGCTACTGAATACTCTTTCTTTTTTACATGAATTTCCTGATCTTCCCAACGATGTAAAGCGTAGCGTTCTTCATTCATCATTATAGCCGTTATTTCTGAAGCTATTTCCTGAGGCACATGATTAATAAAACTTTCTATCTTAAAGTCGTCATCCTGATTCAACCGATCTATCAACAACGCATAGATATCTCTAAAGCTGTTATTTGCAAACTCCACCTCATCATCTTGTAAGTCCAGATATATTTTCTCAAAAACTTTTGCTTTATACACTTCTGGTTCCATCTCCAGATCTCCTTCTTCATTTTCTTTTAACACCCAATCTTCAAATTCTTCTACTTGCTGTCCATAAAGCAACAGTATTTCTATAATCTTACACTCTAACTGATATTGCTCATCTACTTTGGGCTGTTGCGGTTCTTCCTGCGGAACCACAGCCATCGACCTTTTGTTTTTAGTTTTTTTATCCTTTCCTCCTTTTTCTTCCGTTTGATTCATCTGAGCCAATGTATCAAACAGGACATCCTCAGAAACCCCCATAATTCTAGCACATTCCTGTACATAGATTTCTTGCTTTATAACATCCGGAATCTTAGATACACTCGTTACAATATCCCTTATCAACTCTGCTCTTTTTATCGGATCATTTTCTGATTCCCGATGCAATAAAGACGCTTTAAAACTGATAAAGTCCTGCGATTTTTCATTGAGATAATTCTTTAATTCCTCTTCGGTATTCTGTTTTGCAAAACTGTCCGGATCTTCTCCTTCGGGAAACCCGCATACTTTTACATTCATCCCTTGTTCGAGAATCAAATCAATCCCCCTGATTGATGCCCTAATCCCTGCTGCATCTCCATCAAACAACACAGTTATATTTTTTGTCAGCCGATTAATCAAACGCACCTGATCACTCGTCAATGCAGTACCAGAAGACGATACCACGTTTGACACTCCCGTTTGATGAAACTGGATTACATCCGTATACCCTTCTACCAAATAACAGTTATCTTCTTTAGCAATTGCTTGTTTTGCATGGTAAATCCCATACAACACTTTGCTCTTATGATAAATATCACTTTCTGGAGAATTTAGGTATTTTGCTGCTTTTTTATCATTGGTCAGAATTCTTCCCCCAAATCCTAATACTCTTCCTGACATAGACTGAATAGGAAACATCACCCTTCCTTTAAACCGATCAAACTTCTTATCAGTTTTGACAATCGTAAGCCCTGTTTTCTCCAGGTAACTCAATTGATACCCGTTTTTAATTGCTTCATTCGTAAAAGCATCCCATTCATCAGGAGAGTATCCTAATCCAAACTTCTTAATCGTTTCGATTGTAAACCCTCTTTCTTTAAAATACGTTAACCCAATTGCTTTTCCTTTTTCGGTATTCAACAAACAGTCCTGAAAAAACGTATTAGCATATTCACTAACCAAATACATACTTTCTCTTTCATTCGACTGTTGTTTTTGCTGATCTGTCTGTTCTGTTTCCAGTACCTCAATGTTATATTTTTTTGCCAGGTACTTAATTGCTTCGGGATAAGTAAAATGCTCATGTTCCATTAAGAAAGCTACAACATTCCCTCCTTTACCCGTAGAGAAATCTTTCCAGATCTGTTTTACAGGAGAAACCATAAAAGACGGAGTACGCTCATCACTAAATGGGCTTAAGCCTTTAAAGTTACTCCCTGCTTTTTTAAGCTGCACAAAATCACCTATAACTTCTTCTAATCTAGCTGTTTCAAATACAGCATCCACTGTGGTTTTATGAATCATAAACTTTTATTCCAGAACTCTATTTCTATTATACGAGCGATAGACAAAAATAAGACAATTCATATTTATTACCAGCCAAACCCATCAAACAAAAAAAAGAGGGCACTCTTTTGAGCACCCTCTACCATGTTTAAAACGGCTATTATCATTCTTTTACAAATCTTCTGGTCACTTCTATATCTTCTGCCATAAAACGCACAAAATATGTTCCTACACTCAGATCTGACACATCAATTTCTTCTTTAGTTCCTTCAATTTCCTTCACCAGCATTCCATACATAGAAAATATCTTAATTTGATCAACCGTTTTTCCTTTCACATTAATCTTCAATACATTTTTTGCAGGATTTGGATATAAAGAAAAAACTCCAGGATCAACCGATTCCTTATCGGTTAATGCATATGTCTCTAACCTAGCTTTTTTGCTTGCCTTCACACAAAAATCCTTACTCTCCATTCTATCAAAATCGCCTCCTGATACAATCTCTCCAGAAGCACTTGCTACTGTATACGACCCTTCTCCCTGGCTACAGCATATCCCATCTCCAAAAGAATCTTCTATCGTAAACGTATAAGTCCCTTCACTCAATCCTCTAATGTTTTCCACCACTGTAGAACCATCAGGGTTAGCATTCGAATATGTCTTAGAAGCTACTTCAGCTCCTGTCCCATCGGTAATTTTCCAAGAAGTTTCTTGCGGATAATTATCAAAAGTTATCGTCACCGTAACATCTTGTGATGCACAAGAAGATCCGGTATCTCCAGCCGTTAATTTTACATCATCAATCGCCACATCAGCTCTCCAACTTCCTCCGGTTACTCTATTAAATCTTAATTGTAACCCTGATCCTATATAGGCAGACAGGTCAATAGAAGCTTTTCTCCACACATTTCCTTGATTCCCGGATCGATTCCAAACACTCGTCCATGTTTCTCCTTCATCATTAGATGCTTCTACTTCTAATGTTCCCATATCTGAAGATCCATACATATGATATTCAAAAGAGAATACTGCTGAAGCAGCATCATTAAGATCAAAACAAGGAGAGGTAATTACAGCTCTTTTATTAGGGTAACCGACACCTTCTACTGAAGCCTCTACATAAAGATAATGAGTTCCATTAGCCGCTTTACCAGGTCCTGTTCTTCTTGATGGAGTTCCATCTGCATCTAATTCCCAATCGATATCATCATCTTGAGATTGCTCCCATGCACCAATTGTATTTTCGAAACTTTCGCTATACGGTGCAGCTATACCATCTTTACACCCTGGTCCTACTGTACTATCCAAGGTAGTCACCCTAATCGTATTACTAGCTTCTGATTGGTTGTTTGAAGCATCTTTTGCTTTGACATAAAAAGTATAGGTTGTCAAAGGAGTTAAACCGGCAACAGTAAAAGAAGTCTCCGTAACTGTCTTTATCAATGTGTTATCCTGATATACATCATACCCTACTACTCCGATATTATCTGTGGATGCTGTCCAACTCAGTGTTGTTTCTCTAGCAGTAGTGTTTTCCGATGCTAAGTTCGCAGGTGCAGTCGGAGGTTCATTATCTACAACGGCAGGTGCTAATCTAAAAGCTACCACATGACTTTTCCGAACATTATCGGGTCCTTTCATGTACTCACTTATATGCCAAAAGGTTTTATCATCCAGTGGATCTATTGTCAATTGCCCGTAATCTCCATAACGACCGTCTCTTCTATTATTCTGGCTATCTCCATCTGCTGATACCTTCTCTGCAACTGTCATTGTCCCTAACGGGTCTGATGCTAATCTTCCCGTATACCGCAATGATGTATATTTTGTAGTACTAACAATCGTATACGCCAATCCAATATTTCCTAAAGCATCCATCCCAATACTTCCACAAAAGGCACTATGCCCATCTGGTTGCGTATAGGTTCCTTCCTGATATATTGTCCAAGGATCATTATCATTGTTTTGCCTCAATTCATACCAGCGAATTCCTGCCAGACTATCATTCCCATCTAAATCTACTACAAAATTAAGCACAACTGAGTTATGTGTTCCAAACCTTCTATAGTTAGTCATAAACATCATCGTAGCCTGTAGTGCATCTATATCAGGTCCAGATCCTGGCTCATCTAAATTCTGAAAGGAACCTCCATCAAATACACTGTCAAAGGGAGTAGTTGTGATTTCCTGTGGTTGTGAAATTGTTGAACTAGAAGGGTTGGTCCAATCTATAGTGGTGGTCCATACTTTTAAATGATCTTGAGACACTCCTCCCCAACTATCATCCTGTAAGTATACAATGGAATGTTTCACTCCCACTGGTGGCAAGGATGTTCCGGTAGCATTAAAACCTCCTGGACTATAGAATCCGTTTGTTTTAGCTCCTGGCAAAGGAAATCCTATCATCTGTGCCGATGTATTTCCTGCTAACATTTGATCTCTTTCTACTACAAATACTACGTTGTTGGAATCTGGTGCATTTTGGTCTTTGTTTGCTGTAATATAATATCCATCGGACCAAATAGAAAGCTTTTCATAATCAGGAAATGTCCCTGTATTAAAACGATAAGTATACCATCCATCATTAACTGGATCCGGTCCTTTTCCTATGGCAATTAAAAAACCGTTAGGCGTATTACTAAACTCCATAATAATAAAGCGTTCCGCAAAATTATCATACATTACTACCGGGTCTCCAAGGGTTTCCCCTGGAAAAATAGTTCCCAAAGAAGCTTCAGGTACTAACACATTACCAGACCTGTCTAAAATCCCAAATCCGGAATTAAATGCATACACATAATGATTAGGTCCAATTGCCCCTGTGGCATCGTTCAATACTGTTCCCGCATGTGCATCAAACGATGCTATTTCATCAGCAGTTCTTACTTGCGAAGCATTTTTTTGGCTTTGCAATAAAGGATCTCCACCTTTCGGGAATCCTTTTCCGGGAACCACTGTATTTGTTCCTCTTCTTTTTGGAGGGGCAACATGTCCAAAGCCTTTTGCAGCAATGATATTATCCATTGACGACAGAGCTGGAATCTCCCTCATATAGGAGGATGAAGTAACTAAATTCGCTTTTACAGCGCCTTTCTGTGCAAATAGTACCAGACCAGAGAACAGAAAAAATACAAGAAAAAAGTTTTTTGCATTCATTTTTTTAAATTTTGGTTAATTGTTCGTTAAACAAACACCAATGATCGCATAAGCATAGGTTTATCATCGTATTTTGCCCGGGGAAGACAACACACTACGAAATCCGGAAATCAAATAAAAAACAGACGCAATAACTAGATAATCAACGTGTAAGCAAAAGGGATTTGCCTTACTAAAGGAGTAATGTTCATAAGTTTTATTTTAAGTCTTGATTTGTGTGTGACTCAAAATTACAAATTCATTCAATAGATGATATACGGAAAAACACTACCACAGCAATGGGTTAATAATCAATACATTACACTGATCATTAAAACAAAACTCGTTTAAACAAGAAACAAAACAACATTAAATAATTAAAAAACAGATAGTTACATAAAACAAATTTAACCTGAAGCTTCTTCTTTTTTTCTGTGTTTTTTGTAAAATAAAAAATCAAACTATTTAACAGAATTAACTATTCTATTACATTATTTTAACAATTTTAACACAAAAAACTCCAAAAATAACATGATATGACTCAACAAAACATTCAATTTTACGGTTTTAAATCCCTTTAAAAATTGTTTTTAAATAAGAAAAGCCTTCATATGATAGCATATAAGGCTTTAATATTAAGCTAGATATTTTTCACAAATCAAACCTAACTCCCAAAGAAATATTATTTTGTTTTACTACTGCATTTTTAAACAATGGAGACATATCATATTTTGCATACAAAGACATATCCCCAAAACCCAGATATCCTCCTAATCCATACACAAAATTGCTAGTATTATAATCCATTTTAATTTTTTCTTTCACTTTCTCACCTTCTTCTATATATTTTAACTTCTGTCGCGTACTAATATTCAATCCTGCATATCCCCCAACACCTATTCTGAACTTCTTGTGTATACGGTATCTTATTTTTTCTGGGGTTTCTATAAACTTAGAAGGACCAAATTCCAAGTACAACGGCACCACAAGATGATCTACTCTAAATTTAGATTTGTCCAACCCTACTCTGAATTCCTCCAGAACTGTTTGCCCTTCTTTATCTACTAAATATCTATTTCCTGTCGGTTTTAGTCCATTTGATTGATATGAAATTCCATATAGGACTCTTGCAAAATTTGATTTTTCAAAAATTCTAGTCTTCCATACAATTCCCATTTCAAAAAACCTACTCCCTCCAATTCTATAATCAGAGTCTTCTAATGAAGTGCCCTCTGTAAGGACATTATTCAACCCAAAAGCGATAACAAAACTTTCATTCGTTCTCCTGTCATATACTTCTTTTTTATTGGAATTATTACCGTTAATCTTAAAACCAAATATCTCTATTTCTTTTTCAATTTTATTCCTTTCCTCTACCTCTTCATAAGCCTCTCCATTCCTAATTAGAAGTGCTATTTTATTATCTATGATTGTTAGTTGATTTTCTATATTTAACGCTCTTTTATTTGCCGCAGCTTCTTTTAGCATTATTGCTTTTTCTTTCGTAATTTCTCCATCAATTAATTGTTGATTAATCTTCTCTACTTCTTTTTTTAGCTTATTTTTTTCACTTACAACTATTTCTTCTTTGGTTTTCTTTAATTGCACTATCTTACTATTATGTATTGTATCCTGTGCAAATAAATGGGTACATAAAGCCATTGCCATCCACATGGCGATTAAAATAACTGTTTTCATTTTGATGATGATTTTTGATTTCCAACACGTCCTCCCCCTGCATATAAAACACAGGGAAAAGATCGCAATGGTTTTGATTAATGAATGTATTAATTCTCCCGATCTACAATCGAAATATGTAATTTCTTAAATCCTACTTTTAATGCTTCAAAAACTCGTTCCTTAAAGGTTTCATCAAGTTCTAGCTCTACATCATGCAAAAGCGCAGTAGCATTGACCTTATTTGATTTTGTTATTTTTTCTAACAAAATTTTTTGTTGCGCTTTGTACAAAAGCGCTTCAATCTCTTCATCCGACACCTCTTCTTTCTCTTTCTCCAGCGCCACTACTTCTTTTAGCACATTGGCTACTTCCTGCTGAATCATCTCTTTTTCGGTTTTTTCAAACACGAATCCCCTTGATTCTTCTGACGGCGCTATATTTTCTTTTGCTGGTATTTTTATATCTTGCTTTTGTTCCTTGTTCTCCTTATAAACAATGTTATTTTGAGATGTTTTTTTATCGATAGGTTTTTTATCTTCTACTATTTTTTCCAAAACAATTTCGGTGCTCTGAACTGAATCTATTTTATTTTCTAACAATATTGTATCTGTATTGGTAATTCTATCAGAAATGTTTTCTCTTTTTGTAAATCGGAATACGATAACAGCCACAATTCCTATCACGCAAGCTGCAACTAGCATTTTTACCAGCTGAAACCCTTTCTCTTTTCTTTTACCAGCATCCAGCTTCTCCTCCAAACGTGTCCATGTTGCTGCTGAAGGCGTTATTGAACGTCCTTCTAATCTCTTCTTTATTTCTTCATCAAACTTAGACGGTGCCATTATTCATTATGTTTTGATTTATCATTTTTCTCTGTAGCATCTTTCTCGCTTTGAAAAGCTGTGACTTTGACGTGCTTTCCGAAATATCCAACATTTTGGCAATTTCCTGATGTTTATACCCCTCTACAGCATATAGGATAAATACCATCCTATACCCTGAAGGTAAACTATCGATTAACGATTGAATTTCTTCAACCTCCAGTTCTGTTTCTATATTATTCCAGGAAATCTCTTTACCTCCTATTATTTCTTCGGTAAAAAGCTGTGTTTTCTCTTTTCTCAAGTATGAAATAGACTCATTAATCATAATTCTTCGAATCCAACCTTCAAAGCTTCCTTCGGACTTGAATTTATTCAAGTTCATAAATGCCTTCAAAAAACCTGACAACATCACCTCTTCTGCATGGTGTATATCTTTGATATAATACCTACACACACTAAGCATTTTGGCAGCATAACTTTTGTATAGTTTATACTGTGCCTCTTTATGCCCTTTAGCAGCTTTGCTAATGAGTAATGTTTCGTTTTTATAAAATTGAACAATTCTCAAGTCCTTTAATTTTTATGCTCTATATACATAGACGCTCATAAAATTAAAATAGTTGCCTGAGATATAAAAAAAGTATGGTTTGTTATTTTTTTCGGTCTATAACATAGGTGACCATCAACTCTAAAGAGTCTTTGTATTCTGAATCTGGGAAGGATGAAAGAATTGTTAAGGCTTCCTCTTTAAATTCATGCATTATTTTAGTAGCGTATTCCAATCCTCCACTAAGCTTAACAAAGTCAATCACTTCTTTGACTCTCTTTTTATTTTTATTGTGGTTCCTTACGGAATTAATCAACCATTTTCTCTTTTCTTTTGAGCAATGATTTAAGGTATAAATCAGAGGGAGTGTCATTTTTTGCTCTTTGATATCTATTCCGGTAGGTTTTCCTATTGCTTCATCTCCATAATCAAACAAATCATCTTTAATCTGAAAAGTCATCCCTATTAACTCTCCAAATCTTCTCATTTTCTCTACAGCATCAGAATCAGGAGCTACTGAGCATGCTCCTAAACTACAACAAGCAGCAATTAGGGTAGCTGTTTTTTGACGAATGATCTCGTAATAGACTTCTTCTGTTATATCTAAATTTCTAGCCTTTTCTATCTGCAACAGCTCTCCTTCACTCATTTCTCTGACTGCTACAGAGATAATTTTAAGCAGATCAAAATCTCCGTAATCTATAGAAAGTAACAATCCTTTGGACAGCAGATAATCTCCAACTAATACAGCTATTTTATTTTTCCACAAGGCATTTATAGAGAAGAAACCTCGCCTCATATTAGAATCATCAACAACATCATCATGGACTAAGGTCGCTGTATGAATAAGCTCTATTACAGAAGCTCCTCTATACGTTCTTTCATTTAGTTCTCCTTCTGCCACCATTTTTGCTACCAGAAAAACAAACATCGGACGCATTTGTTTCCCCTTTCGGTTTACAATATAATGCGTTATCCTATTTAATAAGGCCACTTTAGAAGACATAGATTGTGAAAACTTTTTCTCAAAAAGTTCCATTTCATCTATGATAGGTCGCTTTATTTGCTCAACTATTTTCAACAGTTACTTCTTAATTCGATCTGATTATTAGCTGCGAAGATAGCATAAATAAGTTTGTATTCTTCTTTTCGCTAATTGATATTGCATTTCTATGAAAATATTAAGATTTCTTATGTTTTGTATCTATGATTTATTCGCTAATTGCCCGCATGCAGCATCGATATCTTTCCCTCTGCTTCTTCGAACATTCACAACAATTCCTTTTGTTTCCAAAGAGCTGATATAACGATCTATTGCATGTGAGTCTGCCTGTTGAAACTCTCCGTCATCGATTGGATTATATTCTATAAGATTCACCTTGCAGGGAACATAGGAGCAAAATTTCACCAAGGCATCAATATCTTCTTTACGATCATTGATCCCTTTCCAGACTACGTATTCGTAGGTAACCTTACTTTTTGTTTTCTGATACCAATACTCTAATGACTCTCTAAGATCGGACAGGGGAAACATTTTATTAAATGGCATAATCCTGGTTCTGACATCATCGATGGCAGAGTGCAGAGAAACTGCCAAACCAAACCGCACTTCATCATCTGCCAGTTTTTTGATCATCTTAGGAACTCCGGAAGTAGAAACTGTAATTCTTTTAGGAGACATTCCCAATCCATCTTCTGAGGTTATCTTCTCTATAGATTTTAATACATTCTTATAGTTCATTAATGGCTCTCCCATTCCCATAAAAACAATATTAGACAAAGGACGGTTGTGATAAAGTCTGCTTTCTTTATCTATTGCCACTACCTGATCATAAATCTCATCAGGGTTAAGGTTTCTCATTCTTTTGAGCCTGGCTGTAGCGCAAAATTTGCAATCCAGGCTACATCCCACCTGAGAAGAAACACACGCTGTCGTTCTTGTAGCTGTAGGGATCAATACGGATTCTACTATTAAACCATCATGTAATCGCACTGCATTTTTTATCGTTCCATCCGAGCTTCTTTGCATCTGATCTACATGGATATGATTAATAACAAAGTGCTCCGCCAGCATTTTTCGGGTATTTTTAGAGACATTCGTCATATCATCAAAGTCATGTGCTCCTTTATTCCAAAGCCACTCATACACCTGATTCCCTCTAAAAGCTTTATCTCCGCTTTCTTTAAAAAAATCTCGTAATTCGTCTTTCGTTAATGACCTAATATCCTTTTTTTTCACCTTCATAATACTGCAAAAATATAAAAGATAAAGAAGTCCTCCAGATATCTTTTATTTCCCATACCAAATCGACTTATTTTCAATCCTTTTTATTGCAAAAAAAAGAGTTTGAAATTCAAACTCTTTTCATCTCTTTATTTTTTAATTCGTTTCCATTTGTGGGTTCCACCACTTCCTTTATAACGAACATTAAGAATATCTTCTTCATCTTCATCTACCCATATCTGACAATCAGACACTTCTCCATTTTTTATATTGGTAAACTTACCCCCTGCATATTTATTCTCTCCTTTGGGACGTAATCTTTTTAAAACAACCAATCCTTCGACTTGTTTATTCTTATCATCTCCTTTACATTCATAACATACCGCATCTCTTTCGGATTGCCTTAGCATTCTTTCTATGACTCCAAAAACACTGTTTTTGATAACGTAAATTTGTACAATACTAGTAGCCACTCCTGTTCTTTTATCATAAACTTTCCATCTTCCCAATACAGGATTCGTTTGCAAACTCCCCAATAAGTCTTCTTTTAATTCTTCATCAGTAGGATTTTCTCCTAACCAGATTTTGAAAAATGCTTTTTTGAAATCCAGGTTATTTAATGTCCCTAGTGATTCCATATTGCGATACACGGTAAGTCCTTTATCCTTTTTGAAAGTAATTTTTAGGATATCGTGTTTATTTACTTCTTTGGGAATATACGTAAAAAACTTTCTGATCTGATCTTCTAAAAGATAGCTATTCCCATCAGTAGCTCTCTCTAATCCATTTCTTAAAACTTCTTTTAGTTTATCCGAGTTTAATGAGCTAGATAATACTTTTATGGTCAATGCCATATTTTCATTTTTTTCAGCTACCAAGATTCCATCATCAACTCCATCAACTTCGAAGTTTAAATATAATCCTATCGCATATAATTTATCTTTTGCTCCTGCTCCATTAAGCATCAGTTCTTCTTCTTCAAAAACATCCGAATTATTAAATTGAACTTCTCCTACTCTTGTCTGAGCAAATGAAAAAACAGAAATTAATAAAACGAAACAAAACCCTATTCTTTTCATATATAATTAAATTAAACTGTCCGAAAACTTTGCGAAACTAGACAATTCAACAACAAAAATTACCCCATATTTTTGCGAATTCTTTTTTTTCGACAAAGTTCATTTTTTATCGTTAAATGACATTTTTATTTTAACAAAACTTTACGGTAAAACCGTATATTTTTTCAAAAACAAGGTGCAAAATTAATTTTTTTTTAGATAAAAAACAACCTAACAATTTAATTTTAAGACAAATAGATGTTAAAACGAAAAAGAGCTCAATTTTAACATTTGTAAAACTGAGCTCTCAAAAAAAATAAATTTTGTAGTATTTTTAGAGGTACTTTATTATATATGCAAATACTTCGTTAAAAAAACATTACAATATTAACATTGCATCTCCATAAGAGTAAAATTTATACTTCTCTTTTACGGCTTCTTCATAGGCTTCTTTTATCAAATCGTGCCCTGCAAATGCAGAAACCATCATTAGAAGCGTTGATTTTGGTGTATGAAAATTAGTAATCATACTATTAGCAATACTAAAATCATAAGGAGGAAAGATAAACTTATTCGTCCATCCTCTAAATTCATTTAATGTTTTCTCAGAAGATACTGAGCTTTCCAAAGCTCTCATCACAGTTGTTCCTACGGCACAAATTCTTCTTTTGTTCTTTATACCTGCATTTATAACCTCGGCTGCCTTTGCAGTAATATAAGCTTCTTCACTATCCATTTTATGTTTGGAAAGATCTTCTACCTCTACAGGGTTAAAAGTTCCTAGTCCTACATGTAATGTTATCTCAGAAAAATCCACTCCTTTTATCTCCAGACGTTTCATCAAGTGTTTAGAGAAATGCAATCCTGCAGTAGGTGCTGCTACTGCTCCTTCATTTTTTGCATAAATTGTCTGATATCTTTCTTCATCTTCAGGCTCTGTTTCTCTTTTTATATATTTAGGAAGTGGTGTCTCTCCTAAATCGGTTAACTTCTGCCTAAACTCATCATAAGAACCATCATATAAAAATCTCAATGTACGTCCTCTGGAAGTTGTATTATCAATAACCTCTGCTACCAGACTCTCATCATCCCCGAAATACAGTTTATTTCCTATTCGTATTTTTCTAGCAGGATCTACCAATACATCCCATAAACGAGTTTCTGAGTTTAACTCTCTAAGAAGAAACACTTCAATTCTCGCTCCAGTTTTTTCTTTGTTCCCATATAATCTAGCAGGGAATACCTTTGTATTATTAAGTACCATAACATCATTTGGCTCGAAATAATCAATAAGATCCTTAAACTGTTTATGTTCTATTTTTTGCTCCTTTCTATTTAAAACCATCAAACGAGACTCGTCTCTGTTTTCTGCCGGATACTCAGCCAATAGCTCTTTTGGGAGATTGAAATTGAAATGTGATAACTTCATTCGTTTTTACTTTTTTGAAGTGACAAATATACAATCTGAAAACAGGGGTTGTCAAGTAATTACCCAGATATATTTTAAATCTCTGAAACTTTAAAGCCTAATTCATTTAGATCTGACCAAAAGTCAGGATATGATTTAGAGACTACTTCTGCTTCGTGAATCTGTATCGACTTCCTCAATGCTAAGGGAGCAAATGCCATCGCCATTCGATGATCATCATAGGTATTAATCGTAATATTCTCTAATACATTTTCTGTCGGAAATAATTTTAAGGTATCATTTGTCACTTCTACCTTTCCTCCCAGCTTTTCTATTTCTGTCTTTAGCGCTTCCAACCTATCTGTTTCTTTTATCTTTAAGGTGTGTAATCCCGTTAAATAGCACCCTAGTCCCAACCCAAAACAGGTAACTGCAATTGTCTGCGCTATGTCTGGAGAATTGGACAAATCAAGTGCTTTAATCTCCCGCGTTAGCGTATCCGTTTTTTTTAGGGTTATCTGATGCTCAGAAAAAATTGTTTCCACTCCTAATTGCCGATAAATCTCAGCCAATGATGCATCTCCCTGATAGCTGTGATCCTTATAACTCCCTAACGATACTGATCGATTATCTGATAATGCTACAATACTATAAAAGTAGGAGGCAGAACTCCAATCCGATTCGACAACTAATGATACCGGCGCTATTTCTTTTTTATGAGATATCTGAATATTATTTCCATCAAAAGAAGCTACTACTCCAATATCTCTAAGCAAACTAATTGTCATATTTATATAGGGTACGGAAGTCACTTTCCCTAACAAGCATATCTTTAACCCTTCTGGCAAGGAAGGTGCTATTAGCATTAATGCAGAAATATACTGACTACTTACATCGGCTTTCAAGGACACTTCATTAGAATTAGGAATACTTCCTTTTATCCGTAATGGCGGGTATCCTTCCTCTCCTTCGTACTCAATATCACATCCCAATTGTCGCAACGCTTCAACTAATACTTTTATTGGTCGTTGCTTCATTCTTTTGCTTCCGGTAAGCAATACTTCTCTTCCCTCCTTACATGCAAAATAAGCTGTTAAAAAACGCATAGCAGTTCCGGCATGGTGAATATCTACTTCTTCTCCTGTGCTTTGCAATGCTTTTTGCATTACTTTTGAATCATCACTATTCGATAAATTACGTATGGTGATTTCCGGGTATAATGCCTGTAAGATTAAAAGTCTGTTTGACTCACTTTTGGATCCTGTAATCTTCAGCTCTTTATTTTCTATATTTGATATACAATCTAATCTTACATCCATCTTTTATTTATTTGATTTAATTTTTCTAGCAGTAAAATAATAGGACATAATCATCCCATATGCAACTCCTCCTACAATTCTGGACAGAAAAAAACGCATCCATCTTCCATTCGCTAATTTTGTTTCTACAAAACCTGATAAAGAAACCCCTCTAAATTGTGACACATGCTCTATGAGGCTAAATACTAATATAAATGCAATCCCTAAATACAATACTGACAACCAATATTTCCTAGAAGTAACAACTTTTTTAAACATTATTTCAGTTTCTCATTATTATGATGACGCTCGTGATCTCTCTTGGTCTTTATATCTAATTTTTTATCGAAAGAAGCCTGCAGATCTATTCCTGTCTGATTAGCCAAACACAAAACCACGAACAACACATCAGCTAACTCTTCTCCTAAATCTTTGTTTTTATCACTCTCTTTTTCACTTTGTTCTCCATATCGTCGCGCAATAATCCTTGCAACTTCTCCTACCTCTTCTGTCAACTGAGCCATATTGGTCAATTCATTAAAATATCTTACGCCGTGATTCTTGATCCATTCATCAACCGCTTTTTGTGCATTTTGAATATTCATATATTATTTTCTTTAAATTTTGTAACACGCTAGGTATAATCAATAAAACAATCACTTAAAGTTTCATTCTTACAACATAGCCCCCATCCAAATACGAAAGCATTCTCAACACATAAACCTAAAGCTATAAAACCCTTTCAATCACATATACAAACCCAGTTCGTTTATATCTTATTTCGGGGATTTATTGATGATTTTATTATTCTTTGTTTTTTGTATCAATAGTAATCGTCACCGGACCATCGTTGACGAGAGCGACTTTCATATCTGCCCCAAAAACTCCTGAACCAACCGGTTTCCCCAAATCTAATTTCAGTAGTTTCAGTAGATTTTCATATAACGGGATTGCAGTTTCTGGTCTTGCAGCTTTGATATAACTCGGTCTATTCCCTTTTTTCGTACTTGCATGTAAGGTAAACTGGCTAACCAGAATAATATCTCCATCAATTTCCTTTACACTTCGGTTCATAACACCTTTATCATCCTCAAAAACTCGAAGACGTGTAATTTTTCCTGATAGCCATACTGCATCTTCTTCTGTGTCTTGTTCTTCTATTCCTACAAGAATTAATAGCCCTTGCCCTATTTCCGAAACTAGTTCTTTATCAACTTCTACGGAGGCATTTTTTACTCGCTGAATTACTACTCTCATATCTCAACTCAAAAAAAACGGTGATTAGTCTTCTGAATAATTATTTTTTCGGTAATGCTCTTCTTCTCCTTCTAGTATCTGAAGGTAACTCTTATATCTCGACCAGGCAATTTCTTCTCTTTCCAACGCCTCCTTTACAGCACATTTTGGTTCATTAATATGCAAGCAGTTATTAAACTTACACATAGGTTTTAGTTCGAAAAACTCAGGAAAATAATCTCCTAATTCTTCCTTTTCAATATCTACTACTCCAAACCCTTTAATTCCCGGAGTATCAATAATACGAGCCCCAAAACTCAAATCAAACATTTCTGCAAAAGTAGTCGTATGCTGTCCCTGCTGATGTTGATCACTAATTTCTGCTGTCTTTAAAGAAAGTCCCGGTTCTATCGCGTTTACCAATGTAGATTTCCCCACTCCACTATGCCCTGAAAAAACACTAACCTTATCCTTCATCAGGTTTTTAACTTTGGCTATGTTTTTTCCTGTTTTAGCAGATATGCCGATACATTCATATCCTATTTTTCTGTAAAGCGCAGCCAGGTATTTTACTTCTAACAGTTCTTCTTCGTCATAGACATCTATCTTATTAAACAACAGCACTGCTTTAATTCCATATGCTTCTGCTGTTACTAAAAAGCGATCGATAAATGCAGGAAACGTTGGAGGGTTATTCAATGTAATAATCAAAAAAACAGTATCAATATTAGAAGCAATAATATGGGTTTGTTTGGAAAGGTTTACTGATTTGCGAATTATATAATTGGTTCGTTCCTCAATCCTTTCTATAATCCCTCTATTTTCTTCCGTATTTTTTTCGACAGAAAACCCGACCCGATCCCCAACTGAAACCGGGTTCGTGTTTTTTATTCCTTTGATTCTAAATTTTCCTTTAATTCTACACTCATACACTTTCCCGTTATCTGTTTTAACGGTATACCAACTTCCTGTAGATTTATAAACAGTACCTGTCATAGAGCACAAAGATGCAAATTATATCTTATGCAGTCTGTACTTTTGATATATTTTTCTGATGATTAATAGACTCCTGGTGAATTGCTTTATAAATTCTCAAAATGAATTCTTCACTCAGTCCATGTTCTTCTCCTTCCAGAATCATTCTTCCCAGTATTTCATTCCATCTTTTGGACTGCAGGATCGCCACATTTTGTTTTGCTTTTACCTTTCCTATTTCATCCGATATTTTCATCCGTTTGGCCATAATTTCGAGTAGCTGATTATCCGCCACATCTATTTTTGCCCGCAACTTATCTAATGCTTTCTGGTACGATTCATTCTCCCCTACTTCTTTTCGTATTCTAAGATCTTTCATAATTTGAACTAAGGTTTCTGGTGTTATTTGTTGTTTTGCATCACTCCATGCATTATCCGGATCATAATGTGTCTCTACAATCAAGCCGTCAAAATTAAGGTCCAATGCTGTCTGGCATAGATCGAAAATCAGATCTCTTCTACCGGCAATGTGAGACGGGTCAAGAATCAGAGGCAAATCAGGAAATCTATTTTGTAAATCAATCGGTATCTGCCACTCTGGGATATTTCTATATTTGGTTTTTTCATAGGTAGAAAACCCTCTGTGTATTACTCCCAGATTTTTGACATCCGCTGTATAAAAACGCTCTACAGCTCCTAACCATAATGACAGATCTGGATTGATCGGATTTTTTATTAAGACAGGGTTATCAATCCCTTTGCACGCATCGGCAATATCCTGTACTATAAAGGGAGATACTGTACTTCTGGCTCCTATCCACAACACATCAACATCGTGCTTTAATGCAAGCTCTACATGGTGTGGATTCGCTACCTCTGTCGCAATTTTCATCCCTGTCTCTTCTTTGGCTCTTTGCAGCCATTTCAACCCTAACGCTCCTACTCCTTCAAAGTTTCCTGGGCGTGTTCTCGGCTTCCAGATTCCTGCTCTAAGCACTGTAGCATCGGTATCCTTGAGCTGGTGGGCTATTTTTAGTACTTGTTCTTCTGTCTCTGCACTACAAGGACCTCCTATCACTAATGGATGCGCCAGATTGTAATCATCTAACCAAGTCCTTAATTCCTTTTTATTCTCCATAGGTTAATTTTTTGATTTGTATTTTTTATCAGTTAATTCCTTTTAAAATTGTCTTTATGTGGTTGGTTTCTTTCATTTCTTTATAGATCTCAGGAAACTTATCTTCTTCTATATTTTTTTTAAATTTCTCCAGATTTGCTATATATTCTTCCAATGTCTCTATCACATTGTCTTTATTTTGTTCGAAAATCGGTGTCCACATTGCCGGAGAGCTTTTCGCCAGCCTCACTGTAGAAGCGAACCCACTTCCTGCCATATCAAAGATATCTCTCTCATTTTTTTCTTTTTCTATCACTGTTTTCCCCAACATAAACGAACTAATATGCGACAGGTGTGAAACATAGGCAATATGTTTATCATGTGAAGCTGCATCCATATATCGAATTCTCATTCCCAATCTATTAAAAATCTCCATCGCTTTTTCTTGCAGTTTAAATGCTGTCTTTTCTACCTCACAAATAATATTTGTTTTTCCTCGGTAGAGATTTGCAATAGCTGCTTTGGGTCCGGAAAATTCTGTTCCTGCTATCGGATGGGTAGCCAAATAGTTTCTTCTTCTGGGATGTTCTGCCACTACCTCACATAAATTCTTCTTTGTAGATCCTGCATCAAACACCAAACATTCCTCGTTTATTTCATCTAATACATCGGGTAATAAGCGAACTGCTATATCAACAGGAGTTGTCAGAATAACTACCTCTGCCTCCTTCAACTGAACATTCGTTGCCGCCTGATCAATCAAGCCTAAATTCAGTGCTTGCTCTATATGCTCTTTGTTACTATCAACTCCATAAATTATTGCATCATTAAAAGCTGCTTTTATATCAATTGCCATGGACCCTCCAATAAGTCCTATTCCTATTACAAATACTTTCATACTGCCACCTGTAACCGTTTCATCGCTTCTTTTATACTTTCTTCATTAATGCATAAGGAAAAGCGAATATATCCTTTGCCATTACTCCCAAAAACATCTCCCGGGGTTATAAAAATGCTGTTTTCATAGAGTATTCTATCTATAAAGTCTACTGCATCTACTCCTTTTGGTAATTTAGCCCATACAAACATCCCTGTTGCATTTATATCATAGGTACACCCTAAAGAAGACGCCAATGACCAAATTAATTTTCTTCTTTCGCTATAAATAGCATTCATAGAATGATACCATTCTTCCGACAAGTGAAGCGCTGTGATCGCACCTCGCTGAATCCCCTGAAACATTCCACTATCCATGTTACTTTTTACTTTTAGAATCGCTTCTATCTTTTCTTTTGCCCCCATTACTTTACCGATTCTCCACCCAGCCATATTGAATGTTTTACTCAGAGAATTTAATTCGAGCGCCACTTCTTTTGCTCCATCAACTGACAATATACTTAGAGGAGATTCATTTAACACAAAACTGTAAGGGTTGTCATTTACTAAAAGAATGGCATGTTTTTTTGCAAACCTGATCAGTTTTTCAAACAACTCTTTACTTCCAGCAGCCCCTGTAGGCATATGAGGGTAATTAACCCACATAATTTTTACTTTTGAGAGGTTATATTTCTTTTCCAGAAAATCCAAATCCGGCTCCCATCCCCCTGCTTCATTCAAATCATAAAACAGAGGTTTAGCTCCTACTAATTTGGTTACAGAAGTATATGTAGGGTATCCCGGATTAGGGACTAACACCTCATCCCCTTCATTAAGGTACGCCATAGAGATATGCATAATCCCTTCTTTTGACCCCATTAAGGGCAAAATTTCATGGTTCGGATCCAAAGAGACTGCATACTTATTCTGATAAAAATCAGCCATTGCTTTTCGAAGTTCCGGCAAGCCCTGATAACTCTGATACTTATGTGCTCCTTCTTGATACAGGGATTCCTGTATCGACTCTATAACTTCTTTTGGCGGAGCCAGATCAGGACTTCCGATAGCCATATTGAGTATCGGTTTACCTGCTGCTGCCAGTGCTCGCACTTCTCTAAGCTTTGTAGAAAAGTAGTATTCTTCTACCGTTTCTAATCGTTTGGCTGTTTGCATTATTATCCTTTATTATTTTTATACTCTCCTAATATTTTTAATTCCAATGCCATTATTTTCATTATTGAAATCGCTTTCCCAAAATCTTCATACTCTTCGAATGTTACATCTACAAAAAAGGAATATTTCCATGGTTTATCAATAACAGGTAACGACTGAATTTTTGTCAAATTGAGATTACAATCACTCATCACATTCAATACTGTTGCCAAGCTTCCTCTTTTGTGATCTGTTACAAACTTTAAAGATGCCTTGTTAACTGCCACTTCATTTGTCGTCTGATTTTCTTTGGAATTGAGAATAAAAAATCGAGTACTGTTTGATTTGATCGTCTGAATATTTTTTGCCAGGACATCCAACTGGTATATATCAGCTGCTGTTTCTCCTGCTACTGCTGCAATTCCTTTCCATTTATTCTCCTGAATCCTCTTAGCCACATCTGCAGTATCTACATCTTCTACCAACTTTATGTGTGGATATGTTTTGAAAAACTCCTTGCATTGTAACAATGCCATCGGGTGTGAATAAACTTCCTTTATATCCTGTACCTGCTGCCCTTCCAATGCCATTAAACAATGATGTATCGGCTGATAATATTCTCCAGTGATTCGTAAGTCCGATTCATCTATGTACGCATAATTAGGTATTATAGATCCTGCTATGGAATTCTCTATTGCCATGACCGCATCCGTACTTTGTTTACTTTCTACACTATGTACTAACTCCTGAAAAGACATGCACTCCAGTACATCTACTTCTTTTCCAAAATACGCTTGTGCTACCCCATGATGATAGGACCCTTTTATTCCTTGTATAGCTACCTTTTGTTTCAACTTACTATTGTATTAAAGCATTCTTATTCTCAAAACATTGTTTTCATCAAATTCATACCATTTCAATTAATTACAAAAAAAAATCCCGATTTTCATCGGGATTTTTACTGTATAAATTTGGTCTCAATTATTTACATAGCCATCCCGCTTCTTTTTTTATAAAAGAAGTAAAAGTAAAATCGGCTCCAAGTAAATAAACTGATCATGTCTTGTCTTAATTATTACAGTGCTAAATTATAGAATAAAATTAAATTTTAAAATTCTTTTTGCTTTTTTCAACTAAAAACAGCAATTATCACGAATTTTCTACTTAATAGCATTTTTATGTAGGTATTTTTTAAAAAAAATGATGTTTGCTTACGGTATTCACATAAAAACAACCACTAACAAACGTTTGTATTTATATCACTTTCAATTCTTTACCTACTTTCACAAATGCTTTCACTGCTTTTTCGAGATGTTCCCGCTCATGTCCTGCAGACAATTGCACTCGTATTCTGGCTTTTCCTTTAGGGACTACCGGGTAGAAAAAACCAATTACATAAATTCCTTCTTCTAGCAATTTTGCTGCAAACTCTTGCGCCAATGTCGCTTCATATAACATAATTGGTACAATAGGATGATCCCCAGGTATTATATCAAACCCTGCATTTGTCATTTCTTCTCTAAAATACTTTGTGTTTTCTTCCAGTTTATCTCTCAATGCAGTAGAAGAAGTCAACAGATCCAATACTTTTATAGAAGCTCCTACAATTGAAGGTGCTACTGTATTAGAAAACAAATATGGTCTGGATCGCTGTCGAAGCATTTCCACGATTTCTTTTTTTGCTGCTGTAAATCCTCCTGAAGCTCCTCCTAAAGCTTTTCCATATGTCCCTGTAATGATATCAACACGCCCCATCACGTCTCTATACTCATGAGTTCCTCTTCCTGTTTTCCCTAAGAATCCTGTAGAATGACATTCATCTATCATCACCATTGCTCCATACGCATCTGCCAAATCACAGATTTTATCTAATTGTGCTATTGTTCCATCCATCGAGAAGGACCCATCTGTAACAATCAATATTCTTCTTGATCCCGAAGCTTGTTTCAGTTGTTCTTCGAGATCCTTCATATCATTATGAGTATAACGAAAACGTTTTGCCTTGCACAAACGAACACCATCTATGATCGAAGCATGATTAAGGGCATCTGATATAATAGCATCTTCTGCTCCTAAAATCGGTTCGAAGACTCCACCATTAGCATCAAATGCAGCAGCATATAAAATACAGTCTTCCATTCCTAGGAAATCAGCCGTTTTTCTCTCTAATTCCTTGTGTATATCCTGTGTCCCGCAAATAAAACGTACTGATGACATCCCATATCCATGTGAATCAATCGCAGCCTTTCCTGCTTCGATCACATCGGGATGAGAAGATAATCCCAAATAGTTATTTGCACAGAAATTCAACACATCTTTATTGGTTTCTGTATCAATTGCTGCTCCCTGTGGAGTTGTAATAATTCTTTCTGCCTTATACAATCCGGCAGCTTTAATTTCTTCAAGTTCTTTTTGTAAACTTTCTTTTATATTAGAAAACATAATGCTTTTAATTTAGATCAGATTCGTTTGGTTCTTATATTGCTCTCTTAATTTTTGGATCATTATCTGAGTGATTTTTTCCAGTGTATATTCCGGTTCCCATCCCCAGTCTTTTTTTGCTTCGGTATCATCAATTGATCTCGGCCAACTTGCAGCAATATCCTGGCGGAAATCAGGTTCAAATTTTACTTTAAAATTAGGATATATTTTTTGAATCTCCGCTATAATTTCATCCGGAGAAAAACTTACGCCAGCCAGATTATAAGATGTTCTTATTTTTATACTTTCCTTAGGGGCTTCCATCAATTCTATAGTAGCCCTTATAGCATCTTCCATAAAGATCATTGGAAGCATCGTGTCTTCTTTCAAAAAGCAGCTGAACTCTTGTTCCTGTACAGCTTTGTGATAAATATCTACTGCATAATCAGTGGTTCCTCCTCCTGGTAATGACTGATATCCAATCACCCCCGGATAACGCAATGAGCGTATATCCACTCCGTATTTCTCAAAATAGTATTGCGCCCAGTTCTCTCCGGCTGCCTTGCTAATACCATATACAGTTGTAGGACTTAGATTCTCATTATTAGGCGTATTCAACGGAGTTGCATTTGCCCCAAATACAGCTATTGAACTCGGATAAAAAACCCGATCAATCGAATTTGTTCTGGCAATTTCCAACACATTAAAAAGTGTTTTCATATTGATATCCCAAGTTCTCAAAGGGACTTCTTCTCCCTTAGCAGATAAAATAGCCGCCAGATGGTATATTTGAGTGACCTTATATCGAGTTACTATTTCCTGAATTCGCTCACTATCAGTAGCATCAATTATTTCAAAAATTCCGCTATACCCTTCTTTTTCCCTTAAATCAGAAGCGATCACATTTTCTTTCCCAAATTTCTCTTGCAAGGTCTGTGTCAAAACAGAACCTAATTGTCCATTTGCTCCAATTACTAATACAACGGTCTGCATATATTTCAAGTTATTATTAAAAGCATTATTTACTAACAAAAGTAACAAACATCGCTTTTACAATCATATACAGAAGAAAATTAAGTAATTTTCGCTTTATTTGTATTCATATGCAGCTGATTTTACTTTTTACAGCTATTCGAACTGAATTTTGAAGTAACTTTTTAAACATAATGGAATATTTAGACCAAACCGACCTAACAATTTTGAGGATTTTGCAAAAAGATGCTAAAAAAACTGCTAAAGAAATAGCAGAAATCCTCAACATTACTCCATCTCCTGTCTATGAAAGAATCCGTCGGCTGGAAAAACAGGGGTACATTAAGAAATATGTTGCCATTCTGGACAAGGATCTTATCAATCGTTCTATTACAACTATATGTCAGGTATCAATGCGATATCACGATGAGGCTTTTATAGAAAAATTCGAAGAACAAATTCAAAGCCTGGAAGAAGTGCAGGAATGTTACCATATGGCAGGACAGATTGACTTTGTTTTAAAAATAAACGTAAAAAGCCTTGAGGAATATCATGATTTTGTCAAGTACAAACTATCTAAGATTGAAAACATTGGTGTACTAAACAGTACTTTTGTTTTAAAAGAGATCAAACATACTTCTGAATTTTTTATCGGATAATCTATCATAATCCCTCATTCCTTTCGTTAGTACATCAAGAAATCAGATACAAATAAATGTACTTTCTTTTGAATTCAAAAAAAGAGTAGCCTTCTTCAGTATCTATTTTCCTATTTTTGAAAAAAATATTATCTCATGTCTATTTCCGTATCCAATATTTCCAAACATTACCAATCTCAAAAAGCATTAGATACTATTTCTTTTTCTATCAAAGAAGGTGAGATTGTTGGTTTTTTAGGTCCTAACGGAGCTGGAAAATCGACAATGATGAAAATATTGACTACATATCTGAATGCTTCAGAGGGAACAGCGATTGTCAATGGTCATGACACGGTTACCGAAGCTCTTTTGGTTCAAAAAAGTATCGGTTACCTCCCAGAACACAACCCCCTCTATACAGAAATGTATGTTAGGGAATACCTGCTTTTCAAAGCACAACTACACCAAATTTCTTCTTCGCGAATTGAGGAAGTAATTTCCCTAACCGGTTTAACAACTGAAGCCCATAAAAAAATCAATCAGTTATCAAAAGGATACAGACAGAGAATCGGGCTCGCCGCAGCTCTTCTACACGACCCAAAAGTATTAATACTCGATGAACCTACCACAGGTCTTGATCCTAACCAGCTGGTCGAAATCAGGGAACTTATCCGTGCGATCGGACAAACAAAAACGATCTTGCTTTCTACACATATCATGCAGGAAGTTGAAGCTATGTGCGACAGAGTTATCATTATCAAAAAAGGGAAAATTGTCAATGACTCTTACTTAAAAGATCTGACAGATGCTTCTTCTCAGATTATTGAAGTAGAATTTGATTACAGAATAGAAGATGCTTTTCTAAAAAGAATTCCTAATATCAAGACAGTCACAAATACGTATGGACTTGTTTATGAGCTAATTTTTGATACTACTACTGATATGCGTACTGCGGTTTTTGATTTTGCCAACGAAAATGAGCTAAAGATTTTACAGCTAAGAAAACAAAACAAAAGCCTGGAAAGCTTATTCCGGGAATTAACTTCTGAATAACCGCTATTGAAAGAGTAGTTTTCCTGTAAAGAAAACTTCTACAGCTACCTCATCCGGTCTGTTTACAGCAATAAGATCTCCTGTACTTCTTATTTCTCCACTCAGCCTATTCACCGGATGAACAATTACTTTATTAGCTCCTCTGTGAAAAACAGATACATCATCTGCAATGAATCGTTCCCCTTCAAACCTTCCTGTTCCCGAAGCAATATTTATGGATAAAGCCTTCGTTTTTCCTTCCAGGAAGAAAGAAGCCACGTTATTTCCTACCACACTTACCCTATTATTATCTATTGTCAGGTGAAATGTTCCATTTGTACTTCCTGTATCTTCTCCAAAATCTTCCGAAAGAATCCCTAAAGATGGGAAGCTCAACACTCCTTCTGAGGCGATATCAAATTGTGTTGCACTCCGTATTTCCGTTATATCAGGAGCCGTCACATAAAAAGTTGTTTGCTTAAAACTTCTCACTAAATTACAATCATTCGTATTATTGAGAATAAGACGCTCGTTTTCTACCACTGCACTTACCTCTTCCAGTAGGTTTTCTCCTGTTTCGACATACACAGAAAACTCATCTCCTTGCTTAATAATCATTTCTATATTTGGATTCACTAAAATTCTGGAAAACCCGGATACCTCAAATTCTTTTCTTATGGTGTCTCCTCCTTTTTGAAAACAATCCGGAGCATTTTCCGAATCACATCCACAAAAAAGTACTATAACGAACAACCAGCTTATATTTTTCATTTCTTCTTATTCTCTAATTATAAACGATACCCAATCGTGAACTCTACTGCTTCGGCCTTCGCTGCATGAGAGCGTACCGTGACAGAACTGATTATTTTATTTGTTATATAAAATTGCAGTCCTAACCTATTGTACAGTTCTCCTTCAAAATCATATGGATAATACACATAGTATCCTAATTGAGTAAGCAATGACAATCTATTAATTCGCAGTTCGTGTCCTGCAAAAACCCCAACTCTTTTAGCATCTTCGTCTCCTGTTGTTTCATTATTAAATCCTCCTACTGCCCTAAAATCTATATAACGTTCTAATGCTTTGGAAAAAAACAACTCTGTTCCCAATTGAATTGCACTTTTTTTATTTAATCGTTTATCAACAAATCCTCCTATGGTATAAAACGGATATTGTCCTGATCCTACTACATCATTTTCATTGACTCCTCCTCTAAAGAAAAAACCTACTCCCACAGGTTCTTTTCCTTTTAGCAAATCATTTTCCTTTTCTACAAATGTATATTCCTCATTATCTACGGCATAATTAACTCCTACAGTAAACAGGAATGTATTGGTACTGGTATTAGGTGCTTTAAAATTAGCATTGGAGTAATGCACCACTCCAATACCAGCTTCAACCCCCACTCCTTTTACAATATTTTCTTTTTTATAGTTTAGCAATGCATATGTAGAACTCATTATATGCGATCCATATGCTATATTTCTATAATTATCATCTATATCATAAGGATTAGTCGTATAAGCTATCCCTTGCGCAATTCGAAACATCAGAGTTCGCTTTAGAAAATAGAAATTATAATGTGCGTAAAGCCCATAATTTTCTCCCAAATATGTATTATCCATATTTTGGTAAATAAATGAAACACCATAATCCGGGTAGTTATATAAACGTTGCCATTCCCGATCTCCAAATGTTTTCCTATCAACTGACAATAAAATCCCCGATGGGTGTCCGGTAATCAGGTGAGATATTGTAGGGTTATGCTTCAACACGGTACCACTAAAAGCAGTAATCCCAACTGTATACTTACGAGCATTCGTTACTTCACTCTCCTGAGCTTTTAACAAAAAGCTTAACATCAAAAATCCTCCAAAGAAAACTTTTTTCACATTTCAAATCTTAATTTGTAACCTCTTTTTATTCAAACAAAAAATGTAATCAATCTACCTAAAGATGACTACATTTCTTTCTTTTGATATCCGGTCAAAAGTACTAATTATCTCTATATGGACAATATCCTAACATATATTTAAAAAATCGCTTCGGCTATCTGTTTAATATTATCAGATTTCCCCATAGAATAATAATGTAAAACCGGTACTCCATAATCTAATAGTTCCTTAGACTGTTGAATAGCGAATTCTACTCCCACCTGTCGCACCTGTTCTCTGGTCTTACATCCCTCTACTGCTCTTACTAATTCATCTGGCATATCTAGTTTAAAAACCTGAGGTAGTAACTGTAAATGTCGCTGTACCGCCACAGGCTTTATTCCTGGTATGATCGGTACTTCAATCCCATGCTCTCTTGCTTTTTCTACAAAAGAGAAATATCTTTTATTATCAAAAAACATCTGAGTCACAATATAGTCTGCTCCTGCATCAACTTTTTCTTTTAATCTTCTTAAGTCTGCATCGAGAGAAGGAGCTTCCATATGTTTTTCGGGATAACCAGCTACCCCAATACAAAAATCTGACTTATTGTCTGATTCTATAACTTCATGTAAAAACTTTCCTTTATTCATATTGGTAATTTGCTTTACCAATTCATTTGCATATGTATGCCCTCCTCTGGTAGGGACAAAGTACTTTTCTTCTTTCATAGCATCTCCTCTTAATGCCATAACATTATCAATCCCCAGATAATGACAATCTACTAATAAATACTCTGTTTCTTCTTTAGTAAATCCTCCGCAAAGTACATGAGGTATTGTATCTACATTATACTTATGTTTTATAGAAGCGCAAATCCCTACAGTTCCCGGTCTCATTCGTGTTAATTTCTTATCCAGCAACCCATCCCTGTCGATATAAATAAATTCCTCTCTAGAAGTTGTTACATCTATAAATGGTGGATTAAACTCCATTAACGGGTCTATATTATTATATAGTTCCTGTATGCTTTTTCCTTTTTGTGGTGGTATTAACTCAAAGGAAAACAATGTTTTCCCTTTGGCTTTTTTTATATGTTCTGTTACTTTCATTCTCGCTGCTTGGTTAATTATGTTATTGCTACTTATGGTCTTTCTGTCAATTACTCTTCTAACAGGTTTGGATTCAACCATTTTCTAGCATATGCTATATCTACATTTTTTCTTTCTGCAAAATCCTTTAACTGGTCTTCTCTTATCTTTCCTAATCCAAAATAAGATGCTTCTTTATTACCAAAGTAATATCCAGATACTGATGCTGCTGGCCACATGGCAATACTCTCTGTCAACGCTACTCCTATTTCTTCTTTTACTTTCAACAATTCCCAGATTGTTAACTTCTCTAAATGATCAGGGCAAGCAGGATAGCCGGGCGCTGGACGAATCCCGATATAAGTTTCTTTAATCAATTCATCATTAGACAACTGTTCATCAACAGCGTACCCCCAGTCTTCTTTCCTTACTTTCTCATGTAAGTATTCTGCAAAGGCTTCTGCCAGACGGTCTGCTAATGCTTTAATCATAATTGAATTATAATCGTCGTGCTCTTTTTCAAAAGCTGTGGCTAACTCCTGGGTTCCAAACCCTGTGGATACACAGAAACAACCGATATAATCTTTCTTTTCACTATCCGCCGGAGCTATAAAGTCTGCCAATGCCAGATTTGGTTTTCCTTTATATTTTTTTAATTGTTGCCTCAGGGTTCTAAAAATCACAGCTGGTGCTCCATCAGCATACACCTGAATATCATCATCATTTATGGTATTTGCTTCAAACAATCCATAAATTGCTTTTGCCGAAAGCAATTTTTCATCAAAGACTCTTTTTAATAGTTCCTGAGCGTCTTTAAACAAAACCGTTGCCTGCTCTCCAACCACCTTATCTTCTAGTATTTTTGGATACTTCCCATGTAAGTCCCATGACCTAAAGAAAGGACTCCAATCTATATAAGGTTCCAAAGTCGTTATATCGAAATTCTCTATCACATGAATTCCTAATTTATTAGGTTTCTTAATCGTTGTGGTATCCCAATCGACTTTGTATTTATTCTCTCTCGCTTCCTGAATGCTTAGGTATTCTTTTCTTTTTGTTCGTTTTAGGAAGCCTTCTCTAAACTTTTCATAATCCTCTTTTATATCTCCGACATATTTCTGATTACTCCTTTTATTCAACAGGTCTCCTACTACAGTTACTGCCCTAGAAGCATCATTAACATGGACTACTGCATTTTTATACTGTGGATCTATCTTAACTGCCGTATGCGCCTTTGATGTGGTAGCTCCTCCAATCAGCAATGGGATTTTAAAGTTTTTTCGTTCCATTTCCTTAGCCAGATATACCATCTCATCCAATGAAGGAGTAATCAAACCACTTAGCCCGATAATATCCACTTGCTCATCGATGGCTGTCTGAATAATTTTTTCAGGAGGCACCATCACTCCTAGGTCTACTATTTCGTAGTTGTTACACCCTAATACCACAGAGACGATATTTTTACCTATATCATGCACATCTCCTTTAACAGTGGCCATCAAAACTTTTCCGGCACTATCACTTCCTCCTACATCTCCTGTTGCATTTTTCTTTTTCTCTTCCTCTATAAACGGCAATAAATACGCTACTGCCTTTTTCATCACCCTAGCAGATTTAACCACTTGAGGCAGGAACATTTTTCCCGAACCAAAGAGGTCTCCTACCACGTTCATCCCTGTCATCAAAGGACCT
Source organism: Aquimarina sp. TRL1 (assembly GCF_013365535.1). NCBI lineage: Bacteria > Pseudomonadati > Bacteroidota > Flavobacteriia > Flavobacteriales > Flavobacteriaceae > Aquimarina > Aquimarina sp. TRL1. Next base: position 2,555,196 of record NZ_CP053590.1, on the reverse strand, counting down.
TCTATCACCTCGATAGGTTTACTTAAGCTTTGTCTCGCTTCTTCTACATCTTCTTCTACATACTCATCTATCCCTTTGACCAATGCTCTTGTTATCCGGTCTTGCAAACTCTCTTCTCTCCATGATAGATCTACCGTTTTTTCTTTCTTAACTCCTTTAACGGTTTCTGCAAAATCCAATAATCGCTCTGTAGCATCTTCTCTTCGATCCAAAATCACATCTTCGACATATTCCAGAAGATCTTTTGGGATATCATCATACACCTCTAACATGGCGGGGTTTACAATCCCCATATTCATCCCTGCTTCAATAGCATGATACAAAAAGACTGAATGCATCGCCTCTCTTACCACATTATTCCCTCTAAATGAAAAAGAGACATTACTCACTCCTCCACTTACACTACAATGTGGCAGGTTCTCTCTAACCCACCTGGTTGCTTCTATAAAATCAATTGCATTTTTTCTATGTTCTTCCATTCCTGTTGCCACCGGGAAGATATTCAAATCAAAAATGATATCTTCTGGCGGAAACCCTACCTGATCAACCAGAACATCATAAGATCTTTTGGATATTTCTATACGGCGTTCATAGTTATCTGCCTGTCCCACTTCATCAAACGCCATTACAATAACAGCTGCTCCGTACATTTTTATCAGCTTAGCGTGTTTTATAAACTCTTCCTCTCCTTCTTTCAAGCTAATTGAGTTAACCACACATTTCCCCTGTACAACCTGAAGCCCTGCTTCAATAATATCCCATTTGGAGCTATCAATCATAATAGGTACTCTGGCAATATCTGGTTCTGAAACTATCAGGTTCAGAAATCGAACCATTGCTTCTTTCCCGTCAATCAACCCATCATCCATATTAATATCAATAACCTGTGCCCCTCCTTCTACCTGATGCCTGGCAATAGCTAATGCTTCATCAAATTTTTCTTCTTTAATCAGGCGAAGAAATTTTCGAGAACCAGCTACATTTGTTCGCTCTCCTACATTAATAAAGTTAGTATCAGGAGTAACAACCAACGGCTCTAAACCTGATAGTTTCAGATATTTTTTTTCTATGGATTGCCCTGACTTATTTTTTGTCATAATCTCTTCGTATTAACAACCTATGATAATTTATTTTTATATTCTTCTCACATGAAGAACAATTCCCCTACAACTGTCTAGGTTTATAATCTTTAGTTAAATCAGCTATTGCTTTAATATGTTCCGGAGTTGTTCCACAACACCCTCCTACAATATTAATCAAGTTTTTATCTAAATATTCTTTAATCTGATCTGCCATCTGTTCTGGAGTTTCATCATATTCTCCAAAGGCATTTGGTAATCCTGCATTTGGGTGTGCAGAAGTAGCAAATTCAGATTTTTGCGACAGTACTTCTAAATGAGGCGTTAACTGATCAGCTCCCAATGCACAATTAAACCCTATTGATAACATGGGGATATGCGAAACAGAAATGAGAAATGCTTCTGCTGTTTGCCCTGATAAGGTTCGTCCACTAGCATCTGTTATGGTGCCACTAATCATGATTGGCACTTCAATCTCTCTTTCTTCTTTTACTTCTTCTATAGCAAATAGTGCCGCTTTTGCATTTAGTGTATCAAATATAGTTTCTACCAACAGTATATCTGCTCCTCCATCCAGTAGTGCTTCTACTTGTTGTTTATAAGCAATTCTCAACTCATCAAAAGTTACTGCTCTATACCCTGGATCATTCACATCCGGAGACATACTGGCTGTTCTATTAGTAGGTCCGATCGATCCTGCTACAAACCTAGGTTTATGCGGTTCTTTTTCTGTAAACACATCTGCTACTTCTCTGGCTATTTTTGCCGATTCATAGTTTAGCTCATATACCAGCTCTTCCATTTCATAATCTGCCATCGCAATGGTCGTTCCTGAAAATGTATTGGTTTCTACGATATCTGCTCCTGCCTGAAAATACAGTTTATGCACTTCTTTAATGGCATCAGGCTGAGTTATACTCAATAAGTCATTATTCCCCTGAAGAGGAACCGGCCACTCTTTGAATCTCTCTCCCCGAAAATCTTCTTCTGTAAATTTATAGCGCTGCAACATTGTCCCCATAGCGCCATCTAAAATCAGAATGCGTTCCTTTATAATCTTATGTATATCTTTCATCGATAACTGTATTCTTTAGCATTATAACACGCAAGCCGAATTAGTATCACACTCTTTTCTAAATAATGAAAAAGAGTCCTGTGATAAAAAACAATATAAATACTCTTACTAAAAACAATGATTACATTTGTTTTAGTGAATTTATAAGGTATCAAGAAAATTAGTGAGGACAGTACAACTGCTTATAGAATTGTTATCTATTTCGCTGCGCGAATAGAATGTAGCACCTTCTTTACCAGATAAAGGGTTGCTAAGGTTTCACAGGGTCTATTCCCTCCACCTTTCTTGATAACATTAAATACGTGTAAGAACTATTTTTTTACGACAATTAGTGCGTATTAAAAAATCTGATGCAAAGAAAAGGCATCTCCTTTTGTTTTGCAAGTTTATTTTTTTGAAAAAGGTCACAGCATATACCATGACCTTTTCTAAAAAAATATTATTCTGGTGCCAATTCTATCTCTAAACCATCTAAGGCTTCTGTAATAGGTATTTGACATCCTAATCTACTATTATCTTCTACATGAAATGCTTCTGCTAACATCATATCTTCATCGTCTCCCATCTCTGGCAATTCATGATCAGACAGTACATAACATTGACAAGACGCGCACATTGCCATCCCTCCACATGTTCCTTCTACCGGCAATTCATATGCTTTGCATACTTCCATCAGGTTCATTGCCATATCTGTTGGCGCTTGTACTTCATGAACCACTCCTTCTCTGTCTTTTATTTTTATTGTTACGTCTGACATATTTTCTCCCAAGATTTACTTTAGCAAAGTAATCTTACTATTATTGAATTAATAATTAGTTTGGTCAAAATATAGAAACTATTGTTTCTATTATTCTTTTTACGTTATTGATTTTACAACTGCTTTTTTAGCTTCTTTTCTACTCCCATCGAATCCATCAATACCACTTACTGTCGTATACTTCATCACATATTTTTTGTCTGGGTGAATTCTCTGGTAAGCACTTTGACACATTAGAGTTGCTTCATGGAATCCACACAGAATCAATTTTAGCTTTCCTGGGTATGTATTCACATCTCCGATAGCATAAATTCCTGGGATATTCGTTTGATAATCTAATGTATTATCCACTTTGATTGCATTTTTCTCTATCTCTAATCCCCAATTCGCTATTGGTCCTAATTTAGGAGATAGTCCGAATAACGGAATAAAGTGGTCTGTATCTTTCACAAACTCTCCTTCTGTTTTGTGCTTTACCGTAACTCCAGTAATATGTTCTTCTCCGTGAAGTCCTACTACTTCTGCTTCGGTAATTAAGTTTACCTTGCCTAACTTCTTTAATTCCGCAACCTTTTCTACAGAATCTAAGGCTCCTCTAAATTCGTTTCTTCTATGAACCAGAGTTACTTCACTTGCTACATCTGCCAGGAAGATTGTCCAGTCTAATGCAGAATCTCCTCCTCCTGCTATAACTACACGCTGATCTCTGTATACTTCAGGATCTCTAATGATGTAAGCGACTCCTTTATCTTCAAAATCTGCAATATTAGCAATTGGTGGTTTCCTTGGTTCAAAAGATCCTAAACCTCCTGCAATAGCTACTACTGGCGCATGGTGTTTTGTTCCCCTATTTGTGGTAACAATAAACGTTCCATCCTCTTGTTTTTCTATTGTATCTGCTCTTTCTCCTAACGTAAATCCAGGTTCGAATGATTTAATCTGCTCCATTAGGTTATCTACTAGGTCTCCTGCCAATACTTCAGGAAATCCTGGTATATCATAAATAGGTTTTTTAGGATAAATCTCTGCACATTGTCCTCCAGGTTGTGGCAATGCATCTATAAGATGACATTTCAACTTCAACAATCCTGCTTCAAATACTGTAAACAATCCTGTTGGACCTGCTCCAATAATTAAAATATCTGTCTTAATCATTTCTCAACTTTTTTAGCTATTAATTCTTTGGTGAATTCGTTCAATCGTTCCACTTTTTCTCCAAAATCACCTTTTATAGTTTTTCTATACTCGTTTAAATTCTTTACTAGATCATCAATATTTTCTGGAATTACTTCTTCAAAAAACTGACGTAGTCTCTTTGCTGTAGTCGGAGATTTTCCGTTTGTAGAAATTGCTATTTTCACATTCCCTTTTGTCACAACTCCCCCCATATAAAAATCACAATAAGGTGGGTTATCGGCTACATTAACAAGAATATTCTTTTTTTGACAATCCTCGAATACTTTTATATTCACCGCTGGCACATCTGTGGTTGCAATTGCTATATGCTTACCTTTCAGAAACTTTTTTTTATATTTTTTTGTGATCATTTTCACTCCAAAATCACTTGCTAGTTTCTTTGTTCCCTGACCAAATTCCGGTGCTACAATTGTAATATTTGCATCAGGACTTGATTTTAACAAAAAAGTAAGCTTTTCTTCTGCTACATTTCCTCCTCCTACAATCAGTACTTTAAGGTTTTTTAGTTTCAAAAAAACAGGATATAAGTTATTTCTTTCCATTACGATCTCAGGTATTACTTATTCTGACGCAACTTCTTCATTTACTCTTTGGTAAATAGACTCTAACTCAACTCTGTTATTCACCACCTCTCCTATAACAATAATTGCTGGTGATGATAATCCTTTTTCAGCTACGACCTTTTGAATAGAATCAATGGTTCCAAAACCGAATTTTTCGTCTTTAGTTGTTCCATTCTGAATGATCGCAACAGGCGTACTTTCTCTATTTTCGTCTGCAAAGATACTAACTATTTCATTCAACTTACCCATGCCCATCAAAATTACAATCGTCGCATTAGACTTTGCCGCCAGATAAACATCTTCTGATAATTTATGAGCCTTTGTTGTACCTGTTATTACCCAAAAACTTTCTGAAACTCCTCTTCTAGTCAAAGGGATTCCCTGATAAGCTGGCACTGCTAATGAGGACGATATTCCTGGGATCATTTCTGTCTGTAAACCAAACTGTTTTACATAGTCGATTTCTTCTGCTCCTCTTCCAAAAATAAACGGATCTCCTCCTTTTAAGCGTACTACATGTCCTTTTTCTTTTGCTCTACTGACAATTAATTCATTGATCTGATCTTGATGATATGCATAGCAGCCTTTTCTTTTTCCTACAAAAATCTTTTCGGCATCAGAAGCATATTCCAGTAATTCTTCATTTATCAATGAGTCATATAACACTACATCTGCCGACACCAACGCTTTAATCGCCTTAAGTGTTATCAAATCTGCATCTCCAGGACCTGCTCCTACTACAGTTAATTTCGGACTTGTGTTTCTTGAAGGAGAAATCACTTTTCTTCCACGCTCCTTATCTCCGATATCATCAGAAAAAATAGTTTTTCTATCTTTTATACATTCAACATTCCTTTTCACTGTTCCCTCCTTCTTTTGTTTTTAGTTTTTTTTTACAGCTTCATGAAGCAACTTCTGCTTCTCTGAATTCTTGTACTTGCTTCAAAAACTTTTCTGCACTTTTTATATAATCTACTGCAAAATCCTGAGTCGGTGCATTTTTTTGCAACTTATACACCAATTCGGCAAAAGATGCTTCTTCTACCTTAATTTTCCCAGTAGTAACAAATTCATCATCAAACTGACTGATCACTTTGGCATGGCTATTTGTTTTCTTCTTCGCTGCCAACAACAATGCTTTTGCTGTATTGACTAAGGAGCTATACGCATGATACACTGCATCAGAGTAGATTTCATTTTCAAAAGATACTTTTGCATTTTCTATCTTCTCTTCGCTTTCCAGAAATAGCGTAGCGATCAAATCAATAACAACTCCGGCACACTCTCCTACTCCAATCGCTTTGACATATTTTTCTTCATTCCCCCAGTCAATAAAATCTTCTTGAGTAAGGTTATCTATTTCTGATAAATCTGTCAGCAACTCATAAAAATATTTTTCTCCTTTTTCCTCATAATACTCTACAAAAGGAGTGTCTTTGGCATTGGATTCGTAATCATTTAATATACGACGTAATGCTTCCGGTCCTCTTTTACTAGGGATTTTCACCACTTTATCTGCGAAGCGAGCATTTCCATCTCCTCTATTTGCTCCTCCTAACAGGACTTGCAAAGCGGGAGCTACCAGTTTATCTTTAGTTCGGATAGACATCCCCTGAAAACCGATATTAGCCATATTGTGCTGTCCACATCCGTTCATACATCCACTGATCTTAATCACTAAATCCTGATTTTCTAGATATTGTGGATACTCTGCTTTGATTACTCGCTCTAATTCTCTAGCAATCCCTGTACTACTGGCAATCCCTAAATTACATGTATCTGTTCCCGGACAAGCAGTAATATCAATCGCTTTATTATATCCTGGAGCTACAAAGCCCAGTTTTTTTAATTCATTATAAAAGAAAGGTACTAAATCTTCCCGAACATAAGGAATCAAAATATTCTGACGGAGCGACAATCTCAATTCTCCAGCTCCATATTTCTCTACCAGATCAGCAAGTAACCTTGCCTTGTCTGTATAAAAATCTCCTAAGAGTACTTTTATTCCGATTGCAACATACCCTTCTTGTTTTTGAGCCATTACATTCGTTGATTTCCACAACTCAAATGCTTCACTATCTTCTATAGTGACTTCAGGTGTTTCTACCGTTGCAGGAACCGAAATCGGATAGGCTTCATAATCAATTGGAACAGACGCGACAGAAACTGCTTTTTGCTCTGCTTCTAAAAGTTCCTTAAACGCTTCCAGACCTATTCCTTTTACCAAAAACTTCAATCTTGCTTTTGCTCTACTTTTTCGTTCTCCATGGCGATCAAAAATTCTCAACACTCCTTCCATCAAAGGAATAATTTTATCTGCTTCCAAAAAGTCATACAATACATCTGCATGTCTAGGCTGAGATCCCAACCCTCCTGCTAACATTACTTTAAAACCTCGAACACCGTCTTTTACCTTGGCGATAAAACCTAAATCATGCATATAAGAAAGTCCTGTATCCTCATCTGATCCTGAAAAAGAAACTTTAAATTTTCTTCCCATCTCCTGACAAACCGGATTCCTCAAGAAGAAACGAAATATTGCATCTGCATATGGAGAAACATCAAAGGCTTCTTTTGGATCAACTCCTGCTGTTTCTGATGCCGTAACGTTTCTTACCGTATTTCCACAGGCTTCCCTAAGGGTTACATCATCTTTTTCTAATTCTGCCCAAAGTTCCGGAGTTCTATTTAAATCTACATAGTGAATCTGAATATCCTGACGTGTGGTAATATGCAATCGCCCTCTGGAATACTCATCTGACACCTCACAGATACGTCGTAACTGATTACTCAGCATCTTCCCATAAGGCAATTTGATGCGAATCATCTGCACGCCCTCTTGTCGCTGTCCGTATACTCCTCGTGCTAATCGAAGACTACGAAACTTCTCCTCATCTACTTTCCCTTCTTTGAATAATTGAATTTTATTGGCTAATTCAATGATATCTTTTTCTACAATCGGGTTTTCTATTTCGGTTCTAAAACTTTGCATTTTTTTTGATATTTACACCCTTCAAAAATGGGCATAGTTATGACTTTTGTGTACTTTTTGTATCGCTTTTAAAAACGTGCTATTCTACTCGATATCAACTACTCTACAAATCCTACCGCAGAGGTATTATTTGTCTGAGAATCGATCAGGATAAATGAACCAGATGCTTTATTTTTTGTATAAGAATCAAAGGCCAAAGGCTTGCTTAATTGAATCTGAACTTTTCCAATTTCGTTTAATTGAAGTTCATTTTTAGAAGCGTCTTCTCCAGAAAAATCCGTTGCAATAGTTCCTTGAATGCTTTTAACTTTTGCTAAGATTCTATTACTTCCACTTTGTAAGAAATAATTAGTTCCGGGGTTCAGTTTTTTACTATCCATCCAGCATAATGTTGCTGAAAGTTGTTTCTCTACTTTTGGTTTTTCGGATATTTTTACAATCATATCTCCTCTACTGATATTAACATCATCTTCTAAGGTGATTGTACAAGAACTTCCTCTTCCTGCTTTTTCAAACTTTTTATCAAAGAAGTAAATTTCTTTTATTTTTGAAGTTGTCAATGAAGGCAATACAGTAATTTCATCACCTACTGCCAGGTCACCGCCATACAATTTCCCTGCATATCCTCTAAAATCATGGAATTCTGCCTGCTTAGGACGAATTACCGTCTGAACAGGAAATCTCAATTGTGATTTTTCAAATAAATCCTGTGCATCTAATTCTTCTAAATGCTCTAATAGTGTCTGCCCTTTATACCAAGGGGTATTTTCTGATGGCGTCACTACATTGTCTCCTTTTAAAGCACTTACAGGAATAAATGTTACATTCTGTTCTTTATAATCACTTTTTTGAATCAGTTTCTCAAAATCTGCTTTTATAGCTTCGTATTTCTCCTGAGAAAAATCTACTAAATCCATCTTATTCACAGCCACTACTACATCCTTTACTCTCAATAAATTATTGATAAAGAAATGTCTGTATGTTTGCTCCACTACTCCTTTTCTAGCATCTACCAAAACGATAGAAGCCTGAGAAGTAGAAGCTCCTGTCACCATATTTCTTGTATACTCTATATGTCCTGGAGTATCTGCAATGATGTAACTTTTTCGTTTTGTAGAAAAATAAATATGCGCTACATCAATCGTTATTCCCTGTTCTCTCTCTGCTACTAATCCATCTGTTGCTAAAGAAAAATCCAAATAGTCAAATCCATTTGCTTTACTTTTTGCCTCAATAGCTTCTAATTTATCTGTAGTCAGGGATTTTGTATCATATAAAATACGACCAATTAACGTACTTTTTCCGTCATCTACGCTCCCTGCTGTTGCTATTTTTAATACTTCCATCTTTTTAGATTGATGGTTGATTGTTTTTTTTCTACATTAACAAACCAACCTTTTCGACACTATTCTTTTTATTCTATCGACCTTCTTTTATAAGCAAGTCCTAACATTATATTTTCAACGTTTATTTTTATATCTCTTAAAAATATCCTTGTTGTTTTCTTTTTTCCATCGCTGCTTCAGATCTCTTATCATCGATTCTCGCTCCTCTTTCTGATATTTCCGAATCCCTGATTTCTGCTACTACTTTATCAATCGTTATCGCATCTGAAAGCACCGCTGCTGTACAGGACATATCTCCTACTGTTCTGAATCGAACCATTCTTTCTTCTACTTCTTCGTGTTCGTCTCTATACACCACATCATCTTCTGCTGACCAAATCATACCATCTCTGATAAATGTTTTTCTTTTATGGGCAAAATAAATAGATGGGATTTCTATTTCTTCTTTTTCTATATAACTCCAAACATCCAACTCTGTCCAGTTACTGATCGGAAATACTCGAACATTCTGTCCTAAATCTATTTTCCCATTTAAATGGTCAAACAATTCTGGTCTTTGGTTCTTTTCATCCCACTGTCCGAAATCATCTCTCACAGAAAAAATACGTTCTTTTGCTCTTGCCTTCTCTTCATCTCTTCTTGCTCCTCCTATGGCTGCATCAAACTTAAATTCTTCCAACGCATCTAATAATGTTGTAGTCTGAAGACTATTTCTACTAGCATATCGCCCTTTTTCTTCTACTACTTTTCCCTGATCGATAGAGTCCTGAACATTACGAACAATTAACTCTACTCCCAATTCTTTCACCAAACGATCTCTAAATTCAATTGTCTCAGGAAAGTTATGCCCTGTATCTATATGCAATAAAGGGAACGGTATTTTTCCAGGGTAAAATGCCTTCTGCGCTAATCTTACTAGAGTTATAGAATCTTTCCCCCCTGAGAATAGTAGTACTGGTTTTTCAAATTGTGCCACCACTTCTCTGAATATGTATATAGCTTCACTCTCTAAAGGATTAACACTAAGAGTTGTTACTCCTTCCTGAGTTCCTAAACCAGAAATTTCTCCTCCGTATTCGTCTTTCTTTTCTACTATTTCCATTTATTTATTTCTTGTTTTTATAATGAGCTTTTATCACTCTAAAAATATCTTTTATCTATTTCTAATTCCCCTTATAATGTATGCAATCCGCACTCTCTATTACTTATTACTTTTGTAGGGTCAAAATACTTAAATTCATTCGGCAATTTATTGTCTAATAAATATCCGTCAAGCTTCTCATCATCATAGTAATAAAAGGGGCTTACTTTTAAGACTCCGTCTTTCCCTAAACTCAGAATATCTAGCGAATCTCTGAGTGCTGTCTGTCCTTTTCTCAAATTCGTAAACCATACATCTGGAGTAAAATCTGCCATTGCTCTTCTAAAGGGCTCTAACTTTACTTGTTCTGTAAATACCTTATGCATCGGATCTTCCACATCGGGAATCCCCATTACTACATCTCTATGAGATGCCGTCTGTCTAGGCACATACAACTGTACATTTAACTGCAGTAACTCTATTACTTTTTCTGCATGTCTATATGTATTTGGTGTATTATACCCCGAGTCACACCATATAACCGGAATGTCTTTTTTCTCCTGTACACACACATTAAGAATGGCTGCTTCATAAGGTCTAAAATTTGTGGTTACAACAGGTTTTTTTGCCCTTGACAAAGCCCAGGAAACAACTTCCTGAGGCGTCTTATCCTTAAGCTCTTTATTTAATTCTTCAATTTCTTTTTCTGTAAATTTCATAGTACACAGCAAATTTTTTCCACTCTTAACAAACTATTCTTCTCTTATGACCCAGATTATTCTCAATATGCTAAAGACTTTCTGAGATGTGACATTTTCGGGATACACTTAATTATTTTCCCCATTTTATACGATTCCATATTCTTTCATGAAAGAAATAAAGAATCATTTTTGTTACAAAATCAATCGATGCTATAGAAGTAGCCAACATCATTTCTCCTGTTAGAAGATAAGATACAATCAAGGTATCTAATGTCCCTACAACTCGCCAGCTAACTGCCTTAGCGATGCTTCGTATTGGCTTCTCTGAAACCTTATCTGACTCATACGATGTTTTCCTTCCAGCTACTTTATCTAATATCATTTGACTTGCTAACATTTTTAAAATTCTATTACCCTATCGGATTAGTAGATTATTCAGCAAATATATACATTAATTTGACACAGAACACATTCTTTATCAATTTTTATCATATTCCCAGTAAAATTAGAATCATTATAAACAAAGCTCAACACACCTCCATAAATACCTAATATTTCGGGTTTTACCTCAGTTTTTTTTAACTAATTATTAATATCCATTTATTCTGTTCTTCCGTTTAATAGCATATTTTAGCATAACTTTTAAAATCTACAAATCAATTTTAATTATGAAAAAGACGATCTTTTTTTTATTAATTATTCCTTTTCTAGCATTCACTTCATGTTCAAGTGATGATGACAATGCTACAGACAACGAGTCTTTACTTACCGGGAAATGGCGATTAACCGCCTTTAGTGTTACAAATGGAAAAAGTATTACCACCGCTCAGGGAGCTACTTTGACTACTGATTTCACATCAGAAGGAAAAGATTTTAGTACAGAGGTTATCTTCACTAAGATTCCTAAAATAGCTGCCAGCACCGGGAAATACACTGCTGTAACCACTACTACTGTTGAAGGACAAACTTCTACGACAGATGTTACCGGAGTCAATTTTGATCTTGTTGGCTTATGGGAAATCCAAGGAAATAAATTAATAGTAGAAGACCCGAATTCTCATGAAAAACAATCAACAACCATTACTGAATTAACTTCCACCAAATTAAGCTTTACGATAGACTATAAGGACACCGTAAACAATGCTGGTGTAACAACAGAAGCTTCAGGAACTGCTAATTATACGTTTACCAAAAAATAAACCCTAGTAGTTTTTTTTACAAAAAAAGACCTTAAATACTATTTTTAAGGTCTTTTTTTATTATTGTTAAATCGCCTGGATTACAGCGATCCCAACGCTTGTTCTATATCTTTGATTACATCTTCCACAGCTTCTAGCCCTACAGAACACCTCACCATTCCATCTGTTATTCCAACTGCCAACTTATCTTCCACAGCTAATTTACTATGGGTAGTTGAGGCCGGATGTGTTACTATCGTTCTAGTATCCCCAAGGTTAGCCGACAAGGAGCACATCTTTATATTATCAAAAAATGTTCGTCCCCCTTCTACTCCTCCTTTTACCTCAAATGCTACAATATTCCCTCCTAATTTCATTTGCTTTTTTGCTACTTCGTATTGAGGATGAGATACCAGAAATGGATATTTCACCCAATTGACTTTCGGGTGTTTTTCCAGGTATTCTGCTAATTTCAACGCATTCTCACAGTGCCTATCTACTCGAACTGCCAATGTCTCCAAACTCTTAGATAACACCCACGCATTAAACGGAGATAACGAAGGACCTGTATTTCTGGAAAACAAGTAAATTTCCCTTATCAACTCTTTCTTTCCGACAGTTACACCTCCAAGAACCCTTCCTTGTCCATCAATCAATTTTGTTGCCGAATGGATCACTAAATCTGCTCCCAGTTTAATCGGGTTTTGCAAATAAGGGGTTGCAAAACAATTATCAACTATAAGCAATAATCCATGTTTCTTTGCTATCGAACTTAACAATTCCAGATCCAAGACATCAACCCCAGGGTTCGTTGGAGATTCGGCATATAGGATTTTTGTATTCGGTTTAATTAACGCTTCTGCTTTTTCTACTTCATTCACCGAAAAATAACTTGTTTCGATATTCCACTTAGGAAAGTACTTAGTAAACAAAGAATGGGTAGATCCAAATACAGACCTAGCAGAGACGATATGATCTCCACTATTCAACAATGCTGCAAAGGTAGAAAACACGGCAGCCATTCCTGTTGCAAAAGCATATCCAGCTTCGGCTCCTTCCAGGTGACACATTTTATCTACAAATTCTGTCGTATTCGGATTACTAAATCGACTATACAAATTCCGTTCTTTCTCTTCTGCAAAAGAAGCACGCATTTCTTCTGAGTCTTCAAATACAAATCCTGAAGTTAAATACAAAGGAACAGAATGCTCCAAAAACTGCGTCTTTTCTGTTTGAACACGAACTGATTGTGTTTCAAAATTCTTATACGTTTCACTCATATGGCTTCATTATTTAACACCACTTGATACACTACTACAGCAGTAGGCTCTAAGGTTTTGGACACAGAACAATATTTATCAAAAGACAACTGTGCTGCTCTCTTAGCTTTATCAGGGTCTATTTCTCCTTCTAAATAAACCGTTACTTTTATCTCTTTGAACGGAGAAGCTCCCCCTATTTTTTCTCTTCTTCCATCAACTTCTGCACTATAGGCAGTTATTTGCTGCCTTTGTTTTTTCAATATTGAAATCACATCAATCGCACTACAGCCCGCAACTCCCATTAACACATACTCCATAGGACTTGGTGCCAAATCATGCCCTCCGTTTTCTGTTTTATTATCAATATGAGTCACATGACCTCTTTCGTTTGTTAACTCGAAATGATAATCTTGATCAATTCTCTTTAATTGTATTTTCATTGGTCATACTTATTTCTTAGTAATTATTTTTTTTAATTCACAGTATTCCTTCCAGTACTTTTTTTTGAACTTATCCTTTTTCTGTCAACCTGAGAATATCTCCAAAAACCCCTCTTGCCGTAACTGCTGCTCCTGCTCCTGCTCCTTGTATCACTACGGGCTGATCTCCATAAGATTCAGTGTAAATTTCAAAAATAGAATCAGACCCTTTTACCTGCCCCAAAGCACTGCTCTCAGGAACCGAAACCAGCTTCACCTCCAAAACTCCCTTTTCCTGTGACAAATCTCCTGATAAATCTCCTATATAGCGCAATACATGTTTCTCTTTCTGATCTTCTTTTATTTTTTCATATACCGGATCCAACTCTTGCAACCTTCCTAGAAAAGAAGCTGCGTCACCATCTCTCAAATTTTCCGGGATCAAATTATCTATCTGAACATCTTCAAACTCATTGCTCAAATCTAATTCCCTGGCAAGTATCAATAGTTTTCTCCCTACATCATTCCCACACAGGTCTTCTCTTGGATCTGGTTCTGTAAACCCTTTATCTATTGCTTCCTGAAGCACTTCACTAAACTTCCTGTTTTCTACTGAGTACGTATTAAACAAGTAACTTAATGACCCCGAAAACACTCCTTTAATTCGGGTAATGTTCTCTCCTGATAAATGCAACAGTTTAATGGTATCAATCAAAGGTAACCCTGCTCCCACATTTGTTTCATACAGATACTGTTTTTGATTTTCTTCTAGTGTCTTTCTCAACTCTTTATAAAAATCAAAACTCAGCGTATTCGCCACCTTATTAGAAGACACCAAATCAAATCCATGCTTCACTAAGGTAATATAATGATCTGTAAATTCTTTACTTGCCGTATTATCAATTGCTATTAAGTTCTCTAAATGGTGTACATCTGCATATTTTATAATTTCTTCGATTTCATATACAACTCCATGCTCCTCTAAATCTCCTCTCCACTCTTTTTTAACTCCATTTTTCTGCAAGAGTACTTTTCTCGAATTCGCTACAGCAAATATATTCAGATGAATTTTCTTACGCTTTTCTATCTCTTTTGCAGATGTCAATATCTGATCAATCAAAGTCCCTCCAACTAAGCCATGACCAAAGATGGCAATATTAACTTTTTTAGAAATTTCAAAAATCTCACCATGAATCACATTTAAAGCTTTATGAAGCTGGTTCTTTTTAACCACCAAACTCACATTCTTTCCTGTAACAGTATTATTAAATAAAAGCGGCACCACCTGATTCCGTATCAATGCATTATACGGCTTGTGAAAGGTACTTAAATCCTGTCCTATTATCGAAATTACAGATACATCCTTCTCCACTGTAATACTACTCACATCTCTTTTGTAAAAATCAGACTCAAACTCTTGCTCTAGCGTCGCCTTTGCCTGTTTTGCTTCATCTGCACTTACCACCAATCCAATTCCTCGCTCTGACGACCCCTGAGATATAATACTTACACTTATATTTTTATACGCCAAAGCTTTAAAAATTCTAGCATCAACTCCCACTTTCCCCAATAACCCTCTTCCTTCCAGGTTTATCAAAGACACATTCTCCAATACAGATAATGACTTAATACCTTTTTCGCTAGCTTCTGAAGTTATAAGAGTTCCTTCATTATTATGATCAAATGTATTCAATATCCGAAGAGGGATATTTTTCTCTATTAATGGAATAATCGTTTTGGCATGTAAAATATTTGCCCCAAAATATGCTAACTCATTTGCTTCTGTAAAAGACAGTCTTTCTATCTTCTTTGCATCTGGCACGAGATCAGGGTTTGCTGTATAAATTCCATTAACATGGGTGAAGTTCTGTAATTCTTCAGCATTTAAATAATTCGCCAATAACGAAGCTGTATAATTACTCCCATTTCTACCTAAAGTCGTTGTTTCATTTTTAGCATTCGAAGCGATAAACCCTGTCACTACATTCACTGTAGTTCCATTATATTTTTCAAAATGTTTCACGACATTTTCTTTAGATAAAGTATCTAACGGTTGTGCATCTCCAAATTGACCATCTGTAATGATCAATTCTCTACTATCTGTAAAATGAGCATTCACACCTCTTTCCTTTAGCAAATGTGTCACCAGCTTAGCAGAAATCACTTCTCCCTGAGACAACACCTGATCTTTGATTCTTTTGCTATAATCTCCCAGCAGTGAAACTCCCTCAAACAACTTGTCAAGAATTTCAAATTCTTCTAAAAAATTAACATTTCCAAAATCTGCGATTTGATATTTCTTAAACGCATCCAACGCCTCTTGGTAATTTTCATTTTTCACAGCTTGCTCCAGAATTGCTTCCAATTCATCTGTAGAAGTCCCTCTTGCCGAAAGCACCACTGTTATGTGTTCTCCTTTTTTTACTTTCTGATCAATAATATCTACTACGGTTTGGATTCCTTGTCCATTTGCCAGTGATTTTCCTCCAAATTTTAAAACTTTCATTATCCGTCTTTATTTTTTAATTCTCAAAGATCTCATCCTTCTGAGCATCCTTGCTTATTTATTTCATTTTAATAGCACGTCTCTAAAACACGTGTTTTAATAATTGATGTAATTGATCATACTCTATAAAAAAAGCATCATGACCATGAACTGATTTAACAACTCCATATGTATGTTTAGGATTGTGTTTTTTCAAAATCTCAAATGTATCTTTGTTTTCTTTTGCTGTAAAAAACAAATCAGAATCTACACTGATCTGATGAATCGCACATTCTACATCTTTTATCACCTCCTCAAATGCCCCCCTGTCTTTTGTGATATCTATATTAGCCAGAATATGATTTAAGGCTTTATAAGAAGACAACCCGAACCTACTTTCGAGTTTCTTTCCGTGATGAAACAACCAGCTTTCTATATTATACATTCCTTTTTCCTCATTAAAACTTCTTTCGAATTTTTGAGAAAAAGATTCCGGGGTTCTATATACCAGCATCGCATGAAGTCTCGCATCATGAACAGGATTATTAGAATGCAATAGAATTTGCTCTTGTACCAGACAAGTTGCTTTTAGCCAATCTGTCGATTTCCAATCTGAAGCAATCGGAACAAGATGTCTGATCAATTTTGGCGCCAATACAGCTAACTCCCATGCTATTCCTCCTCCTACAGACCCTCCTATAACTGCGTATAATTCACCTACTCCTAACCGTTGTAATCCTTCAAGAAAAATGGCTGCAACATCTCTGGCGACAAACGCCTTATAATCCTCTATTTTATTTTCTTCTTCCTGATATCCATTTCCAGGAATATTAAACGATAAAATTGCATACTTATCAGTATCAATACACTTTCCTTTTCCTATAAGACCTTTCCACCAACCATCTTCTCCACACACTGAAGAGTTCCCTGTCAAAGCGTGATTGACTAGCACCACTGGCGCACGCTCCAGTGGCTGCCCAAATACTTCGTAGGTGAGTGATAGTTTTTCAAAACAAACTCCTTGTAATGTTCTAAAGGTATCGATCTGAATTCGTTGCAGCATAATCCTTTTCTAATTCTTTTTTTTAAACCGTTTCTTTAATTACAGCAAATGCGTTTTTTAAATCTGTTTTTAGATCCTCCACATCTTCCAATCCAACCGAAAGACGAATCAAATCACTCGTTACTCCAGTAGATTTTTGCTGTTCTTCTGTTAATTGCTGGTGAGTTGTACTTGCCGGATGAATAATCAAAGACTTGGAGTCTCCTATATTCGCCAGTAAAGAGAATATGCTGGTTTCATCTGCTATTCTTTTCGCTGATTCAAAACCTCCTTTTGCTCCAAAAGTTACAATTCCACTTTGTCCTTTGGGCAAATATTCATTTGCTAACTCATAGTATTCATCTTCTTTTAATCCCGGATATCGAACCCACTCTACTTCATCTTGCTCTTGCAACCATTGTGCTAATGCCAATGCATTTTCACTGTGTTTCTGTATCCTGATTTCCAGCGTTTCCAATCCTTGCAAAATCTGAAAAGCATTAAATGGACTTAGGGCTGCCCCATAATCTCTCAACCCTTCTATTCTGATTTTTGCTATAAATGCTGCAGCTCCCAACGCTTCGTGATATACTAATCCATGATACCCTGCGGAAGGTTCTGTAAACTCCGGAAACTTTCCGTTTGCCCAATCAAATGTCCCTGCATCAATCACCACTCCTCCTAAAGAGGTTCCATTTCCACTAATGTATTTTGTCAATGAATGTATAACGATATTCGCCCCATATGCAATTGGATTTAATAAGGCTGGAGAAGCAACTGTATTATCCACTATAAAAGGGATATTATTCGATTTTGATACCGCTGCAATCTTTTTCAAATCCAATACATCCAGTTTTGGATTCCCTAATGATTCTACAAATATTGCCCTAGTATTCTCCTGAATTGCCGAAGAAAAATTTTCTGGATTAGCAGCATCTACAAAAGTAGTTGTAATCCCTAAGCGCGGTAATGTGACATTGAGGAGGTTATACGTTCCTCCATAAAGACTGCTTGAAGCGACAATATGATCTCCAGACTTCAACAAAGTTAACAGTGTGGTATTAATTGCCGCTGTCCCAGAAGCAGTAACAACAGCACCAATTCCTCCTTCCAGTGTTGCTAAACGCTGCTCTAAGATATCATTAGTAGGGTTATTTAATCTCGTGTAGATAAACCCTGCCTCTGAAAGATTAAACAGATTCGCTGCATGATCAGCATTATTAAAAACATATGAAGAGGTTTGATAAATAGGAACAGCTCTGGTTCCTCCGTTACTCTTCACATCGTGTCCTGCATGCAAAGCATTTGTTGCTAGTTTTTTAGTACTCATGATTTTCTAATTCAATTTTTTTAGACTTTAACTTATTACAATTCTGACGTTGTTCTTCACAAAGTCAATAATGCATTATTTGTTTTTTTCAGAAATCATTAATCTTACAAAACAAATTTTTGCTAAGAGCCCAATACATAGCACACCCTATATTTGTTAGTAGTGTATTGTCATAGAAAATTAAAAAGAAAGGTTTTTCAATTACAGAAAGTAATTGATTTTAGTTATCTATTCCAACAATAAAATACAGTGGATAGAATTTAGCACCTTCTTTACGGATAAAGGGTTGCTAAGGCTTCATCGGGTCTATTCCCTCCGCCTTTCTTGATAACTTACTAAAATGTATAAGAAACTTGGGGTCAAAATTAGTAATTATTTTGAAACTACCATATTTTTCTCTAAAAAAACTTAGTTTAACAAAAAATACTCTTTCATAAACACGCTCATTCGCATCTGATTACATTTATTTTTTTAGTTTTTTTTATTTCTTCAACTGTCTTTTAAGCTTGCATTACTAAGTGTGTTTCCCTTAAAGAGTTCTTAATAAAATCTTTATTTTTCAAAAAAGAAAAATATTGAAACGTCAAACAGGTTTTGGTATGATCATTTTTTATACCTTTGCCGAAATTATTAGGGATAAATTTGACTGATTGCAACCCTAGAGATACCGAAATATCATTTCTGTATCGCTGTTATAGAAACAGAGAAAATGCTAAAACAGTACTTTCAAAAAATCTTTTTTTGAAATCTCTATCTCTGGTAAGCAATACGGTCTTAATCACATTCCTTTTTAAACAGATAAACGAATGGCATATTTATTCACTTCAGAAAGTGTATCTGAAGGACACCCAGATAAAGTAGCAGATCAAATTAGTGATGCGCTATTAGATAATTTTTTAGCTTTTGATCCAGAGTCTAAAGTAGCCTGTGAAACACTGGTTACAACAGGGCAGGTTGTACTGGCTGGAGAAGTAAAATCTAAAACATACCTAGACGTACAGCATATTGCTCGTGACGTTATCAATGCAATTGGCTACACCAAAGGAGCTTATCAATTTAGCGGAGACTCCTGCGGAGTAATTTCTTTAATTCACGAACAATCTCAAGATATTAACCAAGGTGTCGACAGAGAAACAAAAGAAGAGCAGGGTGCTGGAGACCAAGGGATGATGTTTGGTTATGCTACTAAGGAAACTGAAAATTACATGCCATTGGCCCTGGATATTTCTCATAAAATATTAATAGAGCTAGCTAACCTAAGAAGAGAAGGTAAAGAGATTCCTTATCTCCGTCCCGATTCAAAAAGTCAGGTAACTATAGAATACAGTGATGACAATGTCCCACAAAGAATTGTTGCTATTGTAGTATCTACACAGCATGATGATTTCGACAGTAATGACGAAGTTATGCTAGACAAAATAAAGCAAGATATTATTTCAATTCTTATTCCGAGAGTTGTTGCTCAATTACCAGCATACGTACAGCAGTTATTCAACGAAGAAATTGTTTACCACATTAACCCTACTGGTAAATTTGTTATCGGAGGACCTCATGGAGATACCGGACTTACCGGTAGAAAAATTATCGTTGATACTTACGGAGGAAAAGGAGCTCATGGAGGAGGTGCTTTCTCAGGAAAAGATCCTAGCAAAGTAGATCGCTCAGCTGCTTATGCTTCCAGACATATTGCGAAAAACCTTGTTGCCGCAGGAGTTGCCAGTGAAGCCTTAGTTCAGGTTTCATATGCAATTGGAGTGGTAGAACCTACATCTATATTTGTAGATACCTATGGCACTAGCAAAACCGGATTAACTGATGGAGAGATTGCAGAAAAAGTTTCTCAGATTTTTGATATGAGACCTGCTGCCATCGAAGAAAGATTGAAGTTAAGAAATCCTATTTATCAGGAAACTGCTGCTTATGGTCATATGGGAAAACAACCTCAAAAAATTACCAAAGTATTCGAAAGCCCATACTCAGGAAAAATAGAAAAAGAAGTAGAATTATTCACCTGGGAAAAACTAGATTATGTAGCTGCCGTAAAAAAGGCTTTTAATCTATAAAATAACCCATTATAAAATACATTCAAATCAGAACCTGAAACTACTATTGAAGTAGTTTCAGGTTTTTTTATTCTTACCCTAGACAAAGTGTGTGGTTTTGCCGTAATGAATTTTAAACAATATCCTTTATTTTAGCTACATCAAAACCTTAAAAACTTAAAAAACAACAAAATACACAAAACAAAACAACAAACGTTAACTGTTGTTTTTAGATTTTTTAAGAGTTCTATAATACTAAATTTCCTAATTTTAGGTTATACTAAAAAACAAATAGTAAGTATTGTAAATCGTAATTGTAAAACTATTAACCCCAGAATAATGAAAGTAAAAATTGTTCTAATTATTATTGCATTATGGATCGGGCAATTTTCATATGCTCAGGATCACAAAAATGTTACTCAATGCGTAAAATCTCTTGATCTTACGATTGAAGAAGGTACCTATAGTACAGAAAAGAATAGTGACACAGAAAATAATCTTATTTTTAAATCCTCAGAGACTGCATCATATAATGAAACTTTAGGAAGCAGTACTGATTTTTTTAGTCTCGAAGAATGGAAACGAACTAAAAAAATTATTCTTAAAAATAAAGAACGGATTGTAAAAATGGGAACGTATATTACTCGAAAAATAGACACTGTTTTTATCCCAATACCATCTTTTAGTGGTGAATCCAGTATTTCTGGGTGGTAACAGTATTTTCTCACTAAATAATAAAAAAACTTCCTTAGACAGGAAGTTTTTTTATTTTAATACCTTTCTCGAATTCATTAAAATTCTCAATTCATCTATTGAAATCATCTTATGTCATAAATTAATTCCCTAATTTTACGATTAAGAAATCACGCTTTGTTTAACACATCACACAATCCTCTTCAAACCATATGCCTGCATCTAATTATTGCCTTATTGATCCCAAAGGCGGTCCTATAAAAATACAACTTACTGTAAACAATGGAATTCGATCCAACTCTTCTTTTGTTCTATGGGAACTACAAGATGAAAAATGGATAAAAAAAGAAAAGTGGAATTTGATTACTGGGGATAAAGGATTCGACGAATGCATTATCCCTCAAAAACCGGATAAGTTAGAGAACAACTCTCTCGCATGGTCTGTGAACTCATGTGCTATGATTAAAAATCTGGAGCGAGGAGAATTCACCATCCGAATCATTCAGGACACAATACAACGCTGGAAAAAAACGGCTTCCAGGATTGTTCCCTTTGTAGGAGATGGAAAGCAACTTCAATTTGGAAATCACATTATCTTCAAGCATCTTATCGATTCTCAAAACCCCACAACAAACCTATGGAAGCAAATAGACTCATAAACTATCTTTTTCTGTTTGGGTGGTTATATATCGGGATCGCTCAAGAAAACAACACCGAGGCATTTCGTTATAAACTGGATTACAGCATCCCTGAGAGTCCTGCTTTTGCTGTACTTGATGCTAATCCGACAACTGTATTACGGGCTACAGCAGCACAAGAAGTCATTACGCAACTGGCTACAAATTTTATCAGTGGTAATAATGTTAGTCCTGGCTTAGCTATTGATTTTAACCCGTATTTTAACTTTGGTGGAAGATTACAAAATATAGAAGAATACAGAACAAAATACTGGAGTCGCTTTCTGGCAAATCTTCAACTATCTCTTGCTACAATTAACGCTACTGATTTCCCTGACGACATGCTATTCTCCGGAGGGCTCAGGATGACACTTTGGGATAGTAAGGATATTTTATACAATAAGGCTTTAGGTGAGAGTATCGACAGGGAATTACTTCCTAAAGAAGATCCGGGACCTCATCACCACGACCCTGGAACTATTGTAGAAAACAATGCTCTCAAAATCGCTTACGAGAAAACTAAAAAAGCCTATAGACAACAAAAAGGAGGAGCCCTTTCCATCGGATATGCTGTTGCCGGAAGAGCTCGTAATAACGCCTTCAAAACTGATAGTATCATCACCTATCGCCACCAAGCCTGGATCAGCGGGCAATATGATTTTGGAAAAAACGGCATTAGTATCAATAGCATGCTTATGTACCGATATCAACATGGAAATCTTTCTAATTCAGATGGAGTTATAGGAGGGATTGCTCTTAGAAAATACGGAGAAAAGCTCATCATATCTTCTGAGATATACCATAATGGACAAACCGAAAGCATTAATTTTGGAGCCTATGCAGAAGCTTACCTGATTCCAAACATTACGCTTTTTGCCTCCTTAAAAAAAGAAGTCAATGCCATTACAGGAGAAGAAGAAGTTCTTTTTAAACCTGGAATAAAATGGAATCTAAGTGAGTCCAAAAAGTAACATTCTTCTCCCTGCTTTTTCTAAAAACTATTTTTGCATTTATAAATTATATGTAATTCCAAACATCCAATAGCGAGGTTGTATCGCGTACTGAGAGGTACTATTATACACCTCATTAAAATGATCCTGATATATATACGCTGTGTTCAAAAGATTCGTAGCTGAAATAGCATACTCCCATTTCCCCTGAGGTTTCTGATATGATATTTCTCCATTAAGAATTCCATATTCATTTAATGTTCGCTCTTTATTCTGATACAAGAAATAATTGTAAGAAGCATTCCATAAAAATCCTTTTAAGAACTGCCATTCTAATTTTACATACGGTTGTTTTGTATAAAATACATTCTTTGCTCCGTTATTATTATATTCATTGATCGCAAGTTTGTATCCTATATCAACATTCGGACCTTGTTTAAAATTCGTCGACCCTGCTATTTCATATTCCTGAGTAAAGCTTGTACTTTTACTAGCGTCTCCATTCACAATCGTATTATACCAGGCATTATTAACATTTGCCCTCAGTTTCCCTTTCACCTTTCCAAAACTTCTGGAGAATTCACCCATAGCAGCAAATACCTCATCTGCAAAATTGGAATTGACTGGAGTATGTACCTGATTAATCCCCGAAATAACACTAGTATTTTTTATTGGGTTTTGCCGATGTGTATATTTTGCATAAGCATAAACAGTGGTATGATTAAACATATTGAAACTATGATAAGACAGAGACAAATCATTATATAAAGCATTCTCTAAATTGCGATTTCCTCTGTATAATGCATTATATGAATCAAAAACATACCCTAATGCCAGTTTGTTAACATCTGTATAATTAGCCGTCATTTGGTATCGGAAATTAACAGTTTCATTCTTTTTTAGTCGCGCTGTCGCAAAAAAATCAGGAAGGAGTTTCCAGGACTTCCTTACCTCTGTAGTTCCCAACTGTTCATCTCTTAATTGATAATTATGAAGACTAATTCCCGGATTAATTGTAAAAATTCCTTTTATAAATTTATACCTAAGTCCCAGATATGTATCTAAAAACCCATATGTTACCTGATTAGCAAATTCATTATCAGCAAAGGTGTTTTCTTCTTCTTCTAACTGTTGAAAAATTCTGGAGGTAAACCTTTGATGACTCAATGTATTACCAGCATAAAAATTAAGATTACTTTTTTTGGTTAACACTCTATAATAATCTAATCTACTATCTAATTTATTCGTTCTAATTTCTTTTTCCTGATTGATATCATATCGATCACTCTGCTTCAAAGGATAAAATGTATCTTGTGTCGGATCAATCGGATTATGTATTGTAGTAAACACTCCTCTAAAAGGAATATCATCCCGGATGGCATTATATAATGGTATTTCTTTCTGCAATAAATGTTGTGCTGAAAACGAAAAAACATCTTTCGTTGTTGCAGTATAGTATGCATTGATATTTTGTGTTAAAGAAGCTGGTTTATTTTCGCCATTCTCTCTAATATCTTCTATAGCTTCCTCTCTTCTGGACAAAAATGAAGAGGTTTCTTCTAAACTGGATATTTTCCCCAGAAGATCATAATCTATTCTGAGTTTTGTAGAAGGTTTATACACTGCATTTAATTTCAACATTCCTATCTGATTATTTTGCTCCGCAGCTTGCGTAACCTCTTCTATAGTATTATCCGTATCAGAAGGTGTATTATCAATGTATAACCGTCTGATATTAGTAAGCAGACTGGTTCTTGTCTTATTAAAAATACTATAGCCTGAAATATCTAACCCTTTAATTTTATTATACGAAAAGTTAGCTGCTCCAAATTTTGTAGCAACTTCTCTAGCCCTATTATTACCCAGTAGTGAAAGTCCGATATTATCCAAAGAAAAATCAAGACTTGTTCCTCCTTTCTCCAGGTTCCTCAAGCCTCCAGTAAAATTAAAATAGTCCTGTAATGTAAAAGGTACTTCTCCAATATCATTAATATCTCCTAATAGATTAAGACTATAAGCGGGGTTATAATAAAACAACTTTGGTTTCACCAAGTGTCTCTCTGTATTCCCTACTCCAGCGCCAGCTTTAACATCTCCAAACCAAAAATTCTTTTTCCCTTCTTTTAGCTTTACATTAATTGCTACCTGATCTTGAGAATTACTTAATCCTCTCATTTGATCCACCTCTTCGTAATTACGAAGTACTTCTACCTTATCCAAAGCATCGGCAGGAATGTTTCCTGTCGCCAATTTAGAATTTCCGTCAAAAAAATCTTTCCCCTCTACCATAACCTTGGACACTTTCTTCCCCTCTACTTCTATCTCTCCATTTTCTGTAACCTCTATTCCTGGTAACTTTTTTAATACATCTCCTAATTTTTTTTCTGCTCCATTGGTAAATGAATCTGTATTATAAACCACTGTATCTCCTTTTACCACTACCGGCATTTCATATACTAATTCTACTTCATCCAAACTGTTTTCATCCGCTTTCATTATGAAATCTATTGTCTGATCTGTCTTTGATACTTTAATTTCTCTATCATCTGCTGTTAATCCCAGGTAGCTTACTTTTAATGTATACATAGCATCCCCGGGAACTACCAGTTTATATTTTCCCTGATCATTAGAAATTCCATAAGCCACCATCTCTGTTCCTGAGTTTTTATATGCAATTACATTCGCCATCTCCAAAACATTCCCTTTCTCATCCTGAACTTTTCCTGAAAGAACTACTTTTTGAGCAGTCGCTCCCCAGGTCGCTCCTATAAGAAGCAACAACATATATATAATTTTCATGTTCGTTTTTTAATTGATGTTTTTTTGGTTACAAATAATATCTGCACCAACTTCCTTTTACTCTATACGTTAATTGATTTTCCCGTATGACTTATCCTCCTATTTTTATTTCGATACCACCATCTCCTGAACGATGACTAGAATGTATTTTCATTTCTTCTATTTTCTTATTCATAATCTCATTAAATCGTTCCTGAGTAACTACTTTTCCTTTTGCTGGTTCTTTGATCGTTACTTTATTTTTAGGATTGATTACAATTTTTTTGCAAAGCATCGTCTGCTTACCATCATTAACTTCCAATATCAAACCCGGCAGCCCTCCATACATAGAAGGTCCATTACTTACTGGTATCAATGGCGTATACCAGGCTGTTATTAGCTGTTCCTTTTTCTTCTCTTTAGCCTTTTCTTTTTCTCCATTAATTGTAATATTTCTTATTTCAATGCTCTCTACTTTTCGGGTAGCTTTATAACATAAATAATTCCCTATTTTTTTTGTTTCGTTGGTTAACTCCCATTTATTTTTTCGCAATGTATCTTTAATCAAAAACTGTTTACCAAAAATGTCATTACTACTCACATACCTTGATTCTTTTGTATTCTTATACAACACCTCTCCACCACCTGAACCTATCACAATCATTTTAACGCCCTGATTAGAAGCGGGATTCTCTAATTGTTTTTCTTCCTGATATATCGATTCATGAATAGAAAAATCCAATCGGTACTCTTTTTGAAATTGTTTGATCAACATCGCTTCAAGTTGCTCTTTCATTCCGGAAGGAGCTGCTGATTCACCTATATCAAGATCCATTTTGCTGCTTGATTGATATATTGCCACCCCCTGAAAATCCTGAGCAAACAAAGAATTAACAAACAGCATCATAAGTAGTATCATTATTCGTATCATATCTTTTTTGTTTAAATTGTATTTATAAAAAGTTTGAGACAAAGATGAGCACCTATTAAAAATCTTACGGTTAACAAGTGTTAACGAATGTTAACCCATTCATTTAAAACTATTTTAGTATTGTATTTTTGACCTATGCAGAAAAAACGTGATCAACATATTTTGTTTTTTATAGCCATAGTAAGTCTCATCACTATAGGCATACAATTATATTGGAATTACAAAAATTATAAAGCAAGTGAACAACAGCTTATTAACGATGTTCAAATCGGTCTGGATAATGCTGTCAACTATTACTATGAGAAAATTGCTAAGGATAATACACTAGATCTCGCGACGTCTATTAGCCAACATTATTATGAGTTTTCTGAAGTAAAAAGAGACGGTTCCCATCAAAGCCATAAACAATCTCACAAGGATACTTTTCCCTACCCTTATAGTCCACAGAAACATTACCCTAATTTGCAAAAAAATAAAAAACTGAATACAATGAGGGTATATACAGATTCCAGCCTTTCTAATATGGTAAAGTACAACCTTCCTGAAAAATCCCCTGAAAGCACCAGCCAAATTAAGTTTATCACCATACCTAAAACTGGGGACACTATCATTGAAATAGAAAAATTAAAATTGATAGAAGCAGAACCCATTAAAGAACTGGCTTCCAAAATTCTTATTTCTGTTTCGAATGACAATATGAATATTCATCAATTAGACAGTCTTTTGAAACATGAATTTTCCCGAAAACAAATTACCGTTGATTATTCATTAACGTATAACGATCAGTTCAACAATCAAAAAATCATCCCTTTTTCCAGTCCTCCACAAAAGACCTTAACCACTTCCACAACTTCTTTATACTTGCCATATAGCAGTACTATCGGATTATCATATACCAACACAACAACTACCTTACTCAAAAAAAACCTGCTGGGAATACTTCTCTCTTTTATTCTGATTGCTACCGTTATCTATTGCATGTTATATTTATTGAGAATCATCAACCGTCAAAAACAACTTGCAGAAGTAAAAAATGATCTGATCAGCAATATCACACATGAGTTCAAAACTCCTATTACTACCATCAATGCTGCTCTGGAAGGGATTTCTTTGTTTAATAAAAACAACAATCCTGAAAAAACAAAAAAATATGTAACTATCTCATTTGAGCAATTACAAAAACTAAATTTAATGGTGGAAAAAATACTGGAAACCGCCTCCCTGGACAGTGACAAATTACAACTAAATAAAGAACGCATAGAACTCGTTAGCTTTATGAATGATTGTATTGCCAAACATCAACACCAATTATCTCAGAAAAAAAAGATACAGTACCTACCGTCTTCTACCAAAATTTATGCACATATAGATATCTTTCATATTGAAAATGCCATAAACAATATCATTGATAATGCGATCAAATATGGAGGGAATGAGATTCATATAGCGATCAAAGATCACAACAATCAGATAACAATACAGATTAGTGATAATGGTTCTTCTCTATCAAAGGCACACAAAGACAAGATATTTGAGAAATTCTACCGTGTTCCCAAGGGCAATACCCATGATGTAAAAGGATTCGGAATTGGTTTATTCTACACAAAAACAATAATAGAAAAACACCAGGGAACCATTACTGCTACTTTAGATCACCAAATGACTAACTTTATAATTACCCTCCCCAATGAGTAACTTTACAGAAATTATTTTAGCAGAAGACGAACCCTCTCTAGCGCAAATTATAAAAGAGAGTCTAAGCACCAGATCGTTTAAAGTCCATATCGCCTGCAATGGAATTGAGGCTATACAATTATATAAAAACACAGATGCCAAACTACTTGTATTGGATGTAATGATGCCTAAAAAAGATGGATTTACTGTCGCAAAAGAAATCCGACAGATAGATGATACGATTCCTATCATTTTCCTAACAGCAAAGTCCCAAACTGAAGATGTAGTTGAAGGCTTTTCTATCGGGGGCAATGACTATCTAAAGAAACCTTTTAGTATGGAAGAACTCATTGTACGAATCAACAATCTACTTCAAAGAACACTTCTTCAAAAAAAAGCAGAAGTCATGATGATTGGTCAATACACTTTTAATTTCCCCAAACAACAACTGGAGCACAGAAACGAGACGCAGCAACTAACTCATAGAGAATCCCATTTATTGTTCCATTTAATAAAAAACAAAAACCAGGTTTTAGATCGTTCCATGATCTTAAAAAAATTATGGGGAGACGATGATTTTTTTAATGGAAGAAGCATGGATGTTTTTATTACAAAACTCAGAAAAAAACTAAAACACGACCCTCAATTACAGATTATAAACATTAGAGGCTATGGATATAAGCTTATAGATTAGTACCTATACACATTTCAAACCGATAAAACCCAATAACATTCCTTATAATTCCATAAAATTAAAACTCCCCTTCCTCTTCTTGTTCTTCCTGAGGAAAGAAAATAAAAAGGCAGAATAATCTCATCGAAATTACGTTAAAACAGTTTTATGTTAGTCAGGAAATATTTTATATTTACGACCAAACCTAAAAAGGATATTGCTTTAACACCCCAAAAAAAAATAAAAAATGCATATAGCAGTTGCGGGAAACATTGGTGCTGGAAAAACAACCTTAACACGTTTATTAGCGAAACATTACAAGTGGGAAGCTCAATTTGAAGATGTAATGGAGAATCCATATCTGGAAGATTTCTACAATAAAATGGAACGCTGGTCTTTTAATCTTCAAATCTATTTTTTAAACAGTAGATTCAGGCAAATTCTGGAAATCCGAAAAAACGGAAAAGACATTATTCAAGACAGGACAATTTATGAAGATGCTTATATCTTTGCTCCTAACCTGCATGCAATGGGGTTAATGACTAATAGAGATTTCGAAAATTACCGTTCTTTATTTGATTTGATGGAAAGTGTTGTCGAAGGTCCTGATCTTATGATTTATCTGAGAAGCAGTATCCCTAATCTAGTGGCACAAATTCACAAACGAGGTCGGGATTACGAAAACTCTATCAGTATTGATTACCTCAGTAGATTAAATGAGCGCTATGAAGCATGGGTACACGGGTATGACAAAGGGAACTTATTAATTATCGATGTAGATCACATTAATTTTGTAGATAACCCAGAAGATCTGGGAGATATCATTAATAAAATAGATGCACAATTACACGGATTGTTCTAAACTCTAAATTCTATACTCGATAAAATGGACTTTCAGCAGCTTTTTCATTTTTTAGAAAAACTTCAACAAAATAATTCCAAGGAATGGATGGATGCCCATAGGAAAGCGTATCAAAAAAACAGAACTAATTTTATCCAATGGCTAGATGAGCTGAACGATCGACTTGCGGCAATGGATCCTGATTATTTTCCTACTCCCGGAAAAAAAGGAATGAATCGGATCAATAACAATTTACTATTTCATCCTCATAAACCTGTTTACAAAGATCATTTTGGTGCAGGTTTGGACCAGTTGACAAAGCAAGGAGATTTTTATATTCATATCGGGATTTCCGAATGTCTTCTTGCTGGAGGATATTGGAAACCTGAAAACAAGATTCTAAACAGTATTCGGGAAGCAATCGATTATAACGGAGAAGAATTAAAAAAAATAATTACTAAAAAAAGTTTCAAAAAGATGTTCGGGTCACTGTATACAGATGGAAATGACCTCTTAAAAAAAGCCCCTAAAGGCTATACTACAGACCACGAGCATATCGATCTATTAAAACACAAAACATTTGCTGTAATTCACCCTCTGGAAAAGAAACAGGTACTCCAAGATGATTTTACCGATTATGTTGTACAGGTTTACAAAGAAATGCTTCCTTTTAGACGCTATTTGCGACAAGCAGTTTCTGTATAGTCTTTAATCACAAATTCCCAGATGCTGTTATGTACGTCATAATAGTATGAGTAGCTCCGGTATTGCTGTTAATAAAATGCCCTGATATCATCCCGGTTTTTTCTCTAAACTGTTTATCATCGATCAATCTGTCAATAATTACAGAGAATTCCTCCTGAGAAGAAACGGAAAACAAGCCTGCCAGTTTTTGCAATTGCTTCGCTTCCCAAAACTTATCGAAATTCTTTCCGATGATCACCGGAACTCCAAAAGTAGCCGGCTCTAAAATATTATGTAACCCCGAGGTTCCCATAGCCCCACCAACATAAGTGATATCAGCATAACTATATACCCTGGACAGATATCCAATAGTATTCATTACAAAAACCTGATATGAATTCAGTTCCTTACCTTCTCTATCCGAATAACGAATTGTTTTTTTGGTAATTTTATCGACCAATGACGCAACTCCACTCTCCTTGATTTCATGAGGTGCTATAATGAAGCATAATGATGCCGGAGCCCGATTGATATAATTAATAAAGACTTCTTCATCTTCTTTCCAGGAACTGCCTATAACTACACACAATCGCCCCCCTACAAATTCAGAGATAAAATCGACCTTGTTATTCATTTCTATTTGATGAGAAACCCTGTCAAAACGGGTATCACCACTAACTGAAACATTAGAGAATCCTATACGATTTAACAATTCTTTGGAAATCTCATCCTGAACAAAAAAATGAGAAACCGACCTCAGGACAGTACGCATAAAACCTCCATACCATTTAAAAAAAGATTGATTTTCTCTAAATGCAGCAGAAATAATCACAACTGGAATCCCTTCTTTTTTTAACTCCTGAAAATAATTTGGCCAAAACTCGTATTTTACAAATAGTGCCATTTTTGGTTGTACATACTTAACAAATCGCTTGGCATTACGAATCGTATCGACTGGTAAATACAAAACCACATCAGCAAGCGTACTTTTCTTTTTTGCCTCATACCCCGAAGGAGAAAAAAAAGTAACCAACAACTTATAGGTAGGATATTCTTTTTTCAACGATTCCATAACAGGAACTCCTTGCTCATATTCTCCTAGAGAAGCACAATGAAACCAAATAACTTTATCTCCTTTTTTTAGGTTTTTTTCTAATACTGAAAAACTGTGTTTTCTACCATTTGCAAACAATCGCAACTTAGAACTTAAAGTACCTATTAATGGTAATGACCATTGAAACAAAACAGATAGTATAGCGTATAAAATTTTCAAAAACTCGTTTTTTATATAAGCTACAAAAATACATTACTTTCTGATAAGCACATAAAATCTTCAAAAACAAGAAAATCTATCAAATATTCATTATTTTAACATATATATTATGATATTTACAAAAAACAAACACACAAACTCATTAACTATGAAATTTCAACTTATTACACTACTCTTATTTTTTTCACTTACATCTTATACTCAGAATTTTAAAGAAATACAGCTCCCCACACCAACAAAAATAACGAACAATTTTATTGGTCCTCTTTTTCATCCCACCATTCATTATGGAGCCACTCCCGAAAATTATAATGGCAAAGTCATTGTTTTTAATCATGGGTACATTGACCTTAATCAAAGTCAGTTTTTATTCAAAAACACTTTCTATCAAGATGTCTTTAACGAAGGATATCAAGCTGTTTTTGTTGCCACTACCCGAGGAGAAGGACTTTGGACAAATGGAAAATTATTAGCTAGTGCACTGGATATAATCACTCATAAATATGGCATCCCACAGGTATATCTTATTGCGCATAGTAATGGAGGAAAAGCAGCTGAAGCAGCAATGTTTCATTATGGAAAAAAAGATAAAGTAGCCAATGTTTTTGCTTTGGGAACTCCTTTTTGGGGGACTTATCTTGCTGATATTTCA
Organism: Aquimarina sp. TRL1; assembly: GCF_013365535.1. NCBI lineage: Bacteria > Pseudomonadati > Bacteroidota > Flavobacteriia > Flavobacteriales > Flavobacteriaceae > Aquimarina > Aquimarina sp. TRL1. Next base: position 2,522,821 of record NZ_CP053590.1, on the reverse strand, counting down.
CAAGTACCTCTACTAAACTGGATATGGAAGTTAACAGGATTAAACGAAGGAGCAAGAACGTCCACTACTTATTATTGCAGGGATATTGTACGACCATATTTTGACAAACACCCTAGCAATCAACCTCAAAAATTTATTTCTTTTGGAGCCTCTGGTTTTTACAATAGCTCTGTACCTATTGCTGCCCCTGTCTTTTTAGTTTCCGGAGGTGTATTACTCGCTAAGCAAGGAAGTAATGACGGAGTTGCCCCTTATAGTAGTACCTTACGTCCTAATGCCACTATTCATTTTAAAGACAAAGACCCCAACGCTATTTTTGATCATCTCGATATTAGCTTCGGTCAATTTAGCTGGAAACACATCCGTCCATATATAGAGAATGATAACAAAAGAACATTTCTGGAAACTACATCTTTAAAACCATCAACAACCTCATTAGAAAGTAACTATTACCTCATACAATCAGACAAAGAGCACCGCTTACATCTAGAAAAAAGCACCTCCAAAACACAATGGATTGATATTATTCACAAAAAAGAAAATGCTATTTTTCAAACATCAAACACACATAATAAGAAAAAAGATATCATTCCTGTACACAAAATTCCTCACAGAACGATACTACAACCTACTAAAAAAGATATGGCATTACACAGTGATTCAGCATTTATCGCCTTCGTAAAAGACGCAAATGGCCCTGTCATGTCTTTTTCTAATGAAATTTCTTCACAAAAGCCTTTTTTAGAAGTTTCATTTACTACCCCTGAAAAAGAGAAGTTTTCAGTCCCTACAAATTTCGATGTTTGGGGAGTTATTTATGATACTTCTTCAGAAGATATAAACGATCCTGAAGAGATTATTAATTTTACCAAAAACGGTAATAAATTTGTATTCGACCCTTCCGTACTACCCCATGGAGTTTATAGTATCATCATCCATGCAACTAATCATCAAAACATCAAACGAAACTTAATATCTGGCTTTGTACTCGGTAACGAGGATCCTTTTATGACTTTTAATCCAGAGAGTACAACTCCAAAAGAACAACCTAATATCGTCATCACTCCTTCTGTCATAGAAGATACAGCTACGATAAGTATTCTTACTCCGCCACCTTATGATGCTACTATCACAGTGTACACAATTCATGGACAAAAAGTACTCTCACTGCCTCTTCCGGAAAGTCAAAATAATTCATATGACATTTCTGGTCCCTTACAAAAATTACAAAGCGGAGTGTATCTTTTAAAATACGATACTCAAAAAGCAATCCGGTTTATCAAAAAGTAAATAACTCCTATACAGGCAAACAAAACTGTACAATTAGGGGTAGAATGTTAATTTTTTAAACAACTCAGCCCATTAAACCCATTGAGATTTTACAAAACATGATCCCCAATAAGAAGCATTTACTTTTATCATTCAAAATAAGGAAACTCTCATTGGCAATCGTATCATTATTTCGTACTTTCGTGCATCAGAACAAACACACTTTATGAAGAAGATACAAATGGTTGACCTAAAAGGTCAGTACGAACAAATAAAAGAACGTGTTGACTCTTCAGTCCTTGATGTTATAAACTCTTCTGCCTTTATTAACGGTCCTGAAGTACATAGTTTTCAAAAAGAACTGGAAACCTATCTGGGTGTCAAACATGTCATTCCTTGTGGTAACGGAACAGATGCCCTTCAGATCGCCATGATGGGACTTGGGTTAAAACCAGGAGATGAGGTAATTACTGCTGATTTTACTTTTGCTGCTACAGTAGAAGTCATTGCTTTGCTGCAATTAACACCTGTACTTGTCGATGTAGAACCTGATTCTTTCAATATAGATCCGGCTGCTATTCGAAAAGCAATTACTCCTAATACCAAAGCTATTGTCCCTGTTCATCTTTTTGGTCAGAGTGCCAATATGGACGAGATTATGAGTATCGCAAAAGAGCATAATTTATATGTAATTGAAGATAATGCACAAGGAATTGGTGGAGAATATAAGTTTAATAACGGAAGCATCACTAAAACCGGAGGAATCGGTCATGTGGCTTCTACTTCTTTTTTCCCCTCCAAAAATTTAGGTTGTTATGGAGATGGAGGGGCTATTTTCACAAATGACGATGATCTAGCACATACGATCAGAGGGATTGTCAATCACGGAATGTACAAACGTTATCACCATGATGTAGTGGGAGTAAACTCTAGATTAGATTCTATTCAGGCAACTATTCTTAGAGCCAAATTACCGAATTTAGATGCTTATAATATCGCCAGAAATGAAGCTGCTGAAAAATATACTAAAGCTTTTGAAGGCATCGATAACATCATTACACCTAAGATCAGCAAACCAGGAGACTACAAGGCGCATGTATTTCACCAATACACACTCCGCGTTTTAGATACAGACAGAGACGCTCTTGTTAAGCATCTCAATGCAAATGACATCCCTTGTGGAGTATATTACCCTATCCCACTACACAGTCAAAAAGCATATCAGGACGATCGCTATAATGAAGCAGATTTTCCTGTGACAAACCAATTAGTCAAAGAAGTGATTTCTCTACCAATGCATACAGAACTGGATAATGAACAAATTGGCTATATAACTAAAACAGTTATTGATTTTGTAAAAAAATAAAATCAATAAAAAACCGTTTATTTTTTTGGGTATACTGAATTCAGTATACCCAAAATAATTTTAATTCACCCCAAACACTTACCTTTTCTTTCTAAAAATGGATTCTTTCTGTATCTGTTACAATCTTGTCGACCTCGAATATGCCGATGTACCACCGCTTCCGGAAGCCTATATTGCTACGATTTCTAATCAAAAAATTGGCTATATAGAAAAACAAGCCTTACCTGAAATTCTCGATACTTATAAAATCCCCTACCTAGATACTACCCACGCCAGACTACTGGAAATTTGCCAGGCATTAAAGCCTAGTGAATTGACACTTCGTTTTCAAGTCAAAAAAAGGAAAAAAAATTACACCATTGCCGAACTGTTAACAGACAAAAAAACAAAGGAAGTGCTCCTACAATACATCCATAGAAAAATGAGCACATTTTACACCTTACTTTCTGAAAACAGGTTTCCGCTTTGTTATAATGCCAAGAGAAAAGATCACCTGGCTCCTTATATGATTACCCATCAAAGTACTGCTCTCACCCCATTGCTGACCTTTGCAAAAAAAGAACAAGGAATTGAATATTCTTTCTCCATCAAAAAAGAAGACAGACAACTTCAACCAAAAGATCACGACATTCGTATTCTACTAAACAATCCTGCCTGGATTATTCTTGACAAGCAATTAGCTGCTATCGAACATCTTAATGCGAATAAATTAAAACCTTTTTTTAAAAAAAACACCATCTCTATAGAGGAAAAACATGTAAGAACGTATTTGGATAAAATCATTCTGCCTGTTATACAAAAAATAGAGGTCATCACAGAAGGGTTTGACATCATTACTCACCAAGAGGTTACTTCATACGAACTGATTATATCTCATGATTTTATCAGAGACCTATATGTAGGCACTATTAATTACCAATATAATCAGGTTTCTTTTCGTCAGAATGACACTAAGACTTCTACTTCGGATGTACTCATAAATGAGAATAATCATATCCAGATTATCCAAACCAAAAGAAATACTGAGCAAGAAAGCAAAATCGGTCAATTACTAATCGAGAAAGGTCTTTCTCTAAGCAGTAACCTCGTATACGAACTTGTTGAAGAAAAAGATCCCTACGCCATTATGACATGGCTAGGAAACTATCAAAGACAACTGGAAAAAGAAGGATTTAAACTTCCAGAAATACATATACAGGGAAAAAAAATCCATTCCGGGACACCGTCAATCTCTATAGAAAACACCCAACAAAATGATTGGTTTGATATAAAAGGGGTTATCAGTATTGGTCACCATAACTTTCCATTTACAGACCTTATTCAACACATCAAGCAAAACAATCGCGTATTCACTATTGATGACAACACTGCATTTATCATCCCATTAGAATGGATGAATCGTTATAAAAAACTGGCTATTCACGGTAGGGCTTCCAAGAATGCTTTATCTGTAAACAAGAGTAATTATCCCTTATTAAGAGATATTATTCCTGCTGCCGAGTTTACAATTGAAGAAACCTCATTAGTCTATAGCCCCTCTTCGAAATTAAAGGCGACATTACGCCCCTATCAGGAGGAAGGTGTAAAATGGCTCATCGAACATTACAACAAAAAGCTAGGGGCTTGCCTTGCAGATGACATGGGGCTTGGAAAAACCTTGCAAACCATTGCTGTTTTGACATTCATAAAGGAACAACTTATCCCTGAAGAGAATAGTGTGCAAAAAATACAATTTGATCTGTTTAGCAGTCCCCTGGAAATCAAAACCTACCTAAAAGCGCTCATTGTCCTCCCTTCTTCATTAGTGTTCAACTGGGCTCAGGAAATCATCAAGTTTGCGCCTCATTTGAATTGTGTAAAGTACACTGGTGCTGATCGAAAAAAAATCACCCCATATGTAGAGTCTTATGACATTGTTTTATCTACCTATACTACCATCTCGAAAGATATTGAACAACTCAAAAAGTTTCAGTTTAATTATCTAATCATAGATGAAAGTCAGCAAATCAAAAACAAAGAATCCAAGCTTTTTTCGGCTATTAATAGTATCCAGACAATAAATAAAATATCTTTAAGCGGAACGCCTATAGAAAACTCTCTTGCTGATTTATGGTCTCAAATGGAATTTATCAATCCCGGAATTCTCGGAAGCTATTCTTTTTTCAAAAATCACTTTAGAATTCCTATAGAAAAACATCAGGACACAGAGAAAATCGAAGAACTAAAAGAACTAATTAATCCTTTTATCCTAAGAAGAACCAAAGAGCAAGTTGCTAAAGACCTTCCTGAAGTAAGTGAGCAAATCATTTATACCGAGATGCTTCCTCTGCAAGAAAAACAGTACGAATCAGAAAAATCCGCCGCCAGAAATCTTTTATTAGGGATAGACAATCCGTCTACTAATAAAATACACATTATCAATACCCTGACAAAGCTTCGTCAATTAGCAAATCACCCTGCTCTTATCTCTCCTGAAACCAAAGAAATCTCTGGAAAATTTACTGATGTTACCAATTATCTGATGACATTAGTTAAAGCAAACAAAAAAGTATTAGTCTTTAGTTCTTTTGTTTCTCATTTGGACATATATACATCCTGGTGCTCTCAAAATCAAATTTCGTACTGCGTCCTCACAGGACAGACAAAAAGCAGTGACAGGGAACAAATTGTCAATACTTTTCAGGAGGATGATCACCTTTCCATTTTCTTCATTTCTCTAAAAGCTGGAGGAGTAGGACTCAACCTAACCAAAGCCTCTTATGTAGTACTACTAGATCCCTGGTGGAACCCCTTTATCGAAAAACAAGCAATCGCCAGAGCACATAGAATCGGGCAGACTAAAAATGTAACCGTATCTCGTTTTATTACCAAAAATACAATTGAAGAAAAAATCATTCAACTCCAAAACAAAAAGAAATCTTTATCGGACGACATCATTATGACAGAAGGACTACCCGATTACATAGAAAATGATCTGGAAAGCATCCTGAAGTAATTACGATATGTAGTGCTATAAAACATTTATTAAAGGTGATTTTTAAATAGAATCGACCTGACTTATGATCATTAGGCAACCATTAAAAAAATCACAAAAATTCATTTACAAACACTTTTTTAACATAAATTGCAAAAACCCATAAATCCTTTTATTGAAGCTACTTGCTATTTTATTTAATACTTAATGGGCACAAACTTATTAAAACACGAAACTATGAAAGTTGTTTACACCGCACTCTTTTCTTTATGTTGTTCTGTATTAATTGCACAAGACACCTACCTCCATTGCGGAAAGGTTATTGACACTAAAAACGGTACAACGCTCTCCGAAAAAACCATTGTTATTCATGGACGTAAAATTAAAAGCATACAGAATGGATACATTGATAAAAATCACAAAGATGACATTCTTATAGATTTAAAAAACAAAACGGTATTACCCGGTCTGATTGATATGCATGTGCACCTGGAAAGTGAAACCAATCCTAATGCATATCTGGAAAAATACACCGCTAGTGAAGCCGATGTTGCTTATAACTCTGTAGGATTTGCCGAAACCACTTTACTTGCAGGTTTCACTACTGTCAGGGATCTTGGTGGTAGTGGTGTCAATATTTCTTTAAAAAAAGCAATTAACAAAGGACGAATCATAGGTCCTCGTATTTTTACCGCAGGAAAAGCATTAGCCACTACCGGAGGTCATGCAGACCCCACAAATGGCAGCAACCGAAAACTAATTGGAGATCCAGGCCCTAAAGAAGGGGTTGTTAACAGTATCGAGGATGCAAAAAAAGCCGTTAGACAGCGATATAAAAACGGAGCAGATGTTATAAAAATAACTGCTACTGGCGGAGTACTTAGCGTTGCAAAAAGTAGCTCTAACCCTCAATTCTCCATAGAAGAAATTAAAGCTATTTGCGAAACCGCCAAAGACTATGGGTTCCATGTAGCTGCCCATGCTCACGGAGATGAAGGAATGCAAAGAGCTGTTATTGGCGGAGTAAAAACCATTGAACACGGTACTTTAATGAGTGAAAAAACAATGGATCTAATGAAACAATATGACGCTTACCTGGTTCCTACTATTACAGCAGGAAAAGAAGTAACCGATAAAGCAAAAATTGACGGATATTATCCTGCGATCATTGTCCCTAAAGCATTAGAAATTGGTCCCAAAATTCAAAACACATTTGGCAAAGCCTATAAAAGAGGAGTTGGGATCGCTTTTGGTACTGATGCCGGCGTATTTAAGCACGGGAATAATGGAAAAGAATTCGAATATATGGTAGAAGCAGGAATGCCCGCTATGGAAACCCTCCAAAGTGCAACTATCACTAATGCCAAAATTCTTCATATGGAAAATCAGCTAGGGCAAATTACTCCTGGGTTTATTGCTGATATTATTGCTGTAAATGACGATCCTATCAAAAAAATCTCAACTATGGAGCATGTCACTTTTGTAATGAAAGAAGGAAAGATATACAAATCAGAATAAATAAACATTCATCTTATAAATATAAAAAGCCCTTTCTAACAATAGAAAGGGCTTTTTATATTATACATTTGATTGATTTATACAGCCGCAGAAGCTGTTTCTACCGACCTTTCTATTTTCTTAACTAGTCCTTGTAAAACTTTACCTGGTCCTATTTCTGTAAAGACAGTAGCCCCATCAGCAATCATATGCTGTACACTTTGTGTCCATTTTACCGGAGCTGTTAACTGAGCAATCAGATTCTTTTTAATCTCATTAGCATCAGTAACCGCTGTTGTCGGTACATTTTGATAGATAGGACATTTTGGAGTATTAAACACCGTATCTTCAATAGCAGCTGCCAATTCTTCTCTTGCCGGTTCCATCAATGGAGAATGAAATGCTCCTCCTACAGGTAATACCAATGCTCGTTTAGCCCCCTTCTCCTTCATATATTCACATGCTTTTTCGATCGCTGGTATTTCTCCTGAAATTACTAGCTGCCCAGGGCAATTGTAATTAGCAGGAACTACAATTCCATCAATAACAGCACACCCCTCTTCTACTACAGCATCTTCTAACCCTAACACTGCAGCCATTGTAGAAGGTTTTAATTCACATGCTTTTTGCATCGCTAAAGCTCTTTTAGACACCAAACGCAATGCATCTTCAAATTCTAATACTCCATTTGCTACCAAGGCAGAAAACTCTCCCAGAGAATGCCCTGCTACCATATCTGGATTAAAAGATGCCCCCATAACCTTACTCAAAATTACAGAATGTAAAAATATAGCAGGTTGGGTAACTTTAGTTTGTTGTAATTCTTCTTTTGTTCCTTCAAACATGATCTTAGTAATTTCAAATCCTAAAATCTCATTTGCTTTATGAAATAGCGTTTTCGCTAATTCCGAATTTTCATATAAATCAAGTCCCATTCCTGAGAACTGTGCTCCTTGACCTGGAAATACATATGCATTCATATAGTATTGTTTAATTTTTAGCAAAAGTAATGTAAAAGTTATAAAACAGACAAATCGAAAATTCAGATTCCTTACAAACAAGACTCGTTATAGCGTACAACAAACGTTTCAGGACAGATACTGTGCTACGAATAGGAATCCACAATTTTTTTTGCAGACAAATAATATCCTTGTCCAAATAAATTCAAATGTACCAGAATGTAATACAACTGCCAGATTTTAATTCTTTCTTCCCATTTATTCTCTAATGGGAAAATCTCATTATACCTTTCAAACACCTGCATATCAAATCCGCCAAACAACTGCATCATGCTTATATCCATCTCCCTTGATCCATAACACACTGCCGGATCTATCAAACACGGAGCTCCCACTTCATTAACAATAAAATTTCCACTCCATAAATCTCCATGAATGAGTGAAGGGGGTTCTTGCGGAATTTCATTCTCCAGATTTTTATAAAACGTCGCTACTCCAGCAAATAAATATCCCTTTTTTTGCGCTAATTTGAACTGAGGAAATAATCGTTGTTCTATAAAAAAAGTTACCGGATCTGATTGCCAGTCATTATATTGATGAAGACTTCCTATATAATTATCAAAAGACAATCCAAACAGCCAATTGGTCTGTTGATGGATACGTGCTAATTGTTCTGCAAATAAGTTCCAGAAATTAGTCGCTGGTGCAACAGAAGCTATATAGGTTACTAATAAAAAAGAAAATTGTCCAAAGTTACCCTCATAGATAACATCAGGAACGTTTACCCCGTCTACTGCTTTTAATAATTGCAACCCCTTTGCTTCTTTTTGAAACATCCCGGGAAAAGTGGCTTTATCATTTATTTTAGCCACATACCCCTCTTGATCGACCTGCAATAAATACACCTGATTAATATCCCCTCCGGATAAGGGCATATGTGCTGTTATTTTTTTTGACAAAACAACCTCAAAATGAGCTATCAAATTTTCGGGGAGCAAGAATCTTTATTTTTTCTTATAAGTAAGGTATGTAAATGCATATTGATGGCGATCATCTGTTTCGTGTCGTTCTTCCTCGACTACTTCCCAGATATTCGTATCTATTAATGGAAAAAAAGCATCTGCTTCAAAGGTTCCATGAACTCTGGTTAACTCTATACAATCGGCAAATTCCATACCTATTGCATAAATCTCTCCTCCTCCAATAATAAAGGGTTGAGAATCATTTTTGGCAATCTCTAAGGCCGCTTCCATCGAATGAACAACAATAGCACCTTCTGCCTCATATTCCGTATTTCTGGTAATTACCACATGTACTCTATTAGGCAAAGGTTTGGGAAATGATTCGAATGTCTTTCTTCCCATGATGATATGATGTCCTGTTGTTAGTGTTTTGAATCGTTTGAAATCATCTGGAAGGTGCCAGACCAGGTCATTATCTTTTCCCAATGCATTATTTTCTGCCGCAGCAGCAATCATTGTAATCATAGTTTTTACGTGTTTTCTGGTGTTTGAGGCGGCTGAGGTTTTTGAGATTTTTCTACCATCAAATCCTCCTTTTTTTTTAGCAATTCTTCTTTGGGATGCATTAGGTCAACCTCTCGTTGTATTTGCGCAATTTCTTTTTTTTGTTCCGCTATAAGGCGTTCCATTTGACGATCAGTCCAATCTTTTCCCATAAACTTGCTAAATAACCAAACATTACAAAAATGAAGAACAAACAGAAAAGACCAAAAAAGAATCGCAAAAACAAACCAGTCTGTATCCAGAAAAGTTATTTCTTTTCCAAATCCCAATACAAGATTAAATATGATTAAAAAAAGAGAACCTACTATAAAGATTACAAAGTGTTGAAACAGCCTTTTTTTCTGTACAACTCGCTTCCGAGCATGTTCGTATAATTCTCTCTGCAAAGGATCAATCCCAGCAATCTCCTTCTTTCTTGAAAACATCCTAATGGTATATTATAATTCTCAAGTAAATATACTAGTTTTTACTAAAAATCCAGTATACTCTATTGACCTTACCTACACACGAAACAAATTAGATCCCAACTTAATTTGTATCCGAGTAGTTCACAGATATTTTTGATTAATAAAGAAAGAAGTATTTTTATACGATACGCTGTTGATTTAGTAGATTAATACGGGATATTTATGAAGTGAATTAAGTAGCACTACTACTTATAAAAAACCTAGCTAATTTATGAATGCAATCAAATTTTGGGCTTCACAAAGGTTATTGGTACAGTAAAAGCAATTGCAATCGGCTTTTGCCCCCATTTTGCCGGTTCCATTTTTGGAAGTGCTCTAATAATTCTAATTGCTTCTCTCTGCAAATAACGATGTGCTCCTGTTACCTCAAGAACTTCAACTTTTCCTTTTTTGTTAATGATAAATTCTACGGTAACTGTTCCGCTTAATCCATCTTTTAAAGCGATATCCGGATATTGAAAATTCCTGATAATATGATCTCTTAATTTATTATCAAAACACTTAATAGGTGTTTGTCTGGATCGATCACATCTGGGCCAAATTGGGGTAATCCCTTTTTCATTAGCATTTTCTCTGGATAGTATTATATTATCCTGAGCATACGAAGCCATCGTCATACAGACAAGAGCAAAGAATAGAAGTAGTTTGTTCATAATAATTCAGTTTAAATTTAGGGTTAGACTGCGACTTTTCCCTTAATATGTGGGTGTGGGTCATAGTTCTCTAAGATGAAATCATCAAAAACAAAGCCAAAAATATCTTTAACCTCTGGGTTTATTTTAATTACGGGTAATTTTTTGGGGTTTCTAGACAACTGTAACTCCAATTGTTGGGTATGATTATTATAAATATGTGCATCTCCTAAGGTATGCACAAATTCTCCATATTCATAACCACAAACCTGCGCTATCATCATTGTTAATAATGCATAAGAAGCAATATTAAAAGGAACTCCTAAAAAAATATCCGCACTTCGTTGATATAACTGACAAGACAACTTACCATCTGCCACATAAAATTGAAAAAAAGCATGACATGGAGGGAGTGCTGCTTTTCCGTTTGCAACATTTTCTGAAAAAGAAACAGTAGTATCTGGCATTACACTAGGATTCCAAGCAGAAACTAGCATTCTTCTACTATCCGGATTTTTCTTTAGTGTTTCTACCACCTCTTTGATCTGGTCAACTCCCGTACCATCCCAATTTCTCCATTGATGACCATAAACAGGTCCTAAATCGCCATTTTCATCTGCCCACTCATTCCATATTCGGACACCGTTATCTTGTAAATACTTTACATTCGTATCTCCCTTTAAAAACCATAATAACTCATGAACAATAGATTTAAAATGTATTTTTTTTGTCGTAACCATAGGGAAACCTTCACTTAGATCAAAACGCATCTGATAGCCAAATACACTTTTGGTTCCTGTACCTGTACGGTCTCCTTTTTCATTTCCATTCTCCATCACATGACGGACAAGATCAAGATACTGCTTCATAATTTCTGATTACAACTTTTTAAATCGAGTAGTGTTATTACTATATTTCCAAATATACAAAAAATTGCAAATGAAGCTATTTTCAACTCCTTGATTATTCCCTTAGAAAAGAATATTTTTTAACAATTTATTAAGAAAGTGTTAATTACCCAAGAATCATCCCTGCAATAGTGGCTGACAACAGAGAAGCTAACGTTCCTCCTATCAAGGCTTTCATACCAAATTCTGATAAATTTTTGCGCTGTTTTGGTGCCAGAGAACCAATTCCTCCGATCTGTATCCCAATAGAAGCAAAATTAGCAAAGCCGCACAACATATACGTAGCCATGATGATCGACTTATTATAAGTAAGATGAAGAACATTCCCTGGATTTTTTAAATCCGCTAATTGAATATACCCTACAAATTCACTTGCCGCGAGCTTCACTCCTAATAACTGGCCCATCAACATCATATCCTCTTTTGCTACTCCAATCAGCCACATAAGAGGGGCAAAAACAATTCCTAATATCGCTTCGAGAGAAAGCGCTTTATACGGAGTTACTGATGCGATTATTCCATTAAGAGTTGTCACCTCACCTACCCAGGTCAACACTCCATTAAGCATGGCTATCATTGCCACAAAAACCAACAACATCGCTCCAACATTCGCTGCCAGTTTCAAACCTTCTGTAGTACCATTAGCTATAGCATCCAGAATATTTGCTCCTATTTTATCCTGGGTAACTTCTATATTAGAATCTATTTTTTCTGTTTGCGGATATAAAATTTTAGAGATCACTACTGCCCCGGGAGCTGCCATTACTGAAGCCGCCAAAAGGTGTTTTGCAAAAACCAACCTCAATGCTTCATCACTACCTCCTAGAAAACCGATATAAGCCGCCAAGACTCCTCCTGCAACTGTAGCCATCCCTCCAATCATAACAAGCAGGATTTCGGAACGATTCATTTTTTCTAAATACGCTTTAATCATCAACGGTGCCTCAGTCTGTCCCAGAAAGATATTCCCTGCCACACTCAAACTTTCTGCTCCGGATATCTTTAACAACTTAGTCAAACCCCATGCTAATGCCTGAACTATCTTTTGGATGATTCCCAAATAAAACAACAAAGAAGTCAGTGCTGAAAAGAAAATAATAGTGGGCAATACCTGAAAAATAAAAATGAACCCGTAGGAAGAAACATCCATAATGCCTCCCAGTAAAAACTCACTACCAACAACTGTATAATTAAGAACTGCAACAAATAAACCTCCTACAAACTCAAAAAACTGCTGAACAAAACTTATTTTAAGTACCCCAAAAGCTAACAGCAATTGTGCTACCAAACCAATCACTACCGTTCTCCAATTAATTGCTTTTCTGTTACTGCTAAACAAAAATGCTATCAACAACAAAACGACCATCCCTAAGACTCCCCTCCATAGACTGGTAAAGGAAAAACCTTGATTAGGTATGATTGTATCAGCATTTGATTTCAAATTAATATAATCGGGATGCTTTGAAGAAATCAAGGAAACTACCTTGTTCCCTATTTTGATTTTCATAGAAATAGGAGATTCTTCGATCACTTCATAATAAACATCAATTACCTTAGGTACTTTTTGCTTACATACAAGCAACTTATTATTTTGAATCCAATACCCACTGGTGAAGACTTTATTCACTAAGAAACTGTATGTTCCATCTGCTTTGAATTCAATAAAATCTTTTCCTTTATTCACCACATTCTCTGATGCAACAACATCAGGATATGAAACATAAGAAACAGAGCTTACTACTTGCCAAAAATTGGTTCGGGAAGTCTGTTCTTTTTTTTTGACAGAAGGTGTAATATCTGATTGCGCAGCTTGTACCGTAGGTAACAATACTGCACACAGTATGAACAGAAATGCAAAAAAACCTTTCTTCATAAATTGAAAATCATTAAAATATCGGACAAAAGCTAACAGACAGCTATCTATCCTCGTTTAGAAATTTCATCTCGGATTCTGGCAGCAAGTTCATAGTCTTCATTTCCTACTGCTTGCTCTAACAGTCTGGTAAGTTCTTCTAAAGATAAATCCTGATATCCTGCTTCCTTTCCTTCCAATTCAACTTCTTCGGATATTAATTCATCCATATCCAATCCTGAAGCATCTTCATTCCCTTCATCCTTTTTAGGATTTACTTTTAAATAAATTCCTGCCTGATCTAAGATGTTTTTATACGTAAATATAGGTGCCTGAAAGCGAAGAGCTAAGGCAATGGCATCGCTTGTTCTCGCATCAATAATCTCCTCAATTTTATCTCTTTCACAGATAATACTTGAATAAAAAACACCATCAACCAGCTTATGAATAATCACTTGTTTTACCACAATATCAAATCGATCTGCGAAATTTTTAAACAAGTCATGCGTCAATGGTCTGGGAGGTTTGATTTCTTTCTCCAAAGCAATTGCAATTGATTGCGCTTCAAACGCACCAATAACAACCGGCAACTTTCGTTCTCCATCTACTTCGCTCAAGATAAGAGCATACGCACCATTTTGCGTCTGACTATATGATATTCCTTTTATATTTAGGCGGACTAAGCTCATGCATGAAATTTATTAACAAAAAAAAGGCTGTTTGAACAAACGGACTTAAAAATTAGTTCAAACAGCCCTTACGTGGGCACAATTTATGAAAATTATGCGTTATTCGCTTTAAATTCCTTTAATTTTTCTATAAGTTTTGGCACAACTTCGAATGCATCTCCTACGATTCCATAATCAGCGGCCTTAAAAAACGGAGCTTCTGGATCATTGTTGATCACCACTTTAACTTTACTAGAGTTTATTCCTGCCAAATGCTGAATTGCTCCAGAAATACCTACTGCAATATACAGGTTAGATGCTACCGGTTTTCCTGTTTGTCCTACGTGCTCTCCATGTGGTCTCCATCCCATATCACTTACAGGCTTAGAACACGCCGTTGCAGCACCAAGAACATCTGCCAACCCTTCTATCATCCCCCAGTTTTCAGGGCCTTTTAACCCTCTTCCTCCTGATACTACCACTTCTGCATCTGCTATAGAAACTTTATCAGTTGCTTTATCTACAGCAGTAACATGTACTGAGAAATTCTCATCCCCAACAGCTGGTTCAAAATTTTCTACTGCTGCAGAAACTTCATTTTCTATAATTCCGAAAGCATTACTAGAAAGTCCTATCAGCTTTACATCTGAAGAAATCTCAACAACACCAAATGCCTTATTAGAAAAAGCTGTTCTTTTCACCTTAAAAGGAGCTGTACTTTCTGGAAGAGCCACTACATTCGAAGCATATCCTGCATTCAGATTTACCGCCAAAGCAGGAGCAACAAATTTACTATCAATACTAGATCCTACTACCACTACAGTTGCATTTTCTTTTTCTGCGGCCTGCTTTATAACTTCTGCATATGCTTTTGCACTAAATTGCTCTAAATTACCAGATGATACATTTAAAACTTTATCCACTCCATAACGTCCTAGCTCCTCATTATTACTTGCATTAATACTTACTGCAGTCACTGTAGTTCCCAACATGCTTGCTACTTCTTTTGCATATGAAGCAACTTCAAAGGCGGCTTTCTTAAAGTTACCTCCTTCGCTTTCTGTATATACTAAAACTGACATATTTTTTTAAATATTTTATACCAGCACATTACTGGTTATTTTTTATTGATTTACTGTAATTTTTTTGTGATTTCTTAGATCACTTTAGCTTCGTTATGAAGAAGGTCTACTAATTCTCCAATGTTATCCGGAGAAACTAAAGTTACATCTCCTTTTGGCGCTGGCTTCTCGAACTGAACAGTTTTCACTCCTTCTTCAGCTGCAACTGGATCTACCACTGTTAACGGTTTTTTACGAGCCATCATAATCCCTCTCATATTTGGAATTCTAAGATCACTTTCTTCAACCAATCCTTTTTGACCTCCAACAATCAAAGGTAATTTTGCCGTTGCAGTTTCTTTTCCACCGTCAACTTCTCTAGTTACAGTTGCTGTATCTCCTTCTACTTCCAACCCGATGCAAGTATTCACAAAATTAGCCCCGGTTAATGCAGCTAGCATTCCTGGAACCATTCCTCCGTTATAATCGATAGACTCTCTTCCTGCTATCACCAAATCATACCCTCCGTCTTTCACTACTTTCTCTAACTGCTTTGCTACAAAAAAACCATCTGTTGCCTCTGCGTTTACACGAATTGCGTTATCAGCTCCTATTGCTAAAGCTTTTCTTAAAGTAGGCTCTGTTTCTGCTCCTCCTACATTCACCACATCTACAGAAGCCCCTTGTTTCTCTTTAAACCACATCGCTCTTGTCAATCCAAATTCATCATTTGGGTTAATCACAAATTGCACACCGTTAGTATCGAACTTAGTATCTCCCTCCGAAAAATTTATCTTAGAAGTAGTATCCGGCACATGGCTTATACAAACTAATATTTTCATTTTATATCGTTGTTTTTTTTATTATTTGACATTATGGACGAAAGTACAAATAAAAACTTTAAAATACTATGCATGCATAATAATTTTTTAAGGTTTCGGTTTCCTCTAAAAAGGATTAATTGCTACTTTTGCCAACTACGTTGTAGCACAAAAATAATTATTTTATAAATGAAAACAATACAGTTCAGAGAAGCAATTTGTGAAGCCATGAGCGAGGAAATGCGCCGTGATGATTCTATTTTTTTAATGGGTGAAGAAGTCGCAGAATACAATGGAGCCTACAAGGCTAGTAAAGGAATGCTTGACGAATTCGGACCTGATCGAGTGATTGACACTCCTATTTCTGAACTTGGGTTTGCCGGAATTGCTGTTGGAAGCGCCATGAATGGAAACAGACCTATTGTAGAGTTTATGACCTTCAATTTCTCATTAGTAGGAATTGATCAAATCATTAACAATGCTGCTAAAATGCGCCAAATGAGTGGAGGACAATTCAATATTCCTATCGTTTTTAGAGGACCGACTGCTTCTGCAGGACAACTTGGTGCCACCCACTCTCAAGCTTTTGAAAACTGGTTCGCCAATACACCTGGATTAAAAGTTGTCGTGCCTTCTAACCCTAAAGATGCTAAAGGACTTCTTAAATCTGCTATTAGAGATGATGATCCGGTTATCTTTATGGAAAGTGAGCAAATGTACGGTGATAAGGCAGAAGTACCAGAAGGAGAATACACCATTCCTCTAGGTGTCGCTGATATCAAAAGAGAAGGAACAGATGTCACTATAGTTTCTTTTGGAAAAATAATTAAAGAAGCTTACAAAGCTGCTGATCAACTAGCGAAAGACAACATTTCTTGTGAGATCATCGATTTGAGAACCGTTCGCCCGTTAGATTTTGAAGCCATTTTTACTTCTGTAAAAAAGACTAACCGATTAATTATACTAGAAGAAGCTTGGCCTTTTGCTAATGTAGCTTCAGAAATCACTTATCAGGTACAAGCTACTATTTTTGATCATCTGGATGCTCCAATCATAAAAATAAACACTGCTGATACACCTACACCATATTCTCCTGTATTATTAGAAGAATGGCTACCTAATAGTGAAGATGTTGTTAAAGCTGTCACAAAAGTAATGTACAAATAAAATAAAGTATATTAATTTGCGTCTTCGCGCAATCATATAAGCTGTAATCATTTGTTATGTAACTACAGATTTATTATCGAGAAACATACAACCTATGACGACACAAAACAAGTGTATTTAATGAAGCAGAGGATTTTCGTAATTGTATTATTTTTAATCGGCAGCGCAACTCTTTTTTCACAAACAAAAGTAAGTGGAAAAGTGTTAGACAGCAATAGTACACCTATTCCTTTTGCGAATATCGTTTTTAAGAATTCAACCATAGGAACGATTACCGATGAAAATGGAAGCTTCTATATGGAATCAGACAAAAACCACACCTCTATAAGTGTTTCTTTTGTCGGATTCCAAACTAAAAGCATCACGCTAAACAAGAGAACTTCCTACAATATGGAAATTACCCTTGAAGAAGAAGCTGCTGCTCTTGATGAAGTCGTTATATACAAAGGAAAAACCTCGAAAAAGAACAACCCTGCTATTGATATTCTTCGAAAAATATGGGAATACCGAAGAGAAAACGGGATTAAAAAGTTTAAACAATACAGCTATAATAAATACGAAAAACTGGAATTCGATATCAACACCATTGATAGTGCCTTTATAAACAGCAGAATCTTTAATGGTATGGAGTTTATCTTTGATGATATTGACACCTCCAGAATTACCGGGAAAACCTATCTTCCTATCTTCTTAAACGAGGCAATTTCAACCGTATATGGAGACAATACAACCAATGAGCTAAAGGAAGTATTAAAAGGAAATAAAAACGCCGGATTTAGCGATAATCAAACATTAATTGCTTTTGTAAAAGATTTATATTCTGATTATAATGTTTATGACAATTATCTGAAGTTTTTTGACAAAAGCTTTACCAGTCCTCTATCCAGGACAGGTATAAACGTATACAATTATGTATTAACAGACAGTGCGTATATCGACAATAAATGGTGCTACAATATCATCTATTATCCCAGAAGAAAAAACGAACTTACCTTTAAAGGTGATTTCTGGGTTAATGACACCACTTGGGCGATTAAAGAAATTAATCTGGAAGTTACTAAAAGTGCCAATATAAACTGGGTAAAAGATCTCTATATAGAACAAGAATTCAAAGTATTAAATGATTCTATTTTCTTAATTACAAAAGACTATTTCCAATCTGATTTTGCTTTTAATAAAAAAGAAAAGTCCAGAGGTATTTACGGTAAGAGAACCACGTTATACGACGATTACAAATTCGATAGAAAAAAAGACAAAAAATTCTACCGCAGTCAGGTCGATCCTTATAACTACGATGTTTACAACAGAGAAGATTCATTCTGGAAAAATGCCCGAATGGAAGAGCTAAATAAGGATGAAAAAAAAGTATACAAGCTATTAGACACTTTAAAAACAGTTAAAGCTTTTAAACGTCTTTATAATATCGGTACCATCTTAGCTTCAGGATATATTGAATTCAATAATTTTGATTTTGGTCCTTTATTTTCTACTGTAGGATATAATGATATTGAAGGTTTACGTTTAAGAGCCGGGGGTAGAACATACTTCTCTCCTAATGATCGATGGAGAATCGAAGGGTATGGTGCTTATGGTTTTAAAGACAATAAATTTAAATATGGTCTTTCTGGTAAAATACTTGTCGACAGAAAATCCAGATTGATTATCTCTGGCGGGAACCGAAGAGATGTAGAACAATTAGGAGCCAGTCTCACAAACACTAATGATGTAGAAGGAAGAAGTTTAGCTTCCTCTTCGGTAATCATGACGGGAGACAATAACCGACTTACTTCTATTAATTTATCTGCTTTTAACCTTCAGATAGAGCCTGCAAGAAATTTCACTATTGGAGTGACAGGTACTTTCCGAGCTTTAAAGCCTGCAGACAGATCTCTCTTTAGTCTTGATTTTATAGATCCCGATACTAATGAGATAAGACAAGAAATTAAACAAACAGAAATTTCGACCCGACTAACCTATACTCCTGGAAGAAAAACAACAGGATATGGCGTCGATAGAATTGTTGTGAATGATGGAGATTATGCTCAGCTATTTCTTAATTATAGTGCTGGAATAAAAGGGTTATTAGAAAGTGATTTTGACTACGAGAAAATACAATTATACTACAGACAACCATGGAACATTGGCGGATTTGGAGTTTTAAACAGCTCATTAGAGCTTGGAAAAACCTACGGAACTGTTCCTCTAGGGCTCCTAAGTGTAATTCCTGGTAACCAAACCTATCTATCGATATACAACACTTTCCCGTTACTTAATTTTTATGAATTCACAACAGATACTTATGCCTCTCTTCATTTAGAGCATAATTTTAATGGGAGAATTTTTTCCAGAATCCCCTTATTAAGAAAACTAAACCTAAGAGAATTAGTAGGTCTTAGAGGTGTTTGGGGAGAATTATCGGATGAAAATATAGCCATGAGTGCCCCTTCTAATATCCCTCTACTCGCTCCTGATGACGAGGTTTATTGGGAATATAGCTTAGGAGTGGGGAATATTTTCAAAATCTTCAGAATCGATTTTCATTTCAGAGGGAACTATTTTGACAATCCCGATGCCCGAAAGTTTGGAGTTACAGGATCTTTTGGATTTTACTTCTAATATATCATTCTTCGGAAAACCAAAATTATTTTACAGATTTTACAAAATTTCGCCTAGGGTTTTAACGTAAAGTTAATTTTGCGAAAACCATTATATTTTTCGTCTATAAATTTCCCCTACGGCTAAGGAATAACTATATTTGACGCCGATTTAAAAAAATAGAAAAAATATGAGCGCAGCAACTCGTGATAGTTTTGATGTACTAATCGAAATACCTAAGGGAAGTAGAAATAAATACGAATACGACTTTGATATGAAAAAAATACGATATGATCGTATGATTTTCTCTTCAATGATGTACCCGGCTGATTATGGATTCATTCCTGAAACTTTAGCACTAGACGGAGATCCTTTAGACGTATTAGTATTAGTTACAGAACCTACATTCCCAGGTTGCGTAATCGAAGTGAAGCCTATTGGTGTTTTTCACATGGCTGATGAAAAAGGACCAGATGAAAAAATCATTTGCGTTCCAATTTCTGACCCTATTGCTAACAGAATTTCTGATATCAATGAACTAAACCCTCATTTAATCCAGGAAATAGAGCATTTCTTCCAGGTGTATAAAGATTTGGAAAAGAAAAAAGTTGATGTAGGTGACTGGGGGAATGTTACCGAAGCTAAGGACATTATCAAAGCTTGTGTAAAACGTTTTGACGAATTAGCAGATAAACCAAAAGGACTTTTTAGCATTGCATAAATAGCACCTGATATAAAAGCATAAAAAAGCCAACTATTGAACATAGTTGGCTTTTTTATATTGCTATTTTCTACAGAAAAAACCCATATTTTATACTCTTCTTACCTCCTATTTTTCTCTTCAATTCTGAAATAACCTACATCCCGTATTAAAAATACGCGATAAGCTTTCTTTTTATTTTTAACAACTCTTTCCATCACTTTAACATAAAAAAAAGAAGCTTCTCTTTTCCTTCATCTTCTCTATCTTGATGAATTTCATTACATTTAACTACTTATTAACTAAAATCACACATATGAAATCAAACATAATTTATGTGCCAATTGCCTTATCTATATTAGGATTACTTTTCATGTTTATAAAAATGTCCTGGGTAAAAAAACAAAGTCCCGGGAGCGAGAAAATGCAGAATATCTCCAAAAGCATTAAAGAAGGAGCTTTAGCATTTTTAGCCGCAGAATACAGGTTACTACTCGTATTTGTTATTGTAGCTTCTGTTGCATTATTTAGCATATCCTTATTTGTTGAGACAACTAGCTGGATGATTGTTCCGGCTTTTATATTTGGTGCAATTTTTTCAGCACTTGCTGGTAATATCGGAATGCGAATTGCTACTGATGCCAATGCAAGAACAGCTGAAGCTGCCAAAACCAGTCTTCCTCAAGCCCTCAAAGTATCTTTTGGAGGAGGAACTGTTATGGGACTAGGTGTTGCTGGTCTGGCAGTATTAGGATTAAGTATTTTCTTTTTATTCTTCATCAACCAATTTATGGGCAATGAAGGATCTTTCTATACCAATATGACTATCGTACTAGAAGCTTTGGCTGGGTTCTCCCTTGGTGCTGAATCTATCGCTCTTTTTGCCAGAGTTGGAGGAGGAATATATACCAAAGCGGCAGATGTAGGAGCTGACCTTGTAGGAAAAGTAGAAGCAGGAATCCCTGAAGATGACCCAAGAAACCCTGCAACTATTGCAGATAATGTTGGGGATAATGTTGGAGATGTTGCAGGAATGGGAGCGGATCTTTTTGGATCATATGTAGCGACTGTTCTTGCTGCCATGGTTTTAGGTAATTATGTCATTAGAGATATTTCTGCAAATTCCCAGTTTTCAGATGATTTCGGAAATATGGGGCCTATATTACTCCCTGTAGTTATAGCTGGAGTTGGTATTCTAGCCTCGATTATTGGAACTTTTCTGGTAAGTATTAAAGATAACAATGCTAAAGAAGCAAACGTACAGAAAGCACTTGATCTAGGTAATTGGGTAGCAATTGGACTAACTGTAATTGCCAGCTACTTCCTTATTGATTTTATGCTTCCTCAAACACTACAGATGAACTTTTTTGGAGAAGGAATTAAAAACATCTCTTCTCTAAATGTTTTCTATGCTACAATCATAGGATTGGCAGTAGGTGCGTTAATTTCGATGGTTACAGCATACTATACCAGTCTGGGAAAAAAACCAGTTTTAGACATTGTACAAAACAGTTCTACGGGAGCTGCCACCAATATTATTGCCGGGCTATCTGTAGGAATGAAATCAACCTTTTCATCCGTATTATTATTTGCTGCTGCCATATATGGTTCTTATGAGCTTGCTGGTTTTTATGGGGTGGCTATGGCCGCTTCTGCAATGATGGCTACTACAGCTATGCAACTTGCTATTGATGCTTTTGGACCTATTGCAGATAATGCAGGAGGAGTTGCTGAAATGAGCGAACTGGAAGACCATGTAAGAGAACGTACCGATATTCTCGATTCTGTAGGAAACACAACTGCTGCTGTCGGTAAAGGATTTGCCATTGCATCAGCTGCACTAACCGCATTAGCACTATTTGCAGCCTATGTAACTTTTACAGGTATTGACGGAATAAATATTTTTAAAGCAGATGTACTTGCAGCCCTGTTTGTCGGAGGGATGATCCCAGTAGTATTCTCTGCACTGGCTATGAAATCAGTAGGAAAAGCAGCCATGGAAATGGTACAAGAAGTACGAAGACAGTTCAAAGAAATACCAGGGATTATGGAAGGAACCGGAACCCCTGAATATGCAAAATGTGTAGACATCTCTACAAAAGCAGCACTTAAAGAAATGATATTACCAGGACTAATCACTATTATCTCTCCAATCATAATTGGTGTATTATTTGGTGCTGAGCCACTAGGAGGGTATATGGCTGGAGTTTGTGTTTCTGGTGTGATGTGGGCAATTTTTCAGAATAATGCAGGAGGTGCCTGGGATAATGCAAAAAAATCCTTTGAAGCAGGAGTAGAAATTGATGGAGAAATGACCTACAAAGGTTCTGATGCACATAAAGCTGCGGTTACAGGAGATACGGTTGGCGATCCATTTAAAGACACATCTGGTCCTTCTATGAATATCCTGATAAAACTAACTTGTCTTGTCGGTCTTGTAATTGCTCCGCTCCTAGGTAATCACAGTGGAGAAACAGCTGTAGCTGAAACTAAAAAAGAAATACGTGTAGAAATGAAAAAAGAACACGATAGCACAACTGCAACCGTTACAATTTCTTCTACTCAAAAAGGAAAACAACTACAAGAAACACGAACTATTGTAGGTAGTGAAGCAGAAGTGAAGGCTGAAATTGAAAAGATTAAGGCAACCTTACAATAATTTTAAAACAAAATACCTTCAAAAAACCTCGCTTATAAGCGAGGTTTTCTATCTTTATCCCTCATTAACAGATCTATGTTTAAAAAAAAACCATTACGTATCAACTCATATTTAAGCTATGGATCTGCTATTAAAAGCCGAATTACCGGTCGGGCACTAAAGGATAAGAATATTGAATTTAGTAGTGGTCTCGGTATCCGAAAAACTCTCAAAAACTTTTATAAACAATTCGAGAGTGATGAAATTCCTCATATTAAAATCAAGCTAACCCTTGCTGATGGTACTACTTTTATCACCACCACTGACGAAGAAGGGTACTATCATTTTGACAAAGAAAAGATTGTACAGCATACAAATGTTCTAAAAAACACCTGGACTCCTTACACAGTATCTTTTCTGGACTGTAAACAACCTATAACAGCTAATAATAGCTTCAAAGGAGAAATCCTGATTCCAGATTCCATGGCTACCTACGGAGTAATTAGCGATATAGACGATACCATTCTCCACACAGGAGTTACTTCTTTATTTAAATGGCGTGTTATTATAAATACTCTTTTTAAAAACTTCGATAAAAGACTCCCACTAGAAGGCACAGTAGACTTTTATAAAAAACTACACCAAGGAACCAGCCCTTCTCATAAAAACCCTATTTTTTATGTAAGCAACAGCCCCTGGAACCTATACGATTATCTCACTGCATTTCTGAACACTTATAGTTTTCCTAAAGGTCCCATTTTATTAAGAGATTTCAGGACTCCATTTGACAAAACTCCAAAACCAAAAATACCACACAAAGAACAAGAAATCATCAACCTTCTTACAACCTATCCTGAAATGAAATTTATATTGATTGGTGATTGTGGAGAAAAAGATGCTGATATTTATATCGCTATTACCAAAAAATATCCAGATAGAATCCTGGCAATTTATTTAAGAAGTGTAAATCACCAAAAAAAAGAACAGAGAATCCAAAAACTAATTGATACTCACAGCTCTTGTCCCACGCTTATCATTCACTCTTCTGCAGAGGCAGAACAACATGCGCAAAAAGCAGGATTCATCAAATAATTATTTTTTTAAAGATCTCACCTCCTCGGTTAAACTCATCATCGCATCCTGAAGTTTTTTAATATCCAATGTTTCTCCCGTCGTATCAATATTAAAACTCAACTTACTATTGACTTCCCATAATTCCATAATATCGTGAGATGCTATTGTTACCGGAGGATATTCAGGATTCAGAGAAATTAATGTAACTTCGGTATTATCATCACTTCTGCGAATCTTTTTAACCAGTACACTATCTGCCAAGACGACAACACAGATACTATTATTACCAATCTCCGCCAACGATGCAACTCCTTTGCCAATTACCCATTCTTTAGGTTCTAAAGAAGGCAACATACTATCCCCTTCTACCTGAAACCCTCTATAGCTAGCATGTCTGTATTCGGGCAGAGGAATATCAAAAGCCGGTAATTGCTGATACCAATCTACATCTTGAATATTATGTGGATATCCAGCAGCTGCTTTAATATTAACCAAGACCATATTTTCATTATCAGTGCTATCAACCGTTACTACTTTTGGAGAGACATCTACACTATTCCAATAAATTTCTTTTTTATTACTCTCTCCAAACAACCACAGAGGATTTATATTAAAGTGTTCCAACAATTTAGCCACTACTAATCCTGAAATTTTTGTTTTCCCTCTTTCTATATCTGCTGTTGAATTTTTTATTCCTAGTAATTTAGCAAATTCAGATTGTGTATATCTGTGATCTTCCCTTATTTGTTTAAATCGCTTTATAATGTCTGAAGTATCTCCCATAGAAAGAGTATTAGAATATTTTTAAGGTTAAATTTGGAATCTTTACTACACAAAGATACGCAATTTAGGAATATTTCCTTTTTTTATTGTTTTTTATTTGCTGTAAATGGAAATATTCCATAATTTTGGAAAAAATACAAATACAGATACTTTTATGTCAGCATCATATATCTCAACAACTTCTTTTACTACAGAAAAAATCATTCGACATTCATTGGACAACGCCATGTCAACATTAGAAAAATTACATAAAGAATTAATCAAAAAAGGATATAACTTCCTAAGAAACTACACTATAGAAAATTATAAATTTGATTTTTATTGTCCGGTTTCTAAGGTTGCAATAGAAATAGACAGTTATACACATGAATCGTATGACATCTATAATCAGGATGCAACTAAAAAGCTATGTATTCCTTCTCTAGGTATAACCGTATTAAGGTATACAGATTATCAGATACTAATTGATATGGATGAAATATTGAGAAACTTAAAAAACAATCATGTTGCCTCTTCAGTAACTCATACAGCTAACAAAGCAATACACTAAGCAAACCATTATACACAAAAAACTGATAAAAAAGAGTTTACATACACTACTTCATATTTTCACCCCTACAAAAACTATTATTTCTTTTATCAAAACTTATTATTTCTAATAGTTACTATAAAAAAACAGAGTAATATGAAATAAAATATTAAATTTGGAGTTTAATAACCCGTTAAATCATATTTTATCAATTATGAAAAAAGTTTTATTAGGAGCAATTGCTCTAATGTTCTTATCAGTTATCTCATGTAAAGAAGCTACTGATAAAGCTCAAGATGCTGCTGACAAAGTAGAAGAAGCTGCAACTGAAGCAAAAGAAGAAGTAAAAGAAGCTGTTACTGAAGTAAAAGAAGAAGTAAAAGAAGCTGTTACTGAAGCTACTGATGCTGTTTCTTTCAGCAACCCTGCTGTTCAAGAATACGTTAAGGCTTATGATGCATACATTGCTGATTACGCAAAAGCAATCGAAAGCAAAGATGCTACTGCTTTATCTTCTTTAGCTACTAAAGGTCAGGAATTAGCTACTAAAGCTCAGGAATTCACAAAAGATCTTACTGCTGAAGACGCTAAAAAATTAGGAGAGTACACTACTGCTGCTGCTAAAAAATTACAAGAATTAAGCGCTAAATTAGCTCAGTAATTCAACCTATAATTATGCAATACATATTGCATAAAACCAGAAGAGCCACATATATTTATGTGGCTCTTTTTATATCTGTATTTCTGTTTTTTTTACGACATCCATTCTACTTTATCTGCGATCGTATTTCTTTTTGAAACCAGCTCCACATCTTCCTTATCGTAGCCTCCTAAATAAAAGAAGCCTAAACATTTTTCTCCTTCACCTAATTCAAAAAATTCATGCATATACGTTATTAGCTTAGGACTACTCCAATAACACCCAATATCATTCGCCGTGCATGTTAACCACATATTCTGAACTGCCATTGCTGTAGAAGCAATTTCTTCCCACTCTGGAACACGCTCTTTTAAGTCCCGCTGCATGCAAATCGCTATAATCGTATGAGCAGCTTTGCAGTTGTTTTTTATTTTTTTATGCTTAAACGGAGAAAAGTTCTCATCATCAGTAATATCTGCATAAGTATCCGCCAGAAAAGCTCCTAATCGCTCTTTGGCTTCTCCCTGAATCACCTTAAACCTCCATGGTTCAGTCATTTTATGCGTCGGTGCCCAATTCGCATTCTCTAATAAAGTATTTATAAATTCATTGGTAATTGCTGTATCATTATATTGAGCAGGAAAAATCGATCTTCGATTTTTCATCAGCTTATTAATTTCTTTTTCTATCATTATTTTTTAAAATCAAAACATTAAAACGAAGATTTTTGCATCTTCATTATTTTCTTATCGAAGCAACTCCTTATTTCGCAACTATGAGAAATTGTTTTTTACCTTGCTTCTTTAATCTATAGTTCTTCCTAATATCACTTCCCCCATCCAGATCCAGCGAATCAGACACATATGCAATCCAGTCTTCTCTATGTACAATAGCATTATCCAATTTCACAGCTGTCAAATTTGCTTTCTTTAATTTTGTTCCCCAGAGTGTCGCTTCAGACAAATTAGCCCCGGTTAAATCTACTCCAAACAGATTTGCATTTGTAAAATTAACCCCTATCAATTCGGCTTTTTTCATATCCGCTTTGTACAAATTTGCTTGACTCAGGTCTGATTCTGACAAAAAAGTCCCTGTAAGATTCGCCTCTTTAAGCTCTACTCTTTTGAGGTTTCCTTCCACGATCTCCGAACCACTAAAATCAGAATGATTTAGCCTTGCAAACTGTAGTAACGCTCCTCTTCCCAAGTTGGCATTTTTAAGACTTGTGTAGTTAAAATCTCCAGTAAGAAAAATATCTCTCGAAGACTGCTTCCCTATTTGACTTCTCAATAAGGCAAACAACAGCTGTCCCTTTTCTGGGCTAATCGGCTTTTCTATTAACTGATCATTCTCTTTGAATTGATATGGTTTCATCGCCATAGAGAGACTCACAATTCTAGCTTCTAATGTCCTGCTAATACTTCGTTCTCCACTAGCTTTATTTTTTAGTTCCTGGTTTACATCGCTAAGAACATCTCCCATAACAGTTACCAAAGAAGAACGTCTATCTGCTTCTATCAAACTGTTTTGACTTTTAATCATTGCATTTTGATTATACAATAATTTTGTCTGATACAATAAAACCAGAGAAGGGATTACCGCCATTAAAATAGCAAACAAACCAATTCTTGTGACACGCCAAATAACATTAGAGGTTACATCTGATACAGTATCTACTGATACAGATTTCCGTTCTTTATATTCATGAATAGCATTACTAATACTCTTTTTTAAAGGAACTCCAAAAAGAGGTACGCTCAACAAACCAATAAGTCCTTTTTTTATTTTATTTGACTTTTGCTTTTGCTTATTGATTTTACCCAACCGCTTTTTAAGCTCCTTATTTTCATTCTCTAACCGAGTTATATATTCCTGCTGTTCCACGCTAAAAAAATATTAGTATTAACTTAATTCTCCGTAGTATTTTGCTCTGTTGCTAATAAAGCAAAATGCTCCTATAACAATATAGATCATTACAAAAGCATTCGCAACAGTTCTATGTTTAAACGATGCCGGAAATCTCAACAACTTCGTTTACATCCTGATCATAATCAACGCCATCAACTTTAAAACCAAATAGATTAAAGAAGTCTGTTTCATATCCTTTGAGGTCACCGATATCTTGCAAGGTTTCTGTCGTTGCTTCTTTCCATAAAGCAGCTATTTTTTCTTGTACATCCGGTCTCATTTCCCAATCATCAACACGAATACGTCCCTTTTCATCTAATGCTATATCTCCCGTATACAATCGCTCATTAAATAAACGATACATTTGTTCTATACATCCTTCATGTATTCCTTCCTCCTTCATTACCTTATACAATAATGATATGTATAATGGAATCACAGGAATAGCGGAACTAGCTTGCGTAACTAAAGCCTTATTGACAGATACATAAGCTTTTCCTCCTATGTCCTTTAATTTATCGGAAATAGTAAATGCTGTAGCTTCGAGATGATCTTTTGCTTTTCCAATAGTTCCTTTTCTATATACCGGTTCTGTCAGCTCAGGACCAATATAAGAATATGCTATGGTAGTTGCATTAGGAGCTAATACTTCTGCTTTTTTCATGGCATCTATCCATAATTCCCAATCATCTCCTCCCATTACAGCAACCGTATTCTCTATATCTTTATCATCTCCTGGTTGAATTTCTATATCAGAAACAACCCCTGTATGAAAATCTACTGTTTTATTTTTAAAAGAACCTCCAATTGGTTTTAATACAGACTTAAATCGCTCTCCTGTATCTGGGTGTGTACGAACAGGAGAGGCCAGACTATACACAACCAAATCGACCTGCCCCAAATCTTCTTTAATTAATGCGATGGTCTTTTCTTTTATTTCGTTAGAAAAAGCATCTCCATTAATACTTTTGGCATAGATATCTTCTTCGTGTGCAAATTTTTCAAAAGCAGCAGAATTATACCATCCGGGAGAACCAGGTCTCCCTTTAGTTCCCGGTTTGTCAAAAAAGACCCCAACAGTTGCTGCTTTCGAGCCAAAAGCGCTTGTAATACGAGAGGCAAGACCAAAACCAGTCGAAGCTCCTATTATCAATACTTTTTTAGGACCGGAGATTTCTCCTTTGGTCTTTACATATTCTATTTGATTTTTCACATTTTGCTCACATCCTTTAGGGTGTGATGTAAGGCAAATAAACCCTCTAGTTCTTGGTTCTATAATCATCAATAAATCTTTTTAGCGAATTAAAACATATCATCTGATTTTATAAATCTGATCATATTTTGTTGACTAAAATAAGCAATCTACAGTAATCCATTAAGAGAAAATCTCTTAATGTTGAGGAATCTAATTAAGAACGTATATAGAAACAAATACCCTTAGTGTATTGATTCATCAATACCCGGAATAGAAAGATGCATTCTACAGGAATACCTGTAGGAAATTTGCTTGCATATACAACCTCTTCTTTTCTATTGTATATTATTATCAACTAGCATTTCATCATAATCCAGATGAAATAATATCCCCAGAACCAAATCTTCTAATCCTTTGAGTACACCCCTGTCAGCTTTTAAGTTTACTTCAGCTCTTATGGTACTAAATTTTATTGCTTTGTGTCCTTCTTCTTTGCATTTAGGGCATTTGCAAAATACCTGGGCAGACCTAATTACAGATAAAAAACCCCGAACTTCCTCCTTGGTCATAATAAATCCGATATCATCAAGCCATAGTTGTATATTCTCACAAGGTTCTTCTTCTACTATCTGTATTTTATATCCGGAACCATAGTCGTTGCTATATAAAGCAGTTAATGTATGCATGGTTTACTTTTTATTCTACAAATTTATTGATTATTCTTATTTAGAATAATTTAAAATAGATTATTTTTGTTCTTAAAAATTCTAAAAAGAAAAATAGATGAAGAAAATAGGTCTGTTTTATGGTTCTGATACCGGATGTACTGACGACGTAACTAAAGACTTAACAGAAGCTTGGGGAGCTGATCAGATTGATGTTCACGAAGTATGTGATGTTTCAAAAGATGATTTCGAACAATATGACATCCTACTATTAGGGCTTTCTACATGGTACGATGGAGATCTGCAAAGTGATTGGGAAGACTTTTTTGATGAGTTTCAGGAAATTGATTTCACTGATAAGGTAATAGCTATCTATGGATTGGGAGATCAGGTAGGATACACAGAATACTTTGTAGATGGAATAGGGATTCTTGCCGAAGTAATTCTAAAAAATGGAGGGCAAATCATTGGACACTGGCCAGTTGCAGAGTATAACTTCAGAGAATCAAAGGCAGTCATTCCTGATAATGAAGACATGTTTTATGGGCTTGCTATTGATAATGATAATGAATCAAACCTTACTGATACAAGACTCGAAAAATGGATTGATCAGGTAAAAACAGAATTAGAACAAACTACTGTTTACAACGCTGTTGGCTAAATAGCCCTATGCAATACAGTATTGATTATACATACAGTTATATTCGTAGTTGTTATTTATTAGTAACTACGAATATAATTGAACACTACTGTATGCTTTAATTATGAAGAATCCCTTGAAGGTGTATCCTTTGTGCCTTAAGAATAAGATTCAATGCTTCATCCTTAGATTTTCCTTTATAGTATAATTTATCAATCCATAGATAAATTATAGTTTCATAAGGTTCACCATGTGTAAGCGCAATCATAAAACGATTGATATCTAACTTCAGCCACTGTAGTAAATCTGTTAGAAACATGGTTTTATCAATATTTAAATCCGGGGTCATTCCTTATAGTATAACTAATTAAATCAGGTGGTAAAGATATATACATCCTACAAAGGTCTCAAGGGGGATTTTCCCCCTATTTTATTTACTATCAAAAACTTATAAATCCAAAAAGACTAAATCATCCTACAAATCACTATGAAAGCCTGATTATAAACAAAATACCGAAACGGCAAGTACATCTATGCAGTTGATTAAAAATCAACATTTTACGGTTAAACCGTAATTTATATTAGTTTTCAACACAGGATTTAACAAAATTTTACGAGAATCACGCTGCATGAAAAAGCTTACACAAAAATTAAAGCCATAAGATTATCGGCTTTTTTTAAAAAAAGAATACTCTTATCATACCATAACACAGAATTGTCATATACATATATCTTGTATCAAAAGTTTATACGATTATAAACATCCTTAATAGTATCTGAAACAACCTTCCCAATTTTTTCTAAAAAATATAGTATATCTCATTCAATTTTAGAATATTTGTATCACATATGAAAAGAGTTTATACACATAGTACGTCTAAATGGCTCATCAGAACTTTCCTTTGTTCGATGAAACAACCTTATAACTTATTCAAAGAGGACTCTATGTATTTTTAATACTGATACTATAAAAACAGATATTATATATAAGCGTCCGAAAAAATCGGACGCTTTTTTTTTGTACCAAAATCAATCAAAATGAAAAACAAATAAAAAAGTAAAAAATATACGTATTGAGAAGTAAGCAACAGGGAGACAGACAATTGCCATAAAACTCTATTATCCGTAGTATTACGGACAGGGTGCTTATGTTCTAAAAACAAATACTAACACATTGATTAACAGTAAATTAAATCAAAAAAAGATTTGTTTTATTAAATATTATCTACATATTTGCATCAGCAATTCGCTAATCAATTTTATATAATTTATAAATCACTTGACATGAAAAACAAATGTACAATCCAACAACGTAGAAGCTACGTAAAAAAACAAAAAAGCGTCCATAGCCATCAACAAAGATGATAGTGATATTATATTGTTAATACTATGAGACGCCCTTAAAGGCGTCTTTTTTTTGTTTCAATCTCAAAAAAACAAAAGACAGGGTAGCTTAATGGCAAAGCAACAGTCTGCAAAACTGTTTTATTGTGAGTTCGAGTCTCACCCTTGTCTCTTTTGACACAGAAGCACTACTCGTTTTCTGACTGTCTCTCAGAAATACTATACACCTTATACAAAGAGTAGTGCTTTTATTAAAAGAAATTGCTTTTACCAAACAAAAAAAGAGATGTAAATAATCATTACTAAATCATACTATTTTTTTAATTAACAATCAATCAAAATGAAAACGAACATCAATCATAAATACACCGCTTCAAATCTATTCGAAAAATGGTTTCACAGCTACATAAACAGTTTAACAAAACTACTATACCCTCTGGAAGATCCTCCGGTAGGGAAACTCGACCCATCTCATTCTAATGAGAAATTAACCAGAATATTTTATAAATAATTATGATCTGAACAGTATTAAACAAAACGAAAACGATCATAATTAATGTAGTGTTGGATAGTGTACAATTTATTAAAATTGTTTTTCCCTAATTGCTTCGGGAGCGCAATAGGGGCTATCCAACTCAATTTTTATTATAAAGGATTAAGCACTATTTCGAAGAGATCCTCTCCTGTATATACTAGACAAACACTTATTCTACCCTCTCTATACGCATTAAAAAACTACAAATAGCGGTAAATAACCACCCTAATGAAGGTTTTTCCTTCAAAAAATAATTTTATATCGTGTAGAAATTCTACACTTATTTATTTTTTTTCTACATATTTCCACAATATTTTAAAACCTTAACTCTTCAATAGACACATAACAATCTTACTATCAATAAGTTATAATTTAAAAAGATTTTAGCGTATTTGGCATAATTTTCTATAATTCAATGAATTAACTAAGACAATTATATTGTTAACACACAAACTCAAACCACATGAAAAACTTTCATTTCAAAAAAGGAGAGGTGACACCTCGTGCCTTTAAAACACTGCATCTTTTTATCCTATTTGTCATATGCTATGTAGGAATCGTATCCGCACAAGACACCCCATATGTTCTAGGAAAAGAATCCATTTTTCAAGAAGTACTAAACCAACAAAAAAATAGTACACTAACACTTAAAACCTCAGACACCGAAACACTATCTGTCAAAATAAATATTAAAGAAGGAGATAATACAAACTATTCAATTATTGGAAGTGTATTACTTCAGGAAAAATCCAATGGTTTAGAACCACTATTCTCGGTTCGAAAATTCAATGGATTATTAGAAGGAGAAATCATTATGTATGAGCAAAAAAAGGCGTATAAGATTTCTTCTGGAGATCAGGGAAATGTTCTTATTGCTGAAGCTGACATCAATGAACTATTATGTGTTGAATTCGAATCTGAAGAAGTTACAGATTCTTCAGCTCCTGTTAACACCAAAGCCGCAGTACCAAGCTTGGAAAGTCTACCTGGAGCTACTGCTGTTATCTATCTTGATTTTGACGGAGAAGTTGTATCTGGCACCCGCTGGTTAAACGGTCGTACTATTAATGCTAGACCTGCTGGTTTTAGTGATCAGAAGATCTTAACTACTTGGAGAATTATGGCGGAAGATTTTTCTGCATTTAATATCAACGTGACTACGCGAAGAGATGTTTTTGACAGAGCTCCTAAGAATCGAAGAATGATGTGTATTTTTACAACGACTAAAGATGCAGCTCCATCTGCAGGAGGGGTTGCTTATTTAAACTCTTTTAGTTGGAATACAGATGATCCTTGCTGGGTATTTAACCTAGGAAACAGATCTGCCGGAGAAACAGGATCTCATGAAATCGGACATACACTCGGATTATCACATGACGGAATCAGATCTGGTACTACTTACTACTCTGGTCACGGACAATGGAGCCCTATCATGGGATGGAGTGCCAGCAAACCTATTGGACACTGGAGTAAAGGAGAATATAACAATGCAAATCAAAAAGAAGATGATTTAGCGATTATTGCCGGAAGCAGAAACGGATTTGGTTATAAACAAGATGATCATTCTAACTCTACAAATGGGGCTACAGCCATAGTTGCAGATGCTGGTGGAAATGTAAAAAAAGAGGACAATAACGGTATCATTACTACTCGCCAAGATAAAGACCTTTTCTCATTTACCACTTCAGGAGGAAATGCCAGCTTCAACTTTGACCCGGATCCTTATTATCCAAACTTAAACATAAAAGCCCGTATTCTTAATGCACAAGGACAAGAAGTAGCCTCTTCAGATCCTTCCGGGTTAAAAGCAAGTATCTCTACAAACCTTGCGAAGGGTACATACTATATAGAAATTGATGGTGTCGGAGAAGGAAATTTATCATCAGGATACTCTGATTACTCGTCTATTGGATATTTCTCTATTTCTGGAAAATATATTGCCGGAAGCGACGGAGGAGATACTACAGCGCCATCAACTCCAGGAAACCTGACTGTAAGTGCAACTACGCAATCATCAGTTTCTTTATCCTGGACAGCGTCTACAGATAATGTAGGAGTTACAGGATATGACGTATATCAAGGAAATACTATGGTTAGTTCTGTAAGTGGAACCTCTACAACAGTTAACGGACTTACCCCAAGTACTACTTATAGTTTCAAAGTAAAAGCAAAAGATGCAGCAGGAAATACATCTGCTTTTAGTAATACCGTTTCTGCTACTACTCAAGGAGGAGACACCACCTGTGATGCTGTTACAGGAGTGAAGGCAACTAATATTACCAAAACCGCTGCTACAATTAACTGGAATGCCGTAAGTACTCCTACATATACGCTAGAATATAAGAAGTCAACTGACGCTACATATACAAGTACAAAAACCACAGAAGCATCAAAAGTGCTTACTGAACTTTCTCCAAAAACAACTTATCAAGTTAGAGTTAAATATACTTGTCCTAATGGAAATAATGACGGAAACATCTGTGAAGGAGTTCCTCCATATAGAAGAGGTACTGGGTATAGACCTGGTGACAAGGTAACGTATGAAGGAAGCTTATACCAGCTAAACAACAACTACCGCTGGGATAAATTAGGTGCTTGTGGTAGTGGAAGCACTGCTAATAGTACTGATGCTCCTTATTCTACTGTGATATCATTCACCACATTGGAAGATACTACAGGAGGATTATGTGATGGTATAGCAGCATGGCGTCCTTACCCTAAAGTATACAGAAGAGGAGAGAAAGCAGTATACAATGGTATCTTATATGAGGCTCAATACAATGGAACATACTGGAATCCAACATACGGCTTCTGGACACGTTTGGGATCTTGTAGCGGAGGCGCATTTGCTACAGAATCATTTGACGAAACTACTGTAGAAAAACTCAGTGTATTCCCTAACCCCGCAACAGATAGAGTTAGTGTGTCATTTATGGGAGGTTCACAACAAACTTCTCACATACAACTAATCAATCTAGTAGGAAAGGTAATTCTACAGAAAGAAGTAAAAGTAACTCCTGGAAGAAATCTGATTCATTTAGATATTTCTGAAATAGAATCTGGAGTATACTTTATTAAAAACGGAACACTGTCTCCTAAAAAAATCGTTATTAACTAATTAAAACATTGTTTGATTATCAGGCTATATATAGACAAACCCCCAATATTCTTAATCAATAAAAGTGATACTTCGAGAAAAAAGGGTTTCTTTCTAAATTACCAGATATCACTTTTATTATAGTCTGTACATCGAGCACTTTTTGGTTCTTCATTCCCTTCTATTTCAGACCATTGAAGGGAATGATAACCAAATCGAATTCTTCTCTAAAAAAAAGTGACTCGATTACGAGCCACTTTCCAAACATCTCAGTTAATAGTATATATTCTCTATATTTGCATACAGAGTCCCTCTAAAAAACATACCATATACTATATGTCTGTATCATTATACTTTCAGGTATATGTTCCCTCCATTGTCCCCTAAGTATCATAACAACATCAGATGTTTTAACTTTCAAAACTTAACACATACATTATTGTCAGGTATACCACTATACAGGTATTCTATATCACTTTTTTTGATAGATCAATCTCTCAGAGATTATCTTATTCACTAACTTCTACCGATTCATCTTTTGCTGTTTTGGACAGCATCATTAATACAAGTCCTAAAACAGTAAGACCAATCCGAATTCCCCAACCAACGGCTGTCCCCCATGAATCTATCCACATCAATATTCTCAATTCATAGTTCAAAAAATTTAAAACTGTAGAAATTAATCCGATAAAAAATAAATATCTCCCTATTTTACTCATCGTTTTGTTATTTTGTTCGAGACAAATTTATGATCAACCATATTCGTATACATCACTAATATCCGTAAAAGATATCCCCCTGTTTTCAGGGACATTGATCTTGCCATGCACGTATATTTATCCATTCACAATACGCTCTTTTTTATATTTAGAAAGAGTGACCTGCTATTGTATCTAAAATTAAGTGGTTGCAAAGTGTTAATTTTTTTTAACACAAAACGAACTCCTCTTCAAACGCTATATTTTTCTTTTCAAATCATTATCAAGCAGATATCATTTGTTTTTTTCTCTAAAATCATTAACTCTTTTTAAGTTTTCTGTTCTTAATTAACAAACTATCGTTAAAGCTGTAATAGCAGAAATTCCATACTCCTCTCACTAGTATATTTGCAATGTTATTCCCCTATTTAATTACTGATAAGAAGCCTATTTTGAAACCTATACACGGTATTCATATTTATTAACCACGCTTATTAAGTCAAAAGCCCTCATGATTGAGGGCTTTTTCTTTTATACTATATTATCGATACATTCTTTGTTTAAATAGTGGAATGACTTTTAATAGTATTATGTGTATGGAAGTTTTCAAATATGAAAAGTGCCTATGTTTTAAAAAGAATAACACCTAATTGTTGGTTGAGAATTACAAAAAATCCTAAACTACTAAAAAGAGCGTATCGCTCGTACATTAAAGGGATTCACTTTTAATCCATCTCTTTGATTTCCATCCCTAAAAAATTGCCACCAGGCTCTGTCATCACTATATTCTGTAGAACTCCAGTAAATCGAATTAGAAAAACTTCCTACGTTCCCTAATCCCAAAGCATTACCGGGTCCTATATTCTGATACATTAAATGCAGTTCATATTTAGACGGTAAATACCAATCTGTATACCCTCCTGAGTTTAAATCCTGACACAATTCGCTTGCATAGCAAGAACTACATGTTCCCTGCCACCTTCTGATTCCCTGACTATTCCCTTCTCCAGCACCGATACCGTTCCCATATGCGAAGGTATCTTTATCACTTCCATTATACCATTGAATTCCTGCACTTTGGTCTGTAGCCATACTCACTAATCCATGACATCCGGATGCATCCAGATAGAATATAATTCCTCCCTGATGGGTATCTCCAATAGATAATCCACAAGTACTGGTAGTACTAACTACATTGTTTGTAATATCTATTCCTGTTCCGGCAGTATAAACTCCCACCTGATCTTCAAACGATCCTCCTCCTTTCGATAGCGTAATCGTTGTTCCTGATCTACTTATTTCTTGCAATTCATTATTAGGATCTGCATCCCCGTCGGTAACTCCGTCCTGTAAAGATGCAAGATTCGTTATGATTGTCCCCTTTCCATCGGTAACCTCCAAATTTGTCCCATTTAATACAACACTCGTATTCATCTCATTATTCGGATCCGCATCCGCATCAGTAACCCCATCCTGTAGAGAAGAAAGATCTGTAATGATAGTTCCCTTCCCATCAGTAACCTCCAGATCGGTTCCATTTAATACAACACTCGTATTCATCTCATTATTCGGATCTGCATCTGCATCAGTAACTCCATCCTGTAGAGAAGAAAGATCCGTAATGATTGTCCCCTTCCCATCAGTAACCTCCAAATTTGTCCCATTTAATACAACACTTGTATTCATTTCATTATTCGGATCCGCATCTGCATCAGTAACCCCATCCTGTAGAGAAGAAAGATCTGTAATGATAGTCCCCTTCCCATCAGTAACCTCCAGATCGGTTCCATTTAGTACAACACTTGTATTCATCTCATTATTCGGATCTGCATCCGCATCATCAACCCCATCCTGTAAAGATGCAAGATCCGTAATGATTGTCCCCTTCCCATCAGTAACCTCCAGATCGGTTCCATTTAATACAACACTCGTATTCATCTCATTATTCGGATCTGCATCCGCATCATCAACCTTATCGTTGGTCACATTTGCCGCAGTATTAGCATACAAAGCATAAGGAACACTCAACAATTGACCTGTCCCCATCACAGAAAAATCATTTCCTCCATTGCTATCAACAGCGGTTTCTATAAAATAAGGACCATTTGCCCAATCAATACTCTTAAAATCATCTGAAGAGTTCCCTGAGCCAATCTCGAGATTTATCAACCCATATGCATTAGTGCTAACCTCAAAAGTTTCTTTATACACTGCTGCTCCGTTTACATTACCTTGCCGAATCGTTAATTGCATTCCGACTGCCTGATTACTTATAATCATATTTCCAGCATCTCTAATTACAGCCTGATATTTAAAAGTTTCAGGAGCTTGCCCGAAACAGCACATAGTAATCATTGCCATTACAAAAAATGGCAGAATTGTTTTTCTCATGATGTTTTGTTTAGTGTACCTTAACTAGTTTGAATGTCTTTAGCTTTTCTTCCCCAGTCATTAATAAAATTGAATAAAAACCAGCAGACAGATGCCCCGTATCAATAAAGGTTTTTTCGGTAAAAAGTGCACTGTGCAAAACCCGTTTTCCTAGTGCATCATAAATGGAATATGTTACATTTTTATACACCTTCATATGAATATTCAATTCATCATTTATCGGATTAGGGAATAGTACGATTTCCAGATTTGATCCAAAATCTTCCTGATCTACCAAATTCCAATTAGTTTGATGAAATCCCTGAGTGACCTCATTCGCCCCATCAGATAAAGTCTGTGTTACCAATTCTCCAATGGTAAAATCCAAATGAATAAGGTCATTAGTATAGGTGTTTCCTTGTGTAGATAATACCTCCTGCGCAGGTGCAGATATATTCATCAGCATGCATATGAATGCTAAGGCATTTTTAAATAATAATTTCATGTTTTTAGGGGTAGCTAAGTTGGCAAATGTAGAAATTTTAAATGTTTTGTTCAAAAAAAAGAAACCTCGTTAACACCAAGAAATAATGACTTCAAAAACAGTTTCTTCTTTCATTACAATAAATGATAAACCCGTTTATCACATGACGGATAACAACAAAATTCAAAAATCTTAGTTGATGATTTATTGGCACTGTCAAAGGGGATAATATCCCAAGGCTTTCCCTGAAATTGAAAATTTATTTCCAACAAATGTCTCATGAGCTTTCCCAGAGAGAATTTACCCTCTTCAAATAAGCACTTTCAACAACTATAGATCTGATTTTCTTCGTAAATTTAATCCGAAGTTAAATCAAAAATTCTTCAATACCAGAAACCATCTTAATTATCTATAATCAGCCATATGAAGAAAAAACTACGCATCAACGGACATTCTCATTTATTACCTTATCCCGAAGAGATTCCGGAATACATGAAAGAAAAAGGGATATTTTGGGTTGATAAAGACCGGAAATTTATGCTTCAAAAAGACTGGAGCCGCCCCGTAACTGATTCAAGTTTTTTTCTGGATGAAAAACTAGCCTGGATGGAACGTAATTCATTAGATCATGCTGTGGTTCTCAACCTATCCCAACTATACGGAAACGGATTACGACTCGAAGAAATGAAACAAGCCTTGCGTTTTCAAAATGACTTTAATGCCCGTATACAGCATGATCATCCATCTAAATTCACCTGTGGTTTTGTAGTACACCCGGGATTTGTGAGAGGAGCTCTTTGGGAAATCGAACGTTGTGTAAAAGAATTAGGTATGCAGTTACTATGTCTCCCTACGCACTATATGGATACTATAGGTACCTGGAGATGTATTTTTGATGAAGAAAACGAACCCATCTTCGAACTGGCTTCTGAATACAATCTCGCAATAGAAATACACCCTTATGATGGCGAAAAATTCATCAAGCTCGAAAATACAGCCTGGCGCTTTCATTTGATATGGATGTTAGCACAATGTGCAGATGCGTATCATTTTTTAACACTTAATGGTTATGCCGAAAAATTCCCTAACATGCGTACTTGTTTTGCTCATGGAGGACAATTGGCACAGATGAATTTAGGAAGACGTATTCAGGGATTTGACGGACGTCCAGATCTTTTTGAAGGAAAAGCGCATCCCAGAAAATCTGTAGGGCATAAAAATATATTTTTTGATACTCTGGTACATGACACCGGCTCTCTAAAACTATTAGTAGAAAACCAAGGTTATCAACAAGTAGTTATGGGATTAGATGATCCTTACCCACTTGGTGAAATGGAAAGCGAAGTACAATCTTCATACCCTGGTAAAATTTTAGACCTGGCTGTAGAAAGAAAAATATTAAACAAAGAACAATGCGATGCCATCTGGCATGATAATGTTATACAATGGTTATGTGGAGATGATAAAGACGCTAAAAACAAGCTGGTCAATAGAATTTTGAGTTAAAACACCTTCTTCTCTCTCATTGACACAGATTATTCATAAAAGTAAGCGGTAGTCACTTTAAGCTAAAAAGATTATATTAAAAAGACTGTTTCTCGAAAAAAAGAAATGCATCCTCTACCAGGAGTAACATTTTTATTTTTCAAGACATCCTATAGTATAATAATACAGTAAACAGTATACCAATAGTTTCGAGGCAAGCCTTAGCATATTTACACCTCGATTACTAAGTAGATAAGTACTAAATATAGCTTCTTTATCCTTCTGATATATGAAAAAAGTAATACTACAAATCATTATAGGGTTGTTTTTTGCCCCGATTTCTTTTGCTCAAAATCCAGAAAGCGACAGTATTCCTCTACATATCAATACACATAATACAATATATGTGCAGGCTATTCTTAATCAGACAGATACCTTACTACTAAACTTTGACACCGGAACTACAGAACTCATTTTGACAAACAACACCTTGCAGAACAAAATAAAATCCAATATAACATTGTATAATTCTGCCTACACTCTAAAAATCGGAAACACCTATTACAACACCAAGGTATATGATGCCAAACTAACTGGTCATGGCACCGATGGCAGATTTGGCTGGGATTTATTTAAAGATAAAGTAGTGGAGCTCAATTACGATAAAAATCTAATGGTTATACATCCAAAAACCCCAGCAGTTGTTGTAAACGATCAAACATATACAAAGCTTCCTTTTACAATACTAGACAATGTATTTTTAGTAAAAAGTACCCTTACACAAGGGAAAGCAAAAATTACAGGAGATTTTTTATTTGACACAGGTTACCAGAGAACTGTAATGATTGACAATGAAGTATTAAAAAAGACTCGTTTCCCTGTAAATGAAATGAAAGAACTAAAACGAGTTGTTATGAGAGGCGCTCAAGGAAATGAAATCCCTGTAATTACTTTGAACCTGGAACGATTTACCATTGCTGAACATGAATTAATCGATGTTCCTGTCCAATTACTAACCTCTAATAGACCTATAAAAAAACATGCAATTCACTATATTGGAAATGAAGTACTTAAAAGATTTAATTGTTTTTTCGACTTTCCCAAAAAACGAATCTATTTAACGCCAAACTCATTATTCAATCAAGAATACATTGAAAAAAAGTAGATTACTACAATCTATAAGGATTAGCTATGATACAAGGCAAGAAATAAATTTTACTACTGAGGTATTTATACTTTATTACACACTGAATTTACTGATAAAAAACAAAATACGAATGGTGTTACATTTTAATTATCAGTCATACCCAACGCACATATATCAAATAATATTATAAAATATTTACCACCCTCCAATATGTTCTCGCTCTGCTTGTTGCTCAGGCGTCGCTTCTGGAGTAGAGATTTCACTTGGATATAAAGGCTTAGGAAAACCTGCTCCCTTTCTACGTTCATAATCCCGCTGACGATACGGATCAAAAGCATCTCCAGGAGGTAATGGTCTGTTTTTATCCATATACCAAACATAAAAAGATAAAAAATCTAATGTATCTATCGCTACAAAGATAAAATTAGTGATTTTATTCTTATGTGGTGCTTTTAGAACTGGTGCTGCCATTTTCCCCACATTAACAATAAAAAATACCATATCATCAAATCGAGTCACCACTCTTTTTTCCACCCAAAAACCAGGATATGAACAAAGCCCCTGTTCCCTATCCATAATCACTTTTTTGTTCTTAAATAGGTATCCTCTAAAAATAGTCATTATCCCATGGATCATTATCAAGGAGAGCATAATCATAACGATTGTAAATTGTCCATTTTCTAAGGTATTCCCTACAGTAAAAAAAATAACTAATGAAAATAAAACTGCTCCTCCTCCAAATAACAAACCATTCTTTTTATCATTATAGTCTTCTATAAAACAAACATCATCAATCCTTTCTAATTTATTTGTT
The DNA here is from genome assembly GCF_013365535.1 of Aquimarina sp. TRL1. Classification (NCBI taxonomy): domain Bacteria; kingdom Pseudomonadati; phylum Bacteroidota; class Flavobacteriia; order Flavobacteriales; family Flavobacteriaceae; genus Aquimarina; species Aquimarina sp. TRL1. The sequence goes on along the minus strand of NZ_CP053590.1, from coordinate 2,480,313 downwards.
ATAGTTACATTCCTATCCTTCGGTTTTTTTACTATTTCCAAAGCTACATCATACTTAGCTTTCCCTCTCTTGCGAACAACAACTGCTTCTTTTATGTTCAATTTTATTGTTTCCATGTTTTTCTGAGTGAAGGGAACTTTCTTTTACCATCCTCCAATACGTTCTCGCTCTGCTTGTTGCTCAGGCGTCGCCTCTGGGGTAGAGATTTCACTTGGATATAAAGGTTTAGGAAAACCCGCTGCCTTTCTACGTTCATAATCCCGCTGACGATACGGATCAAAGGCATCTCCAGGAGGTAATGGTCTGTTTTTATCCATATACCAAACCATAAAAGACCAGAAATTCAATGGATGAAAATCAACTATTCTATATGGAAAAGCTAAAAACCCTTTGGTTAATGCTTTCAATACCGGATATTGATATTTTCCTTCATTCAGTAAAACAATCCGTGCATCATTAAAAGAAGTAACAATAGAAGGATACCACCAGCTATTAGGATATTGCATCAACCCCTGATCCCGATCTAAAATAAATTCTTTGTCCTTTTTTGTCAGGAACAAAACAATCAATAAACCTCCAAAAAAAATAAAACAACTACCGATAACAACTCCCCCAATATTGAACTCCATTAAAGACATAATAAATATTCCTATAAGAGATATTACTCCTCCTATAATGATCTCTGACATATTATTTTTTGAGGTCCTTAAAAAATAATTATCAGTCACAACCACCTCATCTTCTAATGTTGAATCATTCTTTATGATCTGATCATTAAAAAAATCTGGCATCAATGAAATACACAGCTTCATCTCTGGATCGTCAACCCATTTTCTCTTAGGCAGCTTAGGAATAATTACTTTTTTTGAAGGATCTAATCTTATTTTTTCCATGCTTCTTTGGATAATAGATTCGCTAAGGTATCTATTTTTACCGGAGCCTGAAAATCCGAATCTTTGATTGTCTTGGTATTAAAGAGTCCTTTCTTAATATCTCTCACTTCTTCTAATGTAGTATATTTAGCTCCGATATAACGTGGTTTATTAGCGATATCAATCGGATAGTATTGCTCCATTTCTAATTCTAATCGGCAGACAAAAACAATATGAGAATTGGTATTGTTATTAACTAACTCTGACTGATTCACTTCAAAATCAATAATTGCCTTAGGAATCTTCCCGGGAATTTTCTCTATGCTGATCTGCTCACTTTTTATTCCTATTCGTTGCGGGCTTGTATCCAGTCCATTTTCGAAATAATACACCTCATACTCTAACTGTTCTTCTCTGGTCAAAAATTGCCGTAAGCTAATTTCTGCCTTATACCCCGTAATATCTGATTGGGTTATAGTAACACTTACGGTAGAAGACCAGGGACGTATGGTATTTTTATGTACCAATTTGGTCGGTGTAAAATGAATATGGGCACAAACCAATACATCCAATAGATCCTGATAGGCGGCTTTAAAATCCGTCCATTTTCTATACACATCTGCTCGAAAAAAAGTAGAGGTCGGTGGAGGGATCAATGCATCTCTCCCCACATATAAACGTCGCGAATATTCCCAGGGTTTTTCATCACCTACCAATGGGAAATCCACCTCATCTGATAATACATTATTTTTAAACAGAACTTCTAATGGAGTATCTTTTAGATAATATGCCAAAGCTGTCAACCCTAAGGCAACTCCTGCTATTAGCAAACCAAAAGGCGTAAACCCAAGTCCCGCGACAGCGATTCCTCCAGAAAAAGTAGTTCCTCCAAATGCAAAAACTCCCCAAGCAGCTCCAGCCCCAGTCCATGCCCACATAGCATCATAATCTCTGGCATTATAGCTATCAAAAGCTTCCCAGGAACACATTAAGACAGTTATTCCTGCTCCTAAGTTAGATACATATGGCAACGCTCTACTTGCTAAACCTCTGGTTATTGCCCTTTGCGAAACTCCTCTACTTAAAAGTATTGATCTCCTAAAATGCAAACTAGCCTCCGTAAGTTCTGCTGTTATACCAATAGAGTTAACTATATTTTTATAATCTTCCTTGTTCCCTATAGCATTATATGCATTCATTGCATTAAAGACCTGTAATAAGGCTAAGGAACCTGTAAAAATTTTCCCATCAAATAACTTTTGTGCGAGTTCTGCATTAGAGTACTTATTAACTTGTCTATTCTCAGGAACCGTAAATTTCTGCTCTATTTCATCCAGATACTGTTCTACTTTTACTTCTGGAACAATTTCTGTCTTCTTTACCGGCAATTGTATTTTATTTTCAGCCCGGAGTTTTTGCTTTAGTACCACCTCTTTACTAACCTGAAATCGGGCAATGGGTTTTCCCCCCCTGTACTTCACATATACCACCCGGGATTGATCCAGCTCAAAACTACTTCCCTTAAAATGTGCATCTACTTCTTTGGTTTGCACATCGAGCACCTCTTCCCCATAGACTTTATGTGCCCGCAAACGTCTAAACATTACATCTTCATAACTCTGAACCGTGACTGTTTTATACGTTACTACTTCCCTGGTTTTCATTACAGGTACGCTTCGGGTCCGCTCTACCATAAATACCTTATCGATCTTCAATGTAGCATACGACTCTGTCAAAGCACGGATGACTCCCCCTAACTTATTCTCGATATCGATCATAGGTCCGGTTAAAAAAGCGATCTCCACCGGAGTATCTAATAAGGTCGTTAATTCGTCTGTATCAGGATCTAAAGTATCTGCAAAAAAGCCCTCCCATTTTTTTACAGCATCTTCATACTCGCTTTTGAGATCCAGGTGTCTATCCGCATCATGGGGCTTCTGAGCTAATAATCGCATGTGATTCGTAGCGATATATTTTCCATCCAGTGTATAATCATCAACTCCCTGATTGTAATGACACCAGCCATCCCGGTAGTAGGGACTATTCATTATATATCCCAGATCATCCTGTATACTCCTGATTTTTCTTCTGTGTTCTTTGCGATATTCTACCCCTAATATATTCAGCAATTTAGGTTTATAGACTCCTCCTCCCCAGCCAATTTTTCCTCCATCATAATCTCCAATCATTTTATCATCATTATAGATCAACTGATATGTGGTTAACGCAGTTTGGAACAACGCATAAATCTGCTCTTCTTCATCCGTCAGATTTGTTTTTTCCTCTCCTGCATGCAGGCGTGCTAAAACCGTATCATAATCTTCACCTGTTTGCAATGCCTGAATAATTGCTTGTTGTTCTACAAAAGACACTCCTAATGCATAAGTAACATCTTCTGCACACCCAATCGGATCATGAAGAGCAACAAACATGTCTTCATAAAAATCATTATCTCCTTCTTCTGATTCTTTGGTTTCATCGGCATGGATCTCTCTGAGGTTTGTACGCACTTCTCCCCGTTGCGGATGCTGTTTATACGATACAATCTTTACATCTCTATAGGAGGCGATTTCATCTCCTTCTGGAGGATTTCCTATCTCAATTCCTGAGCAATCAATAAGCTGCATATGTGCCTCCTTCTTTTCATCATTACCATTGATTTCATCAAAGTATGCTCTACTCCATTGTACAGGAGAATATCCTATATAATAGGTCCCCGGTTTAGGAATGGTAATAAATGAATGTGTATTCCCATTTGGTTTTCTCACATCCCCATTATTTCCACGATACCAGATAATCCCGGTCAGCTTCCCGGATTCATTAACCTGATATTCCTTATACTCATTATTATTATCTTTATTAATAATATAGATATACCCTGGTCTTAAAAAAGTACGGGCGCAATAAAAGTTATCCAGTTCTGGTAATTCCGAATTCGATACAGTGACCTCTTCAACAGTAAACTTATCTTTTTTAGTAGTGGTACCATCCGGGTTTTGAGTCCCAATAGTACTTTCATAGTCAAAGGCAGTATCATGCGCTGATTTTGTTTCTACAAGTCCATAACGGAACAAGTGAAGTTTTACTCCTTTTTTTAATGTCTTTACCTTAGCGCTTTTTACGGTATCAGCCACCGCATGAGAACACTCAAAATAATATTCTCCTACAATCTCTTTATATGCTTCTTCTTGATAGCTTATTAATTCCTCTGCCATTGTTTTTCGGTTTTAAAAAAAGAGAATTTTGCATACATATTGGGGTATGGCAAATTCGATTGTCATTTTTATAAAAAGATGGTCTTCTTTCTTTTTGTAGTATGTAGATTTTTATTTCTAAAAATCAATACAGCTCAAAATAGCCGATCATCTATTGTTTATTCTTCTGAGGTTTCTTCTTCTGTAGGATCCTCAAATTCCCATACAACTTCCACTTTTTTGTCTTGTACTGTCCCTGATAAAGTGATTAACTCTTCATCTGCTGATGCTGTCTCATTATCATTAATACGCGATACTGGTTTTTTGATGGTAAAGGTTACGGTATCTCCATCCGGAATGTTGTATACATAAGCTCGTAAGGTTGCTTCTTTGAGCACCTTTGATTTTCGGATCACCTCTCTTTCCTTAACCCATTGCAAGTTGTAAATTCTTGGGTCTCCTTCTTCCTTTTCTTCCTGTAGCTTTTTTTGATTCTCCTCTGCTTCTTTTGCATTTCCTAACAGACGATTCATAATAGATATCTTTGGAAATGGTATTTTATTTTTTGGCATGGTTACAGAAGGAGTAGCACTTCCACTACTGATTAGCACATTGGGTTCTCCTGAGCTAATCACTCCTCCATGGGCCGTCATATCGCCTAAACAAGCTGCTGGTTTTCCATTAAAAAAAACATTAGGAGCTCCCTGAGCTACGGTATCAGGAGGCCCTGCACAGGCACACATACTACCGATAGTTGCGGCTGGTTTATTATTTACCAAAATATTAGGTTCTCCCTGCATAATAGGCCCTCCCACATGTGGTGTTGTTCCACTGTACATGGGGCAGGTATGCATACTTCCTTGGGTGGCTACGGGTCCTGGCATTATACTTTTTTTTAGGTTATATCTACTTTACCGCTAGCTCCCTGTAAGGCGGTCATCTGACCCTGAACAGTCGTCTGTTGTCCTTTTAATTCCGCTACGGATTGTCCTTCTACTACTGCTTGCTGTCCTTTAAACTCAGCATTACTGCTTGCCTCAACCGTTACATTCGCATCACTGTTTATAGTCGTATCTCCTGTAGCCTGAAGGTTTGTCGCTCCTTCTGAGAGAATGGATGTATCTCCTTCTGAGGCTGTATTGATGTTTCCTCTTGCCTGAACATCTATGTTTTCTTCTGCTACAAGTCTTATATTCTTTGCAGTAAACTCCATATTCTCAGCTGACTGAACATATAGTGACTTTGCCTGCGTATCGAAGGTGATGATACTACCTTCATTATCATAGATATTGATCTTTTCTTCTCCTTCGGTATCATTGAGTTCTATGGTATGACCGCTTCGGGTCCGAATAGCCTTGACATTATTCTGCTCGCTCTGCCAGTTCTCTGCCTTAGCGACTCCATGATATAAACTCCCTGCTACATAGGGACGTTCTGAATGGTTATTTTCGAACTGACATACTACGGTTTCTCCGATTTCCGGAATAAAATGAAATCCTTTATCTGCCCCGGCATGAGGTGTTAATACCCGAATCCAGGGAGTGGTCTCTCCGGTAATTTCCTGAAAAGGAAATTGTACTTTTACCCGGCTCATCCCCTCCGGATCAGCATTGTCCGTTACTTTCCCTATTTCGATAGTACTAACCGGATGTTGTAACATAGTGGCTAAAGGATATACATCTATTTCTGTGGTAATTGCCTGAAAGTGATTTTTGTAATTTCCGCCTTCTATATTCGTATGGCGTACCTCAATTACCCGAAAGCTTCCATAGCCTTCGACCTGAATAACTGCTCCTAAATGTACTCCGGGATTGTCACTGACACCATGAGCAATCACCTGCTTGGATTCTATAGCTTGTGTATGGAACTCTACTTGCTGCTCAAAACGTTGTTGGAGATTTTGATCCGTTACTCCGTGATGATAGATATTGGTTTCCTTGCTATAGAGTACATTCCCTTTATTGGTTGCCAGACTGTGATAGCCTGCTGCAGCGGTTGCGACTTCACTGCTTCGTTTCTGATACAGTTCATTAGTTAAGTAATCTTGTGTTGCATAGGCAAATTTATTAGGTTTAGGATGCATTCGTACTGAAAAAGATTCCAGATCTCTTCCGTATACAAGTTGAGTTTCTTCTGAAGAAGGGGTTCCAAAAACCAGTTGTACGCCATCGTAATAGAACCAGTTATTCGTACTAGCTGCTAAGCGGGCACTATAGGCAAAATTACTTTCGTTTTTTTGTACACTATAATGAATGGTATCAGATTGTCTGGGAGTAAAAGCAGTGGCTAACTTCCCTACATCATACCCCTGATAGGTTCGTTCTAACAGCTCTGAAAGAGCTAGATCTATATAGGAAGTCGTGTGGATTCCATCTTCTGCCAATACCGTGGTACTCATTGCTTCAATGATCACAATATCTCCTGAAGCTCCAGACTGATGTGCTTTGGTCGCATTAACTGCTGTGATTAATCCTTTGAACTGTAATTCGCGATAATCTTCATACTGTGTATCTGCTTGTACTTGTACAGTAATCGTTTCTCCTAAAAAATCTTTGCTATCCCCTATAATTTCATCAGAAGCATGCTCTAATACATCGGTTCTACACACCAATTCGAGATGGTGATGATCCCCTAAATGTTGTTGAATAGATAAGCTGCGAAACGAAGGAATGACCCTTCCCGAAATCGCTATTTGGGTAGTACTGAGCGTTGCCATTGACTTGTGTGCTTGTTTAGGTTTATAAATGAATATCTAATAAGATATGCTAAAAGTAGCTATAAGTTTTCTGCTTTCCTATACCGTAAAACAGGGGTTTTTCCTCCTTTTTTAGCCTTTTTTTAGACTTTTAAGATTTCATTAAGACTTTTCTTCCTTTAAAACCTTCTTTTTTTTACTCCTTTTGGGAAGCTTATAACCACAAAACGAGTAATCAATCTACAATCATTTCTTTCTCTTGTTCAAAATGATTAATGATAAAATTTCAGTATCCAAAACTGCCTAAATTTATCCATAAAAGCATCCTTAAAAAACAAATACAACTTCCTAAAAACTACTTTTTTACCGTCGTTAGTATACGGAATAATGTTATTTGTAGATTTTTTTAACACTTACAACGATTATTTTCCTTTTTTCCTGCTTCGCATAATTTTAACATTTAAATTAGTCCTCGCTTAACTAACTAACAATCAACAAATCTAACTAAGCATTATGAAAAAAACTACTTTTAGAAACACCCCATTTCTATATTGTGTGCTCCTACACATTTTTATTTGGGGGTCAAGTTTCACAGACATCGACCCAACTAAAACAACCACTACCACCTCTTATGGATGTAACCTGCAAGTAAATGCAGGGAGTGATATTGATCTCTGTGAAGGAGATGGATACAGAATTACCCCTGTTGTTACCGGGCAATCTACCTGTAGAGACTGTACAGAGTACAGAGTTCGAAACACCAATGATTGTAAAAAAGGAAGAGGACTAGTAATGGTACTATCTTCCCGCTTTGGTGGAGAAAAGGTATTTACCAATGACCATCTGGTTTGGAAAGAAACCGGAAATGGTAGAGCAACTCTCAAAGGAACAATCAAAGAAGGTGGAAAAACCTATGATTTAGATGCTGAGTTCTGGGGAAAAACCACGCAATACTCCCATAATCCATATGGAAATGTTTGTACAGGAGGAGTTCACAACGTAGAAAGCTGGGAATTCTATACAGGTTTTAAAGGTTCTGTCAGAGAACGAGGCTGGTGGTTCCCCATGTCATTTACATTTTCTAGAAGAGGAGGTCCTCTTCAATTAGGTAAGGGAGCAAACACCAATGATAGAGACATCAATAAAGTCGGAAGTTCTTTTTGGTTCAGCACTTCTCATTTCTCTTATACAGTAGGAGATATTCATATCATGATGGATTGTGTTGCTGGAAATAATTACACAAATACAACCTACCAATGGTCTAATGGGGCTACCTCCCCTTCTATTTATGTAACCAATCCCGGAACATATACAGTAACCGTTAAAGACTGTGACAATTGTGTCGCTACAGATAGTATTACGATTAGTGAGGGAGATGCCAGTGTAGATGCTGGAGAAGATCAGACTATTTGCGCAGGAGAAACCGTTACACTAACGGCAAATGGAACAGGAAACTTTAGCTGGTCTACCGGAGCAACGACCGCAAGTATCCAGGTAAGTCCTGATCAGACAACAACCTATAGCGTAACAGCTACTGATGGAAACTGTCAGGCTACCGATGAAGTAACTGTAACTGTAAAAAATCTTACAGTAGATATTGGGGAGGATCAATCTTTCTGTCCTGGAGAAGAAGTTACCTTAACCGCACAAGTAAATGGAGCTTCTGAATGTAACACTATCTCTAAAGTCTATAAAATTACCGATGCAGACACCTCTGGAGGTTGTTTCCCCACTCCTGGTAACGGAGTTATCTTTCAGAGAGGTGCCGGGTGTAGAGGGGCTCATCTTATCTGGAAAGCTGGAAATGATTTAATTCTTACTGAATATGAAGACAATACTGCAACTATTACAGGTACTGTATCCCGAAATGGAGAGGTAGGAATTGTAAATATCACTTTGACAAACAAAACACATGGAGGAAACACCTGGAATGCCCAATGCTATAAAAATGGGTTAGGAAGTGCCAGAACATTCTACAGAACATTCTCTGGTACAATAACAGTAAATGACACTGTGTATACCGTATTAACTCGAGGAGGTAATCACTACATTTTGGCAGACGGAGCATCTCTCGACAGTAATCAATTCGGAATGGGTGCGTGGACAGGAGGATCTTTTGGTGAATGTACCGAATGGTTTGGTGATCTGATGGATATCACTGATACTGCAAATACCGGAGGTATCTCTTATGAATGGTCTACAGGAGAAACCACGCAAAGCATTACCGTTACAGAGGCAGGAAACTACAGTGTTACTGTAAAAGACTGTGAAGGTTGCGAAGCTACAGACGAAGTGAAAATAACATTAACTGATGTGACCGCAGAAGCAGGTGCTGATCAGGCAATTTGTCTGGGAGAAACTGCTACATTAACCGCTGCTGGTGGAGGTAATTATAAATGGTCAACCGGAGAAACCACACAAAGTATTGAAGTGAGTCCACAAGAAACCACTACCTATTCGGTTACGGTTACTGAAAATGGATGTACTGCTATAGATGAAGTTATCGTTACGGTCAATACCGCCAGTATCGATGCCGGAGCAGATCAAACAATTTGTCTTGGAGAAACAGTAACATTAATCGCTACCGGAACAGGAGATTACTTATGGTCTACAGGAGAAACGACAGCCAGTATCGAAGTAAGCCCACAGGAAACCACAACCTATACCGTAACAACATCAAATGATAATTGTACTGCTACAGATGAGGTAATCGTTATAGTAAATACCGTAACAGTAGATGCTGGTGCTGATCAAAGTATCTGTAAAGGAGAAAATATCACACTTACTGCTACCGGATCAGGAGATTTCTTATGGTCTACCGGAGAAACCACAGCGAGTATCGAAGTAAGTCCACAGGAAACTACTACCTATACTGTAACCACTACAAAAAATGGATGTAAAGCGACTGACGAAGTAACTGTTACTGTACATAATCCAACGGTGGATATAGAAGTAACTCCAGCAGAAAGTATCTGTCTTGGAGAAAGTACAACCTTAATTGCTATTGGATCGGGAGATTTCCTATGGTCGACAGGGGAAACTACGAATAGTATCGAAGTAAGCCCGCAAGAAACCACCACCTATTCAGTTATTGCCAAAGAAGGAACTTGTGAAGTTATCAAAGAAATAACCATCACTGTTCACGATGTACAGGTAACTGCAGGAGATGATGAAACGATCTGTTTAGGAGAAAGTGTAACACTTACTGCTACCGGATCGGGAGATTTCCTATGGTCTACTGAAGAAACAACAGCGAGTATCGAAGTGAGTCCACAAGAAACTACCACCTATACCGTAACCACGACCAAAAATGGGTGTAAAGCTACTGATGAAGTAACTGTTACTGTACATAATCCAACGGTAGATATAGAAGTAACCCCAGCAGAAAGTATCTGTCTTGGAGAAAGTACAACTTTGATTGCCATTGGATCCGGAGATTTCCTATGGTCGACAGGAGAAACTACGAATAGTATCGAAGTAAGCCCGCAAGAAACTACTACCTATTCGGTTACTGCTACGGAAGGAAATTGCGAAGTTATTAAAGAAGTAACGATTATCGTTCATGATGTACAAGTAGCCGCAGGGGATGATGAAATGATTTGTTTAGGAGAGAGTGTGACGCTTACTGCTACCGGATCGGGAGATTTCCTATGGTCTACCGGAGAAACAACTGCGAGTATCGAAGTAAGTCCACAGGAAACTACGACTTATACCGTGACTGTAAACAATAATGACTGTACCGCGGAAGACAGTGTTACTGTTACTGTAGATGAACTATCTGTAGATGCAGGAGAAGATCAAACCATCTGTTTAGGAGATGAGATTGTATTAACTGCTACTGCTGAAGCAGATGGAGACTGTGAGATATGTGATGAATACAAGCTACTGGATACCGATTACTGTAGAGGACCACATAACTTCGTCGTATTCATAAATGATAATGGAATCAGAAGATGGTTCAGAAATATAGATATGACCTGGAAAGAAAATGCAGATGGAACTGCTACTGTACAGGGTAGAGTTTTTGAATACAATGTATCAAACACCACCTTTGTGGTAAACGCTACTTTTTCCGGCCTTACCGCAACTCCTCCTGTTGATAGTCCTAAAGGAAACGATTGCCACCAGGAAGAAGACTCTTCCAAATGGGTGTATTACACGGAGCTTACCGGAACCATTACGCAAATTGGAGGTGATCTAAGTTATACCATCAGCCGAAGAGGTCCTGCTTTCCAGTTAGGTATAGATGCTAATAATTTTGAAGCAACTCCTGGAACTAATGGAGGATCCGGATGGTTCTCTATAGAAGGAGATGCAGAATCTTTTGGAGATTTTAATTTTAATCTGGGAGATTGTGTAGAACCTGTAATAAACGTAAGAAGCGCCCAGCAATCTAATACCGATAAGGTTACCTACTTGTGGTCGACAGGTGAAATCACCAGAAGCATTGTCGTTTCTCCTACGGAAACAACTACTTATCGAGTAACCGTAGATGGGTGTAATGACTGTACTGGAGCTGACGAAATTACTGTCTATGTAGAAGACTGTACAATTGCAATTGCTGCAGAAAATACGCTAAAAGTGTATCCGACAATTATTGAAGCATCAGAACATGTTTTTGTTGAGCTATCATCTCCACAAGAAGAAACAATTGATATTATGATTTATAGTTTTAATGGGGAACGCATTGGAAAAGTAGTTTCTAACAGAATTTCAAAAGGAATGAATACGATCGATATCGATTCCGGAGATTTCCCTTCATTATCTTCTGGAATTTACTTTATCAAAGTTCAGGGAGACAAGTGGTCTGCGACGAAGAAAATAGGTATTAAATAAAGTAACCCCCTTCTTTATTTAATCTTAGAAAGCCGGTCAAAATTGACCGGCTTTCCTTTTTTAGATATATCGGCATAGTACATTGCTAGTTAGCGACCTCGGTACAAGCTTACAAAACATTCACATAAAGTATTCTTTTCAAGACCAGTCTCGAAATTAAAAATCACTTTCTGTAAATACTTTATATCCCTGCGATGAGGTAATTTACTTATCTTTTAATGCTGCGCTAATACTTCTGGCATAGCGATATAGTAAAAATCCATCTTCAAAACTATGAAAGCCGACTACTTCTTTCCCCTCTTCATCATAAATAACTTCTACAAAAAAAAGAGCTACGGAATACACCGCAGTTTTGACATCTTCCGTATTAATAGCATGTATAAACTTCCCTGATGAAAAAACAATATCGCATTTGTGTCGATGCGGGAGAATATTAAATTCAAATCGTGTCATTATTTAGTTGGTTTTAAAAGTCTAAGGGTCCCATACCAAATAACAATTCAAAGTACTAAATTAAAACTTCTCTTTTCCCTTCTATCTAACCAATAAAAATAGAAATTGCGATTCTCGCAGCTCTCTTTTTATATTAGATGAAAAAGAAAAATATTCTTTTCTGTTTCAGTAGCTTCAAAGCATCATCGGCATAAGTCTATACAAAATAGTAACTTTAACTTACACAACTCCACTTTTTACAAAAAAATAATATCAAAAAACACGATCAGTTACATCCTTCTTATGACAAAAGACATCTTCCCCTATTTTTCCTACACTAACCTTTCTATTCTATAAAAACCTATTCGTAAAAGAAAAATATTTTTTTTGGAATTAAAGCTGATAATAAACCGGTGTCAACGTTTCTTTTTCTAAGTCTATGACATGATGTGAAACCACATCTTCTTTTTCTAATACTCCATTTTTATTTATATCCTTAACACTTCGAAAAAACAATTTATTGGTCGCTGCAATTACTTTCCAGTCAATCAACTCATGTCCCTGCTGTGTCAATTTGGTAAATCCACCACCTCCCATCGCACCGATATATAAGGATTTCTGATCGAGATAATTTTTAACCCCATCTTTATTTGTATCAGCATCGATCACCTGATATACCAACAGTTGTTTTTTAGTTGTATTAAAAATATCCCGCAAAAAAGTAGCCGAAATAATACGTACATCCTTATTGGTCAACTCATGTGCTACTCCTGTTTCTATATGCTGAAATGTAATCGAGTTCATATTTCCCGAAATTTCATCTCCTACTTGTGTAGAGACCTTGAAGTTTTGCGCCCCATAACCTGAATACGATCCCATTCGCGTCTTGCTTCGTTTTTCTTCTATCTCATATACTCCTACAGGATGTATCAAATACTGGGTACTGTCGATATGAACCGGTAAATCAGCCACTTTTATTTGTTGTACTTTCTTTTTTTCTGCTGTTACTAAGTCTTCCTTCTCGGAATGACGATTATTGGATGTGTTTTCATTCATAAAACAGGAGCTACACAGCATCCCTGCCATCATAATTAGATATATGTTTTTCATCTGTGTTATTTTATAATATCTCGGAAACCTCACTACATTTAATTATTTAAAAAAACGACTAGTCACCGACCATTTATAAAACACTGTAAATCATTTCAGTACACAGCGTTCCTTCCTTGTTTTTTCAAAAAACTATATATTGTTATGGGAATTCTCAAAGATAACCGGAGTCCTTTATTTCTCCTGCTTCGGAATTACAAAAGTTATCTTAAAATGTGAAAGAAGTACACGATCCTTTAGAAAAAACAAAGAGCTGCTTACGCAGCTCTTTTTCAGTACTAATATGAGGAAACTGACAGATGACTCCACGTCTTGAATATGTATAAACTACTACTTCTATCTATAAACCTAACAAATAGGAGTCACTGTCATTCTTAGGGTCAAAAATAGATTTCTTTCTTTGTTCTTCCAGCTACTTTAACGATGATTAATATTCTTTAACGAATTCTTTAGTACTCCTTTCTTCAGGTAAGCATACGAGACATTATAGAAGTAATAATTTTTTAGGAAATACGTATACTTTGAAACTTTCTTAATCGAAGGGTTACGCTCTCTATCTTTCATAAAAAAAGGCCGCCCTACCCGACAGCCTTTTCTACCATTAATTCCTGGATGCACAAACATTTTCTGTTTAGTACGCTCCATAAGTGCTAAAATATCATACTCTTTTATATCCTGATTTACTTTAACGTGTATTAATATTGTTTAACACTTTATATAGAAATTATTGTAGTCATTCCTTATTATTTATTTTTGTCTCCCTGTAAACCGATATATTATGCTTTTAGACCTTCGTACTATTACCCTTTCTGATTTACCTTCTCCCAAGGGACATTTTATAATAGGGCATTATCCACAATTCAAATCCTCTACAAAACATCAGTTTTTAGAAGATGCGGTCCTTACATGTGGTCCATTATTTACGATTAACCTGGTTGGAAAAAGATTTGTAGCATCTGCAATCCCTGAGCTCAATCACCGCATTCTCAAATTGCGTCCCCAGCAATTCAGACGATTACCAAAAATAGATAGTGTACTCCAGGAAATGGGCATTAAGGGAGTATTCAATGCCGAAGGCGAAGACTGGAAACGTCATCGAAGATTAACCGCTGAGTCATTAAGTACTAAAAAAGTAAAAGCGTATTATCCTACTGTACTTCAAAAATGTGAAACCCTTCTTCATAAATTCAAAACATATGCTACCGCAGGCAAACAGATTGATATCCAAAGAGAGTTTATGCTATTTACTATTGATGTGACAACAGCTATTGCTTTTGGATATGAGCTTGATGCTATCAATGAGAAAGATGCTATATTCCAACAACATCTCGAACAGATATTTGCGATGGTTAATGAACGTACAGTGGCACCTATCCCAATCTGGCGTTTTTACAAACGAAAAAAAGACAAGCAGCTACAACAATCATTGCATGCCATTGAAAAAACCATTTATTCATTTATAAAGCATGCTAAAGCTACCTTAGCCAATCACCCTGAACGACATCAACAACCTACTAATTTCCTGGAGGCTCTCTTAGCGGAAAACAACGAAGGAGATTTCAGTGATACTGAAGTATATGGTAACATTTTTACCATGTTGCTCGCCGGAGAGGATTCTACCTCCAGTTCTTTATCCTGGATTATTTATTATCTGTCTCAGCATCCGGAAATGATCAAAAAAGTCCGCAAAGAAGCTTTTGATTGCTATCCGAAAACCGCCACCCCTGTTTCTTATGAACAACATCAGCAATTATCATATGCCAATTCAGTTGTACAAGAAGCAATCCGCTTGCATCCTACGACTACACAACAAATTGTACAAGCGAATGAAGACTGTACTGTTCTGGGACTTCATATCCCGAAAGATACCCGGTTGATTTTATTAAATCGATATCCGCAGCGACAAGATGAATATTTTGACAAGGCAACTCAATTTATTCCAGAACGTTGGGGAGCGGATCAATGCCCTATGCATCGCAAACACCATCCTGATATTGTCAAGGGGTTTGGGGGAGGTCCTCGTTTTTGCCCGGGAATGCATCTGGCAATGGCAGAAATGACCACTATGATTTCCATGCTTTGCAAACATTTTGACTTTTCCCTATCCATATCTCCTGAAGCCGTTACCGAAAAGCATTCCTTTATTGTATACCCTGAAAATTTATACGTGCACTTTACTGCGGTATCTTCTTTCTAAGCTCCTTTTTATAAATAATACCCAAAAAACAAAGGAATCTCTTCCATTTTAGGTAATATCAATTAGTTTTTGTACAATTACTGCGGCTTTATAGAAAGAACTCGTCTATGCTTTTTGACGTTAAGCAAAAATTGGATGATACTAGTGATGTTAAAAGCTTTTTTGAGCTACAGAGCAACATTACAGAAGAAAAAACAGTATTTTTTTTAGCAAATAAAAAAAGTGTAAACAAGTTCTAAGTGTATGTTGCTGAATAACGCATAAAAACAACATCAACGAAACCAAACACCAGTCATGCTATTACGAAAACTATCTTTTATAACGTTACTGTTTTGGACTTTTACTTTTTGTAACTCTCCTAAAAAAATCAAAAAAGAAAACATCAGCTTGCAGGTATGTGATTCCATACATGATTTTGAAGTTCCGGAATGGTGGGGAGAAACAAAGATATATATTAATGATGCTATCATACATGAGTCGACTTCGATCAATGATTATATGACCCTCACCAGAAAAGAAAGAGAAACCTTATACAATAGTTATGAAGAAAACGTAGAAAATTATCAAAAGTGTTACCTCAAAACCAGACATGCGTATACCGCTATAAAAAATGAAAAAGATGAAAATTTCTTATCGCTCCTTTGTAGCGAAATCCCTCACCACCTTTCTGTAGAAATCTGGAAGAAAAAGTTCGAATGTGAGAAAAAAAGCTATATAGCAGAGAGAATTGCGGATGATTATTTTTATATGTGTGATTTTGATCAGGCGCTACAGTTTTATAAAATAGCATTGCAAGTCAATGAAAAAGAAAAAAAACAGGAAACTGATGAAAAACAACTACATAGTTATGATTATTACAGGAAAGAGATCGGAAAAAAAATCCAAAAGTCTCAATCTGCATTGGATGAAAAAAGAGAGGTAGGGTATGTTTGTGACTTTAGAGATACATTAAATGAGCTACTGGAACACATTGAGGATTATAAAAACCCGAAAAGAAAAAAAGCCGTTATGTCTCTTATCAAAAGTCAATACCAAAAAGACATATTACAAGCAATAGCAGATAAGAACACGGACTATTTCTACGAGACTAAATCTGATTATGAAATTGCCTTATGCAATTTACTTTTTGAAGATGCTAAAAAAGAAAATCCTTTGATATTAAATAAGGAACTCAAAAATCAGGTAATACAAAACTTTAAGGATTTTACCATGACAGCTGCCGATTTCGACATTGGTATTAATGATGTGGGTATTCTTAACAGGGATAAGGAAGAATGGCTGATCTCCTTTTGGTCATCCATTGAAGACGTACATGGGATAACAGTTGTTTATTTTAAAGGCTATGAAATTACCAGTGTACATAGTGTGGATTAATAATCCGCTACTGTTTTCTGAAGTTACGAAGTACACTATTAACGAATTCATAGTACATAAAGTCAGTAGTAACTAGTTTCAGTGCAGGAAGACTATTTTATAGTACTTGTTTTAATATTGCGAAGCAAATTGCTAAAAAATGTCGTTTACAACTATAAAAACATAGCTGGCTTTCTACGGCGGGAACAGCATAAATACAGCAATATTTGAGGAACGAGAATACTGGATTTTATGTTGTAAGGATTTTACTTCCCATAATGATAACGACAAGCTGCAATTAGTAATTGGTCATTTTCATATTTGTAAACCAATCGATGTTCTGATGTTATTCGTCTTGACCAATACCCTTGTAAATCACCTTTTAAAACTTCGGGTTTTCCAATGCCTTCAAAAGGTGTTCGCATACAACTTTTAATGAGTTCGTTAATCCGTTTTACTATTTTCTTATCGACTTTCTGCCAATACAAATAATCTTCCCAAGAAGAAATAGACCACGTTAACTTCATCTATTCAATTAAATCTTTTTCTATACCATTTCCTGCTTCCAGTTCTTTGATAGAGTTTAATAAAACATCTCTGTTTTTCCCTGTTAGCAAATAGGTTGTTTCTTTTAGTGAATTGTATTCATCTAATGATATTAAAACGAGGTCTTTTCCGTTTTTACGCTTGATAATAATATCACTTACATCATTGATTACTTTATCGAACCAATGTTTTAGATTTGAACGAAATTCTGTATAATTTACTGTTTCCATAATACAAATATACAAAAAGTACCTAAACAGGTACTTTTAAACTACATAGATCCAAGTTGTTTACCGTTACGTGCATCCTGTCTAATCCTTCTAATTTTATACCGCCTAACACAGTAATTTCTAAAATAATTTTAGGACAAGACAGTTATATAGTACTCTTTTGCTTACTCATTACCGCCACGAGAAAGGATTCTCGCGGTAGCTGTTACTTTGACATACTCCCGCTATCTGGGGATTAATAATCCACAGACCCGATGCTAAAGCTAGATTAGCTTACTCCTAAAACACAAAAAAACTACCTCACAATTTAATGCAAGGTAGCTTTTATATTTATTGTTATTGCTTACTCATACCCGCCACGAGAAAGATTCTCGCGGTAGCCATTACTTTGACATACTTGCGTCATCTGGGGATCAGGATTTACCTTATCTGCTAACTACCCTACCAAACGAAAGGGGTCGTGAGGTAGCTCGAAATTATTAATAACATCAAACTACATTTAGAAAAAGATTATATGACATTTTAATAATCTATTTTAAATATTTAGGTTTAATTGAAATTATTTTTGTTAAATAATAGATTTCTGCTTCTATCTCTTTCCTTAATTCATGGCCATCTTTATCAATAATATAAGTTTTACCCACCCCCCCATAAACACACTCAAAATCAACATCATACAACAAATACTTAAGATTTCCATCAAAAGAATAACTTACATTATGATTTATTGTTTTTTTAGTTTTTTTAATATGCTTTTTAACTTTTCTAATTTGCTTTTTTGTTAAACCATATTTTAATGTATCTGTTTCTATACTTGGGTTTAACATTAAGTCAAAAATTTTCTTTTCTTCTGAAAAATCTATGTCTATTATTTTTAAATAAACTGGGGGTATTTTATATACAACATCATAATTAATTTCCTCATTACTAAAACTAACAAATTCTGGGTTTTTACTAGTTTTTAATGGAGAAAAATTAAAACATAAATTAAATTCTTTTTTATCACACAACTCCAATGCTAGAGTTTTGTTAATTCGCAATACCTTATCAGTTTTTTCTTTGGTTTGAGAAAAAAAAATACTTGGAAACAAATACAATAGTAGTAATAAAATTAAATTAGTCGTTTTCAATAGTAGATCTGTTCGTATTATCATTAATAATAGTTCTTGAATTTTGCATACTCGGCTTGATCTTCCCTTTAGAACCTTCATTACTTTGTAAGCCTTTTTGATCGTATTCGTACTCTCCATTGCCATCACTATCATCACCATGCTTATGTGCTTTTGCCATATTATGACCTCCTTCATGAACAATTATATCTAGTAAAGATAGTTCTGTTTTCCTTTTACTATTTATATATATAAAATTATAATCAGGAAACCCTAAATAACCTTCAGAGACAGCAGCTCCACCTGTATTCGGATCAAATCTATTATTCAAGACCCTAGCAAACTTATAAAGTGTTTTTAAACCATCATTTTTTGTTAAGACAGCTGTTTTATATAATTGGCTTAATTGCCCTTTAGGACTCATTCTATTCATGATTATACCTTTTCCTTTAGGAGCTTCTTTCATAAAATTTATCATTTCATTCACGGTTTTTCCTTTAGAAAGCGTAAAATCATATTCAACGTCAACTTTATAATAGGAAGTAACTCCTGCATCAACAAGTTTTTTTGCATACTTAGCTCTATTTTTGTCTGAAACTTTAGGATTATTAGCTTTTTGAGCCCATTGTAATTGTTCTCCTTCTAAAAATTTAGCTTCACTAGTAGAGGTTGGTAATGTTATTGCATAATCTCTATAATTACCATCTGAAAACCTTTTCCTGAAAGACTTCGGATTAACACTATTTTTCGCTAAACCTCCCAAAGGATTATCTTCTAGAATTTTATAATCTAATTTAATCGTAATCTTTGCCTTACCCGGTTCATTCAATGTTGGATTACTTGATTTAGCAACAATTAGCTTTTCCGCTCCTTCTAAATCAATAGCATCTATAACTCTGTTCTCACTAAAAGCATAAGGACTATTCCAAGGATATTCTTTAAATAACGGATCTACTGCAAAGAACCTACCTACCCGAGGATCGTGCATCCTAAACTTAAAGTTAATTGAATTTCCTTCTCCTTTAACCTCATCATCTTTTTCTTGCCCCTGGAACCCATATCTATAATCATCAGATTGTCCATTTCTGTTCGGCAGTAACATCCCAAACGGATAATAATCATTATAACTAAGAACGTCTGCTGTAAAGGTAATATTATTATTTCCTTCTCCATCTGCTCCGTCAGAAGTCGTAATTGTTACATTATCCAAGATAAAAGTATCTACTACCTCATCTTTATCCCTGGTTCGTGCCCAACTGATATTGGTTACTACCTGAGTCGCCGTAAAAGAAATCTGATGTCTTCCACTTTGCTGAATAATCATATGAGTAAGCAGTTCTCCAAAAACTTCGGTTTCCACTCGTATTTCGGGGGAGGTAAGTAATTCCAGATCAAATGCCACAGTATATTGTTTCCCTGGTTCGGTAAGCATCGTATGGATAATTCCTTCCCTGGCATCATCAACTGCTGCATGCAGTACATCATCAGTAGTGGTAATGACAGCTGGTCCATATGGATTCCAGTCATTGTAATCCTGTATCCGCTCCCAACCGGTAAAATCATATGTATGCAGGATCTGACCTGTTGATCCAGTACCGGTGATTTTTCGATCAGAAACCACACTCAGCACATTCCCTAAATGGTTGCTTAGTTCAAAACGTTTATCTCCTAACTTCTGCGTTACTTTTCTTGGAGCCATTGCTGGTTGTGCTTTTATTCGTACCTTCTTTTCTTCCAGTCCTAAGCGGCTGCTTCCGTAGAGGTGATGCTCTGTCAGTGTTACTTTCTTCTGAGCAGAAATCTGCTCCGGATCGGATTCATTCGTCGTATACACCCCCATTACATTCCCTTGTGCGTCCCGGACATAGGTAGTTACTTTTTCTTTTTTATTCGGGCGTGCTACAATCTTGGCAATTCGGTTTCCTAATCCATCATATGCAAATCGGATTCGGGTTTGATCGGATTTGGTTATTGATTTAACCTTACCATCTACCCGCCATGCAATGGCTGTAATTCCTTCTGCTTCATCCTTGGTCAATTGCCCGATAGCATCATAAGTATAATTCCCTGCTGATTGAGTGGTAATATCATTAAACTTCTTTCTGCGAACTGCATCTGTAACATGATCCAACTGATTCGTATTCGGTTTGTAGGTATAACTCAATTCATCCATACGTACCGGTTTCCCTTTTTTGTTTACTGCCGTTCGGTTCAGGGTTTGTAGGTTTCCATTGCGATCATAACTATAAGAACTCGCATAGTTTGCTGCTGTTGCTCCGGCAATATCATACCCCTGCATGGACTTAATTCGGTTTAGCTGATCATATCGATAATGATTGAACTGTAATCCTTTGGGCTTTTCTTTATGATTCAGCAGTGCTGTTGTCATCTGCTTGATATTCCCATTATACAGGTCTGCCGGGTTCTGGGTTGCTGCAGCTGTTTTTACAAATGCATTGATCGCACCAATGGGTTGATAATCCTGTTCAAAATATCCCAATGCATATCCATATACATCTTTAGCCGTTTGTGCTACTCCATCAGCACCCGGGTCATTTTCTGAATTCAGCATATCCGAATTAACTCCTTTTAACCATCCTTGCAGGGTATAGGTATAATCTTGTCCTTGTACTTGTTCTTCTCCTAATACCGTACGTGCCAATGGACCATGAGCAAAATAGGCATATCCTGCATCTTTCTCCCACAGATACCCATCGGTAGAGGTCGCTACCTCAATAATCCGGTTATCCGCATCATATGTATATCGATGGATCAGCTGATCGACTGCTCCTTTTTGATAAACAACCCTATTTACATTCCCACTGATCAGGTCGTATTCGTATTCTATATGTTTTATCCCGGAAAACGGATCTTCCTGAGACAAAGCCAATAATCTATTGTGCTGTACCAGTTCTTTGACATTTCCATGAATATCATAGTGATAATACGTCGCATGTTGGTAATTGCGCTCCCGGGTTGTATCATCTTTCCAAACGTCATAATAGAAAACAGCAGTTACCCGATTACGTGCTGTAGCAGCAACTGTTTCATCCAATACAGGAATTGTATTAAAAATATCAGCTGCATAACTTACCGGTTCTGTATATCGCGTTCGGGTTACCTCATGTCTGATATCAGAAATCGCATCCGGATACGATTGCAATGACACCACTTCTCCGGTCGTTGTATTCACTAATTTTCCGGTAGTACCCGTAATCGCAACTGGTACTTTGGGTACAAACTCCCCTGCTTCTACTATTCTTCCTAGTCCATCGTATTTTGAGTAGCTAAACGTATTACTTGCTAACTGTTTTGCATTTTGAGATGCAATAATACGTCCCAGAGGGTCATAGGCAAATCGGGTGACTCCTCCATCCGGAGTAGATTGCCATACTAATTGATTTAGTGCATTATATGTATACTGCGTTTGCAATGTATGATCCGGTAATAAAGAAGCATCTTCTATTTCGGTATTAGCAGCCCGATAACTATTAATACGATCATTCAGAGATCCACTTCCCGAATCCGTTTCTAATTCTTCATCTGTAAATCGATCTACTCCCTGAGGAGGTACGGTCTGTATCAGGTTTCCTGCCTGATCATAATAGTACAGTGTATATTGATATTCCTTATCAAAATATTCCATATCAAACTGTTCTACGACTCCTGCAGTTGCCTGCTGGATATAGGCTTTGATAAACCGAGCTCGTTGCTGTTCCAAATACACCTCATAAGTATCCTGCATATACGTCTCATGAATACTCTTGGTCAGTTTTTCACAACTAGGCTCCTGATCAGGTGCTGATATTCCTCCCATATCGATCAGGAAAGGATCCGGAACCGGGATACAGCTTCCTGTAGCTTGTAGTGCTAGTAAATGACTAGTTGTAAATTCTCTCCAGGAATCCCTGTTGTCGGCAGTTGTTCTATCTACATAAGCCTTATACACATTAATTACAGTTTTCATATCGCTATAGCCATAATTAAAATCTGTAGCTCCAAAATCCATAATCGTCATATAAAATAAGGATTGAGTATCCCGGACATTAAAACGCTGTAAATAATAATTATAATCTGAGACTAAATACCCTAGGTGGTACTTACAAAAATCTTCCTGAGTATAGGTTTGTTCGGTATCTCCTATACGTTGTAAAATAGTTTCATAGGTAGCGAAAGCACCCGTACAACTAACCGGAGGTAGTGGTTGTGGGACACAAGGTTCTTCACAAGACGCATTAACTCGTGTAGCAAAAGTAGTTTGGGGAATTGCTCTAAAAGATGTCGGATGTACTACACCTTTTAATTCATCTGATTTTTTTTGAGTTACTTGTACCCTATATTGAGATGTACTCTGAACTCTATGAGCTCCTCCTCCTAAGTCAACACTTAATAATTCACAAAGTGGAATCGCAAAATTATACGTTGACCTTGTATTAGCTGGGTTTACTTCGACACGAAGAAGGTTTAATTCTACATTCTTGGCTAAGCGAACTTCTCCTTGCTTATTGCGATATTCAATACTAGCAAATTGCATTCTACTAGCACTATCTCCTAAAGGTCCTTCATGTACACGAATAATTCGTATATCTAAAATTTCTTCTACATCATAAAAATCTTCTTCAAACAACATTCGAAATAACAAACTTCCTGACCTGTTAAGATTTCCTGGATCAAACATTGCCTGAATATCCATAAATGATTGATTAGAAATATACATATTTCCTTCCAAATCATCCCTTAATGATGTATTGTAATTCCTAAAGGTATTATGATAAATCAAGTCTGGATAATTAGCGTTATAATATGGTTCTAATACTGTTCGAAACCGATCATTCAATCGTATAGTAGTTCCAAAAAATAATTCATCAAAAATACTATCTGCTACTACTGTCCCATTTTGAGATGCTACTAAATGTGCATTAATAATAGTCTTTAATGTTTCCTCTAATTGGTTTTCCAGATTAACACTTATCGGATCCATGCACATATCCACATCTATATTATCCAAATCATCAGGATCTGATTGTAATGGATAATAGTTGTATTTCTCCAACAATTCACAATCAAAGGATAGATTAGAGAAATTTCGACTATTATAGATAGGAATATTCAATCTTTCCTGCGAGACATACGCTACCATACGATTTTCTGTAGTTGTCCCATTAGTGTATAGTATTTCAAAACGAGAGGAATCAATTTGCTTAATTTTCGTAATTGTAATCTTCTCTAAGTCAGTTTCTTTTGGAGCATGAATATAAAATCGAACTCTGGCAATATCTGAAAAACGAAATTCCCAGAAAAAAGAAGAACTCTCATATGTAAAAAGTCCATATACATGATCTAGATTCGAGTAATCAATTCGTTCATCACATTTATTCTGTGGATTAATCTTACAGTAGTGTCCGCTATTAGCGGTAAAAAAGTCTTGCAAAAATGTTGTATACTCAGGGTATTCTTTTATAGGTATTAATTTCTGCAAATTATCCGTCATTGGCTTCCCTCTGGTAATGATTGCATTCATTAAAGTTGTCATATCCTCTCCAAATCGCTGTTCCAGAGAATCATCAATACATATCGGATTCGCAGGGCTCAAATGATCATTTATATCCCCACAACACAAAAAGTTAAGAATGCGTTCTTCATTTTCTCCTGCACTTCCTGCAATCGTCAGTTCTTTTCCTGCCCAGGTAATTTGTACGGTCTGCCCTATGATGGTATTGGACACCCCTTCTTGCAGACCAAAACTAACGGCACTGACTTCTCCCTGATTCGGAAATGATTCGTCCAGATTCCATCGCATTTTTTCTACCCCATCTACAGTAATTGTATAGACTCCTGTTCCTTCTGTATTCCAAAGCACACTGCTTCCTGTACCAAAAAACTGAGCCAGATAACTATCTGCATATGCTGTTAACTGACCTATTTCATAAGAGGTTGCATTAAGTTGTCCTAAAGAGATCAGCTCATTTAATAAGGTAGGTAATGCTTTTGACACAGCACTTTCTATATTACAGTCTCCTGTCTCATCCCAGGTATTTCCTGCTCCTAAAAACACTCCCACCCCATTTGGAGTTCCAACACTACATTCGGCGATACGAGCCTCTGTGATTCCATATACAATAATTTCTTTCTGCACTCCCTGATCTTCTATCATTGCTGCTAGCTGATAGGAGAATTTCTTTTGAGAAGCATTATACACTGAGTATATATTTCCTATATGAGTAATGTGCCATCCCTGTCCATAATCGTTCCAACTAAGCCCTGACGGAATATTGAGTGTATGTGTCGCTCCTTCTATTACGGTTCCTACCTGTAGTTGCTGGGTCAATTGGTTTCCCCTAACCGACCCTACGATCTGTACAGCCTCACTCGCAGGAAAGACACCTCCCATTTCTTCATATAAGGCAATTGTAAAATAGTTCCCCTGGTATTCGTAGGCAGATATCGGACTGACCCCTTGTTCATTAATCGCCATAAAGTATCCTTCCCAGTACATTTCCAAATCTCTTGCTAATGGACATACTCCGGTATTGATATAATAATCGTAGTTAATCTGTTCTTCCATATCAGCAAGTACGGTCTCAATACTTGCTCCGGAGTTATAATACATATCAGTAGGCTCAAAACGTTTTTGCTTATGCCTATAGGCAGTAACTTCGGAATACTCGCATAGGGCATCTGTTGTTCCGTTCAGATAGGTTTGCAAAGCAGATACTGCTGTATAATGATAGGTATCTAATCGGGTAATAATACTTACCGGAGCTTCTGACACCCCAATACATCCATTGTAAAACCCATTTTTCATTGCATACGCATCTCTAAATGTAGATAGAATACGTTGTTTTACCGCGATGTAATTTGTCTTATAGGAATTCCAAAATTTGTTTCTCTGCTCTTCTTGCAAATTACTTACTGCTCCAAAAATAGCTGCAGTAGTTGCCGGTACCGTACATGTCTGTAAGGTATTACATGCAATGGTTTTGTATACAGAAGACATCAATGAGGCATTAGATCCGTCATAATTACTGGTCAACGCTTCTTCTATAATTGTTTTTCTGGCAGTAAAAAGTGTATTACTTTCATAGCCTCCTGAAAGTGCTCTTGAAAAATACGGGTCCTGATCTGATAAAGTAGTTGCCGTAGCGGATAACATTCCTTTCTGCACTGCTTCGTCAAAACTGGTAATCGAATGCAGATATGTATCATACCCATCAGGATTAAAAAAGACATCTGTTGTTCCCGCCTTAGCTACTTTTAGGTCGCACACAGCCTGACTATAACGTAAATATTCATACTCCGGGTGGTATACCAATAAAGAATTGGCCCAGCTATCCTGCCATCTGTCAGGATGTAAAAAATCTGCTACTTCTTTGAGGTATTGAGGTTCTACATATGCTTTAGAAGGGTCATCAGCATCTTCCTCTACAGGGCTTCCTTCCACTATCTCTGGTATATAATTGATTAGTTCTTCTCCATCTTGCGTAGTGGTTACTTCTCGCTGCACTGTTACATAGCTAATGGTACCTTCTCTGTCATAATAGTGTCCAGCGGTATATAATCCTGTCCCTGATGTAGGATTGGAATCATAGATATCATGTCTGGGGTTTCTCCAGCTATTATGTACCTCTTCTGTTAATCGGGTGCTTAACAATCGATTATTGTCGTTAAAAACAGTAATCAAATTAGTACCCCCTGCCTGCAATTCTCCTCCATACTGTCCCAGAGGTCTCATATCTTGCAATAATTGTTGTCTGGCTGACTGACAACTAATTGACCCTGTAGTATCTTCATCTGCGCCTACACTTGCATCAGCACAAGGAGCATTACAGGCTTCCAATGCCTGATCCCATTGTTTAGCGAGACTTTCTTCTAACTGTGTTCTTTCTTCTGCGGTTAGTAGTGCTAACTGTGCCGGATCATAACTCGCTATTTCTTCCTCTACATATGCCTGTCTGGCAGCCGTTACTGAAGCATGTCCTGCCAACAAACTATCCGTACATTCTTCACAGGTACTGAAACATCCATCTAATAACAAAGGGGTAGTATAAATACTGGTAGGTGCTACATAGCATGGATCTTCCGGATTCTGTAACCGGGCGATATAGGCATCTGCATATTCTTGCAACTTATCCTTATGTACCGTTAGTGCCTTACTAATGGCAAAACTTCCTCGCTGTACTGGTACCTCTAAAGGGTCTAATGTTATCCCATTGGATGTTGAGCCTTCCAAAATAATCGGCATACGATCAACTGCTGTAGGCATCAAGCTATTTGCTTCCTCATCTACTATATCTATCGATAACTCATATGCCATTGGATAACGCGCTTCACATACTTGATTTTCTCCTATTGCAGTTTCAAAAATAAAGGTTGGTTGATCATGAGTAAGGGCATACATAAACTTTCTGGTTTCTTGATGCACCGCCATCTTATTGGCCGTATACATCAATCTATCTCTTATTTCTCCCCAATTGCCTGTATTCTGCAAATTATTATTATCCTCGGCTGTATCTGTATCAGTTCGTCTGATCTTCCCTAATAAATCTGTTAATAACTGCTTATGCAATCCACTTTCATCTTTCTCATCATCCAATCCGATCACAGCATCAGGGCTATATCCAGCCAAGGCCGTAGCAATCGTGCGCCCTTCCGGGTCTATATAGTTTATACTTAACTGACGATTAGGATCCAGCACCATATTTTTCTTGTAATGAGAAGCTTTTCCTACTGAGTATCCAAACAAGCGGTTTAATTCTTTTTGTTCAGGTACCCCGTAAAAATATTCCATCTCATGTCCTGACCCCAACTGATGTGTTTCACCTACTCCTCCTTTTCTTCGGATACGTCCTGTATTATCAGCTGTATATTCGATTTGCGACATAGGGTATCCCTTGGCATCCGGCACCCTGTTTCTAAAGGGATCCGTAAGTGTATTTTCTGATGAGTAGTATTGAGCAGCTCCCGACTGGGTGCCCATTCTTTTATCGTCATTAGGGGTATCAATTCTATTTTGAGTGTCTTTATCAAAAGCAGCATATGTATAAGCCTGCCCGGAATGTGTTCGTGTAAAATTCTGATAATACTGTAATTTTTCATCTGCTGTTGGAACGGGTAATACTTCTACAGCAGCCCTTCCTTGTGCATCGTAGATTACTTCTCCTACCACCGCATGATTATCTGTATTTATTTTAGTAACTGTCTGACGATTACGTAAACTTCCATCAAAATAACTTACCACTTCTTTTTTCTTTCCTTCTTCTGCATAGGAAGTCTGGAACTGCCAGTTTTTAGCCGCTTCATGTTCCACTGTTATTTCATAAGTATGCGGCCAGTCTGCTACTGTATTTTTTGGTATGTCTCCACTACTCCACATTCCATATCTCTCCCGGTTTGTATCTTCCAAAAAATGACCAACTGCCCGAATTCTGTATATTAAATATCCTTTGTCGTATACTAAAGGAATACGGTAGGTTCTACCAGATACCCGAACCCTGGTATTATTCTGACGAAATGTTTTTTCTGACAGGGCTATCTGATCTGCTCCTAAAGGGGTTGTATGTTGTGTTCCGTAATTATCTATCCAGGTCCATTCCAGTTCATATGCTTTAGCCCCTGCTACTGGTTCCCATGCAAATTGTATTTCTTTATTATGTATCACAGGGGTGGATACCAGTGGAGGAGTTGTCGATAGCGTTTCAAAACGTTCTTTGGCATGCCCTATCGTCAACTGAATATTTGCCGGAATGGTTCCTTCTGTATCTACCATACCGCCATTGGCAATGTCTTTATAGGAATAGGTACGTATATTTACAACAGCACCATATGCTCCCCTAAGAATACATGCTTTTTGAGCAATATGATGTCCTGCACCTCCTTTTCGATTGTTTTTTACTGTTAATTTATGTACTTCTACATCTGTCGCTATACGTCCATCAGCAAGTACTTGCTGCACTTCTAAAGTTATTGAGAAGTTATAACGGGTATACGGAGGGGTGTCCTTGTTTATTTCCAAACGTACATATCCATATACATCTTCATCTACTGTCTGAGGTGCCTCCAGTAAGGGAGAAGTATATGTTAAAGAGGTCTGCCCCTGATGTGCTTGTTGTATCTGATCAGGTGTAAACGTTTCTTTTTCCTGAGCAAGAAGCCAAAACGGTCCTAAAAGCAGGATAAAAAATCCTATAAAAATGCGGTTAAAATAATGTTTCGTATCGTACATAATAATAGTGTGCTATCGATTGGTTTGATCTATTATGTTATAATTTTTGTAATTGTCTGCAGCTATATATCCTGAGTTTTCAGTGATAACATAGTCTGAAAGTGTAATCGGTGAAACTCGTTTTTCCAATGCCTGCTCTTCGATTTCTATTTCGAGTCGAGCTGTGTCTAATTCATTTCCATCGGTTGTTACAAATGCCTGTTTCTGTGCAAAAAACAATGTTTGTTTCAATAGTATTTTTGTCTCTTTGTGGATATGTAACCTCATTTTCTGGAAAGGGAGCGGTAACTGGCTGTTTTTGACAGCCATTTCTATGATGTAGCGATCTCCTTTTGTCTGCATTGTTACCGGTGCATAATATTGTAGTAACCTGACAATATGGGTTGGGTTTTCTACCTCTTTTACTTTATTTCTTATATATATTTGCTTCGTTTGATGATCTATGTTTAATTGTTTCTTATCAAACTGAACCACTTCATTTTCCATAGCCGTCATACGAAAAGTAGTCCCTTCTTTGTACAAACTTCCTTTATATTGCTCTGTTATTTTATGACCTGTAAATCCCTTATACATAGTATATACCAATGCCAAATCATAGGAATCATTTGTCGTGTAGTTTTTCTCAAAATCTGCTAACACCGCCGCTGCACTTTTCTGTGAAAAACAGCTGTAACACCCAATTGTTACTTGTAATGTGAGCATGAGGATATATCTATATAATGATATCATCGCTTGTTCTTTATTAGTCTGTTGCTTTTACGTTACCTGATCTGCTCTCCTGAATTGTAAATATTCCTTTGGCAGTTTCTTTCTTCACCCGGATCAATCCTCCTTCTGCATCATATTCATAGAAGGTTGCAAAATTATTTTCATCTAATTCTGACATTAATCTTTGTGTTATCGGGTCATATACGAATGTTTTCATAGAGCTATCATAGGGATGAAAACGAATATCATCGAAGTACACATTAATATCCGAGGCTATATTTTTTAGTGACATCGTCATCTGATGTGCTGCTACTGGAATCACAAAAGTTCCAGAAACTTGCTGCCACCCATCAATAACAGGTCCCTTAGGAATAAATACCAGTTTATCTGCCTCCATAACCGTTTCATTAGCATCTTTATATTGTATCTCCACCAGTGCGTTCATATAGGTGATTGGTTGATACCCCGGAATCTCTTCATATTCGTAGAAAGTAACTGTTTCTTCTACCGGGGAAACTCCTGAAACCACATCGGTATGATTGGTTAATGAGGTCGAGTAAGATCCTGCATTATTCATCTCAAAATCGGATATAAGCTGAAGTTGGTCATTTACTACTTTTACATCTGTAAAATCTATTCGTATGTTGTCTGCATTATCTCTGATGGGATAACGATAATCAAGAATACTTACTCCTCCCAGAGTTCCCCTCTTTCTTACTTTGGGGGATTGGTACATTATTTTTGCTGTTTGGTTTTTATTTAAGAAAAAAGAAAAACCAATCGTACGACCATAGGTGTCTTTCTCCAAAGAGAAGTTATAGACGGTTAATTTTCGCTCGTCAATTTCTGTATCTTTTATATAAGATACGATAGGATCAAAATTCAGGTTTGCGGTTTCACTATGTGGTATATATATGGCTGGAATATGATATATATCTGAATCAGCACTAAGTACTTTATCTTTTAAATGATTTAATAACTCGACAAATAATTGGCTTATTTCACTATCATTAAATGCTCTGATATCTGGGTTTACAGGAGTAACTCCTTGCTCTCGTACCCAGGCATTAACCACATATCGATCTCCAATACGGGGTTTAAACTTTTCACACCCGAATAAGGTAGGGGCTTCTTCTGCCAGAATACGAACCAATACTGCCTGCCTGTCTCCTGTACAACCGGCTTCGGATTGCTGTGCAGCGTAATAATATTGTCCATCTACTAATGTCTCAGTAGGTGCATAAGCAATTCCTCCTTCTTCCTGATCATACCAACGAATCCCATTTCCTATTGCCAATAAATTTGCTATGGTATGAGATTGATTGGCATAAAACACTTGTTCTGTAGAAGGTACATACGGAGGAAATACTTCAATAATATTGACTGTTACTTCTTTTCTCTCTTCGCTTTCTCCTCCATATTGATCTAATTGGGTCGCATAATATGTAACCCCATGCACTAATGCTGTAGTAGCAGGAAGTAACTGACCTCCTGTGCGCTGATTATACCACTTAATAGAGGATCCTGCAGCTACCTGTAATACAATATCTGCCAAAGTAGCTCCCTTACAAAGTGTCTGATACCCGTCTCCTTGTGGGGTGTCTGTCTGTAGCATTACCACTACAGCAGCTCGACAGGTAGCATCGGGTCCCTGAGCAAAATAACTTTGTAAATGCTCTAAAGGGGTATCTGCAGGAAGTGGGTTTCCTTCTGCTGGATGTAAATACCATTCGATATTATTTCCTGTAGCTTGTAAGTCTCCAATGGTGGCTTGCATTCCTGCCGAAAATATCTGAAATTCCTCTACTTCTGGCAGATTGGTACTTACCGTAACTACCTGAGGTGTTCGAGTATCAGACCCATCCGTAGTATCGTCCCACCAATAAATAACCCCTCCCGGGTTTTCTGCCTCTGTAGAAATTGGGGTGTTATCCTCTAATGGTGTTCCTCCTGTTTCTGTCAGATACCAGTTGATATGATCTCCATGTGGAATCAAATTATAGACAATCGGATATTCTTCGGTATTCCCTCCCAGGCACAAATCAAAGCCTACCGGGCAATCAGTACATGGATTACAATTGATTTCGAATCCCTTAGTACGCATGATTGTTTCTACTCCGTCCGTATTAATAAATACAATTTCCTCATATGTATTCGCAACATTAATTGCCGAAAAAGACACTATTGATTCACTATACATCGCAGGTGATGAGCTATCTACTTTAAAAATAATGGCATCATTTAACCTAAGAACAAAACTATAATTTAGTCCATTGATATTTTCCCAAACCAAAGTATCTTCTTGTCCTATCTTAAAAAACTCATCAATACAAGTATCAAAAAACGAAGGAACATCTGTTAGTACAAATGGTACTTGAGTATTAGTAATCCCATTATTATTCTTTACAAAATTTAACGCATCTACGATAACCTCCTCACAAGTAAGCGCACTACAATCCTGAGGCTCTTTCACGATCAAAGTAATCGGGTGACGCTCTAATGTCAGACCGTCTACTATTGAATTCGTCGCTAAAAAATGATACACTCCGGCATCTGTCATATCAGCATTAGAAATGGTCAACTCTTTATCTGTAGCCCCTGTTATCGCTGTGGTGGTTCCTCCCACGGTTTTATACCATTGATAACTATTGTTAGGGCTTGTTAAAGCAGTGGTGGTTAATATAATCTCCCCTCCTAGCTGAATTGTGTGGTTCTCCGGCTGATCTACCTTTGCTTGCGGGGCATATTCAAAAAACTGAATTCTCTGTTTGTAAGTAGTATATTCTGATTCGAAATCGGAAAACACGAATTGATTGGTATTAAAAAATAATTTTACAAAACTTATATTGGTAAAACCAGCAGGGATTTTTCCTGATAGTTTATTATCATGTAGAAATAATTGTTTTAATCGGGTCAATCGCGTCAATTCTTCTGGTAAATTGCCTGACAGCTCATTTTTATTAAGATATACATTGGTCAAATTAGTCAGGTTTCCAAGAGATCCCGGAATACTACCGGATAACTTATTGTTTGCTAAATCCAGAATATTCAAGGCCGTAAGCGTTCCTAACGCTACCGGAAGTTCTCCTGATAACTGATTATTGGATGCATATAAACGATTTAAGTTTACCAGTTGCCCTAGTGTAGCAGGAAGTACACCTTCTAATTGGTTGTTATTTACCGCTAGCCATTTTAATTTTGTTAGTTGTCCTAATGAGCTAGGAATACTACCGGATAACTTATTAAAACTTATATCCAAGTATTCCAGATTCGTTATTATACCCAGGTCATTAGGAATGCCTCCTGTTAATTGATTATTGTTTAAGTATAAGTTTTTCAAATTTGGCAATGCACTTAATTCAGGAAGGATTTCTCCCGTTAACTGATTCTTGGCAAACGATATAAAACTTAATTTTTTTAAATCTGCCAATACCTCGGGAATGCTTCCTGTTAGTTTATTACTTTCTAGGTTGATATATGAGAGCTTGAATAAGTTTTCGACACTCATAGGAATCTCTCCTGACAGATTATTGATTCCTAAGCTCAAATGACTTAATTCTGGCAATGAAGCTAAGGGAGCTAATACTAAGTTTCCTGACAAATTGTTCCTCCCTAAGTTTAATCCTGTTACTGTTCCATTATTTACTATAACTCCATACCAATCACATACAGGAATAGCAGGGTCCCAGGGTTTGTTATTTTCTACTGTATTTTTCCAGTTAGGTCCTCCGGTAGCGGTATAGAAGTCTAATAGTGCCTGCTTTTCCACTTCAGAAACTCCACAAGTATCTTCAATGACTGTCAAGGTAATCGGGTGGCGCTCTAATGTCAGATCTGTAACAATACTATTTGTCGCTAAAAAATGATACACTCCGGCATCCGCTGTACTGGCATTAGAAATAACCAGGTTCTTATTAGTGGCTCCTGTAATAGCTGTGGTAGTCCCTCCAACTGTTTTATACCATTGGTAACTATTGTTAGGACTCGTCAACGCTGTACTTGTTAGAGTAATTGATTGTCCGGCATTAATACTTCTGGTTTCTGGTTGATCTACTTTGGCTTGAGGGGCATATGCATAAGATTGCAATGCGGTATAAGAGGGATGTTCATTTTCAAAATCCTTAAAAACCAAATGGTTTTCTTTTATCGTCAGAAAGTATAACTTACTCAATCCACTAAAATCGGGCACACTTCCTTCAAATTCATTATTCGATAAAAAGAGTCGTTCTAATTCAGCTAAGTTCCGTATTTCATTAGGGATATTTCCTGTCAAGCGGTTATAACTAACACTAAACTGTTTTAATGCAGACAGATTTCCTAATTCTTTGGGAATGGTCCCCGTAAATTGATTTCTGGACAGGTTTAAAAAGTACAAGCTTGTTGCATTTGCCAGTTCTTTGGGAATACTCCCAGTAAACCTGTTTCTTTCTAAACTCAAAAAACCAAGCTGACCTAATTGACCTAATTGAGTAGGAATTGTTCCTGTAAAGTCATTCCATGCCAGGCTGAGATATCTCAAAGTACTCATCTCTGCCATTTCTACTGGAATGGCACCAGTCATTTGATTATTTGAGAAGTTCAAATCCCGAATACTGGTCATTCCTTTTAACTGAGGAGGAATACTTCCTGTAAGTTTATTACTTGCAGCACTAAACAATTGTACTTTTGACAGTTGACCAAGCGCTGGCGGGATCGTTCCTGTCAACCTGTTAAAACCAAGATGTAGGTATCTCATATTTGACAGGGAGCCTATTTGTGCGGGGATTGTTCCGGAAATTTGATTTTGTTCCAGGCGTAGTGTCTTTAAATTGGAAAGCAGATTAATATTTCCGGGAATTGCTCCGGATAATGAATTTCCAAATAATTCTAATGCATCTAAACCTGTCAAGTTTGTAATCGAATTGGAAATAGTTCCTACTAAATTATTGTTTCCTAATACGACTTTATACACTTTTCCATTGACCACTGTTACCCCATACCAATCACATACTGGAGTAGCAGGATCCCAGGGCTTATTATTTTCTACTGTATTTTTCCAATTAGCACCTCCTGTAGCAGCATAAAAGTCTAATAGTGCCTGTTTTTCTGCCTCTGAAACCCCACAGGTATCTCCGGCAATGCTAACTGTAATCGGATGACGCTCTAATGTCAGATCTGTGACAACGCTATTCGTAGCGACAAAGTGATACACACCTGCATCTGCTGCACTGGCATTCGTAATAGTTAACTCTTTATTAGTGGCTCCTGTAATGGCTGTGGTAGTCCCTCCAACTGTTTTATACCATTGATAACTATTATTAGGACTTGTCAACGCCGTACTTGATAAGGTGATCGTTTGTCCGGCATCTATTGTTTTGCTCGCTGGTTGGTCTACCTTAGCTTGAGGAGCATACCGATAATTATTCCTGGCCCGGTTTTTATAACTAACATGATTATTTTCAAAATCAGAAAACACAAATTTATTCCCATAAAAAGAGAATGATCTAAGATCACTTTTAGTAAAGTAAGGGATGCTTCCTTCTAATTTATTCTCATGAAAATTAAAACCGCTCAGTTTCGCAGCTAAACTCTCTGGAACCGTTCCCGTTAGTTGATTATTATCAACCGTCAATGTTTTTAAAGAAGGCATATTCCCTAATTCCAAAGGAATCGTTCCACTTAATTCATTAAATGATAAATAAATCCCTACCAAGGCAGTATTATTCACAAAATCTTTAGGGATAGAACCTTGTATTTTGTTATTGGACAAATACAGTAACTTAAGCCTAGGAAGCCTGGTGATCCCATTAGGAATTGCTTTTATTTGATTCTTGCTAAGCTCCAACGTTATCATCGCCTTGAGAGCCTGAATTTCATCAGGAATTGCAACCAAAGCATTGTTATCCATTTTGAGGGTAGTCAGTAATGTCAGGTTTTGTATTTCCTTGGGGATAGCCCCCGTAAAATTGTTAAACCCTATATCGATATGGTTCAGCCTTTTTAGCGCTCCTATCTTAGGAGAAATTACTCCTGACAGCTTATTTTGTCGCATTGTTAATGTCTGTAGGTTTACCAATTCAAAAATTTCTTCTGGAATATTTCCTGAAAATTTATTCTGAGTAAGGTTCAACCCTTTGAGTGTCGTTAGCTTATTTATTCCAGCAGGTAAACTGCTCAACCCGTTTGTACTAAAAATAAGACTTTCAATCCTCGGTAAATTCACGATCCCATTTGGGAGAGTAGTCAGGTTATTTCGCACTAATGCCAGAGTTCTTAATTCTGATAAATTCCCGATAGTTTCTGGTAATTTTGATACCCTATTGGTGTTAAGTGCCAAATAAGATAGTTTTGTGAGATTAGAGATACTTGAAGGAACTTCGCCATTAAGATTATTATTCGGAAGGTTAATTCTGGTCACATGACCATTCGCAACGGTGACTCCATGCCAATCGCATATGGGAATGTCTGACTTCCAAGCCTTATTGTTGGCACGTGTATTCTTCCAGTTTGCACCATCTGTCGCCGTATAAAAATCCAGTAACGCTTGTTTTTCTGTTTCTGAGACAGTACATGATGCCTGACTTGGATACGTGGGTATTATATCATCTGCATATCCCTCTGCCATCCACGCAAAAAGGAATACAAGTTGAAAATATTTGAATATTGTTTTCATGTATCTATTATTATTTTATCAAATAGAGTTTGGTATTTTTCTTATGAGACTAATTGAATATTTTCAATAAATCGCTATTCTCCAGGAATACTAAAAAGTCCTTGTCCTCCCCCATGGCTTTTCCATCCGACTGGGTCCAATTGTATCACTTCACTACTACTTACAGGAGTTTGAACATTATTAGCATGGATCACCCCAAGAATTCTAAAGTCCAGATTAATTCTATTAGGAATAGTGGCCCATCTAAAGGCTCCGGTACTATCTGTCGCCCGATGTGCTCTCGCCTCAAACTGAATAAAAGCACGTCCGGTAGGGTCTAAAGTGACGGTAAATTCCATTTTATCCCTGTTAAACCATCTATCGGTATCCAGCCATCCATTCACATATACCCAGCCTCCTTCATAACCTTGATTATTCACCGTAATTTTGCATACGACTTCGGTATTAGGTGTTCCCTGGATTGTAAAAGTTGCTTGCTTTCTCCATCTTCCAAACTGTCCTGTTTTTTGGATTGATTCTCTCACAATAATAGGTTCTGCAGTATCATCACATACATCTCCGATTCCATCTTTATCATAGTCTGCCTGATCACTATTAAAAGTAAATGGGCAATTATCTTCATCATTATTCCATCCGTCATCATCATAATCATTATCCGGGATGGTTTCTCCCTGAAGTTGTGTAGTAACTCCTGCCTGATTATTGGTTGGAACTAATAAACTGGTATTTCCTGTATGAGCATGATCCGTAGATACCTGAATCCCTTCATTACCGTCTTCTATAACAGGCTCTTTATAGGAAAAATGACCTTGATCTGTATTCAGAAAGCTGTAATCTTCAAAGTTGTCTGCCCCCATATAGCGATACTTACTGTTAGAAGCTACTGCTACCGGTAGTGTATGATTATACCCAAACTGTGCAGATGAGAAACGATTCAATGCATCTCTATTTTCTAACTCTGTCCCAAATGCATTATACTGGGTTATTTCACTGGCAAAAGTCCATTGATTCAAGGCTTCGGGATGTGATCCCCAACGATCCCCTTGTAGTGTATAGAATGGAGTAAATTCTTTATAATATCCTTCTTTACGGGTGTTTTTCTTGGTTGAATTTCCTTGTATAACTCCTATTCGCTCTGTTTGATAAGCATATGATTTCTCTGCTCTCCAATTTCCTCTTACATTGTATAAATAAGGGTTAAATCCATATTCCTCAACCGGCAGGTCTGCCAGTTCCTCTGAATCCGGACTCGCATATGGAATGCTTTCCAAACCATATTCACAAGGACAGTTCCAGAAGTCATCGTATGCAACGGCATTGGCATTTACAATTCGTAATTGATCCGACGGATTTCCATTTGCTGCCTGATAAAAGCTTTGCTCCGTAAGACGAGGAACCCACTGACCATTCGTATTTTTAAGCGGATGATTCATCATCGTAATTCCTCCCATCATTTCCTGTTGTAAATTGCGATACCCGGAGCGCATTACTTTAAATCGGATAGCTCCTCCTTCTGAGTTTATGACCACTCCTTTATGATCCAGTAAAACCACTCCTGTGTTTGATTCATTAAATCGGGCAACCCATGCACGCTCTTCTCTTCCATCCAGATATTGAATTAATAATTCATCTCCTGTCGTCAGATATTTATGGGCATCTGCCAGCATAAAGTAAATTCCGGAAGCTGTTAACGTTCCTTTATTCCCCAGGTTTCTGGATGCCTGCCCCATATTCTCATAACTCCAGTATGCCGGAAGATTAAAAGAATAATACTGATCATCAAATTCATTGACCGTTTTGGTCAATAATATCTGTCCGGTTTCTGCATCCCATACTTCATTAGTCGTCCTAACCTGAGCTCCTAAATCTGTTACTATTTTTTCTTTAAGAATTCCCGTTTGATGAATGACCTTGGTAGTAATAGCACTATGTGCAATATTGATATGGGTATTATCTGTCGGAAAAATAGTAGGAATAATCGCCAGAAAGAATACGGCTACATTGGCATTAAATCCTGCGGATCTGGAAGAAGAATAACTCTCTCTCAAATCATTAATTACATCATATGTGACTCCTATTTGACGATTGGTTTCTATACGTCCGTCTTTGTATAGTACCGGTACTTTGTTTTCTAATTGGGTAGCATCTGATGTATTGGTATGATATATATTTCTTACGGTAGAGATAGGGTCTTTCATCCCTTCCTGATATACGTAACTCCCTTTTTCCTTCCCATCCATATCATTGGTACGGATAACATATCCCTGAGACAGGGTAAAATCATTAGTGACTGTTACCGGCATTCCTAAAAAGCTCTTGATCAAATTCTGAAGCACCTGATCCTTGTTACTACTTAACTGATTATGAATGTTGGTATAGTCTACCCGGGTAGGAAAATCCCTGGTTGTATAGAATTCTGTTACAACTTTTCCTGTTGCATGTCTGGTAATACCTTCTCTTTTCAGGTTTTTTACTGTGACTCTTCCATAGGTAACCTTGGCATTAGGGAAGAACGCTTTTCCAAATGGTTTTTCTACATAACTTGTTTCTCTGGGAGCTATCAAGCGAACGCCTTTGTTATAAAATGGAGTTACAAAAGGGTTCTCTGCACTGTCATTAGGTTCGAAAGTAGCAACTCCACTACTCCCTCCTTCCTCTGAGGTATACTCATAGGTCTGTCCATACACCTGTGTTTCTGCACCACTCATTTGATTCCACTGATCACTCATGATCAGCTGTTTTACCCGAACGCCTCCTCCTAACTTATTTATTTTGGGAGCGGACAATCGAATCCAGGATTTTTCAGGAACAAATCGCTGAGCACATAAATGAGCACTACTGCGTAATTTCCCATTAGGTCCTGAAAATATCTGAGAAACAGATCCAATACTGGAAATCAGTTTTCTGGCTATACTCCCTGCACTTTCCTCAGCTCCGTAATCTGCTGCTAATTCATCATATACAACCCTGTTCATGTATTTACGCCCAAAATACCATCCTGCTTTAGAAATCGGATTGACCAGGTCTGCCCCGTTAACTCCTCCCTCCATTTCACTCCACTTCATAGGAATGGCTGCATAAATCTTATTATTTATCTCAAAGACAGAAGGATTTCCTTCTTTTTCAAAATAACCTGTTACATAGTCAAAATCTGTTTGGCTACTTCCTATGGCTCCTGCTTTTGTCATGTTTAGCATAAAGCGGAAATATATAGGCTTGCTTTGTTGTTCTTTTAGATACTTTGCTGCAAAATTAATATCGGTACTTGTCTCATCTGGCAAAGCTACATAGAGGTATTTTGCTTCTCCCTGTGGTCCTTTATACAGTAATTGATTTTTTAATTCGGTTGTAGTCGCAGGAGTGGGGGTACTTCCTACTCCTGTTACTGTAAACATCTGCATAGGGGATTTGTTCTGTACATACTGATAATCATCACTTTCATAGGTAAGTGACAGGCTTCCTCCCGAAGGAAGCCCTATATCAGTAAGGGACCATGCTGCAGCATAGCGATCCTGATCTGTTTTATTTTGTTGATTGACGTAAGGAAATTCCGGAGCTGTAAGTGTTTGATCTGTAGGCGAACAACTTCCGGTATTGGGTTTATAATTTCCCCAAATATCATATGCTTTCAGGTTATACTCAGGATTATACCCTTTATACTCAAATGTATATGGGGTATATTTTCCCATCTTAGAATTTCCGTAGGTAAAATATACTTTTTTCAATGTTAGTTTTCCGAGGTTCTTCTTTTGCCCGTTACTGTCGATATAATCTATTTCATGAGCATCTAATGCTCCGCCCAGATTGTTTTTCACTCCCTGACACTGCGAATAGTCATATATAAAATGTGCTGTTTTAATCGGGGTTACAGGCAAGTCATTTGTCGCATCATCATCCAGAATTTTTGCTGCAATTGCTTCTGGTTTGGCATATAGACGTATCTGATCTATTTTGTAGAGCTGTTGTTCTCCATTCTGAGGAAGTCCGCCATTTTCTCCACCAGCTCCCCTGCCATCTTTTCTCGGAGACAGGTCAAAAAAGGCTACATGAGTTTTGGTACTAATTTTTCTAACGTACTTAATCTCTTTTTCTCCGTAGAGATAGTTCGCTTTTTGGTCTTTTTTATGAGAATTAAATCCTATATTAAAAGAGGCTTCGCGAGGTTCTTTGCTATATGGAACTCGCCATTGATACTTTCCATTTCCGGCATTCCCTCCTTTTATCTCATAATCAAAGCGGGTATAACTTCCCAGGTCATCATCAGTAGGACCATCACCTGTCAAGTCTTCATAATCTCCTGATAATACTGCTGATAACAGGTATGTATGCGCATAAGCCGGGGTTACTGTTTTATCATAAAAATGATCTATTCCGCTCGCATTAGCTGTTGTATTTTCTCCCTGACGATATGTTACGATCCCGGTAGTACAATCATACTGATTAGATGCAGTAGCAAAACTCACCTCTTGCTTATCGGTATTATAGGCGGTCTCTCCAAAAACATAGGTAGCACCACCTGGCTTTAAGACCCTTATCTCAGCCGTATGATGTTCCTTCGCCGCATCATTAATCCGTGTTTTATGATAGGATTCTTTATAAATTCCTTCAACTTCTTTTCTGGTCAGTTTTTGCACCGACTGATTGCGAAGGTTTCTTTTTTCTCTTTTAAAAGGCTGATTAAACGAAAGTTCTTCTTCATAATTTGATGTCAATGAAGGCTGGTGATATCTCTTTACTCTATACGTATTGGTAGCATAACTATTAAACTTACTTCCTGCTATTTTTAGGGCTATTGGAGCTGTTCCTCCTAATCGCTCTTCGTATAAAGAGGCAGAAGGGTCTACATTCCCCTCTCCGGCAAACCTAAAATAAACAGGTTCATTATTTATAGCCTGTCCGGAAGCGATTTCATTTTCATTTTTCAAATAACGAGAGGCTCTGGTTTTCCATTGCCCTGTATGGCTATTAGAGCTCGCCAATACAAAATTTCCCCCTGCATGAAATCCCGCTCCTCCTTCTACTTCTCCTCCCAGACTAAACCCGCTACTCTCATCTTTTACATATTCATCATATAGCTGTCCTACCTGTGTCCGATGCGGACGAAACATGCCTCCAACCCCTTGTGCATTGACGCTATACAAATCATAGGTATAATTCATAGAAGGCAGTGCCAGTAAACTTTCACTAACTTCACGATCATTCTCTCGATTATAGTCTAATACATCTTGAGGAGTTGCTTGTCCGGTGTGTTCATATCCATAAGCTTTTTCCTTTTTTACCTTATCCTTAATCCGTTGTACTGAAGCAGAAGCTGTTACCTGCCCTTCGATATCAAACCCAAATACATCAGGCCCTACTGAAAACGAAAAGTTACTGTGATTTTCTCTAAAAGCTGTTCGTTTTCTTGGTGTAATGGTAACTGGCGAAAAAGAATATCCGGAAGAACCTCCGGCAAGAGAGTAATTACTACTTCTGTAATTCTCATCCATTGCTGTCACTCCCATAGAAGCCCCCAGATTAAACTGGGATAATCCTTTATTCGAGTTATATGAAACCCCGGCATTTAAAGCTCCTGTTAACTCTCCTGATTGGAGACATGCCAAGTTACTTTTTGCACTTACATTAGGGGAGATTGTGGCACCATCCAGCGTAGAACTTTGCAAATCAATT
Organism: Aquimarina sp. TRL1; assembly: GCF_013365535.1. Taxonomy (NCBI): domain Bacteria; kingdom Pseudomonadati; phylum Bacteroidota; class Flavobacteriia; order Flavobacteriales; family Flavobacteriaceae; genus Aquimarina; species Aquimarina sp. TRL1. The sequence goes on along the minus strand of NZ_CP053590.1, from coordinate 2,438,487 downwards.
CCTGTAGAGATGTTGTCATTAAGATTAAACGATAGCCCAAAAGAGGGCTTGAATGTAATTCCATGATAATTACTATACTCCATTCCTAATCCCAACGCAAAATTAACATAGTCCGGCTGTTCTGCTCCCAGTAACTGAGGCTTGAACCGGGCATTAAGTCCTACTGTAACATGCTTTTTTAGATTTTTTTCGTAGGTCATCTCATCTCCTTTAAAATCATCTGGAATTCCTCGTACCTGTCGATTGATCTGCCCGACATTGAGATTCCACCCCAATCCTACCCAACTGGCTTCCTGATCCATTTTAACACCGGCATCATATGCCAGATTCAAAGGATATCCTCCCACATCCATTATTGGAATGTTATAGTTAAAGTTTCCCGTAGACAAGTTTACCATTTCTGAAGTACCTATCGGGGTAAAAGCATTAAACTCGGGTTGCGAGGGACCGCTCGTCAATGCGTATAATGATAGCGGCTGTACTGTCGTTACTACTAATTGTATTGCCAGATAGATAGCAAATACCTTTGTAATTTTACTTACTCTTATTTTCTGAATCATACTGATTTTAATAAAACCTAATAAACCTTTTACCGTATTTGTTTGCTAACATCTAAATTTCTCATCACCATACTAAAGCTCCTTTTCTCTTCTTTGACTCCCGGCACACCATTGTTTGATCCCGGATACTATTTAGAAGAAAGTCATTGCTCTCTTTTCTGATAATCAGATACTATGTTAGCCATAGGCTTCTCACCTATACCTGCTGTTTTTTTATCTGTCATATGGTTCACACCATATAAAACCTTCTGAAATACAGAGTGCACCAGTGCATCTACAAGGAAAGAATATTTAGATTCAGTGCTAAGCTTGTTTTATCTCTTCTCACAAGAGTATCGGCAATTGCCTTTGTACAACTTTAATCTTCTAAAAGTGGTGAAACATCACCTTCATCATGTATTTTATGGTTCCTAATCAATCGGGATCTGTTATTTTGTTATCCCCTGATTGATTTTCTGAACGTACGCTCTTACAAAATACTTTTAGCGCTTCTCATTTGATGTCAAAACCGACTTCCTGTGATTAAAATTTGAATGTCTCGTGTAATTTTCTAACAATACTACTCCCCTTTTATAATGTGTATTAATTCCTGATGTATGTGCTCTATATTATTTTTAATAATTAATCAAGATCAAAATTATTCATCCCTTGCATATTTTTAAAAAAGTAGGAATGCTCGTTTATAAATAGACACAAAAAAATCATTTAATTAATTGATTTTAAATAATTTAATACATTTGTCTAATTAAAAACGCCTTCTTAATTTTTTCTTAAAAAAACAAGGGATTTATAAACGCCTAGTCACATCATACACTTCAATTTTGGAGTTTTATTCTTGCAAAAACATTGATTTTGACATAGAAGTATTGCCTTTTATTGTTAGTCTTCACAAAAGAAAACAGGGATTTGGATCTTCCTAACAACCTATAAGACGTAGTAAACAACTAACGGGGTGTTCTGTATGTATTTTAGGTCGTTCAGACACCCCCTTCAGGGGGGCGAACGGGCTGTTGCCCTTTGCCCCCCTATCAACAGTAGGAAGACGAGTCATCAGCCGTTTTTTACATCTAAAAAGGAATTCTAAACGGGTTCGAGGGCGTTTTATATTGTCTTATATCAGGTATTTATGATCTCCAAGACTAAATTAACCTCCTATAAAACAAAAAAGCTACCCAATCCTTTAGACCAAGTAGCTCTATTTATATATTATACATTTCTTTACTGTACCGCCACTAGCAAATGCTAGCGGTAGCCATCACGTAAACTAGCATCATCAGGGGACTATCTGGCTACACTTAATTTTCTTTTTAAATAATCATAATAATCAAAAGTAAGATAATGTATGTCTACATAATTTTTTTCAAATTTTTCATATTTGTAATTAATATTACCTTGTATAATTTCTGAATCTTTGATTAAATGCTCCTCTATATGTGGTATTAGCACAACGCTCTTAACAAATCCACACGTTTTTAATTTGACTTTAATGAATTTTTCAAAATCATTAAAATCAACTCGTAGGCTGTCTTTTAAGGTGTTATTATCAACTGTTATCAGTTTTTTGTAGTATATATCTTTTTTCTTTAAAATGGTATCTTTTTTAAAGCTACTCGAAGTTAAAATCAAATTGTCATAACCAACCGGATTATAATAAATAGATAAACTATCATTTGAAAATGACTTTTTAAATTCAGCCACAATCTTTGAATCAAAAAAAGCTGTATTATCTAAATAATAATTTATACTATCTATTTTCTTGTTTCTAGCATCTTGTGAAAAAACAAAGACCGAACTAAGAAAAAAATTAGATACAATAATCGAAAAACAAATAGTCTTAATTGTCATCATTACTTTTTTCATTACCGTTACCACTAGATCTTTCTCCAAATTGTTGTTCATAAATAAAATTATAAATCTGTTTTAATTGTTCTGGAGTAAACTCTTTAAAAAGAGACTCAGCATCTGTTACATCTTGCATACCATTTGGTTCTCCAAAAATCATAAAGTTATTACCCATTCTTTCAATCTCTGCTCCACTTGACATGGCAGGTAAATCTCTATTAAGTTGTTCTAATGCCCGCTGATAAACATCCGCAATCTTTTTTATCTGCCTAAAAGTGACACCCTCTTTATTTTTCTCAATTCTATCCCAAACATGTAGCAACCCTAACAAATGACCCATTTCATGTATTATAGTATTTGATAATTCGTCAGCTAATTCTTCTTGAGCTATTTGAGAGAATTCATCACTAAAATCTATTGATTCAGATTTTTTGGTTACGGAAAGGTAAATTTCTGTTCCTCCTATATCATCAACTACTCCACCAGCATATTGAGACATCCATTCAGGATCACCCGTTAATTCACTATGTTTTTTAATGAATGAACCATGATCCATAACTTCTATATTATATTGCTTACTTCCTATTCTATCTTCGACTAATTTCAACTTAAATACTCCTGGTTTTAAATTAAAACTACTAACTTTACCATTTAAAGCTTGCTTATATTTGGTTCGTGTTTTTTCCATCAATATATTATAAAAATCTTCAGAAACACTAGCGCTTTTTATAACTCTAAATTCTGTATTAATATAAACATTTTTAGAATCGTTCGTTATACTAAATTCTCTACCTTCTAGTTCAATACCGTCAATAACTCTATTTTCACTAAAAGCGTAAGGAGAGTTGTATGCATATATTGATTCCATAGGATCAGTACCAAAGAACCTCCCTACACGAGGATCGTGCATACGATACTTATAGTTTAAGCTGTTTCCTTCTCCCTTTATTTCATTGTCCATTTCCTGTCCCTGGAAGCCATAACGGTAGTTTCCACTGTTTCCATTTCTATTAGGTAAAAGCATTCCAAAGGGGTAATAATCACTAAATGAAAGAACATCCGGAGTAAAGGTAGTTAAATTCCCTGTAACAGTAGCAGTCTTGCGATCACTTACCACACTCATTACATTTCCTAAGTGATTGCTTAGCTCATATCGCTTATCCCCAACTGTATTACCCACTGTGGCTTCTGCTACAGCCTGATCACTGCTTAGAGCAATGTTCTTTTCTTCAATACCCAGTCGACTGCTCCCATAGATATGATGTTCCTTTAAGCGCATATCCGTAGCAACTGCCCCACTGGTATTTGCCTGATATACCCCCAATACATTCCCCTGAGCATCTCTGCTGTATAAGGTTGTCTTGTTCTCCGGCAGTACCCGCTTACCAATACGGTTCCCTAGTCCATCATAATAGAAAGATACCTCTGTACCATTGCTCTTACGGATCTTCTTTACTTTACCATCTACCCGCCATTCGATATTGCGAATCCCTTCCTGCTTGTCTTCTATCAATTGACCTATCGCATCATAACTGTAATTCCCGGGATTCTGATCCGACAAATCATTAAATGTACTCCCCGCAATGGTATCGTCTACATGGCTTAACTGATTCGAACGCACTTGCTGCCCTGTCTCCGGATCAGTAACTGTCTTATAGGTATATTGCAAGGCGTCCATATCCACAACCGATCCCTGACTGTTGACCGTAGCCCGATGCAACTGCTGTAAGTTCCCATTCTTATCATAGCTATAACTACTGTGGTATGAAGGTGTTGCTGTCATCCCGGTCAGCTGTGATCCCTGCATCTTCTTGATACGGTTTAACTGATCATATTCATAGTGATTGATCTGGGAAGACAACATCGATTCATTGTTGTCTATCAGACTGGTGACCATCTGTTTGATATTCCCGTTGTACAAATTCTTAGTACTCTCTAATCCGGGACTGTTACTGTATACAAAAGAGCTCCCTGTAGTAGTACCGATCGATTGATAATCTCCTTCGTAATAACTTAAGGAATATCCCAGGGCATCTTTAGCCACATCAGAAGTGGAAGATCCATCTCCTCCCATATCTGCCGTCGGGTCTAAGGACTCTCCATTAACGCCTTTTAACCAGCCCTGAAGGGTATAGGCGTAATCAAGACCCTGTACCTGCCTGGATCCTAGTACTGTTCTGGCTAAAGGTCCGTGTGAAAAATATGCATACCGGGCATCCTCCTCCCATATACGTCCGTTATCTGAGGTCGATACTCCTACAATACGGTTGTCTGCATCATAGCGATACTGATGGATAAACTGATCCGCCTTCCCTTTTTGATAGGTTACCCTATGAACATTACCACTGATCAGATCGTATTCGTATTGGGTACGCTTCATCCCTGAGGTAGGATCATCCAGGGTCAATGCCATCTGTTTATCGTGCTGCACCAGCTCTTTAACATTCCCATGGATGTCATAGTGATAGAAAATCGCATGGTCGTATTGTCGCTCTAAGGTCGTACTGCTATACTGATCATAGTAATAAATTCCTGCCACCCGGTTGCGGGTCGTACTCCGATAGGTCGACTGATCTGATACCGTCTCAAAAATCTCCGCCGCTCCTATCGAAAGATCGTTATAACGGGTACGGGTGACCTCTACCCGATCCCTGGAAATATTCTGAGGGTACTGATCTTCTACCCGGGTCGATACCACATTGCCCGTAGCTGTATAAACCAGTGTACCTGTCTTCTCCCGGATAGAAATCCCAACGGTTGGAGTAAGTGCTCCTGCCTCTACAATCCGACCCAAAGCATCATAAGTGGTATAGCTAAATTGATTGGCGGCTACCTGATTGGCATTCTGTGAAGCGATAATTCTTCCCAGCTCATCATAGGCAAAACGGGTAATCCCTCCATCAGGAGTTTTCTGCCATACCAGTTGATTCAGAGAATTATATCGGTATTTGGTCAATAGCTCATGTGCTGGTAATAAACTACTATTCTCCCGGGCAATATCATTAGTTCGATGCTGATTGATACGGCGATTAAGGGATTCCCCGGAAGCATCTGATGCCTGTAATTCTGTATCCGTAAAACGATCAACTCCCTCCGGAGGAACCGTTTGTAGTAAATTCCCCGACTGATCGTAATAATATAAGGTGTATTGGTATTCCTTATCATAATAGGTCATATCAAAGGTCTCTACTGCATTATCGATCGCTTGTGATAAATACTCAGCTATAAATTCTGCCCGCTTACCTGCTATATAACTATCGTATACATCCCGGGTATATGCCGCCCGAACACTTTTGACAAATTGCTGGCAATCCGTGTCATCAGGAATCGTCACTGTAACTTCTGTAAAATCGGTGAAAAATGGACGGGGAACACAGATATCTTCATTCCCGGAGGTATTCAGATAATCCGTGGTAAAAGCAGTCCAGCTTTTGGCGCTATCGCCACTGCTGCTCACATGAGCCTGATACAGATCAATAACAGCAGAACGCCCCTTATAAGTCCTACGCATCCCCGGATATCCATAGTTAAACTCTGTAGCACCAAATTCACTGATGGTCAGATAGTAAAGATCTAGTGTCGATACTATCCCTAATTTGGTCAGGTAATACTCATAATCGGCTACCAGGTATTGCAACGAGTACTGACAAAAATCTTCTGCACTAACAATATCCTCTGCCTCCGTATCCCCTATCCGACTCATCACCCCTGTATATGCAGAATAGGTCGTTGTACAACTTAGTGGTTCCACTACAGGAGGAATACAAACGGTAGGACCACAAGGAATAGTCTCATCCGCAATTGTCGTGGATTTGGCAGAGGGTGGGTTTGATTTTTTTGAGTTGTTTAGGTCTCGTGCATATGTTGATGTTGATAAGGTCTCATTCTCATTTAGTTCTGATACTATTCTCGTAGGTACCAAAGATACAGGCCATGATAATAGATCACAGAGAAATTGATTTTCATATGTTCGAGGTAGATCTGAAGCTGAAAAAGTTATAATTACATTTTTAGCTTGTTTAAGACCACCTAGACTATCTTTGTAATTGATTGTACAAAATGTTCCTCCTGAAATAGAATTATTAACCCCTTGGGTTAATTCTATATTAGAGCGAACAATTTCAATATCTATTATTTCTGAAATATCGAAAAAGTCTTCCTCTAAACTAAGTTTTATGCTTGTTATATATCCCCCAGATCTAGTAAGGATCAAATGCATAGTTCCTCTAGTCTGTATATGACCAGTAGCAAATCTATGGTAAATTGGTTCTGTTTCTGCAGAATCAAATTGATAGTCATATACAGATGTAGGATCCGTTAAGCCAAAATGGTTTTCTATCCTCTTTTGAAGATTCACATTCCCAAAAAACAATTCATCAAAAATAGTACTTGATACAGGTCTATTTTCTTTCATTGATGTAATCCCCTCATTAAGTGCTATTTTTAAAGCATGCTCTAAATTATTTTCTAATACAGCATCTCCACAAATACCATCTATATTCTCATTATCTAAATTATCCGGATTTTGTGCTAATGAAGTAGCATTATAATCTGTATTACAAAAAAATTGAAATAAGATAGGAGATTTATGATCATTAGGGTCATTTATTTTTACTCCTCTAAAATTATGCAAGGAGGTATATTGTTTACCATTTAAATCAGTAGAAACTACAGTGAATCTTCCATTAGAGCTATGTGTGATACTATCTATTTGTTTTGGTATTTCACCGGAAGGTACATTCAACGGAATTGATACCTGGTGTATATCTGACAAGTTTATACTCAGAGCATACACATTAGAAGATGTACGTGTAATAGAAAACTTGACATGTTCTTTAATCGAATAATCAAAAAACTTATCATAACAAGTTGTACAAGGAAGAGCACTTTTTACAGTCAGTACTTTCTGTATAAAATTTGTATATTCAGGATATCCTTGTAAATTTATAAGCCTTCCCTGATTTATACCTATTCCTGCTAAATCAACATTCCGAAATACGGCATTAACAAGGTGTTTAATATCATTTGCAAATTGATTTGCTTCTGCTATTGCTTCACCTATACAATCCACAGGAGGATCTTCAAAAAACTGACAATCCGGTCTAAATCCACTAACCTGACAAATTGTATTGGTCCGCATTGGTAACAGATTTGCAATACTTCCGGTTGTTGCTATCTCCTGATTGGTACTACGATCTGTATGTGTAAATGCTAATACTCCCTCTTTTTGGATATCCAACTTCGTAATCCTTCCTATATTCAACACGTTAGCTCCATCACTTCTCCGTTGTTGTATTCTAAAAATAGCCCAATTAGAGTCTCCACATTGGGTTGAGTTTGTATGATGAGCAATAGCGGACGCATCTGCTGTTGGGTCTGCTGAGAAAATCAACATTAATTCCTCAAAATGATTGGATCGTCGCAAGAAAAAACAACTGTTAAAATCCGTAGAAACATTAATGCCAGGAATATCTTTTGTATAGCGGGAAATTCGTTCCCGATATTTTGTGTTATTTAAAAAGTCACTAGTCAGGGGAGAACTTATCGTATAAGGAGTATCTAATCGGTTCTCATTGAGAATCCCTTCATTTAATAAGGTCAATAGTCCTGCTTCGAAGGTCTCTTCTGCCTGTTGATTCTGAATACATATAACCTGGTTATCTTCTCCCACCAAATCATTAATATCCCCACAACACAATAAATTAATCAGTCGGCATACTCCGGTAACTACATCACAGGATTCATATAACCTGGCAGTGGCTATTTTAGGGAAATGATCCGCTTCTCTATAGGTAATATTTAACTGTTGCTGGGTTATCTGCCCCTTATCATTATAGAGATAGTTAACATTTGCCCCCGTAATCACCTCTATAACGGCTGGATCTAATACCTGCCCCAATTCCATCGTTAATCTGGTTACTCCCCCAACTGTAAGCTCATAGGTACCCCTACCATCTGCCTTCCAAAGAGCAGCTCCTGCTCCAAAAAATGTAGCCAGATAACTTCCAGAATAAGATGACATACTATTCAAAGAAACATTCCCATTGTTTAGAGTTCCCCGTTGTTCTAATTCATACATCACATCCCGAAGGGCTGTCTCAAAACGGGTCGTATTATTACAGCCTGAAATATCTGTACCACTACCATCCCCTATATACTCCCCAACACCATCAGCTTCTGTGATACTACACGCTGCAATACGTGCCTGGGTCTGACCACTAAGAACAATCTCCTGAGTCGTAGTACCTCCAATAGTCACCTCTGCCAATACCTGATAACGAAAACGCTCACTGCTGGCATCATAACTCGAATAAATCTGTTTTACAGAAGTGATCTGCCAGGTGCCTGCTCCATAGTTCTGCCAGGTATTGCTAAAACTTGCAGGTAAACTAACACTAATAGGAATAGTACCTACTGCCTGATTGTTTTGATAAAAACGAATATCTAATGTCTTATTGGAAGCTGTAAGGTTCGTTCGTATCTCTACTGCTGCATCTGTAGGGTGACTCCCTCCTAAATCTGTAAATAATGCCGGAGTCAGATATCCTCCTCTATAGGTGCTACTAGCAGGAATACCTGAACCATACTCCTTAAAATAGTAATTTAAGTACATCTCTAAATCCCGAGCCTTAGGACATACTCCTGTAGCAATATAATATTCGTAATTAGTAAAATTAGCCAGGTCATTATAGATATCTCCTCCATTATCTCCTGAACTATATAGGTTATCCGAAGGCTTAAATCGTTTTTCCTTTTCTTTATATAATTCGCTGTGAAGATCCGCGCAGATTCCTGCTACACCCCTCTGAATCAATCCTCCTACCTGATTATTGACAGAGGTACTGTATCCCGATAATACCGTTAACAAAGTAGTCGGTGGCGCTTGTTCCCCTATACAACCATTGTAACAGCCATTGTTCATGGCGTAAATATTCGAAAATAAGCTTTGTACAACTTGTTTGGCAACTCCATAGTTCGCTTTATATGTATTCCAAAACTGATCTTGTTTCGATACATCACTAAAACCATCTACCTTTCCTAAAATACTCGCTGCAGTAGGACTGCTTCCTAATCCCAAATCACAACTGCTTATACTATTACAAACCAAAGTACCATAGGAAAATGCCATCGCACTCATTCCACTACCATTATAATTCGACAGAAGGGATTCACGAATTACTGACTCCCGGGCATTTCTGGATGTACTATTCTCTACCGCTGGGATAGTCCCTCTAAAATAAGGATCCGATGCCGATAAGGATTCCAAACTACCTAACAAACCTGCTGCCTTTGCTGCTGCATAGCTCTTAACTGATCCTAAATATGCATCATATCCATCAGAGTTCATCTTGCCTCCTGAAACCGTACTGGTCATACCACAAACTGCCCGGTTATATGTTATATAACAATACTCCGGATGATACACCAAAAGGGAAGAAGTCCAACTGTCCTGCCAGATATCATCTCTTAAAAAATCCGTAACCAAAGCCAGATTTTGTGGCTCTGTATATACATACTCCCGGTCTGCCGACTCCCGAACAACAGCCCCTTCAATAAGCATAGGGTCATAGGTAATTTCTTCTGTCGGTTGACCTGCTACAATACGTGTAGTTATTAGCTGTTTTACTTTGATATAACTAATCTGTCCATCTTCTGTATAGTAATGACCCGAGGTATACAACCCAGACCCGGAAGGAGCCGGATCATGCGCTTCATGACGAGGGTTTCGCCAACTGTTATGTTCCCCGGATGAAGTACGCGTGCTTATCAATTCATTAGATGTACTAAATATGGATAATACGCTGGAATTTTCTATTATACCACTGCCTCCTGTGGTCTGATCATTATAAACAGCTCCTCTATATGCCCCGTATTGACCTAAAGGTTTCATATCATTCCTTAAAATCGAATGGGAAATACTACAACTAAGCGAGGATGAACTAACAACATCTGAAGGGGCACCTCCATCTAAAACACCCTCTTGACAGGGAGCATTACAGGCTCTGATCAAAGCGTCCCACTGTATAGCAAAAACAGCAGCTAAACGCGTCTTTTCTTCCTCTAATTCAGTAGCTGATAAATGGGATAAGGATGAATAATCATATGCCTCTACCTGGGTGGTCACATACTGAGACTTGCTCCCATAATCCGATAGCAGGGCTGCCTCGCATTCACTACAGGTCATAAAACAACCTTCGAAACTAAGAACAGGAAGGTTACTCACTTCTTCCGGACTGATATAACACGCATCATTAGCATCCTGAAGCCTGGCTACATAGGCATCTGCATAAGATGCTAAGGCTTCTCTGTCGACCGACAAACTCTTGCTTATGGTATAACTACCTCTTGGAACCGAAGCCGTCGCTTCCGGCAAAATAAAAGTTCCTGAAGTCACTCTACTCATATCTACCTTTTCTACCACTGGAGTGGCGAGTAAAGAAACCCCGTCCAAATCCTCAATAGCTATTTCCAGATCATAAACAAAAGGATATTGAACAACCGTAGTAGGACTACAATTATCTTCAAAAAAAGGAGCATTCGATAGTGTATAATTAAATCGATAGCCCCTATCAAAGGCTGAAACCTTCGTCCCTCCATATTCCAGCGCGTCATATAAAGGACCAAATCCCCCTGTGCTCGTTTTAATAGTATTATCTAAAGCCGTATCCTTTGCTCCGCGACTGAGTTTGCCCAGTAAATCAACCGTCATTTCCTGATGAAGACTTGTGTCTTGCTCTTCTGAAAGCCCCGTTAACCCTGTCCCCGCTGCATCGCCCGATAAAGCCGTAGCAATGGTACGACCCTGAGGATCGAGATAACTAACACTTGCCTGACCATTAGGATCAATGACCAGATTCTTCTTATAATGACCGTGATGACCTACATTATAACCAAACAAACGGTTTAATTCTTTCTGTTCGGGGGTACCATAATAATACTCCATCTCTTTGCCTCTTCCTAGCTGATGGGTGATTCCTACCCCGCTTTTTCTGCGGATACGACCTGTATTATCAGGCATATATTCTATCTGTGAAAACGGATGACCCCCTGCATCTGCAATACGAGAACGAAAAGGAGTTGTCAGATCGTTTGCCAATCCATAGTATTTACTCGCTCCACTGGAAGGATCCATCCCCTTATCTGTCGTTGGCTGATCCAAAATATTCTGATGATCCAAATCAAAATCTTCATAATCATAGGGAGCTCCAGGCAATAATGAACTCTGATTGAAATCTCGAACATACCCTAATTGTGACCAAGTCGTAGGTACTGGCAACACTTCTATGGCTGATCGACCCTGAGCGTCATAAATAACTTCGCCAACAACAACATGATCGTCCGTATTGAGTTTGGTAACTGTCTGACGATTACGCAACGTACCATCAAAATAACTAACCACTTCCTTCTTCTTCCCTTCTTCTGCATAACTCGCCTGAAACTGCCAGTTCTTGCCTTCTTCATGATCCGAAGTAATTGTATAATAATCAGGCCAATCTGAAACACTTGTTTTAGGAAGAACCCCACTGCTCCAACGACCGTATTGGTATTTTGAAATGTTAGACGTATAATGTCCCACTGCACGAACTCTGTAAATCAAATAGCCTTTGCTGTAAATTAAAGGAATCGAATAACCAGTAGCCTTTGTCTGAATACGAGTACTATTACCTTTAAAATCAAGAGTGCTAAAAGCTATCTGATCCGCTCCTAAAGATGTATTAAAACGATCCCCATAACTATCAACCCAGCTCCACTCTAATTGATAATGATCCGCTCCCGAAATATTATCCCATGCAAACGATAATTCATTACTAACTCCATCAAATGTAGCTCCAATAGTGGGAATCATATCAGATAAAACTCCATAATGTGATACCCATAAGCTAGCTGATAAAGTAATATTCTCTGGGATATATCCATTAACATCTACCGATGAAGTCGATAGATTCTGATAGCGACCCTCTTCTACAACTATATGAGCCCCATAACTATCCCCAATACGATGTTCCCGAACATCAATACTATGCTGCCCTGATCCTGCAACACTATTACTGGAAACTAATAACGTAACAACATAACTCTGAGTAGGATCAAAAACTCCGGTCGATAAACGGGGAGTCACCCGAAGGCGAACCTCATAACTAAACCATCCATAAGGAGGCTGATCCGAAGCCACAGATAATCGTAAATCAGTACCAGAAGAGACCGTAACTCCACTACTGAACATACTCAGATCTGGGCGAAACTCTAATCCAGTACCTGAATTGATTGCTCCAGCGATAACTGACGGATCATAAATAACTTTATACTGACTATAACCCGAATCTATAAAGAATAAAAAGATACAACAGACAAATAGATGATGAATTCTTTTTCTCATGAATACTCCTTTTTAGTGTGAACGATTGATTAAACGATACCCTCGATAAGAACCTTCTAATGAAAGATTGATCAATGCAAAAAGCAATCAACTGATTAAAAATTCTTTAACGATTCTTAAAGTCATCAAAATTAATATCCACCTAAAAAAAAGTATCCTTTTTTATTTCTTTTTCCTGTCTTTGCAGTAAATAGTTTGCAAACAACTAAAAATAAGCATGTACATAATCATTCCGTTCTTTCAGAAAAGAATAAAAGGTGTAATTCGTTAGTAGGGTTAGAAATTTACTTTAGGATATAGCAGAATATATATCTAAAAACAAAAAAAGCCTGATAAACAATGTTTATCAGGCTTTCGTACTGAAGGCGGGACTTGAACCCGCACGGGCATTACTGCCCATTGGATTTTAAGTCCAACGTGTCTACCAATTCCACCACTTCAGCATATATTGGTATTTTGTATGCTCAGAGCGAAAGACGGGATTTGAACCCGCGACCCTCACCTTGGCAAGGTGATGCTCTACCCCTGAGCTACTTTCGCAATAATTACAAAGAACGTTTTTTGTTTTCTTTATTGCGGTTGCAAATTTAATACAATTAAAGGATTAACAAAGCTTTTTTTTAAGTTTTTTTAAAAAAAACTATACTTTAGATGCTTTATTACTGGTTAACAAGCGCTTAATCTCATTTAATTTCATCAATGCCTCTACCGGAGTAAGGGTATCGATATCAATATCGATGATTTCTTCTTTAATTTCTTCTAATAAGGGATCATCTAAATTAAAAAAGCTCAACTGCATTTCATCGTCTTCTTGTACTTTCTTTATTTTATCTGTCAATTCCTCACTACTATGTGACTTCTCTAATTTCTTAAGCATTTTATTGGCCCGGTGTAAAACCTGCTGTGGCATCCCTGCCATTTTTGCTACATGAATTCCAAAACTATGTTCACTTCCTCCTGGTACAAGCTTACGTACAAACAGGACATTATCTTTTAATTCTTTTACAGATACATTAAAGTTCTTGATTCTATTAAAAGTCTCACACATCTCATTTAATTCATGATAATGTGTTGCAAAAAGTGTTTTGGGCTTGGTAGGGTGCTCATGTAAGAATTCACTAATTGCCCATGCGATAGAAATTCCATCATAGGTACTGGTTCCTCTTCCGATCTCATCTAACAATACCAAACTGCGATCAGATATGTTATTAAGGATATTGGCTGTCTCATTCATCTCGACCATAAAAGTAGACTCTCCCATAGAAATATTATCACTGGCACCCACTCGAGTAAAGATCTTATCTACAATTCCTATTCTGGCAGATGCTGCAGGCACAAAGCTTCCCATTTGTGCCAGTAGTACAATCAATGCTGTCTGACGTAGAATGGCTGACTTACCACTCATATTCGGACCTGTAATCATAATAATTTGTTGTTGTTCTCGATCCAGGAATACATCATTTGAAATATAAGGTTCTCCGATCGGCAGTTGTTTTTCGATAACCGGATGGCGCCCATCTTTAATTTCCAGGTCATAGGACGTTTCCATAACTGGTCTCACATAAGAGTTGTCTATTGCTAATTGTGCAAAAGAACTCAAACAATCTAATTGCCCAATCAGAATAGCATTCTCCTGTACTGGTTTGATATATGAATTCATCCATACGATCAACTCCTGAAACAAACGTTGCTCTAATTCCAGAATCTTCTCTTCGGCTCCTAAAATCTTTGCTTCGTACTCCTTTAATTCTTCAGTAATATATCGCTCGGCATTGACTAATGTTTGCTTACGAATCCAGGTTTCAGGTACTTTATCCCTATGTGTATTTCTCACTTCTATATAATATCCAAAGACATTATTAGATGCAATTTTTAAGGAGGTAATTCCTGTAGCTTCTGTCTCTCGTTCTAACATTTTGTCCAGGTAATCTTTTCCAGAAAATGCAATATTTCGCAATTCATCTAACTCATCAAGGTATCCTTCGGCAATCGCATTTCCTTTCAGGATATTAACCGGAGCTTCTTCATTTAGAGTTTCTTTTATTTTGCTGCGCAATACTTCACAATCGTGTAACGTCTCTCCTATCTTCTTTAAGGCCGTATTTTCGCTATGCTGTGCCTGCGCTTTTATAGGTACAATTGCTTCTAGAGAATTTTTTAACTGAATTACTTCTCTTGGGTTTACTTTCCCTGTTGCAATTTTAGAAATCAGACGTTCGATATCCCCGATTTGCTTAATCTGATGTCGTATTTTCTGATGGAGTTGCTCTTGTTCTATAAAGTATTCTACGACTTCATGTCGTTTATCAATTGCCTCTTTATTCTTTAATGGTAATGCTAACCAGCGCTTTAGCATTCGTCCTCCCATCGAAGAAATCGTTTTATCGATCACATCTAATAGAGTCACTGCCTGAAAAGAAGTGGATCCATATAATTCCAGATTGCGAATGGTAAACCGATCCATCCAGATATACTCATCTTCTGCGATTCGCTGTATACTGGTTATATGTTCTAGTTTCTTATGTTGGGTTTCTCCCAGATAATGCAATACAACCCCGGCTGCAATAATTCCTTCAGGTAGGTGATCTACTCCAAATCCTTTGAGAGAAGCAGTCTCAAAATGTTCCTGCAAGGTTTCGTTAGCATAATCCGGCTTAAATACCCAATCTTCCATATAGAAGGCATGGTACTCCGTACCAAAGTCCTGTTCATATGTTTGTTTTTTTGCTTTGGACACCAAAATCTCACTGGGTCTGAAATTTTGTAATAATTTATCAATATGTGCTACATCGCCCTGAGCAATTAAAAACTCTCCTGTAGACACATCTAAAAATGCTACTCCCTGATTTTTTTTCCCGTAATGTACTGCAGCTAAAAAGTTATTGGTCTTACTTTGGAGTACCTCATCATTTAATGCTACTCCAGGTGTCACTAATTCTGTAACTCCTCTTTTTACAATTGTCTTAGTCTGTTTGGGGTCTTCGAGCTGATCACAAATCGCAACGCGCTCTCCTGCTTTTACCAACTTTGGCAAATAGGTATTTAAGGAATGATGAGGGAATCCTGCTAAGGCAGTTTCCTGATCGCTTCCGTTTCCTCGTTTAGTTAATACAATATTGAGAATAGCAGCGCTTCTAATCGCATCTTCTCCAAAAGTTTCGTAAAAGTCTCCTACTCTAAACAACAATAAAGCATCTGGATATTTTGCTTTAATCGCGTTATACTGTTTCATCAATGGAGTTACCTTTTTACTGTTTTTTGCTGCCAAAGGGATTTATTTTTTATGATTTATGCTAAAGTATATATTCTGTGTTTTTTATGGAAATTCAACGCTTTATAAATTAGTTCTTTTTATCCACAAAACACATTTTGGGTAAGGGGACTTAGGGCTTATTTGTATTTCATTTTAGTAAAAATATCCCATATCACTACTCCTGCACTAACGGAGATATTCAAAGAATGCTTACTTCCATACTGAGGAATTTCAATGACGGTATCACTTTTAGATACTACAGATTGCTGTACTCCTTTAACCTCATTACCGAATACCAGTGCATACTTCTTTCCTTTTAGCGGTGTAAACTCATCCAGCATAACTGCATCTGCTGCTTGTTCCACTGAAATCACAACCACTTCTTCTTCCTGTAACTGACGAACCAGTTCATCTGTACTTTCTACATGTTGCCAATCGACTGTATCAGTAGCTCCCAAAGCTGTTTTCTGAATATCTTTATGTGGAGGAACCGCTGTAATACCGCATAGATATATCTTCTCTATCAAAAAAGCATCTGCGGTTCTGAATACAGATCCTATATTATTAAGACTTCTTATATTATCCAGAATAATAATCAATGGTGTTTTATCCGAAGCTTTGAACTCTCCAATAGACTTCCGCTCCAACTCACTATTCTTTAGTTTTCGGTTTTTTTCCATATCTGCAAAAATATTGTTTTCTATAAAATGGTTCCTACCAAAACCAAGGCTCTTTATAGCTTCTTCAAAAAAAACAGGAAATCTCTCTGCTTCTTAACAATTATTTGCTTTGTGATATCACAAAATAAAGAATTAACACTTTTACATAGTATAACAACCTTTATAAACTCTCAACAAACTTGTTGGGGGTGTTTTCTTTTATCAAAGAATACACACACTACTTCCTTACAATCTCCCGCAACAGCCAACAATAATCTTTTCTGTTTTTCACAAAATCAATAGCAGACACATCAATTATTTTTACGGTGAGATCAGGTTGTGTTTTTATAAAATCAATATATCCCTGATGTATTTTTTCTAAATACGCAGCAGGAATATTCTGCTCATATGTACGGCCTCGATTTTTAATATTCTGCAACAAGCGATCTGTATTTTGATACAAATAAATATATTGATCTGGTTTCACCACCTCTTTATACATAATGGTAAAAAGTGTACGATATAGTTTAAATTCTTCTTCCGGAAGGGTTACCTGTGCAAAAATCAACGACTTATAGATATCATAATCAGATACCATAAAATCTTTAAACAAATCTAACTGAGAAGAATCTTCTGTAAATTGGCGATAGCGATCTGCCAGGAAAGACATTTCTAATGGGAAAGCATATCGTTCTTTATCTTCATAAAATTTTGGCAAAAATGGATTATCAGAAAAGCGCTCCAACACCTGTTTTCCATTAAATTCTGCTGCAATCATAGTTGCCAGAGTTGTTTTTCCTGCTCCAATATTTCCTTCAATCGCCAGATAGCTAAAATCACTAAATGAGAAATTCTCTTTAGGATTGATCAGTTGTTCCTTTGCTTTTTTGATCTCGGCAGTATCTTTCGTTTCTCTCAATAATACTTCTATAGTTTTATCAAAAACAGGATGGAGCTCTTGGGCTGCTATTTCTTCTAAAGGAACCAATACAAATTTTCGCTCTTGCATCGAAGGATGTGGTACTTTTAGTTTTTTAGTAGCTACTACTCCACAAGATGACAAAATAACATCCAGATCAATTACCCGTGCCTCATAGCCTTCCCCTTCTTTTCGATGACGTCCCAATTCCTGTTCTATTCCCATCAAGATATCCAATACCTGTTCTGGCGTATACCTTGTTTTAACGGATATACATGCATTATAGAAATCATCACTGGAAAATCCCCACGCAGGGGTCTCATACACTCCGGATATACAAAGCACATCTCCAACTTCTTCATAGATGGCATCAATTGCTTTTTGCAAATATGCCAACCTATCTCCGATATTACTCCCTAATGATATATGTACCAGATGAGATGCTCTCTCCATAAAAAAACCTTGTATTATACATTCTGACCTCATTCGTCTCAGAACCATCCGACAAAAGTAGCTAAACTAAAACCACAGTAAAAAAAATGTTGTTCACATTCTTGACAAAATCATATTAGTTCCTATTTTTTACTCGGATATTCTTCCAGGCTACAAATGTAAAACACTGGTACTTTTGCCTATCTTTACATATAAAAACGAAACATTGACAACTACTCACCTTTCTTCCAAAGACCAATATATTGCGTATCGAACCTATCTAATTCTGGGAGCTCTTTTTATTGCATCACTTGTCGTATCTAATCTAATTTTTCAAAAGTTTTTTTACTGGGATTTTCTGGGAGTCTATACCTTTGAAATCTCGGTCGGGATACTCCCCTATCCAATTACTTTTCTTATTACAGATATTATCAGCGAGATTTATGGAAAGCAAAAAGCGAATCAGATTGTAACTGCCGGAATTTTTGCTTCTTTATTTTCGCTCCTTATTATTTTTGTAGCTGATATCGTTCCTGCAACTTCCTGGTCTCCCATTACCGATACGGTATTCTCAACCGTATTCGGAGCGACTACTATTGCAGTATTAGCATCTATGCTTGCTTATCTATTTGCTCAATACATCGATATTCAGGTATTTCATTTCTGGAAACGGATTACCAAAGGAAAGCATTTATGGCTTCGTAATAATTTTTCCACTTTTTTCTCGCAACTTATTGATACTGCTACCGTACTTTTATTACTATGTGCTAGTCATATTATAGAATGGGATCGTTTCGGTGCTTTATTACTCAATGGTTTTTTGTTCAAAATGCTGGTCGCTGTTCTGGACACTCCTTTGATTTACCTAGGAGTTTATTGTTTTCGAAAAAGATTTTCTCTAAAACAAGGAGAAGAATTAGCACTTACAGTATAAACTAACAAATTTTTAATCTATAAAAACAATAAAATATCAATTCAAAATCGTTATTTTATTCTCTTGAAATCAGCAACACTGATTACAAAGAAATACAGAATCAAAATCCCCAAATAACACTAAAAAATAGTATCGCTACAAAATAAGAAGCAAATGAAAAAAATAGTTAAAATCATCGGAGCCTTTCTTTTAGTATGCATTCTCGCACTGATTGCTCTTCCCTTTTTATTCAAGGGAAGCATTCAGGATAAAGTACTACATTTCATCAATGAACAGGTAAATGCGACTGTTCACTTCTCGGATGTAGATATCAGCTTATTTCAAAATTTCCCACAGGCAACCGTAGTAATCAACGACTTATCAGTTACGAATCACACTCCTTTTGAGGGAGACACTCTTGCTTATTCCAAACGAATCGAATTGGCTATGGGAATGAGTCAACTTTTTAAAACATCTTCTCAGGCAGTCAATGTTACTCGAGTGATTATTGATGAAGCCAGTATCACTATTAAAACGGATAGTCTTGGGAATTCTAACTTAGATATTGCAAAAACTACCGAAAAAGAACAAACGACACCTGAAACATCTTCCAGTGATTTCACCTTTGACCTAAAACACTATGAATTAAACAATAGTAATATCCGCTATCAGGATGATGTAAGCAAAATTAAAATGGATCTTACTACCATCAACCATGTTGGAGAAGGTTCTGTTTCAGGACAAAAAATCATTTTAGACACCCAATCATCTGTAGCAGCTTCCTTAGACATGGACGGCTCTAATTACCTCGACAAAAACAAACTACAATTAGACGCTGAATTAGAATTGGATCTGGAAAATCAGAAATACTCCTTTAGAGAAAATAAATTATTACTTAATCAACTCCCTTTAGAATTTGCAGGATTTGTTCAGCTATTAGAGAAAAGTACCTTATTGGATCTCAGTTTTAAAACACCTACCTCTGATTTTAAAAATTTACTGGCAGTTATTCCTGCCTCTTATGCCAAGGATCTCAATGGGGTAAAAACATCGGGGGATTTTTCGGTTGATGGAATGGTCAAAGGACACATTAGCGACACGCAGATCCCGACCATGGACATTAAAATTCTTTCGCATAATGCTTCTTTCAAATATCCCGATCTTCCCAAAAGTGTTACAGGAATCAATATAGATACTAAGGTAAAGAACGATACCGGAAATCCTGATGACACTTATATTACTATCGACAATTTTACTTTCAAAATTGATCAGGATGCTTTCGCTGCCAAGGGAAGCCTGCGAAACATCACCAAAAATATGCTGGTTTCCATGGGGTTACACGGAACTGTCAATCTGGCTAATGTAAACCAGGCATATCCACTGGAATTGGAACAAAAATTAAATGGAATTGCGAATGCCAATGTTCAGGTGGATTTTGACATGAACGCTTTAGAGAAAGAACAATATCAACACATCAAAAGTAGTGGAAGTGCCGGCATCAAAGATTTTGCATATACCTCCGAAGAACTCCCTAATGAAATCCACATTCAGCAAGCCAATGTCCTTTTCCAACCCGAAACGATTACATTGGAAAATTTACAAGCCACTACTGGAGCTTCTGATATGGAAGCAAAAGGTAGCATTCACAACCTTATGGGCTTTCTTTTTGCCAAACAGGATCTTAAAGGAAACTTTGATGTTTCCTCTACTGTTTTTGATGTTCATGATTTTATGGTAGAAGATACTGCTGCAGATTCTCTACAACAAACCACATCAACGACAGAAGAAGCCTTACAGATTCCTTCTTTTTTAGATGCAACTCTAACTTTTGATGCTAAAAAAGTAATCTACGACAATCTTACTCTTAAAGATGCCAAAGGAACCGTAAAAATAAAGGATGAAACCGCCTATTTACAAAAAGTAACTTCCTCTATTTTTGATGGAGGCATTGCTTTTGACGGGAAAGTTTCTACTAAAGAGAAAAAACCAAATTTTGATATGGCTCTCCAATTAAATAAGATAAACATTGCACAATCATTCAGCAGTTTGGATCTATTAAAAGGTTATGCTCCTATCGCAAAAGCATTAACAGGCTTACTCACAACAGAATTACAACTAAACGGAGACCTAAATGACGACCTTACTCCCGTACTAACCTCTATTAAAGGAAGTGCATTAGCAGAAATACTGAATGCTCAAGTCAACTCCAGCAAAGCTCCACTGATAAGTAAACTGGATGGGAAACTGGATTTCCTGAAGCTAGACAAACTCAATATCAAAAACATCAAAACTCATCTGGATTTTAATGATGGAAAGGTAAATGTCAAACCTTTTAATTTTGATATTAAAGGGGTAAAATTTACTGCAGGAGGTAGTCACGGTCTGGACAAAAACATGGATTACAAGGTAACCATGGACGTTCCTGCTAAGTATCTGGGAAAAGATGTAACTAGTTTGCTTTCTCAATTGAGCCCTCAGGAAGCAAAAAACATGACAATTGGAGTCCCCATCGGAATCGCAGGTAATTTCACAAACCCACAAATAAAATTAAACACTTCCGGAGCAGTAAAAGAAGTAACCCAACGTATTATTGACAAACAAAAAGGAAAGGTAAAAGATCAACTTCTCAATACAGGAACAGGAGTTATTACAGATCTTTTAGGAGGCGCCAAGTCTAAAAGTGATTCCACTAAAACAAACACAACTAATACTCCTGAAAAACAATTAAAAAATGCTGCAAAAGATATTTTGGGAGGAATGTTTGGACGCAAAAAGAAAAAAGACACCACTAAAACTAAGAATTAACATTTTCATAAAATGAATTCCATATATCTTACAAAAACTTATTAAAAATCTCCTAAAACCCCTATTGTTTTCCTACAAAACATAGGGGTTTTATACCCCTGAGAATCAAAGTGATTTAAGTTTTTGTTAAAAAAAAGTAAACCTCCTACACAATAAATCACACAAATATGACTTAACTATTTCGTAAACTGATATCTCAATTTACTGATTACATTAGTTATAATTTTGCAACAATTCGATAACTGATAACCCCTAAAAATCATGAAACTAAGTATCATATCACAAGTCACGTTATTTTTGTTGCCAATCTTTGTTTTTTCTCAAAACAGCTTTAAGGATCACGAAATGAAATGGATGAAAGGGTGGACAAATTTTGACCCTAACCATGAAGTATATCCCGAAGCAGAGGAGACATTACCAACGATCATCGATAGCGATATATTTCTCAGTAATGACATTACTTATTTAATGTCGGGAAATGTATATGTCACTAAAAATGCTTTACTAACTATAGAAGAAGGAACCATTATACGATGTGACTCAGAAAAATCAACCTCACTGGTCATTACCAAGGGGGCCAAATTAATTGCGCAAGGTTCCAAAACGCAACCAATTGTATTCACTTCTAACAAATCTGCCAAAGGAAGAAAAGCAGGGGATTGGGGAGGTATTGTCATCGTAGGAACCGGAACTATTAACTCTCCGACAGGAACAGGCATTATCGAAGGGAACTTTGCTCCACAATATTCTATCTTTGGAGGAGACAAAGATGATGATATCACTACTATTATGACCTATGTACGTATAGAGTATGCAGGTCAGAAAATCAATCGCTCTAAAGAACTCAACGGACTTACCTTATATGCACTGGGGAAACTTTCCGTCATTAATAATATTATGATTAGCCATTCTGCTGATGATTCTTTTGAATGTTTTGGGGGGAATGTAAAAATGAACAATCTTATTTCTTATAAAGCAAAGGATGATGATTATGATTTCACCCTGGGATACAAAGGAGGTATGAAAAACATTGTGGCTATAAGACATCCTTACATTTCTGATTCCAGCGGATCATATGCAATCGAAATAGATGGATATGACAAAAACACTGGTTTTATATCTGAATCATCCTTATCAAAAGTAAAAATAGAGAATGCTGTTTTTATAAATCTTGCAGATAGAACCAACTATCAACATACTACTGCAGCTATTGCTGCTAAAAACATGGCACAATTGGACCTAACCAATTCTCAAATATCTGGATTCGCCAATGTAATAAAGTTTGACAAGTCATTTCAATCGTTTGCAGATATATCAAAGTCATTTACCTTAGACAATAGTGTCTTTAATGTACATGATAAATCTGTTTTGGTTAGCTATGATGAGCCCTATTCAACCACTAAAAAACTACTACAGTATAATATGTTCACAACGTACTTCAAAAGTGCAAAAGACTTATTTACAGACCCAATGAATATTAAACATCCTAAATTTACTTTGAAAGAATCTCTTGGCAATTACACCGTAATGCAGTAAATTTGGGTATGTACGAACATTAACTATCAATACCAATTAAGAATGAAATCGATTACAACACTGCTTTTTGCTATCCTATTTATAAACATCAGCTTTGCCCAATCTAAAGATAACATCTTCTTTGATCAAAAAACATTGATCAATAAGTTTCATACCATTGACGAGTTAGAAGAATTAAAAAAAGGGGAACTTATCAGTTTATATAAATACAGAGTAAGGGAGATACTTACCATTATCCCATATCTGGCATTAGCAAATCAAGCAGATGTTTCTTTGGGAGATAATGGAATTAAGGAAGATAGTCAAAACCTCAAAGTATTAGGGAAACATCACGAAGCCACCACCAAGGCTTTTGAAGTTACTAATAATATGATTTCAGAATTTGTTCCTTATGCTGATACCGAAAAAATAGTTTGGTCAATCCTGTACTTTGAAGAAATTATCAAAAAGATAAGAATAGGTGCCAACGGAAACTTCTAACACCAGACCTCTCTTTTAGTTTGATCCTATCTATTTAGTTTATTCGTATCTGTTGGAGAAACAATTCGCATCATAAGAAAGTTCCTTTACTGAACAGCCTAGCCTCTCCATCAATAAATAAAACCTATATAAAAAGAGTTCTTGGATTAAGAATATAACCGTTTATCATATAAGTATAAAGTAGCTTGTCGAAACAAGCTACTTTTTTTTATACCCAATTTAAAATATCAGCAAAATCACCCTACAACAAACAGCATCTCTCCTGATTTATAGTTTTGCTTTTGCAAGCAGTTCATTTACATTCTTACAGCAAATCACAAAATATCGACAAAAAACAAATTTTACTTATATAATACATTAAAAACCAACACACTCAAAAAACAAACTTCACACACTAAAAATACTCAAAAACCATAATTAACTAATAATCAATATTTTAAATAAAAATCAGAATTTTCATACAAGTAAGACAAAAAAACAATTTAGACAGAAAAAACAACTCTATAAGTAAGAATAAAACTGTTAAATTTTTGTGAAATATAACCAAAATACCGACCAACACACAAAGTTTACGGTAAACACGTAACCACATTTTATCAAAGTGTGTTAACTTGTACATCCCAAAAATATGGAGAAAGAATTTTCCTCCTAATATTATGAACCCCAAAATAGTACTATTATGAGATTAACTAATTTGATCTTGTTATTTACACTTTTAATAGCAAATCTACTTTCAGCCCAAAACTTCAATCAAAATGAACACCGATGGATTAAGGGTTGGACTAATTTTGAGCCTAATAAAGTAAACTACCCGGAAGCAGAAGAAAAACTACCTAATATTATAGATAGCGATACATTCTTACGAAATGACATCGTATATTTATTATCAGGGGATGTATATGTAACCAGTGGAGCTGCTTTAACAATACAAAAAGGAACTGTAATTCGCTGTGACCACGAGAATCCTGCAAATCTTATTATTACCAGAGGTTCTAAACTTATTGCAGCAGGGACAGAAGCCTATCCAATTGTATTCACTTCTAATAAATCTCCAAAATCAAGGACTAGTGGAGATTGGGGAGGTATCACTATTGTTGGTTCTGGAAAAATCAATACCGTATCAGGTAGCGGGGTTATACAAGGTAACTTTAATCCTCAATTTGCTATTTATGGTGGAGATCAGCACGATGAACAAACAACTATTCTTAGGTACCTAAGAATTGAATACGCAGGAAACAAAACCAAAAAAGGGAAAGGATCCCATGCTTTATCCTTATACGGACTAGGAAGCACATCTATTCTAGATCATATCATGATCAGTCATTCTGCTTTAGGGTCTTTTAGCTGGAAAGGAGGTCGAAATAATACCAAAAACCTTATTTCCTATAAAGCAGAAGCTAATGACTATGATATATCTGAAGGATTTAAAGGTGACCTTAATAACGTTATAGCCATCCGACATCCTTACATTACATGTTCCAACGGATCATATGCTCTGGCTGTAAATGGGTATAACCACGAACTGGGATATATAAAGCCAAACGCAGTTACTGACGTAACTATAACGGATGCTACCTTAGTCAATTTATCAGATAGCAGCAACTACCAACATACAACAGCTGCGATCAAATCGTCTAATCTGGCTACTCTGTACATTCACAACTCGAAAATATCCGGTTTTTCTAACGTCATTAAATTTGATAAATCATACTCCTCTGTTGACGTTATCGAAAAGACTTTTAAAATGGATAATAGTTTTTTTAATATTCACGGAGATGGTGTTGAATCTAGAAGTATTGAAAAAACTAGTATTGTAAACATCTTAAAATACAATCGATTCACAAAGGATTTCCTTAGTGCAGAAGATTTATTTAAAGACCCCACGAATATAATAGCCCCTAAATTCCAGTTAAAACAGTCATTAAATAATTATACGGTTATGCAGGAATAGAAATAAACTGCACTCACTTACTTTTTTTGCTCCAAAAATAAAAACAAGTATGAGAATCCATCAAGAACACTTGAGTAAATAACCTACAGATTAACAGGTAATCAACAGCTTCATCTTTTGCAACCTACAATTTATACAACACCATTCGAAAAAGATGAAGCTTTTTACCAAAAAAGATAAACCTAAATAACAATCAAATAAAAAAAATGATATACATACCCAATAGCACACAAACATATTTTGTTAACCACAAAATGATATAACACTTTTTTCACAAACTCAACTTTAGTTTAATTGTGCTATTATGAGTATTATTACTTAGGGTAGAAAGCGGTCATGTGACCGCTTTCTTTTTTTTTAGAATTTTCACCCTTTATATCCAGCAGGATGAGTATCTTTTCAGTGCATAAACTCCTCTGAAACAGACATAGGAGATATCATATAAGAAATGATTATTAATTTTGAGATAAGTACTAAAGCATTTAAATCTCAATGATCAAGTATAACCTACAATCAGATTACTATTTTTTAAAATATTTATACAAGTATAATTACATATAATCGAAGTACCTTTGTGCTAGTAAGACGAAAAAAATATTGTAATGAACGACAATAATCTCAATAATAAATTAATGTTATCCAAAGAAGATATGCTTCAATATGGATACAGAATTATAGAACATATCGTTGATCATTTTGAGAATCAAAACGATAAAAAGCCTGTAACATCAGCTTCTAGACAGGAAATGGATGCATTATTAGCAGAAGATATTCCGCATACACCGACTCCAGCCAATGATGTATTGGATTTTGTAATGGATCATGTAATTCCGCATGGAAATATTGTTTCCCATCCGAAATCCTTTTCTTTTGTTCCGGGACCCAGCAATTACGTAAGCGCTATGGCAGATACCCTTGCCACTGGATTTAATATTTTCTCAGGAGGGTGGGCTGCTTCCCCGGCTGCAGCTGAATTAGAAATACAAACCATGAACTGGTTGTTGGAAATTTTTGGGTTCCCTAAAAAAAATGGAGGAGGGATTTTCACTAGTGGAGGATCCATGGCAAATCTTACCGGATTAGTAACCGCCAGAAGAATAAAATGCGGTGATGATTTTTCTAAAGCAGTGATCTACTTATCTGATCAGGCACATTCTTCCAACATCAAAGCTATCAAAGTGATTGGATTCAAAAAGGAACAAATACGGATCATTCCTACTGATATTGAATTCAAATTATCGATTAACAAATTAAAAAATGCCATTGCCAAAGACCGCCTGGAAGGGTTACACCCCTTCTGCATGATTGCATCTGCAGGAACTACCAATACAGGAACGGTAGACCCACTGGATGAACTTGCTACTATTTGCAAAAATGAAGATCTATGGTTCCACATAGATGGGGCATTTGGAGGAGCAGCCATCTTAGCAAAAGATGGTAAAAAATTCCTCAAAGGAATTGAAAAAGCAGACTCTTTGACCGTTGACCCACATAAATGGTTTTTCCAACCTTATGAAATGGGTTGCTTATTGGTAAAAAACCATAGCTGGTTAAGTGGTACATTCAGTGAAAAACCGGAATACTTACGAGATATTGAAGGAAATGAATCTGAAATTAACTTCTATGACCACGGAATTCAACTAACCAGACGATTCAGGGCGTTAAAATTCTATATGTCACTCAAAACATTCGGGCTGGACGCTTTTAAAAATGCTGTACAATACAACATCGAATTAGCAGAAAAAACCGAGGCTATTCTTCGCAAAAGTGCAAAGTGGGAAGTTATCTCTCCCGCAACTCTGGGAGTGATTAATTATAGATATCACCCTATTAATCATACACTATCAGAAGAACAGCTAGATAAAATCAATCAAAACATCTCAAAAAAAATCACCGCTTCAGGAGATGCATTATTAGTAACCACGATTCTGCAAGGTCAAGTAGTACTTCGCATGTGTCTGATCAATCCCAGAACCACCTTACAACATATTCAGGATACCCTGGATCAATGTGAGGCTTACGGAGCAGAAGAAATGGAAACTATACAAGAAAAATAACTTCCTCTTTCTTCTAAATAAAAAAGCCTTGTACTTCTGTTACAAGGCTTTGTCATATAAATATGCTACCCTTTCTTTTTAAATGCTACCTTTCAAAATATCATTTCCTTCTCTTATTCACACAGAAATAAGTCCTTAATTATTGAAAATCAAAAAAGTAACACCTGTATTCTTATTAGCTATAATAGGTTTGTATTCTAACAACATCAAAAACTAAAAAAGATGAAAACAAGAAAAATGGTAGTATTGGTTATGATAAGCACCTTGATAGGTTTGGGAGGGTGTTTTACCGGGTGTTCGGGAGAAGATGGAGATCTCGGACCACAAGGTCCCCAGGGAGATCAGGGAATACAAGGAGAGCAAGGTATAAAAGGAGATCAGGGAGATCCCGGAACCGCTAATGTCATCTACTCTGACTGGATTAGCAGAAATTTTCTCAATCCTAATGCTTCTTCTCAAAATGCACAAGGACTCGCAACCATAGACACTAGTGAAGTCAATACGAATACAGATGTGATACTTGTTTATGGCAAACGAAATGACAATACAGTCTATCAGCTCCCCTATATTCATGCTCCACAGGAAGAGTACTATGGATTTGCTCTTTTTGAATCCGATAACGGTAGTTACTATAGTTTACAAATACGGGTAAATTCCCTCAATGGAGAAAGCAGAGTGTATACTTTTTTCAGTGATTTTAGATATGTAATCATCCCTGGAGGGCATACTGTACAAGATACAGAAGGAGGCTCCAAAAGAAAAAAGTACACCCAAATGTCATATAAAGAAATCAAGGAGCTTTTTGATATCAAAGAATAAATTATTCTCTACCCCTTTTTTACACCTAAACAGTTCTCCTGATTCGGAGAACTGTTTTTTTTTCATCTAACACCTCTTTAAACTATCACCCAACAACAATCTGTTATTTATATATTATTTTATCGTATATAAATTGTTATTTATATACGGTTTACCTTTAAAATGTATAACTCTTTTCCTGTGTTAAATCTCCTTTTATTTAAAAAAAATGAGCATGTCACTGTTAATTTATTAACAGTATCTCCCCCTTATCATGTTAAAGTTTTGAAAGCAGTCATTTTCACCACAAAACATTCATAAAAAAATAAACTACTAATTATCAGCACATAAAAAACAAATCCCCTTGAAAAAACAACTCTTTTCTCCATATTATTTATCCTATACACTTTGTTAACACACAAAATAACGTTTGTTTTTTTCATTAGTTAGACATGATTATTTGTTGTAAGCGCTTAACATACAGGTAACCAATTATTAACAAAAAAAACACAACTTTATGCCTATCAAAAAAAGCAATTCCAAATCAATAGGATATAGCTCCTATCTAAGGGTAGTTACAGCAGTATTAATCAGTATTGTTATTATCGGATGCCAAACAGAAGAAGACACACTTGAGATACAGAATAAAGAAATTTCACAAGACTCCAGTACTATCGCTGAAAAACTAAAGGACGGAACTTACCTTCCTGTATTTACATCCTCAAACACTGAAAACCAGTCATCAGAAAAGAGCACTACTGCTCCAATCAAGCAACCACTAACAAGAGCCATCGTCGACAAGCTATGGAACACCAAATCAACCAGAAAACGACAACAATTACTACGTTTATTCACCTCGGATGACGGATATGAACCGGATGGAATCTCTTTTAATAAAACTGAAGGAGTTGACTGGTGGGGATATACGGATGATGAGTCTGATTATTTACCTATTCCAAGCGTCTCTCATCGACTTGGGCTAAAAGCCTACACCCAGATAAATCCTCCAACTCTAAAACTTGAATCTCGATCTTCTTTAAATGATATCGGAAACCATCGAGTAGCATATTTGATAAATAAAACAGACCAAATCTTATCTGCTAAACTGGATCAATATCAGGAAACTCAATCCAAAATCACTGTTACTAATGAATACACTCAAGAGTTTACTGTAGGAGCAGAAGCTTCTTTCACTACTGGTATTAAAATGATAGCAGAAGGAAAAATTAAAGTAACCGCCAGTGCAAAAATTGGCTTTAAACAGATCCGTGGAAAAGAAGAAACTTTTATTTCTCGTAATGGGTTAGAAGTTAGAGGGATTTCAGTACAACCAAGGTCCGTATTAAAAGTCACGTATATCGAATTAAAACAAACTGCTAAATGGAGTTTTGAATCCGGAGTATCCATGAATGGAATGGTAGGACTTAATTACGGTCACCCTGTACGAAACAACAATTCGAGTACTGCCCATTATTTTTGGGGATTACCTGCCAGTAGAATCACTGATGGTTTTATAGAAAATAACAAAGGGTATATTGAAACTGAAGGATATATGTTAGCGACTCAGATTGATGTAATCTCCTATGACGAATTTAATGCAGAGGATGCTATCGGTAAAATCATCGATCTATCGAAACAATAAACTACCAAGGCACAAACAAATAACGCATTGTATAAAGAAATAACTCTCTCAAACAAAAAACAGTATAACCGTTACTTTTTTAGGTTATACTGTTTTTCTTATTTTCAACTAATGATCCTGTTTTTATTATCACTCTCATTACTAATAGTGATATCTAATTCCTTAAATCATATCTAACATGGCACAAAATCATCTCATGAAAAATATTATTACGACCCCATTCACATACATTATATCCGCCACGATTGTATTCTTTTCTTGTCAGAATGAACAAGAAGACCACCTTACTAAAAACAATGTAGAAACAACAACTCCCCTTCATATCAAAAAAGGGTATTCTTCTTTAGAAACAATGTTACAACAGGAAACTTTTACATCTTTCAATTCCGGGGACCTCCCTTTTTTAAAAAGAAATGCCAAAATAGCAAAAAGCACTGTTTCTACTCCACTTTCACGAGCAATCGTCGATAAATTGTACAATACCCAATCCTCCCCTAAACGCACTGCTTTATTTAACCTGTTCACCTCAGCTGATGGTGTGGTTCCTGATGCTATTTCATTTAACAAGACAGAAGCTATCGATTACTGGGGATATACAGAAAACACTTCGGATTACATCCCTGTCCCGAATGTATCTCAACAGCTAAACCTTCGCCCTACTATAGATATCAACCCTCCTCATATCAAGGAACTCTCCAGAACAATTAAAGAAGACACTCATACGATTCAATATTTTATCAATACCAGTAATCAAGCATTAGCAACACGAGTATATGCTACTCAGCAAAAAAAATCAAAAATCAGCTGGGTCAACGAATATGAACAAGCGTTCGAATTAAAGACCTCTGCCACATTCAGTACAGGGATCAAAATGATTGCAGAAGGAGAAATTACTGCCACTGTAGGACTCAAAATAGGCTTTAAGCAAATCAGAGGAAGTGAAGAAGTTAACATATTCGCTACAGGTCAGGAATTTCAAAACGTTATTGTCCCTCCTCGATCTGTATTAAAAGTCACCTTTCTCAACATCAAAGAAGAAGCGAGATTCTCTTTTAAATCTAACGTCAAAACAACAGGGGCTGTAGGTGTAAATTATGGTCATCCTGTAAAAAATTACAATAGCGAAACTGCTCATTATTTTTGGGCACTTCCTGCTGAGCGAATTACTCAAGGGTATCTGGAAGACCTAAAAGGAACTATTACCTCTAATGGATACCGTCTTCTAATAAATACCGAAATCATTTGTCTTGATAATTTCACTCATTCCCCTGAAGAAATAGTTTCTGAACTAATAGATCTGACAACAACCGGAAATAGCACTAATCAGAATACGCCTTACCATTGTAGTAGCAATTTTTACAACCCCAGCTGTGTTTCTAACATAGGCTATTCCAGAGAGCTCCTCACCGGAGATTGTTATTTGGAAATCATAGAAGGAAAAAAGCAACTCTTCATCAAACAGGAAATAAACGGGCGTATCAAAAGAACCCGAATTAATTTTAATGATTGTGACCAATGTCTAAATGCACATACAGGAGATGTACTACCTAATCATTAACCTTTGATAAAACTCATAAAAATATATAATAAAAGCTACCTAATTTTGGTAGCTTTTATTGTATATCTACTTTCTTTTTTTTTATCTTTATGTAGATTCTCAATATCAAAAAATCAATTTTATCATTTTTTGAACCGCAAAGATTATTGTAAAAAAGCAAAATTAATACGCTAAAAACCAACCTGCTATCAATAATCGACTCATAACCAAGCTTCTATTTTTTTATTAAAAGACTGTTGAAAAATAATATTTTCAATCTACAGGAACTCCTTGTATCTTTCTTTGCGTATTGACTACTAAACCAATTGGAAAAATGCATGCGTTTTTCCTTTCTTAAAACCAACCAGAATGACCAACCAACTATACCGAGAATTCGTAAAAAAATTTACTTGCCCTACCCCAACGCCCCGTACTATTGGAATTGAATGTGAATTCCCAATTGTAACTCATAAAGGGGAAGCCCCCCCTTTTTCACTAATTCAAAGGCTTTTTATCCATCTAGAAAAAGCAGGTTTCCTGCTAGAAAGAGATTCTTTTACTGGTTTTTATTGTACTGCTACAAAAATGGCAGCTTCGCCATCCTCTACCGCCTTTTATCAAGACAGTATTACGACTGATGTAGGTTATAGCATTCTCGAGATTGTACTTGCCCCGCAACATACATTGTATCAATTGGAAACACGCTTAACCAAAATCCTTCATCATATACTTCCTTTTCTGCTCAAACATCAATGTTATATAATCGGCTATGGAATACAACCATGTGCCACTCCTGGTCATGAGTTGGTCATGCCTAAAGAACGATATCTTTTTTTTAAGCATTTTTCATATCACAACTTCATACCGCCTACAAAAGGGTTTGACTCAGACCATTTAGCCATTACAGCTTCTAATCAATGCCATATCAAAGTAAATGAAACAGAAGCCATTGATGCTGTTAATATATTAAATGCATTTTCAGGTCCTCTTATTGCTATGCAAGCAAATTCCCCTATCTGGAATAACCAACATACTGACCAATATAAAGCAAACCGAGAACTATTATGGAAATATGCTTTTCCTAACCTGTCACAACAGCTTGGTATACCCCCAAAATTTACTTCTCTTTCTGACTACCTGGAACACCTATGTCAGATTTCTACCTTACTTATTCCCCGAGATGGCACCTACTATCAGGTTATCAACAAAACAAATTTCAATACTTATTACCAACAAAAAGGAGTCGCTATAGGACGCGCTCTAAATAAAAAAGAAATCCCCATCACCCCACAGCCCGAAGACCTGCATCACATTGTTCCTTTTAGTTGGTTCAATGCGCGACTCGTCCCTAAATACGGAACTGTAGAAAGTCGAATGTGCTGCCAACAACCTCCTGGAGAAACACTTACTTCTGCTGCTCTTACTTTGGGACTCATTGAGAATATAGATGCTGCTAAAATACTTATGCAGCGCTTATCACTACAAGAATGGAAGCAATTCCGAATGGAGGCTATTAAACACGGAATGGCTCTAAAAAAATCTTCTCATGATATGATCGGCATTATTAAAGAAGTGCTCACTATTGCATATATAGGATTATTACAACGAGGTCAACAGGAGGAACAATTCCTACAGCCTCTGTATAATCGTATTAAAACATTAGAGAGTCCGGCAGATATTGCCCTAGCCCTAATGCATCATGGAGGCATGTCGGCATTCTTATCTCATTACGCATTTCCTACCCCCAAACAAGCTGAATGGCATCAATACCTTAAACACAGTAATTCTTTTTTAAATACTTCTCTTAATACCGTTTGATTATGATAAAGACAGAACAACTTAATGAAATACAAAAAACCGAACACCCGAATCAGGATATTTTTTTACAGCGAATTCCAGAGGAAGTTTATACGGAAATGGTCACTAATTTTTCTAAAGACTATCAGTTTTCTAATGGAGAAGAAAACGGAGGCAATATGCGGATTGCCAATTATTTTGTTGGTATTTCCAGAAAGCTGGCTAATGACTTCGTATCTTTTATCAGAGAGATGCAGCATAAACTGACAGAAGGGCGATTCCCACAACATCAGCTCCCTCCTGGTTTTAAACCTGTACCCAGAAACCTTCTGGCACAGGAAAAAAACGGCAATGGATTCTCCTTTGGAAGTTTCGATCTGGCAGTTTCTGATATCGGATTACACAACATCGAATTTCAGGCAGTAGCCACCTACCCTATCAGTGCTGCCAGACTTAATCGCTTTCTCGCACAAAAAATAGAAAATCCGGATATTTCGATTTTTGCAGATAGCGCTTCTACCACCTGGGAAGAGTTCAAAAAAATATACCAACGAATTCTTGGAGGACGACATCAGGAAGAGGTGTATCTTACAGATATTAATCTCCATTCGCAAAAAACTAATTTTGAGTTTTTCGCTACTCAAAAAGAACTGGATATCTCCGTAAAACTTGCCGACAGAAATGATATTTTTGAATCTGAAAATCGTCTATACCATCAAACTCCGGGAAGTAGTTCTCCGAGCTCTATTCATCGACTTTATAATAGAATTTTACTTTCGGATGCTATTTTTGATCAACATTACCCGGTAGATGAAGAAAGCTGGAAGTTTAGGTTTGATTGTCGATATGACCACTTAAAATTTATAAATCACCCCAGTAAACAGTTTGATATATCAAAACGTTTATCCCCCTATATCAAACATCCATTCAACCCTCCTTGTTTTGAACTTACGGAAGTACTCCCGCTTTTTGAGAAAGGGGTACTAGAATACAAAGATTTTGTATGGAAACACAAATGGGGAGCAGCCGGAAAAGGACTTTTCTTATCTCCTTCACCTGCAACTGCTACCGAGTTACAAGGAATCACTCATCAATATATTGCTCAGAAAAAAATAGCTTATACAACATTCAAGACGGATGACGGACAAGAAAAAATAATTGAACTCCGATTTATGACTGCGCATCATCAAGACCAATGTATTATTGTTCCTATGGCACGAATTGGTCATGTTGTTCGTACCACAGACGGTTCTGTATTCTACAAAATTCACTTTGCAGACAATAACCAAAAAGGATACGGTTTTAGTCCTGTATTAATTTTTGAATAACATAGTGTATTACCCTATAACCAAAACCATTATAAAAAAGAATTACCTCAATACTATTTTATGTATCAAGTGATGTTTTGACACTCCGGAGGATTCCCTGAAACCAAAAGTCAACTTTAAACAAGTACTTCATAGGCTTCCTCCGGGATCACATATCTTATAACAAATATGAATTTTCCTAACTTCATACACAGGTACTAATCATCTGAGGACTGGTGTTCTAATCGCTGCATAAATTTCTCTACATTGAATTTAATATCATCTTCTCCTACCTGATCAAAAGGGTTTTCCATATGCTCTTGTATATTCTCTAAACTCACAAGAATCATTGTTAGTAAAATTGGAATTACAAACTCTAACCCCCATGACATATCTTCTGCCTTATATGCAAAATATGGTCCATACACAACTGGAAGTACTTTTATGAATAACGAGCTAAATGCGCGTAATGTCCTAGGAGTTCTATATTGATAGATATGCTTAATTGATTCGAACGAAATCATCATTTTTTGTAAGTATTGGTTCGTTCTGGAACATTCTCCTGATGAAAGTCCTTCTCCTCTTAGTTCATGTTTTATATACAATGAAAAATCAGAAAAACTATCATATACCTTTTTTTCATTCTCCATAAGTTCAGATTTAGAGCTGGTAAACATAATTCTGAAATTATTAAAAAAGTCATAAATAATCTGATTCATCTTAGCTATATTCTCTGGTTTCGGAGTCTCTAACCAATCTCTGGACACAAAATAAATTGCTCGTAAATACCCTTTGATTGCTGCGTATTCTCTTAAGGCTGCTTCTCTGCGCTTATACGCTCCTCCTATAGAAAAAACAATCGGAAAAATGATAGAGGTAGCTACCAGTGTTAATGGAAATTCTGCCTCGAATTTAAAATAAATACACAAGGCTGTAGACAATACTGCCAAGCCTGATATAATAATGGTTTGAAGATTAATAAGTAGTAAAAACTTTTTTATTTCATGTATCATGTAACTACGGTATATATTGACAAAACTGTTGTTGAGACACTTGCTATCAAGAAGATAAATTCATGCTACAATACTTTCAATTATCTCTATAGAGAAGATCACTAAAATAAAAAGCGTACAACACCTATCTAAGTCGACCTGTTCATAAGTAGATGTTTCAAATATTTTCCCCTTTCCGGATACAAGCATCCGAATATCCCAAGCGGCTAATCTATAAAAACTTGTAAAAGTTTTTTTGATTTTAACAAAATGTAAACGATTCTGGAAAAAATGCACTTCTTTCATCGCTAGCTATCCCTTGTAACAACTAGGCTAAACACTTACTTATGATTCTTTTAATTACGTCAAGAAAAGCGACTTCCACTCCTCCTAAAACAACCAAAAACAACTAAAAATCAATACATTATATTTTTATTTCTCAAAACATTATGATAGATTTGTTGGGCTGGAAAAAAAAGAGCATGCTATTTTTTCTGGTCATATCGATATGTAAAAGACAGCGTATGGCTGCACCTGTCTTGTATTTGGGGGAATACACTATCAGTTCGGAAAAAAAGTAATAGAATCATTTTTTACTATACTAATAATCTACAAACTCACTAAAAAATGAAAAACTATTTGCTTTTGATAGTCATGCTCATGACTGTCACAATTTCTGCACAAAATCCCAAAGAAGATTACGCGCAAAAACCCATGATCATTGCAGATGAATTTAAACTCGATGAATCGACTTCGCACCCGTATACAACAGCAAAATCCGGAAAACAAATTCTCTATCAAAAAGAATTTTACTCTGCCAAGGCTTCTTATGTAAAACTATACTTTAAGAATTTTGATCTGGCACCCGGGGATTATGTAGAAATATATAGTCCTAACAATGGTGAAACGAAAATCTACGGACAAAAAGGAAAAATCATTGATGAACAGATGACTATGATCAGTGATTTCTGGACACAAGCTATTTTCGAAGATAAAATCATTGTTACACTATACAGCTTTGGGCAATCCGATAAGCACTATGGGTTTGATATTACTAAGGTTGCATATGGATATACTTCCGAAAAATTAGAAAAAATTCTAGGTCAAAAATCAATTTGCAATAGTGATAACAAAGAACCTATTGCATGTTATCAGGGTACCGAAATGTTTGCCAAAGGAGAAGCTGTAAGTAAACTGATCATTGGAGGTCGTAGTCTTTGTACGGGATGGCTATTAGGATGTGAAGGAAATCTAATGACTAATAATCACTGTATTGGTAGTGCCTCTGCTGCTCAAAACGTAGATGTTATCTTTAATTACAGGAAAGATGGCTGTAGTGGTTCTGCGAATGCAACCAGTGAAACTGTTGCTACCTCGGCCAGCTTTATCATGACAGATTCCGGGCTGGATTTTACTTTATTAAAACTTCCCGTAAATCCAACACAAAAATATGGATATCTCAGTCTGAGTTCAGTGGCTCCGGCAAAAGGAGACCGTATCTATATTCCGCAACACCCTGGAGGAAGAAGAAAAGAAATTTCTGTAAAATCAGACCGGGATGGAGATACGAATGGATTCTCCAGAGTCTACGCTGTATCAAATTCCGGAGGGCAAACAGTACGTTACTATGCAGATACTGAAGGAGGAAGTTCAGGATCTCCTGTTATCAAGTATGACTCTCACTTGGTTGTAGCCATCCACAATACAGGAGGGTGCCCTAACGGATCATATGGACGAAGCGATGCAATTATTGCCAAAATTGGAAATAGAATGCCTAACTGTGGAGTAGACAATGGGGGAACTCCTATAGACGATTGCAAAACTACAGTTAATAGTTTCCCTTATGTGCAAAGTTTTGAAAACACTATTGGTAATTGGGCACAAAGCACTACAGATGACTTTAACTGGTCAGTGCAAACAGGAGCAACTCCATCCAGAGACACAGGACCTAGTGCTGCTAATGCAGGAAGCCATTACGTATACATGGAGACATCTTCCCCTAACTATCCAAACAAAAAAGCTATTTTAACATCCCCTTGTTTTGACCTTAAAGGGAAAAATACAGCTTCCTTGAGCTTTGCTTATCATATGTATGGAGCTAATACTATGGGAAGTTTACAACTAGAAGCTAGTATTGATGATGGGAAAACCTGGAATTCAATCTGGTCCAAATCCGGGAATCAAGGAAATGCCTGGAACAATGCTTCTGTTAACTTGGCTAGCTACCTTGGAAAGGTTGTAAAACTGCGATTCAACGGAGTTAGTGGTACTACCTGGCAAGGAGATATGGCTATTGATAATTTCAAACTATCTACAGACTCCTCTGGAGGTAATCAGTACAAAGTAACATTGGCAATCACTCTGGATAATTACCCAGAAGAAACAAGCTGGGATATCAAAAACAGTGCAGGTCAGGTTGTCGCATCTGGAGGAACTTACGGATCAGAACCTGATGGTTCTTCTATCAGCGTTTCTGAAAACCTGGATGCTGGTTGTTATAGTCTGACATTTAAGGATTCCTATGGAGACGGCATCTGTTGTAGTTATGGAAATGGTTCTTATACACTTACAGACCAAAATGGACAAACCCTGGCTAGTGGAGGGAACTTTGGTGCTTCTGAAACTAAAAACTTCTGTGTAGGTGGCGCAAGAGAAAGTACAGAAACAGAAGAAACTGTTATTTTAGAACGTACAGATGTAGCAAAAGAAACGCTAACGGCTGCTATGTCATTGTACCCGAATCCGGCAATCAACCATATTCAAATTCAGCTTGCTGCTAAACGAACTACTGCTACTTCATATTCTATTCTAGACTTAAGTGGTAAAACTGTTCAACAAGGAAATTTTGAAAAAACAATTCCTGTGGAACACTTAAAACCAGGATTATACATGATCAAAATACATGTTTCTGGTAGCACACATACTGCTAGTTTTATTAAGAAATAGAAAAAGCACTTATAAATAAAAAAAGCTGCTCTTCTTGAGCAGCTTTTTCTATTTCTGTAAGATAAACATTTAATTCAATTACTGAATTGATAAAGCGACAACAGTTCCTTCATTATTCCTGATATTAAACACTGTATCATCTTCGAAGATAAGGTACTGTCCTTTAATCCCTTTTAGCACTCCAGTATAGTGCGGAGTTTTCTCAAGGTTAAGACTTTTTACTTTCGTCGGATATTGCAATACAGGAAAGTGCAATGCTGTCTCTGTATTGGTCTCTATAAAATATTCCTTTGCTTCTTCAGGTATAAATGGCTTTAAGCGCTCTCTGTAATCAATAAGTTTTTCATCCTCAATATCATTTTTCAGCATTTTTCTCCAATTAGTCTTATCGGCCACATGTTCTTTGAGGGCAACTTCTGTAATTCCTGCCAGGTATCGATTAGGAACCTCTACTATTTCTATTGCCTCATGAGCTCCCTGATCTATCCATCGGGTGGGAACCTGAGATTTTCTGGTTACTCCTACCTTTACATTACTAGAATTTGCCAGGTATACAATATGAGGTTGTAGTTGTACTTTTTTTTCATACTCCAGATCACGATCTTCTATCCCCAAATGTGCTTTACTTAATTCGGGACGCATAACCCAATCTCCTACCTGAGGTTGTTTATAAAAATCATCATAGCAAAATCCCTGTCTGAAAATCTTCTTTTCCAAGCCACATGCCAGACATTGGTATCCTTCTAACGAAATAGTCAATGTTTTATCTAACAATTGATTCATATGGATAAAATCTGATTCAAAAACCAGGTAATACTGAATGGGGTCTGCAATCTCTGTCTGCATTTTAGTAAGTACTCCTTTATATTGCATAAAAAGTCATGTTATATCACTAATCCCGTAATGGAATGTTATTATTTTTATTATTTTAGTTCCTTATTGAGATACTTGAACAGTTTGTATCTCCAGGGTAAAAATTCAGCCTAAATATACATCAAAAAATGCCAATACCTCTAGTTAACTCTATTGCCAGCTGGTTTCTTAAAAAGCGTTTTCACCAAATGGAGCTTTTCTTAAAGTATCCCAATGAAGTACAACACGAGTTATTACACAATTTACTGGAAGTTGCAAAAAACACCGAGGTAGGAAAGGCATATGATTTTGCTTCGATTACCAGTTATGAAACTTTTAAAGAACGGGTTCCTATAAAAACTTATGAGGAATATGAACCTCTTATTGAAAGATCCCGATCAGGAGAGCACAATATATTTTGGCCACGACCTATTAAGTGGTTCGCTAAATCCAGTGGAACTACCAGTGCCAAGAGTAAATTTATTCCTGTAAGTCAGGAATCTCTGGAAGATTGTCATTACGCTGCCGGAAAAGATTTACTCTGTATGTATCTGAACAATAATGAAAACTCTATGCTTTTTACAGGAAAGAGTCTTCGATTGGGAGGAAGCAAAAAACTAAACAAACAAAATGGCACTTCTTATGGTGACTTATCTGCCATCATTATTGACAATATGCCCTTGTGGGCTGAATTTAGCTCTACGCCCAGTAATGAAGTTTCTCTGATGAATGACTGGAAAATCAAAATGGAAGCCATTGTACAGGAAACTATCCAGGAGAATGTAACTAGTCTTGCAGGAGTTCCTTCCTGGATGCTCGTCTTACTAAACAAAGTACTGGAGACCCAACAACAGGAAAACCTATTAGAAATCTGGAAGAATCTCGAGGTATATTTCCATGGAGGTGTCAGCTTTGATCCATACAGGGATCAATATCAAAAAATTCTTCCCCGGGATTCTTTTAAATACTATGAAATCTATAATGCCTCTGAAGGCTTTTTTGCAATACAGGACAGAAATTACTCTTCAGAGTTATTACTCATGCTTGATTACGGTATCTTCTACGAGTTTATTCCTATGGATACCTACGGAACTGATCAACAAATAATAATTCCACTTAGCGAGGTTGAAATTGGCAAGAACTATGCTATTGTAATCACAACCAACGCTGGGCTATGGAGATACCAAATTGGAGATACAGTACGCTTTACTTCAATCACTCCGTATCGCATCAAAATATCTGGTCGTACCAAACACCACATTAATGTGTTTGGAGAGGAATTAATTATCGAAAACACAGAAAAGGCCTTGAGTTTAACTTCTAAAGTTACAGCGAGTGAAGTAGTTGACTACACCGTCGCTCCGATTTTTATGAAAGGTAAGGAAAAAGGAGCCCATGAATGGATTATAGAATTCAAGACACCTCCTAAAGATATTTCTGAATTTGCAGCGATTCTGGATCAGAATTTACAACAGGTAAATAGTGACTACGAAGCCAAAAGATACAATAACACTACCTTAAATATACTTCAAATCCGTACTGCCAGGAAAAACTTATTCCACGATTGGCTTCAAAAAAAGGACAAGTTAGGGGGGCAGCATAAAATACCTCGTCTATCGAATAAACGAACGTATATAGAAGAGCTCTTAGAACTCAATACAAGGCAGTAACAACCTCTGAATCAACCATACACAAAAAGCTGAAATTGACGTTTTTAACGTAAAAATATTGCATATTTTGCCTTTATTTTACGGTTTAACCGTATTAAATAGGTGTTAAATTTATAGTTTTTAAGCACATTTTGTGTTGTTCATCGAACAAACGCATCTATTAGTCTAAAAATTAAAAAAAAGGTTCTTGATTCTATTTTTTCATATTAAATTTGTTTCCAGATAGTTAAAAGATTAACCCAAGCCCCAACATTATGAAAAACTTATTTCTTAACTTAATTTTCACATTCTTCACCATCATCACTTTCGGGCAACAGGCGAATACATCTGCTAAATTTCAAAACACCACGAACACTATTTCTAAACAGAGCAAGTCAACCTCTAACACTAAAGCAAAGGCTTTTGATGTATCTGAAGATGAAAATATATGCTATAGCGAGACTTCTAGAGTTGCTTTTTATGAAGCACTAATTGATAAAAATGGTTTCGATATCGAATTAAGAAACAGTAAAGGTGTAGCTATCAAAAGCACAGAAGAGATCATTTCTAAAGCAAAAAGCTTAATATTATATTCTGAAGAAGATCAGCCAACTCAGACGGACTACTAACTAACTGCACAATTACTAATAGAGAAGTTATTTGGTTATTTCACTATCTATTCTTATCCATAACTTCATTTCTTACACAAACACATCTTATTTAGGAGCTTATTTAGTTTTATTGTAAGCTTTCTTATCACACACTGACAAAACACACAATCATACAGCAAAACCTAGTTTATAAGCAAATAGTACTACTTGAATATAAATATATTCTCGAGATACCCTAAAAAAACCTTTTTTTGCTCAAATAAAAAAAGCTCTTATTACTAATTAGCAATAAGAGCTTTTTTATGTTTTTATTATAAGCTAGCTACTAATACTTAAACAGGCTCTAAGACACTGCTTTTAATTTATTAATAGTTGACTTATTGAGTTTTTGAGCTGCGTACTCTTCCGTCACCTCGAATTCTTTTTCTTCGCTTTCTGGTAACTCATACATCGCATCTGTAAGGATTGCTTCACATAAAGATCGAAGTCCTCTGGCTCCCAATTTATACTCTATGGCTTTCTCTACAATATAATCCAACGCTTTATCAGTAATAGAAAACGCAATATCATCCATTTCAAAAAGCTTCTTATATTGCTTGATGATTGCATTTTTAGGCTCGGTCAGAATAGCCCTCAGCGTCTTTGCATCTAACGGGTTCATGTATGATAGTACAGGAAGACGTCCGATGATTTCAGGAATCAGTCCAAAATCTTTTAAATCTTTTGGAATGATATACTGCAATAAATTATCTTTTTCTATGGTATCTTCACTTTTAGAAGCGCTGAATCCCATAGCCTGCATATTTAATCGTTTCTGAATAATTTTTTCAATCCCATCAAAAGCACCTCCAGCAATAAACAGAATATTCTCTGTATTTACCTCAATGAATTTTTGATCCGGATGTTTTCTTCCTCCTTTTGGCGGAACATTGACGATTGTCCCTTCTAACAGTTTCAATAACGCTTGCTGCACACCTTCTCCTGATACATCTCTGGTGATACTTGGATTATCACTTTTTCTGGCAATCTTATCAATCTCATCAATAAAAACGATTCCTTTTTGTGCTTTCTCCAGATTATAATCTGCTGCCTGTAAAAGTCTGGTAAGAATACTCTCTACATCTTCTCCTACATATCCCGCTTCTGTCAAAACAGTAGCATCAACGATCGCCAAAGGAACATTAAGCATTTTAGCAATTGTTTTTGCTATCAGAGTCTTTCCTGTTCCTGTCTGCCCAACCATAATGATATTACTTTTCTGAATTTCAATATCATCTTCAGTTTGTGGCTGCAATAATCGTTTGTAATGATTATATACTGCTACAGACATTATTTTCTTTGTAAAGCCCTGACCTATTACGTACTCGTCCAAAAACTTTTTAATTGCCATGGGTTTCCGTAGCATCAACTCATTACTCAACTCTCCATTATCTTCTTCTTTTGTCTCCTCCAGTACAATCCCATGAGCCTGAACAATACATCTATCACAGATGTGCGCATCCAATCCTGCTATTAACAAATTGGTTTCAGGTTTCTTTCTTCCACAAAAAGAGCACTCTAAGTCTTCTTTCGCCATAATTTGTATTTTCTATTTCTAAAAAACTGCTTCAGATGTATGCTGTACTTTTATAACAATCATACATCTGAAGTGTTAAAATCATTCTCTTGTTAAAATTTCATCGATCATTCCATATTCCAGTGCTTTATCTGCCTTCATCCAATAATCTCTATCACTATCTTCATACACCTTATCGAATGGCTGCCCGGAATGTTTAGCAATAATATTATATAACTCATCTTTTAGGATCAAGATTTCTCTTGCTGTAATTTCAATATCACTAGCCTGACCTTGTGCTCCTCCTAATGGCTGATGTATCATCACTCTACTATGTGGCAATCCAGATCTTTTTCCTTTCTCTCCTGCACATAATAATACCGCTCCCATAGAAGCTGCCATACCTGTACAGATAGTCGCTACATCTGGCTTAATAAACTGCATTGTATCATAGATTCCTAATCCTGCATATACACTTCCTCCCGGAGAGTTAATGTATATCTGGATATCCTTGGCAGAATCCACACTCTCCAAGAATAATAATTGTGCCTGAATTATATTCGCCACCTGATCATTAATACCTGTTCCTAAAAAGATAATGCGATCCATCATCAAACGAGAAAACACATCAAAAATCGCCACATTCATCTGACGTTCTTCAATAATATTTGGTGTCATCCCCATAGGATACA
Source organism: Aquimarina sp. TRL1 (assembly GCF_013365535.1). Lineage (NCBI taxonomy): Bacteria > Pseudomonadati > Bacteroidota > Flavobacteriia > Flavobacteriales > Flavobacteriaceae > Aquimarina > Aquimarina sp. TRL1. The sequence continues at coordinate 2,394,324 of NZ_CP053590.1, read as the reverse complement.
TACTACTTATAATCTGATTATAATAGTTGCTATTAATTCCCTGATGTTTAGTAGCAAATTTTTCGAATTCTTTACCGTAATCCATATATTTTTTTTTGAATTTTTTATTTAAATAAAAAAGGCGTCAACTTTTGATAGTTCAACGCCTTAAATATAAGTATAAATTCCTTTATTTATAAGCAGTTTTTTTACTTATACACCTCTTTTACATAGTCATCAAAACTAATTTCTTTCGTCTTTAGTTTTACATTCTCCTTATAAAAGGTTAATAATTTTTGACTCATTAACTGATCAGAGATTCTTTTTACCTCATCCTGATTTGATAAAATTCTGGCTGCAATATCGTCTAACTCTTTATCTTCAGGATTTGTCTGACCAAATTGTGCCATCTGTCCTTTGATAAGATCTTTTGCAAAACCTTTTAACTCTTCAAAGGTTACCTGTAGGTTATTATCATTGATTACTTTTCCTTCTATTAACTGATAACGCAATCCTTTTTCACTCTTTTCATATTCATCTTTTGCCTCATCTTCCGTCAAAGGTTTCTCTCCTGTTACTCGAATCCACTTTTGCAAAAATGTTACCGGCAAGTCGAATTTAGTATTCTCTAAAACACTCTCAGTAATGTCATTTAACAAACGGCTATCTGATTGTTGCTCAAACTGACGCTCTGCGTCTTCTTTGATTTTATCTTTTAACTCAGTAACTGTCTTTACATTCCCTTCTCCGTAAACTTTATCAAACAACTCCTGATCCAAATCTGCTAATTCTTGTTCATTGATTTCAGAAATCGTAAAAGTTACTTCAGTTTCTAATCCATGTCCTTCGTCATGAGAAACTCCTAAAGCACTTATCAAATCATGCTCATCTGTAAATAATCCTTTTGTTTTCAATGACAATACATCTCCAACTTTAGACCCCACAAATTTATCTAGGTTTCTCTTTCCTTTTATCTTATCTAAAGAAACAGTCGTTTCTTTATTAATTTCTTTTTCTTCATTCACAAAAGTTCCTCTTACTAAAGAATTCTTGTCTGCTTCTTCTTTAGAGGTTAACTTCCCATATTGTTTTTGAATCGTTGTTACCTGATTATCGATCATTTCATCAGAAGCAACAATCTTATAGTGTGTAATGGCTTTTTTACCATTGAATTTCACATCAAATTTAGGAGCTAATCCTAATTCAAATTCAAAAGAGTAGTCTTCGGCATCCCAATCAAAATTCTCTTGTTCCTTGGGCAATGGGTTTCCTAGCACGTCTAGTTTTTCTTCTGTGAGATATTTATTCAATGATTCTTGCAACAGCTTATTTACCTCATCTACCAAAACAGCTTTTCCATACTGTTTTTTCACCAATCCCATTGGTACATGACCTTTTCTAAAACCTGGTATATTAGCGTTTTTGCGATAATCTTTTAAGATTTTCTCAACCTTATCACTATAATCGCTTTTTGCGATATCTACAGTTACTACAGCATTTAATTCGTCTAATTGCTCTTTTGAAATATTCATTATCTCTACTTTTAAGTACTAAAAATCGGGTTGCAAAAGTAATACTTTTTTAACTCACTACAAAGTTTTAACTTTCTGAAAAACAGATATCTTTAATCTTTTTTCAAAACAGAATGTAATATTGACTGAAATACAGCTAATAAAACACTAAAAATCAAGGCCCATAACCACCCATCTACGGTGAAACCCGAAACAAACTCATCAGCTAATAAAATAATTGCAGCATTAATCACCAGCAAAAAAAGCCCCAGTGTAAGAATTGTTGCCGGAAGGGTCAACACGACCAATATGGGTTTTAAAAAAGTATTCAATAATGCCAAAACAGCTGCTACCAAAAGAGAGCTTATATAATTATCTACTGCCACTCCAGGAAGCACCTTCGCTAAAATAAGTACTGCAACGGCACTTAACATAATCTTTAAAATCAAATTCACGTTTCTATTTTTTTTAGTAAAATTATTCACAAAACCTTTACTCCTATTGCACCAGATAAGGGGTCATTTTCAGGAATCACAGCGCTACCATTTCAACTTTACACCAAAAATGAAACGGTACAATGTAAATTAAAAGTAACAAAAAAGACCTACTATGTAATCATAGTAGGTCTTTTATATTTTTATTTATTATCCTCAGCTTTAGTTTACATCATTACTCAATGTTACCGTACCATAATCTCCCGGTCTTACTTTGGGCAAGTTAGCATTATAGGTAGTTTTTAGTGCATTCATGATTCCATTTGCTATAATAGCGTGCCCTCTAGGAGTTGGATGTACTCCATCCAGAGAAAAACCTCCACCTCTAACAAACTCAGAAGTTACCACACCTCCGTCATAAGGAATTCCTACTGTAGCCACTTTTTCTAAGTCTGCTGCTGCATCATAAAATGCCAAACCTTTAGCATCAGCTATTCCTTTTATTGTAAGATTATAGGCAGATTGTGCTGTACTAATCGCTGTTTGCTCTTCTGGTGTCAGCACCCACTTATCTTCTAACGCAACCCCAACTCCAATAACAGATGTTGGTGTATTAGGATCTGCCAAGGTTCCGATAATCGAGCTAGCAGGAAGCACCAACAAATCTTCTGCTGTTGCTTGCCTCAATTTAGGAAGTGCTGCAAATGCAGGGTTAATCGCCCCTAAATCTGTCAGATCTTCATCCTCAATTACTACTGCATTCTGACCTTCTACAAAGGTAATTGTTCTTCTTGCCACTTCTTCTTCTGTTAATAAACCAGTTCCTGCCAAGGCAGCAAGCGCTTGCTGAAGACCTCCATTATACTGCGCATAGGCTAAATTTGCTCCCGCAGCTGTAGTCGCATCCATCGGAACAGGGTTATAAGGAACAGTAGTAAAATAAGGAATTGATGTCACACTAGGCAGACTCAACAATACTCCTTTTGCTCCTCCTGCCAGCATAGCATCTACTAATTGACTATACACCCCGGCAAAAACATTAGAATTGGTAATATCCTGACTTCCATAAGTAGCTGGATCCAGATTTCCTGTTGTATTATGATCCTCTCCTTCTCCTCCAGAAGTAGCATAACTCAATACATCATTATTACCTATCCAAAGACTAAAGAATGTAGCGTTTTGTGCTACTGCATCTGCTATTACTGTTGTAGTAGCAGAAGAAGCGAACCTTGCGAAATACGGATTTGCTGTCCCTGCAGGCACCCCTGCTACATTTCCATAACCTGGGGCTACTAAATGGTAGCTCTTTGCTCCCGGAACCCCCATATTATTAAAAGTATTCCCTAAGTTGTTTGATATCTCAGTTGTTGGTGCTGCCCCTGTATAAATCGCCGGCTTAGGACTACCATCAGCTCCAAAAGCTAACACGAAACGATTGTCCAAAATCTGAGTCCCAGACAACAATGCTCCACCTGCATTATCACTCATCAAAGGCTGAGTAAACTCACCTCCTCCTGCAGATTTAAATTGCTGAGCCAAGATATTAGGATACGAATTTTCCTGCCCTGTAATATACAAAGCTCCATCTGCAAACCCTGCTGTTAAAGAGTTCCCCAGTGCCACATAATTAGAAAAATTCGCTTCTCCACTTTCATAATTCCCTGATTCATCAATAGGATTTTCAAATTCTGGCTCACAAGCAATCATTCCTAATGCCAGTAATGTGATATATTTTATGTTATTTTTCATCTGATTATATTTTTATTACAGAAAAAGAGACCTACTCTTTCTGCTATTACAATTTATATGTTACTCCCAAACCTGGTGAAAAAACACTTGATTTATACGTTCCTCCAAAAGAAGAAAATTGTCCATTAGATTCTGTCGCATAATCATAAGAAGCTTCTACTTCTGAAAATCTCAGGTAAAGAAAAGAAGCATCAATTGCTAATTTTGGAGTAACCGCAAAACTCAACCCACCTGTGAATCCTTGTGAATCATTACGTGGAGTCTCTGGCGCAAAGAACCCAGGACGAACTGGTGTTTCATCATAATAGTACCCTGCTCTCAATGTAATTTTTGGAGTTGCTTCATATTGAGTCCCAAATCTGTAAACAGATGAATTTTTATAATTTCTCAGGTTTCTGGAGTCAGGTCCCGTAGGCGTATTACCGAAATCAATATCTAATGATTTATAAACACTCCAATACTGTCGGTTATAATCAAAGGCAAATAACCATTTTTTATTTAACTGATAAGAAACTCCAACAGTTAATTCTGCCGGTAAAGGCAGGTTGGCATCGAAAGTAGTCGTCCCATTAGAAAACGGAACTCCTGGAGAGTTCGGAACATTACTGAATGTCGCCTCTCCTCCTTCTGCTTTAATAATAATTTCACTTCTATAATTGAATCCTACCCGAAGGCGTTCTGATGGATTAAACATTGCTCCAATACTCCATCCCCAGTTACTAACACCAGAATCATCCAGTGTAACATTCGAACGATTCCCATCGATATCTGCCAGTGTTCTGGATAAATTCCTGTTAAAATTAACAGAACCAGTTACAAATATTGGTCCTCCTCCAATACTAAATACATCCGAAAGCTTAAAAGAAACGATCGGTTGAATATATATGGCTGCAAGTTCTATATTATTCACTAAATGAGAACCTGCCCAATCGGTAGGCCAAACTACTTCACTACCATATGGAGTATACACTCCTAATCCCAATGTCATCCAATCATTGACTTTATAAGAACCATATAATTCTAATGGGGTACCTACCGGATTATCTGTCTCTGATGAAATACCAGTAAGCTCATTCTGGAACGCTACCTGACCGAAAACGGCATTAGCTCCAGCACTAACATTTATTTTACTCTCCAAGTACACAAGACCTGCCGGGTTAAAAAACACCAGCTCAGCACTATTAACTACTGCGACACCCGTATGCCCCATAGCTAACGCTCTCTGTCCTTGAATACTCACTCTATATCCACCCGCATACGTGACCACTGTCACTAATATGAATAGAATTAATGATAAAAGTTTTTTCATAATAAAAAAAAGAATTAATTTATTTTATAAGGATTTGGTAATATTCACATTTCAAATTTAAAGGAAATTACGAATAATCCAACGATTTAACTAAAATATTATGCGTACATAGTATTTTTATGTCAATTTTTAACAAATTTCAACACATTGACCATAAACTCTTTAGGGTTTTCAGCATGAAGCCAATGTCCTGCGTTAGAGATTTCCCCGAAAACAGCCGCAGGAAACTGTTTTAGAATATTTTCTTTATCTCTTTCCTGAATATAATTAGAACGATCCCCTTTAAGAAACAATACTTCTTGCTTATATTGTTCGTTTTCATCAAGAGGCTTTCCTATTTCTGATACATTTTTGACCAAAGCATCCAGATTTATACGCAAACCTAATCGTCCTTTTTCTTTCCAGTACAAATTTTTCATAAGAAACATTCGAACTCCAGGATCACTAACATAGCTACTTAGTTCTTTATCTACTGCTCCTCTTGTTTGTAAAGTCTCGAAATCTAATGACTGTAACCCATCTAATATATCCTGATGGTGAAGTGGATAATACTTGGGACCGATATCTGCAATAATCAATTTATTAATCAACTCGGGATAAGTAACCCCTAACTGCATCGCTACTTTCCCTCCCATAGAATGCCCTAATAAGACCACATCACTTAAATCATTCGCATCACAATACATCTTGACATCTTCTGCCATCACCTTATAACTAAAAACATCACTATGAAAGCTTCTTCCATGGTTTCGTTGATCTATTAGATGCACCTGATAGCCTTCTGCAGAAAAATGTTTTCCCAGCGTTTTCCAGTTATCACTCATTCCTAAAAAACCATGGAGAATTAAAAACGGTCTCCCTTCTCCGATTACATTAGCGTATAGCTTCATCTCTTTTACTATTTTAACTTTCGAAGATACATATTCACCACATTCTCCAGTCCTAAATACAATGATTCACTAATCAAAGCATGCCCTATAGAAACTTCTAAAAGTCCTGGGATATTTTCTTTAAAAAACTTAATATTATCCAATGATAAATCATGCCCTGCATTAACTCCTAATCCAATATCACAAGCTAATTGTGCACAATCTGCATATGGCTGGATTGCTTTCTCATTCCCCAAAGTATAGGCTGCCGCATAACTTTCCGTATACAACTCGATTCTATCCGTGCCTGTTTCTTTCGCCCCTTCAATCATAGCTGCTACGGGATCAACAAAAATAGATGTTCGTATTCCATTAGCCTTAAACTCTGCGATTACTTCTTTCAAAAAATCTTTATGCTTCACTGTATCCCAACCTGCATCACTGGTTATTGCATCTTCTGCATCCGGCACCAAGGTTACTTGAGTTGGTTTAACTGCCAAAACCAATTCTACAAATTTTGGAATAGGATTTCCTTCTATATTATACTCTGTAGAAACTACAGGTTTTAAGTCATAGGCATCCTGGTATCGTATATGACGCTCATCGGGTCTAGGGTGAATGGTTATTCCCTCCCCTCCAAAAGTTTCTACATCGGTAGCAACTTTTAATAGGTTTGGCGTATTTCCTCCCCTAGAATTACGTAGCGTTGCTATTTTATTAATGTTAACACTTAACTTTGTCATAGATTATATTATCAAATTACAATTAGCAAAAATACGAACTTGAAAACGCCTTGCTTACATATTTTTGATTAATTTGCATAAAATACCGCCGCATATGAAGACGAGTCCACATATAATAAATGAAATAGAACCTCTGGGGGTTGACGCCAAAATAGAAGACATACAACTACTATTCAATGAATTAACCTATACACATTTCCCTGTTACAAAAGACAGTATATATATAGGCTGCATCCCCGAAGCTGATATTAGAAGTTTTGAAACTGAAAAAAAATTAGATGCTTACCGATACGCATTAGAAGGCTTTTTTGTCAGAGAACAAAACAATTGGCTGGATACTCTTGAGTCTTTTGCCCAGAACAATACTAACATCATGCCTGTTCTTGATGATGACAATACATATCTGGGATACCTGGAACTCAGTGACATTATGAATTTATTCAATCAAACACCTTTCCTCAATGAGCCGGGCAATATCCTTATAATAGAAAAGGGAGTACAAGATTATTCATTTAGTGAAATTTCTCAAATCATTGAGTCCAACAATGCCAAAATACTAGGTCTTTTTATTTCTATGATTGAGAATGATGTCGCTCAAATTACCATAAAAATCAGTGACAGTGACTTGAACAACATAGTTCAGACTTTCAGAAGGTATAGCTACAACATCACCTCTCACCATCAGGAAGATGCTTTTTTAACCAACCTTAAAGAGCGTTCGAAATATTTGGAAAAATACCTAAACATATAATCAATACATTTTAAAAACTGATTCGAATGAAGATAGGAATTTATGGGCAATTTTATCATGAAAATTCTGGCATATACATCCAACAACTTCTGGAAACTCTTGACAGGAACAAGGTAGAGGTAGTTATCGAAAAGAAATTTCTGGAGCTCATCAACCTCCATGATGATATTGATAAATCTTATTCTCATTTCAGCACCTTTGAAGAGCTGGATGAATCATATGATCTCTTTTTTAGTATCGGAGGAGATGGTACTATATTAAAAACGGTAACTTATGTAAGAGACCTTGGCATCCCAATAGCTGGGATAAACACAGGACGTCTCGGATTTCTTGCTACCATCCAAAAAGAAGAAATAAAAGACAGTATTGAATTAATTCTTAATAAAAAGTTTTACATCTCCCCCAGGAGTCTCTTAACAATAGAAACCTCCCCGAAGAATGATGAATTTGGAGTACTTAATTTCGCAATGAATGAGGTAACTGTAAGCAGGCGAAATACCACCTCTATGATTACCGTACACACCAGCCTAAATGATGAATACCTAAATTCTTATTGGGCAGACGGATTAATTGTATCAACACCAACTGGGTCGACCGGTTATTCATTAAGCTGTGGCGGACCTGTTATCACTCCTGATACTGAAAGCATTGTACTAACCCCTATCTCACCCCATAATCTCAATGTACGACCGTTGGTTATCCCGGATAACCAAGAAGTAAAATTAAAAGCATCTGGAAGAGAAGACACTTATTTAGTCTCTTTGGACTCCAGAATTCACACATTAAAAAATGACACCACTGTAATTATAAAAAAAGCCCCATTCAAGATTAACATGGTTGTTCTAGAAGGAAATAACTTTTTGAAAACACTCAGAAAAAAAATGCTCTGGGGAGAAGATAAAAGGAACTAAACAATAATTCTGAGTAAAAACTGTTTTTAAAAGCATACTATTTTACTCAAATTCTTGTGTAGTAAAGTTAATTGTTATATTTGCAAACTTTTGAAAACCTATGAGGTACGTAGCATCATTTGTAGTAGTTTTATTTTTCGCGCAATTCGCCACATCACAAACGTATGAAATCGGACTGATGGCTGGTGGGTCTAATTATATTGGAGATATAGGTTCTACTACTTATATTTCTCCCAATAAGCTCGCCATTGGTGCTATCGGAAAATGGAACCGAAGCAAGCGACATGCATTTAGAGCATCGTTTCTATATGCTAAACTAAGTGCTGATGATGCCAAAGGAGATCAAAGGAGAAAACAAAGAGGATTAACTTTTACAAATTCTGTAAAAGAAATTTCTGCTGGAATGGAGTTTAATTTTTGGGAGTGGTATTTATATAATGATAAACCTCAGTTCACACCTTATCTTTATACAGGTATTACCACTTTTAATTATGGTGCTTCTGCAGTAGATGCAAACAATCGAATCACTGCCTACGCAGACAAATGGAGTTTTGCAATTCCAATGGTCGTAGGTATAAAAAAGACTTTAGGACGTAATTTAGTAATTGGAGCAGAAATCGGTGCCAGATATACTTTTACCGATAATATAGATGGCAGCAATCCCGACAGTGCGTATGGAAATAGCTTTGGCAATACCGATAATAACGATTGGTATGTATTTACAGGCATCACATTGTCATACACTTGGGGTAGAATTCCTTGCTTGTGTGTATTCTAACATATGACAGAAAAAGATCAACTAAACTCTAACATACCGAAACACGTAGCCATCATTATGGATGGCAACGGAAGATGGGCTAAGAAACAAGGATTATTCAGAACGGCAGGACACAAAAGCGGATCTAAAGCTGTAAAAGAAGCTGTAGAAGCCAGTGCAGAAATTGGTGTTAAATATCTAACGCTATACGCTTTCTCTACTGAGAACTGGAATCGTCCAAAATTAGAGGTGGAAACCTTAATGAAACTCTTAGTCAGCTCTTTAAAAAAAGAAATTAAAACCCTTCAAAAAAACAATATCAAGCTCAATGCCATTGGCAATCTAGATGCCCTCCCGCCCAAAGTAAAAAAAGAATTACTGGAAGTTATTGATTCTACAAAATCTAACGACCGTATGACTTTGACCCTGGCACTCAGCTATGGAAGTAGAGAAGAGATCATAAAAACTATCCAAGAAATAAGCATTAAAATTAAAAATAATGTATTTTCGCCACATCTCATAAATGAAACAGTCATTAATGAGCATTTGTATACCAAAAATCTACCTGATGTGGATTTACTAATACGAACAAGTGGAGAACAGCGTATTAGCAATTTCTTATTATGGCAGATTGCATATGCTGAATTATATTTTACTGAGATATTATGGCCTGATTTTAAAAAACATGATTTATTTGAAGCCATATTAAATTATCAACAAAGAGAAAGAAGATTTGGAAAAACTAGTGAACAGCTTAGTTAAAAGAATGACAAGAAAATTATCAATTGCTTATTTTGCAATCTTTGCATTTTTACTAAACACAGTATCAGTTACAGCACAAGATTTACCTGGTACCAATGGAAAACAGTACATCCTCGGAGAAATCAAAGTAACAGGAATTAGTAGTTACAATGAAAGTACCGTTGTTACTTTTACAGGATTAAAAAAAGGGGAACGTATTTATCTACCCGGAGATAGAATCCGAAAAGTCATTAAAAAATTATGGAACCTTGAACTATTTAGTGATATTAATTTTTATATCACTAAAGTAGAAAATGGAGTTGCCGATATTGAAATACACATTCAGGAGGTTCCCGAATTAAGTGAAGTTCGCGTTGAAGGAGTTAAAAAACGAAAAGGAGAAGAACTCATTAAAGATAATGGACTGACCAAAGGAGTAAAAGTTACCGAAAACCTCATTACCAATACACGTAACTACATTTCTAACAAATACAAAAAAGAAGGGTTTCTAAATACCAAAGTTGCCATTAATGTTTCTGCCGTAAAAGATACTACAAACACGAATAAAGTTAATATGCTAATCCGTGTAGACAGAGGGGAGAAAGTAAAAATTGACAATATTGTTATTAATGGTAACTCCCAGTTAGCTGATAAAAAAGTATTGGCTGCCATGAAAAATACGAAGAAGAAAAAACCACTTCGCTTCTGGAAACGATCGAAATATATAAAAGATAAATATCAGGAAGATAAAGAAAGCATCATTACCAAATACAAAGAAAAAGGATACCGTGATGCCAGAATTGTTTCTGACACCCTAATTGTTAATGAAGATGAAACAGTCTCACTGGCACTGGCTATTGAAGAAGGAAACAAGCACTACTTCGGTGACATTACCTTTTTAGGAAACAGCGTATACACAGATAAGCAATTAGCCCGGCAATTAGTGATCCAGAAAGGAGATGTGTACAATGGAGTTCTTTTAGAAAAACAAATACAAGATCAGACAAAACCAGATGCTAATGACCTTACGAATTTATACCAAAACAATGGATATCTATTCTCTAATATTGATGCTGTAGAGACAAAAATAGAAAACGATACTATTGATTTTGAAATTCGAATCAGAGAAGGAAAGCTTGTACATTTTAATCATATAACTGTTTCTGGGAACGACAAGACGAATGATCATGTAATCTACAGAAATCTTCGTACAAAACCAGGACAACGATACAGTAAGGAATTAGTAGTTAGAACCATTCGGGAAATTGGTCAGTTAGGGTTTTTCGATGCAGAGCAATTAAATCCGCAATTCTTAAACGCTGACCCGAATGCCGGAACAATTGACATTAATTATCCTGTAGTAGAGCGAGGAGCCAGTCAAATTGAGCTCCAAGGTGGATTTGGAGGAGGAGGGTTCGTTGGGACACTCGGTCTGGCCTTTAACAATTTCTCGATGAGAAATATTTTTAACAAAAAAGCATATCGCCCATTACCAATGGGTGATGGACAAACCTTCAGAATCAGAGCACAAGCTAGTAGAATATTTCAGATTTACAGTATCTCATTTGTAGAACCCTGGTTAGGAGGAAAAAGACCTTATCAGCTATCTACCTCTTTTTCTCACTCTATCAACTACCTGTTTAACAGCAGAACAAGAGATGTAGCAAAAGATCAACGATTCCTTAGAACAGGAGCAACTATTGGTATTGCGAAGCGACTTAACTGGCCTGATAATTATTTCACCCTTTCTCAAGCATTAAGTGTTCAACATTTTAATCTAAAAAATTATAACACCCGTTTATTTACTTTTGGAAACGGATACTCTAACGACTTAGCATACACCATCGGAATTAATCGAAACAACACTTCTGTTAACCCGATATTCCCTACTGCAGGTTCTGATTTTAATGTTAGTTTTAAATTCTCACCTCCTTACTCTTTATTCGATGGAGTTGATTATAAAGCTTTAGCTGATGAGAGAAGTGCCCTAGAAGAAGAACTAAGTGAATTAGATAGAAATACAACCGCAGGATCGCTAAGAGCTCAGGAAATCACTGATGAAATTGGAGCGATCGACCAGGAAAGATTTAACTGGCTGGAATACTACAAGATTAAATTCAACGGAAACTGGTACACATCCTTATTTAACATCGGAAAAAAACCATTGGTTTTAAGAACCGGAGCTGAATACGGATTCCTAGGTGCATATAATAGTGATCGAGGAGTTATTCCTTTTGAAAGATTTGCACTTGGAGGAGATGGTCTCGGAGGAGGTAGTCTTGATTCCAGAGAAATTATAGGTCTTAGAGGATACCCAAATCAATCCCTGGTTCCACAAAGTAGATCAAATAATCCAGAATTAATTGACGATGGGGCAACAATTTACAATAAATATTCGTTAGAGCTTCGTTACCCTATTACACTAAAACCATCTGCATCAATTTATATGCTAGGGTTTTTAGAAGGAGGAGCTTCTTACGATAGTTTTAGAGACTTTAATCCTTTCCAATTAAATAGATCTGCTGGTCTAGGTTTACGTATATTTATGCCTGCCTTTGGATTACTTGGAATCGATTTCGGTTATGGGTTAGACCCTATCCCTGGTACAAATACAGGACCAAACGGATGGGAAACTCACTTTATCATAGGGCAACAGTTTTAATTTTGGCATGATTATTTCAATTAACAAAACAGCATTATGAAAAAAAGAGTTCTTTTAGCAGTAACAGTATTAAGTTGGTTATTTTATATTGCTCCTGCGCATGCTCAAAAAGGAATTAGAATAGGATACATCGACATGGATTATATCCTGGAAAACGTTCCCGAATACAACGAAGCCTCTGCTGAACTAGAGACGAAAGTTCAAAAATGGAAAGTCGAGATAGAAGCGGAATTAAAAGTTGTGGAGCAGATGAAAAAGGACTTAAATAACGAACGCGTTTTACTAACCAAAGAACTTATAGAAGAACGCGAAGAAGATATTGTTTTTAAAGAAAAGGAAATACTGGAATACCAACAAAAGCGATTTGGACCAAACGGAGATTTATTCTTGCAGAAAAAACGATTGGTACAGCCCGTACAAGATCAAGTATTTGTTGCTGTGCAAGAAATTGCTAAAAACAAAAGATATGATTTCATATTTGACAAATCGGCAGAACCTGTTATGTTGTATTCTGCAGACAGATATGACATAAGCGATCAGGTATTATTGCGTATCAACAGAACTTCCAAGAGAAAACAATTAAATAGCAAAAAAGAGAAAAAGGCACTGGAAAGAAACGAAAAAAGAAGTGTCGAGCAAGAAAAAGAAGTAAGTCAAAGACAAAAAAACGCATCAAAAAAGGAGGCCGAAAGACAACAATTATTAGAAGAAAGAAAAAGACTTAGAGATTCTATAAGAGCAGTGAAGAAAAAAGAATTCGAAGAAAGAAGAGCAAAACTTATAGAAGCCAGAAACAGAAAGAGAGATTCTATCAACGCTTCAAAAAGTAAAAAAGAAGAAAGTGATGGAGGTATATAGCAACTCCTCTCTCTGATAGTAACACTGCAATTAAAAACTATTATTATATAAAATTTATACACATTTAATATTACTCGAAAATGAAACAATTAAGAACCCTATTAGTAGCTTGTGCATTAGTATTAGGAACATCAGGATTTATGAACGCACAATCCAAAGTAGCTCATATAGCATCTCAGGAGCTTGTTGAATCAATGCCTTCTTTTAAAAATGCTAAAAGCGAGATTCAAAAATTGAACAAGACATATGATGCGGAAATCAGAAATATGGTGTTAGAGCTTCAAAATACGATCAAAAAATATTCTCAAGAAGCAGAAACTAAAACAGACGAAGAGAACTTAAAAAGACAGCAAGAAATCCAAGCAACTGAAAAGAGTATAAACGACTACAGACAGAATGCATTACAGGATCTTCAGAAAAAAGAAGCTGAATTAATGAAGCCTATTTTAGAAAAAGCACGTGCCTCTATCCAAAAAGTAGCAAGAGCTCAAGGATTCCAATATGTATTAGATTCTACAACTGGAACTGGAGTAATTATGGCTGATGGGAAAAACCTGATGGCAGACGTAAAAAAGGATTTAGGTATTTAATCCGATAAACACACAATATCAAAAAAAACAGCAGAGCTTTGCTCTGCTGTTTTTTTTGATATGCACTCGTATTCTTTTTAAAAAGAAATAAATAAACGTTGTAAATTTGACAATAAATCACCTACAATGAACAATGGAGTTATCGGTATTTTTGATTCAGGTTTAGGAGGCACTTCCATATGGAAAGAAGTCGCTTCGGTACTACCTAATGAAAATACGATTTATCTGGCTGATAGTAAACATGCTCCTTATGGCAAACGAAGCAAAGAAGAAATCATTTCTCTCAGCATCAAAAACACTGAAAAACTACTCAACCTTAATGCAAAGGTAATTATTGTAGCCTGTAATACCGCCACTACTAATGCTATTGACGTTTTGAGAAATTCTTATGATATTCCATTTATTGGTATCGAACCAGCTATCAAAACTGCCGCTTTAAAAACAAGAACAAAAAAAGTAGGTGTTCTTGCTACTCAGGGAACCTTATCCAGTAGGCTGTTTAATGAAACTTCGGATCTATACGCTAAAGAAATAGATGTCATTGAAGTAGTAGGAACCGGTTTAGTAGAATTAATAGAATCCGGGGATATCGACAGTCCTGAAATGCGTAGTCTCCTAAATTCCTATATTACTCCTCTAGTACAAAAAAATATCGACCATTTGGTTCTCGGATGTACTCACTACCCTTATTTACTCCCAATTCTAAACGAATTATTACCCCAAACAACTGTGGTTATTGATTCAGGAGAAGCAGTTGCCAAACAGACCAAAAACATCCTTGATAAACACCAGTTAATAACATCACAAACAACAAAAGGCACTCATTCTTTTTATACAAATAAGGAAATTACTCCCTTAAAAAACATACTAGCAGGAGTTTCTTTTCGTCATACCGTAGACTACTTAGATTTTTAGCCTCGTTCTGTAAGTTTATTTAAAGAAATCTAACAACATTTTCTTTTTGGAAGAAGACACCATCAACTCCTTACCTGTAGATAAGATCACACTTCCTCCCTTTCCTTTTTTGTATTTTACAACCATATTCACATTGACCAGGTAACTCTTATGAATTCTGGCAAAACCAAATTGTGCCAGAGAATCTTCAAAAAACTTTAATGTCTTACTGACTAGTTTCTGTCCTTGCTTTAAGAAGATCTTTGTGTAATTATCATCTGCCTGGCAATACACTATATCCGATACATCTAATACCTCAAAACCATCTTGCTGCGGAATAGTAATTTTCCCTTCTACTCCCGACATTTTAGAAACCAGTACCGTATCCTGTAATACCTGCTCTTTTTCTTTTATAAACTGTACATGTTCGACTGCTTTAATCAAGTCATCAATTGCAATTGGTTTTAGTAAGTAATAAGTAGCCTGTGCATTCAATGCTTCAATAGCATAATGATCATAAGCTGTAACAAAAACAGTTTCAAATTTTCTATCAGGAACTTGCTCTAATAGGTCAAATGCATTTCCGTATGGCATTTCTACATCCAAAAACAATATATCAGGTTCTTCATCCGCCAAGAGTTCTAATGTTTCTTTAACACTGGAAGCTTCTCCTAAAATTTCTACTCCTTTACAATATTTATTCAGGTAATTACGAAGAATTTTTCTACTATTTACCTCATCATCTGTAATGATTGCTTTTAAACTCATATATCTCTTTTTAATTTCAACACAACCAAAGTACCTCCCTTATCAACAGTCAGATCAGACACTGCTACTCCTACTCGATTTTTATACATCTTATTCAGAATCTGAATACGTTGTTTGATATTACTCATTCCTTTGGATTGCTGCTTTTTTTGATGCTGTGTCTTTATTTCTTTAGATTTTGCTCTTCCTATTCCATCATCAGCAATTGAAATTTCAATTGTCGATATATCCAGCTTTTTAAATGTGATCTGCAAAACCCCTTTCTCATGCTTATATCTCAATCCATGCCATACCGCATTCTCTACATAAGGTTGTAATAACATTGGAGGAATTTTATAATCCCCGACTTTTATTGACGGATCCACTTCAATCGTATAATCAAACTTATCCTGAAACCTAAAATGTTCTAATTGGGTATAAAGCTCTAATAACTCTATTTCTTTTTCCAAAGGAATAAAGTCCATCTCACTGTTTTCTAAAACGGATCGCATCAATAATGAGAAATCTGTCAGATAACGATTCGCCGCCCGCTCATCATTGGTTGCTATAAATGTGTTTACTGAGTTTAATGCATTAAAAATAAAATGAGGATTCATTTGAGACCGAAGTGATTTCAATGCCAGCATATTATTCGCATAACGTTGTTGCTTCATATTCCTATACATCAAATACCCCATAAACAATAACAATACCGTCAGCCCTATTAAAGAATAGATAATTATCTGCTGCCTGAGACTACGCTGTTTTGATAATTCCTGAGCAGCTAAGGCTAGTTTATATTTACTTTCGCTTAATTCTCTGTCTTTTTCCAGGGTAGAAATACGATTGGCTTTTTTAGTTAATTCTCTACTAAACCGGGCAGCTTGAGAAATCTCCTGTTCTTTTAGGATATACAGCTTATCAATAATAACTTCATATTCTTTAAAAGCTTCGGATGCTTTTTTTAGATCTCCTTTTTCTCTATATACCTCCCCTAATTTTCTGGTAGCATCTTTCTGCACTACTAAGTCATTTTTAGAAGCAGCTTCTTTTATACTTTCTTTCAGATAAGGAATTGCTACATCATAATCTTTTTGGGAAGCAAGAGCATTGGCTATTTTATAATTCTGTACTTGTGGAGATAGGGATTGATCTTCCAGCATATTTGTCGGTTCAGCTTCTTCCAGTTCTTCTATATCTTCCAAGGTTTCTTTTCGCAATTCAATCTCTTTTTCGAAGCTATTTCTCTTGTTATAAAAATCTGCTGCTATAGCACGCTGTTTCGCCACCGTCTTCTTATCTTTTTGATCTGCTAACTCCACTGATTGATCCATATACCCAGCAGCAGCTGATAACTCTCCTTGTTTTTGCAATATCTCTGCCAACTTAGCATTCAATAAGATAACTTTTTCATCTAGTTTCTTTTTACTACGACTTAAGGACAATGCCTGATTGTAACTCTTTTCTGCTTCCTTATACCTGTTTAAGGCAGCATATGCATCTCCTCTTCCCTCATATAAGATTACTTTCTCTTCTTTTTTTATTCTGGTTGATAACAGACTATTAAACGTAAGTAGCGCTTTTTCATACTGCTTATTTGCCAATTGTGCCTCTCCCAATTTAATCTTAACAGCATCTCTATAAGTATTATCCAAACTTGTCTGGTAATTAGCTTCTGCTAAGTCTGCTTGCTTCCAATACAAATACACATCTCCTAAAATTTTATACAACCGAGCTTTCTTTTCATGCCCTAAAGGGTCATCAGCTTCGATACTTGCCAATGCTTTCTCTGCATGACCTATGCTTTTTCCTGCATCTTTTTTCATCTGTTGTAACGATGCCTTAATTTCTTTTTCAAAACTCAGGCTTCGTTTTTTCCTCTCAAACTCTCTTTTTCTCCCCTCTCTACTTTCCTCTACCAAAACTTCTATCTTTTGACCATCTGTTATTTCATGTCGTACCGTATGAAAACTATCATGACTGATAATAAGTTCGTCCCCTATAGCCGCTTGTATTCTAAAATCTCCTAAAGCATTTGTTTCTGTACCACTACCTATAATTGTTTTCACCTCAACCCCTTGAATAGGCTTGAGTGTATTCTTCTCCTTAACAGTTCCCCTTATTGTTATTTTTTTTTCTTGAGAAAAAGTGAGTAATGGAACCACTAATAAAAAAAGTATTGTAAACGTTCTCATCATCTTCTTTGATTTGATATCAAGGTAAACTTAACCTATTTACACAAGAAAATAAAATCCCCTATTTCTTTGACAAGCGATATCTATTGATTTCAAAGAAGCAAACAATGCACTCCCTAAACAAAAGAATATTTTCCCTAACTAAAAAGTCACCTATACTCATTTGCTGTTTTTATCAAAAAAAGTTACTCATAGATTTATACTAATAATTAAAAACAGCGATTCTTATGAAAACAGTATACACCATATTATTTATTAGCTTTCTTTTTTCCTGCAATGCTAAGTCCAACACATATGACCAACTATTCTCTGACAACACTCATGTTGTACACACATCTAAAACAGACCCTAATACCAAGAATATTCAAGTGGCTTTACTACTAGATACTAGTAATAGTATGGACGGTCTCATAGAACAGGCAAAATCGCAGCTTTGGGAAATTGTCAACGAATTATCTTATGCTAAATGTGGTCATCATACTATTGCTTTGGAAATTGCCTTATATGAATACGGAAACGACAACTTAGCATCCAAAGAAGGGTATATCCGACAAGTACTTCCATTCTCAACCGATCTAGACGAGATCTCTAAAGAGCTTTTTTCATTAACTACCAATGGAGGAAATGAGTTTTGTGGAAAAGTTATTACCTCTTCTATTAATCAATTGGATTGGAAAAAAAATGATGATCATTTAAAGTTAATTTTTATTGCCGGAAATGAACCTTTTACTCAAGGTCCTGTACATTATAAAGATGCCGCTACAGATGCTTTGGAAAAAGGAATTACAATTAATACTATTTTTTGTGGTAATTATAATCAGGGGATTAATTCTATGTGGAAAGATGGAGCTAATATTACACACGGAGAATATACAGCTATAAATCACAATAGAGAAACGGTTCATATCATTACTCCATATGACGATATTATCCTACGCCTTAACCAACAATTGAATGAAACATACATATACTATGGCGCAGAAGGCGCACAGAAAAAACACTTACAACGACAACAAGATAAAAATGCACAATCTTATAGTGCTGCGAATGCAGTAAGCAGAACAATCAGTAAAAGCTCCGGATTCTACAAAAACAAAAGTTGGGACTTAGTAGATGCCGCAGAAGATGAAGCTTTTGAATTAAAAACTATTGAATCAGAAGCATTACCAGAAAACCTAAGAAAAAAATCTTCCGCAGAATTAAAACAATATATCACTAAAAAAGCTTCTGAAAGAAAAGAGATTCAACAAAAAATTAAGGATCTAAATAAAAAAAGAGTGCTTTATATCAAAAACCATAAAAACACAAAAGAGACAAGTTTGGAAACAGCTTTGATTAAGGCTATAAAAAAGCAGGGGGCTAAAAAATCATTTACCTGGTAAATCCAATAAAAAAGGAGGCTATTTCTAAGCCTCCTTTTTTATATTTAGTTTACTGCCGGACAATTACAATTCCAGCGTTCTTTTCTCTTACCAAAATCATATCCTAATGTCAGTTGATGAAATCCTCCATCGGTGAGCACTACAGAGTTCATTTGATAACTATATGTATACCCAAACATAAATTTCTTATAATTAGCCCCAACAAATGGAGTTATATATTGTAATTGCTGATTCTCTACCAAAACTCCATCCTGAGAAAACTCAGCACCATCCAAGCTTCTACGATATGATATCCCTGCCCATAATTTTCCAAAATCAAAACTGCGATACCCTTTTAGGTTCATATCAATAGAACGTTCATCTGTTTCATCCGTCGCCATATACATAAATGAAGGTTCTACCGCCCAAAGCGTCCCTATATTTATAAGCCTACCTAAAGAAAACAAATATCTTCTTTGATTATTTGATTCCTTAATCGGCGTATTATTATCAAAAATATTTCTGGTAGTTGGCAATACATTCTTCACTGTAAAATGCGCATACCACTCTAAATAGTTGTATGACATTCCTATATCTACATTAAAATATGCATCTTTCTGAATACGATCGAGAATTACCGGATCTGGATTTGTTACATCATCTAGTCCTCTCAAATCGACATTCGATTGGATAAACCCTGCATTCATACCAAAAGATAACATATTCAAGTCTGTCCTATCTCTAGAAAAAAGAAGATGATATGCCATAGTCGCATAAAAACCGGTTTGGGAAAACCTCCCGTTTTCATCTTTAAAAATCGTACCTCCCAAACCTACTTTATCACTGGTTCTGAAATTAAAGTTGGCTGTTTGCAAATTAGGGGCATTATCAACATCAAACCATTGCTTTCTGGCTGTTAGTCGTATCTTATTCGCATTTGCTGCTCCTGCCATTGCCGGATGTACTAAATACAGATTATCTGATAAATAATCCGCATATACTGGCAATCCCTCTTGTGAAATCACAACTTGAGAAACTAGCAATACAAAAAATAAATAGGTTTTTTTAAAATTCATTTTGGGACGTGTCTTCTTTAACTTTATGTAAGAATATTTCTTTTGGCATCTATAAACAAAAAGTGCATAACCACTTTTGATTAACAGACAATTACAAATTATTTATTTTTAAAAAGTATCATGTGATCGCGATAAAGATATAAATTTTTAATAACAACTAATTCTAACGCTATTAGCTGTTCTATTTTAAGTCCTTACTTTTTCTTAAAAAACAGCCCCTGTACAGATACTATTAAAAACCAATTATATTCTTTTTCAATACAATAGTAGTCAAAATAGCGCAAAGTAGTATGTTATATAAATCTTAAAATTCATAATTCCCTATAAATATAAAAACCGCAGCTCTTTTTAGTAAATTTGCAAAAAATTAGATTATGGAAAAGAATTTTGAAGTAACAATAGAACCTACATCAAATTCCAATATTGTTAAGTTTGAAGCTAATTATTTTTTAACCCAGCATACAAGTCATGAATTTGAAAACATTGACCATGCAAAAAACTCTCCGTTAGCACAACAGTTATTTTATCTCCCCTTTGTAAAAAAAGTATTCATCGCTCAAAACTTTGTGGCAATTGAAAAATATAACATCGTAGAATGGATCGATATACAGGATGAAGTCGCTAAACAAATTGAGAAATATTTAAACAGTGGTCAGGAAGTTATCATAGAAGAACAAGAAAAGAAAGCGAAAAAAGTCCCTGTTTCCATCTATGCAGAAAGTACTCCAAATCCTTCAGTGATGAAATTCGTAGCGAATAAAAAGTTAGTCGTCGCCGGCCATGAATTCAAGAGCATTGACGACACAAGTGAATCACCTCTTGCACAAGCTTTATTTCATTTCCCGTTTGTCAAAGAGGTATATATAGATGAGAACTATATTTCTATAAATAAATATGAAGTAGCAGATTGGAATGAAGTGACAATGGAGTTACGGGAATTTATTAGAAATTATCTGGAAGAAGGAAAAGAAGTACTCACTGCTAATGCTACAATTTCCAAAAAAGAAATTGAGAAAAAAGAAGATACCAACTTCGAAAACCTGGATGAAACCTCAAAAGATATTATCAGTATTATAGACGAGTATATAAAACCTGCTGTCGCAAACGATGGGGGTAATATTTTATTTGATTCTTACAATCCGGAAAGTAAAGTTGTAAAAGTTATTCTTCAGGGGGCGTGTAGCGGATGTCCTTCTTCTACTTTTACTCTAAAAAACGGTATTGAGAATATGCTAAAAGAAATGTTACGAGATAAAGTATCTCATGTCGAAGCTGTAAACGGGTAATTAAACGACATATTCGTCATTACATCGATTAAATACTAAAAAGAACACTTGCCTTTTTTTTAATAAAGCACAGTATGTTGTATCTTAGAAACTGTATACTAGTTTATTAACCATAAAAAAAAGACAATAATGGCAATTGTTAAAGTAATTGAAGTATTGGCTAACTCAGAAAAAAGCTGGGAAGATGCTACCAAACAAGCAGTAAAACAAGCTGCAAAATCAGTTAAAAACATCCGTTCTGCATATGTAGCGGAACAGAGTGTTGTTGTTAATGATAATGAAGTAACTGAATTCAGAGTAAATCTTAAGATTTCTTTTGAAGTAAAATAAAAAAAGATACTGTTTCTTTTTTAAAAAGCATCTCATAGTCTGAGATGCTTTTTATATTTTAGAGGATTTCAATATCAATGACATCCAAGGCATATGAATATCAATCTTCTCCTAGAAAAACTCTTTTTAATTCTTCTGATTATGCTGTTAAGCAATTGCTCTGATCAGAAAAAGAGTACGATAACAGAACCGCTATACACTAATGACCTCATACACGAAACTAGTCCTTATCTTCTACAGCATGCGCACAACCCCGTAAACTGGAAACCGTGGAACAATACAGCACTAACCAAAGCCAGGGAAGAAAACAAATTAATTATTATTAGTGTAGGATATGCAGCCTGCCACTGGTGCCACGTTATGGAAGAAGAAAGTTTTGAAAACAAAGAGGTCGCTGAACTCATGAATAAAAACTTTATTGCTATCAAAATCGACCGGGAAGAACGCCCGGATATAGATCAAATCTATATGAAAGCAGTACAATTAATGACAGGAAGCGGGGGATGGCCTCTAAATGTAATTGCACTTCCCGATGGAAGACCAATATGGGGAGGAACATATTTCCCCAAAGAAAGCTGGCTCACTTCTCTGGAAAAGATTGTCGACGTTTATCAAAAAGAGCCTGCTAAATTATATGAATATGCTGATAAATTAGAACAGGGCATAAAAACAATGGATCTGATCCCTGATAACACAACAGATACTACCTTTGATAAAGCCTTTATACAAAAAGCGGTAGATTCCTGGAGCACTTTATTTGATCATACACTGGGAGGGATTAAAAAAAGCCCAAAGTTCATGATGCCTAACAACTATCATTTTTTATTGAGATATGCACACCAAAAAAAAGACAGCAGTCTACTTAAGTATACCTTAAATACCCTTTCCAAAATGTCATATGGAGGAGTCTATGATCATATAGGGGGAGGTTTCTCCAGGTATTCTACGGATGAGAAGTGGCATGTACCTCATTTTGAAAAAATGCTCTATGACAACGCACAACTCGTAAGTCTATATGCAGATGCATATCTGGCAACTAAAGATTCCTGGTACAAAACAGTGGTATATGAAACCTTAGAATTTGTATCAAACGAACTTACAAATGAGGAAGGAGCCTTTTTCTCTTCATTAGATGCAGATAGTATGACTCCCCAGCAAGAACTAGAAGAAGGGGCTTTCTATGTATGGAAGAAAGATGAACTAAAATCACTTCTAAAAGAAGAGTATGATATTTTTGCCAAGTACTATAACATTAACTCCTATGGAATCTGGGAAGAGAATAAATATGTCCTGATCAAAAATGAAAATGATTCCTTGTTTGCTCAACAACAAAACATGAGTATACAAGAACTCGACCAAGCTGTTTTGCAATGGAAAAGCCTTCTTCTCTCCTATCGAAACAAACGCAAAAGACCTCGTCTGGATGACAAGACACTTACCTCATGGAATGCTTTAATGATTAAAGGATATGTGGATGCTTACCGTGTTTTTGGTGAAAAAAAGTTTTTGGATGCTGCTGTCAAAAATGCGAACTTCATAAAAAAACACTTACTAAAAAAAGATTTTTCTCTATTCCATAATTACAAAAATGGGGTTAGTTCTATTAACGGATACTTAGAAGATTACGCCTCAGTTATCGAAGCATATATTCAATTATATCAAATAACCGCAGAAAACGAATGGCTCTTTACATCTCAAAAACTGGCTGAATATACTCTGACCCATTTTTATGATGCGGAAACAACATTATTTTATTTTACGTCTGACAAAGACCCAAAACTAATCTCCAGAACTATTGACTACACAGACAATGTAATCCCAAGTTCTAATTCCATTATGGCTAAGAATTTGTTTTTACTATCTCATTATTTAGATCAAAAAAAATACAATGTAATCAGTACCAAAATGATTCAGACAATCTTACCAAAAATAGAAGAATACCCTTCTGGATATTCCAATTGGCTAGATGTAATGCTGAATTACACATACGACTTTTACGAAGTTGTCATATCAGGTCCACAAGCATCAAATAAGCTCCCTGTATTGAATCGTCATTATATTCCTAATAAGTTATTAGCTGTTTCTGATTCTCCATCTGATATGCCTCTTTTAAAAGACCGGTATATAGGAGAAGATACTTTTATTTTCGTATGTGTACAAAACACCTGTAAATTACCCGTAGAGAGTGTAGACGAAGCTGTTTCCCTGATCGAAAACAACAATTAGCAAAAAATCACTATATTTCTGCTTATCAAACAATTAAAAACATGAAAAAAAACATATTACTTTTATCCCTATTTTTATCAATAAGTTTTAATGGGATTTCACAAGACACAGCTACTCGAACCAGAACATTACTTGATATGATTTCTCATCATTATGTAACATTAAAAAACTTAAAAGATGTAAATTTAAAGAATGTGCAAGGATCTCCTTATGAATCAAATGATTTTCAAATAGGAACTATTTTTCATAAAATCTCTGGACAAAAGATTAAAGCTTTTTTAAGATATAATGCCTATTCTGATGAAATAGAAGTTAAAAAAGAAAACACTGGAGAGGACGTTAGCAACCTAATAAAGAACCCGAATATTATTGTCATTCTAAATGACAAAGAATACCATTTAAAACAATTCACAACGATTGCTAATAACAACTCAGAAGGTTTCTTAATAAAAGAACCTGAAACCCCTGTATTTTATAAATTATCAAAAGAATACATCCCTGCTACAAAAGCAAAGACATCATATCATCCTGCCAGCCCAGCAAAATTTAAAAACATCAAAAACTATTTTCTTGAAATCAATGATGAAGTAAAAGAGGTTATTCAACATAAAAGCAAGGTCGTTTCTGCCTTTCCTTATAAACACAGAGACGCATTAAAAAGCTTTATTAAAAAAGAAAAATTAAAGTTTAAAAAAGAAGATGACTTGGTTCAACTAATCGCTTTCTACAATACAATAAAAAAGGGATAATTAACAAATATCGAACGATTGTATTTACATCTTTTTTTCGAAAAACACGTCTTTCTTGGGTGAAAAACACATAAAGAAAGTACGTGTTTTTTGTATTTTACAGATTATTTCATTATATTCAAAGACCTTAAATTGAATGTGTTATGATAAAATTTCTACCCTATCTACTTTTTTTCACCTCCACAGTTGTCCTCGCACAGCTCCCCAAATCCCTAGTTGAGCCCTCCGAAAGAGTAACCATGTTTGATGATTATAACGGATCAATCTTTACCAGCTCTAGTTTTAAAGATGCAAGTGTTATACATGAAAAATCCGGTACTTTTGACACCAAATTGCGATATAATATCTATCTGGATATTTTAGAATATAAATCTCAGGACGAACTATATCACGTAACAAAATCTCCTACAGTTCATGCCCGAATAGACGGGGATTATTTTTACTATTGTGATTTTGTAAATCAAAGAGGATTAGAAAGAAAAGGATATTATGTTTTAGTTCAAATGAATGAAAATTATAGTATTTATAAGAAATTTACGCTTAAAATAACAGAACCTGAAAGCGCTTCCAGAATTATGACCTCTACTCCAGAACCTGGAAGGCTCAAAACTATCAGGACTTATTATCTGGAAGAAAACGGAGTCATCATGGAGCTATCGCTTGATAAATCCGAAATTTTAGCAACTTTAGAAGACCATGGAGATGCCTTGAAAAAATACATGAAGTCAGAAAAGATTAAGCTAAAAAAAGAAGAAGACTTAATTCAGTTTGTAGCTAAGTATAATGCATTAAAAAACAGTGAAGACTCTTCTAATCGAAGTCTGATCGTCAATAAAAGCAATTAATTAACCTGCTACAAAATCTTTTAAATAGTACGGTTCGAAGTAAGCAACATCTTCAAAGTCTTTTGCTTTATATTTATCATAGGCTAATTGACACATTTCTCTTGCAGAAGGAAGTTTATCACAGATAAAAGTTGCATTGGATGCTGTACAGATATCTTTGAATTTAGCTACACCATTACCAATAAACACTACCTGATTCTCCTCCTCTAAAAAGGATACAAATGAATCTGTAGTTAATATTTCAGCCTTTGTAGTTCTTACTTCTTCATAAGAAACACCAGAAAACACTGCTGAATACACTTCCATACGTCTGGCATCTAGCATAGGAACGACATAACCTTCATTAGCTTGTACCTGTTTAGCAAGTGATGTGAGGGTAGGAATAGAAATCATAGGAATATTTAAAGCATATGCTAATCCTTTTGCAGCAGATACTCCTATTCGAAGGCCGGTATAAGACCCTGGACCTTTACTGACTGCAATTGCATCAAGAGCATTTATAGAAATAGATGCTGTTGCGATTACATCTTCTATAAATAGATGCAATCGCTCTGCATGAGAGTATTGGTTGCTGTAATCTTCCTTAACAGCTACAATCTGATGATCTTTTGCAATTGCAACGGAGCAGTTGGTCGTCGATGTTTCAATACATAGGATATAGGCCATATTCCCTAAAAATTTAGGCAAATATACAGCCTTATAATCAAATCTTCATTTTTTAATCTTCAGATTCTTTTCCCTTTTTCTTCGCCTGCACCTTATCTCCTGTCTTTAATGTCTTAGTCACTACATTATATGGTCCTGTAATCACCTCCTCACCTTCTGATAACCCTTTTAGAATCTCTATATTGCTATTATCCTGAATGCCCGTTTCTATTACGCGTAATGTCGCTTTTTCTCCTTTTTTAACAAAGACACACTCAAATTTCTGATCCTCGTCAACTTTGCTTTCCTTGACAACCTTTTTTCTTGTAGAAGAAGTATCGTTTTTTATAACAATGGCACTAATAGGTACTCCAACAATCGATTCTCTTTTATTAGTAATAACATCTACTGTAGCAGTCATCCCTGGTCTGAACGGAGAATAATGTGCTGGTTTTCCTTCCAATAAATCTTTATATGATTTTTCCAGAATTCGAACTTTTACCTTAAAGTTAGTAACCTGGTCTGAACTCAAGGCGTTTTCGGCTGAATTTGCAATCTCTGTAACCAATCCTTTAAACTGTTTTTTCAGATATGCATCTACTTCTACCTCTGTAGAATCTCCAACAGAAATTTTTACAATATCATTCTCATTCACATCCACCTCTACTTCCATGTTATTAAGATCTGCAATCCTCATAATCTCAGTACCAGCCATTTGCTGAGTTCCTACCACACGTTCCCCTAGTTCTACATTAAGCTTAGAGACTGTACCAGACATAGGAGCATAAATAGTTGTTCTATTCAAATTATCTTTTGCTTCATTTACTGTAGCCTGAGCACTTCTTACATTATAAAATGCAGATTGCTTAGTCGCCTCAGCAACTTCATAAGCAGAAACCACTCTATCCCATTCTGATTTAGAAATCACTCCTTTTTCAAAAAGCGCTTTATTTCGATCATAATTATATTTTGCCTCCTTCAGGCTTGCCTCCGTTTGTCTTAAGTTAGCTTTTACATTTTGTAGAGAAGCTTGAGATCGGTTTAGACCTGACTGGATAATATCCGGGTTAATCCGAACCAGCAAGTCTCCCTTTTTAACTTGTTGTCCTTCTTTGATAGGCAATTCGATAATCTCTCCGGATACTTCTGATGACAATTTCACTTCTACTTCAGGTTGAATTTTCCCTGTAGCCGCCACCGTCTCAACAATATCAATTTTCTCTATCTTGGTTATTTCTACTTCCTTATAGTTCCCATTTTTACCGAACCATCCTGCTTTTTTTCCATAGACAAGTCCGCCTATCAGGATAATAATTAACACCGAAATAAATATAATAGTCTTTCTACTCATAGCTCTTTTGTTTTGTAAATTACGTCTCTTATATCGCTATTAAAGAATTATTGATCAAAGTTTTATATCAGCTACCTTCACACCAAAATACAGCTCTAATACCTTTAATTTAAAAATATAATCAAACTTAGCTCTTACGGCTTTACTCTGGGCATCTTCCAATCTAAATTTTGACTGGCTAAAGTCAAATGCATTGGTAAGTCCTACATCATACCTGTCTTTTGCATATTCATAGGCTCTTTCTTGTGCTTTTACAGCAACTTCTGATGCTTCATAAGCCTCTGCTGTTCCTCTGGCATCCAAATACGCCTGATATACATTACTATCCAAATCCAGTTTAGCCTGTTCTAATCTAAAAGCGGCCTCTTTTACAGCTACCTTTCTCCTTTTCACATTATTTCTCACAGAAAACCCATTAAATATAGGAACGTTAAGACTTAATCCATACGAAATTCCGTCATTATTAGATAATTGATCGAAAAACGGTAATGGATTTTGTTCTTGTGTCAACAGGTTTGGTTTTTGCGTCGTTACTACTTCTCCTGTACTTGGAACAACTCCTACCGGCATTGTTCTCAATGGATTATCTGGATCTAATACCTGTACCGGAACCTTAGCTCCTGATTCCCTTGTACCATATGAAAAAGAACCATTCAAGGTCGGATAATAATCACTTCTTGCCAACTGCAAATCTTTTTCTGCCAGCAACTGGTTTTGTTCGGCAATCTGAACCTCGTACCGAGCTTCTCTTGCTTTTCCTATTACCTGTTCTACAGGTTTTTCTAAAATTTCTGAAGTAGGGACTAAATAATCTTTTTCTGCTATATCAAAACTTTCATAATCCTTGATCAACAATATCTGTGCTAAAGCTACTCTTGCTATTTTTACAGCATTTTCTGCCTGTACTATTCTTGTAATTTCATCGGCAGAAGTAGCTTCTATTTCCAGTAAATCTCCTTGTGGTAATACCCCTGCCTCTACCTGATCTTTTGTTCTTTTTAGATTCTCTAGGGTGATCTCATGTTGTTTTTCTATTACTTTTAGAGATTCTCTATTTAACAATATCTGCAAGTAACTATTCGCAACAGACAACACAATATCATCTTTTGATTTCCCCAGGTTATACTGACTCAGCAACTGATTCATTTTTGCTCTTTGGAACTGCCGAATATTTTTTAATCCATTAAAAATATTTACTCCTACAGAAACACTGTAATTTGAGTTTCTTGACGTCTGTGTCTTTAAGGTTCCTGTCAAAAAATCCGTAGTAAGTCCTGTATTCCAAAAATTAGAGGCACTTGCATTTACAGTAGGCAGAAAATTTGCAAAAGCATCATTCTTATCGATATCTGCAGTTTCTACACTAAGAGCAGATTGCTTAATGGTAATATTATTTTCCAAAGCATATTCTACACATTCTTGTAATGTCCATTTTTTTTGCTGAGCCTCGGTAGTCCAAACTCCCAGGAGGACGTATAATAAAATTGAAATTTTAATCTTCATAATGCCTATTTGTATGTAATTGACTGATGTTGTTACATTATTTTGAGTAAAAATTAGTTATCAAACTCTGATTTCTTGATTTGATTCCAAACTTTTATTTTATCATTTTTTGAAATTCCTTCTTTAACCTCTACATTAATTCCATCACTGATTCCCAAAACGACATCTCTATGTTCAAACTTTTGCTCTCCGGTTTCTACTTCTACATACGGTTTTTGTGTTTTTACATCATATTGAATTAATGCTTCTTTTAGAGCCATAACGCTATCTACTTTTGCCAAGATGATAGACGCATTAGCACTTAATCCTGCTCTAATAAATGTAGTATCCTTTTTATCTAGCGTTCCTTTTATTTCGAATTGGATCGCTCCATTTTCTTCTTTTCCTTTTGGTGCTATGTAATCTAGTACTGCTTGGAATTTTTTGTTTTCAATTGCTCCTACAGTGATCTCTAATGGTAAATTTTCTTTTATTCTTCCTACTTCACTTTCATCAACTTTCCCTTCGAATATCATTTTACCAATATCCGCGATAGTTGCAATAGTAGTTCCTTCATTAAAGTTATTTGCTTCAATAACCTGATTTCCTTCTTTGACAGGTACTTCTAATACCATTCCATCTACTGTGGAACGTATTAATGTATTCGCAGCCGTTCCCAAGCCTCTGGCACTTCCAGTTTTTACAATCTGGTAATTCTGTAAAGAAGACTGATACGCTTGTTTTGCCTGTTTAAAAGCGACATCAATTCCATCAAATTCATTTGCTGAAATCACACCTTTATCAAAAAGTTCTTTCTGGCGATTGTATATTTTTTCCTGATTTGTCAAATCGATCTTGGAGGTTTCTACTCCATTTCTAGCACTTTGCAATGTAGATACATTAGGAATTACTCGAATTTTAGCAATAAGATCTCCTGACTTAATTTGATCCCCTGCCTCAATATACACTTCTTGGATCACTCCAGAAATATTTGGTTTAATCAACACTTCTTCTTTAGGAACAATATTCCCTGTAGCTACCGTCTTTTTTATAATTGTTTCTGTCGTTGCCTGCTCTGTTTCATACACAACAGGATCTTCCTGGTTCTTTTGATACAACCAATACAACGATCCTGAAAATACAATGGCTATAATAAGTAAAATAATAACTGTTATGGTTTTCTTCATTGTCCTATGAATTTTATCACTTGATGATTATGTTATTTTATTCTGTTCTTAATGCGTCAATAGGTTTTGTTTTTATAGCTACCTGAGCAGGAATTAATCCTGCCAGCAAGCCACTTGTAATCAATATTAGCAATGCTACAAATACCACTGTGAGATCAACACTTGGATTTGCAAACATGGTATCGTCATTGGCTGGCATTCCATCCAACACTTTATTAATAATTAGAATTACTCCAGTCGATACAGCAATGCCCAGCATTCCAGATATAATGGTAAGAAACATCGATTCCAGCAGTATCTGTCCACGAATCGCCCATGGAGACGCTCCAATGGCTCTCCGTATTCCGATTTCTTTGGTTCGTTCTTTTACTACAATCAGCATAATGTTACTGATCCCAATAATCCCGGAAAGCAATACTAATATCCCTACAAAATATGCCACTCCCCGTAAAGCCACAAAGAGACCATTGATCTTGCTAAATTCTTCGTAAAGGTCAAAATTCCCAACTGCTCTATCGTCATCCGGATGAATCGTATGATTCACTTTGACCACATCAATAATATCTTTTTTCAAATTCGTAATTGAATTCTGATCCGTTGCTGTGATAGCCATCCAGCCCACTCTATCTCCATAATTAAATGCCTGAGAAAAGGAAGTAAAGGGCACATAGATTTCTTTTTGTCCTTCTTCTCCATCTCCATCTCCTGATTTCTTCTTATAAGTGCCAATAACCATAAAATTCACTCCCTGGATCTTTATATAGTCTCCAACTGAAACTTCCCCTGGCTTAAACAGTTCTTTTTCTACTCCGTGACCAATAACAGCTACTTTTCGATTATTTTCAATATCGCCATAGTTAATAAATCTCCCTGAGGTAATTGTAATTGGATCTTGTTTTATAATCTCAGGATAGTCTCCATATACATTAAAAGCACCAGTATTAAGTCCTCTTACCACATTATTTGTTCCTCCGAAACCTCCTAATTGATTTCTTGGAGAAACATACAATAATCCAGGAACCTGATCTTTTATAGATACGACATCACCTATTTTAAAATTATACCGCCTTCCTTTAGGCAATCCTTTATAAGGCTTAGACACTACTTGTGTCCACATAAACATAGTATTGGTTGCTATATCTCCGAAGCCTTGCTTAACTCCATTTTCTAATCCTTTTCCTGCAGCAAGCAGAATAACCAGAATAAAAATTCCCCAGAACACTCCGAAAGCAGTAAGAATGGTTCTAAACCAATTTGCTGTTAATGCTTCTAATATTTCATTCCATCGATCTCTGTTAAACATATTATTCGTCTCTAAGTGCTACAATAGGTCTAATACGGGCGGCTCTCCAAGCCGGGAAAAATCCAGCAATTGCTCCTGCCAGAATAAGGATAAAAACAGTTGATATTGCAATATTAAAATTCACTGACGGGTTTGATATAAAGTCTGTTTCTACCATAGGCCCTACAAACTCCAGCAATAGCAATCCTCCTATGAGTCCTGAAAAACCAGCAAAAGTGGTTACAAAAATTGCCTCTTGCAAAATCATCCCTATAATCGAAAGTGGTAATGCTCCTAAAGCTTTTCGTATTCCGATTTCTTTAGTTCGTTCTTTTACGATGATAAGCATAATATTACTAACTCCTACTACCCCTGCAATAATCGTACATACTCCAACCCACCAGAAAAAAGCTTTAATCATAAATATCAGATCATAAAATCGCTTTGCCCTTTCGAGTGAATTATTGATTCCTATTGCTCGTTCATCTTCAGGTGCTATGATATGTTTTTTCTTCAGGTAAGAAGTCATAGATGCTACAAAAGCTTTTGACTTCTCCACTGCTGTCTTAAAATCCTTTTCAGGCTTTAATGTATATGATAGATTATTTATAAACTGTCCCCTATTAAAAACTTGTTGGGTAGTGGTAGATGGCAAGAAAAAGCGATTCTCCTCTCGTTCTCCACCTTTATCAGAATAGACTCCAACTACTTTAAAAAGAATACTATTGAGCTTTACAAACTTTCCGAGAGGGTCTTCTCCGTTTTTGAACAAATCTTTTTGAATTTTATGTCCTATTACGGTAACTTTTTCTTTTTGATCAATATCATTTTGATTCAGAAATCGACCTGAGACCATTTTTTGGTTTTCAATAATTTGAAAACCTGGCGCAACTCCTTCTATTCTATAACTACCGGATTCTTTTTTATATGAAGCAAGTGCTCCCCAAATTCGTACCCTGGGAGATTGTTGATCTATTAATTCTTTATTTTTTTCATATATAACCGAGTAATCTTCATTAGTCATACTAAAAAAACGTCCCGGATTAAGTCCTTTATACTCCACAGAAGTAGCATTTGTCCATACCCAAATACTATTAGAGGCATCATCTTCAAACTCTCTGGAAATTCCGTTTTGCATCCCTTGCCCTACGCCTAGTAAAATTACCAGAATAAAGATTCCAGATGCTACTGAAAGCCCTGTTAGGAAGGTTCGCAATTTATTTTTGCGAATGGTATCAAATATTTCCTGCCAACGCTCTAAACTAAACATGGGCAGAAGCTCTTACTTGTTCTACAAATGTATCATCTATGATCAATCCATCTTTCAGATTTACTACCCGTTTGGTCATATCTGCTATATCGGGTTCGTGAGTAACAATCAAGATTGTTTTTCCTTCATCATTAATTCCCTGAATTAACTCCATTACCTCATAAGACGTTTTAGTATCCAATGCTCCGGTAGGTTCGTCTGCCAATAATACTTTTGGTTCTGATGCTAATGCTCTAGCAACAGCAACTCGTTGTTTTTGTCCTCCCGACAATTCATTGGGGAGGTGCCCTGCCCAATCAGCCAAGCCCACCTTATCGAGATAATGCATCGCTTTTTCTGTCCGTTCTTTCCTCTTTGCCCCCTGATAGTATAATGGCAACGCCACATTGTCTAATGCACTTTTATATGTAATCAGATTAAATGATTGAAAAATAAACCCTAAAAATTGATTCCTGTATTTTGCCGCAATCTTCTCATTAAGATTTTTTATAGGAACATTATCAAGAAAATAGCTCCCGCTATCTGCTTCATCCAGCATCCCAATGATATTAAGTAATGTAGATTTCCCAGAACCGGAAGATCCCATAATAGCAACTAACTCTCCCTCTTGAACATTAAAATTTATTCCTTTTAAAACATGAAGAGAATTGCTCCCCATCTTATAAGATTTGTGCAAATCTTTAATTTCTATCATAACGATATATTAGAGTTATACTACCATTACACCTCAATACCCAATCGCATTGAAATAAATGTACAAGATCTATTTAAAGTCTTGTATTGAGTATAAGACTAAAAGAGAGCGCATTCGTTACAAGTCATATGTTAAAAAATAATTAATATTAATTATTTTTTATACAATTACTCTCATTTCATCAGGGATTTAAGATCAAAAAAATGCAAGTTCATGTTAGGAAAGAAAAACATGAATTAACTTTCTTCTTTTTTCCTTTTCTTATTTTTATAAAGTACATATCCGATTCCTCCTATAAGAATATAAGGAATCACCATCAGATACAGTATACCGTTATTCAGTCCTTTTGCTGTACTCTGTCCTTCCTCACTTTCCAGCACCGCTCTACACATAGCACATTGTGCATCGACAGGAAGGCTAAAGAAAAAAAGTAGTATCACAAGGCTCCAAAGACTCTTTTTTCTTAACATAACCAATTAATTATAATAAGGAGAAATCATCAAATACACAACCACCCCCGTAATTGCTACATATAACCAAATGGGAAATGTAATTTTGGCTATTTTTTTATGTTTATCAAAACGATTAGCCAATGCTTTAACGTAGGTAATCAAAACAAAAGGGATAACTGCGATTGATAATAAAATATGTGTAATCAAAATAAAATAATACACATAGCGTATTACTCCTTCTCCTCCATATACAGTAGAATCACTTGTCATATGATATGCTATATACATGAGTAAAAAAAGCACTGAACACCCTATTGCCAATTTCATCAACTGTTCATGTAGTTTAATTTTATTATTCTTCACTGCCCATAATGCGGTACATAAAATCACAGCTGTCACCCCATTTATTCCTGCATAAATAGGGGGCAGAAACATCATAGGTTCGACATCAAACCCCATTTTTCTGAGGTTCACCCCAAACAAAGCTGCTACCGCCAGCGGAATACCTACTGAAAGAATAACAATCCACTTGTTATATTTTTTCTCCAACACATCACTTTTTTCCATCTTACTTCTTTTTCAATAATTTTTTAATATCCGCTAACAATATAGAAATTTGTTCTTCTTCTCCTTTTTCATCCATCTTCTCCTCTACATCAATGGTTCCTCTATAATAAATAATTGGATTTCCGGCTTTGTCATACCTTGAACGCAAATATCCATCCTGATCGACTAAAGCAAAAAAACCGCTGTGTTCAAATCCTCCTGGGACATTTTCATTTTCTTCTGCATAAATATTAAACCCTTTATTCGCTAACTCAAACAATTGTTCCATATCCCCCGTCATGAAATGCCAATCAGGATTAGTCACTCCATAAGCTGTCGCATATTGTTTAAGTTTTTTTGGAGTATCTCTAGTTGGGTCTATAGTAAATGAGGCAATTCCAAATCCTTCTTCTTCTTTTAATTTATTCTGGAGATAGACTAGGTTTCTACTCATTTTCGGGCAAATAGTAGGACAACTTGTAAAGAAAAAATCAACAACATACACTTTGCCTTTAAAATCGTGATTCGTAATCATCAAACTATCCTGATTCAGAAATGCAAACTCCGGAACTTTTTTAGCCTCTCCGTTAATCTTTAAATAGGCTAGCTTTTCATTTGACACCGGATTATCCGCACTCATTCTATTATTTTTAGTAACAGCATTCCCTTTAATCCTATTAACAATTTTTGGAATAAAAATAATTCCAAAAATCAATACTATAAATGATATCCCAACGTAAGAGTATTTTTTCATTCCAATTTATTTTTCTTTCCTGTCTGCTTTGTATTTTTTTAATGCCAAACGATATTCTGCTAAAATCACTTTCACATCATCCACCATTACATTCGCCAGATCAGCTACTGAATTAGCAAGATATCCGTACACCATTGATTCTCCTTTTTCCGGATCTTCATCTCTTCCTCTAAGAGATCGATTTTTATCTACAATATACACGTAGTTTGTTGCCAGGTTTTCATCCAACGCATGATTCGTGTTTAGGCTATTAAACACCTTTTTGATATTCTCTTCGGTACCAAACATAAAATTCCAACCGGAAACATCTGCTATATTCCCTAACTCTTCTAATAACTTCTTAGCCTCTTCTTCACTTCCAAAAGGTAAAAGCATCACAAATTGAAAATCTTTAAACCCGTGATTTTTTTTATATATCTTTTGATTTAAATTAAAAGCATTCCCTTGCTTATTGTGTAAATTCTTTCCTAAAAAGCCCAGAATTGTAATTTTATCGTTTAGACTTACTTGCTTATTCGTGAGTCCTTCGAACGCTTCCACATCACTTACATTTTCATTCAGTATCGGTAATTTTGCAAAGTTATGTACTCCAGAAGCAAAAAACAGATATGCGACTAATGGTAAGACAAACAGAACCCCGAGAACAACAAATTTTTTCATTATTTTATACGAATTGATTTCCGGTAAATAAACAGCGGGTTTCGCTCTTTTTATATCACCTGTAAATATGATGCAAAAATAAAAAAGACGGTTTAAAAAACCGTCTCTTTATATATTTTTAATACTCTTATCAGCTAAGTTTTAGAAGTCCCAGCTTTTGTACCCTCCTTTAAAAACTTCGTATACATAATCTCCCTCTGTAAGAAGAATAAATACGAGGTAACATATCAGGAAAACAGCTGTCCAAACTACTGATCTTCTCAATCCTTTTGTTTCTCCTTCCATGTGCATAAATGCCCATGTAATCAGATATGCTTTCCATATTGTAAGGATAATAAAGAACCAGTTTAATAATTTCATACTGATCAGATATGTATCAAGCATGAATGCCGGTTTCCATATACCAAAGAATACTTCTACTATGGTAATCGCAGAAAGTATATAAAATACATTCCAGATTCTTTTTGTATTTGATTCGTGATGTCCTGTACCGTGTGCCATTGTTTCTTATTTTTTTTTATTAAACCAAGTAAAAGAATGTAAATACAAACACCCATACTAAATCGACGAAGTGCCAATACAATCCAACTTTTTCAACCATTTCATAACTCTTTCTTCTTTCATAAGTCCCAAGAATCACGTTTATGAAGATAATAATGTTAATGATAACTCCAGAAAATACGTGGAATCCGTGGAATCCTGTAATAAAGAAAAAGAAATCAGCAAACAATGGAACACCATATTCATTATGACGAAGATTTGCTCCTTCTACTACTCCTGTAGCAGTATTCATTCTTTCTAAAGAGAATTCTCTTTTATAAATTGCTTTATGCCCTCTTTCTGTAGGGTTCGCCAATTGTTTTTCCAATCGATTCGCCAACGCTATATCCTTAGGGTTTCCAGAAGCCTTAAGCGCCTGAATATCCGGTACTAATTCCTGCGTTCGGATATAAAGATCTTTATTCCCTTTAAAACCTTCAGCTATCTCTGCAACAGTAAACGAAGGAAGTGCTCCTTCTTTATCGTACCAAATTCCGTTTTTTCTCTGATGTTGTGCTCTTTCGTTATGCGTATTTACTACAGCAATATCTTTTAAGGCAACTCTATGAAACTTTTTTGTACCGTCTTCTAATGTAACAGGCGCTACAAACTGAAGGATGTTTCCTCCTGCTGTCTCTACAGCACCATATTCACCTTTTATAAAGTTTTTCCATTCCCAGGCTTGCGACCCTACGAAGATAAATCCTCCTATGATGGTCAAAAACATGTAGATAATAACCTTATTTTTCTTAAGCTGATGTCCGGCATCCACTGCCAATACCATCGTTACCGATGAAAAAATCAGAATAAAAGTCATTAATGCTACATAATACATCGGAGCATCTACCCCATGTAAAAACGGAAAGTGATTGAACACTTCATCTGCTATAGGCCAAGAGTCTATAAATTTATATCTTGAGAAACCATAAGCTGCAAGAAAACCTGAAAAAGTAAGGGCATCTGACAGGATAAAAAACCACATCATCATCTTACCATAACTCGCGTTGAGTGGCTTATTATTACCTCCCCAGACTTTACCTTCTGTACCTGTTTTAATAACAGTTGTCTCCATAAAAAGTATTTGGTATTGTTAAAATTTCTACAAAAATAATCAATTTTATCATCTCACGAAATATAAAAACAAAAAGAGGTAGACCCATAAAAAATCTACGAAATGCCAATACATAGCACCCAGTTCTAAACCAAGGGTTTGCCCTGTTTTATATCTTTGTTTAAAATGATTATAAATTAGCACTAAAAGCACTATAACACCGCCTATTACGTGTGCTAAATGCGTTACTACAATTGCATAAATGAAAGAAGTCATTACAGTTGATTCACTTCCGGTAAAGAAATACCCTTGCGAAATAATCTGATCAAACCCTCTGAATTGTAAAAAAATAAAAAGTATGGAAAGAGCTAGTGTTACGATCAACAAGCTTGTTGCCAACTTCCTATTATTATTCAAAATTGCTTTTTTTACTAAAAACAATGTGATACTACTTGCTACAATAACCAGCACACTAACCACAAAAGCAACAGGAAACTCCAAGTCTGACAACCAGTCTTTTCTGTTTTTACTCACCACATAAGCACTGGTTAACCCTGCAAAAGTCATCACCATACTTGCCATTGCAAACCACATCATCGTCTTTTTGGCTCTAGCTGTTTTTTCAGCTACCGTACCTTGTGTTAAATCCATATTCGAATATATTTATCTGCTACGTAGATTATCTGTAGTAATGTTATATAAGAAACACTAACCAGCATCAGCTGCCTAGCACTTTTTGTATCTTTATTTTTATATAATCGTATTGCGTATTTCAACAAGAATAACCCTGATAAAAACACCAGAATTCCTGAAACAGGTGTTATATACAGACTTCCTGTTACTCCAAATACCGGAATCAAAGATGTAGCTATGGTCCACACAGTATACATCACTACCTGAGTAGCCGTTGCCTTATTTCTCTTTCCGGTAGGAAGCATAAAAAAACCTCCCTTTTTATAATCGTCAAATAAAAACCAACCTATAGCCCAAAAATGTGGAAACTGCCAAAAAAACTGAATCATAAACAGCGTCCCCGGCTCAATCCCAAAATCATTTGTAGCTGCCACCCACCCTAACATAAAGGGAATTGCACCAGGTATTGCCCCTACAAATACAGCCAAAGGTGTTTTGGTTTTTAGCGGTGTATACAAACTCACATAAACAAATATGGAGATCGCTCCAAACATCGCTGTCTTAGGATTTATTATATACAAAACTGTAAGCCCTAAAATCGTAAAGATACTCGCAATAATAAATGCTGTATTGATAGACATTCTACCAGAAGGGATCGGACGATTCTTGGTTCGATCCATCAACTGATCTAAATCGCGTTCAATTATCTGATTAAAAGCATTCGATGCTCCTACCATTAAATATCCTCCTATAGCTAACAGCACTAATGTAGACCAAGAGATTGTTTCTACTCCCAAAAGATACCCAGCGACAGAAGAAAAAACAACACTTAATGCTAATCGCATTTTAGTAATTTCTTTAAAATCCTGAATAATGGATGTTTTAGAAATATTTACGGAATCAATACTCAAATCTTGCACGTTTTCTGACTATCTTTTTAAAAAGTTGTGCAAAGATATACCTAAAATGCTTTTTAGACAACTTATAACTACTTATAATCCAACTTTTAACACCAAAGCACTTAAAACCAAACAAGAAACCTTCAATTTTTGACACAATAACATTTCTAATTTCACCTCTAAAGACAGTGATCAGTAATGATTCACCACTGATTTCGACCAATTTCAAAACAACATTCATGAAAACAATATTCCTTTTACCTCTTTTTATTTTTTCTTCTATACTCACGGCTCAAAAAAAAGAAATCACTATTGATATCACTCCGATAACTGATAACATATATCTACTTACCGGACAAGGGGGAAACATAGGTGTTTTCAAAAATGAAAAAGGTCTTTTTATTATAGACGATCAATTCGCCAGACTATCAGATAAAATCCTATCCCGGCTCAGTACCATAAGTGATCAAACAGTAACAATGGTTATCAATACACACTACCACAGAGACCATACCGGAGGAAATGCAAATATGACCAAACAGGGCGCCACTATTTTTGCACATGCAAATGTTCGAAAAAGAATGAAAAACAATCAAAAGAAAACAAACAGCCCCACCACTTCATCTCTTCCTGTAATCACATTTGATGAAGGTTTACAATTGTATTTTGACAATGAAGACATTCAAGTATTTCATGTACACAATGCTCATACTGACGGAGACGCCTTAGTGTATTTTAATC
This sequence comes from Aquimarina sp. TRL1, assembly GCF_013365535.1. Classification (NCBI taxonomy): domain Bacteria; kingdom Pseudomonadati; phylum Bacteroidota; class Flavobacteriia; order Flavobacteriales; family Flavobacteriaceae; genus Aquimarina; species Aquimarina sp. TRL1. The sequence goes on along the minus strand of NZ_CP053590.1, from coordinate 2,354,564 downwards.
AAGGAAACGTACTACATATGGGAGATACATTTTTTAACGGCAGATACCCCTATATAGATCTTACGGCAGGGGGAAATATTAAAGGATACATTGAAGCTGTTCAAAAAGGCATCTTCATTAGTAATGAAGACACTCATATCATCCCCGGGCATGGAAAAATTGCATCTCAAAATGATCTCAAATCCTACCTAAATATGTTAGAAACAATCACCTCTTCCATTGAAAACGAAATAAAAAATGGAGTTCCGAAAAAAGACATCATTAGTAATTCCATACTAACTGAGAAGTATGACATCTTGGGATATGGAAACGGCTTCATCTCTTCAGAAAAATTCAGAGAAACCATTTATAGTAGTTTAACTCAAAAGCAATTATAACAAAAGAGCCTCACAAACGAGGCTCTTTCTTCTTTTTTTCAACAGTGTCTCAATCCTGAACTCTAAAGGTAATCGGAAGATTGTACACCACCTTAACAGGAATATCTCGCTGCATTCCTGGTTTCATCTTAGGCAATAGCCCAGCCACTCTTTTTGCTTCTTCAGCCAAGGCTTTATGAGGCGCTCTCGCTTTTATATTGCGAATTTCTCCATCGGCTCCTACCTCAAATTGCACATAAATTTTCTGAATTCCAGACAATCCATACTTCTCTCCCAAATCTCCATTAAACTTTCTAGACACCAGTTTACTGATTTTTTCAGAAAAACAAGCAGCTCTTTCTTCATTGGTAACGAGTATTTCACACCCGGGATACACTGGGGCAAATTCAACAGCTGAAAACGGAACTTTCTCAATTACGGGCTCTTCTGGTATTTCGACAATATCCCCAGGTTTCACTTCTTCTTCTACAGGAGCTTTATTTACATACTCCTCAATTTCTTTAGCGGTATCATCATCTATTACTTTAGCCTTAGACACATCTACCACTTTCTGCGGTTTTGACCTGACTTCTACTTTCTTTACAGGAACTTTCTCTACAATGATATCTCCCATAGTAAACACCGTTTCTTCGTAAAGATCCCCATAGTCAACTCGCTCTTTTATCACAGGTTTAGCTGTATAAACCTCAAACATTACATACACAAATAAAAGACTTGCTATAAGCCCAATTTGAAAATTCAGAAATGTACTTTTTCGTACATTAGCATCGTGCTTGTTACTCATAATATTTAATTTTAACGTTACAACTAAAATTAAATCAACAAGCATACCAAAAGGGTTCTGCATCTATCCTGATTCAGAACCCTATATATTTAAAAAATTACCGTAACAAAAAAGCCTTCCCAAATAAGGAAGGCTTTTCTATATATTAAATATTAATCTTCTTAGTCTTGCACCTGGAATACAATTGGCAGAGAGTACAATACCCCAACTGCTTTTCCTCTTTGTTTTCCTGGAGTCATTTTAGGAAGTAGCTTCACGACACGTTGTGCCTCTTTTTCTAGTTTTGGGTGTGGTCCCCTTGCCTGAACTCCTACAATATTTCCTTTTTTGTCAATTTTAAATCGAACAAAAATTCTATTGATTCCACTAAGTCCAAGTTCACTTCCTAATTCTGTATTAAACTTACGGTTAATAAATTTCTTAACCTTATCACTCATACATTGTTTCTTTGCTGCATTTCCACCTGCTTTTTCACATCCTGGAAAAACTGGTACATTTTCAATTACAGCAAAAGGTACATCAGCAATCTCTTCTTCTTCTTCAACATCTTCTACCTCTTCTACTTCGACAATCTCTTCTTCCTGATTAGTCTCTGTAGATTCGATAATTGTCTCTTCTACTTCTTCTTCATCTTCAACTACGTCGATAATCTCCGGAGCTGGTGGTGGAGGTGGTGGAGGTGGAGGCGTATTAAGGTTTTGAGTAATTGGAACATCCTCTTCCTCTAATTCATCAAGGTTAACCTGACCAATATCGATATTATCATCTTTATAAGATTTCCATTCTATACCTCTCCAAGTAAGTAAAAGAACTAAAATAAGACCTAATTGTAAGAAGAAGACACTTTTCTTACTTAAGTCTGCTTTAGGGTTTTTCTTTGGTTCCATATTACATTATTATTATAAGGACTGCTAAAATAGCTAATTTCTTTTGTAATTTCCAATTAAACATGAAAATGTAAAACAAAAATTAATTTTTTTAACGTTTTCCTGATTACACAACAACAACCAAACAACTGAATTAAAGATCTTTAAACAGCTATTCAGTTCTCAATTTAGTTAGTTTTTTTTTGATTAAATTCAAGAATAAGGCAGCAAGAATAATGCCAGTGGTGTTTGCTGCAATATCATACCAGTCTGGAGAGCGATAATCAGTTAATACTCCCTGAAGAATTTCCATAAGAGCTCCATACGCTATTCCAATCACTGAAGCGATGGTTACACTATATGTAAAAGTTTTAGACAACTTTTCTGAAAAAAAGAAAAGAGAAAACCAAATGCAACCGAATAAAAAATAGGCTAAAAAATGCCCTAGTTTATCACTTCCTTCAACTCTTATTGGCTCAGGAAGGATAAACTTAGCCAGAGAAAGCCAAGTAATTGCGCTAGTATATAAAAACACCAGCGCAATTATATATTTATGCGCCAATAAGTGCTTTATAATCATCTGCAGATAATAACCCGTCTAATTCTGAAGCATTGCTTACTTTTATTTTTACCATCCAACCTTCTCCATAAGGATCGTTATTTACAGTTTCCGGTTCATCTTCTAACGCTTCATTAAACTCCACTATCTCCCCTGTTATCGGGATAAATAAATCCGAAACGGTTTTCACAGCTTCTACCGTTCCAAACACTTCATCTTTATCAAGTGTTTCATCGACAGTCTCTACTTCTACATATACTATATCCCCTAATTCTCCTTGTGCAAAATCAGTTATCCCAACAGTAGCGATATCGCCTTCTACTTTAACCCACTCGTGGTCTTTAGTGTATTTTAATTCTACAGGAACATTCATCCGAAAAAATATTTTAATTTGTTATTATTTTGATGACGAAAATAAATTTATTTTACTAATTAATTAAAAATGCAACTAAAAAAAAACGATAATTTGTTACAAAAGCATTATTATCCTCATTTTGCGACTACATTTTGATCATTAATTCCCGAAGTTATATCGCAAAGTGAAACCTCCACGAATTGTTGTTTGTGGGAAAGCGGTTGACACTGAATATGTAGAAAACGTATGATCGTAGAAGAACAAAGCTGTCAAATTCTTACTTAGTGCATAATCTGCTGTAAACTTGATCCCGTATATATCTTGTCCTTCAGTTACCTGCGTATCTTGTAAATCCAAATACCTGATCACTGTTTCATTTTGACGTAAAGACAGATCCGCTCTAAAATTCAAATCACTTTTTATCACTTGTTTCTTACCACTAATTCTGGTTACAAACGAAATATCTTTTAGACGATATCCTAACCCTATGATATATTCATTCCCCTGGATATCTGTCAATAGATTATTATCAAAGTTAAGCGACAATGCTCTATCTTTTTTCCATTCCAATAAAAGTTTCACATAGCTTTTGGTTTCAAAATCAAACTTCACCAATGGACTAAATTGCTCTGTCAAATTCACATTCGCATATAATATTGGGTTTTTAAAGTTTCCTGCCTGATCCAATTCTTCATTAAAATCCAAATTCGTCTGGAATTGATTAATGGTGTAATTAGCTCTATATCCATGGGCTACAGAAAATCTTTTGAAACGCTTTCTAAACCATTTTAACTTCATTAAACCTGTATATTTCAAATCCCAGTTCGGCATAGGCACATCTCTAAATGCTCCTTTCTGAATTGATTCTGCACTCGTACCGGTATAAGCTGCTAAAAAGGCAGGCAACAATACCGCTTGATTATTTTTACCGTACCCTACAGGAAATCCATCATCGTCTACATTAGAAGGATCCAAACCTCTATCCCTAGCCAGTCTTCTTGCTACGACCAATCGATTCTCTCTAAACTTATCAAAAGTCTCAGAAGACAAGGCATCACTTTTCTTAAAAGCAGTTTTAATCAATAAAGCAGAAGTAGAATAATTCCCAAAAGTATTTGGTGTTAACGAATTATAATCTAAATCATCTTCATCTACTCTATAGTTTTCTGTATAGGTTTCCAGATAATTTCTATTGGCAGAAATATCAATTTTCAACCCTTTGATAAGCCCCAAAGATGCCTGTACATTAAGTTGTTTACCCTGTTTCTCTGTATATTGCTGATTAAAGTTGTCAAATATCGTTAACCATCCTTTTCTTGCCGCTAACTGTCTAACATCTTCCTGGAATCCGAATGTAAAACCAGCGGTTGGTTTAAGTGTCCCGACAAATCCCGGATCCCTCAGATACCCTGGCAACATAGTTCCTCCATCCTCCTGATAACTCACATTTACTTTCTTGACCATCGTAAGCAACCCTACCAAAGTATTATAAGCTTTATCTCCGGCTTTTAGTTTTCTCCCTCCTGGTTTCTTTTTCGTTCTCGAGTTTTTAGTCCCGGGAGGTGTTCCGGCAACTGCTTTTGATTTCTTTTTAGACTTCCGCTTCTTACTGGTTCTTCTCTTGGTCAATCCCACATATTTATACAACGTATTCATATCCAAGGATCCATTAATACTATGTACTCCTGAGTTTTGAACGGTATTCCCCAAGTCTGGAATATTTTCTAATGTACTAAACACTTCACTTCCTTTTGTCCATTGAAAATCCGAAGTATAGGAATACGTCGTTCTAATAAACTTAAGTACAGGAATCTTAGAGAAAGGAAGTTCATAGTTGACCTGTAACTTTTGATTTAAGGTGTTCGCATCCCCTATATCAAAAAATTCATCCCACACTCCTATGGTATTATCCACCACATTGTTTTCATCAATATAGTTTCTAACAATTCTATTACTAGCCGACGTATAGTTAAAATTCAACGATTTTGTCAAATTATAATTTATTCCATATCCCCAGTTAAACAAGAAATTTCGCTGATATAAAGGCTCTACATCAATACTCCCCTCAGTTAGTGTAACATCTCTAAATATCTGCTCATTGTATTGTCTGTTAATATCCGTATTTACAGAAACACTAGTAGGAAGCAAGTTTACATTAAAATCTTTTACCAGATCAAAATACTTACTTTTCTTTAACAGCTTCATTTTCTTAAATGGTTCCACTTCTACTGGTTGAAAACTAAAGTCATAAGTAGCTCCAACTCTCACGTTTTGATCCAGTGAACTCTTAATCTCATAATCTCTATGTTTTTTAACATTATACGAAGTAGAAAAAGAGAAGTTTTCTACATCATAAGGCTGTGGTCTAGAATCTCCGGTTCTTTCTTTTCGCAATCCGATCACATTAAAACTCTCTCGTTTTGTATAATCAGTAGATCGTTGTTCTATAGCTTTTCTTTCTGTTTCGTTTACCGCATTATCCAATGTGGTCTGCAATTCAATATCTTCGAAGAAAGGATCGTATTGAGGCGTTATCAATTCTTCTCCTCTACTATAGTTAAATGGTATTTGAATTCCCCATTTTTTAGGCAGTAACTGACCCAAATTCACATTAGTAGTCATATCGTATTGCTTTAGGTCTTCCCTACTTCGTTCATTAGGCCCTTGCTCTATTCCTCCGAATCCAATAGTACTAATTCTACCAGAAGCACTCACTGTAGCAAAATCTGCCAAATTTGCATCGACATTCCCGACCACTGCCATCCCTCCTCCATTTTTCAGGTCACTTAATCGCATTTCATTAAACCAAACGGTTCCTGATTGTGCAGAATTACTTTTATTCTTTATCCCTAACATCAATACTCTGATATTACCAAGACTAGGGTTTCCTTTAATCCCAACTCTATAACCTCCTTCTGTAAACTCATTCAGTTGTGTCACATCAAACTGACCTCCTGAACCAAAAACACGAGCTTTTATTTCTTGAAGAATCGATAATGGAAGTTCCAAGCGGTTGGCATCCGGCCAAACCCCTGTCTGACTTCTATCCCCTGTCGCTGTAACTTCTAATGGTATTTCTACCTGATAAAAGTTATCAGTAAAATCATTCCCCATTCTTACGAATGCAGCAAACTCTCCATCATTCAATGTTTGATTCGGAAGACTTTCTGCATGTAAAAACAACTCCAGATTCTCATACTGACGCATATCTACATTAAAGTTTTTATATACTGCTCTCGCATCTTCCGGACGCAAGTTATTAACTGTTAAAGCCAATGCTTGCTCATCTTCTCTAATAGTGGAGTTATTGTTGATCAACTCTTCTCTAACCACTCCCGGAGGGCTTACATATGTAGGGGTCAACTCCTCACTCACGGAAGTTACAACTACTTCTGACTGCCCAAACATATTAATCCCTTCTGTAGGGTTATTGGTAAAGTTTCCTTCTAAGACATAACGTCTATAATCTCCTCTAACCAAATCTAATGTTCCGAAACGCAATAACGTTGGCTGAGTAAAATTGGTCAGAAACATTCTCATAAATCGAATTGAACGAAAATCACTTATATTATGAGCATCAGTTGGCTCATAAATAGGAATCTTAAATCGTACCCATCGGGTTCTTAACACTCCTCCGTTCAACGCTTCTGTTTCTATTTCCTGTACATCTGATATATACCCGGTACCACTATCGTTCCCTACATCCATCCCTTTGAAAACAGGAACTTCATAGACGTAATAACTATCAATGGTATTCATCGTATTATCTCTGTTGATATCCTCTACCGTTGGATATGTGGTATTCCCTCTATCATCATTTGATACATCTGTTGGGGAATTCCCCTGAGTACCATTATATTTCTTATATCGTTCTAAAATCCCTCCGGTTCCCTGAAGATAATACTCATAATTATCCGCAGACGGATCCTCTGTTCCAAATCCTGGAAATGCAATAGCTTCCTGCGCATCGTTTAATCCATCAAATCCAGCATCCTGAACCACTCGTTCCTGTCCTTCTGAATCAAATGCGTAAATCAGTGATTGTTTTACAGGAACCTGTCCGATAGTCCCTGTCGATGGCGTAAAATTAGGATCTGCAATCTTAGGCAATCCATTTTCGTATTGCTTTTTCCCATCCTTAAGGACATCTTCACTGATATTCCCTAAGTTAAACACTATCGTTCCTCCCGGATTATCTACATCATCATATGCAAATGGATCCATCAACCAAAACTCAATAAACTCTACATTAGATTGTTCAAAATTCGTGGAGGTTAATGGTCTCATAATCCCACCGAAATTATCTTGTGGGCTGGTAAATCCACTCCCTGATGCAGATACTTCTGGATTAAAATTATACGCTCCTCTTGTCAACGGATCATAATTAAGGTCTAATGTAAACAGAGCCAATGATTGTCCTGATACAATATCTGTTTCCGGAAAAATCTCATCATTATACACTCTTCTGGTCGCGTTTTGCGATAAATCGTCTACAGAAATTCCACTTGGTCTTCCACTACTATAAAAAATAGGATCAATAGAATACCATGATAATTTTGCTCTTCGATATCCTGCTTCAATTCCCTGAGTATCTCCAAATCCTACGGGAGTACTCGATAGTTCCCATGACAACGGAGAACTTACATCAATAGCTGTTTGCGCTCCTTCAAAATCATCAATATAAGTAGTAACTTTTCCATCAAAATCTGCTCCTTTAGGAGCACCTGCAAATAACTTAGCTACTTCAGTTCTCACTGACACATTAGAAGGAACATCCGTATCAATATTAGGCAACTTATTAACCATTCTTGTCAAAAACGGAACTTCTGTAGCATAGCTAAGGTTAAATCCTAGTATTGTATTATTAATCGGCTCATAATTATAGCTTGATTTTTGGGTTACCGGTCGTTCTCTTAGATTAAGATAAGTTCCCCCGATAATAAAATCATCACTGAATTTATGTTCTATATTTAATCCTGTATATCTTTTGGTTTGCTGCCCGAACACAGCATTATTTTCTGTAGAAACTTCTATAGGGGTATTAGAAGCCTTTAATCCTTCATCCAGAATCGTTACTCTTCCCAACTGATAATTTACTGTGTAATCTACCCCTTCTTGTAATACTCTTCCTCCTGCTGTAACAGTCACAGAACCTTGAGGAACGTTAAATGCCCCTAAAGGGATCCCATCTTGCCCTGAAGATTTATACCGCCCTTTTAACTGAAAATAATTCTTATCAGCAGCTTCTTGTTCTGCTCGCACTTTGGTTTCTGTATACAATTGCCGGAATACATATTTCGCCTGATTAGGATTATAACTTGTTGGATTGTTATAATCTCCTACTGTACCACCACTCAATTTATCAAAGAGATATCTACCAAATGGCTCCACAGTCGTAAACTGAATTCGCCCATTTTCCGAATCAACTGTAATTCCCGGAACATAATCAAAGAAACCGTCTCCTCCTACAACCGGGTCATTATTCACATTCAGTCGATCCATATTAAACACCTTCAACAAGGTTGTTTGTTCTACATCCGCTGGTAATGGAGATCCTTCTACCTCAGAAATATAGTTCACCGGTGAAGGGTTGGTATACAAAATATTTAGTCTAAAGTCATTTTGTTCTAATCGGTAAGCTCCGGTATTATAGATGTTTTTCATCATCAAATCCCAGTTAGGTCGCCCCACATTAGTAATGGAGCTTTTTAGCATTTTCACTACCAAATTCTGACTAGAACCTGCTTCTACATCAGTTCCTGAGTTTTCTCCAATCGTCGCTTCTACTCCATCATTAGCAAACTCTCCAACCTGATAAACCTCACCCCCTACAGTAAACTGAAAAGCTACCGCCAGCACTTCGTCATTATTTAATCGCTGATTTAGGGATATATACCCTAATTGTTGGTGTAATGTAAATTCATTTTGAGTTAATTGACGTGCATTCTCCAGAACAGAATAGTCTGTCCCTTCTGCAAAGGAAGCGATCGGACCTATAAATCCCTGTTTTACTGTTGATATCTGACGAACTGCTTCTGTAACAGGTCCTGCCGCACTAATTGCTCTAGGATCTAAATCATTATTTCCATTATCAGGAAAAGCTCCTGCTCCAGTATTAAACAATGATGCCGGGATATTAAAATTTCCAGCAACCGGAGATTCTCCCAAGTCTTCTAATGCAACAATATTTCTGGCTCCAGTAATCGTCTGTGCACTTGTCGCTCTGTTAGTTACCCAAACTTCTATTCTAGTGACCTGAACATTTGTATTGATAAAAGGATAATTCTCTAATGCCTGATCATAATTATCTCTAAAATAGTGACTCAAAAAATAGTGTCTGTTTTCATCATAATCTAATGCAAAGAACTCAAAATCTTCGATAGTTCCTCCTCCTTCAACTTGTACAGATCTTGTCTCTGATCGTTGCTCTGAAAAAACACCGGTCACAGAAGTTCTTCCGAACTGCAGTCCCATTTTAACACCGAATAAACTCTGGGCTCCCTGAATAAGAGAACTATTCAGAGGCATACTCACATTACCTACTTCAATACTACGTATGATGTCATCTTCTGTAGGTGTATATTCCAGTTTGATTTGGTTCTGGAAATCAAACGTTGATTCCGTATCGTAATTGGCAGTAATTTGTAACCGTTTCCCAACTTTACCGATCAGACTAAGGCTGATTCGCTGATCAAAATCAAAAGTAAAATTACTCCTGTTACGTGGAGAAAAAGCCGGATTATCTTGTTTTGTATATAACATCCCCAGGTCCATTTCTACAGAACCTTGTGGAATTACCTCTATTTCATTCCCTCCAAAAATAGATTCAAAAAGACCTGATTTGACATAAAAGACCGGCAGTAAATTTTTACGTTTTTCTTCACTTCCATCCTTTTTCCCGCTAAATGCATCTATTTTTTCTCTAAAATATGCTTTTCGTTGTTCCTTAGCGACTAATTCTTCAAACTCTTTTGGCGTCAGAAAAAGAGGGTAATTCACATTAAATTCTCCCAATTTCTGACTATAAATATATCGGTTGGTTACAGGGTCGTATTCGTATTTAGAAATAATACTAGTAGGATCCGGCAAGGCAATTGTTCCCAGCGAATAGGTCGTACTAGTAGAATCTCTTACTTTTTCAGTTTCCTGCCCATATAGTACGCCACTATAAAGTGCAATCAAACAAATAATTTTTTTTAAAAAATCAACCTGTAAACACTTTGATAATTTCAACTTTTATAAATTTTTTAAGGCTTGCTTTATTATATTTTCAACTGTTTCTGTGGGGCACTCTTTCAAGATTTTATCGACCACTTTTTTGGCTAGTTTTCGATTAAAACCTAAGGTTTCTAAAGCAGATAACGCTTCTTCTCCATTAGTATTGCTCTGAGGAATAGAAACTTCTCCAATATCGTAAACTTTTAAAATCTTATCTTTTAAATCCAAAATTACCCGTTGAGCGGTTTTTGCTCCAATTCCTTTGATCGACTGAATCGCTGCTACATCTCCAGAAGCAATCGCCTCTTTAATTTGATTGGGATCCATAGAGGATAACATCGTTCTTGCAATACTGGCACCAATTCCTGAAACTGAGATCAATAGCCTAAAAATCTCTCGTTCGGACTTCTGAGCAAAGCCAAATAAAGTATGTGAATCTTCTTTTACCTGTAAGTGGGTATACAGCTGAATAACTTCTCCTTCCGGGAGTAATGAGAAAGTATGTAATGAAATATGTAAAAAGTATCCTACTCCATTACAGTCAATAATAACATCGGTAGGATTTTTCTCTACCAATCGCCCTTTGATATGTGTGATCATTATATGCTCAGATATTAAACCATCAAAAGTACTAAATTTATATTAGTAAATGATTTTAAAAAAAACAGCCTGAAAAACAACATGTTTTCCAAGCTGTATAATGCATTCCAAAACCAGAAAAGCTTTCTTAAGCAGTTACAAAAGATGCGCCTTCTCGTTCTTTCTTTTCTTTCTGTTGAGCATCAATAACTGCGACTGCAGCCATATTTATCATTTCTTCTACACTAGCTCCTAATTGTAAAATATGGACCGGTTTGCGCATTCCCATCATAATAGGACCTATCGATTCTGATTCATTTAATTCTTTTAACAACTTATAGGTACTATTCGCTGAATCTAAACTAGGGAACACTAATGTGTTTACTTTTTTCCCGTTAAGCTTAGAGAATGGAAATTTATCTTTTCTCATTTCTCTATTAAGAGCAAAGTCCATTTGCAACTCTCCATCTACTACAATATTTGGGTGATGCTGGTGAAGGTAATTTACCGCTTCTCTAACCTTAGAAGCATTCGGGTGTTTAGACGACCCAAAATTCGCATATGAGATCATACCTATTACCGGATCCACACCGAACATCTCTACTGTTCTTGCTGTCATCTGAGCAATGGTTGCCAAATCCTCTGCAGATGGCTCTATATTAATCGAAGTATCACTTATAAACAAAGGTCCTTTTGCTGTCATCATTACATTCATGGTAGCAATCCTAGTAGCTCCTTTTGCCAACCCTATCAGGTCTAGCATCGGTTTTACAACAGTAGGATAACTTCTGGAATATCCGGATAACAAAGCATCTGCGTCACCTTCATTAACCATCATTGCAGCAAAGTAGTTTCGCTCCCTCATCAATTTCTGGGCATCAAACAGTGTAATTCCTTTTCGACTATTTACTTCCCAATATTTCTTTGCGTAATGATTTTTCCTTTCAATTTCATCATCTGATTTAGGATCGATAATGGTTACTCCTTCTTTATCAAAGTCTATCTCAGCCATTAACTCGGCGATCACATCTTTTCTTCCCAAAAGTATTGGATACCCTATTCCGTCTTCTTTTACTGTTTGGGCTGCTTTCAGAACATCCAAGTGATCTGCTTCTGCAAACACAACTCTTTTAGGATTTGTTTTTGCCCTATCAGCCAATAAGCGTACTAACTTATTATCATTCCCCATTCTCTCTAACAGCTCATTTTCATACTTCTTCCAATCTGTAATCGGAGCTGTCGCAACTCCTGATTCCATTGCGGCTTTTGCCACTGCAGGAGGCACTTTACTCATTAACCTAGGATCAAATGGTTTGGGAATAATATAATCCTTCCCAAAGTTAAGACGCGTTTCTCCATATGCAATATTCACTTGCTCTGGCACAGGTTCTTTTGCTAGTTCTGCCAATGCTTTTACTGCCGCCATCTTCATTTCTTCATTAATCCCAGTTGCCCGTACGTCTAATGCACCTCTAAATATAAAAGGGAATCCTAAAACGTTATTTACCTGATTAGGGTTATCACTTCGACCTGTAGCCATGATAATATCATCTCTTGTCTCTATTGCCAAGTTATAGTTTATTTCAGGATCAGGATTTGCCATCGCAAAAACAATTGGATTATCAGCCATTGACAAAAGCATGTCTGGAGAAACCAGATTAGCCATTGACAAACCGATAAAAACATCAGCTCCTTTTAGTGCATCTTCTAAAGTATCTAATTCTCTATCTGTAGCAAACTCGGCTTTTTCGGGGGTAAGATTTGTTCTGCTTTTTCGAATTACCCCTTTACTATCGGTCATAACGATATTTTCCGATTTTGCTCCAAATGCTTTATACAGTCTCGTACAGGAAACGGCTGCTGCTCCTGCTCCGCTTACCACTATCTTCACTTGGCTAATCTCTTTTCCTGCCAATTCACAGGCATTCAATAATGCTGCCGCAGAGATTATCGCGGTTCCGTGTTGATCATCGTGCATTACCGGAATATCCAGTTCTTCTTTGAGCCTTCTTTCTATCTCAAAAGCTTCAGGAGCTTTAATGTCCTCAAGATTTATCCCTCCAAATGTAGGAGCTATGTTTTTTACGGTCTCTACAAAAGCATCTACATCTTTAGTATCCACTTCTATATCAAAAACATCGATATCTGCAAAAATTTTAAATAACAGCCCTTTTCCTTCCATTACTGGTTTTGACGCTTCAGGACCTATATCTCCTAACCCTAATACTGCCGTTCCATTAGAGATAACAGCAACTAAATTTCCTTTTGCTGTATATTTATAAACATTCGAGGTGTTTTTTTCTATTTCTAAGCAAGGCTCTGCAACTCCAGGGGAATATGCTAATGACAAATCTCTTTGTGTCGCATATTTTTTTGTGGGAACTACCTTGATTTTTCCTGGTGTAGGTTTAGCGTGATACACTAAGGCCTCTCTTCTTTTACTTTCTATACTCATCTGTAATCATGATATAAATGTACGTTACAAAGGTACAAGTCTGGTTGAGATAGAAAAATTTAAAGGTATAAAAGAAGAGCTCCCCCATTTTTGTTGCTATAAGCTCTCCAAACGACTCTTTCTCTATAGCTAAGAGCAATTTCAAGCTCATTCACTAAATAGTCTCCAATTATTTTTTAACACATTAAGAGTTTAAAAAGTCAATATTTCGTTTTAAACCAGAAAATTTTGTTCTTTTTACTGCCGATTTCTGAAAGACTTTGGAAAACACCTCCTGGGTAATCTCTTCCCAATCTTTTTTGGTCATCTCCAGCAATTCTGGTTTAGGATTAAATAATGGTTCATTATGCGGTTTTGAAAAGCGATTCCACGGACACACATCCTGGCACACATCACATCCAAACATCCATTGATCAAACTGACCTTTGAAACCAGATGGTATTTCGTCTTTTAATTCTATCGTAAAATACGATATACACTTGCTCCCATCAACCACATACGGTTCTACAATTGCCTGAGTAGGACAAGCATCAATACAGGCCGTACAAGTTCCGCAATGATCAGAAACAATTGTATCATACTCCAGATCCAAGTCTATGATCAACTCAGCTATAAAATAAAAAGAACCTACTTTCCTGGTGATCAAGTTGCTGTTTTTCCCAATCCACCCTAATCCACTTTTTGCTGCCCATGCCTTATCCAACACAGGAGCAGAATCCACAAATGCTCTTCCGGAAACCTCCCCTATGGTTTCTGTTATATATTCATACAACTGCTTTAGTTTATCTTTAATTACAAAATGGTAATCTCTACCGTATGCATATTTTGATAATTTAGGAGCCGTATCATCTTTTTGGGTTTCGGAAGGATAATAGTTCAGCAATAAAGAGATAACACTTTTTGCATCATCTACCAGTTTTGTAGGGTCGAGTCGTTTATCAAAATGGTTTTCCATATATGACATTTCTCCATTCATATTTTTAGTCAACCATTTCTCCAGGCGCGGTGCTTCTTCCTCTAAAAAACCGGCTTTGCTAATACCACATGATAAAAAACCAAGTCGTTTTGCTTCTTCTTTAATCAGGGCACTATATTTTGCTTTATTACTCACCGTTATTATTATCTTCCCCAGGTTTCAATTCGTTCTTTGATCAAAAGTCAATCGTGCATTTTTAGGCTTCAACGTTATCAATGGAGTTACTTCAATACTAGTTTCATTAGTTGTTATTTTATAACTTCTAACAATCGAGGATAAAGCAATTACCATTTCATACATCGCAAAATTATTTCCGATACACATTCTCGGACCGGAACCAAAAGGAAAATAACAATTAGAAAAGTCTTTTTTAGCTACTGGATCAAAGCGATCTGGATTAAAGATTTCTGCTTGTTCCCAAAATTGCGAATTCCTATGAATTTCATAAAATGAAATCAAAACCTGAGTTCCTGCCGGGAGCTCCATTCCTTCGAATGTATCATCTGCTATTGACACTCTATCTGAAAAATACGCTGGGGGGTACAGTCGCATCGTTTCTTCAATACACTGCCTGGTATAAGATAGTTCATTCAGGCTTTCAAAAATTGCACCTTTTGGATCGACCTTACTCACCTCTTCAAATACTTTTTGTTGTATTTTCTGGTCTTTAGCTAACAGAAAAAGTGAAAATGCCAAGGCATTGGCCGTAGTTTCATGCCCTGCGACAAACAGAATCAAAATTTCATCAATTAGCTGATCCATACTCATAGCGTTCCCATTGTCATACCTCGACTCCAGCAACATCCCTAATAAATCATCTTTTTTTTCTCCGGAAGCTCTTCTATCTTGAATAATCTTTTCTAGCAATTTCCTAGCATCCTTTGTCAAACGCAATGTTCTTTGTGTTACTCCTGTCAAATAAAACCACCATTTTTTGTATGGTTGCCGTACCTCTTTTATCAGTGTATGTTGAGCTTTTTCCGTTATATATTGCAATCGTGAAATGGTATCCGGATCCTCGTATCCAAACAAAGATTTTGCTACTACTTCAAATGCCAGATCACTCATCAATGGCAATACATCTATTTCTTTATTTTTCGGAAAAGACATAACGCTACTTTCTATAACGTCCCGCATCGTATCCACCAAAATCTTTAGTTTTTTCCTATGAAAAGCTGGCTGAATGAGTCGTCGTTGTTGTAGCCATTTCTCCCCATTTGATGTCAAAAGCCCTTCTCCTATATACTTAGCTAAATCTTTAGTTTGCAGTGATGATTTGTGATATTTCCTATGTTGCTTTTGAAGCATGTGACGTGCCATATTCGGATCTCTGGTAAAAAGTACTTTTTTTCCACCTCCTAAATGGACTCTAAATACATCTCCATGTTTAGCAAAATTACGTCTATGAAAAGGCAATGGATTTAGCAGGATATTTCTAGCATTCTTTATCAGCTCGAGAAAAGATACTTCTCCAAGGACATTATACTTCATCTGTTTCCTAATTTTCTGTAATAATCTGAACTAGCTCACATGCATACTGACGTCTAAAACAATCCTCCCTGAATACCTCCTTTAGTTTTCCCAAGATGCTTATACGCTAATTCTGTAACTTCTCTCCCTCTAGGGGTCCTCATTATAAACCCTTGTTGAATCAGAAAAGGTTCATATACCTCTTCTATAGTTTCTGCACTTTCACTAACTGCTGTTGCCAAAGTGGTAATCCCGACAGGACCTCCTTTGAATTTATCTATTAGCGTAGTCAAAATTTTATTATCCATTTCATCTAAGCCATGTGCATCAACATTTAGCGCCTTTAGAGCATATTTTGCAATTTCTATATCAATTCGTCCATTTCCTTTTATCTGGGCAAAATCACGTACTCTACGCAATAATGCATTCGCAATTCTAGGAGTTCCTCTACTCCTCCCTGCAATTTCAATAGCAGCTTCTAAATTAATCGGTACTTTTAAGATAAAAGCACTTCTTTCTATTATAGAGGCTAATAATTCTGTTGTGTAGTATTGTAATCTGGATTGTATTCCAAAACGGGCTCTCATCGGAGAGGTTAACAATCCCGATCTCGTTGTTGCTCCAACTAAGGTGAATGGATTTAGATTAATCTGAACTGTCCTAGCGTTTGGACCACTTTCAATCATAATGTCTATTTTATAATCTTCCATGGCAGAATACAAATACTCTTCTACTATAGGACTTAAACGATGGATCTCATCTATAAACAGCACATCCCTATCATCTAAATTTGTAAGTAACCCTGCTAAATCTCCTGGCTTATCTAGTACAGGTCCGGATGTTACTTTTATACCTACACCTAACTCATTTGCTACAATATGTGCCAAAGTTGTTTTCCCCAGACCAGGAGGACCGTGAAACAATGTATGATCCAAAGCTTCATCTCTAAGATTAGCTGCTTTAACGAAAATTTTCAAGTTCTCCAACACCTGATCTTGCCCTGCAAAATCCTCAAAGGATAAGGGGCGTAAGGCTTTTTCTACATCCATCTCCTCTGGAGTAAAATGTTCATTGGACGGATTCAAATTATCATTCATAAGCTACCAAACTTCTTATTTTATATAGACTAGTATAAGCAATTAATTTTGCTATCACAAAGATAGTTCAAAAGAAAAAGCCTTTTCACATAATGAAAAGGCTTTCTTTATATTGTTTTATCATCAATTAATGATGTAATACTTCTTCTCCGTCCTGCATTGGATGTGTTTGTGGCGCAAAATCCTGTCCAGGAATCACATACTCTCCATTCTCATCAGTCTTACTATAGTCATATGCCCATCTGTATACTGTTGGTAATTCTCCTGGCCAGTTACCATGAATATGTTCTACAGGTGTAGTCCATTCTAATGTGTTAGAATTCCAAGGGTTCTTTTCTGCCTTTTTACCATAATACATAGAAGAGATAAAGTTATATAAGAAAATGAATTGCGCTGCTGCTGTGATAATAGCAAATACAGTAATCAATACATTTGTATCTTGTAAATCATCAAAATATGGGAAATTAGAATTTGTATAATATCTTCTAGGTAATCCCGCCATTCCAACAAAGTGCATAGGGAAGAATACTCCATATGCTCCGATTGCTGTAATCCAGAAATGCGCATATCCTAAATTCTTATTCATCATTCTACCGTACATCTTAGGGAACCAGTGATATACTCCGGCAAATAAACCGTACAGTGCTGAAATACCCATTACCAGGTGGAAGTGAGCTACTACGAAATACGTATCATGAACGTTAATATCCAAGGTACTATCTCCTAAGATAATTCCTGTAAGTCCTCCTGTAATGAAGGTAGATACCAGACCTATAGAGAACAACATAGCCGGATTAAATTGCAAGTTTCCTTTCCATAAAGTGGTAATATAGTTAAACGATTTTACCGCTGAAGGAATTGCAATCAATAAGGTTGTAAATGTAAACACAGATCCTAAGAAAGGATTCATCCCTGATACGAACATATGGTGTCCCCATACGATTGTAGAAAGGAATGCAATTGCAAGAATTGATGCAACCATCGCTCGATACCCGAAAATTGGCTTTCTTGCATTTGTTGCTATAATTTCTGATGTTATTCCCAGTGCAGGTAATAATACAATATATACCTCTGGGTGTCCTAAGAACCAGAATAAGTGCTCAAACAATACCGGTGAACCACCCTGGTTATGCAATACCTCTCCCTGAATATAAATATCACTTAAAAAGAAAGATGTTCCAAAGCTTCTATCCATAATCAACAACAATGCTGCTGATAATAAAACCGGGAATGAAATAATACCAATAATTGCTGTAACAAAAAATGCCCAGATTGTCAATGGAAGTCTAGTCATAGACATCCCTTTAGTTCTTAAGTTTATTACTGTTACCACATAGTTCAAAGAACCGATCAATGAAGACGCGATAAAAATAGCCATAGAAGCCAGCCATAACGTCATTCCTGTTCCAGAACCACCGATCGCTTGAGGCAATGCACTTAAAGGAGGATAAATTGTCCATCCTGCATTTGCTGGTCCAGCCTCTGCAAAAAGAGATAACACCATGATCACAGCACTTAAAAAGAACAACCAGTATGAAACCATGTTCAGAAAACCAGAAGCCATATCTCTAGCTCCAATCTGCAACGGAATCAATAAGTTACTAAAAGTACCACTCAACCCTGCAGTAAGAACAAAGAATACCATGATCGTACCGTGTATCGTAACCAATGACAGGTACATACTAGGATCCATCACTCCATCCACACCAAATTTTCCTAAGAAAATTTCATACACAGTAAATTTATGATCAGGCCATGCTAATTGCAATCTAAATAAAATAGACATTGCAATACCGATAATACCCATGATCAAACCAGTAACCAAATACTGTTTTGCAATCATTTTATGATCAATACTAAATATATATTTAGTAATAAAAGTTTCCTTATGATGACCGTGATCGTCATGAGCATGTCCGTGTGCGTGATCTTCTCCGTGTGCTATTGCTGACATATCTCTCTATATTTTTTTTATAATAATATACTAAATTTCAATACTAATTAGATGCCTGTGCAGACATTTGCTCCTTAAACGTCTTTTGTGTTTTAATCCACTCCTTATAATCTTCTTCTGACTCTACAACAATCTTCATTTGCATATTATAATGAGAAGTACCACAAATCTTATTACACAATAGGTAATAATCAAATTTATACTCTTCTAAAGCTTCATCACCTGCGGCAACTAATTTCTTACTCTTTTCTTTTCTGATTTTATTTATCGTAGCTACTTTCTCTACCATAAACTCACTATTTCTCATTTCTTCCGAAGTTACTGTAGGAATGTACGAAAACTCAGTGATCATTCCTGGAACTACATTCATTTGAGCTCTAAAGAATGGCATATATGCAGAGTGAAGAATATCCTGAGATCTCATCTTAAAGATCACTCTTCTATTCACTGGTAAGTGAAGTTCACTTGCAACCTTATCATCCATTCCATAGCTATCAGAAACATCTAACCCTAAAGTATTCACTCCTTCTATAAAACGAACATTTGCCTTACCTAACACATTATCTTCTCCTGCATAACGAGCTCTCCATCCAAACTGATACCCATATAATTCTACAATTAAAGGATCTCCTTCTTCTTCATCAAAATTCATAATATCAGTCCAGGTAAATAACCCGTAAATAATCAATCCGGCTAACACTATTACAGGAATAATAGTCCATATAAATTCCAGTTTGTCATTATCTGCGAAGTACAATGCTTTATTACCTTCTTTACCTCTGTATTTATATGCAAAATAATGCAATAATCCTTGAGTAAGTATCAAAACAATCATAATTAACACTACTGATATCATCATCAGAGTATCATAATCTTTTCCATGCTCTGAAGCAGACTCAGGTAAAAAATAAGTATAATAATTAGTAAAACAATATATGGTTAATAAGTATATAAATCCTACAAACGCAAGCATCAACTTACCTTGTGTATCATTATCTTTATCATTGGCAATTTCTGTAGCACCCTCCTTACCTCTGGCCAAATTCATCAGCTTTGACATTTGCCATAAAGAGATCCCGAAAAGAGCTATAACTACTAAGGTTAAGAATACAGTCATTTTTATCTATCTTCTTTTTAAACGATTTTATTTTAATAATGGAAGTGCTTACTTTCCTCAATAAAAGGATTTCCTTTTGCTAATAATGGTGCTTTTGTCAATGCACTAAATACCACGTACAGGAATACTCCCAAAAACAATAGTACTGCGCTAATCTCGCTTAAACCAATAAACCAAGACGCACCTACTGTTGCCGGCATAACCATATTATAAACATCTAAATAATGCCCTGATAAAATAATTACTCCCGCCATCACTACAAACCAGTTAACTCGTTTGAAGTCACTATTCATCAATACCAACAATGGGAAAATAAAGTTCATTGCTACCATACCGAAGAAAGGTAATTTATAATCATCTATACGAGTTATGTAATAGGTTACCTCTTCTGGAATATTAGAGAACCATATTAACAAGAACTGAGAGAACCATAAATATGTCCAAAATATACTAATACCAAACATGAATTTTGCCAAATCATGAATATGGCTATTATTAACAAATTCTAAGTATCCTCTTGATTTAAGAAAGATAGTAATCATTGCGATTGTAGTAATTCCTGAAACAAATAATCCAGCAAAAACATACCATCCAAATAATGTACTGAACCAGTGAGGATCAAAACTCATAATCCAATCCCATGACATCATTGATTCTGTATAAATAAAGAATACTAAAAAGGCAGCAGAAATTTTAAAGCTTTTCTTATACCATTTATTTCCTGTAGCATCTTCATCTTGTTTTCTTGAAAATTTAACTGCAAAATGACGATATAACATCCACCCAGCTAAAAACAATGCTGCTCTGATAATGAACCCCCAAGAGTTCAACCATCCAGATTTCCCCTGAATCAGCTTATCATGTGCTACCACTTCAGGGTCTGCCCAAACAAATAAGTGATTAACATGGAATCCTGATAGCGCTAAAATTACAAACATTATAATCCCTCCAGGCACTAAATATGCTGTAATAGCTTCCATTACTCTGAATAAAACCGGAGACCAGCCTGCTTGTGCAGCTATTTGAATTGCATAAAATGCTAACACTCCTAGTGAAATCATAAAGAAAAAGAACGCGGCTATATACAAAGAAGCCCAAGGCTTATTTTGTAACTGATGTAAAACATGCTCATAATGAGCATCTCCACCGTGTGCATCACCATGTCCAGCCTCTTCACCGTGACTTTTTGTTTCATGTCCTTCTCCATGACCTGCTGACTCAGCATGTGAATTCTTTACTTCATGAGCATTTCCATGACCACCACCATGAGCGTCATGTGCTGCCAGCTGTTCTTTAACTTCTTCTATTGAACTTGGTGTAGTAGCAAATCCAGCTATTAGCCCTATAAGTCCCACAACAACAAGAATGAGAGAAAATAGTTTTAACTTATTTGGTAGCGTATACATATCTTTAATATATCGTTATTCTTTAATTTTAATGGTGCACTTCTTGTGCTGGTTTCTTGTGATCTTCAGCTGACGCATCATGAAGAGCAACTTTCTCTTCATGTACTTCTGGTTTCTTACCTTCTTCTTTATCCAATCTTGGAGTTTTTCCTTCCAAATCAGCTTTCAACTTCTGAACATACTGAACTATTTGCCAACGTTCGTGCTCGCTTGTTTGAGAAGCATAAGATCCCATAGAGTTAATTCCGTAATACATTACGTGATATATACTACCTTCCGTAATAGCTCTTCCAATATCATCATAACTCGGAACTCCTAAAATTTTATCTCTTTTAACTAACGTTCCTTTTCCTTTTCCTTTATCACCATGACATATTGCACAGTAAATCGTATATAGTTCTTTTCCTTTTTCCAGATTTTCTTCTGTATAACGAAGTGGATTTTTCAAGCTATCTTTTGCCTGCTTATATCCAGCTGGAGAGTTTTCATAATCATAAGGCATCCATCCTCTTGGAACTGTTCCTTCTACAGGCAACATTGCTTCCTGACCATCTTCGAAAATTTCATAATCCCCGTAAGTTTCATAGCCCACAGACTCATACATATTAGGCATGAAGACATAGTTAGGACTCTTTTCGTTTTTACAAGAAACAATACTACTTACCAGTATTGCCAGGGCTAATATTTTTATAGTATTCTTCATTATTACTAATGGTTATCTCCTTGCTTATCTTTAACTTTTATTTCTGTAGCTCCAGTTTCTGCCAACATTCCGATCAATTCATCTACATTTTCACTGGTAGCACTCACTTCCATTAAAAAATGGTCATCAGTAGTTCTTACATCTGGATTTTCTGCTTCTTTGAATGGCCATATTCTACTTCTCATATAGAATGTGATTACCATTAAGTGAGCGGAGAAAAATACTGTAAGCTCGAACATTACTGGCACAAAAGATGGCATGTTTTCTATAAAACTAAAACTTGGTTTTCCTCCGATATTCTGTGGCCAATCCTCAATCATGATAAAATTCATCATAGTGATTGCCACTGTTAATCCCAGACATCCATACATAAAAGCAGTAATTGCTAGTCTTGTATGTGGTAGTCCCATCGCTTTATCCAAACCGTGAACAGGGAAAGGAGTAAACACTTCTTCTATATGATGATGCTCTTTACGAACTTTCTTCACTGCGTCCATTAACACATCATCATCCGTATAAAATGCTTGTATAACTTTTGATGCCATCCTTAGTTATTTTTTAAATTTTCAGCTGTATTATCATCAGAAAGATCTTCTCTGATTATCTTCACTTCTACTTTTGGTAAATCTTCTCTAAAATCACGTCCTTCATCCATATATTTTCTATACTTACTTCCTGAAGACTTTAAAATCGATTTTACTTCCGCCTGTGCTACTACCGGAAAGGTACGAGCATATAGCAAGAATAACACAAAGAAGAATCCGATTGTACCAATAAATACTCCTATATCTACAAACGTTGGAGAGAACATCGTCCATGAAGACGGTAAGTAATCTCTGTGAAGTGATGTTACAATAATTACAAATCGCTCAAACCACATTCCTATGTTTACCACAATAGAGATAAAGAATGAAAACATGATACTTCTTCTCAATTTAGGGAACCACATAAACTGTGGAGAAAATACATTACAAGTCATCATTGCCCAATATGCCCACCAGTAAGGTCCCGTAGCACGGTTAAGGAATGCGTACTGTTCGTATTCAACTCCTGAATACCAAGCTACAAACAACTCAGTTATATAAGCTACCCCAACAATAGAACCTGTAATCATAATTACAATATTCATTAATTCTATATGTTGTAAAGTAATGTAGTCTTCTAGTTTAGACACCTTCCTCATCATAATCAACAGCGTATTTACCATGGCAAATCCTGAGAAAATCGCTCCTGCAACGAAATACGGAGGGAAGATAGTTGTATGCCACCCAGGAATAACAGAGGTAGCAAAGTCAAACGATACAATAGTATGTACTGAAAGTACTAAAGGTGTTGCTAAACCGGCTAATACAAGAGACACCTCTTCAAAACGTTGCCAGTCTTTTGCCTTACCACTCCATCCGAATGATAAGATACCATATATTTTTTTATTAAAAGGAGTTACTGCTCTGTCTCTAATCATTGCAAAATCAGGCAATAATCCTGTCCACCAAAAGACAAGAGATACAGATAAGTATGTCGAAATTGCAAATACATCCCAAAGTAGTGGTGAGTTAAAGTTTACCCACAAAGATCCGAATTGGTTTGGTATCGGTAATACCCAATATCCCAACCAAGGACGCCCCATGTGAATAATCGGGAATAACCCTGCCTGAAATACTGCAAAAATAGTCATCGCTTCTGCAGAGCGGTTAATTCCCATTCTCCATTTCTGACGGAAAAGTAGGAGTACTGCAGAGATCAGTGTTCCTGCGTGACCAATACCTACCCACCAAACAAAGTTAGTAATATCCCAAGACCAACCAACGGTCTTGTTCAACCCCCAGGTTCCGATACCTGTAGATACGGTATAGATAATACAACCTATACCCCAAAGGAAAGCTGCTAATGAGATAGAAAATACTATCCACCAAGATTTATTTGCTTTTCCTTCAACTGCTGCTACCACATCCTCTGTTACCTCATGATATGTTTTATCCCCGGTAACTAAAGGTTTTCTTATAGGTGCTTCGTAATGAGACATAATCCTTTATATAATTGAATTTATTCTTTATTTATTTAAGCTTCTGTAGTGTTTCTTACTTTCGTTTGATACACAACATTCGGTTTAACACCAACGTGTTCTAACAAGTGGTATGCTCTATCGTCTTTTACCAAATCTGCAATAACACTTCCTTCTTCATTCACATCTCCAAAACGCATCGCTCCAGAAGAACAAGCTGCCGAACATGCACAAGAATCATTAAACTCTCCTGCTGCCACTGGTCTTCCTTCTCTTTTTGCTTTTAAGATAATTGCCTGAGTAGACTGAATACAGAAAGAACATTTTTCCATCACCCCTCTTGTACGCACTACAACATCCGGATTAAGAACCATACGCCCTAAATCATCATTCATATTGTAATCAAACTCATCATTATTGCTATACAAGAACCAGTTAAATCTACGCACTTTATATGGACAGTTGTTCGCACAATATCTTGTACCTACACAACGGTTATATGCCATATGATTTTGTCCCTGTCTACCGTGTGATGTAGCTGCTACCGGACATACTGTCTCACAAGGTGCATGATCACAATGTTGACACATTACAGGTTGGAATGCCACCTGCGGGTTATCTGCAGGATTTTCCATCTCTCCAAATTCAGAAAGAGAACTTCCTAATCCTGAGATATTATTTTTCTTCTCACTATCTCCGATAAAACTATCCTGAGAAGAATAGTAACGGTCAATTCGAAGCCAGTGCATATCTCTTGATCTTCTTACCTCTGACTTTCCTACTACAGGAACGTTGTTCTCTGCATGACACGCAATCACACAAGCTCCACATCCCGTACATGCATTTAAGTCAATAGAAAGATTAAAATGATGTCCTACAGATCTATCAAACTCATCCCAAAGATCAACTTCAGGAGAAGTTACTTCA
The DNA here is from genome assembly GCF_013365535.1 of Aquimarina sp. TRL1. NCBI lineage: Bacteria > Pseudomonadati > Bacteroidota > Flavobacteriia > Flavobacteriales > Flavobacteriaceae > Aquimarina > Aquimarina sp. TRL1. The sequence goes on along the minus strand of NZ_CP053590.1, from coordinate 2,329,719 downwards.
AACTCAATATGATCTTTACTTACAACAGGAACTGAATTCCAAACATTTTTATCTTTTGTATTAAATACTTCTAAAGTCGTTTCTTTAATGATATCTCCACGACCCATTAATGTATTATGAAGCTGTACACAAGCAAACTCATGATCTCCGTCCACTTTTTCTATAGACACTTGCTGTACTGCATCCAGATTGTGATATAATGCATAAGCATTAACTCCAACCTTCATAGTATCTTTCATGGCAGCAGTTTTTCCATACCCCAAGGCAAGACCTACAGATCCTTTGGCCTGTCCTGGTTGGATCAATACTGGCGCTACTACAGATACTCCATTTACTGTAACTTTGGCATAACTACCATTTAATGCACCGTTTGCTACATTATAGTTTTCTAATCCTAATGCTTCTGCATCAACTCTTGAAACTGTAAGGTAGTTATCCCATGATACTCTGGAGATAGGATCTGGTAACTCTTGTAACCAAGGGTTACTCGCTTGTTGTCCGTCTCCTAATCCAGTCTTAGTATATAACGTAAGTTCGAATCCATTCGACTCAGAAGCTAATAGTCTTTTTGCTGCTCCACCAAAATCCGGAGTTACTACAGCAGGCGCTTCTACTTCATCACCTTCCTGTGCCTCTATTGCTTCTTCTAATTCCTTTTTAGCTAAAACAGGTTTTACTAAAATACCATCATGCAATGCTTGATTCCATGAAGTACCTCCTAAAATTCCTGTCCATGCATTTTTAATATATTTATTATAATCTTCCGCATTACCTGTCCATTTCAGAAGTGTTTCCTGAAACTGTCTTGTATCAAACAACGGACGAATAGTTGGTTGCGTAAGCGCATAACTTCCTTCTTTTAACTCTACATCTCCCCAAGATTCTAAGTAATGAGGAGTCGTTGCTACATACTGACATTTCTCTGCAGTTGCATCATTGTGCATTGAAAATGCCACTGATAAATCAACTTTTTCCAGACCTGCCTTGAATTCTGCAGCGTTTGGCAAAGAATACACAGGATCTACACCTGCTATTAAGATAGCTCCAATTTTCCCGGCATTCATATCTTTTACGAGTTGAGCTACCGCTTTGCTATCTCCCTGACGTATTTTTCTTGCTCTGTGTTCTGCTACAGCTTTACTATGAATAGCTTTATTAATTGCAATAACTAATAATTGAGCATCTACATCTTGTATCCCTGAAACTACTACTGCGTTTCTTCCTGCTTTCTTAATATGTTTAGCAGCTTTTACTACCTGTTCATTAAGCTCAGGACTCAATGTAGTTTTAGAACTTGTTCCAGTTACATATGCATATAAAGAAGCTAATACTTGTTTTTGCTGAGTTGGTGTAACAGGAATACGATTATCCGCATTAGCTCCAGTCAGAGACATATTAGACTCAAACTGAATATGCTTAGACATTTTACCATTTTTTGGAATACGTCCGGCAGCATATCCTTCATCATATCCACCCCCTTGCCAATCGCCAAGGAAATCTGCTCCAACACTTACAATAGTATCAACTTTACCAAAATCATAATCTACAAGTGCACGTTTCCCATACACTGCTTTATACGCTTCTAGTGCCGCATTTTCTGAAATCGCATCATATACTACATGTGATACATTTCCATACTTTGCCTTAAACTCTCCGATCAACTTAGTAGTTGACGGACTCGCAAAAGTTTGCGTCAACAAAACAATTTGTTTTCCTCCTAAGCTATTCAGCTTAGCAGAAACTTCTTTATCTAAAGCATCCCAGCTAATATCTTTTCCTGCTGCTTTAGGACCTTTCAATCTTGTACTATCGTATAAAGAAAGAACTGATGCCTGCACTCTTGCATTTGCTCCTAAACCTGATTTAGACATCGTATTCTTCTCTACCCTGATAGGGCGTCCTTCTCTCGTTTTGATTAAAATACTTGCAAAATCAAAACCATTCGCTACTGTAGTTGCATAAAAGTTTGCTACTCCCGGAACAATACTGTCCGGCTGCACTACATAAGGAATAGATTTCTTAACTGGTCCTTCACAAGCTGCTAAGGTAGCTGCTGCGGTACTAAAACCTAAATACTTAAGAAAATCACGACGAGAAGTCGAAGAATTCTCCAGAGATTGCTCATCTCCTAAAAACTCATCCGTAGGAATTTCCTGAACGAATTCGTTTTGTTTTAGCGTCTCAACAATAGAGCTATTTTGGTCTAGCTCCTCAACACTTTTCCAGTATTTCTTGTTTGATGACATATATAACTGATATTAACTTCTTTACTAATTTACAACCTAACAGATTTCACTCTGCTTTTAATAATGACATTTTCCACATTCCAGACCACCCATCTGAGCAGCTGTTAACTTCTCAACTCCATACTTTTTAGACAACTCTTCGTGAATCTTCGCATAGTACTCATTTCCTTCTAACTTCACGTTTGTTTCTCTATGACAGTTTATACACCATCCCATTGTCAAAGGAGCATGCTGATACATTACTTCCATTTCTTCTACAGGACCGTGACATTTTTGACACTCAATCCCTGCAACAGTTACGTGCTGTGAATGGTTAAAGTATGCAAAATCTGGTAGGTTATGAATACGAACCCATTTTACAGGAGAAGTTTCCCCAGTGTATTTTTGGTTCTCTGCATCCCATCCAACCGCTTTATATAATTTCTGAATTTCTCCATCGTAGAACTCTTTTGAGTGTTCTGCTGTCGCTGTACTTTCTGCCACTTCACTAATTGACTTATGACAGTTCATACATACATTCAACGATGGTATCCCTGAAGTTTTACTTACTCTAGCAGAAGAGTGACAATACTTACACTCAATTTTATTATCTCCAGCATGAATCTTATGCGAATAGTGTATTGGCTGAACCGGCATATAACCTTGGTCTACCCCTACCTGCATTAGGAATCCATATACAAAATAAGCAGATGACAACAATAATAATATTGTAGTAACAATTACTAAAAACTGATTCTTTACAAATGCTTTCCAAATCGGTGTCTTTCCTTCTTTTGGCAATTCAATTCCATTTGCTACAGCAAATTTCTTCAAGGTACTGTTTACCATGTAAAGGAACACTACCAGCATTAAGAAAACTAACACTAAAGCTCCCAACAACACATCTGTAGAAACGCCACCACTATTTCCGGATCCTCCTCCATCAACCGGAGCTACTCCTGCAGTTTTTGGCGGATCTGCTTTTGGCACCATCACATATGCCAGAATATCATCAATATCCTTATTAGACAATTGAGGGAATGAGTTCATTGGAGTTTTATTATACTCTTCGAACACAGCGATAGCAGCTGCATCTCCTGATGCAATTAAAGCGGAACTATTCTTAATCCAAGAATACAACCACTCTGTACTATGCTTATCTGTCACTCCAAACAACGCTGGCCCTGTCATTTTTTTATAACGCTTATGACATGCCGCACATAAAGATTTAAACAATTCCTCACCCTTCGCAACATCACCGCCGGATGCTTCTTGCGTTGTGACAGCGGCATCACCAGCTGCACCATCCTGTGCAAAAACAGGATTTAAGAAAGTTAATAAATAAACTGTTCCTAGGACAAGGATTCTAGAGGCTGAATTACGGTATTTCACCTGTCTCATATTATAAGTAGAATTATCATCTAAATTGTTGGCACGGTTTTTTCTTTAATGCAACAAATCGCATTAAAAACAGAACCGATTAATTCGACGACAAAAGTACTACAATAAGTCGATTTTAGAAATGTTAGCGAACCGTTAAATATTAATTTATATCTATTCTAAATAATATTTTTCAAGGATTTTGAGTCATTAAACTTTACCTTTGTATCAAATCTATTTGTAATGAGAATTTTAAATAAAAAAAGTAGTATTCTTTTCTTTGGTCTTTGTCTAGCGTATTCCACATTCACACATGCCCAAAATGATTACGAAAACAAACTAGAAGCCACCAATGAAGAGGGAATTAGCACTGAAAACCAAACAAATCCACAAGTAAAAATCAATCAAGACCCTAGAATAAAAAGACTACTAAACATCAAATCCAGCATGGCAAAAGAAGGAGAGTTTAGTGATCGATATAAAATACAGTTATACTACGGGAATTTAAACAAAGCAAATTCGATTTTAAAAGCTGCTGACGAATCTTTCTCTAAATGGGAACCTTCCATACAATGGGAAACTCCAAACTACAAGGTATGGATCGGAAACTACAGAAGTCGTCTTGAAGCAGACAGAGCTCTAAAAGAGATTCACGAGAAGTTTCCAAATGCCTTTATTTTTAAACCTGAAAAGAAATAATAAATCCAACATATAACACAAAAAAGCCGATAAGTAAATTATCGGCTTTTTTTATACTTGTTATTATATTTTTAAAGTTTCTTCTTCACTGCTACTTCTGTATAGGCTTCAATAACATCATTAATCTTGATATCATTATAGTTCTTGATCTGAAGACCACAATCGTATCCTTTTCCTACTTCTTTTACATCGTCTTTAAATCGCTTCAGAGAAGACAGCTCTCCGGTATACACAACAACTCCTTCCCTAATAAGGCGAATTCCTGAGTTTCGGTATATTTTTCCATTTTGAACCATACACCCTGCAATAGTACCTACTTTAGAAATTTTAAAGGTTTCTCTGATTTCCGCAGTACCTGTAACCTCCTCTTTCATAACTGGAGATAACATTCCTTCCATTGCATCCTTAAGATCATTGATCGCATCATAAATGATAGAATATGTACGGATATCAATTTCTTCCTTATCCGCTACTGCTCTTGCATTTCCTGCAGGTCTAACATTAAATCCTACAATAATCGCATCAGAAGCCGAGGCTAGCAGCACATCACTTTCTGTAATAGCACCTACAGCTTTATGAATAATATTGATATGAATCTCTTCTGTAGACAATTTCTGGAACGAATCCGTCAATGCTTCAACAGAACCATCCACATCTCCTTTTAAGATTATATTCAACTCCTTGAAGTCTCCTAACGCAATCCTTCTTCCGATTTCATCAAGTGTTATATGTCTTTGAGTTCTTACAGATTGTTCTCTATGTAATTGAGCCCTCTTAGCAGCAATATCTTTTGCCTCTCTCTCATCTTCCAATACATTGAATTTATCACCTGCCTGTGGTGCACCATCCAGCCCCAGGATAGAGATTGGAGTAGAAGGTCCTGCCTCCTTGACATTATTCCCTCTTTCATCCTGCATAGCCTTAATCTTACCACTATTTTTTCCTGCCAATACATAATCTCCGATTCTAAGTGTACCTGTCTGAACCAGAATAGTAGAAACATATCCTCTTCCTTTATCAAGGAAGGCTTCTACCACTGTTCCACTAGCAGAACGTTTTGGATTTGCTTTAAGTTCTAATATTTCAGCTTCAAGCAATACTTTTTCCAGTAACTCTTTCACTCCTAATCCGGTTTTAGCAGAGATATCATGGGATTGAATTTTACCTCCCCAGTCTTCTACTAAAAGATTCATAGCAGCTAGTTTTTCCTTAATCTTATCAGGATTTGCTGTTGGCTTATCCACCTTATTAATCGCAAAGATTATTGGAACTCCAGCAGCCTGAGCATGACTTATCGCTTCTTTCGTTTGTGGCATCACATCATCATCTGCCGCAATCACGATAATCGCCAAATCTGTTACCTGAGCTCCACGTGCACGCATCGCTGTAAACGCTTCGTGACCTGGTGTATCTAAAAAGGCAATTTTCTGTCCATTTTCTAACTGTACTCCATACGCTCCGATATGCTGGGTTATTCCACCACTCTCTCCAGCAATTACATTTTCCTCACGAATGTAATCCAAGAGCGAAGTCTTACCATGATCAACATGTCCCATTACCGTTACAATCGGTGCTCTCACCACCAAATCTTCAGGATTATCAACGATATCTTCGATAGACTCTTCAAGATCCGATGTTACAAAATCAACTTCATACCCAAATTCATCAGCTACAATTGACAAGGTTTCTGCATCTAGTCGCTGATTCATTGTCACCATAATTCCTAATGACATACAGGTAGATATCACCTTGGTTGTAGGCACATCCATCATCGTAGCCACCTCAGAAACCGTTACAAACTCAGTAACTTTAAGCGTCTTATTCTCTTGTTCTTGTTGTGCTACATCATCCTCCATCTTCTGACGGTGCTGATCTCGCTTATCTCTTCGGTATTTAGCCGCTTTAGACTTATTAGATTTCCCCTGAAGTTTTTCCAGAGTCTCTCTTACTTGTTTTTGTACTTCTTCTTCACTTGGCTCTTCCTTAACCACAGGAGGTCTTCTGTGATTCCCTCCTCGGGATCCACCTTTACCACGGTTATTATTTCCTCCTCGGTTATTATTTCCTCCTCGGTTTCCTCCTTGGTTATTAGATCTGTTTGCTCCTCCTCCGGATCCAGCTCCTTCTTTACTGATTCTTCTTCGACGTTTTTTATTCGCGTCATTAGACTTATTATCAGATTTCTCTTCCTTCTTCTTTGCCGGTTTCTGAAATTTGGTTAAGTCAATTTTCTGACCTGTAAAATTAGGACCATCTAGTTTCTGATACTTCGTCTTTACTTTTTCAGGTTCAGCAGGAACCACCGGTTCCTGAGGCGTTTGCTTAGTTTTTGCAGCGGCTTGTGGTTCCGTTGCTTTTTCCGCCTTCTTCTTTTCCAATTCGATTGGAGCTAATTTTGCCAATTTAATTCCTCTTTTTTCAGGACGATTCGACACTCTTTCCGGAGTAGTCGTTTTTTTATCTTCCTTAGAAACCTTAGCGCTGTCTTTACGTTCAGACTTATCTTGATGCTGTACTGTTTCAGAAGAAGGTTTTTCTTCTTTCACTTCAGGCTCCTCTGTTTTACTTTCTACTTTTTCAGAAGATTTCTCATTCGTTGCTTCGGGCTGCTTAGCAACTTCTTCTTTCTTCGCCAAATCAATCTTTCCTACTTGTTTTGGACCACTTAAATGCGCTTTAGCTTTAACAACATCACGAGCTTCTGCACGTTTCCGCTTTTCTTCCTGCTCATTTTCAATCTGCACACGCAGCGCTTCCTTCTCTTTTCTTTTTTCTTCTCCAACTTCTTTAGAAGCTACTTTTTTACTTTTATCAGTTTGAAATTCATCAAAAAGCAACTTGTAAATCTCCGAAGAAATTTTGGTAGTAGGACGCGCATCTATCTCATGACCTTTGGAACTCAAAAAGTCCACAGCCCGATCAAGCGAGATGTTGAATTCGCGTAATACTTTATTTAATCTCATTGTTTTTGCTTCAGCCATAAATGCCAATTATTTTGCCAAATATAAATTAATTGTGTTTATTAATCTTCAAATTCAGACTTTAAAATTCGAATAACCTCTGTTATTGTCTCTTCTTCAAGATCTGTACGCTTAATCAAATCAGATACATCCTGCTCTAAGATACTCTTTGCCGTGTCTAATCCAATTTTCGCAAATTCTTCTATAATCCAAGAATCTATTTCATCACTAAACTCTGTCAATTCCACATCTTCCTCTACTCCTTCTCTAAAGACATCTATCTCAAAACCTGTCAACTGACCTGCCAGACGTATGTTATGCCCTCCTCGCCCAATTGCTTTTGAAACTTCCTCTGGACGCAACATAACCTGAGCCCTTGTATTATCCTCACTAATCTTTATAGAGGTAACTTTTGCCGGGCTTAATGCTCTTGTAATATACAACTGAACATTATTAGTGTAATTAATTACATCAATATTTTCATTTCCTAATTCACGAACAATTCCATGGATTCGAGAACCTTTCATTCCCACACAAGCTCCTACAGGGTCAATTCTATCATCATAAGAATCCACTGCTACTTTTGCCTTTTCTCCTGGAATCCTCACTACTTTCTTTACAGAAATCAATCCATCAAAAACTTCAGGAATCTCTGATTCAAACAACTTCTCTAAAAATAGCGGAGAAGTTCTAGACATAATTATAGAAGGCTTATTACCTTTTAATTCTACTGCTTCGATGACCCCTCTTACATTATCTCCTTTTCTAAAAAAATCAGACGGAATCTGTCTATCTTTAGGTAGAATCACCTCATTTCCTTCATCATCCAATAAAATAATTGCCCGATGGCGTATGTGATGAACTTCTGCGGTATAGATCTCTCCTTCTAGTTCTTTAAACTGCTTATATACATTTGTATTGTCATGCTCATGTATTTTAGAGATCAAGTTCTGACGTAATGCCAAAATAGAACGTCTTCCCAGATCAATTAACTTCACCTCTTCAGACACATCTTCTCCTACTTCAAAATCAGGCTCAATTTTTCTTGCCTGAGAAAGTGATATTTCCTGATTACTATCTTCTACTTCCCCATCATCTACCACTATCCTATTTCTCCATATCTCTAAATCCCCTTTATCAGGATTTATGATAATATCAAAATTATCATCACTACCAAATTTCTTCTTCAAGGCATTTCTAAATACATCTTCCAAAATCGCCATCAACGTCACGCGATCTATTAACTTATCATCTTTGAATTCTGAAAATGATTCTATTAATGCAATATTTTCCATTTCAGTTTATAATTAAAATGTTATCATAACTTTTGCTTCTTGTATATCTTCAAAACAAAGAGATGCTTCTTTGGTAACGGTTACTTTTCCTTTTCCAACAGGTTTAGGCTCTCTTGCTTTCCAGCGCAGTAACACTGATTCATCTGTCACTGAGATCAACTCTCCTTCAACAGTCTCTTCATTGGTTTTCACGGAAAGCTTTCTTCCAATATTCTTTTTATATTGTCGAATATGCGACAACCCTTCAGAAACCCCTGCTGACATAACCTGCAAAGAAAAATCTTCTTCTTCTCTATCTAAATTATGTTCTATTGATCTGCTTATCGAAATGCAATCTTCTACTTTCACCCCCTCATCACCATCTATAATAACCTCGATATGATTTGAAGGACTTATAGTCCAGTTAATCAAAAACAACTTAGGATTCTCTTTAAGCCCTTCGAGTAAAAATCCTTCAACTTTTTCTTTTAATGACATAGATAGATAAAAAGAGGGGACTTTTCGCCCCCTCACCTCTTAATTTCTCGTTAAACGCTGCAAATATACGAATATTTTTTTAGATAAAAAAAGACATTGACAATCAATTTATTCGTATATTTAAAAGACCCAAGCTACCCGCTAAACTTTCAACGCTTTTATTTATTAACAATTTAAAACCTACGATTATGATAGAAAGAATACTTGTACCCACAGATTTTTCCCCTCAAGCAGAAAGTGCACTAAAAGTAGCTGCTCAGGTAGCCAAAAAGAACAATGCAGAGATTTATTTATTACACATCATCGATCTACCAGACTACTCTAATGACCTAGTCATATCAGGTAACTCTGCTCCGGCACCACCTGCCATCTTGTTTATGCAGCAAACGCATCTCAAGTATGAAGAGTACAAAGACAAGGACTACCTAGAAGGTATTACCGTTAAAGAAACCGTAAGTTTTGAAGGCATGCAAAAGGGCGTTTCCGATACTTGTACCAACAATGATATTGATCTTATCATCATGGGATCCAACGGAGCATCTGGCGTAAAAGAACTGTTTATTGGTTCTAATTCTGAAAAAATAGTGCGTTTTTCAAAAATTCCAGTTTTGGTTATCAAAAATGAATGCGACCTCTTTAATATTAAAAATTTCGTATACGCTTCCAGCTTTGAAGAAGAAGACAAATTAACTTTACTGGCCGCATATAACTTCTCCAAAGAAATAGATGCTACCTTTAATCTGGTATGGATTAACACTTCCAGCAAATTTAGAACTACTCACTATATCGAACATAAGATGAATAGTTTACTCAGCACATTACCCATTGAAGATTACACCTTAAACATCTACAATGATGAAACTATAGAAAAAGGTATTATGAATTTTGCCAACACCATTAAAGCCGGGATTATCGGAATGGGAACTCATGGCAGAACAGGAATATCACATTTTGTAAACGGAAGCATTAGCGAAGACATGGTCAATCATGCCAAAAGACCAGTTATTACATTCAGGATTCCAGCGAACTAAAAAAAACACCTAAGCAACGTACTTTGCTTAGCCGTATAAGCTAAATAAACAAAACAGGAAAGTAAAATTACTTTCCTGTTTTGTTTTACACCACTATAATCAGTTTCCAGACTGATCTATCAGAATTAATTGTTTTTCCTCCCACCACATTAAACAATCTCTACTTCTGATTATTTTACTATTAGCTGATTTACTTCTTTTTGCTGCTTATCATCATAGATCGTAACAAAATACATTCCTGAGAGATACTTTTTTACATCGAGATAAATAGTTGTATTAGGCGTTTTTATACCATTGCTGGCTTTTTCTATAAGCTTACCAAAAACATCATGTATTTCATAAGAAGAAATAAATTGACCATCGGACTTGATCACAACTATATCATCTGCAGGATTCGGATATATCGCAATCTGAGCTCCTCCATCTTTAACAAAAACCTCATTCTTCATATCCAACGTTAAGTTTTTTGAATTTTGCAAACTAAATGGAGTCTGCTCCGAATATCTGAAGCTACCTCCTGAAGCCAAGGTTCTTCCTCCTGATGTCAATTTATAATATCCGTTGCCATACCTACAACAAATCCCATCTCCATATGTATCCTTAATAACAAAAGTGTACTCTCCTGATGGAAGGCATTTTTTTACTGTAATAAGTTCTTTATTATAAGATCCTCCCGAAGCTACCACTTTTCGATCCTTATCTTGTATTTCCCAAGATGTTTCTGTCGGATAGTTATCTGTTTTTAAAGCAAGTGACACCTCCACACATTGACCCAAATTATCATATTCTTTTTGCAAAGCATCAATGGGCTCAAAAACATTTGTTGTAATCCACACATTCAAATCAAGAGAAAGCTTTCCGTGTTCATTATTGGTATCTGACGGATCAGCCACCCGTATATACGCAGAACCCGAACTCACTCCATCCCGCAAACACCTAGAATCAGCCCCGGGTCTTTTAGCCCCTTGCAAGGCTGCCATTAATTTGTCTGCTAAACTCCCTTCGGTTTGCAAAAAAGCAGTTTCCATATCCCTGATAACCTCTTTAGAAAGCAAGATATTCCCAGCTATCGCATAATTAGCCCCCGTAAGATGTAACTTTTCATCAAATACCTTAACCCCAGTATATCCAGCTGTTCTCGGTGCCCCTCCATTTAAATCAACAACAACATATTGCGCATTATCCGGAACCTCTCCATGTTGCACCATCCATTGAATAATTTGCTCAGGAGAATCTCCTGCTTTCATACGCTTAGTAGCTGCTCGTTGATTAGACGGTGTCCATAATGCCTGCGTATTGATTGCCCCTACTCCTAACACAATATCACTTACAGTTATCGCACCATCTTCAGCACTAATACAGGTAGCCCCTGCACTTCCGATTTCACCTGTTTCCGGATCTACTGCTACAATAGAAAAAGTATGTTGCGCAATTAGCGTCATTGGCAATAGCAAAGCAAAGCACAACAAAAAAAAATAATTATTTATATGTCTCATAATGAATTGGTTTTAAGACGTTACTATGTATTCTGGATCTAACATCCTGAAACAAAATAACTAAAAACCCTTTCCTCATTACGATAGCATTTTGTTAAAAAACGTAAAGCTCTTGTTAAATTACAGCATCTTTATCTCACTGACTATCAAAAAGAAACAACCCCAAAACCAGCCTTCTTTGTTTTTCAAACCTTAAAGTATTGCAACCATATCCTACTCACTACAAAGAAACACCCCACTGATGCCTTTTTTCTTTATTGCGCTATCTTTCTCTCTAACCGAAGGAAACTTCTTTACCTCCTCAGAACTACAAGTACATCTTAAAACTTACACAAATAAAAAAAGGGAAGCCTAATTGCTTCCCTTTTTTGTTGGTCTACTAGGGCTCGAACCTAGACTCTTCTGGACCAAAACCAGACGTGTTGCCAGTTACACCATAGACCAATGCGTGATTGCGGGTGCAAATTTAAAACTTTCTTTCATCTCTCCAAACTTTTTCATAAAAAAAATAGATTTTTTTTTCTTTCTCTCTCCATTTGACTGTTTTTGAAACATAAACCTTTTTAATCCGTTTATTAAATAATTCAAAACCGCATTTTATTATTAAATTCGCCACACGTTATATAACTGATAGATCATTATGAACACATTCAACTTTACAAAGTGGAATAAAATTTTAGGATGGGTCGTTTTTGCTATTGCATTACTCACCTACTCATTAACCGTAGAACCCACATCCAGTTTTTGGGATGCAGGAGAATATATTGCTACTTCTTCCAAATTACAAGTCGGTCATCCACCCGGAGCTCCGCTTTTTCAAATGATTGGTGCCTTTGCTTCCATTTTTGCTTCTGACCCTACTCAGATCGCTTTGGTTGTTAATATGACCTCTGCTGTAGCAAGTGCTTTCGCTATTTTATTCATGTTCTGGTCTATCACTATTTTACTCAGAAAACTTATTCTTTCTTCAGAAGAGGAATTTTCTCAAAGCAAAGGAATAGCAGTTTTAGGAGCTGCGTTAGTAGGATCACTTTCCTTTACTTTTACCGATAGTTTCTGGTTTAATGCCGTTGAAGCCGAAGTATATGCAATGGCTACCTGTATTCTATCCATTCTTTTTTATCTTGGATTATTATGGGAACGCGACATGCACAAGCCAAGAGGTAACCGATGGCTTATATTAATTTCGCTAATCGTCGGGCTTTCATTTGGGGTTCACTTTATGGGATTACTATCCATTCCTGCTATTGGGCTTTTATACTATTTTAAAAATTACAAAGTAACCTTGAAAGGTTTTATAACTGCCAATATTATTGTTGTTGCGGTTTTACTTTTTATTTTCAAATTACTACTCCCCAGCACCTTAAAATTCTTCGGAGCTTTAGAAGTCTTTTTTGTGAATAGCATTAACCTTCCTTTTAACTCAGGAACTATTATTGCGGCACTACTGATTTCCACAGCCTTTTATTTTGGGTTAAAATTCACCAGAAAAAAAGAATACGCTCAATTAAATACTTTGTTACTGTGTATCTTGTTTATTTTAGTCGGATTCTCTTCCTGGATCATGCTTCCTATACGTGCTAATGCAGGAACCGTTATCAATGAAAACAATCCTAATAATGCCCGAGAGTTATTAGCCTATTACAACTTGGAGCAATATCCTGAAACTCATTTATTCTACGGTCCTCAATTTTCAGAAATCTATGCCGGATTGGACGAAGATGAACCTTATAAAGAAGGAAAACCTAAATACGAAAAGGACACAAAAAAAGGAAAGTATATAATCGTTAATAAGAATTATAAAAAATCAAGACAAAACCTAGATAACAGGCACAAAGCATTTTTACCCAGAATGTGGAGTACGGAGCACATTTCGAACTACATGGAGTATACAGGACCTTTGAAGTTCACTATAAAACCTGAATATCAAGGCAAAAAAGAGTTGATCGACGTTATAACTGAGTTCAGAAGAGATTATGCCAGAGGAAATATTGATTATGACGATTACCATAAGTTTCTACAATCCTTTGGAGAATATATCAATGTTCAAAAACCCACCTTACTTAGTAATATTCACTATTTAATAGACTATCAAATGGGTTATATGTACTGGAGATATTTTATGTGGAATTTCGTTGGTAGGCAAAATGATGTTCAGGGTAAAATGACGAATTTGGATGGGAACTGGTTAAGCGGAATTAAATTCATCGATGAAACACGTCTAGGATCACAGGAAAACCTCCCTTCTGACGCACTAAAAAACAAAGCGAGAAATACTTATTATTTCTTGCCACTTATTTTAGGGCTACTCGGACTTATATTTCAGGCACAAAAAGACAAAAAGAATTTCTGGATACTCCTTGTATTCTTTCTTTTCACCGGGTTGGCTTTAAAAATTTATCTCAATGAACGCCCATTTGAACCAAGAGAAAGAGATTATGCTTTGGTAGGATCTTTTTATGTCTTTGCTATGTGGATTGGATTTGGAGTTTATGCCTTATTTGATTTACTAAAAGAAGCTATATCTCCAAAGTTATCTGCTCCTATAACAACTGTAATTTGTCTATTAGCAGTTCCAACTTTATTAGCTTCCGAAAACTGGGATGACCACGACAGATCCAACAGATATACCGCTCAGTCAATGGCAAAAATGTATCTCCAGTCCTGCCAAAAAGACGCTATTATTTTCACCATTGGGGACAATGATACTTTTGCTCTTTGGTATGCACAAGAGATTGAGGGATACAGAACAGATGTACGCACTGTCAACACCAGCCTTTTTGCAACTGACTGGTATATTGACCAAATGAAAAGAGCTGCCTACGACAGTAAGCCTATCCCTTCTCAATTGGATCATAAATTCTATGCACATGGTAATAACGATGCCATATTCCATCAAGAAATTACTAAGGACACTATGTTGATCAAAAACTGGATGCGATGGATACAAAGTGACGACCCGAGAACTCAGGGTGATCTGGCTAGTGGGGTAACCGTAAACACATTCCCGACCAAACACATACGAATTCCTGTCGACAAAGAAGCCGTTTTAAAGAACGGTATTGTAGCTCCAGAAGATGCAGACCAAATAGTTCCTTATATCGATATTCATCTCAAAGGAGAGGTACTATACAAAAATCGCCTTATGATGCTTGACATTATTGCCAACAACAACTGGGAACGTCCTATTTATTTTACTGGAGGTAGTTTTGGAGATGATGATTATCTGTGGATGAAAGACTATCTACAATTGGATGGTCTAACTTATAAACTAGTTCCTATTAAAACAAAAGTAGACCCTAGATTACCCTTCGAAATGGGAAGAATTCATACGAAGACCATGTATAACAATGTAAAAAGCTGGGAATGGGGAAATAGTGAAAGCCCAGATATATACCACGATCCGGAAACAAGAAAAAATTCGATTACTTACCGCAGTAACCTCGCTCGATTGGTAGAAGCACTAATCCAGGAAGGTGACATGAAAAAAGCGAAAGAAATTCTTGATTTAGGAATGGAAAAACTTCCGATTGAATACTATGAATATTATACGTTATTAGAACCTTATGTCTCCGGATATTACAAAGTAGGAGAAAAAGAAAAAGCTAGGGCTCTTTGGGTGAAAATTGCTAAAAAATATCAGGAGCAACTTACCTATTTCTCTAACTTAACCTTATTAGAACAGCACAATTACGGAGAAGAAATCTTAATTAACGTTGAACGATACAGAGCTGTTGTGGATCTTTTAATTGAAAACCAGGATAAAGACTGGATCGAAGAAAAGGCAGAAGAATTCAATAGCTACCTCCGAATGTTCTCTAAACTATACAAAGGAGACAGAAGCTATGACGAAGAAGAGGCTATAAGAAAGCAAGAAGAAGATCTAAAAAAGGAATTCAAAAAAGAATCAGATATTCAGGATAGCATAGATTCTATCCCTAATGCTCAATAAGTATTTAATCATAACAAATAACACCAAGCGCTTTCAAAGATATAGAAAGCGCTTTTTTAGTATCTTACAATAACTACAAATAGCATTTATCAATGATCCCTTATAAAACTCCTAAAATCATCAAAAAAATCTTTTCAGGATGTATATGGGATTATTCTAACACACACAAGAAGCACATTCATCTCACCTTTGATGATGGACCAATTCCTGATGTTACAGAATTTGTTCTAGATGAGCTAAAGAAATACAATGCTCGTGCGACTTTCTTTTGCATCGGAGACAACATCAATAAACACCCTTCAGTATTCAAAAGAATTCTATCTGAAGGACACAGCATTGGCAATCACACTATGAACCATCTACAAGCATGGAAGACCCCGACAGACACCTATGTAAATAATATCATCTTATGTGAAAAGCAAATAAACTCACACTGCAAAAGAATGCAACAACCAAAACTTTTTCGTCCTCCTCATGGGCAGATCACACTAAAAACCTATAGAGCTATCAAAAAGATGGGATATAAGATTATTCTTTGGGATGTATTATCGAAAGACTGGGAAGCTTCAATAGATAGAGAAGTGTGCTCTTTAAAAACTATCAAACACACAGAGGAAGGAAGTATTGTTGTTTTTCACGACAGCTTAAAAGCTGCTAATAACATGAAATATGCATTACCTAAGGTGTTGGCACATTTTCATAAAAATGGATATACGTTTAATAGCATCACCTAATTACGTAAACTCTTTCATGATACCAATCAGGGTATTCGCATCCTGCTCCCCACTTTGCCTCCAGACCATTTCACCTCCTTTATAAATCATTAATGTAGGAAGTCCTTTAACCCGTAAAGCAGTTGCTAGTTCTTCATTTTTATCCACATCAATTTTTATAACCTTTCCTCTATCTCCTATCGCAGCAGCAACATCTCTAAGCACTGGATGCATCGCCTTGGAAGGCTCATTCCAATCTGTATAAAAATCGAGCAAAATAGGAATGTTTAAACTAATTAAATCTCCAAACTTTGACATGACATTTATTTTTAATTTTCCGAAAGTGCCTTTACAAAATTCACTTTCTAATTCATTGTAAATATACTACTTTCTAATAATTAAGAAGTTTCGCCCTTTTTTCTTAGCTCTATTATTGATATTTCCGGCCAGATTCCAACTCTTCCCGGAAAAGCATGAAAACCAAACCCTCTATTGACATTCAGATAACGACCATACTCTTGATACATTCCCGCCCATTGTTTATACACATATTGAACCGGACTCCATTTCATAAATCCAGGGATCTCAATTCCAAACTGAAATCCATGTGTATGTCCACTTAAGGTTAAATGATAATGTTCCTGATGTTTTTTCACCTCGTGTTCCCAATGCGACGGATCATGACTCAATAATATCTTAAAATCATCAGCATTTACCTTCTCTGATGCTTTTTTCAGGTCTCCAGCCTGCTTAAAGTTATGCCCCCAGTTTTCTACTCCAATCACAGCAATTTTATCTTCCCCTTTCTCCAGAAAAACACTCTCATTAAGAAGAAGCTTAAAATCAATCTGATCATGTATATTCTTTATTGCTTCAAAATTGGCTGCTTTAGCCTCTTTTGTTTCCCAGCTTACATATTCTCCATAATCATGATTCCCCAAAATAGAATATTTCCCATAGGCAGGGATTTTAATATTTTTAAAAACTGAAATCCAGGGATCCATTTCTTTCGCCATGGTATTAACGATATCACCCGTAAAAAACAACACATCCATTTCCTGTTCATTGATAAGCTCTACCGCATACGCTATTTTCTTTTCATCATCAAAACTACCAGAATGAATATCCGATATCTGTGCTACCCTGAATCCATGAAACGCATCCGGAAGATCATCAAAGTAGAGCGTATATTTTAGTACTTTAAAATTGTATTTCCCCTTAAAAATCCCATGTAAAAAACCTATTAAAGGAATTGCTGCAATCCCAAGAGCAATCTGGCTCACAAACTTTCTTCTTCCCGGAAGGTAGTCTACAGATCTTTTCTCAGCAAAAAAATTAATCAGATACGTCCCAACGGCAACTACCCCTCTAATAATATCCTCTCCCAACAGAAATACAACAATAACCAGTTTAGGAACCAACACTACAAGCAACATCCCTCCTGCTCTCAAAGTTGACTTAGTAGGTCCTATGCTTCTGTCATAAGAATAAAAGACAAACAACACATAACACAATAACACCACTGAAACAAGCAAATAACCCCAATGAAAAGGCTTGCTTTTAATCACCGTTTTAACAGCTTGAAAAGCATAAAATTCAATTAATGACAATAAACTTATTAATAATACCCAACGCATATTTTTCCCCTGATATATTCCAATTAACAAAGCTATTGTTCATTTTAATTATTATTCTATTTTTAAGTAAAAATTAACGATAACTTCATTTTTGACAAATAAAAGTCCTAATTATCCTTAAACAACCACCGAAATGTTAACATTTTATTTCTTATCTAACTTTATTTATTTGTAAATTTGCTGATATAGTGCACTTACACAATACTAAAAGAATGTTTTTTCAGTAAAACAACTACGATATAAACAGTAATTGATAACACTGTTATCAATTTTATTTTGGGGCGAAATGCCGTCTTTTATGACGGCATTTCTTTTTTCTATTCCTGTAGCTTTTTTATGCTAATCAGCTATCCCATACCTTCTAACTCGATCCATACAATATCAAACTCCTTTTTTTGTTTCACATCATACAAATAAATAGAAAATAACTTTGTAGTTTTGACTCCTTATCTATACTAATACTATCATCTTAGTACAGAGAAATCACATTGTTCAACCACAACAATAACAGAAACTTATGTCACAAAACCGTCTTTTTCTTCTCGACGCATACGCTTTGATCTTTAGAGGATATTATGCCTTAATCAAAAACCCCAGAATTAATTCCAAGGGACAGGACACCTCTGCCATTTTAGGTTTTACAAATTCTCTCTTTGATGTGATTAAAAGAGAAAAACCAGATCATCTTGCCGTAGCATTTGACAAAGGAGGAAGTAAAGACCGACTGGAAATCTTCGAAGAATACAAAGCCAATAGAGACGAAACCCCTGAAGCTATAAAAATTGCCGTTCCTATCATTCAGGAGATATTAAAAGCATTGAACATTCCTATTATAGAACTAGAAGGCGTTGAGGCAGATGACCTGATTGGTACACTGGCAAAACAAGCTGAAAAGGAAGGGTATCAAACTTATATGGTAACCCCTGATAAAGATTATGCACAATTGGTTTCTGAAAACATTTTTATGTATCGCCCTGCTAGAATGGGAAATGGAATTGAAATATGGGGAATTCCCGAAGTTCAGAAAAAGTTCGACGTAGAAAGACCTGAACAAGTTATCGATTACTTGGGCATGATGGGAGATGCGGTTGACAATATTCCTGGTCTCCCCGGAGTAGGAGACAAAACAGCTCGTAAGTTTATTGCACAATTCGGTTCCATGGAAACGCTTTTTGAAAATACTGACCAGCTCAAAGGAAAGATGAAAGAAAAAGTCGAAGCCAATCAAGAGTTGGGATTGTTATCCAAAAAACTAGCAACCATTATTACCGATTGCGATGTAACCTTTAACGCAGAAGCCTGTAAGCTATCTGAACCAGACTCTAACAAGGTACAAGAGATATTCGAAGAGCTGGAATTCAGACGACTCAAAGATCAGTTTCTAAAAATCTTTTTTGGAAACGACAACACAAAAACAAACACTAATACAACCAATAAAGCTGCAGGAGCAGGACAATTTTCTCTATTTGGAAGCAATGAAGAACAAGAGGATAAAACAGCCTCTTTCTCTTCCAGAAAGACCATAGAAAACACGGAGCATTTTTACCAAAGTATTGCTCCTGGAATGGCTACCAAATTATTCATACAAAATCTACTGAAACAAGAACAAGTATGTTTTGATACGGAAACAACAGGATTAGATTCTCTTACCGCCGAATTGGTAGGAATCGCTTTTTCTTGGGAAAAAGGCAAAGGATTTTACATTCCCTTTCCCGAAGATCAAAATGAAGCACAGATCCTCATTGAAACTCTTCGTCCTTTCTTCGAATCAGAAGCCATTATTAAAATAGGACAGAACCTCAAATATGATATCAAGGTATTATCCAAATACAATATAACAGTAAAAGGTATTTTATTCGACACCATGCTCGCTCATTATCTTATTAATCCTGATATGAGACATAACATGGATGTGTTATCAGAAACATACCTAAACTACACACCGGTCTCTATAACTGAACTTATCGGAAAAAAAGGGAAAAACCAATTATCTTTCAGAGACGTTCCCGTAGAAAAACAAACCGAATATGCCGTGGAAGATGCAGATATAACATTCCAGCTAAAAGAGCATTTTACACCGGAACTCAATGAAGCGAATATTCTATCACTATTTGAAGATATTGAAATCCCCCTACTAAGGGTCTTAGGAGCTATGGAAATCGAAGGAATTAATCTGGATAAGGATTTTCTCTCTTCTCTCTCTACGGAACTAGAAAACGATATCGATACTCTAAAGCAAAAAATATACGAAAAAGCAGGAGAAGAATTCAACATTGCTTCTCCAAAACAACTAGGTGTCATTTTATTCGAAAAGCTAAAACTTGTCGATAAACCAAAAAAAACAAAAACAGGTCAATACAGCACCTCTGAAGATGTCTTATCCTATCTATCCAAGGACCATGAAATCATCAGAAACATATTAGAATACAGAGGATTATCTAAACTAAAAAGCACCTATATAGATGCACTCCCTAATCAGGTTAATACAACTACAGGAAGAGTTCATACTGACTATATGCAAACTGTAGCTGCAACAGGAAGACTAAGCTCCAACAACCCTAACCTACAAAACATTCCTATCAGAACTGAAAGAGGAAGGCAAGTGCGAAAAGCATTTATTCCAAGAGATAAAGATCATATTTTACTAGCTGCCGATTACTCTCAGATAGAATTGAGGATTATTGCCGCACTAAGCAAAGAAGAAACAATGATTAGCGCTTTTAAAAACGGGGAAGACATTCACGCTTCTACTGCTGCAAAAGTATTTAATGTTCCTATCGAAGAAGTAAGCCGGGAACAACGAAGTAATGCAAAGACTGTAAATTTTGGGATTATTTATGGTGTATCTGCATTCGGATTAAGCAACCAAACAGATTTATCCCGAAGCGAAGCGAAAGAACTAATCGACACCTATTATAAGACATATCCCAAATTGAGAAATTACATTAGTGAACAAGTAGATTTCGCTAGAGAGAACGGATATGTACAGACCGTTCTGGGAAGGCGCCGTTATCTAAAAGACATTAACTCTGCCAATGCTGTTGTCAGAGGTGCTGCAGAGCGAAATGCTGTTAACGCTCCTATACAAGGAAGTGCAGCAGATATTATAAAAATTGCCATGATCAACATACACAAAAAACTAACCGATGGTAATTTTAAAACCAAAATGCTTTTACAGGTTCATGATGAATTGGTTTTTGATGTTTACAAACCTGAATTAGAAAGCATCAAATCGATCATTCAGTCCGAAATGGAAAATGCCTACACCCTCGAAGTCCCTCTTGATGTAGAACTGGGAACTGGTGAAAACTGGCTAGAAGCACATTAAAATACTAAACAAACAAAAAGCTCTGAAAAAATCAGAGCTTTTTGTTTTATACTACCTGGCAGCAATACAAATTAGCTATTTATTTTATCTCTTTATAAAAGTCATAATAATTAAGAAATGTTGGAATCACTGCCCCATTATATGTATTTGGACCATTAAACAAGGCACAAACAGCAATTCCATTTTCAGGATCAATTAACAATTGTCCTTTATACTGATTTACATTCCCGCCATGATACATAATTGTTCTTCCATTATACTCCAGAACCCTCCAGCCTTTGGCATAAAAAGAATCCGTCACTCCTTCCCATAAATTCACATATGTATCCGCATCACTGGTACAGATAACAGGTCTAAAAATTTCTTTCAGGCTCTTTTTTGATATAACATCTGGCCGATGACCGAGCAAGGCTATTAAATATTCCCCCATATCCGAAATAGAAGCATTAATCCCTCCTGCTGCAGCTACATTATAATAGTTCTTATGAAGCTTAGCCAGACTGTATTTTTTAGAATAATGATTCCATTTGTGCGGCAACGCTACATTAGAGTTAGCTTTAATTTCCTCATAACTGGAAGACGCATTACGCATCCCCAATGGTACAAACAAACGTTCTTTAAGAAGCTTATCAAATCTTTTTCCCGTTGCTTTTTCCATCACTTTTTCTACAATCGAAAAAGCTGCATTCTGATATGCATAGTCTGTCCCTTCTCTGGTTATTACTCCGGTACTTCGAAAGGCAGCTACAATTCGATTCAGCGGAAGTCCTTTATGAATCAATCTAGTATTGGTATACTTATAAAATCCACCAGTGTGAGATAGAAGATGTTCTACCCGTAATCTATTTGCTTGTTGTTTATCTCTCAGGTCAAATTGACTTACAGATTCTTTTACTTTTTGCCTCCATTCCAATTCCCCCTGATCCACCATATTTCCAGCCAAGACAGCAGTTACCCCTTTAGACAAACTCGCTATTCTAAAAACTGTATTCTCATCCACAGCATCCTGAGTATGCATATTTTTTACCCCAAATCCTTTCTTAAACAGCACTGTCGAATCTTTAACAATAACCAATGCCGCTCCCGGACATTCGGAAGGGTTAAAATTAGCCTTAAAGAACTTTTCATAATGCTTTAAAAAAGTTTTGAGAGAATCATCTTCTTTTGATACAATTGCCTCATTCAGTTTATTTCCTTCCGAAATATTATTTGACTGCTCTTTTTTACAACTCTGAAACAAAAACAAAAAAACTAAGACAAGACTAATTTTATTCATATACTACAACTCATTAACATTGCCATTCGCTTTGAAATCATTCTAAAAACAATAAAAAACGAATAGCTATTTTTTTTATAAATCCCAAAAATAGGATTTATAACCATCTCAAAGGCAAAACACAGAAAATAATGTAAAAAAATAAGAATGATTTTTTACTAAAAAGATACAGTGACATCAAAATGCTGATCCTCATCGAATCAGTCAATTAAAATAATATCCCTCACCTATTTGCTATATAAATTTATAATTGTAAATTTGCACCCCTGTTTTATACACAGGGAAAGGAATGTTTAATTATTAAATTTAATTAGTGTGGACACATTAAGTTACAAAACAGTATCTGCCAATAAGGCAACCGTTACCAAAGAATGGTTACATATAGATGCTGAAGGACAGACTTTAGGACGTCTATCTTCTGTAGTAGCAAAATTACTAAGAGGTAAACACAAACCTAATTTTACCCCACACGTTGATTGCGGTGATAATATCATTATTACAAATGCCGAAAAAATCAACTTGTCAGGAAAAAAGTGGACTGATAAATCATACATCCGTCACACTGGATACCCTGGAGGGCAAAGAAGTCTTACTGCTCAGGAATTATTTGAAAAAAACCCAGAGCGTTTAATCGAAAAAGCGGTAAAAGGAATGCTACCTAAAAACAAGTTAGGAGCAGCATTATTCCGCAATTTAAAGGTATATGCAGGAGCAACTCACAACCAAGACGCTCAGCAGCCTAAAACTGTTAACTTAAACGAATTTAAGTAATGGAAGTTATTCACAAAATTGGTCGTAGAAAGACCGCTGTAGCTCGTATTTACCTTAAGGAAGGTTCTGGTAATATTACGGTTAACAAAAAAGAGCTTAACGATTATTTCACCACTGCTACGTTACAGTACAAAGTAAATCAGCCTCTTGCTCTTACTAGCAATGAAGAGAACTTTGACATTAACGTTAATGTATACGGAGGAGGAATAACTGGTCAGGCTGAAGCTATTCGTCTAGCTATTTCAAGAGCGATGTGCGAATTAGACGAAGAAAACAAATCAATCCTTAAACCAGAAGGATTACTAACCAGAGACCCAAGAATGGTAGAGCGTAAGAAATTCGGACAGAAGAAAGCTCGTAAGAAATTCCAGTTCTCTAAACGTTAATTCATTAAAAAACAGTATTTGTTGTTACCTGATATTTACAGATTCTTTATTCAGAAAGAACACTATTTATTCAGGATTAGTTTAGCATCTAAATGAATGAGGCCATATCAAAGCGATAGCCACTTATTCATTGCTAATTCAACAGAACGTAAACTATTACAAAGATGGCAAACAATATCGAAGTAAAAGAATTACTTGATGCAGGTGTACACTTTGGACACCTTACAAGAAGATGGGACCCAAACATGGCTCCATACATCTACATGGAGCGTAACGGCATCCACATCATAAACTTATATAAAACTGCTGCAAAAATAGACGAAGCCAGTGAAGCGCTTAAGAAAATTGCAGCTTCTGGTAGAAAAATCCTTTTTGTTGCTACCAAAAAACAAGCAAAAGAAATCGTTGCTGAAAAAGCAAGCAAAGCCAACCAGCCATATATCACAGAAAGATGGCCTGGAGGAATGCTTACTAACTTTGTTACTATCCGTAAAGCCGTAAAGAAAATGGCTTCAATCGATAGAATGAAGAAAGACGGTACATTCAACACCTTATCTAAAAAAGAGCGTCTTCAGGTAGATCGTTTAAGAGCTAAATTAGAAAAGAACCTTGGTTCTATCTCTGATATGACTCGTCTTCCTGGTGCTTTATTTGTTGTAGATATTACTCGCGAGCATATCGCAGTAAAAGAAGCTCAAAAATTAAACATTCCAATTTTCGCAATGGTTGATACAAACTCTGATCCACGTCAGGTAGAGTATGTAATCCCTGCTAATGATGATGCTTCTAAGTCTATCGATAAAGTAATGACATATGTTACAGACGCTATTTCAGAAGGTTTAAGTGAAAGAAAAGCAGCAAAAGAAGCTCCAAAAGCACAACCTGCTAAGAAGGCAGAAGCAAAACCTGCTCCTGCAGCCGTAGCAACAGAAGGTGATACGCAAGAGGAAGAATAAAAACATTCATTAGGTGACTGTTTTAACCAGTAAAACCAACAAAGGTTAAGCTTTATTTAAAGTCTTCTAAATACTAAGAAAACATTAGTTAGACCTAAAAGCAATACCTTTATTAAGAAAATCGATGAGTCGTTTAGTTCTTTACTTCACAGTAGCACTAAACGACTTGTCTTTTAACACAACCACATAAAAATTAACAGATATGGCAAAGATTACAGCCGCAGAAGTAAATAAATTACGTAAAGCTACAGGTGCCGGAATGATGGACTGCAAAAAAGCACTTGTTGAAGCTGACGGAGATTTTGACAAAGCAATTGAACTTCTTAGAAAAAAAGGACAAAAAGTAGCTGCCAATAGAGCAGACAGAGACTCTACAGAAGGTGCTGTTATCGCAAAAGTAAACGAAAGTAGAACCAAAGGAGTTATTGTTTCTCTAAACTGTGAAACTGACTTCGTAGGAAAGAATGATTCTTTCGTTTCATTAGCTCATGAACTTGCTGAATTAGCTTTAACTTCTTCTTCTAAAGAAGATTTATTAGGCAAAGATTTTAACGGAATCTCTGTTCAGGATAAATTAACAGAACAAACCGGAGTTATTGGAGAAAAAATAGAAATCGGTGATTTCAGAATTCTTGAAGCTCCTTTAGTTGGTTCTTACATCCACGCTGGAAACAAAATCGGAGTACTTACAGGTCTTTCTGCTAGTGCTGACGGTGCTGATGTTGTCGCTAAAGATGTAGCAATGCAAGCAGCCGCTATGAATCCAGTAGCCTTAAACGAAGACGGAGTAGACCCATCTGTAATCGAAAAAGAAATAGAAATCGCTAAAGATCAATTACGTCAAGAAGGAAAGCCAGAAGAAATGCTTGACAACATTGCCAAAGGAAAAATCAAGCGTTTCTTTAAAGACAACACTCTTGTAAATCAAGCTTTCATTAAAGATAACAAAAAGAGCGTTGCTGATTATGTAAAAACACTAGGAGATGTATCTGTTGTTGCTTTTGAAAGAGTAGCTTTAGGATAAGCATCAAATACATTTACAAAATACAAAAGCCGCTTCTAATCGAAGCGGCTTTTTCTTTTCTCGTTTACATGACAAGAGCATCTTTAATTTTATTCCCTTCCAGATTTTTTGTCATTCCAAAAAGATCTTCACAAAGAACAAACTCCCCAATTAGTTCTTCATAACCCCCTTTAAAACATCATTAAATCAACAAAAGAAACCTTCTTAAAAACGCTCCGTTTTCAACCTAGCATTTTTTGTTTTCCTGGTACAAACTTATAACAAAGAAACATACCAATCAATAGCTTGAGCAGGGGAAAATTCCCCTTTTTTTATACTTCTATCAAAAAAAATACCACAATCTACATATAGAACATTCTTTCCTATCCAAACTATTTTGTAAATTAAGAATATCATTATATTTGCAGCACAGTTCAAGCACACTATGAAATACAAAAGAATATTACTCAAACTATCCGGAGAAGCTTTAATGGGAGATCGTCAATATGGAATTGACCCAAAAAGACTAGCCGAATACGCGGATGAGATTAAGCAAATAACCAAAGAAGGCGTCGAAGTAGCCATTGTAATCGGAGGAGGTAACATCTTTAGAGGGGTTGCCGGAGCTAGTAGAGGGATGGATCGGGTACAAGGAGATCACATGGGAATGCTTGCAACGGTAATAAATGGACTCGCTCTTCAGAGCGCCCTTGAGGATGCAGAAATCCCTACCAGACTACAATCCGCTGTAAAGATAAATGAAGTAGCAGAACCTTTTATCAGAAGAAAAGCTATCAGACACCTGGAAAAAGGAAGAGTAGTTATTTTTGGAGGAGGAACAGGAAACCCCTACTTCACTACAGATTCTGCAGCTGTTCTTAGAGCTATAGAAATTAATGCTGATGTTATTCTTAAAGGAACAAGAGTTGATGGTATCTATACCGCTGACCCAGAAAAAGATGCTGACGCTACTAAATTTGATTTTATTACTTTTGATGATGTCCTGAGAAAAGGATTAAAGGTAATGGACACCACCGCCTTTACACTAAGTCAGGAAAATGAATTACCTATCATAGTATTCGACATGAACAAAGAAGGTAATTTATTCAAGGTGGTTTCAGGAGAAACCATAGGAACTCAAGTAAACCTATAAGTACTAATTAACTCATTTTTTGATCCATCAAAAGAAAAGACTAAAAAAATGAACGAAGAAATTAATTTTATCATCGATTCCACCAAAGAATCCATGAACAACACGATACAACACTTAGAAAAGAAACTTCTAAACATTAGAGCTGGTAAAGCAACACCTTCTATGCTAGGAGGTGTTATGGTAGAATATTACGGCGCTCCTACTCCGCTAAATCAGGTAGGAAACGTAACCACACCTGACGCAAGAACAATCAGCGTTCAACCGTTTGAAAAATCCTTAATTCCTGAAATCGAAAAAGGAATCCTAGTTGCTAATCTTGGTTTCAACCCTATGAACAATGGAGAAAGCGTTATTATCACCGTTCCCCCATTAACAGAAGAACGCAGAAGAGATTTGGTAAAACAAGCCAAAATGGAAGCTGAAGATTCTAAAGTGGGAATCAGAAATGACCGAAAAAATGCCAATAATGAAGTAAAAAAACTGGAAAAGGACGGATTATCTGAAGACCTTGCCAAAAATACTGAAATTGATATTCAGGAATTGACCAATGCTTTTATCAAAAAAATAGATGAAATGCTTACTGTCAAAGAAAAAGAAATCATGACAATATAAGTCTATTACACCTTTAAAAAAGCGCCTATATACGACAAGGCGCTTTTTTTTGTATATTACCCCTTTTTGAACTCATTCAGATAATGCGAAACATACTCCTTTGTTTATCTTTTCTTACCCCATTTCTTTTATGTTCTCAAATAAATATCTCTGGAAAAATAATAGATCAATCCACCAATAACCCACTTCCCTTTGCCACTATAAAGACCAATCATTCTGATTATGCACTAAGTGATTCTACAGGAGAATTCTCGATTCACTGTCAGGAACTACCATTAAAAATCACCGTTAGCTACATAGGGTATATCACCAAAAACCTGACAATTGCATCTGCAGATATTGACAAAATTGAGTTTTACCTAACTCCAAAAACCGAGAAACTCGACCCAATAGAAATTGATAGTGATGGAAATATTGCTTCCAAAATTATTCGCAAAGCCATCCGAAAACGCCCCCTAAACAACCCTAAAAGCAAATTGAACAGTTACAGCTACAAAACCTATAACAAATTCAAAATCACAGGAAAAAATAAAGGAAAATTAGAAAGCAAAGATACCGCCGATGTAGATATTGAACATATATTCAATGAAACCCATTCTTTTCTTTCAGAAAAAATAAGCGAATACCAATACTTAAAAAACAAAGGAGAAAAAGAAACGATCCTCGCTACCAGAATGACAGGTTTCGAAGAACCCGTCTACAATGTCCTAGGTATCAAAATCCAATCCAACACATTGTACGAGGAAGACTATACCATATTAGACAATAAATATGCAGGTCCCTTATCCAAAAGAGCTATTAAGAATTACTATTTCAAAATCCTAGACACCACTAAAGGAAAAAGACCTGCCTACGTTATTCTTTTCCAACCGAGGCGATCCAAACGTGTGGCCAGCCTGGAAGGAGTTTTATATCTGGACATGGAAACCCTGGCTATCCAAAAAGCAATAGCAGAAGTAAGAGGCGAACTCAATATAATGGCTACTCATAACTACCATTACTACGAAGAACAAAATCTCTGGTTTCCTTCAAACCAGGAAGTCTCCATTCAATCCGGAAAAGGGAGACAGAAAGTAGCCCTTTTTGGAGGAAGAATTTCTATTGGAAGATTGGGGAACACTAAAAAAACAAGCAAAGAAAACAACGGGTTTTTAATTTCAAAAACTGATTATTTTGACATTACCCTAAACCCCCCGATACAACTTTCTGCCAAACGAGCAGCAATCGAAATCCACCCAGAAGCTTCTAATAGACCTGACACATACTGGGAACAATACAGAACTAGTGAAATTACCGAAAAAGACGAAAACTCTTTTCCTGTTATCGCAGATATTGTAAAAAAGCAAAATATCGAACATAAGATCAGGGTTATCCAAAATTTCAATTTAGGGTATTACCCACTTAGCATTATAAATTTTGACCTTACTTATCCGATTAAGTATAACAATTACGAAGGGTTACGTCTCGGAATCGGAATGCTTAGCAACGAAAAGCTCTCTAAAAGGTTTAGGATAGAAGGATATCTAACCTATGGATTCAGAGATAATGCTTTTAAGTATGGTGTCGGAACAGGTGTTTTACTAAACAAAGACGCCAGAACCTGGTTAAACTTCAATTACACAGACGACTTAAGTGAAGTAGGAAGCTTTTTATACCTAACAGACAGAAGAGTTTATTCCCTCTTTGAACCCCGACTTGTTAACATTGATTTTTATTACAAACACCAAACCTGGAGCAGCAGCCTACAGTATCAAATTCTACCCAAACTTCTCTCTGAAGCACAAATATCTCTAGGAGATATTTATCAAACAGGAGGTTACAGATATGTAAAAAATAATATTGCCCATTCCTCATACAAACTTGCAGAATCAACCATAGCGATACGATGGTCTCCCTTTAGCGAATTCCTCAAAACACCAGATGGCTACAGAGAAGTACAGGAAGGGTTCCCAAAAATCACAGCACAATACACTCAGGCATATAAGGGAGTCCTGAACAGTGATTTTCAATATGCCAAATTTGGCATCAAAGCGGAATACACCATCAACAGACTAAACGAATCCAGCACTAGTTTCTTATTGGAAGGGAATTTAGCCAGTGGAGATGTTCCACTCACACATCTCTATCACGCATACCCAAATGCACCTACTAAGGAAACCATCATGCAACGATTCTCTGTCGCAGGCAGAAGTAGCTTCGAAACCATGTATTTCAGTGAATTTTTTAGCAACAAACTTGCTTCATTACAAATTCGTCATACACTCAAACCTTTTAAAATTACCAGCTGGCTTAAGCCAGAACTATCATTTATCAATCGCTATGCTATCGGAGATGTTGACAACATAGAAGACCATCAAGGCATTGAATTCAAATCATTAAAACACGGATATCAAGAATCAGGAATCGAAATCAATAAATTGTTCGCTGGTTTTGGATTGAGTTTTTCATACAGGTACGGAGCATATCACCTCCCTAATTTCGGAGACAACATCGCTTTTAAATTTACCTTCTATCTTAAATTATAATTTAGTATTAAAAATAATTATTTCCCTAAAAGCACTTAACAGTAAAAGCTCAAATCCTTACATTTGCACAACTAAAATAAAGCATGGCAAAGTTATTAAGTTTTGGGTTTTGGAATGCACTGGCAGGCATCATTCTCCGCAACAGACCGGCAATCATTATTCTAATTGTAGGAATTACAGTCTTTCTTGGTTTTCAATGGCAACATATGAGGTTTTCTTTTACAGAAGCTAATTTATTACCTGATGACCACGAAATCAACTTACAATATCAAAAATTCCTTGATAAATTCGGCGAAGAAGGAAATCTTATTGTAATGGCTGTTAATGACAGTTCTCTTTTTTCTCCAGAAAAATTAAAAGCATGGAACAACTTTAACAATTCTTTCAAAACACACGATGAGATAGACCTGGTTATTTCTATCGGAGACCTGCAGAAGTTAGAAAAAAAGGACAACCCTCCCCGATTCGAACTCACTCCATTTATCAAGGACTCAACCTTTACCAAGGATCAGGTTTCAGAATATAAATTCGAACTTTTTAACGAGCTTCCATTCTATCAGGGATTGGTATATAGCAAGCACTCAGAAACAGTACAAAGTGCTCTATATTTAAAAAAAGAAATTGTAAACACCAGCATCCGAAAAGTTTTTATCGAAAAAGTACTAGTTCCTAAAGTAGAAGCATTCGAAAAAAAACACAATATTGACATTAAAGTATCTGGAATGTCATATATCCGTACCATGAACTCTCAAAACATCATGGACGAGATACAAATATTTATACTTGGTGCTCTTTTAGTCACCTCTGTTATTTTCTTTTTCTTTTTCAGATCCTTCCGAGCTACTTTTATATCCATGGCTACAGTTATCATTGGAGTCATGTGGGCTTTTGGTATTCTGGGATTATTAAAATATGAAATAACTGTACTAACCGCCATTATTCCCCCTCTTGTTATTGTAATAGGGATTCCAAACTGTATTTTCCTTATTAATAAATACCAACAGGAAATCAAAAAACACGGAAACAAAGCCAAGTCCCTTCAACGTGTTATCACCAAGGTAGGAAATGCCACTCTGATGACTAACATCACTACCGCTGCCGGTTTTGCCACTTTTGCCTTAACAGAGAGTAAACTTCTGAAAGAATTTGGTATTGTCGCTTCTTTGAATATTGTTGCCTTATTTATTTTATGCTTACTGGTAATTACTGTGATCTACAGCTATATGCCTCCCCCAAAAGAAAGGCATCTCAAGCATTTAGGAAAACAATGGATCGAAAGACTCGTGGATTGGATGGAACATATGGTTAAAACTCGAAGAATAACCATATATGCCTGGTCAGTAATGATTCTTATAGGAAGTATCATTGGTATTTACACCATAAAAGTTTCCGGAAGCTTACTGGAAGACATGCCAAAAGAAGCCCCTTTCTTTAAAGATATTACATTTTTCGAAAAAGAATTTGATGGTATCATGCCACTGGAGATTCTCATTGATACGAAAAGAAAGCAAGGAGTTTTAAAACTCCCAACATTAAAACGAATGGAGAAACTCAGTGAACTTATCGAAGAAACCCCCGAGTTATCAAAACCAATTTCGATTGTTAACTTGGTTAAGTATGCCAAGCAGGCATTTTATAATGGAAATCCAAAATATTATCAAATCCCAACAAGTCAGGAGCGGAATTTCATTCTACCTTATGCAAAGAGTTTTGAATCCAAAGCTGGAGTCATGAAAAGCTACATAGATTCTACCGGACAATATGCCAGAATTACTACTTTTATGAAAGATGTTGGCACAGAGGAAATGGAACGAATCGAAGCTAACCTTACTCCTAAAATAAAAAAGATATTCCCAGAAGACAGGTATGATGTTACCTTCACAGGAAAAGCATTAATATTTCAAAAAGGAACCACCTATCTTGTATGGAATCTGGTTTTTTCTTTAGGATTAGCCATTCTGCTTATCGCTTTATTTATGGCCTGGATGTTCCGCTCGTTTAAAATGATTATTATCTCCTTAATCCCCAACCTACTTCCATTATTAATGACAGCAGGATTAATGGGATTCTTAGGAGTTCCTATAAAACCTTCGACCATTCTTGTCTTTAGTATTGCTTTTGGTATTTCAGTAGATGATACGATTCATTTCCTGGCAAAATACCGACAAGAACTAAAGTCAAATCACTGGAGAATACGCAAATCAGTGTTTGGAGCCTTACGAGAAACAGGAGTCAGCATGTTTTACACATCTACTGTGTTATTCTTTGGATTCTCCGTATTTATGATTTCCAGTTTTGGAGGAACCAAAGCTCTGGGAGGACTTATCTCCATCACCCTAATATTTGCTATGCTTGCAAACCTTCTTTTACTCCCTTCTTTATTATTATCTCTAGAAAGAAGCATTGCCAATAAGAAAACATTAAAAGAGCCGAAGCTTCGCATTATTGCCAATGACGAAGAACTACCAGAACAAAAAGAAAAATAAGAAAATACATCTCTATAAAAAAGAAAGCCCCACCAAGAACTTGGTGGGACTTTTTGTAAGATAGATTACCCCAAAACCTACCTAACTAAACTTAACTTAACTTAATGCACTTATCGTCACAATTGCATATGCAATATAAATGCAGCACGCCATAAATAAAATAGTTTGAAGGGGGGAAAAATCCCCTTTTTTACATTTGGCTTTAAAAAAATGTCAAAAAAATTCTAAAAAAATTGTATTATGTTGATTTTCAGAATATTATAAGTATATGGTTTTTACAAAAAAGTCGTTTTTTTTATCATTTTCGTATGAAATTCTCTTTTACATTCTCTTTTTTTATCGAATCACCTTTCCAAAAAACGTCAAATCACGAGATAGAATCCATAATTAGAGAATCATAAAACCTCACTTTATTCCTTTTTAACTACACAATCTATTTATGACAATCAGATTAAAAAAATTATATTTGCTACCTTAATTTCTACCCTTCGGAATAATTATACCTTTCTGAATGCAATAGGGTAAAAAATTAAACGATATAAAAAAGAAAACTAAATACAAATGAAACACACTAAAGTAATAGAAGTACTACAAAGTGATCAACTATTACAGCCAGTTACCATAAAAGGATGGGTACGTTCATTTCGTAATGATCGATTCATAGCTGTAAATGACGGGTCCACTATAAATAATATCCAATGTGTTATTGAAGACAACACAATTAATCAAGAAATAGTGGATAGAATTAATATTGGTGCTGCAATTGCTGTTTCTGGGACATTAGTAGAAAGTGAAGGAAAAGGACAACGTGTAGAAATCCAGGTATCGGCAATAGAGATAGAAGGAGATGCCAATCCTGAAGAGGTAAAAAAAACCATCTTATCACCTAAGCGCCATAGTTTAGAAAAGCTGAGAGAACAAGCTCATTTAAGAGTACGTACAAATACATTTGGTGCCATCATGCGTCTACGATCTAAATTATCGTACGCTGTACATGACTATTTTCAGAAAAATGATTTTCACTATGTACACACACCAATAATAACAGGAAGTGATGCAGAAGGTGCTGGAGAAGCTTTTAAAGTGACCAATATGGATCTAAATAATATTCCCAAGGACGAAAATGGGAATATTGATCATAGCAAGGACTTTTTTGGGAGAGAAACCAACCTAACTGTTTCTGGACAGTTAGAAGGAGAAACGTATGCAATGGGTCTTGGACAGATATACACTTTTGGACCAACTTTCAGAGCAGAAAATTCAAACACCTCTCGTCACCTGGCAGAGTTTTGGATGATCGAACCAGAAATCGCTTTCTGTGATCTTGACGGAAACATGGATCTAGCAGAAGATTTTATAAAATATGTCATTCAATACGTATTGGACAACTGCCAGGACGATTTAGCTTTTTTAGAAAACCGTTTGGTTCAGGAGGACAAACAAAAGCCACAGGCAGAGCGCTCAGAAATGTTATTGAGAGACAAGCTTCGATTTGTATTAGATAACAATTTTAAACGTGTTAGTTACACTGAGGCAATAGAAATCTTGAAAAATTCGAAACCCAATAAAAAGAAAAAGTTCAAGTACCCAATTGAAGAATGGGGTGCTGACTTACAAAGTGAGCATGAGCGCTACCTGGTAGAAAAGCACTTTAAATGCCCGGTGATACTTTTTGACTATCCAGCGAATATCAAGGCATTCTATATGCGACTTAACGAGGACGGAAAAACAGTTCGAGCTATGGATATTCTATTCCCTGGGATTGGAGAAATTGTAGGAGGTTCTCAAAGAGAAGAAAGATTAGAAGTTCTACAGGAAAAAATGGCTGCATTAGACATCCCGGAAGAAGACTTATGGTGGTATTTAGACACCAGAAGGTTTGGAACCTGTACACATAGTGGTTTCGGTCTTGGTTTCGAACGACTCGTATTATTTGTTACAGGAATGAGCAATATTCGAGACGTAATTCCATACCCCAGAACACCACTAAGCGCGGAATTTTAATACACAGCATTAATTATTATGCTTTTTTAATAAAATCTCAGAGACCAGTCTCCTAAGAATATCTTCTTGAGTTTCCGGACTCTGAGATTTATTTTTCGCCCTCTTGATCTTATCGATATGCGGTATCTTATTAGCCTCCCCCAAAACACGCAAAACATCTTCGAAAAAATCAATTAAAACTGGCATAATAAAACGACTCCCCGGATACTTCTTCTTTATGTATAAAATCTTCTTGCTATAGGCTAAAAAAAGTTGAGGATACTTTGCAAAGCTGTACATAGCGGCAGAAAAATGCTCAAAAACCTCTTGCTTATCATTTCCGTACTGAAATTTCAATTCAGTACCTCCTACTCTTTTCATCACATATAGCAATACACTTTCTCTTATAAAATGGCTATAATCATTCTTTGAATAATAATAAATCTGCATACTGATGTTGGTGTTCACCACTACCACCTCATTCTCTATAGTTTCTTTCAGAAATTGCTGAAACATCTCTACCATTGAAGAAGGCATTAATAATCTCATTTTTGTTTGTCTGGACCGAACACTTACTGACCTGATATTATATGTTTCTGACATATTCATCATTACTAACTATTATAAATATCAGTGTAGCTGTTAGTATACATTTATAATATACAGACAGATCAATACCCAAAGAAAATAACCTACCTAACTCACTAATACATTATATCTCTTTCTATATTCATCTAACAAACATATACTTGTTCATTAAACATTATTTATAAAAGTAATTATAAAAGCAGCATTCTAAATCTCAGTTGAATTGATAATCACTATTTTATCATAACTAAATTTTATAAAATAGTTACTTCATCTTCTTCTTCATATTCAATAATTCCTGTTCGATCATCATTAATTTTTCTTCTACCCCATCAGAAAACTCAGGAATACGTCTAAAAAAAGCATAGCGAATTCTCCACAATTCCTCTATAGATCCAATAGAAAATTCCAGGTCATCTATATTCTTATGATCAGCCCTCAAGACCACATTATTTTTAGTAATGTATAATCTTCTAAAAACAATCTCTCCTTCTACTACCACAAAGACCAGGGTTCCATTATTTAATTTCTTAATTACCGAAGAAGGCACCTTCTCTCCGATCACAATATCTTTGGGAAAAAATCCTTCGTCATGAGAGGTCATCTCCAGATTAGACACTGTATATCCTCTAAATTCTTTCTCGGGGTTTAGTGGCAACTGAAGAACTGGCAATTCATTTATAAATTTTTCCTTATCAAATAAAGAAATATAATCATTCGCAGTAGCATCTGTAATACATGGGACCATCGCAAATTGTTCTCTTTTTATATCTTTTGCCTGTGTTGTAAGATCTCCTTTAAACTTTAACAATTCATTAACCGTCAACTCACTGGTCAATAAATCATCTATTTGGATGCTAAAATAATTAGCTATTTTAATAATGGTTTCTATTTTAGGTTCACTTCTTCCTTCTTCATAAGCCCCTAAAGTACCTCTTTTTAAGTCAAAAATCTCTGCAAAAGCCTGCTGACTTAATCCTTTAACACTTCTTATTTTCTTTATATTTTTTCCAAAAAATGACATTTTTGCTAATTTTATTTGCAAATACAAAAAAATATTGTACTTTTACACTAACAATATTAGCTAATATAATTCAATAATGCTAATTTTAGTAGAAATACTTTCTTATTGTATTTCTTTTCGGGGGAAAAGCTACTACGTTACTAAAATTTTTAGCATGAAAACAAAATCACTAATTAAAAACAATAAAACCAATGATTGTCATATTATGTCTTTTAGCACACAAGGCTATGGATCTCGCAGAACATTTATGTAACTTTTTGTAATATTGATACACATACTAAACATTCTACAAATAATCAATCAAACATAAATTTATGCAGAATCACTTTCAACAGGTAAAGGATTATATACTAGAACTCAACTACAACATCACGCATGAGAACCAAGGGGACGGGATCATTATGATTAGTAAAGAAAGTGAAGGTATTAGTAACCTTATCCTAGGGATTGCCACTCCCATATTAATTATAGAGCAGCATGTTTTTGATATTAAAAACAAAAATGAACAGGTATACAAAAGCCTCTTACAAAAGAATCGAGACATTGTCCATGGGGCATTCGTATTAGACCAAACTGGAGAGCGTGTTATTTTCAGAGACACTCTACAAGTAGAAAACTTAGACCTTAATGAACTGGAAGGTTCCTTAAATTCACTTAGTCTTCTTTTAGGAGAATACTCTGAGCAAATTATCAATTTTTCAAAATATTAAGCTATGAACTTTTTCAAACGATTATTCAAAATTGGGGAGGCAGAAGCGCATTCCGCAATTGATAAAATGGAAGACCCTATAAAAATGACCGAACAAGGGATCAGAGATATGAAATCTGATCTGGAAAAAAGCCTGGAAGCGTTGGCACAGGTAAAAGCCCTGGCTATTCGTTCTAAAAATGAAACCGAAGAATTCCTGGTAAAGGCACAAGATTATCAGCAAAAAGCCATGTTAATTCTAAAAAAAGCACAAAGCGGAGATATCGCAGCTACAGAAGCAGACCGGCTGGCTAAAGAAGCTTTGATCAAAAAAGAAGAATCAAGTAAGCATGCATCTCGAACTAAAGAAGAGTCCGAAAAATTTGATAAGTCTGTAGCACAACTCGAAAAAAATGTACAGGAAATCAAACAAACTATCAGCAAATACGAAAACGAGCTAAAAACATTAAAAGCCAGAGTAAAGGTCTCTAAAGCAACCAAGAACCTAAACAAGCAAATGGCTGAAATTGACAGCTCAAGTACTGTTAGTATGTTAGAACGTATGAAAGAAAAAGTAATACAGGAAGAGGCACTTGCAGAGGCATATGGAGATATTGCTAATACATCAAAGTCTATTGATGAAGAAATTGATAAAGCGATTGACCTTACCGAAGCCAATGCAGAAGATGACTTAGCCAAACTTAAAGAACAATTAGGATTCAATAAAGACAACCAGTAAACACGAACACCTTTGGACAATTTTCTCAACATCATATTTTCACCTGTAAACCTGGTATTAACGCTGTTAATGCTCCTTCTCGTTATATACTGGATATTTACCATGATTTCTGGAATTGATTTTGACCTGGATGTCGACGTAGATATAGACGCAGATATCGATACGGATTTCGAAATCGATACAGACACAAGTATAGAAGGGGGAAACCTGGATTTTGAAGATATTGCCAATACAGAAATCAATAAAGAAGATGTTATTGGCAAAAAGAGAAAACCTCTAAAATGGTGGCAAATATTATTAATTTATTTTAATTTTGTCGGACTTCCCTTCATGTTTACATTTTCTGCTTGGATATTTATCTGGTGGTTATGTACGACAATAACAACAACAATAACGCATACCTATGATCACAGTATGGGATACGTGATTTTCTTAGCAGGAATTGTTCCCTCATTACTGCTAACAAAATTCTTTACCACTCCATTTAAGAGTTTCTTTAAAAACCTGAATCAGGATGGAGATGAAGCCTATGATCTAATAGGAAGAACTGGAATATCACAATCTACTATTGCTGAAAGTAAATTAGGTACCGCAGAAATTGTAATTGACAAAAATCCAATAACAATATATATAAAATCACTTCATGGGGAGCAAATAAACTATAAGGAAAAAATACTGATTATCAAACAATCAGAAGATCACAATCACTATTTCGTACAATCATATAATGACTAAATAAATAAACCAAAAAATGTTAGAACAAATATTACCATTCATTGTAATTGGATTAGGGCTCATTCTATTTCTGATTATTGTATACTTTGCCATCATCGCAATGTTTTACAAAAAAGTGCCACAAGGGCAGGCACTTGTTCGTACCGGGTTTAAGGGAACCAAAGTAGCCACAGACAGAGGACTATACGTAGTCCCTGTATTTCACAAAGTAGAGATTATGGATATCTCTGTTAAGAAAATCCAGATAGAACGATTAGGAAATGACGGATTGGTATGTAAAGACAATATGAGAGCTGACATCAAAGTAGCTTTTTTCGTCAGAGTCAACAACGATGTGGAGTTTATTAAAAAAGTAGCACAAACCATAGGTTGTGAAAGAGCTTCTCACATCTCTACCCTAGAAGACTTATTCGAAGCAAAATTCTCTGAAGCATTAAAAACAGTTGGAAAAAAATTCCAGTTTACAGAATTATATGAAGCAAGACGTGAATTCAGAGATGAAATTGTAGATATCATCGGAACTGACCTCAACGGATATACACTAGAAGATTGTGCTATTGATTACTTAGAACAAACCCCAGTTAGTTTCCTTAAATCCGATAATATTCTCGATGCAGAAGGGATCAAGAAAATTACAGAGCTAACCGCTACTCAAAACATCAAAGCCAATCTCATCAAAAGAGATGAAGAAAAAGTAATCCGCAAACAAGATGTAGAAGCCAGAGAAGCTATCCTGGAATTAGACAAGCAGTTAGCAGAAAAAGAAGAACAGCAAAAAAGAGAAATTGCGAACATCAAGGCAAGAGAAGAAGCTGAAATGTTAAAAGTCGCTGAAGAAGAGCGTCTAAAATCTGAGACTGCCCGAATCTCAACCGAAGAAAAAGTTCAGGTTGCAGAAGAAAATAAACAACGTCAGGTAATTGTCGCTGAGAAAAACAAGCAACGTACCAATGCCGTTGAATCAGAACGAGTAGAAAAAGACAGAATGTTAGAAGCTACCGAAAGAGAGCGTATTGTGACACTGGCACAGATCGAAAAAGAAAAAGTTGTCGAGGTAGAAAAGAAAAACATTCAGGATGTAATCAGAGACCGAGTAATGCTTGAAAAAGGAGTAGTTGAAGAACAAGAGAATATGAAAGATATTCAGGCATTCAAGGGAGCTGATCGAGAAAAGCAGGTAAAAATTACGATTGCTCAGGCAGAAGCAGAAGAAGCACTGATTAAAACAATCAAAGAGGCCGAGGCTCAAAAAGAAGCAGCAAAACAAAAAGCTGAAGAAATTAATATTGAAGCACAGGCACAGAAAGAAGCTAGTGAGAAAGAAGCAGAAGCTAGAAAAACATTAGCAGAAGCACAAGCAAAAGAAGAAGCAACCATCGGAATGTCTGAAGCACAAGTGATGCATGCCAAGGCTGATGCTAACGAAAGACAAGGAATTGTAGAAGCTAGCATTATCGAAAAAACTGCCAAAGCAGAAGCGGCTGGAATAGAAGCCAAAGCAGAAGCACTTAAATCTCAAGGAATCGCAGAAGCAGAAATAATCAGAGAAAAAGCACTAGCAGAAGCGACCGGAAACAAAGAAATTGCACTAGCACAAGCAGAAGGAGATAAAGAAATCGCATTAGCAGAAGCTGCCGGAATCGAACAAAAAGCCGAAGCGATGAAGAAACTAGACGGAGTTGGGAAAGAGCACGAAGAGTTCAAACTAAAATTAGAAAAAGAATTAAAAGTAGACCTTGCTCAAATCAATATCCAGAAAGAAATCGCCGATGCACAAGCACACGTAATCGCAGAAGCACTTAAAGCAGCAAATATTGATATTGTTGGAGGAGAGACAATGTTCTTTGATCAGATTATAGGACAAGTGACCAAAGCCAAAGGATTCGACAGACTGGTTCAACACTCAGACAACATTCAGGATGTAAAAGATGCGATCCTGGGAAGCGATGACATCAAAGGAAACTTATTAGACAAAGTCAAAGAGTTTGCTACGAAATACAATATCTCTACAGAAGATATTAAGAACCTGACAATTGCTAACCTACTGACAACGTTAAAGCAGAAATCAAATGACCCGTCAGAAAATGACTTGTTCAGCAACCTGCTTAATCTTGCCAAAGGAATGGGGTTATCAGATAAAAAGCTTAGATAACAGAACTTCTCTGGATGTATCCCTACAAAAACAAGGATACATCCAGAGAATCCTATGTGAACTTTACCAATGTTTTTTAACTTCTGATATCCAGATTTCAACAACTTTTCCCGATGATGGGGTACGGGGAAAGTCAAAACAGCAATATTAAAAAAGAAGTCCTTGGTATGATAAAAGCGGGTACACTACACAAGTACTCAAAAAACAACAGGTAGACAAGCATATATCCATGTTTCCATCTTGTTTTTATATACACATCATTCGTATATAATGAGGAGTTTACTAAATATATGATCAAACATATAAGCTAACCAGAAGTGACACCCCGCTTATAACGATTACCATCCGATAAGACAAACATCACTTCTATACTAATTTTGATAACATCTAGCGGCAATTGCTATTATGGAAGAAAATAAAGACAATACGCATCTATCATTAGACGGGGGAACCTATGAGATTATTCAAAAGCGATTGCAATCTCAAAAAACGGAACTACAAAAACGTCTGCAAGAACTCAACACAGCGAGAAAAGATGTTTTCGGAAGCGTAGAAACCAAACTCATTGCCAATAACAGAATCAATACAGAAAACAACTGTATCGCCAGAGATATTGTTACGATTGGAAATCACTGTTTATTCGGCTATAACGTACACTTTGGACTACGAACTGAAATCACACTACAAGATGTTTTTAGCATCTACACTTACGAGGAAGATCACTTTGTAGCCCAACCCCTGACCTGCATTGAAGATGAACTCTTCATTAATGATTTTACCAATCTTTACAAATATTATAGAAATACCATTTTTTCCAAATTTGCCATCATAGGCAATTACCTACACATGGTCTTTCAATTAAGTGAGAGTACAACAGACATTAAAACATTTAAATGGCTGATCAATGAAGGAACCTTAACCTATATTGATAATCGAAGCGATCATGAGTATACCTTCCCTACACAACATGACTTTCAATGGACAGAAGTAAACAGAGATATGCACCGATACGGAACGCATTCCCATATTTCTATCATGGACAAAGTTTTTGTAGAAACGATCGGAGGGGATCTCACCATAAAAATAGAAGATAATACAGATGACGGCAAAGGAATCCTGGATGAACCTGTAGTACATGTAGATCAGACATTAGACGACGGGCAATTCAGATACGCTGACCTCGGAAACCTCATCGCTCTGGAAATAAAACCTTTTCAGGAAGCTCCTCGATATTTCGTATACAATCACAAAATACAAGAGGTTAAGAAAATCGAAAGCATTGGGGAATCCTGTATTCTCCTTCCTGATGATCAGGGAATCATTTTCCCTAATGGATATTATCTCCAATCAGGAGCTTTTAAATTATTCGGACTTTCTATCTCTGAATTAAAATTTCAAAAAAAGCTAAGTTCCCCTAACGGAGAAGATTTTCTGTATATTTTCTATGAAGAAGAAAACGGGCATTATGTACTAATGTCATACAATGTCATAGAACAGGAAGTCAAAACTCCTATTGTATGTACTGGATTTACACTGTTAGAACATGGAGAACTCTGCTATTTCAAAACAGAAGATGAGCAAACCAAGCATCATGTAATTCAAATATGGCAGACTCCATTTATCCAAGGAGATGCCATTCCATCAGAACATACTGACACTCTTTTATACAAAATCGGTAATAAAGATATTGTCAAAGCAATGGCAGAGTGTAATGCTCTAATCACCTTGCTTAACAAAGAAGATAATTATGATGGTCTATACAATGATGTATCTCAGGCATCTCTGGACATTATCGATAGCTATTATTGGATTCGCGAAGAAGAAACCTGTAGACTGGATATTCCTTTAGAAGAAATCAAAAATGCCTCTAATGCAGCCATTGATGAATTCGATAAGGTAGTGCAACTACGCAAAACTGCCAAACAAAGCACCAAGGAAACACAGGAAAAAGCCGATCAGGTATTCAATAAGATAAAGAGCAGTTCTTTTAGATCTATTGATGATTTTGTACAGATACTAGCACAACTCAGAACCCTGAGAGGAGAAGTAATCAGTCTTAATGACATTCGATATGTAGATAAAACTTTTATTACAGATCTGGAAAACGCAATAGAAGAGCAAACTGAAAAAATATCTCATCGCTGTGTACAATTCTTATTAGATGATAAGGCACTACTTCCCTATCATCAACGGGTAGAAGAAAAACAAGCCGAATTAGATACTATCAAAAAGGTTATTGAGGCAAAAAAACTCGAAGAAGCCGTCAATCAAATAGCCACAGATTTAGAGATGCTTATTGATATCGTCTCCAATTTACAAATTGAAGATACCGCTCACTCTACTAAAATCATCGATAATATCTCATTAATTTTTGCGACAATTAACCAATTAAAAGCAGGAATTAAAAATGCAATAAAATCTCTTGGAAGTAGAGAAGCCAGTGCAGAATTCGCTGCTCAATTAAAGCTGGTAGACCAGAGTATTATCAATTATCTTGATATTGCACAGACGCCTGAAAAAACGGATGAGTTACTGAATAAAGTTTCTGTACAACTAGAAGATCTTGAAGGGCGATTTGCAGATTTTGATCAGTTTATCACTCAGATTATTGAAAAACGAGAAGAAGTCTATAATGCTTTTGAAGCTAGAAAAAACAGCCTGATTGAAGCCAGAAACAAAAAAGCCGTTGCTTTAGAAAATGCTGCCAATCGAATCCTGAAAGGAGTAAGCAAAAAGGCATTAAGTTTTAGTAGCGTTACAGATATCAATGGGTACTTTGCCTCTGATTTAATGATCGCCAAACTAAGAGATATTATCGATCAGCTAAAAGAGCTTGATGATGTCGGAAAAGCAGAAACTATTGAAACAGCTCTAAAAGTTTCTAAAGAAGATGCTACCCGTAAGTTAAAAGACAAACAAGACCTCTATGAAGATGGAGAGAATGTAATCAAACTAGGGAAACATAAATTTGGTGTAAACAAACAGCCGCTGGACCTTACCATTGTATATAAAGATCAGCAATTACAATACCATCTGACAGGAACCGACTTCTATCAGGAGATACAGAATGAAATCTTATTGAATTCTAAAAAATATTGGGATCAGGAACTCATTTCTGAAAACAATAGTATCTACCGTGCCTGTTATTTAGCATATAAAATCTACAGGCAACAACAAACCGGTACAGCGGACCAGTTACTCAGCATGTCAGAAGAAAGCTTATTAGGACTGGTAAGGGAAGAAAGCAGTAAAAATTATGCCGAAGGCTATGTAAAGGGAGTACACGATTTAGATGCTGCCAAAATATTAAAAGTACTGATTACCAAAGATCATGATCTCGGTTTATTACGATATCCTGCTACAATCAGGGCTTTTGCACAGTATTATTGGAACAACCTAGCAGAAG
The DNA here is from genome assembly GCF_013365535.1 of Aquimarina sp. TRL1. Lineage (NCBI taxonomy): Bacteria > Pseudomonadati > Bacteroidota > Flavobacteriia > Flavobacteriales > Flavobacteriaceae > Aquimarina > Aquimarina sp. TRL1. The sequence goes on along the minus strand of NZ_CP053590.1, from coordinate 2,286,043 downwards.
AGGCACAAACATACTGGAACCACCGCATCAAATCCTCGGGAGAAGTACTGCGTATATTTCCGGATAGTGAAGCATATAAAACAGTAATTCATGCGCTAACTAAGGACATAAAAGAAAGCCTGTTATTGACTTCACTTATAGATGAAATGACCATATTCGAACCAGAGATGGTTGCTTCTTACATTTTTGACGAACTAAAAAACAATGATTTCTTTTGTTATAGTCAAACAGCTCATGAGCTTTACGAAGCTTTCTGTACCACCCTGAAAAAAAAGGACATGTATTCTAAGCTATATCAAAAGTTACATGAGCCTATTCCCGAAGACATTGCACAAACCCATGCCACAGACCGGATTCAGCTTGCTCTTCAGTGGGTCTCGTCTTTTATCAAAACGACAACCCCAGAAAAAGAACAATATGCACACGAGGTCGTATGCCTGTTTTTATACTTACATGAATCAAACACCAATATCATTCATGTAAGCCCTATACAAAAAATCGAAGGCTTAACAGGCAGTCATCCGACAGTTATCGAAGGGCAATTTATATTCGATTATCACCATTTCAGCAATAAACTTCAGCAATTTGCAACTATCGAAGTACCTTCATATGAAGCATATCGAAAAGCAAAACATGAGGTAACGGAGCAGTTAAAAGAAGATATAAAGCTAACGGAGTTTATGCCGAAAGTTCTTTCTTCTTTTGTTCGGAACAAATTAATAGATCAGGTTTATTTTCCTCTTTTTGGAGATAACCTCTCCAAGCAATTAGGAAGTATTGGAGATAGTAAACGTACTGATAGAATGGGAATGTTGCTTCTCATCTCTCCTCCTGGATATGGAAAAACAACCTTAATGGAGTATATGGCGAATCGTTTAGGGCTCGTCTTTATGAAAATAAACGGTCCTGCAATTGGTCATGAGGTAACTTCTGTAGATCCGATGGCCGCTACTAATGCTGCCGCAAGAGAAGAATTAAAAAAACTGAATCTCGCCTTCGAGATGGGGAACAATGTGATGTTATATCTAGACGATATTCAACACTGTAATCCTGAGTTTTTACAAAAATTCATATCCCTGGCTGACGGAACCCGGAAAATAGAAGGGGTATATAACGGTGTTCCAAAAACTTATGACCTCAGAAGTAAAAAATTCTGTGTGATCATGGCTGGAAACCCATATACCGAAAGTGGAGAGAAATTCCAGATTCCCGATATGTTAGCAAACAGAGCCGATATCTATAATCTGGGAGATATTATAGGAGATACTGCCGCCTTGTTTAAGCTTAGCTTAATAGAAAATGCGATGACTTCCAACCCGATATTACATCAGCTAAGTAATAAAAACTTTGAGGATTTGTATCGTTTCGTAGAAATCATAGAAACCGGAAATAGAGAGGGAATCGAATTACAGGGGAATTACACCAAACAGGAAACCGAGGAATATTTGGCTGTACTAGAAAAAGTTGTAACCATCCGAAACACAGTAATGCAGGTGAATGCTACGTATATTAAATCTGCTGCTATGGAGGACTCCTACCGTACAGAGCCTTCTTTCAAATTACAAGGTTCTTATAGAGATATGAACAAACTCGTCGCGAAAGTAGTACCTATTATGAACCAAAAAGAATTGGAAACACTACTTCTTTCTCATTATGAGAGCGAATCTCAAACCCTGACAAGTGCAGCTGAAGCTAACCTTCTAAAATACAAAGAGCTTACAGAAACTATTTCTACAGAAGAAATAACACGATGGAACACCATCAAGGAGACTTTTGTAAAAAACAATAAACTCAAAGGTTTTGGTAATAAGAATGAGATGACACAAGTCTTAGCTCAGATGATGCAATTCAGTGAGCATCTCTCCGGGATACAGGACGTACTAAAAAAAGGGTTAGAAAAATAATTCCCTTTCTCTTATACAAAAAGCCCTTGTTATGAGCATAACAAGGGCTTTTATATCATCATATGTATTAATCTGGCATATCACCTGTCTCCAATGCTGCTGCCAATTCTATAATTTCTTTACAAATCATTCCATTTCTGATTACTTCAGACAGAACAACCAAAGTTGTCGGATCTCCATAAACGGCCAACCGGTCAATTACATTCGCCAAATGACTACTATCCTTTAAGGCACATTTCATTATCAGACAATCCTTTCCTGTAACGCGACTACATTGAATTACTTCGGGAAACTCTTTTATATATGAAACAAAAGTAGCATGGTTCGTTTTTTGTACCTGAATAGAAATATAAGCCGAAAGGGGTAAGCCTGCTTTTTTTAAGTTAATCGTTGTGGCATACCCTTCGATAACTCCTGAATCTTCTAAACGCTGAATCCGCTCTGCTACCGCAGAGGCAGACAACCCAATCTCTCTTCCTATCACGGCATAGGGAGTCCTGGAGTTTTGCTGCAACACTTCCAGTATTTTCCAATCCAAATCATCTTTAATCATAATCCATTGTTTTTTTTCAAAAATACGCTTGCTTTTTTTGTATAACAAACCAAAAACCATGTTTTCCGTGGTGTTTTACCAGCTACTACAATTAATTTTACGCAATCAATAATCATCAAAAAAAGAAACAAATATGTTCGGTATTATTAATTACGAGGTATTTATCCTATCAGGAATATTATTAAATATTACTCCTGGAACAGATACTATGTATATTTTGAGCAGAAGTATTTCTCAAGGTAAAAAAGCAGGTTTTTTATCCGTAATGGGCATAGCTACCGGAGCGTTGTTTCACTGTATATTTACCGCCTTTGGCATTTCATTATTAATTGCTCAATCTCCGGTCGCTTTTGATATCATAAAATATGCAGGAGCCCTATACATGCTGTATTTAGGAGGACAAATTCTCTATACTGAATTCTTTACAACAAAAACCACAACAGTACAATCTGCATCTCCTATTCCTGAAGGGCGAGACATTTACTTTTCAGGGGTGCTCACCAATCTGCTGAACCCTAAAGTTGCATTGTTTTTTCTTGCCTTTTTACCTCAATTTGTAGCAACTAGTCATTCCAAAGAAGCTCTTCCTTTTGTATTGCTTGGCGCCACATTTATTACAACTGGAGTGCTGTGGTGCTTTTCTCTTGTCTTTTTTGCTTCCAAAGCATCTGATCGCATCAGAAAAAATCCGTCTATAAAAAAGAAATTAGACCTCGTAACAGCCGTTGTTTTTATCATTTTAGCAAGTAAACTTGCGTTTTTTTAATCCCCCTCTAATAGGTTACTTCCCTTTCTAAAACTCAAAAAATACAATGCATATACTTTATCCTATGATCAAGATATAAACGTCCTGTATTATTTCTGAAGAAATTTACCTTTTAGGTATCCAATAACGTACTTTCTTCTTATATACTTCATATTCATCTCCAAACCTATTCTTCATATCTTTCTCTTCTATCGGACGAACTACCCATTGCCATAAAACCGCACCAAGTATTCCTTCAAAGATACTATATCTACTTTGCTTTATAGGCTTTCCCCTAAAACGGTAAATAGGTTTTTCTTCAAAAAACAGACTGCTCTGTGTTTCTTTCACTCATATACTCATAATACGAATACTCAATAAATAAAACGTTAGTCATAAACCCTCTTATAAAACTTCAGATATTCTTTCCAGCTGGTGTTCTTTTGTAAAGGATAGAATCCCTTCAATAAATGTATCCGGATCATCTTCCTGAACATAAGTCATTGCCTTATCAACTGCTATAAAAGTAGCATTTGGGAAAATAGATGCTATCCTTTTACCCAATTCAACAGGAAATAATACTGTATCATCCATTCCCCAAAGCAGCAACACAGGTTTTTTAAAATCTTTTAATTTTTCCGCCGCGTTTAGTGTATATTTTGGATCCCAGCCCAAGGCCAATCGTTTAAAATTTTCTCGTATGTGCTTATTTTCAGAAAAGTTCTTTACATAATATTCATAAAGTTCTTCCTTTGTCAACTGATGCGATAACAGCCCAAATGCCATATCCCATTTTAGCGATGGTTTGTAGGAAAACAACTTAGCCATAATCCACATATATCCCGGAACTTTCACCATTGTTTTTAGTGATGCAAACTTTTTAGGAGGAAAAACTTCAAACCCTTCGCAATTACTCAAGACAAGCGCAATTACTTTTTGAGGACATTGTGCTGCAAAAACCTGAGCATATGCTCCTCCTGTATCATTAGCTATCAAGATAGTTTTATTTATAGAAAGTGCTTCCAATACTGCTGAGATAATATCAGCAACTCCCTCCGGATCAAGGTTCATGTTATTTGTTACCGGGATTTTATGTCCCCCTAATGGCCATTCCGGAATGATACACCGAAAATGACTCGCGAGTGCAGGAATTACCTTCCTCCAGGTATTTCCACTCGAAAATGCCCCATGAATAAACAACATTGGAATCCCCTGACCAACCTCTTTATATTCCAGTATATTTTCCCCAATTTTAATTTCTTTCTTAATCGTATTCCCCATATGTTACTGTTTTTACAACAATTATAAGCACCAAAACAAAAACACCTTATGGTTTTTTATGAAATAACAATAAATTAACTAAAAATGAAGTCATATCATCTCTTTTTAGTATGATTTGCAATTGTATACTTTCTTTCTGGTAATTTATACATCGGGATGATAGAAATAAAAAAAGCAACCTCAACCAAAAACATCCATCCTCCTAAAAAGCGGCACTTTGATCAGAGAAAAACGCAAAAAACAAACACTCAGAACAAACGATTGTGCAAAATTGCTGATAATTTGCAAAAAGTAGCTTATTATTTGTTATTTTTATTCCCTTGCTCTAAAAAGAACACTTGTGTCGACCGGATGTTTTTTATTGGAACAAGGTCATTTCTGCAGGTATAAATCACCTTAGAATATGATGATCGGAAACAGGCTTCAACATATAAAAGCCCTTCCAAAACAATATAAAACCAATACCTCTTATCCCGTATTCGTATGAAAGAGATCAAACACACTACCGAAGCTTATATCTATAAGAATATTGATATGCTCCCGCAGGAAGACCAAGTATTAATGAACAACGCCATAGAAGCCAAAAACAAAGCATATGCTCCTTACTCCAAGTTTTCGGTAGGTGCTGCTTTGTTATTGGAAAATGGTCAAATTATTCTGGGAAATAACCAAGAAAATGCTGCCTATCCATCTGGCATGTGCGCAGAACGTGTTGCCATCTGGAAAGCAGGATCTGATTTTCCCGGAGTAACCATAAAAAAACTAGCCATCGTTGCCAGTTCTTCGACATATGTAGTGAATAAACCTATTAGCCCATGTGGAGCCTGCCGACAGACATTATCTGAATATGAAATCAATCAAAACTCAGCTATCGAAATTTTGTTTATGGGAGCCGTAGGAGAAGTGTATAAAGTGGATTCTATCATATCCTTATTACCTTTTTCATTTGACAGCTCTTTTGTATAACAGAAAATCTCCTATGTCTTTATAAACAAATAAGAGGTTCTCGTAAAAGAAATCGACAACCTCAACCAGCTCTCCGGATGTTATAGTAGAATTTAGAATATTAATTTCAAGGTTCCCTGAATATTACAGCTAGGTTTATTGAGGAAACCTCCTTATTGCGCATCCCTCATTATCTCCTGACACATCCTCTGGATATCAGAGGAGCCGGGCATATATAATCCTGTATTTACCTATCTTCAAAAACTGCTTTATTTAAACTTCATTCTATAAATAACACAACCTATTCCTATTTTGTTTTTTTATTGTTATTCTTCTAAAAACTGAAATTCATCTTTCTCAAAAAAACGATAAGCAACTACAAATAAATTAAATAAAAAATAAGACACAACCCCATAAAATTAATACTGGGATAATCCACTTGAATTATTTTCCTATAACCTTTGCATATATTTTTTTATATATTTACTACACCCTTTTTAGTCAATTTTATGTCAAATTCCGATGTTTTATTACTTGAACGTTTAAGCCAAAACGATGCTTCGGCAATGACAGAACTGTATAATCGGTATTGGAAACTACTATACAGTTCCTCTTATAATGTTCTTCGGAATAAAGCGCTTTGTGAGGACATCACTCAAGAAGTTTTCGTAGACGTATGGAACAACCGAAAAAAAATAGAAATAACCACTTCATTAAAATCGTATTTATACGCCTGTACTCGTTATAAAGTTTTTGCTCAGCTTAAGAAAAACAACAAATATATCCACCTTCCATACATCAACAAACTAGATAACAGATCTCTAAATGTTTCTACTGATTCTGCATTACTGCACAAAGAATTATCTGAACAAATCAATACCATCATTGAGTCTCTTCCCGAAAAATGTCGAAATGTCTTTCGGTTAAGTCGTGTAGAACAGATGAGTTATAAAGAGATTTCTCATAAACTTAACATTTCTACAAAAACCGTAGAGAATCATATATCCAAAGCGCTACAAATTATTAGAGCCTCTAAAAAAAACACCTGGTACTCTACAATCACTCTATGGCTCTTACATCAAACATTTTGATTTACACTTTTCTCAAAAAAAAAGAAGTTTCAAGTAGGGGTACTTTCTTTTTTTAAACACTACTCTATTATACCGCTCATAATAAACTATGAAATCTATTTAAAAAATGGATGATAAACATTTTTTATTCTTGCTAGAGAAATATCTCGCAAAAAAGGCAACTCCTGAGGAGGAGCAAATCCTGATGGACTATTACGAAAGTTTTCAGGAAAAGGCTTTATGGAATGAACAGATCGAATCAGAAGACGAAATAAAAAAAAGAATATATTCTAAAATAAAAAATCAAATACAGCAGGACGAAAATAGCATTCGCATAAATAACCTTCTGAAATATGCTGCTGTATTCATAGGTTTGATAGGAAGTCTATATTTTTTTAAAAACACCATTATCAATTTAGTAACTTCTTCGAATACTGATAGCCTAATTAGCAAAAGGGACCATATCACCCTTACACTTGACAATGGGAAAATAGAAACACTTTCAGAAGATGGAATTCATAAGATAGTGGATACGGATGGCAATGTCATTGGAGAAAAGAAAGGGAATGAAATAAAATATTTTAAAAATAAAAAAGCCACCAATACTGCATATAACAAGTTATCTATTCCTTTCGGTAAACGTCTCAACTTAGTCTTATCTGATGGAACAAAGGTAAAACTAAACTCAGGAAGTACTATTAGTTATCCGACACAGTTTTCCGACAAAGAAACAAGACATGTTTCGATCCAGGGAGAAGCGTATTTTGATGTTGTCAAAGATCCCTCCCGCCCTTTTATTGTTGATGCTAACCAAGTTCACATAAAAGTACTTGGAACTCAATTTAATGTATCACATTATGGGACATCCCCTGACATCCAAACAGTTTTAGTAGAAGGAGCTATTGAATTATACAATACCCCAAAAACGGCTATTTCTTCTACCCGTGTTAAACTTACCCCTGGACAAAAGGGAAGCTGGAATAAAACCGCAAAAAAAATAATTGTTGACAGCGTTGATGTTCAACCTTATATAGCATGGATACAAGGAAAATTAGTCTTTAAAAAAATGTCTTTTATACACATTGCAGAGACGCTGGAAAGGCATTTTGATATACAAATAAAGAATGACTATCCATTACTGAATCACCAAATTTATTCTGCCTCTTTTAATGGAGAAACCATAGAGGAAATTCTAAAAACCTTTAGCGAAGACACCCCTTTTTCATTTACAAGAAAAGGAAATATTATATCAATCACTAAATAACTATTATCAAAAACACTATGCCTATGACATAAAAATCAATCCCACAACAGATCATTAATTAAAAAGTGAATCCAGAGAATGTTGGAGCATTTCTGGATTCGGTTAATGATTTAATCGAAATGGTGAAAATCAAAAAAATCAAAACAAAAGTATGAAAAAATTAGACTTAGATAGGTTCTTCTATCGAATACTATTATCCAATTTTGACCTGAAAATGAAGCTAACAACACTCTTATTAATAATTTCTCTTTTTCAGATTAAAGCAAACACATATTCTCAAGACAAGCGCATTTCATTAAAAATGAGCAATGTCAAACTAGAAACTATTCTTACCAAAATAGAGTCAATCTCAGCATATAGTTTCTTGTATAACCATAAGAAAATTGACGTAAACAAAGTTCTTTCTGTTCATGCCAAGAATCAAAAGATATCGAATGTCCTAAAAAAATTATTTTCAGGTACGGATATTTATATGGTGTATCGAAAACATCAAATTATTCTAAAGAAAAAACCTTCCATTCCATCAAAACAAGTAAAAAAGGAGCCGAAGGCAGAAGAACCTCAAGAACACATCTTAGAAGGTAGTGTATATGACCAAAATGGAGTTCCATTACCTGGTGCCAATATTATTGAAAAAGGAACTACTAATGGAACACAAACAGATTTTGATGGAAATTTTACGATTATACTGAAGCATCCCAATCCAATTCTTCACATTTCGTATCTCGGGTTTATTTCCAAAGAAGTTAATATAACGGATCAAACCCAGCTAAAAATTACACTACAGGAAGATTCTGATAAGCTTGATGAAGTGGTAGTTGTTGGGTACGGAACCCAAAGTAAACGAAGAGTAACCGGGTCTATTTCCAGCATAGATGTAATAGAGACCGAAAAAGCAGGTTTTTTAGCTACTGATGATGTTTTACAAGGTCGTGTTCCCGGAGTTCAGATAGCATCTACGTCCGGAACCCCTGGGGGGCAACAAAGGATTAATATCCGAGGAATCGGATCCTTGCAAGGAAACAACCTGCCTCTGATCGTTATCGATGGAATCCCAATCAATAATACAGACCCTTCGTCACTTAATGATCAGGTTTTTGGTACTGTTAATAGTCAGAGTCCATTAGCGCTATTGAATCCTAATGATATCGAAAGTATTGATATCTTAAAAGATGCTGCATCAACTTCTATATATGGTTCCAGAGGAACCAATGGGGTCATTATCATTAGTACCAAAAAAGGAAAACAGGGAAAGGCCAAAGTAAACTTTTCTACCTATGCCGGAATTCAGCATGCTCCTCAAAAAATTCACACTGCGAATACGGCACTTTGGTTAGAAGTTAATAATGAGGCCAGAAATAATTTTAATACCGATCAAGGACTGACTTCTGGTGATTCCGGTTTTTTATCTCCGCTTTCAAATCCTTTATCCCCAGGTCAAACAGAATATGACTGGACAGCAGGAATTACAAATTCAAGTGCGCTCATCCAAGATCACAACCTCTCCATCCACGGAGGAAATGATAAAACCAGATTTTATACTTCGCTTGGGTATTTTAATCAGGAAGGCTGGTTCAAAAAAAGTGAATTCGGAAGGTATTCTACAAAACTTACAATCGAACACAAGTTTAATGCTAAAGCCAAATTCGGAGTCAATATAATAGGTAATCACAGTATTAATAACAGGGTAGCCAGTCATGAAGGAGGTTTACGATTATTGGTTCGGTCTTTAGAACAGCGACCTGCTGATCAACCTTATCACCCCGACGGAAGCTATAATATTGGGGGATCTGCTACATTAACCCGACATAACGGAGTACAGGTTATCAATGAACAAGATTCTAAATACAAAACCTATAGAGGTATTGTAACCGTTTTTGGAGAATTCAAACCTTTCGAAGGGTTTAGTTACACCCCTTCATTTAATCTCGATTATGGTACATATCATGATAATACTTACCGATCTCCCTTACATCCCCGAGGTAGAAATGTAAATGGTCAGGTATTTGATTCGAGAAATATATTAACCAATATTCTGGTAGAAAATCTTTTTAACTACCATAAAAACTGGGAAGACCTTGAATTAAAAGCTACTGTAGCTCATTCGTTCCAAAAACAAGTAATCGAATCTTCATTAATCGATGCGAGAAACTTCCCCTCTCCTTCATTTACTGCAATTTCATCAGCAGCCACTCAGTTTGCATTTGGGGCTAAGTCCGAAAATGCACTGGATTCATATTTGGGACGAGTTTCTTTTACTTTTAAAGATCGATATTTATTAGACACATCTTTTAGACGGGATGGTTCTTCGAGATTTGCTGATGGAAAAAGATATGGAAATTTCCCTTCTGTCTCCACAGGATGGATTCTTTCCAACGAACCTTTTCTAGAAGAAAACTCATGGGTCAGCTTCTTAAAACTAAGAGCTTCTTATGGAGTCACCGGAAGTACTAGTAGTATCGGTAATTATAATTCTTTGGCACTTGTTTCCGGAGGAGCAGACTACCTGGGCAATAGCGGTCTTACAGCAAACCAATTAGCCAATCCTAATCTAACCTGGGAGCAAGCCCGTTCGACAAATATCGGGTTAAATCTTCATCTTTTTGATAGTAGAATCAAAGTAACAATGGATTATTATACCAGGGATACTGATGACTTATTATACGATCGTCCTGTACATGGAACCTCCGGATTCACAACCTTCTCTGAAAATATTGGAAGTATGACCAATGAAGGGTTTGAACTAGGAATAAATACGTCTATTATAAATACTGATTCTTTTTCATGGAATCTGGATTTCAATATCTCTACAGCCAAGAATGAACTTACGTCACTCCTAAGCGAAAAACCCATTCCATTAGGATATAATGTTTTAAAAACAGGAGAAGCTATCGGGTCAATTTATCTCCTAAAACAAATAGGAATTTATCAGTCTGATAGTGACGTTCCTTCTTCATTAGCCGCAAATGGTGTACGAGCAGGAGATGTCATCTATGAAGATATTAACAATGACGGTCTGATTAATGCCAGTGATCGACAAATTGTAGGAAATGCTTTTCCCGATGCTTTTGGAGGTATCAATAATAGTTTTAAATATAAAAATATTGATCTATCTATATTTTCCAGTTTTTCAATAGGAAATGACATCTATGCTGCCTGGCGGTCAGGAGGCTTTCTGGCAGGTGGAGCTGCTGGATCTATCAGAGTTGGTGGAGGAGTCGATGGATTAGGATTCTCACAGTTTGGTATGTTGAGAAGTACGGCTCAAAACAGATGGACCGGTCCCGGAACGAGTAACACAACTCCCAGAGCAATTGCCAGTGGAACAGGTGCTGCTTTTCATAATAATCAAGCATCATCAAGATGGGTTGAAGATGGTTCTTTTTTCAGAATAAAAAACATCACATTAGGATATTCATTACCCGATACCCTTATAAAAAAATTATCTGTGGATAATTTTAGAATCTATACTACCGGAACAAACTTATTTACTTTTACGAAATACTCCGGATATGATCCCGAAGCTTCAGATAGTTCTGACCCTAGAACATTTGGCGCAGATTTCTTGACGGCTCCCCCGTTAAGAACAGTAATATTAGGGTTAACTATAAACTTTTAAATTTTGGGAATCATGAAATTATATAAAAAATACAGTCTGTTTTATATCTTATTCATCATGCTATTAACAGCATCGTGTTCTAATGAATTAAACTTATTTCCTGAAGAGAGTATCGACCCATCTCAATTAACTGCTTCAGATCTGCCACAACTGATAAATGGAGTATATAATAAATCTACTATTGGCATTGGTAACAGGTTTATTGATTTTGATTTGTTAGCACATCACTTTGAAGCAACTCCTCTATTTGCAGGAGATGATGTAAATTATATACGAAACAGACTAAACCCAACACAAACAGAAAGCTGGTGGATAGAACTTTATGAAGCCATCTTCAGTGCTAATTTAGCACTGGAAGTCATCGATAACTTAGAAGGTGATTTCAAAACAGAAGAAGCAACTGCTTTGTATTTCAGGGCACTGTCGTATTACTATCTGGTCACACGATTTGGTGGAGTGCCATTAATATCTAAAAACACCACTGAAATTGTTCAGAGAGGTACAATTGATAGCACCTGGGATTTTATCATTTCTGATCTGACCAATGCGCTCCCTTTAGCCGATGATTTTAGCAATCAAAATTTTGTTTCTAAAGAAGCCATTCAAGCTTTGCTCGCAAGAGTATATATAGCAACAGGGAATCACTCAGAAGCATTGATCATGGCAGAAAATGTTATATCCTCTTCTTCTGGTCAATTTTCATTGGCTACAGATTTTGCCTCCATTTTTAGTATAAATGGAAACAAAGAAGTTATCTTTTCTTTAGGTAATACGCCTGTTGAACTCGTAAGACAATACGTAGTATTTAATCCTAATGATCATCCCATATCAGGATCTCAACAGTTTGCTCCTACCGATATTATATTCAACCAGTTGTTTTCGGATCAAGACTTAAGAAAAAATGCATCTATTACGACATTCAACAGCCAGAATATTGTAAATAAGTATTCCGAAAGCAGAAATATGCCGGTGGTCGTGAGCAGAATGGCAGAAATGTACTTAATTAGTGCAGAAGCACAAGGGTTCCCATCTGGAATGGCTCGATTGAACCAACTAAGAAATATCAGAGGATTAGCATCTCATACGACCATTACCGGTCAGGAAGGATTTATCGATGCAATCCTTGACGAAAGACAAAAGGAGTTTTATGCAGAAGGTTTTTATTGGTATGATTTAGTCCGGACCAATAAAGCATTAGAGCGACTGGAGAATGTAACCGAACAAAATCAGTTATTGCTCCCTATTCCCCAACGAGAAATAGATCTAACCGGAATTAAGCAAAATCCAGGTTATTAATTTGAAGTAGCTTTTGAAAGTTTAGAGAACAAACCAGGATATTCGTTCTCTAAACTTTCTCTTAATAATCATAACACATAGTATTTATGAATCAATGAAAAAATTAGCATATTACATCTTATTCACACTATACGCCTGCTCGAATGTATCTAATGACTCTAAAATTCCCGATTTAGCCATAGGCAGAAAAGGATTAAACCAGCAAGTCAGTTACAAAAAATTAGCAGAAGGATTATTTTTCTATCAAATTCAGCGGGGGAGTCCCTCTCCAAAAGATTATTTTGTTCTTTCTTCGGGAGCTATTTCAGAAAAAACAGAAAAAGACTTACTTAAAAAGTTAAAAGAGAAAGGAACCATTTCATGGATAGAAGAACCAGCTGAAAAAGGACCACATGGTGAATTTCTCGGAAACATTGTCCGGGTTGGAAAATTCGAAAATATCAAGGATGCTCAAAAAAAAGAACAGGAGCTCAAATCAGAAGGCATACAAATGACCGTAAGGCATACAGCTGAAGACAATAAACCAACCTCTGGTCCTTTTCTATTAAGTATTTTAAAAATAGATTTAACTAGTTTTAAAGGGAATATATCTTCTGCTTTAGGGAAAAATGTAATCAAGGAGAAAGCATATGTAACTGATATTTCTAAAAAAAATAATGCCTTAGCTGCTATTAATGGTGGTTTTTTTGCCTGGAACAATACTGTTGGAGTCGATGGAGAACCAGCCGGTATTTCTGTTATAAACGGTGAATTAGTAAGTGAGGCTACTAATGGAAGAAGTGCCCTGGTTATAGACAATAATACGCCCAAAAAAGTTTCAATAGCGAAAAATGTAACTACGCGATTACGACTATTTATTAATGACACTTCTTTTTTAATTCACGGGATAAATAGAGAGGCAGGTAAAGTATTAAACTGCGGAAATCAAATAGACTCGGTAAGATCGAGAATTCCGATTCACGATTTTGTATGTAACAACCCCAATGAAATAATTCTTTTTAATAAGCAATTTGGAAAAAAGAGTATTCAAGGAGAAGGTATCGAGTTTATTATTAATGAAGAAGGAAAAGTAATTTCCAAAAATACATATAGAGGAGGTGAAATTCCGGAAAAAGGATACCTTATACAAGCCACAGGTAGTTATATTGAAGAATTAGATTCCCTCATCGCTAAAAATCAAACTATTCGGGTAGAAACAAAAGTATTTACCGATCAAAAAGAAATTAAATTAAAAAATGGTATCTACTTAATAAATGGAGGTCCTATCTTATTGGATAATGGTAAAATTGACCCTCATGCCAGGTTTAAAGAAGGTTTCGAAACCCAATTTCAAAACTTCAAGGTCTCTGATGATTTTGTCGACAAAAAAGACAAATCATCTATTTCTGATGACGCCCAAAACAATAGAAAAGGGTTTTATCATGGGTGGGTTGTCAGAAGACATCCAAGAACTGCCATTGGAATTAAGAATAACGACGTTTATATAGTTGTAGTCTATGGGAGGCAACCCACAATTACAGCAGGTGCTTCCATTACAGAAATGTCGACATTGTTTAAACAATTAGGTTGTACAACGGCCTTTAACCTGGATGGAGGAGGCTCCAGTATGATGGTCATTAAAAATAGAAAAACGGGAAAATCATCAGACATCTCAGGAGAAAGGGAAGTAGGAGATGCTATTCTAATAACCGAATAAACAATGGATCTATACATCGTATCTGCTAACGTCTAGCTATCAAGGAAAAATGGGGGCAATCTTAGTTTTAGAGAGGAATCCTGATATTATTTTAATTTAAATTAATTGTGGATTGTTAGTTTTAAGTAAAATTCAGGACCTCTCTTTAACATTTAGTATAATGCCAATCAAATTATTGATCCCCACCACACTTTACAGTTGAAAGATACAATAATTAAAACAACTATCCACTCTTATTACAGTGGTAGTAGCTACATTCCCAAAAGAGGAATAAGATTGTTGCTGTTTTATATTCATCCCCCCTACCTATAAAGACATGCTCTTTATGAATAACAGTTATTGAAATGGTATTTTTTTCTTCACTAAAGAAAAAAGCTACTTCATTATGAAATCCCAATACATTATTCTGGCATAACGGATATATTTTTATATCCTCTCTATTTTTTGTATCTTATATTTTCAGTTAGCTGATATACCTCAGCACTTTGCTCGAATTAAAAATCATTATCTCACCCTATAGCTTGTATTTCTATAATAGCGATTATATGGGATACACCATTAGATTAATTACTACTGAGGTATTTCAGGTGGATTTTATATGACTTCTAAAAGGGGATAGTATAAATAAATGAAACGAACAGTAAGAAATTTTATACTACCATTTGTATTTTGAATTTACAGAAAAAGAAAAGTACGATTTTATTCCAGTAGATGTAAAAATGTAAATGGTATCAGTAACTATCAGTAAACTATTAAAAATTAGACGTGTGAAAATTCTTATTACCGGAACTACAGGATACATCGCAAAGCGGTTAGTACTTCGTTTATTAGATCAAGGACATCAACTGGTATGTTGCGTTCGGGACTTACAACGAATTCCTGACGAAATTGAGTCTAGAGATCACATTGAATTTATAAAAATAGACTTTCTAAGACCTGCGGCGGTTACCTTTCCTTCAGATATAGACATTGCTTATTATTTGATTCATTCTATGGCAAGTAGTGCCACAGATTTCCAACAGCTCGAATTACAATGTGCTACCTATTTCAAAAAACTATTAGAAGCAACAGATTGCCTACAACTTATTTATCTCAGTGGTATTGTCAATGAATCTTCGCTTTCCAAACATTTGCAATCTCGTTTTGCTGTGGAGAAGGCATTGCAATCCGATCAGTATGCGCTCACTACATTTAGGGCTGGCATTATTGTAGGCAGTGGCAGTGCTTCTTTTGAAATCATCAGGGACATTGTAGAAAAGCTCCCGCTAATGGTAGCTCCCAAATGGCTACATACCAAAACGCAACCTATTGCTATACGAGATGTATTGAGTTTTTTAGAAAAAGCTATTGCCCGAGAAGAAACGTATAATACATCCTTTGATATTTGTGGTCCGGAAATCCTAACCTACAAAGAGATGTTATTACAATTTGCCGCTGTTCGGGGATTACGCCGCTTTATTTTCATCCTTCCTGTCCTTACACCAAGGCTGTCTTCGTACTGGTTATATTTCGTCACCACGACTTCTTTTAATCTGGCACAAGCCTTAGTAGACAGTATGAAAGTTCCTGTTATTGCCCGATCCAGTACTATTAATCAACTATTAGATATACACCCTATCTCCTATAAGGAAGCAGTAGCACTGGCATTTCAGAAAATAGCACAAAATGCCGTAATTTCCAGCTGGAAAGATGCTATCAGCAGTGGTGTGTTTAAGGATCAGCTAGCCACTCATATTCAGGTTCCTCATTTTGGATGTTTTAAAGATTTACAGGTGGCTCCTGTAATAGATGAAACCTATACCCTACATAAAATATGGACTATCGGAGGAAAGAATGGCTGGTATCGTTATAATTCATTATGGAAACTACGAGGAATCATCGATAAGCTATTCGGAGGGGTTGGTCTCCGAAGAGGACGCACACATAGCACTTATCTGGAACCGGGAGATCCCCTGGATTTCTGGCGCGTGATTCTTGCTGACAAATCTCAAAAGCGACTACTCCTATTTGCCGAAATGAAACTGCCCGGAGAAGCCTGGCTCGAATTTAAGATTGCTAAAAACAAATTGTATCAACGTGCCGTATTTCGTCCTAAAGGAATATGGGGACGTCTCTACTGGTTTGCAGTTGCTCCTTTTCATCTATTCGTTTTTAAAGGGTTGATCAATGCCTTGACCAAAAAATAATACCATTTGTATTTTGGATTTACAAGCGAAGAAAAATACGTTTTTTGTTTCTGTAAAAGCGCAAAAAACGTATTCTAGTATATTTTAATATATCGGCGTCACTATTGCCTGATGCCTCTCCGGGTTCCAGCTATTCTCATGGATCAGCTCATTAAGATATAATTCTCCCACACTGATTCTAAAATCGATATAGGCAGGCTGTGCCGATTCGGCATTAAATCCTAAGTAGTGGTGTAATCTATATGCATTATAGAAATGGATCGTCGTTTCTACGGCGCTCAAATCGTATTTATAGAGGGTGATGGTTCCTTTCTTCACTAAAGAAGGTGAATACCCAATCCACTAATACATCCTCCCAAGTCAGGGAATGCTCCCCGACCAATAAGTACCAAGAGAGGATATAACAAAGCCTATTAAGAATGTAAGCAAGCTATCACTTAAAACATTTTTTTTAAAATCGTGCTATTATATATTATGCTTACCATTTTACTGGTATCCTCTTTACAAAAAAATTATCTGTTTTTGTATCAAAAAAAGTCAATTTAATAGTATCCTTTTTTAGAATACTTGTTGCTAAGGCTGTATATTCTCTCTTAAACTCTAATATATCATTAATATGGTAATCACTTTCTAGTTTTAAATTGCCTCTTTTACTAAAATACTCTTTTTTAAACTTGATTGTATCAATAAAGTGTTTAGAATAAATAATAAAACTTTTGTTTGCTCCTGAACCAATGACAGGTTCTTTAATAGGTTTGATATTTTTATGACCTATTATTTCATATACTTTAGAAAATGTCCCTTTATTATTATAAAGGTACTTATGATCAACTAATTTAATTTGATTTTGGAAAGTATTCTCTATTTCTATTTTTATTGGAATATTAATAGCCCAGAATTGGTTCATATTTGAACTATAATTTACTATAACATTTTCTTGATTATCATTCTGCTTAATTATTAATTCACTAATCCCAGTTTTACAGCCATATAAAAAGAAAAATAAGAATAGTATTTTTATAAGTTTTGTCATTCTAAAATTGATTTAATAGTTAAGAAAAATAGTTTCTATTACTTGAATTATTTGATCTTCTTTGTTTTCCATATTTCTATACAAAATTTTTATAGGTCTTTCAAAACTTTCAATTTTAGCATCAAAAGCTCTTAATTCTTTAAAGGTTTTAAACTCTCCTTTTAATAATTTATTGGCTGTTTGATCTGAAATATCTATAAGTTCCCATTGATAATCTGTGGTATGATCATAACTGCGAACACACTTTTTTACAGCTTCTAATCCTTGTAATTTGGCAGCCAAAAGTTCTTGCTGTACTATTTCCTCCTGTATCTCGTCTAAGTCTGCTTTCATCTCCTGTGCCAATACCCCTGTAAGATCAGCTATTGGCGATAATGGTCCAAAATCTAATGGCAGAGGAGCTGTAGGGTCAATGTCTTGCTCTGCTGCTTTTAGAAAACTAAATACATTAAAGGCATTCCCTACATTCGTAAGCATTCGTAGTACGGTAACTCTTTTCCCGTTTTTAGCAAAATAGTCGTATTGACTAATCCCCTTAGTAGTGGTTAGAGGTTTGCCCTGATGCTTAAACCCAAAGTTTTTTGCTCGTTCTACATTCTCAAAGACTTCTCCGCTATTGGTATACAACTCATGGTATTTATAGACTAATCGTTCATTGGTATACAACTTTCCATTATTATCGACAAGATAGCCTTTATTTAGTTTAGTAAATGCAATTTTCTTGATCTGTTCCGCTGCTTTTTCTTCGATTATTCCCAGTGCTTTATCTTTCAGGTTGCTTTCCAGCATCCCTTTGCCTAATTCCATTAATAGCATCGGTTCTCCTTCATAACTGATAAACTCAGGTAGATCATACCCGCCTACTGGGGTTTTAATATATAAGGTTCTATCGCTTAATGCTACCTTGAGGTAGTCTCTTTGATTTCTGGGCATAGTTGCTGATATGCTAACACCATCATTTTTAGTATAGGAGATATCCCAGTACAACTCTATATGCGGGCTCCAGTCATCGGTTATCACTGGTTCCCAACTTTTTTCTAGTTTTACTGGAACTGTAGCGATACTTTTTCCCTCTACAGCTTGTACAATGGCATTTTTATTTACAGGGTCATTGGGGAATTTATCTGTATCAGCATTTAGATGGTCAAAGCCTAAAGTATTATCGTAATCAAACAGCTGTAACTGTAGTTCTCCACCTGTGGGTATCTCAGCGGTTTCTACATGAAAGTACATGCTCTGTTCTAATTTCAGGGCTATGGTTTCTCCGTCTTTTTCCTGTAGATAGCGATCTTTTCCTTCTCTGTCATACGACCACCAACCTGATACGATTCTGGGGTTTAAAACAGTTTCTTCCTCCCTCGGTGTTACTATCGCCTGATGTCTCTCCGGGTTCCATCTATTCTCATGGATCAGCTCATTAAGATGTAATTCTCCCGCACTGATTCTAAAATCGATATAGGCAGCCTGTGCCGATTCGGCATCAAATTCTAGGTGGTAGTGTAATCCATGTGCATTATAGAAATTAATAGTCGTTTCTACAGCACTCAAATCGTATTTATAGATGGTGATGGTTCCTTTCTTCATTAGAGAAGGTTGCAATACCCAATCCACTAATACATCGTCCCGGGTCATAGGAACCCGAATATCGATAATCCCCGCAGTAATATAGGGATTGGGACGTCCTGTATGATCTGCTGTCTGTGAGAACTCATAATCACAGAGCAATAGCGGATATACCTTATTGTCCATGGTTAATTCAGCTTTAAAGCCCATACTGTTGATGATTTGTGTTTGTATTCATTTTGTTGGTTATATTGATAGCACAATATAACCAATCATATAATACTGTATACAACAGTATCCATATTTTTGCAGTAGCTTCAATAAATAGTGTATTGATGCCCAGTATATAAAGCGTATTCTAGTTATTGGAAATGATCCTGGTTAATAGCTACTTGTTAAGAAGAAGAAGTACGTAAGGGGATAAAAGCAGTGTTTGATACCAAAAAAAGACACACACACTTAGACAGGGGTGACCCCCATCGCAGTCCTCTTATAGCCTGTCTTATAGGGGGGCGATGGGTGCTGATACTCCTTAGAACTCCTTATAGCACGCGTTCGAAGCGTTCCCGAACTGCTTCGAAGAATGCTTTTAATCAATCGAAACATTCATTTAATGCTTGTCTATCCACAGTTTTGGGCAGCACCCCCTTAATAAACGCCCTTTTTTCTATTATTTTGGGCAAACAGCTATTAGTAGTAAGGCTCAGAACCCGTCCCGGAAGCCTTCGAAATATTAATTTAATGTTTCGAAATACTTTTTGCTGGGCTAGACCCCATAGCTGGAGGGGGGCGCCCCCTTGTTTACTGTATACAGCTGTGGAGATTACTTTTTGTCGAGCTCAATAATACTTAAAAACAGCGTGTTAATCTGGCATTAATATCATTTGTATTTCGAATGTACGAACAAAGAAAATCAAGCATAACAGGGCTATGGTTGATTGTTATTCTGAAACTGAGATAGAAAAGAACATTCTATTCCAGTAGATGGAGCACGTAAATGACATCAGATACTTCTTATATTTTCAGGGGGAAATTTCCCCTCCTCTCTATCGGGAAGATTCCCCTATTTGCAGTAGTTTCAGTAAGTTTTATTATTAATAAAACCCTCATTATCAACACAATACTACAAAAACAGCTTCCCTCCTTTTCTCTCCTGTTTGTCAGCGCTATTGAATAAAATAGCTTTATACTCAATAATTACTGATGGAAGCAGGTTTTTCAAAAAAAGGAATACCATTTGTATGTTGCGTTTACCGGCAAAAATCATGCACAGCAATGCTACGGTTGATTTTTTTCTGAAACTGAGATCAAAAAACATTTTACTCCGGCAGATGGAATGTGTAAATGGGATAAGGAGTTCCTTCTTTTTTGTAGCTGTACCTATCGTATCTAAAACCTATTATTATGAAAACTTCACACCGTATGCGACAGGCTTTTTTTGCTGTGGTCGCAACCATCACACTCAGCAGTTGTGAACAAGAAGCCTCTACTGCAGAAACCGCTAATGTATCTCCTCCTGAGCACATGATCTCATTGGATAAAGCAACTACAGAGTACAACAATTTTTACACCACCCGGATAGCTCCCCGTAAAACCGCCACTGAAGAAAACAGAAGTGTATGGTTTGATATCGGGCAATTACGTCAGCATCTGAATCGAATGGATCAAATAGCGGCACAATACCAGATCCCGATAACCAAACTTTCGTTCTTACTAGGTGCCAATGCGCAGGGACAACGTACTGTACTAATTGCTCCTATGACCTTTGATTCGCAATCCGGAAGTCACAGAGCCTTTACCATAGAACAGCAACAACTTCGTTTTTTGCATACGGATCCTTATGATAACTATAGCCTTATTGCCAGTCCAGATACTGAAACCGAAACATCTTTAGTCCTGGGAACATCAGGATTAGTATCTACAGCAGAAACTGTTGCGCAATACAATCGGTACTATGATACCAAGGTAGTTCCTATTGCTGATCAGGTACCGCACGATACTCGTATTTGTTTTTACAAAAAAGGAATTTTTAGTGCCTATCTCGATTACCTGCAGCAACAAGCCGCTGACAACCAGATTACTTTAGATGGTGTTCAGGTTGTATTCGGAGTCTATGACAATACGCCTGAAATGGGAGCCATGGCCAATCATCAAACCTTGTTCTTTGCTCCTACAGAAACCGGTGGAAAAAACAAGCAGACAATCTCCTATTCTATTATAGAGAGCACTAAGGTGATCCTGGATTTTTCTCAAAATACCTTATCCGTACCATCCCATAAAACCGGAGACAACCAAAGCAGTAGTATAATGAATGAATTAAATGGTTCTCCTCCAAGAGGGAATTAATACAACTCAGGAAATCCTTTTTATTAATTTAAGGATTTCCTTCCTTAATATCTTTTCATGTTAAAGCAAGAAAAAATAAAAAAACCGGGTAACAATAAGACTTAGCTGTACATATACCTACAAAAAGAAAGATCACAATAAAAATGACCACGACCTTACTAATAGTAATAAAAGCAATCACCCTGTTAATCAATTGGGTTTTGCAATTCATCTAATTCCGGGAATGACTGTATCATCAAAAATAGCCTACAGAAAACCTTGTACTTTTTTACTAGTTAATACCCCTTTTCCTAAAAGGGTTTTTTCCCCCTAAAAACAAGCTGCACGCCTATGTTACCATCCTTTGACTACTTATTGTTTTTACTTATGTTCCAAACGATTAAACACATAAAAATCGTTTTATTATTTCTTTTCATTTTTATTAATTCGGTAATAGTTCTATTTTTAGTTCATTGAATATAGCATCCATATACGGAACACAGCTATTGATAACAGGCACTATTATCACCTGTGTTTCTTGTTTTTTAATAAAAACAGCGGTATGGTCTCTCAGAAAGCCCAATGAGAAATTCAATAAAAAGGTTGAGGGAATCAACCACGGGAAAATGATACCATTTTCGTTTTGAGATTACCTATTAAAATTTCAAAGCAGAAATGGTCTTATACCCTTTCCATTTTGAATGTACTGACAAAGAAAATTATTATTTTTTTGTTTCAGTGAAGAAAAAAAAAAAAAATCAAGCATAGCAGCACTACGGTTTATTTTTATTCTGAAACTGAGATGAAAAAAGAACATTTTATTCCAGTAGATTTTAAAGTGTAAATGGTATTAACACCACATGATGAGCTTAACCCCTCACCGTGTGTACAAAAACAATAAACTTTCTAATCAAATTTTACACATTATGAAAAAACTACTTTTACCAATGCGCCTGTACAGTTTGGCAGCTTTGATGCTTATCAGTTTGGGGGCGTGTAATCAGGACACTTCAGGGAATGATGCAGTGATCAAAAAGTACAAAGAAAAAATTGAAGCTCAGCAACAGGAGATCGCCCGTCTCAAAGAGGCATTAGGAGAAAACAGAAAAGAGCCTCCCAGTAATATTATCAGCCTGGAACAAGCAGAAAAAATGTATCACCTATATAGTCCAAGGAGTAAAAAAATCAGTAAAGAGGTAGCCAACCGATTGGACAAACCGGATTTTAAAGCTACCCGATCTCTATATTATAAACTAGATGATTTATACCACTACCTAGGATACATCCGAAGGCAATCCAAAAAAGCCAATATCACACCATCCGGGGTTCGCTTTTATTTTGGGATTTATTCGGATGACTATAAAAGACATAAGAAAGATGACTATGCCGGACGTCAATCCCTGTTTTTTACTCCGACGGTAGAAAAGAAAATAACTGTAAACGGAGAAGAAGAAATCGCACATCTGGGATACACATTAGATGACAATTTTAAAATGGTATTGCTCAAAGATGCCATTGGGACAGATAATCGAACCGGAGCTATCCATACCAGTCAATCTAATAAGCAAGCAGCAAGCTTTTTTAAGCTTCGTACATTATCCAGAAATAGTAATAGTTTAATTGGGAATGAAATGGGGAGTTCTCCTCCGATAGGTCATCATTAGAATATGAATATAGATATAGAAATATTAAAATCTATTAGATATATAGGTCTTTTATTTGAAATATTATCTGCTATAATTGGCACTATTTTTTTATACAAATATAAAGATACGTTACTTAAATACTTTTTAGTATTATTATGGTATACTGCTATAAATGACGTTTTAGGAATGTATCTTAGAGAATACATTACAAACTATAATGGATTTATTTATAACATATATTATGTTGTAAACTTTTCTTATTTGTTTGTTTTGTATAAAAACCATGTTTCAAAGACTACATATAAAAAATCCATACTAGTATTTCTTATTCTATACATACTATCAACGATTATTTATGGTTTTTTTGAAAACTATAAAGTACACTTTCAGAGCGTACCATACATAATAGCTTCTTTCTTATTAATAATAAGTATTATTTTCTATTTCATAGAAATCCTTAATTCAGAAAAAGTATTAGTCACTAATAAGAATTTATTGTTTTGGATAAGCATAGGGTTTCTTATCTATTATGTCGGAAATATTCCTTTTCGAATTCTTAGAAATTACTACGAATATTTAACTGATGCTGTAGTTTTATTCTTAGTTAATTTTACACTTACGGTTATTAAAAATATCTGTTTTATTATTGGATTTATATGCAGCGACAAGAAACAGCAATATTAATTGCCAGTATCACTTTAATTGTACTGGTCGTTTTGATTATCTTTTTGTTTTTGATTTTTCAAAAGCGAAAGAACAGTCTCTTAGAGCAACAGGCTGCTGCCAAAAAAGTCTTTGAAAAAGCATTGGCAGAGACGCAGATTGAAATTCGGGAGGAAACCCTGCGCAATATCAGCTGGGAACTCCATGATAATATTGGTCAGTTATTGACATTGGCTAAAATTCAGGTAAATATCGCTCAGGATGATCCTGAGCGATTGCCTGAAGTTACGGATACCATCAGCAAAAGCCTGAAAGAATTAAGAGCGTTGTCCAAACTCATTAATCCGGATGCAATCAAAAATCTCAGCTTAACAGAGGCTTTATCACTGGAGATCGAACGATTTAACCGACTTCAGTTTATTGCTGCAACTATGAACGTAGAAGGTGAGCTTCGATTGATTGACGGCAAAGCAGAAATTATTATCTTTAGGATATTACAGGAGTTCTTTTCCAATACCATTAAGCATTCCAAAGCCGATGAACTAAATGTCCTGGTACACTATAAGACAGATCGGCTGGAAATCAAAGCCCGGGATAATGGAATTGGATTCAATCAGCATACCGCTTCCCCCAGGCAAGGAATCGGATTGCTGAATATGCAAAGTAGAGGTAAATTAATCAATGCTGTAGTGAAATTGCACTCCAGAGAAGGAGAAGGAACAGCCATATTACTAACGTATTATTACAAAAAACCAATTGCAGGAATGGAAGCATGACATACCGGCATTAATCTTTTTAAAATTATAAAGGAAAGCCTGTTCGGTGCAAGTGCACGAAGCATTACACAGAAAAAGGATTAACTCCGGACACCCAGGTTTAGACCTCCAATGGTTCACTTATAATTTTAGTAAAACGGTATGTATTCCCATTCTGATTTGAATATCCCTCATAGGCACTAATGAGGAACCTTTTGACATAGATAAAAAATGTGCCGATCGTACGTAAACCACTTCGGGGCAATTCCCGAAACATGTAATCTCGATGATCGGATAACAAACTATAAAAATATACAGATGAAATATTCAGTTGTCATTGTAGAAGATCACATATTACTATCACAAGCATTAGCAGGTCTTGTGGCAGATTTTGACAAGTTCAAAACCTTATATGTATGCAAGAATGGGAAAGAGCTACTCACTCGTTTTAAAGATCCCAAAAACATTCCTGATATTGTACTGATGGATATCAATATGCCTATTATGAATGGGATTGAAACCACTGCCATTATCCGGGAAGAATATCCACAGGTTAATGTACTGGCTCTTTCTGTAGAAGAAGATGAAAAAACGATTCTCAAAATGCTTCGCGCCGGAGCCAAAGGATACCTCCTCAAGGACACCGAAAAAAGCATTCTGGAACATGCGCTGGAAGAAGTTATAGAGACCGGTTACTACCACACTAAGGACGTAACTAATTTGCTGATCAACTCATTAAATCCTAAAAAAGAAGCTTCTGTTATTCTCAAAGACCGGGAAATTGAATTTATCAAGCATGCCTGTACAGAAAGAACGTATAAAGAAATTGCCAATATGATGTGTCTTAGTCCTAAAACGATCGAGGGATATCGCGATGCTATTTTCGAAAAACTACACTTAAAAAACAGAACAGGATTGGTTATATACGCTATCAAAAACAAGATATTTACCCCTTAAAAATTACTGGATTCCCTTTTCTTTTAATTTTTTTTACCCTGATTGTATATTTTTGGCGCGCTTATTGCGTTATCCAATCGAAACCCCTGTATAAAGAGCTTGTTTTTAGGTGCTGAGGAAGTAACTATAAAAGAAACCTGTAAGACATTCACTTGAAACAACCCTTGTATTCTGAGGCTAATAAGCCCTGAAGTATTTACATCCCCATTATGGAGTAAAAACAAGACTGACAGGAACGATCAAGAACTAACGCCAGCCATTTTATCCTGACAGTAAAAACACCTGGCATATCATATAACCATTGATTACCGGTATAAAATACGCATCATTTTATGTATTTTTGTAGGTAGCCACAGATTTGTATTTTTTATGCTAAAACAACAATTAAATTTTAAACTTTCTCAGAAGTTATCTCCACAGCAGATTCAATTAATGAAATTGATTCAATTGCCTACGCAGGCATTTGAACAACGGCTAAAACAGGAAATGGAAGAAAATCCTGCTTTGGATAGTGGCAAGGATAAAGGAGATGAGTTTGAAGATACCTTTAGCAATGAAAATAGTGCAGAAGAAGATTTTGGAACCGAAAAAATTGAAACCGAAATCAATATCGATGAGTATCTTAGTGATGATGAGATCCCAAGTTATCGATTGAGCTCTAATAATTACAGTGCGGATGATGAAGAAAAAACAGTTCCCTATGCATCAGGAACGACCTTCCATCAGCATCTGATCAATCAATTAAATACCTATCGCCTGTCAGAACAAAAAAGAAATATCGCGGTATTTTTGGTTGGGAGTATTGATGAGAGTGGCTATATCCGACGTTCTGTCCCTGATATTCTCGACGATCTGGCATTTACCCAAAATGTATATACTACAGAAGAAGAAATAGAAGAAGTCTTAAAAATTGTACACCAATTAGATCCGGTGGGTGTTGGTGCCAGGGATCTACAGGAGTGCCTCTTAATCCAATTACGAAGAAAAGAGACCACCATTCCGATCAAGCTGGCAACACTTATTCTGGATTCTTCATTTGATCATTTTAGCAAAAAGCACTATGATAAACTACTCAATAAATTTGATGTTACCGAAGAACAGCTAAAAGAAGCTATTGAAGAAATTGAACATCTCAACCCCAAACCCGGAGGAGCTTATGCCGGAAACAATAAAGTTATCGAGCAGGTTATTCCTGATTTTACGATACGAATTATTGACGACGAATTAGAGCTGACACTAAACGGTCGCAATGCTCCGGAGTTACATGTATCCAGAGAATATAACAATATGCTACAGGCATATAAAGCCAGTAATGAAAAATCAAAGACACAAAAAGATGCCGTACTCTTTATCAAACAGAAACTTGATGCCGCCAAGTGGTTTATCGATGCTGTAAAACAACGACAACAGACACTGTTCGTAACCATGAGTGCCATTATGCATTACCAAAAAGATTATTTTCTTTCGGGAGATGAACGGAATCTAAAACCTATGATCCTTAAGGACATTGCAGATGAGATTCATATGGATGTCAGTACTGTATCCCGGGTAGCGAATAGTAAGTATGTAGATACTCCGTATGGAACTAAGTTGATAAAGGAATTCTTTTCTGAATCGATGACCAACGATCAGGGAGAAGAAGTCTCTACCAGAGAAATCAAAAAAATACTGGAAATTACTATTGCCGAAGAGGATAAGAAGAAACCGCTGACCGATGAGAAACTTGCTAAAATTCTGAAAGAAAAAGGATACCCTATCGCCAGAAGAACAGTAGCCAAATACAGAGAGCAACTTGATATTCCTGTCGCGCGTTTAAGAAAGAAAATCTAATGAATGCATTGCTAAAAAGTTTTTCCTATATCCTACACCCCATTATAATGCCTATACTGGGCGCTATTATTTATTTTAGCAACACCCCTCGTTTCTTTGCCTTTGAACTTGTACAGGCTAAACTGATCGGGCTGTTTATTATGACTGTGTGTATTCCTGTTATCCTTTTTTTTTCGCTGAAAAATCTCGGCTTACTGGACTCCTTTCACCTCGCAACAGTCAATCAACGAAAGATTCCACTAATATTGCAGTCTTTTATCTTGTTGCTGGTCATTAAAATTATTATCGATGCACCTACATTCCCGGAACTGTACTTCTTTTTTCTGGGAGCTCTGATATCAGCGATTAGTGCTACTTTTATTGTTTTGTTTAATATAAAAGCAAGTTTGCATATGATTGGTATCAGTAGCATCACCATGTTTACTATTGCATTGAGTGTTCATTTCGGAATTAACATCACCACTTTAATTGGTCTGCTATTTATTGGAAACGGGGCACTGGCCACCTCTCGTCTTATTTATAAGGCACACACCCATACAGAACTCATTCTGGGCATATCTATAGGAATGCTGCCTCAGCTGATCCTGGTCAATTTCTGGTTATAAAATATAAAACATAAGTCCGATCTTACAAGTATTCATCTCCAGAGATTGTCCATCATCCATTACAGCATTTTTAAAAAGCGGGTTTAAGCTGTAATACACATAAAAATTAAAGGTATTCCACCCAAAAGCAAAGGAAGTTCCTATACGCCAGGGATTGACTTCTTCCACCTTATTTTGTTTTACAATACTCCCATTATTTTCATATCTGGATGTAAAATGATACAAATACCCCATTCGAATTCCCGTGTAGATACGATAAAACTTATGAGAAGCTGCTGTAGAGGTTCTCCATCGAAATTCTAATGGTGCCTCTACCAAATGTGTTACAAATCGATTAGAACCATACCGTACCCCTGATAAGGAGCTAAATATTGTTTTTTCAGCAGTCGTTTCTTCTCCGATATACAAGTTTTGATTATACGTATTAAAAGAATATCCAAGCCCTAAAGCTATCGCTACGTTTCGCTTCTTATTTACAGGCATATCTCTCATATAGCCTAAATGAAGCCCTCCTGAAAACCCAGATTGCTCTATTCCATCAGGAGTATTAAAAAGTAAGTTCATTGTTGCTCCAACATAAAACTGATCTTCTCTATATAAAGAATCCAGTACTATACTTTCCTCCTGTATGGTATCTAATTGACCAAAAGCTGCTTCCCAGCAACAAAGAATCCCAAAAAACAACAAAGAGTATCTCACTTTTTTATAATTTATTTTTCTAGTAGTAATCACCTATACACTACAAAGTAATTTCTATCCATGAAACCGTACTGATAAAAGCTCTAATTCGGATTATGTATTAGAAAAACTATTTTACAATATATCACTTTGTTGTATTTCTCAGATTAAACATAGTACGACTATACTTAATTTGATAAAACATCATACCTGATCGAATTTTCGTACTTCATTATAAAACCCTAATGCGTACTACAGATCAAAACAACCTGCGAAATCTTTTTATCAAGGTTGACTAATAATCCCAAAGCACTAAAATACTTTATATTCTTCAAACAACACCTATACTGCTTAAAATTGACAGGAGCAACTATGCTGACATATACACATACAAAGCAAGCCCAGATATATAAACACGAGAGTAACACATAACGAATTAAGTCGTTACAACAGTAAGTCACCTCGGAGCATTTATTTAAAACAGATTTTAAATTTCAAAGCAAGCTTTGAGAGAATTACACCCATTGGTCTTATCTTTAAATACAAGCCCTACAAACAATCAAAAAGCTTCCCCTAAAGGGGAAACCTTTTGTTGCAAATTACAGGACATTTATTCATCAGTGAAAGACATCTGACAGCGCTCCGGTCCGTGTTGTATAATTAACCTTTAACGCCTGTACAGCCCTCAGCTCTTTTTTAATATCACCAACCAATCCCATATTTGTTTGACCATCTATTTTTAAGGCAGTCACCTGAAAAGGAACTAATTCTTCTCTCATTTTATTCCGCTCTGCCAGCACGTAGGATTGGATATCTTCCAAACTAGCAAACTTATCATTCAATTGAACTCTTCCCTCTGTTCCTGCATTGGATTGATATCTGCTACTTGGTTTCCCGGCATAAATATAGATGACCAGATCTTTTTTCTCTAATTTCTCTACCTGATCAGCTATTGGTAATTTATTCGCTACCATAAGCGTATTTTGCCGCATTGTTGTTGCTACCATAAAAAAGAACAACAACATAAAAACGATATCTGGTAATGAAGCAGTAGATATTGATGGAATTCCTCCTTTTTTCTTTTTATT
This sequence comes from Aquimarina sp. TRL1, assembly GCF_013365535.1. NCBI lineage: Bacteria > Pseudomonadati > Bacteroidota > Flavobacteriia > Flavobacteriales > Flavobacteriaceae > Aquimarina > Aquimarina sp. TRL1. The sequence goes on along the minus strand of NZ_CP053590.1, from coordinate 2,256,341 downwards.
AAACTTGGACATATTCTTATTGTTTTACGGGTTCTGCTTCTGATAATTTCTCTGGATACATCGCTCGGATAGCGGTTAATTGTGCTTTTAACTGCCCTTTATTATTCGAATCACTAGCTTCTTTATACAACGTGAGCATTTCTTCATATGAGATTCCGTATTTACGCCTAGCTTCCCTATTTCGTAAACTCGTATATGCTGCCAGCAGTTCATTCTGAACCGCGATATACATCTCATAACTTGTTTCACGATCATTAACCAAAGAGATCACTGCCTTTTCGGGGCTGTCTGATAAATTATGATCTCTATTTCCCATACAATACGTACATGAGGATACCCCTGCTCCCCCATTGTCTAAAAAAGCAACAGCTGCTTCTTTCAATCCTTTAACATCCATCATTTGCTCCTCTACCAATAACTGGTTGTCTTTGTTAATCTCCACCCTGAAAAGATTACGTTCTTTAATATGAATATCTTGCGGAGGCTTTTCCAGCAAAGGTGGTAGTTTCCTGCTAATTCCTACATCAGTTTCTATAGTAGTGGTCACTAAGAAAAAGATCAATAATAAAAATGCAATATCAGCCATCGAGCCTGCATTTACTTCTGGTGCTAATCGTCTAGCCATAATTATATAGATTTAATTAATACTCATAATGTGGCTTTCATCGAATCAGAAGTGATACAATCATTATATGTCTAAAACAGTATAGCTATTTTATGTCCGACAGCATAAGGGAGAGAAAATCATCGAACGTTAGCTACTAAATTTATATACATTATTACCATAATGCATATACTATTCGTTCATTGGAGGAAAACTCGCGAATAAAACGTATACTCAATATCACTTAGCGTTTGGATGGTTAGATATTGATATAATAACGATGAAAAAAAATCCCTATTCTTATTGCCCATACCTGATTAACAGGTTTACCCCCATGGGCAATAATGAATAAAGATTAAAGTGAAAGATTATAGGAAATCTTTACATATATACAGTAACAATTGTCATGCCATACCGTATTTTTAATTCTTAAAAAAACAATGGAATAAAAAAAACCTGACCAAAAAGGTCAGGTTTTTTGAAAATACTTATGATTAGAATAGAATATTCTTACTTTTTTAAATTATCTGTAGCACTACCTGTTCTGGTGGTGTAGTTAATTTTAAGTGCTTGAACATCTCTCAATTCTTTTTTAATATCTCCTACTAATCCCATATTAGTATCTCCATCAACTTTTAGGGCTGTAGTAAGGAAAGGAAGCAATTCCTCTCTTTTAGAAGCTCTTTCTGCAAGTATAAACGCTTTAATTTCGTCTACTTCAGCAAACTTATCATTTAACTGTACTCTTGCCTGATTACCTGCACTAGCACGATATCTAGCACTTGGCTTTCCTGCATAGATGTACATAACCAAATCTTTTTTATCTAACTTCTCTATTTGATCTGCTGACGGTAATTTATTGTCAATCATCAATGTGTTTTGACGCATTACAGTAGCCACCATAAAGAAGAATAATAACATAAATACGATATCTGGCAAAGATGCTGTAGAAATAGCTGGCAATTCACCACTTTTTTTCTTTTTAAACTTAGACATAATCTATTTTTTATGTTATTAATTTATTTCTTTGGTTCTGCTTCTGAAAGTTTTTCAGGAAATAACAATTGTACTTTTTTGATATCATCCTTTAATTTTTCTTTACTTCCAGGATAGTTCACATCTTTAAGATCTTTTTCCATTTGGACAAAAGTCTTACCGAATAATCGCTGAGCTTCTCTGTTACGTAATTCTGTATATGCTGCTACCAATTCATTCTGAACAGCGATATAGGTTTTATAACTTGTCTCACGATTATTACGTAGTGATATTACGGCTTTTTCAGGATTATCAGAAGAAGATGGATCTTTTTCTCCTCTACAGTATGAACAAACATCATTTCCTGCTCCTCCTCCGTTATCTAAAAATTTGATGGCTGCCGCACGTAAATCCTTCAATTCCATTGGCTCCTCTTCTACCAACAGGTCATTGTTTTTATTCACCTCTACTACAAAAATATTTTTTTGCTTTAATACAGGTGGTTCAACATCTTCTTCCTGTGGCGGTGGAAGCTTCCTGCTGATACCACTATCGGTTTCGATCGTTGTGGTAACCAGGAAAAATATAAGAAGTAGGAATGCAATATCTGCCATCGATCCTGCATTTACTTCTGGTGCTGCTCTCTTTGCCATATTACTTTATTAATTTTTTGATACCTGAAACAACCATTAATCCTACTGCTATTGCTGACAGGAAGTAGAATACATACAATCCTGCTCCTACCCATCTAGAACCTCCTGCAGAAAGTACTTCTCCATCTTTCAACGGAGTTTCAACTCCCTGAGCTAATCCATATCCAATTCCTACTACTAAAAGGAAAGATACAAGACCAATAGCCGTCTTTTTTAATCCGGCTGGGTTTTTAGCTAATGCAGAGAATACTGCAATTAAGGTAACAACAACAACAATGATAAAGATTACAAGTGTCAGGTTATATAGTGGACTTACTGCAGAACTCGCAGCTTCTAATGAAAGATCACGTGCTTCAGAAACCCCGCTCTCTGCCATTAAATCTCCAATCTTACCGTTCATTACGAACCAAAGGATAATTCCCAAAGCTCCAACAGCAAGAACTACATATGATAGTATTTTTGAAATTTTCATGTGACTATTTTTTAATTTAGGAATGAATAATTCTCAAACCTGATGAATAATAATTATTTTCTTTTTTCGACATCAGTGGTTAGCCGATGTGCACTTGATAGAAAATGCTTATTATTTTTTGTTTTTATAAGCTACCAACATATCGATTAACGTGATTGACGCATCTTCCATGTTGTTCACAATACTATCGATTTTTGCTACAATGTAGTTATAAAATATCTGTAAGATAATAGCAACAATAAGTCCGAATACTGTAGTAAGAAGTGCTACTTTAATACCTCCTGCTACAAGCGATGGCTGCATATCTCCAGCTGCTTCAATCTTATCGAATGCCTGAATCATCCCGATTACAGTTCCCATGAACCCAAGCATCGGTGCCAATGCGATAAATAATGATACCCAAGAAACGTTCTTTTCTAGCTGTCCCATTTGAACACCTCCGTAAGCTACAACTGCTTTTTCTGCAGCATCAATACTTTCGTCTGCTCTATCTAACCCTTGGTAGTAAATAGAAGCGATCGGTCCTTTTGTATTTCTACACACCTCTTTTGCAGCTTCTACTCCACCGCTATTTAACGCATCTTCAACGTTTTGCTGTAATTTCTTCGTGTTGGTAGTAGAAAGATTCAAAAATATAATTCTTTCGATTGCAATTGCAAGACCTAGAATTAAACATAACAATACAATCCCCATAAATTCAGGACCTCCTTCGATGAAACGCTTTTTGATTTCTTGGTGGAAGGATAATTCTTCTTTTGCAGGAGCTGCATCTTCTTGTACTGTAGTAGTGGTAGTTATAGGAGCAAATAATTGCACATTAGTTGATAATAACTGAGCAGGTACAGTAGCTGCTTTCACGTTTCCAAACGCCATTACTGCTGCGATTGCCAGAATAGAGAATAGTCTTTTCATTGCGCTGATTCTTAATTTTAATTAGTTAAATAAAGGGTTAAAGATAAAAAAATATTATAAACTCTCTTAAAAATTTAATAATAATGCAGAGAGGAAGGGATTCGAACCCTCGATACGCTTTTGACGTATACACACTTTCCAGGCGTGCGCCTTCGACCACTCGGCCACCTCTCTAGTTTTTTCTTAAAACGGTGAGCAAATAACAAAAAAAATGTTAACTAATGAAATTTAATGAGTTAATTTTCGGACATTTCCCCTCTTACAGAAGTTTCATAGATGGTTTTTAGGACTTTAGGAGGTAAATTTTCTCCCAGTAAATACATCAATTTTGCGATAGCTGCTTCTGTTGTGATGTCATTTCCTGAAATAACTCCTGCTTTTTTTAGCGCTACACTGGTATTATACTTACCCATTTCGACACTTCCTCCTGCACATTGCGTAACATTTATCACCGGTTTTCCCGTTTTTATAAAAGCTGTCAACGCCTCGATAAACCATTTTTTAGTGGTGGTATTACCAGAACCGTACGTCTCCAAAATCACTCCTTTTATCAGATCAGAAGAAAGAATACCTGTTACGATATTCTCATTAATTCCGGGAAACATTTTCAGAATAACCACATCGTTATCAAAATGGGTATGATAGATCATTTTTTTTCTTCTGTTGGGTTTCCTCAAAAAGGAGCTATTTATTTTCAGATGAACTCCTGACTCTACCAGTGGCGGATAATTAGGAGACTGAAAAGCTTCGAAATGCTCTGCATTTATTTTGGTTGTTCTGTTTGCTCTCAATAATTTATACTCAAAATACAAACCTACTTCTGTAATTACCGGCTTGCCTTTTTCTTGTAATGCTGCGATCTGAATAGCTGTAATCAGGTTTTCCTTTGCATCAGTTCTCAAATCCCCTATCGGCAGCTGAGACCCTGTAAAGATGATCGGTTTTGTTAAATTTTCAAACATAAAACTAATCGCAGATGCTGTATAAGACATCGTATCGCTTCCATGGAGCACAACAAATCCATCATAGTCTTCATATTTCCTATTAATAATCCCTCCTAAATCCTTCCACCTCGCTACATTCATATCCGAAGAATCAATAGGTTCCTCGAAACTAATCGTTTCTATCACACATTCCAATTGTGTCAATTCGGGAATCCTCAATAACAACTCATCAAAATCAAAAGCAACCAACGCTCCTGTTTCAAAATCTTTCACCATACCAATGGTTCCCCCTGTGTATACCAGCAATATTTTTGGTGTAGCCCCCATAATCTAAATTAATTTTATATTCCAAAAACTTCTTTTGAATTCGCAGTAGTAATTTCTGCTATTTCTTCTTCTGATATGCCGTAAATTGAAGATAGCTTTTTTGCCACATGCAACACATACGCACTTTCATTTCTTTTTCCTCTGTATGGAGTTGGTGCCAGATACGGAGCATCTGTCTCCAGAACAAGATCTGTCAATGCAATCTGATCCAGAAACCTATCTATCTTCCCGTTTTTAAAAGTAACAACTCCCCCTATACCCAGTTTCATATTATAAGAGATCGCTTTTTTAGCTTGTTCCAAGGTTCCCGAAAAGCAATGAAAAATACCTCTTAGTTTTTCTCCTTTTTCTTCTTCTAAAATTTCAAAAATCTCATCAAAAGCATCTCTTCCATGAATAACGATTGGCAATCCGTATTTTTTCGCTAATTGTATCTGCCTTCGAAATGCATCTTGTTGCTGCTTCAGAAAGGTCTTATCCCAATACAAATCAATCCCTATTTCTCCTATAGCATAGAAACGTTTTGAAGAGGATGATTCACTTCTTTTTTTTACTTCTTCTTCTACATGTGCCAATTCATCTTCGTAATTTTCTTTGACATGAGTAGGATGTAATCCCATCATCAAAAAGACCTGCTCTGGATATTTTTCTTCTACTGCATACATCGCTTCTGTATAAGCAGAATCAATTGCAGGAACAAAAAAACGTGACACTCCGGACGAAATTGCTCGTTCCATCATTTCGTCCTGATCTTCATTAAAAGATTCACTGTAAATATGTGTGTGCGTATCTGTAAGTATCATGAAGGCAAAAGTAACCAAATTTAATTAGCCACCATTGCTTTTCTATGCTTCATAATAGTTTAAAAACAACGATAAAAAAGCCGATTTTATAGTATTTTATCGAGATCATTTAACTTCCTGTTTCTTATGAAAAAAGTTTAGTAAACTAAAAACACCAAGTGACCTCTCAATAATACCCCATCTATAAAACCGGCTTATACCTTATATAATATCAATAATTCTTTTTAAAGGAATACTCACAAATGAGCTTAGTATGACAACCTTTTTTGTCACTCCCCATACCACAGCTCTTACTTTCTTAATCCCTTCATCATCTGCAAATAAAATTTCTACTTTGTACCGCTCTACTTTACCCAGAAAAGCTGCTCTTTTTAACTGTAAAAAACGATTATTTTCATCGCAAATACATCCTAAAACTTCATATTCCGGAAATTTCAATTGCCGAATTGTATCTTCTTCTACGATTTCAACTTCCACCATACCATTTTTTATTTTTACAATTCTTTTTCTACTCAACAACAGCTCACTCCCAATACACCCTATTTTTTTAATACTACTTTTAGAAAACCTCTTCTTTTTTAAGAAAAATTAACACTGCTACAAAGGATTCAACATACTACATCACATGCTAACACTACCCCACATATCATTGCTCGCTGTTTTATCTTCTTTTTATAGTATTTTTGTCATTCATTTAGCTTTATATTTATGACAACACTCCGGAGGTTACTGATCCAAAAATCCTATACCCGAATCCCATTATCATACACTAAAACAAATCACTTTGAAATAAAAGCTTCTCTCAACGGGATTGAAGGAGATTTCATTTTAGATACCGGAGCTTCTAATTCCTGCGTAGGATTTGAAGGAATTGAAAAATTTCACCTTACCAGTGAAGAAAGCGATGTAAAAGCTGCAGGAGCAGGAGCTATAGATATACACACACAATTATCTAAAAAAAACACCCTTCATATCGGCACTTGGAAAAAAACAAATATCCCTCTTGTATTGTTTGACCTTACACATGTAAATGAAGCATTACAAAATCACGGTGCCAAAACAGTAGATGGAATTATAGGCGCTGATATTTTAAAAAAAGGAAAGGCAATTATTGATTATGAAAACCAATGTCTCTATCTAAAAAACCGAAAAAAGTAACAAAAGACCATTACAAAAACCAACTAACTAACTGATTAAAAGCAGCTTTATTTTTTTTGTAGTATATTTACAAATAGACCTTATCGGACTATGTAAATCTCGATAACCCAAAAAACCCAATCTACTAACTGTAAACCATAAACCCCAAAATTATGAACAGAAGAAGCACACCTACGATACCTATAACAACAGATATTCTCACCGCTACAATCTGCACACTTCCTGTTTCTCCAGATACTTTTTGCAATCAGGGAAACAACCGTAAACAGTTTTACGACGCAATCAAAATACTACTCTAGTATTTCTTTCGAACACAAACCAGGTCCTACAATCATTTTTTGATTGTTCACATTACACATCACACTCTTTTAGAGAACACACTTTCTTAATAAAAACAAATGACCCCCGGAAAAAGACTACCTCTTTATCCGGGAAATAAAACCTTATTCTATAGAAGAAAAACTACCAACCATGAAACACCTACTATTATTTGTTTTGGCATTCCCCATAATGCTAAAAGCTCAAATACAAAATACCCCCATCGATCATCTCGAAGACATTGATTTTATAGCCTATCTCGATAGCGATGATGTTTCTCCAATTCTTACTGAAACCTCAATTATAAAAAACAGCATTGAGATAAACTCTCCTCCTGTCATTTCCGACCTTAACGGAGATACTTTCACCTATACAGAAGGAGATGGGAGTAGACGTATTGACCAAGGAAGCAACTTAACTATCACTGATACTGATTCCCCTGATTTTGATGGAGGAAACCTCACTATATCGATCACCTCTGGAATAGATATCTTTGAAGACCTTCTCTCTTTCGATACTACCGGAGCTATTTCTTTTTCTGGTGCAACAACTGGCAGTAATATCTCTGTTGGAGGAGTTACCATCGGAACACTGGGGAATAATATTTCTACAGGGAATGATCTGATTGTAAATTTTAACGCCAATGCAACGATTACCCATATAGAAAGCCTGACCCGCGCAATTATATATGAAAACACCGACAATGGCCTCCCGACTCCCGGAGCAAGAAACATTCGTGTTACATTACATGATGGAGATGGAGGAGCTTCAGCTCCCTCAGACATATCCATAAATGTGGTTGAAGTAAACGATGTTCCTGTAACCATTAATTTAAATGGTGACTCCTATACCTATAATGAAGGAGACGGAAGTACCAATATCGATCAAGGGGCTCCCCTTTTCTTTATAGATGTAGACTCTCCTGATCTAAACGGAGGAAACCTAACGGTTTCCGTTACCTCAGGAAAAAACCCTTCGGAAGACCTCCTTTCATTTTCAGGCACTGTAACCCTGGAAGGAACCACAACAGGAAGCAATGTCACTGTTGGCGGTTCAATTATCGGGACTCTGGGAAACAATATCGCCTCGGGAAACGACCTGATTGTACACTTTAACACCAGTGCAAACTCTTTCAGAGTTCAAACATTAATACAAGCGATCACTTACGAAAATACCAATACAGACAACCCCTCTACAGCACCAAGAACTATTAAAACAACTATTAATGACGGGGATGGAGGCACCTCTCCAGATGCGAACGTTACTGTCACGATAACAGATATCAACGACCCTCCTTATATAAGCAACTTGACCGGAGACAGTTTCATCTACACAGAAGGAGACGGACAACGCATTATCGATCAAGGAACAAATATTATACTGGATGATATAGACACCCCCATATACAATGGAGGTCATCTAAAAGCTTCTATCAGCAACGGATCTGCCCCTATAGAAGATATACTATCCCTGGCAACTACGGGAAATATATCCCTATCTGGCACCACCTCTGGAAGTACTGTGTCTGTGGAAGGAGTTCCTATTGGTCATTTATTATCCGACCTCTCCCCTGGAAATGAATTATGGGTTGTCTTCAACGGAGATGACACCGCTACCCTCAGCAAGGTTCAAACGCTTTTACGAGCAATCACCTATGAGAACAGTAATACTGACAACCCTATCACTGGTCCCAGGACCATCAGTGTTACCGTGTTTGATGGCATTGAAAAAGAATCTCCTCCTTCTGAAGCTACTATCACTGTTACTGCTACAAATGACCCTCCTGTGATCCATGCATTAAACGGAGGCGCCTGGACCTATACCGAAGGAGATGGTCCCCGGTTTATTGACCGACATTCATCCTCAATTATTTTTGATGTAGACTCTCCTGATTTTGATGGTGGTAATCTTAGTATTGAATTTATTTCCGGCAAAGATGCTTCTGAAGACTTTTTATCTATAGACACCTCCGGAAACATCTCACTATCAGGAACAAGTTACGGAAGTAGTGTTACGATCGGAGGAACAACTATTGGCTCCTTAGGTAGTACAATTGCTACTGGAAACAATCTGATTATAAACCTCAACACAAATGCTACATTTTTTAATGTGCAAAATTTATTACATGCCATTCAATATCAAAATATCAATAACGAAACTCCTACCACTGGAGCCAGAAATATCAGAGTAACTATTAATGATGGTGATGGAGGGACCTCCTCCAATAACGATCTCATCATTACAGTAGATAATCAAAATGACCCCCCTACTATCTCAAACGTAGACGGAGACACGTTTACTTATACTGAAGGAGATAACAATACCCTTGTGGATCAAAATGCAAATGCAAGTATAAACGATGTAGATTCTCCTAATTTTGAAGGAGGAAATATCACCGTAACTATTACCACCGGAAAGGATCCTGAAGAAGATGTATTATCCTTAGACACTTCTAGTGACATAACTCTCTCCGGAACCACCGCCGGAAGCACTATATCTATTAACGGGACTCTTATTGGTACGCTTGGGAATAATATAGCCCCTGGAAACGACCTGATCATAAATTTTAACGCAGATGCAACTCCCACTCGAGCACAAATACTACTTCGAGGAATAACCTATAACAATACCAACAACCAAGCTCCTACTACAGACACAAGAAACATTAGCATCAGTATCAATGATGGTGACGGAGGCACCTCTGCCACCAGCAACATAACCATCTCTATATTAGCTGCCAATGATCCTCCTGAAATCAATAATCTTAATGGAGACGTCATTTCCTATACAGAGGAAGAAGGAAAAGCTATACTTGATCAGGAAGTCACCGCAATAGTATCGGATGTTGATTCCCCTGATTTTGACAAAGGCTCCCTGTACGCCACTATTACATCTGGCAAAGTCTCTTCTGAAGACATTTTATCTATAGATATTTCTGGAATAATTTCTCTCTCCGGAACAAATGCCGGCAGCAATATTATTGTTTCCGGAACAACCATAGGAACACTTAACAATACGATTGCCGAAGGAAATGACCTCCTTATCACTTTTAACACACACGCAACCCTCAATAGCATACAATCCGTATTACAAGCTATCACCTATGAAAACATCAATACGGACAACCCTGCTACAAACACAAGAAATATAGAAATCACATTAAACGATGGGGATGGAGGAACCTCTACCCCATCAAATATAACGGTTGATATAAACAACATTAATGATGTTCCTATTATAACCCATTTAAACAACGACTCTTATACTTACATAGAAGGCAATGGCAATACATTACTAGACCAGAACAACCCGGCAGGTGTCAGTGATGTGGATTCCTTTAATTTTGAGGGAGGCGTTTTGCTAGCCAGTATTACATCAGGCAAGATTCTTACTGAAGATCTTTTATCCATAAACACTTCTGGAGTGGTTTCCTTATCCGGAACAAATGCTGGCAGCAATGTCATTGTTTCCGGAACAACCATAGGAACACTGGACAATACAATTACGGAAGGAAATGACCTGGCAATAACCTTTAACCCCAATGCAACTGCTGACAAAATACAAAAACTAGTCCAGGCACTCTCCTATGAAAACACGAACACTTCTAATATAACAGTTGGCAGCAGAACACTTCATATTTCTATCAGTGATGGCGACGGAGGCACTTCTGCCCTCTCTGTAGTAAAAATCTCGGTGATCAGCAGTAATACTCCCCCAACTTCTGAGAACCTTACTATTTCTTCAATATATCAAAATATCGCATATACATTTTCACTATCTCAAATCATATACTCAGATCCTGATAACGATCCATTGGATCACATTCGAATTACTACAATTCCATCCGGAAATTTATGGATAGACACAAACAACAACAATAATATTGACAATACCGAAACCATTATTACTCCCAATACTATTGTCCCCAGAGTTTCTTTAGAAAACAACCTTCTCAAATATCATCAAACCGATAACATCAATACATCTTTTGATTTTGAAGTTAATGACGGAACAGTATACAGTACGCATACCTATACTGCGGATCTATTAGTAATTCCTTTTCCAGAAGTGTATTTCTCCAACGACTCTCCATCCTCTCCATCCATACAAGAAAACAAAGGAACTTCTACTATAACAGTAGCCTTATCACATGCCTATGGAGCTGATGTAATCATTCATTTAGACTATACCGCTAGCACTGCTACCTACGCTCAGGATTTTGATGCTCAAAAAACTATAGTTATTCCAGCGGGAAATACTCATATCGAACATACCATTACTTCTATAGACGATCTCGATATAGAAACAAACGAATCGATCATCATTACATTCAACACGGTAGAAAATGCACATATTCGGGAGAATGAAATTAACACAGTAATCATTACCGACAACGACACCAACCTTCCTCCCTCTGTTTTATTAAGCTACTCTGGTGCGACTCCTACAAATGCATCACCAATTACCATTCAGTTTGACTGGAACTCAGAAGTTATCGGCTTCTCTATTAATGATATTACCAGTTCTATGGGGATCTTATCTAATTTTACTGTACTTAATTCTAAAACCTATAAAGTGGATATTATTCCAATTACAGAGGGGATAATCACAGTTTACGTCAATGAGAATACTGTAACTGATATAACTGGAACCTCTAATAATAAATCAGAAATACTCACTATCGAATACAAACACACATTACACCCAGCTCCAGAGGTTCCTTTCTCGATACACCCAATACCAGCATCCGAAATCATAACGCTGACCGCTGACACAAACAACTATCTCGAAGTTGCCAGAGTCTACAATTCACAAGGCGCTTTGGTTTTAGAAAAAAAACTAAATGGAAACCGAAAAAACAACCCAATTGACATTTCGGTATTAAGCGCAGGAATTTATTTTATTGAAACTATGAGCAAAAAAGACACTTTCACCTATAGAATCATAAAGCAATAACCTGTTTTTATATCCAAAAATCTTAACCCAAAAAAGCCTTATTGTGATTTTGCAATAAGGCTTTTTCTTTAAAACACGTGTTTATACTTGTTTACTGAAGTTTCTTTTTCCACTACATTTACAACATGATGCTAATAACGAAAACCAACATGAACTTGAGAAAAACGCAGAAGACCTTACTAAAGATCATTCCGCTACTAATTGTAATTTTAATTGTGACGGCACTAACAATGAGCTTATATCTTTTGCTATACCTATACTAGCAACACTTCTTTCTTGAATTACATTCCAGTCCGAATGGCCTCTACAGGATCTAACCTAGATGCTAACCAGGCAGGTATAATCCCTGCAATCAATCCAATAATTGTAGACCAGAACATTCCCCAAAAGACATTGGAAGCAGAGAGAATAAATTCAAAATCTCCGGTAAAATTAGAAACCAACGCAAAAACACCCCACACCATTAATAACCCGATCACTCCTCCAAAAACTGCTAGTACAATTGCCTCAAACAAAAATTGCAGCAAGATAAACTTTCTTTTTGCACCCAGTGCTTTTTGAATTCCAATTAGATTTGTTCTTTCTTTAACACTAACAAACATAATATTAGCAATTCCAAAACCACCTACCAACAAAGAAAACATCCCTATAAAGCCCCCAATCATTGACATCGTACCAGTTATATTATCAATAAAATCCGTAAACCCTTGTAATTGGTTTACAAAAAAATCATCAATTTCATCTGGCTTCAGCCCTCTGAAAGCTCTTAACTTTTGTTTTATCGCCGCTATAAATTCAGGCACATCAATACCTGACTCAGGTTTGACAATAATCCCAGGAATCACAAACTTATTACTATCTCCAAAGATTCGTCTTACAATATTTACCGGTAAAATAACGGTCGTATCTTTGGAATTACCGAATAACCCGGCTCCTTCTTTCTTTAAAACACCGATAACTGTAAATTTCCTGCCATACATCCGAATTTCTTTCCCCACAGGATCTTGTGACCCAAAAAGGCTATTTGCTACTTCATCACCAACCACTACAACCGGAGCTCCCGTTATCGACTCCTGCTCATTATAAAACCTACCTTTCACCACCTGAAGCTCTTCAATATCATAATAATCACTCGTCACAGGCACCACCTCTACATTACTAATACTTTTATCCTCATGCTTAAGAGTTTCCGAATTAACATTTACGATAAAACTAGCTGCTTTAAGATCAGGAAGATCTCTTTTTAGGTGCTGATATTCCTCATAGGTCACATCAGGAAATTGCTCTCTCTTCCATTGAGGCACTGAAGACGGTCCAAAAGAGAACCTCATAATATAGATCGTACTATTATCCAGAGAACTGATACTCCCTTTTATCTCTTTCTCCAGAGAATCCACCGCAGATAAAACAGCAATAATAGAAAAAATACCAATCGTAACCCCTAACAAAGAAAGAAACGTTCTTAACAAATTATTTTTCAGAGCATTAATAGCAAAATTAAAGCTCTCCTTCAGCACTCTTAGATAAATTAACATTTTCTTTTTTTTGACTAAAGTTAGACCTACATAAAGATATGACGTTTTCTAATCAAATTCGTTACAATTATCTAGAACAAATACATACAATTAGGTTATCAGATTATAGACTAAATTGCTACTTTTGCCTTTTATTAACAAAACGACCGATGAGCAATACAAAAACGGCAAAATCCGCATTAATTTCAGTATTTAGTAAAGACGGATTAGAACCTATCGTAAAAAAATTAGATGAACTTGGTATCACCATTTATTCTACCGGAGGTACAGAAAAATTTATAAAAGACCTCAATATTGATGTTATACCAGTAGAAAATGTTACTGATTACCCTTCTATTTTAGGAGGAAGAGTAAAAACATTACATCCTAAAGTTTTTGGAGGAATCTTAAACCGTCAGAACAACGATAGTGATGTTGCAGAATTAGCGCAATATGAAATCCCACAAATAGATATTGTTATTGTAGATTTATATCCGTTTGAAAAAACTGTAGCCTCTGGAGCTTCGGAACAAGATATTATTGAAAAAATTGATATTGGAGGAATCTCCCTAATTAGGGCGGCTGCAAAAAACTTTGCTGATGTTACTTGTGTTTCATCAGTAGCAGACTACAGCGAATTTTTACAAATCATAACAGAAGGAAAAGGGACCATCTCTTTAGCCGACAGAAAACGATTCGCAGCCAAAGCATTCAATGTTTCTTCTCACTACGACACTGCTATCTTTAATTACTTTAATTCTGATCAGGAAATTACTGTTTTTAAAGCCAGCGAACAATCTTCTCAATCTCTTAGATACGGAGAGAATCCACATCAAAAAGGAGTCTTCTTTGGAGATTTTGAAGCCATGTTTGATAAATTGCACGGAAAAGAATTGTCCTACAACAATTTACTGGATGTAGATGCTGCCGTAAATTTAATGGGGGAATTCGCTGGAGAAGCTCCCACCTTCGCGATCTTAAAACACAACAATGCCTGTGGTGTTGCACAAAGAGAGACGGTACTACAATCCTATATTGACGCATTGGCAGGAGATCCTGTTTCTGCTTTTGGAGGAATCTTGATTTCCAATTCCGAAATTGATCTTGCTACCGCTAATGAAATCCATAAACTATTCTGTGAAGTAGTGATTGCCCCCTCTTTTAGCAAAGAAGCCCTCGAGGTATTAAAAGGGAAGAAAAATAGAATCTTATTAGTTCAAAAAGAAGTAAACTTGCCAAAGAATCAGGTTCGCACCTGTCTTAATGGGCTGTTAGTTCAGGATAAAGATTTAAAAACGGATACTGAAGCTGATTTAAAAACAGTAACAAAAGTTGCTCCATCTGATGCACAGATAGACGATTTACTATTTGCTTCAAAAATATGTAAGCATACAAAATCCAATACAATTGTTTTTACTAAAGGGAGACAACTTCTGGCTAGTGGTACAGGACAAACATCCAGAGTTGATGCTCTTAAACAATCTATAGAAAAAGCAACTTCATTTAATTTTGATCTTTCGGGAGCAGTTATGGCCAGCGATGCTTTCTTCCCATTCCCTGATTGTGTAGAAATTGCAGATAAAGCAGGTATAAAAGCGGTTATCCAACCAGGAGGATCTATCAAAGATCAATTAAGCATTGATTACTGCGATGAAAATGGAATTGCAATGGTAATGACCGGAACAAGACATTTTAAACATTAATTTTAGTACATTTACTTAATGATAACCCTTTTTTAAATTTTTATATGGGATTTTTTGATTTTTTCACTGAAGAAATTGCAATAGATTTAGGTACCGCAAACACCTTGGTAATTCATAACGATAAAGTTGTAGTAGACAGCCCCTCTATTGTAGCTAGAGATATTATGTCGGGGAAAATCATCGCAGTAGGAAAAGAAGCTGCTATGATGCAAGGAAAAACCCATGAGAACATAAAGACAATTCGTCCTCTAAAAGACGGGGTAATTGCTGATTTCGATGCCAGTGAAAAAATGATAAGTATGTTTATCAAAGATATCCCTGCATTAAAAAAGAAAATATTCACCCCTGCACTACGAATGGTAATCTGTATTCCTTCTGGTATTACAGAAGTAGAAATGAGAGCTGTAAAAGAAAGTGCAGAAAGAGTAAATGGAAAAGAAGTATACCTAATACACGAACCGATGGCTGCCGCCATCGGTATCGGTGTTGATATCATGCAGCCAAAAGGAAACATGATTGTAGATATAGGTGGAGGTACCACTGAGATTGCCGTAATAGCGCTTGGAGGAATCGTATGTGATAAATCTGTAAAAATTGCAGGAGACGTATTCACCAATGATATCATTTATTATATGAGAACCCAGCACAACCTGTATGTTGGGGAACGCACTGCCGAAAAAATAAAAATAAAAGTAGGTGCTGCCACCGAAGATTTGGAACTTCCACCAGAAGAAATGAATGTTCAAGGTAGAGACTTACTAACAGGAAAACCAAAACAAGTTCAAATTTCGTATCGAGAAATCGCCAAAGCATTAGACAAATCCATCTTAAGAATTGAAGATGCTGTGATGGAAACACTCTCTCAGACTCCACCCGAATTAGCTGCCGATATATACAATACCGGAATTTATCTCGCAGGAGGAGGTTCCATGCTTAGAGGGTTAGACAAACGATTATCTCAAAAAACAGATCTTCCTGTATATATTGCAGAAGACCCTCTTAGAGCCGTAGTTAGAGGAACAGGGATTACTCTAAAAAATATTAACAGATATAAAAACGTACTTATAAAGTAATGCCGTATATAAGAAAATAATAATTTCTATATACCTAAAATTCGAATTTTACGTTATCCTACCTTATACAGTTTCTAAAAGGTAGGATATATCTTTTGAGAAACTATAGACAAAAGTATTGGAAACTTATTTTTAAACAATGCAGCAGATTATCAATTTTTTAATAAGAAATAAGAATTCTCTGTTATTTCTGCTTTTATTAGTATTCTCCTTAATCTTAACTATTCAATCCCATTCTTATCACAAAAGTAAATTTATTAGCTCTACCAATTTTTTTACAGGAGGGATATACAACTGGAGGCATTCCATTTCTCAATATTTTCATCTCAAAGAAGAAAATGAGCGTCTACTGGAGGAAAATGAATACTTAAGAAATAAAGTGGCACTTCTGGATAATAATCAGACAACGGAATCTTTTGTAGACACCAGTTCTTTTGATATCCCCTTTCGATACATCAAAGCCAAAGTGCACAAAAACGATTATAGCAAAAGCGACAATTACATCCTGATAAACAAAGGAGAAAGAGATAGCCTTACTCCTGATATGGGAGTTATTACCGACAAGGGAATTGTTGGAATTATAGAAAACACATCTCATCGGTATAGTCGTGTAATTTCGATTCTCAACAGCAATTCCCGGATTAATGCCGGATTAAAAAGCTCATTTCATTACGGCTCTCTTACATGGAATGGAAAAAACCCGAATTTAGTCCAACTAGAAACCGTTCCAAGGCAAGCTATTTTAAATAAAGGAGACACTATCATCACTCATGGTAGATCTACAATCTTCCCTAAAGGAATTGGTATTGGCACTATCGAAAACTTCACACTAGACCAAAATAAAAGTTACTATCTTATCGATGTTCGATTATTTAATGACATGACCAATATTGGTTTTGTATACGCGATTAGAAGCAATGATAGAACCGAAATAAAAACCATTGAAAACCCTGCGAATGAATAACGATATTGCAACACATACATTTCGGTTTTTATTTCTTGTCCTCATTCAGATACTTATTCTGAATCACATTAACTTTCTGGGATATCTCAATCCGTATCTGTATATTATTTTTATTTTACTAGCGCCGATAACCATCAACAGAAGTTTGTTTCTGGTCGTATGTTTTTTACTAGGATTGTTTATTGACATGGCTGGGGATTCAGGAGGAATTCATGCAGCAGCCTGTGTTACTATTGCCTACTTAAGACCTTTTATCCTTCGTTCCTCTTTCGGGTTGAGTTATGAATTCCAAACGATAAAACTAAACAAAGTCCGTTTTGGAGAGCGATTAGCCTATGTAACGCTGATGGTACTAATTCATCACCTCATTTTATTCTTCCTGGAAACATTTAACTTCTCGCATATAGTGACTGTTTTGAAAAAAACGTTATTTTCCAGTCTATTTACAATTCTAACAACAATGCTTGCACTAGTCTTGTTTAGAAAAAACAATTCATGAGGAAACTTTTGTTATATCTAATTGTCATTACTACCGGAGTTATTTTTATCTCCAGGTTATTTTATCTGCAGATATATAACACGTCATTCGCCTCTCTTTCTGAAGACAATGCTATAAAAGTCATATATGATTACCCTCAGCGAGGGACTATTTATGACAGAAATGGAAGATTACTGGTAACCAATCAACCCTCATATGATGTGATGGTGATTCCCCGGGAATTAAAACCATTTGACACCTTAGAATTTTGCTCTATTCTAAACATAACCAAAGAAAGATTAAAAAAGCAATTAAAGAAAGCCAGAACATATTCTCCCAGAGTCCCTTCTATTGTTATTCCGCAATTAACAAAAGACGAATATGCTTTTCTTCAGGAAAAAATGAGAAAATTCGAAGGATTCTTTATCCAGAAACGATCCTTAAGAGATTATCACACAAGAAATGCTGCCAATGTTCTAGGATATATCAGTGAAGTAAACAATGCACTTATCAGAAAGGACCCTTATTATCACTCCGGAGATTTAATAGGGACAGGAGGAGTAGAAAAGCAATACGAAAAAGAACTCAGAGGTGTTAAAGGTGTAAAATATATTCAGAAGGACCGATTCAACAGAGATATTGGTCCATATAAAGAAGGACGATTCGACACCCTTCCTGTAAATGGTAAAGACCTCACCATTACTCTTGACATTAAACTACAGGAGTATGGCGAAAAGCTCATGAAAAACAAAAGAGGAGGAATTGTAGCAATCGAGCCTTCAAACGGGGAAATACTCGCCTTGATTACTGCTCCGAATTATGAACCCGAATTATTGGTAGGAAGAAAACGCTCCAGAAACTTTACTAAATTATATTACGATACTATTGCCAAACCTTTATTTGACAGAGGCCTTCAGGGAGAATACCCGCCTGGTTCTCCTTTCAAAGCGATAAATGCTTTAATTGCATTACAAGAAAATGTGGTGGATATTAACGAAGGGTTTTCCTGTCATATGGGATATTATTACGGAAAAAAGAAAAGAAGATTTGGGTGCCATTCCCATAGAAGTCCTTTATCTCTGATTCCTGGACTTTCACATTCGTGCAATGCTTATTTTGCCAATGTATATCTCCGCATTATTAATAAATATAGTACCCCACAAGAAGGAATTGACAATTGGAGTAGACATGTGAAAAGTTTTGGTCTCGGAAATTATTTAGGAAATGACTTATCTGCCGGAAAACCAGGAAAAGTTCCTGATGCCAGTGTATACAACAGGAAATATAGTTACCCTAAATATAAATGGTATGCCACAGGAACCCTTTCTAATTCTATAGGACAAGGGGAAATTCTGGCAACCCCTATTCAGTTGGCCAATATGACCGCTGCAATTGCTAACAGAGGGTATTTCTATACTCCTCATATTCTAAAAAAGATCAATGATATCCCCATACAAATAGAACAATACACCAAACCTAAAAAAACGACTATTGACAAAATACATTTTGAACCTGTAATAGAAGGGATGCATCAGGTATATGTTAATGGAACTGCAAAAGCACTACAGATAGAAGGGATTGATATCTGCGGAAAAACTGGAACAGCGGAGAATTTTACTAAAATCGACGGAAAGAGAGTCCAATTAACGGATCATTCTGTTTTTGTTGCCTTCGCTCCAAAGGATGATCCTAAAATTGCTCTTGCCGTATTTATCGAAAATGGATATTGGGGAGCGCGATATGCTGGTAAAATTGCCAGTCTTATGATAGAAAAACACCTCAAAGGAGACATCTCCAGAAAGGACCTGGAACAATGGATTCTAACACATAGCTTAGAAGAAGAATACAAAAAACCATACAGCGGAGAACCGTTTAAAATTAATCAATAATGGCCAAGTCGAGTATAGCTGCTATAGACTGGATATCAGTCGTTTTATTTTTTACGTTAGTCTTATTTGGCTGGGTAAATATTTACTCCTCTTCGCATGGAGAAGAAGCATTTTCGTTTCTAAACTTTTCAAAACCGTATATCAAACAAGCTGTCTGGATTGCATTAAGCGTTGGAATTGTCATTATCGTCCTGGCCATTGAAGCTAAATTTTATGAACGGTTTTCTGGATTGATCTATGTACTATCACTCTTATCATTAGCTGGACTTTTCGTACTAGGAAGCAAAATATCTGGTGCTACTTCCTGGTATCAAATTGGTCCTGCCGGATTACAACCATCAGAGTTTGCTAAAGCCGCAACAGCTCTGGCAATTGCCAAGTTCTTAAGTGATATGCAAACAAACATCAAGCTTTTCAACCATCAGTTAAAGGCTTTTTTAATTATTATTATCCCTGCCTTTTTAATCACCTTACAACCGGACCCCGGTAGTGGCCTTGTATATGCAGCATTTTTTTTCCCTCTTTATAGAGAGGGGTTATCAGCCATGTATCTTATTATCGTTGTATCTGCTACACTTCTCTTTATACTAACGCTGCTTTTTAATCCTTTATGGGTAATACTTGCCATTACTGGAGTGATGATTCTTTTACTGATAAAAAACAGAAAACTACGCCCTAAATACAGTAACTACATACTGACCATCGTCATGATTACTGCCTTTTGTTATTCCGTTAATTATATATTCAACAATGTTTTTGAACAAAGACACAGAGATCGCTTCAATATTGTTTTAGGAAAAGAAGTCGATGCCAAAGGAATAGGTTATAACACCAATCAAAGTCAAATTGCTATTGGAAGTGGTGGATGGACCGGAAAAGGATGGAAAGAAGGAACCCAAACAAAAGGAGGCTTTGTTCCGGAACAGCATACTGACTATATATTTAGTACCGTAGGAGAAGAATGGGGATTCTTAGGTGCCACTGCTGTTGTGGTTCTATTCGTATTACTACTGATCAGATTACTTCAGTTAGCAGAACGGCAAAAATCTCAATTCAGTAGAGCTTATGGTTACGGTGTCGTTGGTATCCTCTTCATTCACTTTTTTGTAAATATTGGAATGGTAACCGGCTTATTACCCACCGTTGGAATACCACTTCCTTTTTTCAGCTATGGAGGATCGAGTTTATGGGGGTTTACTTTATTACTATTTATTTTCATCAAATTAGATGCTAATCGAGTAAACGAATGGTAAGAGCCTAAAATTTCCATTGGGCCGCATTATTTGCTCGTTCCAACTTATCTTCTACATGATCTTCTAGGCTTTTAAAAAAATCTATCCCTGTCATCTTCTCTATTTGATCTACCGGAACAACAAACTCCTTAAGTTTTTTATTTGAGTCTTTTGCAGGTAATAACAAACCAATCATTTTACTTTTATCGGTATCCATTATTACTTTATAAAAATACTCTGGAACGGAAACTGCTTCATAACCAATAGAAGGTAATCCTTTAGTCAGCACCCCTCCAGTCACTACATATACCCCATCGTATCTACGCGCCCAATATCTCACCTGTTGTTCCAGGTCGTTCCATATCCCTGCATTAAACGAGGAGTTTTGAGGAGTGATATTAGAGGTCAGAAACGTCTCTTCGAAAGCCTTATAACTAAACTTTCGATCCGCAGCCGGACATAAATGCCCCTTATCATAACCAGAGTTTTTATAATTCTTCCAATCTGCCGACATGCTTTTCACTTTTCTATCTTCAATAAAATACGGTCTTTTAAACTCTTTTCTGGAAAGATGTTCTTTCTTTAATTCATACGCCACCCATTCTGCCTGTTCATGTGTTTCTGAATAAGACAACGTATAATAATCATGAACTATAATTTTATCAGTAGTTGAAGTTGGTAAATAATAAAAAGAGCTATGCTGCTTCTCTTCATTCTTCGTATCTCCTTTTGTATTTCCTTCAATACTCCCTTCTAAATAATAAAACCCTATAGTTACCAAAATGATCAATATCGGGTAAATATACTTTCTACTCAAAACCTTTTCTAATTCTAAAATTAAACATTTCAAAAGCAAATGTAAGGCAATCTAATTAACTATCAAGACCGTTTTGACGCTAAGAGAAAAGAAAATTTAACAGTCTTCTCCCTTGGTAAAATTGACGTTTCAATAACAGCTTATTTATTGTATATCAACAAAATAAACCAAAAAACCCATTATTTTACGGTTTAACCTTTTATATTTTGAGCAGTGTCCGCATCACTATAAGCCATTAAAATACATACTTTAGTCTAATCGATTTTCCTTAAATCTATAAACCTATTTTTCGACATTTGAAATTAACTCTATGAGTATACTGATGATTACCCCCATACCTCCCTTTCGATCGAATCCTAGAAAAAAAAATACTTTTTCTCTATAAATAGGTATTATGGAAAATAATATAGAAAACATAGTCGAACATTTATTGTTAAGGAATCGAATCCGGAATTATAACAAAAAGGATTTGAAACTTCAATTACGTGTACACCCTAATTTTCCAAGTTTTCAATCCATAACTGACACTCTTGATTATTTTAACATAGACAATGTAGCTGTCGAAGTCCCTAAAAGTTCTTTAGAACAGCTTCCACAGGACTTTGTATCTATCATTCATACAGACAATGGAGACGAGATTGTTTCCGTAAACAAAAAAAACAACCGAATAACTTTAGAAAACACAACTCTAAAAAGTAATGTTTTAGACTACAGTAACTTTTCTTCCATATGGGTTCCAAAAGTAATCGCTGTAGAAAAAGAAGCTAAATCATCGATAATTTCTAAAAAGCCTTCTTTATTTAATCTGTTACTACTGATTACAGTTGCCAGTTTTATTACTATTTTTATCGGGAAGACACATTCTATACCTAGTATTAGCTTTTTCTTATTAAGCATCACCGGGCTTATCCTCAGCTTTTTTGCTGTTCAGGAAAGCCTAGGTATCCAATCACAGACAGTACATCAATTCTGTTCGTCTGTTGGCAACACTAATTGTGGAGATGTTATTAACAGTACTCAAGGAAAACTCTTTAATACCATTTCATTAGCAGATATGGGGTTGTTATTCTTTGGTTCTCTGGTATTGTTTCAGCTATTTTTCGGTTTTAACAGCACATTACTCATCCCGACTCTAATTAGTATTCCAGTTACCTTATATTCGATATACTCGCAAGCATTTGTTCTCAAGAAGTGGTGTGCTTTATGTATTGCTACTATTTTGACTACGGCAGGTATTCTAGCAATCGCTATGACTACCTTACCCTTTCAGTTTAGTTATAGTGGGATTTACAACTTATTAGCGATCTCTTCGTTATTCGGTACTTTCTACATATTTAGCCGAGAAAAAATAGCCGAAAACAAAAAAGCAAAAAGTGAAAACATTGATCTTACAAAATTCAAAAGAGACGAGGAGATTTTTGAATATTTTTTTAAGCAATCAAAGGTCATAGAAGACACTACTAAAATAAGTAATGAAATCATCCTTGGTAATCCTGGTTCCAAGTTTAAAATAATAACATTAACAAATCCGATGTGTGGATACTGCAAGGAAGCCTTTGAAGCATATGCCAGAGTATTAAAAGCACATGGAGAACATCTTCAGGTCACAATACGATTTAAAGTTTCTCAGGATTCTCCAGAAGATCAGGCTCGACAGATCAGCCTGAGGTTAGCTGAGATATACCATGAAAACGGGGCTGAAGCTTTTATAAAAGCATATTCAGATTGGTTTAAAGACAGAACCTATACCGCCTGGATAAAAAAATACAGCACTTCTATTAATAACCCTGATCATATCAGAGTATTAAAGAAACAAGCTGCCTGGGCCGAAACGAATGATTTATTTTATACTCCTGCCAGTATTATAAATCATACCGTTTACCCAACAAAATACACCTATAAGGAATTTTTTCACTTTATAAGCGCCTTAAAAGAAGAACATCGCTTAGTAAAGCTAACGGAAGAAAACCTTGTAGAGGTTTAAAATATCATATCATCATCATGTGGAAATACAAGACATTGAACAAACTTAACTTATTCTTAGAAAAGAATTCAGCACATCTTGATGATTGATTTCGATTATTAAGACTCTTTTTCTTCACACACACAAAGAAGACATGAGCCCCGAGTGTCTATAAATATTCGGGGCATTTTTTCCTAATGAGACCAGCTTTTTTCTTAATCCTGTCTGCAATTCCATTCTAGCTTTTCTACTTTATAGAACTAGCCTCTTCTAACATCCAATGCATCGCGTAATGCATTCCCCAGCAACATAAATGCCATCACCAAACTCATAATCCCTATTCCCGGAATAATTGCCAGATATGCTTTTCCTAAAATAATATATGAATAATGATCTTTAATCATTGCCCCCCAACTAGGTGTAGGAGGTTGCGCCCCTATCCCCAGAAAGCTCAAACCACTTTCTATCAGAATAGCTGCTGCAAAATTAGCTGCAGAAACAACAATTACCGGAGCTAAGCTATTCGGCAGTATATGACGTGTAATTATACGAAAATGATTATATCCCAAGGCTTTAGCTGCTGTTACATATTGCATTTCTTTGACCGCTAAAACCTGCCCCCGAACAACTCGTGCTACTTCTACCCACATTGTCAATCCAACGGCTATAAAAACTTGCCAAAAGCCTTTTCCTAATGCCAATGTAATAGCAATAACCAACAACAGTGTAGGAATCGACCAGGTTACATTAATTAGCCACATGATCAATGCATCAGTTTTCCCACCAAAATATCCTGCTAGTGCCCCTAATAGCACTCCCAGCAATAATGATATCAAAACGGCTACAAAACCAATAGAAAATGAAATACGAATCCCTACGAGCATTCTACTCAATAAGTCTCTTCCATATTTATCTGTACCTAATAAAAATGTTTTTTCCTGAATATAGTGATCTTCAATTTTTTCTCCGGTACTTACCTCCTTAAAGCGCGAAACTCCATATTCTTTTTTCATACCAGCTAAAGCCCCATCTGCATATGGGAGAATCGTTACGGTAGTATCAGCAACTTCATACTGTTCTATCGGGATTTCAATACCACTATTTTTCTCTCCAAAAAACGCTTTATCACCCCAGTTTTGACTGGCTTCATCTTTTGCTGGCAATGTCAAAATTTTTACAGAAAACCCCGGAGGCTTAGAATGTATAGACAAATGCATTTTATTTGCATTCTGGGAGTTATCTGGTGCAATTAAATACGCAAAAACCGCTATAATCCCACAAAAAAGAATAAACCAAAAACTTAAAACGCCCCAAAGATTCTTTTTAAATCTTTGGAGCGCCAATCTACTTAATGAGTTTGATTGTTCTTCTAGCATGTATATTTTTAATTTTTGAGAGAAAGAGAACTCTTTGACTTTCTTATGTTATTAATTTTCATATCCTCTAACACACTCAAAGCTTCTTCTACATAGACATCCTTACTAAGGTTTTCGTGCCACCTTTTTCGCTTTTCTGCCAGTACGGTATCCTTTTGGATTAGCTCCCGCTCATAAGGAAGTGATTGAAATGTCAATGTTGTTTTATAGTCATAAATTGCATCAAAGCGCTTTGCCTGATCCTCATTCTGAGCTCTACTTGCCTTATAATCATCATAATTTAGAGAATATGTGTCGATATCTCTTTTTTCACGTACCCACTTTGCATTTTCATCGATCAGCTTTAACTGCTCACTTTGTGCCATACGGTCCTTACTTCTAGTAATCGTTTCCTCAAAATCTATATAACCATCCCACAGGGTATAATCCGCAGCAGGGATTTTGTCCCATGGCAGTGGGTTTTCCTGGTCTTTTTCTCCAATATCTATATAACTATATCTATCCGGAACGACTACATCACTCTTCACTCCTTCTAACTGCGTAGACCCTCCATTTACTCTATAAAATTTCTGAGTGGTTAATTTTAATGCCCCAAGATCACCAAAATCATTACTTCTCATCCAACGATTAAGATCCATTACATTTTGGACAGTCCCTTTTCCATACGTCTGCTTACTTCCTATAATAATAGCTCTTTTATAGTCCTGCATAGCTGCGGCTAGTATCTCTGATGCAGATGCCGATAATTCATTTACCAAAATTACTAAAGGTCCATCCCACAAAATACTTCTATCTCTATCACTCAACACTTCTGGAGATTCTCCTTTTGTTCTCACCTGCACAATAGGTCCTTTATCAATAAACAACCCAGCGATATCTACTACCGTCTGAAGGGAACCTCCACCATTCCCTCTCAGGTCGATCACAAGACCATCCATATCCTGTTCTTTTAGATGTACTATTTCCTTCTTTACATCATTTGCCGCATTACGTTGATTGTAATCTTGCATATTGAAATAAAACTTCGGCAGATTAATTACGCCATATGTCTTTCCATTTTTCTTAACCATTGAAGATTTTGCATAGGTTTCTTCAAGTTCTATAACATCTCTGGTAATCTCTATATTTTCTACAGTTCCGTCAACTTTTTTAATTGTCAAAATAACCTTAGTTCCCTTAGGCCCTTTGATCAAAGTAATCGCATCATCAAGCCTCATTCCTCCAATACTTACCGCCTCCAGCTCGTCTTCCTGTCTAACTTTCATAATAATATCTCCTACCTGTACTTTATTGTCTCTCCATACAGGTCCTCCGGAAATGATTTCTACAATATTGACATTTCCATTCTTTTTTTGCAAACGTGCTCCTATCCCTTCCAACTTACCTGACATCGCTATATCAAAACGATCTTTATCCTGAGGTGCAAAATAATACGTGTGCGGATCAAATTCTTCTGCAATAGAATTAATATAAATAGAAAACCAGTCTTTTCTTTCTAAATCACTCGCTACATCAAAATATTCTTTTAGTGACGTTCGTGTTATTTCTCTTGCTTCTCCTTCTAATTCTACAGCTGTTTTTCGTTTGTATGTATCATTTTTCGTCAGAGAATCAATTTGTTCTTCTACCTTATCATAATAGCCAGATAACGAGTTAAACTTTAACTGTAAACGCCATCTTTCTTTCATCTCTTCTTTATTGGTAACATAAGAAGAATTTTCATAATCTGTATTTATGGATTCTTTTTTATCAAAATTAAAAGGTGTATCTAAAATTTCCTGATATAATACACTTGCTTCTCCTATTCGCTTTTGCAAACGGGAATAAGTCAGGTTAAAAAAAGAAATATCTTTATTTTTTATCTGATCATCAATTAGTGTTTCGTATTTCTTAAATTCCTCTATATCACTTTTATAAAAAAATCTTTTCAGAGGATCTAACGCTTCTACATAATCCTTATAAACACCTTTAGAGAAGGAGTCATTTATATCTTTAGCATCATAATGTCCTTTACTAAGTACATAACTAATTAAATCAATCAATAACTTATCCTTATCGGGATCTGTTTGGTTTTTGGTAGTAAAACTGCAGGAAACAGCAGAAACAATCACGGTAAGCATCAATACCAGAGCACTCTTTTTCATACGCTTATTATTTTGTAAATTCAAGACACAATAGGGGGCACACTATGCCAATAGTAAGTAATATTACTAAATATTTTTTAAAACAACTAATATTATCCCCTGACGATGTTCACACACCTTTTATAAAAACGAAAAAAAAATACGGATGTTACAAAAAGTTAAGATTGTTTTTTTCTTCAAAAACCAGATACAAAAGCAGGGAATTCTACCACACATTCCCTTGTTTTCATATCTGGATCAATAAAATAAATATTTCCATCATGAATTAAGATCTGAAGCCTGTATTTATACGATAATATTCAATATTTTTACAAAAAAATCCTTCTTATGTCTACTAAAAAACCTCTTATCTTAGTTACAAATGATGATGGAATCACAGCGCCAGGAATCAGAGCGTTAATTGAAGTTATGAATGAAATAGGGGAAGTGGTGGTGGTAGCTCCAGATAGCCCGCAAAGCGCTATGGGGCATGCGATTACAATCAACAACACTTTATACTGCGATGCTATTGTAATCGACAAGGAAGCCCCTCAGAAGGAATATAGCTGTTCTGGTACTCCTGTTGATTGTGTCAAAATGGCTACCCGACAAATTCTACCACGCAAACCCGATCTATGCGTAAGCGGTATTAATCACGGTTCTAATTCTGCTATAAATGTAATTTATTCAGGAACCATGAGTGCTGCCGTTGAAGCGGGAATCGAAGGGATTCCTGCTATTGGTTTCTCATTATTAGATTATTCTATGAATGCCAACTTTGAACCTTCTAAGAAATTTGTAAAAAACATTGTTAAAAATGTGATTGCTAATGGGCTGCCAAAAGGAATTGTTCTCAATGTAAATATACCAAATCTGGATAGAGACGCTATCAAAGGTACTAAAATATGCAGGCAGGCAAATGCTCATTGGGTAGAAGATTTTGACAAGAGAACAAACCCTATGGGACGCGATTATTATTGGTTAACCGGCAAGTTTATCAATGAAGACAAAGGAGAAGACACAGATGAATGGGCTTTACAGAACGGGTATATTTCTATTGTACCCACTCAATTCGACCTAACAGCTCACCATTTTATACAAGAATTAAACAACTGGAATTTAAATGATTAAAAAAGAAATTGGAATTGGTTTTATTGTAGGGCTTATCGCCAATAGTATCGGAGTAATCATATGCACTTTACTATTTTCTTATCTAAGCCCTAACGGTCTATCCTTATCAGAGACATTGTCAGCCTCCGTACAGAATGGAACAATCGGGAGTCTACTGGTTTTGGGAGCTATCCTAAATTTGATTGTTTTTTTCCTTTTTATCAAAAAAAATATGCCATATAAAGCACGTGGCGTACTTCTTGCTACCATTATAGCAGCCATATGCGTAGCAATTAGTAAATTTATTTAGACAGGGCTATACTAATTAAAGGAGGAAGCGAGTTTATAAATCGTACACAAAATTAAAATTTATAACTTATAACAATATAATGCCTACGAGATTAAATAGATACCTCATATAAAGTAATATTCATTGATATCCAGGGCATCATGTGACAACTAAAAACTATTAAAACACATGAAATACTATCTTATTGCCGGAGAGGCTTCCGGAGATCTTCATGGAGCCAATCTTATGAAATCAATTCTTAAGGAAGATCCTGATGCTGAATTTCGATTTTGGGGAGGGGATTTAATGAGTGCTGTCGGAGGAACCCTCGTTAAGCATTATAAGGAACTTGCCTTTATGGGGTTTATTGAAGTTCTTTTTAACCTATCTACGATTCTTAAAAATATTAAGACCTGCAAAAAAGATGTTACTGATTTTCAGCCAGACGCCTTAATATTTATTGACTATCCAGGTTTTAATTTACGCATTGCCAAATGGGCTAAAGAACAAGGTTTCAAAACGCATTACTATATTTCTCCACAAATATGGGCATGGAAAGAAGGAAGAATAAAAGGAATTAAAAAGTGTATCGATGCCATGTACGTCATTCTTCCTTTTGAAAAATCATTTTATGAGGACAAACATAAATTCCCTGTTCATTTCGTAGGACACCCTTTAATCGATGCTATCGGACAGCATAAATTAATGCTTCCCGAAGCTTTTAAAGAAAAAAACGGATTGGACGACCGACCTATTATTGCTATTCTTCCGGGAAGCAGGAAGCAGGAAATAAGAAAAATGCTGGAAGTAATGCTCAGTATAGTCGATGACTTCCCTAAGTATCAATTTATCATTGCCGGAGCTCCCAGCCAAGATGCTTCTTTCTACGCTCCCTTTATAAAAAAAGAAGGAGTTCATCTGGTTATGAATCAGACATATGATCTTTTGAGTCACAGTAATGCTGCTTTAGTCACATCAGGAACAGCAACTCTGGAAACCGCATTGTTTAAAATACCAGAAGTAGTCTGTTATAAAGGAAATGCAATATCGTATCAAATTGCTAAAAAAGTTATTAAGGTAGATTTTATTTCTTTGGTAAACCTCATTATGGGGAAAGAAGTTGTCAAAGAGCTTATTCAAAATGATTTTAATCCCGAACGACTCAAAGAGGAGTTAACTCACATTACCGATGACTATAACCGGGCTGTTTTATTTTTAGACTATTATGATCTGGAAAAGAAACTAGGAGGAAAAGGAGCAAGTGACAATACGGCTCAATTAATTGTTAAAGCTATCAGGACATAGGTTTGCTATACCGGACGATTGTCTGATACAATTTTTCCGGGTTAACAGGCTTACTTAATACTTCATCTATTCCTGCTTCATCAAACTTCTCTTTATTAAGATCTTCTGATAAAGCGGTAAGAGCAATTACCGGTAGTTTTTTATACATTCCTTTAATATGTTTTGTTGCTTCGAAACCGTCCATTTTGGGCATCATAACATCCATTAAAACAAGGGAATACTCTTTCTCCCTGGTGAGAGCAACTGCTTCCTCACCATCATTTGCCGAATCGCATTTAAAACCGTAATTCGTAATAATTTTTTCTGTTATTAACTGATTGACTTTATTGTCTTCTACCAACAAGACATTCAATCTGCTTTTATCTTCTGACCAGGAGTTTTTCAATGCTTTTTCCTGCGGCTTATCTTGTGTCGCTACCCTACCAAATGAAAGATCAAAAGAAAAAGTGGCTCCTTTCCCCAAACTGGATTCCACGGTAGCCTCTCCTTCTAATAGGGTAAGTATTTTTTTTACAATCGACAACCCCAAACCTACACCTCCATATTCTCTGTTTACTTTTACAGATCCCTGATTAAAAATATCAAAGATTTGCTGTCGTTCTTTATCAGACATTCCCCTGCCAGTGTCCTTTATAACAAACCGCACATCTACTGTTTCTTTTCCGCTATGCAACAAAGAAGTCGACACGTAAACATCTCCTTCTTTTGTAAATTTTAATGCATTATCCAATAAATGAGTAACTACCCGAGATACTTTTAGCATATCCCCTGATAAAACTTCTGGAATCTTATCATCTAAGGTACAGTGAATCTTATTATTCTTATTATTTTTAGTAACTAAAGAAGAAGCTACTAAATCCTTTATCAAAAAATTGAGATTAAAAGGTTCTCTCTTAATTTCCTCTCCCCCGTTATTTAATGCATTCAAATGAATTACATCATTAATCATCTCCAACAGATAATCACTGGATAAATTGATTAATTTCATTTGATGTTCTTCTTCGGTATTCTTTTTTCTCTTTTGCAACAAAAAAGAAATTCCCTTTATTGTATTAAGCGGAGTCAACAATTCATGAGTAATTGCATCCATGAAATCAGATTTTGCCTGATATGCCAGATCTACCTTTTTATTTGCCAGCACCAGATCTTCATAATTTTTTGTCAGTTGTTGATTTACTTTTGTTTTATACCTTACCGCTTTAAACTGGTTTGCACCAAAAACAATCAAAATTGCAATTACTATCATACAAAGTATAAAGAGGTACTTCGTACTTTTTAAGCGTTCTTTATTCAATTCATTTTCAACCCGGATTTTATCATTTTCTTTTTCCTGTAGGCGAAGTTTATTCTCCAATGCTATTGAACTACTAATTTCATTCATTTTTTCATAAGCATACTTCTTGTAATGCTTAGAAGATTCTCTATAATGGAATGCTGCTTTTTTAAGCTCATTTTTCTCTTCAAAATAGATTCCCTTGGTATGACTAAACAATCCTTCAAAGTTGTACTGATCAGGTTTGTAATATGCATCTTGTAAAATTGAATCAAAACTAGCCTGAGCAGCAACATATTCTCCTAAATAAATATGACTTGTCGCCAACATCATCTGAAGCCTTTTTACACGATCTTTTTTTACTCCTGTTTCTTTAATTGCTTTTAAAGATGCCAGCGCATGTTCTCTTGATGCTTTCCATGCTTCTTCTCTCAAAAGAATAATCGCCAGATTATAATTTATATCTATTCTGTCAGCTGGTTTTCCAAATTCACTCAACTTATCCTTTGCTTTGATATAAGCAGCCTTTGCCGCTTCCTTTTTTCCTTGCAATGACATTAAAACCCCTAGCACTTCATAATTCAGCCCCAGTTCTCTTTCATCTTTTATCCTATCAATTAATTCAAAGTTTTTATCTATATACTGTTTTGCATAAATTGTATCCCTATTATTTAAGAAAAAATCAATCTTGGCGCTATTTACTTTCAATTTTAGATATGCATCTTGCTGATCCTTTACCAATACTTCTAAAAAATTAAGCAATTTGATCCCTTTTTCTTTTACATCTTTATGGGAGCTTTTTAAATAGGTGGAAGATTTTTCGAGTAATTTCTCTACATACTCTTTGTTAATTTGAGAATTGCTTGTTTTTCCCAAGACTCCGTTTCCAAAGCTCAGCATCCAACAACAACAAAACACAAATAAAAATCTCATCAATAAATCCTTTTAATAAATTGTGTATAACGAACTACAAAAATACACTATTTACTGTATTAACTTACTAAAAACCAGTATAAAACGTAATTAATTAAGGATTTATCTCTTTTTAAGACATGCTGTTTTTAAAAAAAGCAACTTTCATATAACACTATATTGCAACAGGTTGTGTTTTTTTTTATATAGCCGACAAGGAGAGTATCTATATTAAAATCATTAAAAGAAATCATGACATCGATCTTTTATACTTGACAATTGTTTGGTATAGTTTTTCAGGATTTACTGGTTTATTCAACACTTCTTCTATCCCTACTTCATTAAATTTTTTCTTATTTAATTCTTCTGACAATGCCGTTAAGGCAACTACAGGAATATCTTTATTATTCCCTTTAATATGTTTTGTAGCTTCAAAACCATCCATCTTAGGCATCATTACATCCATCAAAATCAACGCATATTCATTTTTTGCTGCTAATGCCACCGCTTCTTCCCCATCATTCGCAGAATCACAACGAAACCCATAATTAGTAATAATTTTTTCTGTTATCAGCTGATTTACTTTATTGTCTTCTACCAACAAAACATTAATTTTTTCTTCGGGGTGTACTACTTCCTTACTTCCTGGTAATATTTCTTCTATTCCTTCTGCTTTATCAAAAATAAAACAAACAAAAACAGTTGTTCCTTTGTGTTTTTCTGAATCTACTCTTATTTCTCCTTCTAATAAGTCTATTATTTTTTTTACAATTGACAAACCTAATCCTACTCCTCCATACAATCTATTCACTGCAACAGATCCCTGGGAAAAATTAGTGAAAATACTCCCCTTCTCCTCCTCCGAAATACCAATACCTGTATCTTTAATCTCACAACTTACAACCACCTTATTTCTTTCGAATTTTGCACCTGCTTTGATATAGATATCCCCTTGTTCAGTAAACTTAAATGCATTGTCTAACAAGTGGGTAATTACCTGCGAAACTTTTAGCATATCCCCCAATACAATATCAGGTATATTTACATCGATATCTGAATGAACTTTATTATCATGTTTATTTTTCGTTAGCAATGAAGAATTCAACAAATCATTGAGTAAAAATTTAAAATTAAATAGCTCTTTCTTTACTTGTTCTTTCCCCCTATCTAAAGAATTCAGGTGAATCACACTATCAATCATACTTAAGAGATAGTCACTTGATACATTGATCAGCTTCATTTGATGTGCTTCTGCTTTACTTCTCTCTTTTTTCTGCAACAGAAAAGAAACCCCCTTAATAGTATTCAACGGAGTCAGCAACTCGTGAGTTACAGCATCCATAAAATTAGACTTGGCCTGTAATGCTTCATCAACTTTTTTATTTGCCACGACCAAAGCTTCATAATTTTTTGACAACTCCTGATTTACTTTTGATTTATACCTGGAAGCTTTAAACTGATTAACTCCAAAAACAATCAATACGATAATGGTAATAACACATAAAATGAAAATATACTTCACACTTCTTAATCGTTCTTTGTTCAATTCATTTTCTACTCGTATTTTTTGATTTTCAGCTTCCTGAAGTTTTAATGTATTTTCTAAAGCCAGAAAAGAGCTCACTTCTTTTGATTTTTCTTCAGCAAAACGAGCATAATCAGCAGAAGATACTCCGTAATAGTATGCCGCTTTTTCATAGGCTTTCTGCTTGTCATAATACAATCCTTTGACCGCATTAAATTTTCCAGAAAAATAAGCAACATCAGAGTAATAAAACGGATCATTCTCTATTACTTGAATTCGTTCCTTCGCTTCTTTTATTTTTCCTTGATTTAAATAAGCTGTTGCTAAAATAATATTCAAATGCTTGAGTTGCGTTTTCTTTAGACCGACCTCCTGTATTGCATTTATGGAGGCTACGCCATAAGTAATACTTTTCTTCCAGGCTTTTTCTTTTAAAAAAGAAAGTGCCAAATTAAAGTTTGCATCAATTAAATCTTCTGGTTTCCCAAACTCCCGTAACAGCTCTTCAGCTTTGATGTATGCCTGTAGTTTTTCCTCCTGTTTCCCTTGCAACCATCTAAGAAGTCCTAAAGCTTCATAATTGAGTCCTAATTCCCGTTTATCATCTATTCTTTTTAGTAGTTCAAAATTTCTAGTTACATATTTTTCCAGGTTAACGGGATCCCTGTTACTTACTGCAAAAATTATTTTGTTTTTATTCACCAAAAATTCCAGATAAGGATCTTCCATCTGCTTCACTAAATTTTCTAGTAGATTTAGTAAATTAATTCCTTTCTCTTTATATTCTTTTTCTGGTCTTACTATATACGAAGTACATTCCTCTAACAATTTCTGAACACTATCCTTACTGATAGCTTCATCCTGGGTTAGAGCATTCATGCATATACAAAAACTAAGAAAACAAAATCCGAAAATTAGCAATGTTCTTCTCATATATTGTATTGTTACACCACTGGAAAACATCAACGTATATCAAATGTACATTATTTAACCACAACCCACTAAAAACCAGCCTTAAATACGAAAACACCCCCTTTATTCTCCTAAAAAACACCCTGTTCCTCATTTGGTTTCCTATAATTTCAGGAAAGATCTCAAGAAAGTATTTCTCCTTATTTTGAAAATCGCTCATAATGGTTTAATTTGCTACGGCATGCCCTATTTTAATTAAAAGACCATCCCTAAGTAATGAGTAATATGAAAAAAATAATTTTCCTACTTATAGCAACCTCACTTTTCTTTTCTTCTTGTGGAAGTTCCAAGCGTTCTAAAAGTTTTGCTTCTGCTAAGAAAACCTCGGTTCACAAAAAGAGCAATAAGAAAATTAAAAGTATTATTTCATATGCAAAAACTTTTAATGGCACTAAATACAAGTACGGAGGAACTACCAGAAGAGGAATGGATTGCTCTGGTTTAATATACACCTCTTTTAAAAAAGAAAATGTACCCCTTCCCAGAACCTCAAGAAGCATGGCATCCAAAGGAAAACCTGTTTCCTTAAAACGAATTAGTCCGGGAGATCTTCTTTTCTTCAGAACGAATAAAAACAAAAAAGTCATTAATCATGTAGGATTAGTTGTTGCCAGTGGAAAAAACATTCAATTTATTCATGCATCAGTTTCCAAAGGAGTAACGATATCCAGCCTGAATGAGCGCTATTGGAATAGCTGCTTTGTCGGAGCCCGAAGAATTTTATGATGAAACTTATTAATATCCCTTTTCTGGTTATTACACTCTCAACCATAACAGGGATTTTAATTAGTGAATATATTCTTATATCTCTCAAATTATCCTTATTACTAGTCGCCATTTGCATTGGCATTTTATACTGTATTAAAATATACACTAAGAGATCTCTAAAAAAAGGATCTCTTTTTTATTGCTGGACAATTATATCTTTTTCTTTTTTTGGTATAGCCCTCAGCAACATTCACAAACCAACAAATTACAACCATCACTATTCGAACATAATCCCAGACCTTAGTTCGCAAAAACATGAAATATACTTCTACGTACGGGAACAATTAAGATCATCCAACTACTACCATCGATATATTGTCAACATTCGTTCTGTTGACGGTAAAAGCGCATCTGGACATCTATTATTAAAAATAATCCGAACCAAAGAAAACCCTGTTCTTATCCCCGGAACTTCTTACATTGTTTACACTTCATTTTCCGACATTCCTTTTGCTAAAAACCCATCGCAGTTTGATTATAGCATCTATTTACAAAACAAATACATCTATCATCAAATCTCAGCATCTTATCCCCAATTAATTAAAAGTAAAGAAAAATTCAATCTTATTCATAACTACACCTACCACCTCAGGGAGCATCTAATAAAAAAATTAGAAGTACATCATTTCTCCCCTACACAGCTTTCACTTATCAAGGCACTATTCTTAGGGCAAAAACAAAACATAGCTACATCCTTACTTACTGATTACAGAAGAGCCGGTGCACTACACATTCTTGCTTTATCCGGATTACATATTGGAATTCTTTTGTTATTACTCCAAAATCTTTTAACACCAATACATCGGTTTGGTAAAAAAGGAAAGTATATTTCTGTCAGCCTTACTATTATTTTTCTCTGGTTTTTTGCCATTCTAACTGGTGTATCTCCCTCTATTCTCAGAGCCACTGTCATGTTTTCATTTATCGCTCTGGGCACTACACTAGCGACTAAAGCAAGTATATATAATGCTATAATTATTTCCATATTTGTGATTCTTTGTTATCACCCTATGTTTATCTATGATGTGGGATTTCAATTAAGTTATGCTGCTGTGCTTTCAATTGTACTGATTAAACCCAGGCTTGATTCTCTTCTCCAAATCAATGGTATCTTTTACAGAAAACTAAGAGATCTTATTACTGTCCCTATTGCTGCTCAAATAGGTATACTGCCAATATCATTATTTTATTTCCACGAGTTCCCTCTTTTATTCCTACTTACCAACTTATTGGTAATACCATTTCTTGGAAGCACTCTTCTTATTGGTTTTATTGCAATTATACTGGTATCTATAAACTTACTTCCCGATAGCATCGCGGCTTTATTAGGTATATTACTCGATGGAATGAACGGTATTATTTCATGGATTTCCTCTCATGATTTTGCGATGATATCCTCAATTCCTTTTTCAGGAATTTCTGTAATTCTGACCCTACTTACCATTTTTACTCTATTCCGAATCACCTATAAAAACAAAAAGACCTCTTATATGTTCTTTTTCTCAAGCCTTATTGTCCTGATCTGTAATTTTAACCTGGAACAGCGTATACGATTAAATACGAACAGGCTAATAATTTACCATACGATAAAAAACAGCGTTATTGGTATACACAATGGTAATAAACTAGTAATATACAGCAGTAATCCTATAACCTCTGCTATACAAAAGCAACTATATTCCTCTTATAAAACCCAATATAATATCCATCAAACAACCTTCGAACAATTAAAAAATATATACCAATACGATGATCAACTCATCATGGTTATAGATAGTAGTATGATATACACCACTAAAAAAACTATTCCTGATGTACTTTTATTGACAAACTCCCCTAAAATCAATTTAGAACGAGTTATCCAAACCTTAGCCCCCAAACTCATTGTTGCTGATGGATCTAATTATAGAAGCATGGTACAGTTGTGGCAAAACACTTGTATTAAAAAACAAGTTCCATTCTATAATACGAATACTAAAGGAGCCTTCATTTTAGAGCGCTAATTCCCTTTTGATAAAAATTATTATATACTATTGCCAATATCATTAACAATTTTACACACCCACTAAAAAAAGCCACCTTTCTCTATCCATTTCTCATACATGCTGCACATCTATAAAACAAACAATTAAACTAACCACACCAAATATAAACATCTATATATAAGAATCTTCATTTTTTATTTTTAGTCAATTTTTTTATATATTTATTAAATTTATTACACATTTATTTTAAATCATTAGAAAAATGACAGAAGAAAAATTACACAAAATCATGCTTGCTTATAAGAAAAAGCATGGGTTTACTTTAGAAAACCATGATAATTACAAGTGGGCATTGGAAACTATCCGAAAACACAAACTAGAAGAAGAAACGAAAGACTCTAAAAACCAAGAAAATTCGTAATCTGATTACTTATCTCACACACTAACTAACTTAAAAAAAGAAATAAAAAAACTCTCTATATTTCTATAGAGAGTTTTTTGATGTTATTATTATCTGCCTACTAATTCTTGAAGGTACTCACAAAAGAAGCCTCATATGCTTTCCATGCCTCTTCTGTTGTCAATTTTTTAAAATCATCTTTATGAATCATCTTTAAGAATAATTCTAATTGCTGAGGCGTCTTATACCCAGCTACGGGAGCGATTACTTTTCCATTTTCGTCAAAAAACACAATACTTGGATACGCATTAATCTTTAACGCATTTGCAAAGAAATGCTGACTATTTCTCCCTTTCCTGTCTGGGTTGTGATTTGGGTTTGTATACGTAAAATCATTATAATGTATCTCCTCCGTACCTTCTGCATTAAATTTCACTGCATAATAATTCTTATTTACATAATTCACCACATCTTCATTATGAAATGTATTTTTATCCAACAATTTACAAGGACCACACCAATCAGTGTATACATCCATAAAAATTTTCTTTGGATGTTTTTTTTGCGCCGCTAAGGCCTCATTCATTGTCATCCAATTAATTTCCTGAGATGAAACTATCCCGGAAATCAAAATACCAAAAATAAATAGTAGGTTTTTCATAAGTAGTTTTTTTTAGTTTAGTCGGAACAAAAATCATTCCTTATAATATGTATTCATTTTTGGGCTTAAAAAACACATATTTTTTATCTTACTCCGTGCATTAATTTTTTAATAATCGGTTCAAAAAGAATAGAAATTGCTCCCACAACAACAGACACAATAGTCAACATCCAAAAGAAATAGCTAATTCCTTCGGTATCTGCAATCTTATCAATATTCTCTCCGAATTTACCCGCTCCTTTCATTCCAATAGCAACAGCTAAGTACCAAACCCCAAACATAAAAGCAATCATTCTGGCAGGTACAAGCTTACTTACATACGAAAGACCAACAGGGGAAATACATAATTCTCCCATAGTATGGAACAGATACACCAAAATCAACCAAATTATACTCACTGAAGCTGTTTTTGCTCCTGGTTCAATTCCATTGGCTCCAAAAGCTACACAAGCCATCCCTATCGCTAATAAGAACATTCCTATACCATACTTCATATTGGCAGACGGATTGTATTTGCTTTCCCACCACTTAGAAAACAAAGGTGCAAAAGCAATTATAAACAATGAATTCAATATCGAAAACCAACTAGCAGGAATTTCTACCGCACTATTGACAGATGAAATGGTAGCGGTTGTTTGCGAAGTTTGGTTTAGGTCATATTTAATCGAATGCGCAATTTTGACCAATATCTCGTCTCCCACATTTAATTCACCCTTCTCTTCAGAAGAAATCTTAACTTTTTTAGAAACAGATTCTCCTAGGCTATTAGTAATAACCACATCTACATTATTAACTGTTGTTCCAAAAGCACCTGGTTTTGGTTCTTTAGAGAATCCTACAACTTTAGCTGCAAGGCATTCTCCTACTTGATTTCCTTTCCCATCAATCAGGTATCCATTCTCTATTTTATTATTTCCATTAGATGCCTCTTTCTGGTCATAAATAGAGAGACTTTGGATATCCTTTATTTTTATAACATCATTTTCTTTATATGCTTCTGAAGAAATTATTTTTACCTCTTCTGTTTTCCCGTTAACATTGCTATAAGTAACGTTATAGGAAGATGCTTTAAATTCATTAGAGATCATCCAGATAGTAACTCCCCAGACAATTACAAAACTAGTAGCCAAAATAATATTCGACCATTTATATTTCGCAAAGGTTTGTTTAAACAACAACCACAATACCCAGGTAATTATCCCTAAAGGCACTATGGCTATAAGCGTGTTTATCACTTTGAAAATATATGCTGAAGTTCCTTCTAGTACTCTATCTGTATAATCTTTAGCGAAAACCGTCAGTGTATTCGGTGATTGTTCGAAAATTGCCCAAAAGAAAATGGTAAGAAATGCAAAAAAAGTAACTGCTATTAGCTTTTCTTTTGTCAACTGAGAATACTTTGTCAACCTATATATTAACAGCCCTAAAAACAAAACAAGCGCAGTTAGAATCACAAAGTTGTTTCCTTCCAGCCCTAACATTTGAAAATCAAAAATATTAAAAGCTCCTTCTGATATTTTAGCTGCCGGATCATTCAAAATCCATAAAATTCCCAGAGCACTACAAATTGTAATAAGCACTAATTGTCCTTTTGAAAAAGGCACCCGTTTATCATTATCTTCTTCTGATGTTGATACTTTTGTTTGTTCTTCCTTCTTTGGTTTTAATCCGATATCTCCAAAAATATTCTGCGCCAGCCAAAATTGAATAAGTCCAAAAAGCATAAAGATTCCTGCTAATCCAAACCCGTAACTCCATCCGATTTTTTCTCCCAGATATCCGCAAAGTAAAATACCAAAAAATGCTCCTGCATTCACTCCCATATAAAAAATCGTATACGCTCCATCTTTTTTCTCTTGATGGTTCTTATACATTTCAGAAATAATTGAAGTCATATTTGGTTTAAAAAAACCATTCCCAAATACCAGTAGTCCTAATCCCATATATATAAAAAATGGGGTTTCTACTGCCATTGCTCCATGCCCTAAGGTCATCAAGAGTGCTCCAACGACAACTGCCCAACGAAATCCTATTATCTTATCTGCAAAATACCCCCCTAGCATTGTAGAAAGATAAACCAGCCCAACATACGAGCCAAACAATGCCGAAGCATGTTCTCTAGGCCATCCCCAACCTTCATCAAATAATGATGCTGTAAAAAACAATACTAAAAGAGCTCGCATTCCATAAAAGGAAAAACGCTCCCACATTTCTGTAAAAAACAGCACAAACAGTCCTGCCGGGTGACCTAAAACTTTATCCTTGAAAAAGTCATTCGTATCTGTAATATTCGAGTTCATTGTTTTCTTTAATTTTAGTTATCAGCTAATTCGAATCCTTCTGCTTCTTCGTTTCTCAAATCTCTCTCATTATCTTCTGCCCCATGCGTCAATACCTTTAGTTTTTTCAGGAATACTATCAATAACAATCCAAAAGCAACTGTAAATACGGTAATTATCGTAAATATGTTATACTCTAACGCATTTTGTTCTTCTTCTATTTTAAATGAAACGCTATAATCTTTTCCATCCCCTTTATTCGCTTCTATTTTAGCCTTTTCTTCATCTTTTTCGAATAACAACTTAGCGTGATATGGGTTTTCTTTTGTTACATTATTTTCTTTTAAGTACGCTAATAGCTGAGAACTCGTATTATGTCCTTCTGAGTTACCCAGAACAAACAACGAATTTAAAGAGGTTCCTTTCTCATAATCCGCAAATTCTACTTTATCACCCTGTGGGTATAATGCTGCTCTTATTTCAAAGTTTTTATCACGATTAATCGCATAATCTTTTTCAGTAATTTCTTTACCATCTACTTCTTTGGTATACTCGGCTTTATTTACAAAAGAATACACAACTTCTTTATTTGCGATCATCTTTCCTTCATATGGTTCTAATTGAGAAGATTCCCCAATTGCTCCTGCCAGTTTATTTCCAAACCCGGTACATGCAAAATATATTCCCATCATAATTGAAGCGTATTTCACAGGAGCTAACTTAGTTATAAATGATAAGGCTACCGGCGAAGCGCATAGCTCTCCAATAGTGTGGAATAAATAAGCCATAAAAATCCAAAACATTGCAGCTTTCCCAAAATTCTCTGCAGCAGCTTCTTTAGAAGCAAACATCATAAATACAAAACCTAGTCCCATAATGATTGTTCCGATTGCCATTTTAAACAGGGAAGATGACTCTTTTCCTTTTTTACGCCACCATACCCAAAATCCGGCTATTACAGTTCCAAAAATGATAATATATCCTGCATTTAGCGATTGGAATACAGCTGCTGGTATTTCTTGTAACCATTCTGGTCCTCCAAATCCGGTAACTCTATTTACTTTTACATCTGTATACAGGTTCATCAATCCTCCTGCCTGCTCAAATGCTCCCCAAAAAACAATTACAATCAAGAAAGAAATCAATAATACAATTACCCGATCTTTTTCTATTTTGGTCAATGGTTTTTTTGCTGCTTCTTTATTTACAGATTCTTTTGCTCCAATAAAATCACCTACTCCTACTAAATATTTCTGTCCCCACATGTATACGATTTGTCCCAGAACCATTCCGATTCCTGCTAAACCGAATCCCCAGTGCCAACCGTATTTTGCCGCTACAATTCCTACAATAATCCCGGCTAAAAAGGCTCCAAGGTTAATCCCT
The DNA here is from genome assembly GCF_013365535.1 of Aquimarina sp. TRL1. NCBI lineage: Bacteria > Pseudomonadati > Bacteroidota > Flavobacteriia > Flavobacteriales > Flavobacteriaceae > Aquimarina > Aquimarina sp. TRL1. The sequence goes on along the minus strand of NZ_CP053590.1, from coordinate 2,214,222 downwards.
ATATAAAAAAGCGTAAATCCTTTATCTCTTCGAATATCTCCTTCTTTATACAATCCTCCTACCATCGTAGAAATATTGGGTTTCAAGCACCCTACACCAAGAATTACCAAAGCCAGTCCTCCAAAGAAAGCGGTACTTGTCGGAATCGCTAATACCCCATGTCCTAAACACAACAACAATCCTCCCAGCATCACCGTTTTTTTCTGCCCCAGCCATTTATCTGCTATAATTCCACCTGGAATAGACATCACGTATACTAACATGGTATACCACCCATACAACCACAGTGCATCTTTTGTCGTCCAACCCAGTCCCGGATCATTCGCCGTAGCCGAAGTTGCAATGTACAACACTAGAAGTCCTCTCATTCCATAGTAAGAGAATCGTTCCCACATTTCCGTAAAGAATAGTACGAACAATCCTACCGGATGCCCAAATAGCTCTTTTTGATGAGCTGCTTTAACTGTATCTGCCATTATGTTTATTTATTATAGGTTCTTTTTAATAAAATTAGTCATTTTGTTATATAAATGTAGTCTTGTATTTCCTCCGTAAATACCGTGATTCTTATCTGGGTAAATTGCCCATTCGAAATCTTTATTCGCCTGCACTAAGGCTTCGATCAACACCATTGCATTCTGTACATGTACATTATCATCTGCTGTTCCATGTACCAATAGATATTTCCCTTTTAATCCATCTACATAATTAACTGGTGAATTTTTATCATATCCTGCGGCATTCTCTTGTGGTGTTGTCAAATATCTTTCGGTATAAATCGTATCATAGAATCTCCAATTAGTCACCGGAGCAACAGCAATTGCCATTGCGAAGGTATCTGCTCCTTTGAACAAACAGTTACTAGACATAAACCCTCCATAACTCCATCCCCAAATACCTATTCTATTAGCATCTATATAATCCAATGCGCCCAACTGCTTTGCTGCTGCAATCTGATCCTGCACTTCTAAATTCCCCAGGTCATTCTGTGTCACTTTTTTAAATTTCGCTCCTTTAAAACCTGTTCCTCTTCCATCAACGCAAACCACAATATATCCCTGTTGTGCTAACATCATATACCAATAGTCATTGGCTCCATACCACCTATTAGCTACTGATTGAGATCCTGGTCCTGAGTATTGATACATTAATAATGGATATTGTTTTGCCGGATCAAAATCTCTAGGCTTAATCATCCACATATTAAGAGATTCTCCATTAACACTTAGCGTAGAAAATTCTTTTGGTCTAAAATCATATGTAGCTAATTCTTCTGTCAATCTTTTATTATTTTTTAGCGCTCGAACGACTTTTCCACTAGAGGAGGCTATTAAGCTATACTCAGGAGGCGTCGTACTACTCGAAAAAGAATTGATAAAATAGGTGAAGTCAGCACTAAAATCTGCACGATTTGTTCCTTCTTTACTACTCAAGCGTTTTTTAGATTTCCCGTTTAATTTTACTGAATAAATATCTCTATTGATACTTCCGTTCTCTACACTCTGATAGAATATCGTTTTGTTTTTATTATCGTATCCGTAATAGGCTGTTACCTCCCAGTTCCCAGCAGTAACCTGATTAATCAATCCTCCTTTATCATTATAGTGATAAATATGATTATATCCATCTTTTTCACTGGTCCAGATAAAGCTATTATCGTCCAAGAAAGTAAGATTATCAGTTATATCGATATAGGCTTCATCTTTTTCATTCAAAACTACACGAGATGTGTTATCAGAAGCATTTACAAAAATTAAATCCAGATTGTTTTGGTGTCTGTTCATTACCTGAACACTCAAAACATCTGGATTTGCAGACCATTTTATTCTTGGAATATAGAAGTCTTTATAAGTGCCTAATTTAATCGGGGCTGATTGCTGTTTCTCTAAATTATAAATGAACAGCGATACCTTTGCATTTTTCTCTCCGGCTTTTGGGTACTTAAATACTTCCTGCCTTTGATATAATTGACTCCCGTATACATCCATAGAAAACTCAGGCACCTCTTTTTCATCAAAACGAATGTAAGCAACTTTCTTACTATCTGCACTCCAATCAAAGGCGCGTACAAAAGCAAACTCTTCTTCATATACCCAATCTGTCACTCCATTTATAATTTCATTCTTTTTCCCGTCGTTTGTTAATTGTACTGTCTTTTGAGAAGCTATATCAAAAACATAAATATTGTTATCAAAGACATATGCTATTTTTTCTCCATTTGGAGAGAAAGTCGGCTCCTGTATTTTTTTATCACTTACTTTTGTCAGCGCTTTGGTTTCCGTATTGTACACATGATAGATTCCTCTTCTGGAATGGCGAAAAATCTGAGCCACTTCACTCGAAAGCAGAATTTGTTTCTCATCTGAACTAAAAGAATATCCCTGAAAAGCTTGAAGATTTTTAATCGCTGCAGAGTTCAATAATGTCTTTGCTTTCTTCCCTGTTGCATAATCATATATTTCTATAGAAGTAGTTCGATTTGATCTGTCCATCTCTAGAACAGAATATTGTTTTCCGTTCTTCATGGAATACAATGACTGCAACCCTTCTGTTCTAAAAGCACCTCTCCATATCTCTTCTAACGTAAAAACTTTTTGTTGTGCATAGGAAAAAACTCCTATAAATAAAGTCACACAAAATAGTAATCGTTTCAATTTCATATTATGTATTTAAATTTATTAGTATCAAAAATTAAAAAATCTGTGAAAAATACAACAATTGACGGAAATTCCAACAAAAAAGCGGGTATTACACCCTCTATTTTTAACATATTATTAGAAAACGATCCCCATTATACCTTTTCTTAGTAAGTAATTTTTAGCATATCCTACGCTTTATCATCGCTTCCTCTAAAAAACACAAAACAGAATGCTATCTTTGACGCTTTATTACAAAACAAAAAATGGCACCAATAGTTTCTGGCTTTTCCAAGCTTTCTAAATCTGATAAAATTCAATGGCTGGCACAGCATCATTTCAACAATAACACTGATGCTATCTCTATTATCAAAAGATATTGGAATTCTGACGAAAAATTACAACAGTTACACGATGAGTTCACTGAGAACACTATATCTAATTACTACCTCCCATTTTCGGTAGCCCCTAATTTCACGATCAACAACAAACATTATACCATCCCTATGACCATAGAGGAGAGTTCCGTTGTTGCCGCTGCAAGTAAAGCCGCCAAGTTCTGGCAGAACAGAGGAGGATTCACAGCAGAAGTCTTATCGGTTTCTAAAGTAGGTCAGGTACACTTTAACTTCTTTGGAGAAACTGAGAAACTCACCTCATTTTTCGAGCAAATCAAAGAGCGACTGCTAGCTTCTACAGAACACATCACTAAAAACATGCAAAAAAGAGGTGGTGGAATAACTTGTATAGAACTTCGAGACAAAACAGCAGAGATTGATCATTACTATCAGCTACATTGCACATTCGAAACAGTTGATGCCATGGGAGCTAATTTCATAAACTCTTGTCTGGAGCAATTAGCCAGTACTCTTCAAAAAGAAGCTTTACAATTCCCTGTGTTTTCTGAAAAAGAAAAGAACATAGAGATCATCATGAGTATTCTCTCCAACTATGTACCAGAATGTATTGTTCGCGCAAGTGTTTCATGCTCTATAGAGGAACTTCCTAAAACAAAAGAACTTTCTTCTGAACAGTATGCACATAAATTTGTTCAGGCAGTAAAAATAGCCCAAATAGAACCTTACAGAGCCGTAACTCATAACAAAGGAATTATGAACGGGATTGATGCAGTGGTTTTGGCAACAGGTAATGACTTTAGAGCTATAGAAGCAGGAGCTCATGCTTATGCAGCGCGAAACGGAAGATACACCAGCCTGACAAGTGCATCTGTCACAGAAAACACCTTTTTATTTAGCATAGAAATTCCTTTAGCTTTAGGAACTGTAGGAGGACTTACTTCTCTTCATCCTTTAGTAAAATTAGCGATGCAGCTACTAGGGAACCCAAATGCTTCGGAATTAATGCAAATTACAGCTGTTGCCGGATTGGCACAAAATTTTGCTGCTATCAACTCCCTGATCACCACCGGAATTCAACAAGGACATATGAAAATGCACCTTATGAACATTCTTAATCAGTTTGATGCTTCAACTAAGGAAAAAGAGCTTCTTGCTTCCTATTTTTCTACAAATACAGTTACACATAGCGAAGTAGTTGCTCAATTACAAAAAATACGCAATCCTCAAACCTAAAAAACACACAATTGACACAGTCATTTTACAGTCACGGAAAACTTTTACTCACTGGAGAATACCTGGTATTAGATAATGCAACCGCACTAGCTATCCCCACCAAAAAAGGACAATCAATGACTGTAATCAATACAGAGAACAGCTTTATTAACTGGAAAAGCTTTGATTCTTCAGACAATATATGGTTTGAAACGGTTTTTGAACTTACAGAAACGGGCATTGCTTCTATCGATAAAGAAAAAATCAGCTCTAACGAACAAAAAACGTTACTTAGCATTTTACAAACTGCCAATCAATTAAACCCTCTATTTTTATCGACTGCACAAGGATATACAGTAACAACACATCTGGAGTTCGAAAGAAACTGGGGACTTGGTTCCTCCTCCACATTAATTAACAACATTGCCCAATGGGCAGGAATTAATGCTTTTGATTTATTGTATCAGAGTTTTGGAGGTAGCGGGTATGATATTGCCTGTGCACAACATGATATTCCTATTTTCTTTAACAGAAACAATAACAAACCTGTTATAACAAGTGCTGTTTTTAACCCTGAATTCCAAGAATCTTTATTTTTTGTTCACCTAAATCAAAAACAAAACAGCAAAGATTCTATAAAACATTATCGTTCTTTATCAATTACAGAAATCACTAAGTTTAAAGAAAAAATAAATACAATTACAGCTAATTTTGAAACCTGTAATACTCTTCCGCATTTTCAGGAGTTAATCGACTCTCATGAACAGACAATCTCCAGTTTAATCAAAACTCCTACCGTAAAAGAACAGCTATTTCACGATTACAAAGGCAGTATTAAAAGCCTCGGAGGTTGGGGTGGAGATTTTATCTTAGTGACAGGAACATCTGATGATATGAATTATTTTAAAGAAAAAGGCTACCAAACCATTCTTCCATATCGCGAAATGGTTCTTTAAGTTTTTAGACAAAAAAAAACCTTGATCTGCTAGATCAAGGTTTTTTTTAATTGTATATATCTTCTCCCTAATTACAATTCCAATGCCTTGGTAACAGCATTGTCCATTAATAATTCTACCGGGTTTTCCAACGCTTCTTTTACAGCGACCAAGAATCCAACAGATTCTTTTCCGTCAATGATTCTATGATCATACGACAGTGCCACATACATAATAGGTGCTACAACAATCTGACCATCACGAACGATAGGTCTTTCTACAATATTGTGCATTCCCAAAATAGCACTTTGAGGAGGGTTAATAATAGGAGTAGAAAGCATACTTCCAAAAACTCCTCCATTGGTAATAGTAAATGTTCCTCCTGTCATCTCATCAACTGTAATCTGTCCATCTCTAGCTCTCAAAGCCAGTCTTTTCACCTCAGATTCTACTCCTCTAAAACTAAGATTTTCTGCATTTCTAATTACAGGAACCATCAGTCCTTTTGGTCCAGATACAGCGATACTGATATCCTGAAAATCATATGACACCATATAATCTCCATCGATCATTGCATTTACAGCAGGATACATTTTAAGCGCTCTTACACATGCCAGAGTAAAGAAAGACATAAATCCTAAACTCACTCCATGCTTTGCTTTAAAAGCCTCTTTATATTCTTTTCTCAGATCAAAAATAGGCTGCATATCCACTTCATTAAATGTAGTCAACATAGCCGTTTCATTCTTTACAGAAACCAAACGTTGTGCTACTTTACGACGAAGCATTGATAGCTTTTTACGTTCTTCTCCACGAGCTCCGGTTCCAGGAGTCCCCATAGAAGGTTTTGCATTTACTGCATCTGCTTTGGTCACTCTACCATCTCTACCGGTACCTGCTACCTGAGAGGCATCAATTCCTTTTTCTGCCAACACTTTCTTTGCTGCAGGAGAAGCAGTTCCTGTAGCGTATGTAGCAGCTGGTTTAGCAGGGGCTTCCTGCTTTTTCTCTTCCTTTTTAGGGGTTTCTTCTTGTACGGCAGCGGTTGTCGTCCCTTCAGGTTTTGCTGCATCCGTATCGATCAGACATACTACCTGACCAACTGCAACAGCGTCACCCTCTTCTGCTTTCAAAGTAATAATTCCACTTGCTTCTGCTGGCAATTCCAATGTTGCCTTGTCACTATCAACCTCAGCAATTGCCTGGTCTTTTTCAACATAATCACCGTCTTCTACAAGCCATTGAGCGATTTCAACCTCTGTAATGGACTCTCCCGGTGAAGGGACTTTCATTTCTAAAGCCATAATTCTGAATTTATCCTTTAAAGTATTCCTGCAAATATGTTTCCTTATTTTATTTTACAGAAATGTGTTTGTTTTTATTAACTATTTCTTTTTTCGCTTCTGATTATCTTTCGTTTTATCAAAAACAAAATCAATAACTTCCCCATGTCTCCTTTTAGATCGGGTAGCACTTCCTGCTGCTGGAGCTCCATATGGACGTCGACTTGCAAATCTAAAACTTTTTGCTTTATCGTAATCCAGTAAAATATGACCTAATGCACCCATATTTCTAGGTTCTTCCTGAGCCCAAACAACATCTTCTGCCTGATACTTATCTAATACAGCATCCATTTCCTGTGTTGGAAGGGGGAATAATTGTTCTATTCTAACCAGCGCAACATCTTCTCTACCCTGTTCTTCTTTTCTTTCTAACAGGTCATAATAAAACTTACCTGTACAGAAGACTAATGTAGTTACTTTATCTGCTTTTGCATCTGCATCATCAATCAATGGCTGAAAAGCTCCATTAGCAAATTCATCTACAGATGATACTACCTTAGGATGTCTCAATAAACTTTTAGGAGTAAAAACCACCAATGGCTTACGATATCCAGCTTTCATTTGCCTACGTAATAAATGGAACATATTTGCAGGAGTGGTTACATCTGCCACAAACATATTATCCTTGGCACATAGTTGCAGGTAGCGTTCCATACGTGCTGATGAATGCTCTGCTCCTTGCCCTTCGTATCCATGAGGCAATAACATGACCAGTCCATTCTGCATCTTCCATTTATCTTCTGCAGAAGAGATATATTGATCAATCATGATTTGCGCTCCATTACTAAAGTCTCCAAATTGCGCTTCCCAGATCGCTAGTGTCTTAGGACTTGCCATTGCATATCCATAGTCAAATCCCAACACTCCATACTCTGATAATAATGAATTATAAATATAGAAATCTCCCTGATCCCCTTTGAGGTGATTTAACAACAACACCTCTTCTTCACTATCTTCCACTTTTACAACAGCGTGCCTATGAGAGAACGTTCCTCTTTCCACATCTTGCCCTGACATACGAACATCATATCCTTCTTTCAATAAAGACCCATAAGCTAACAGTTCTCCCATTGCCCAATCTAATTGATCTTTTTCAAAGAACATATCATGTCGCTGCTTAATCAAACGCTCTATCTTTCTCAAGAACTTTTTATCCTCTGGTAATCTAGTTATAACTTCTGCAATTTCGGTAAGACCTTCTTTTGAAAAAGAAGTATCTACTACTTCCATCATTCTATCTTCCTGAACTCTATCAAAACCAGCCCATTCATCTTGCATAAATGGAGTAATAATCGTTTTCTCCTGCTTTCTAGAATCTTCTAATTCTTCTTCCAGAGAAGCTTTATATTCTTTTTCCAGTTGTTTCACGTGATCTCCCTCAATCACTCCCTCTTTGATTAGCTTTTCTGCATAAATATCTCTAGGGTTTTTATGCTTTGCAATGGCTTTATACAGTTTGGGTTGTGTAAAACGAGGTTCATCTCCTTCATTATGTCCATATTTTCGATACCCCAGAAGATCGATAAAGACGTCTCTTCCAAAAGTCATCCTAAAATCTAACGCAAAATTCATCGCATGTACTACTGCTTCTGCATCATCTGCATTAACATGCATTACCGGAGACAATGTTATTTTGGCTACATCTGTACAATAGGTAGACGATCTTGCATCCAAGTAGTTTGTCGTAAATCCTATTTGATTATTAACCACCACATGAATGGTTCCTCCAGTTTTATATCCATCTAATTGCGCCATCTGCACAATCTCATAAACCAGTCCCTGCCCTGCAATAGCAGCATCTCCATGTACTACAATAGGGAGCACCTGTGAGATATTATCACTATAATGTTTATCTTGTTTTGCTCTTGTTATCCCCTCTACTACTGCACCAACTGTCTCTAAGTGAGAAGGATTCGGAGCAATATTCATATTAATTGCTTTTCCGGAGGTACTTTTTCGCTTTACTGTCCATCCCAAATGGTACTTTACATCCCCATCAAAGATATCTTCCTCATAATCTTTTCCATCAAACTCACTAAAGATATCTTTAGCACGTTTTCCGAAAATATTAGTCAATGTATTCAGGCGACCTCTGTGCGCCATTCCCATCACAAATTCTTTGACACCGTAATCGGCAGCTTTTTCTACCAAGGCATCCAGTGCCGGGATCAAAGATTCTCCTCCTTCTAATGAAAATCGCTTTTGTCCTACGTATTTCGTATGTAAAAATGTTTCAAAAGAAACAGCTTCATTCAATTTCTTAAGGATTCTTTTTTTCTGATCTACAGAAAACTTTGTCCTGTTGGTATTAAAGTTCACCCGATCCTGAATCCATTCTCTTTCTTTAGGATTACGAATATACATGTACTCTATTCCTACAGAGTCACAATATATATTCTCTAAATGAACAATAATGTTGCTTAAGGTATTGGGACCGATCCCGATGATCTCTCCTGCATTAAATACAGTATTAAGATCGCTATGGCTGAGTCCAAAATTCTCTAGCGATAAAGTAGGTGTATACTTTCTCCTGTCTCTTACGGGGTTTGTTTTGGTAAATAAATGCCCTCTCGTTCTATAGCCATCTATTAATCGTACTACCTGAAATTCTTTTTGTACACTTTCGGGAACGGCAACGGTCTCACCCGAATCCTTTTCTACGAAAATGGTTTCTCCTGAGCCATTAGCACTTTCTAGCCCAAAATCGAATCCCTGAAAAAAACTACGCCAACTTGGCTCTACGCTATCGGGGCTTTGTATATACTGATCATACAAATCTGCAAAAAATGCGGTATGAGCCGCATTTAAAAATGAATATTTATCCATATGTAACTATTCAACTCTTCTTTTTTATAGAAAACATGACAAAAGTACAACAATTACACTATATTGAGTATTGAATTATTTATATTTATCTAGTAATTTTTTAGAAATTTAACAATGAATATGATTACTCTCAAAAAAATCTCAATCCTAACGCTGATTTTAACAATAACACTGTCTTTTCATAAAAATTACGCTCAAGAAAAATCTTTTTGGTCCAAAGTACGCTTCGGAGGGCAAATTGGAATTGATTTTCCGAATGATTCGTTTAGTGCTATCATAGCTCCCTCTGCCGTATATGATGTAAATCCGTATGTTAGTCTGGGAACCGGAATTAATTTTGGTTATACAAATGCACGAAATTTTAAAGCAACTAATTATGGTATTAGCCTGATTTCGCTTTTTTACCCTTTAAAAGAACTTCAGATTTCTTCAGAATTTGAATATACCGGAGTAAGTAAAGAATTGGAACTGGACGGAGGAAATATAAAAGAAGACTATTGGTATCCTGCTTTATTCTTAGGTGCCGGATATCGAATAAATGGACTTAGTATCGGCATGCGATATGATGTATTATACAATGAAGATAAAAGTATCTACAGCACCGCCTTTATTCCTTTTGTCAATGTCTATTTTTAACCTCTACACATCTTTAATTGACCATTTATCGGGGAAAAGATTATTTTGTCGGTAATTTCATATTGAATTTACAACAAAACCCTATAAACAAAACTGTTAAACCGTAATTTGTATAAAAATAAATTCGGCAATAAAGATGAAACGATTATTTCTTATTCCATGTATATGTACAACATTATTAATTTCGTGTACAAGTAAAAAAACTGCAACTACTACAGCTGCAACAACAGAAAATACCACCCAGGCTCCAGACACAGAAGAAAACCCTCTCAAAAAGTTTGATCAAAAAGTAAATCAAATAACAGAGCAATACTCGGGAAGTCCGATGAATTCAATCGCCAGATCAGAAATAAAAGAAACACCTTCTGGATATGAATGGAAAGTAATGAATGTAAAATCTGGAAAAAAATACATTATAACTACGGATAAAGATTTTGGATCTGTAGCTATCAAACAAAATAGATAAATTTACTTATTCAGGTAATACATTCCTCGTATTTTTTGCCACTCTCTTTCTATTAATAAAAAGGAAGCATACACTGCTATATCATCTACTACAATCGAGGAAAAGGCTTTAATCTTTTTCTCGGATACATCTACTGCGTATAATAAGTTCAAGAAGGAAGAAAAATCATAATTCATTAAATCCCGCAACAATTCCTTAATCACCCCAAAGAATTGTTCTGGATTCAGCTGTTCAGGAATCTCATAGTCAATTCCTGCTCTAAAAATATCTTTTTGACATTGCGTAACTAATTTTGCAAATAACTGTAGCTTTTCTGCTTCGGAAAAGACATCAGTAATTGCAATTAAGTGAGCGTTTTCAGACATTTCTATTCATTAAATTTTCTCCAAAAGCTCGTAACATAACCTTTCCTTCTTCTGACAGATCCAACTCATCAAGTACGCAAAAAGCCTTCTCTGTATACTTCTTTATTTCTTCTCTTGTCCTTTCTTTTGCTCCTGTACTTTCGAAAAGGTTTTTTACCATTGCCACCTTTTCTGTTGCGTCTTGTGGATGTAACGAGAACAATCCTTCCAATTGTTTCTTCTCATCAGCGGTAGCATGCTCTATTGCCTTGAGATACAAAAAGGTTTTTTTATTCTCTATAATATCCCCACCCAGCTGTTTTCCAAATGTCTTCGGATCTCCAAAGGCATCCAAAAAGTCATCCTGCAACTGAAAAGCCAACCCTAACAATCTTCCAAAATCATAGACAGCATATTGCTGCTCTGAAGAAGCTCCCACTACTACAGCCCCCATTTGCATCGCAGCTCCAACCAACACCGCTGTTTTATATTCTATCATTTTGATATATTCCGGAATCGTTACATCATCTCTTGTCTCAAAATCTACATCGTACTGTTGCCCTTCACATACTTCGATAGCTGTCTTAGTAAATAACTTCGCCAATGCCTTAAAGGTCTCTCCTTCATAGTTTTCAAATAACTGATATGCATTGATCAACATAGCATCTCCTGATAGAATCCCTGTATTCACATCCCATTTTTCATGTACAGTTTCTTTTCCTCTTCTCAGCGGAGCATCATCCATAATGTCATCATGCACTAATGAAAAATTATGAAATACTTCTATAGCCAGGGCTGCGTCTAATGCTTCTTTGTAAGATCCTCCAAACATTTCTGCCGTCATCAATACTAATACAGGTCGTAATCGCTTCCCTCCAAGATTCAGAATATAAGATATTGGTTCATAAAGACTTTTAGGCTCTTTGTTTATTTGATTCTTTGTTAAATAGGCTAGAAAATATTCTTGATATTCAGAAATAGTATGCACTGTCTATAATTTTTGCGCTAAAGTAAATTAAACTTTTCAAAAAAACACAGCTTCTTTCTTTTTGTAATTTTCAAGACTCCTATCCGATATCAAAATTAGCTGATGTTAAAAAAATGTAAAACTTAGGAAACTTTTTATGTTTTTAAAGTTTCCTCACCTACATTTGCAACTGTATTGAATTACTCAAAAGAGAGCGTAAACTTCCATGCAGCATTACGATACTTATTACTGAGTGAATACACATAAAAAATATCAACCACTAAAAAACAATGAAAATCTTTAACTAATACTCCTGCTACCCCCCTTATAACATTAACAATACGGATGAAAGAAAAAATTATAGAAGTAGCAAAAGAATTGTTTCTGAATTTTGGTTTTAAAAGTGTTACCATGGATGATCTGGCATCAGAAATGGGAATTTCTAAAAAAACCATTTACGCCCATTTTCCCAACAAAACAAAATTAGTAGAAGCTACCACTAGCTATATTTTTGATCAGATTTGCGCTGGTATAGACTCGATTATAGAAGAAAATCACGAACCGATTGAAGAGTTATATCATATCAAAAGTTTTATCATGCAACATCTAAAAAATGAAAAGACCTCCCCACAATATCAATTACAGAAATATTACCCTAAACTATATACGCAATTAAAATCAAAACAATTCGATGTCACAAAGGATTGTGTAGCTGAGAATATTACAAGAGGGATAGAAAAAGGGGTATACAGAAGTAATATCGACCCTGAAATAATATCCAGGCTATACTTCACTTGTGTTATTGGAATTAAGGATCAGCATATGTTTCCTACGGAAATATTTAGCATTCCTGAATTAATGGAAAATTATTTGGAATACCACATCAGAGGGATCGCCTCTAAAAAAGGATTAGAAATATTAAACAATCTCATAAAAGATCAACAAAAATGAAAAACACTCTATGGTTATTAGGTTTCGGTTGGTTATTTACACTGATGCTATCAGCACAGCCATCAACCACCGGATCTTCATACTCTTTTACCTTGGATGAAGCTATAGAATATGCTTTGGAAAACAACTATCAGTCTATCAATGCCAGAAGAGAGGTTGCGAAAGCGATAAAAAAGAAATGGGAAACAACGGCAACCGGTCTGCCACAGATCAATGCAAATGTAGATTATCAAAATCGGTTAAAACAACCCGTAAGCTTACTACCCGGGGAAGTAGTAGGTGGGGAACCCGGAACCTTTGTTCCTGTAGTATTTGGTACAGAACAACAATTAGGATTAACAGCCACCTTATCTCAATTAATCTTTGATGGTTCATATCTAGTAGGTCTTCAGGCTGCTAAAACATTTCTAAATTACACGCACAATCTGGAAGAAAAAGCAAAACTAGAAATCAGAAAAGGAGTTATAAATGCGTATGGCAGTGTTTTATTAGCTAACGAAAGTGTGTTAATACTAAAAAACAATAAAGAAGCGCTTGAAAAAAACCTTCATGAGACCTTGAAAATTTTTGAAAACGGTCTGGCAGAAGAAGAAGATGTTGAGCAATTACAAATTACCTTGGCTCAGATCACAAATCAGTTAAGTAATGCAGATCGTCTGGCTAAAATCGCTTTGGAAATGCTCAATTTATCTCTGGGAATAGATATCAATTCTAATGTTACGCTAACTGACGATTTAGAAAGTCTAGTAATGCAGAATATCGATATCAATTTCACAAAACAGGCATTCAACATAGAAAACAATATAGATTATAAAATCGCTTATACATTTACGGAGCAAAGACACCTGGAGCTAAAGTTAGAAAAGAGTAGAGCCTTACCTTCTATTAATGCTTTTGTTAACTACGGGACCATTGCCTACGATAATGAATTTGTATTTTTTGACAGTGATACCAGGTGGTTTCAGTCCTCCATTCTGGGAGTAGGAATTAACATTCCTATTTTTAGTTCATTAGGAAGAAGTGCTAAGACCCAGCAGGCGCGAATTGCTCTAGATCAAGCCAACACAGAGTTTCTCGAAACTCAGCAAAAAATTAACCTGGAACTCAACCGGGCAAAAAGTGATTATCAATTTGCTATCGAAAATTACGAAACATCAAAAAAGAACCTAACTCTGGCAGAAAGGATCGAAAAGAAAAATCAAATTAAATATTCTGAAGGACTGGCAACCAGCTTTGAATTCAGGCAAGCACAATTGCAGCTATACTCTTCCCAGCAAGAAGTACTACAAGCCATGTTAGATATTATTAATAAAAGAGCTGCATTAGAAATCATATTAAACATCCCTAACCAATAACATACAACACATGAAAAAGATATTAACATTATCAACTGTATTCTTACTGATTCTTTCTTGTGGACAAAAAGGAAATAAATCAATTGATTCCGTCATAGAAGGAGGTAATCTCGATGCTATCCGAGAGAAGAGAAAAGAAATTACCGCTGAGCAATTAGCAATCAATGAAAAATTAAAAAAACTAGATGAGGCAATTTCCAAACTAGATACCTCTAAAAAAGTACCATTGGTTACCACTATAACTGCAAAAGACACTTTGTTTAATCATTACCTGGAGTTACAAGGTCATGTAGAAACCAAGCAAAACATTGTACTGTATCCCGAAACTTCTGGTACATTGACACGTATTTATGTTAAAGAAGGACAATGGGTAAGCAAAGGTCAGGTACTGGCCAGAATTGATGACGGAGGGTTAGGACAGCAATTAGCCCAAGCAGAAGTGCAATCGCAATTAGCAAAAACTACCTATGATCGTCAAAAAAGATTATGGGATCAGAAAATTGGTTCGGAAATACAGTATCTGCAAGCCAAAGCTACTTATGAATCACAACAAAATGCTGTAAATCAAATCAAGAGAATGTTAGCCAAAACTACGATTAATGCGCCTTTTTCTGGGATTGTAGACGATGTGATTACAGAACAGGGAAGTGTTGCCGTTCCTGGACAAACTGCTGTACTACGTATTGTAAATCTAAAAAACATGTATATCGAAACAGAAGTACCTGAGTCTCATATCACCAATATCACCAAGGGAAAAGATGTACAGGTATACTTCCCGGTAACCGGACAGACAATCAATACTAAGATACGACAAGTAGGAAACTATATTAACCCGAGTAACAGATCCTTCTCGATAGAAGTAGAAGTACCTAATAAAGATGGATTAATCAAACCAAACCTTACTGCCAAAGTAAAAATTAATGATTATACGAATCCGAAAGCAATCCTAATTCCGCAAAGCATTATTTCGGAAAATGCAGATGGAGATCAGTACACCTATGTTACCTCTGAAAAAAATGCAGAGAACATTGCCATTGCTCAAAAGGTAATCATTAAAACAGGAAAAACAGAAGGAGATTACATCGAAATCCTTGAAGGAATCACTGCTGGAAATTCTATTATAAAGGAAGGAGCCAGAAGTGTTAAGAACGGTCAGGAAGTAAAAATAATAAACTAAGGCCCTATGCAAAACAATCAAAAAAAAGTAGATAAAGAATTTGGGTTATCGTCCTGGGCAATAGACAATAAAACAACCATCTATGTGATGATGGGAATTTTTCTTGTCCTGGGGCTTTCAGCCTACTTCGGGATGCCCAGAGAAAACTTTCCCGAAATTAATGAGACCAAAATATATATCAGTGTTCCTTATCCGGGAAACACCTCTGAAGATATAGAACGATTAATTGTCGACCCGCTGGAAGACAAACTAAAAAACGTAAGTAATGTCGTAGAGATTTTATCTACCTCTCAGGAAGACTATGCGATCATTACTGTAGAATTTGACGAAGATATTAGCGTTCCTGAGGCCAAGCAAAAGGTAAAAGACGAAGTAGATTCGGAAAAAGCCAATGAAGATTGGCCTACTTTTAACGGAGCTAAAGTAGAACCAAATGTCTTCGATCTCAGTATATCTGAGGAAACCCCTATAATGAACATAAATATTACGGGAGATTACCCGGTAGAAAAACTCAAAGAATATGCTGAATATTTAGAGGATGAAATTGAAGATCTCCCGGAAATTAAAAAAGTTGACATTAGAGGTGCACAGGAAAAAGAAGTAGAAGTCGCCGTTGACATCTACAAAATGATGGCTGCGCAAGTAAGTTTTGATGATGTTATCAATACGATCAGAAATGGTAACCTAACCATGTCGGCAGGAAATATGATCAGCAGTGGTCAACGTAGAACCATCCGAATTTTAGGAGAAATTGTCAATCCGGATGATCTGGATAACTTCGTAGTGAAGTCCAATAATGGTGCGGTATACCTACGGGACATTGCTCAGGTATCTTTTAAGGAAGAAGAAAAGACTACCTATGCCAGAGAATTCGGAGAAAGCGTAGTAATGCTTGATGTCAAAAAACGTTCTGGAAAAAACATGGTAGAAGCTGTGGAAAAAATCACCAAAAGACTAAGCACCGCTAAAGAAGATGTTTTTCCTAACGATCTGAATATCACAGTAGCCAATGATCAATCTGCCAAAACAATTAATCAGGTAAACGATTTGGTAAACAATATCATATTCGGAATCATTCTGGTCGTTGGAGTATTAATGTTTTTCTTAGGATTTAGAAATGCACTCTTTGTAGGGTTTGCTATCCCAATGTCTATGTTTATGTCCTTTATGATTTTATCAGCCTTAGGAT
This sequence comes from Aquimarina sp. TRL1, assembly GCF_013365535.1. Lineage (NCBI taxonomy): Bacteria > Pseudomonadati > Bacteroidota > Flavobacteriia > Flavobacteriales > Flavobacteriaceae > Aquimarina > Aquimarina sp. TRL1. The sequence continues at coordinate 2,197,826 of NZ_CP053590.1, read as the reverse complement.
ACACAATGAACACTATGATTCTCTTTGCACTTATTATGGGACTGGGAATGCTGGTAGACAACGGTATCGTAGTAGTAGAAAATGTATATCGCCTAATGGAAGAAGAAGGGATGTCCAGAATTGAAGCTGCTAAAAAAGGAATTGGAGAGATTGCTTTTCCAATTATTATTTCTACCGCAACTACTGTTGCTGCTTTTGTTCCTCTGGGAATGTGGCCTGGTGTAATGGGACAATTTATGATCTATTTTCCTATTACCCTCTCCGTAGTATTAGGCTCTTCATTATTTGTTGCAATCTTTATCAACTCTATGCTGGTATCACAGTTTATGGAAATTGGAGAAAAAGTACTTTCCACGAAACAACTTATTCGATTAAGTATCATTCTTGTTGGAACAGGAACTCTTATCCTCTTCATAGGAGGAGATGTTCGCGCTCTGGGTACCTTAATGATATTTACTGCCATTATGTTTTGGGTATATAAGTATTTCCTTAAAAAAATGGCCAATGTTTTCCAACGAAAAACACTGGTTTGGGTCGAAAACCTCTACCAACGTTTTCTTACATTCGCCTTAAAAGGGTGGAGAGCGTATGCTTTTGTCGTCGGTACATTTGCACTTCTATTTATTGTATTTGCCATGTTTGGTGCATCCATTGGTAGCCAACGAACAAAAGTTGAATTTTTCCCGGATAACAAACCGAATCAAATCATGGTATATATCGAATATCCGCAAGGAACCGATATCGAAAAAACAAACCGAATCACCAAAGAAATTGAACAACGGGTATATGCTGTTCTTAACAACAAAGAATACATAGAAGGAGCTGATTATAATTTCCTGGTGGAATCTGCTGTATCTCAGGTAGGAGAAGGGGCCGGTAATCCACAAACAGACGGAGGAAGTAATGCCGAAATGCCTCATAAAGGTAAGATTACTGCTACCATGAGAGAGTACAAGTATAGAAATGGGAAAGATTCGGAAGCGCTTCGTCAAAAAGTACAAGATGCCTTAAAAGGAATATATCCGGGAGTCGCTATCTCTGTAGAAAAAGATCCAGTAGGTCCTCCTGTTGGATATCCGATCAATATAGAGATCGAAGGACCTGACTATAATGAATTAGTTAACGTCGCAGAAGAAATGCGTAACTTCATCAATACTAAAAATATCCCTGGAATTGAAGAATTAAAGATCGATGTAAACAAAGGAAAGCCGGCAATGCAGGTAGTGGTTAATCGTGAAAAAGCCGGAGAATTACAAGTTGCAGCCGGACAAGTAGGAAATCAGTTAAGACGCTCTATCTTTGGAGAAAAAGCAGGAGTATATAAAAAAGACGGAGAAGACTACGATATCTACGTTCGTTTTAATAAAGAGAATAGATATAACACTAGTGCTCTGTTTAATCAATCAGTTACTTTTAGAGATCCAAATTCGGGAAGAATTATAGAAGTGCCGGTTTCTGCGGTAGCCTCTCAGCGCAATACCTCTTCTTTTAGTGCGATCAAACACAAAGATGCGAAACGAGTAGTAACCGTATATTCCGGACTACAACCCGGATATACAGATGCAGGAGCTATTGTTTCTCAAATTCAGAATGAAATGGCGAATTTCACGACGCTTCCTAAAGGAGTGAAAATCGACTACACCGGTCAAATTGAAGAACAGAACAAACAAATGTCTTTCCTGATGGGAGCCTTTTTTGCAGGATTAGGATTGATTATGCTTTTATTAGTATTCCAGTTTAGTTCTATTTCCAAGCCTACTATTATTATGATTGCGATTTTCCTTAGTTTTATTGGAGTATTCGGAGGAATTCTAATTACCGGAGCCTCTTTTGTTATTATGATGACCATGATGGGAATCATATCACTGGCAGGAATTGTAGTTAATAATGGAGTTGTATTGCTTGATTATACCCAATTACTGATCGATCGTAAAAAAGTGGAGCTCAACCTCAAAGAAGACGAAGTACTTCCTAATGAAGAAGTATTGAAACTTATTGTCAAAGGAGGAAAAGCTCGTCTACGTCCTGTATTACTTACAGCAATTACTACCGTATTAGGTCTAATCCCTCTGGCAATTGGATTTAACATCGATTTCTTCTCCTTGTTTAATGAATTTAATCCTAAGATATACTTAGGAGGAGACAATGTTATTTTCTGGGGACCTCTGGCATGGGCCGTAATCTATGGATTAATTATTGCCACTTTCTTAACACTGATTATTGTTCCTTCATTATTCTTTATTGTCAATCGTATCAAAGTACGATTTGGTAAAAAGAAAGTAGCGGCAGTTCCCGCTGTAACTTCATAAAAGAAGGAGCTTATTCATATACAAAACCTCCTGCTAAAAATTTAGCAGGAGGTTTTTTATCTAATATCGGAAATCCTCTAGTTTTTTAACAATGAGATTGCTCGTTCTATCGCACTATCTTTTTCATTAGTGAAATCATCGTTCGAGAATAATGGAACTCTATTCTCCTCATCTGGACCAACACCAATTGCTTCATAAACCTTTCCATTAGCATCACTATACACTTCGTTAGATAATGCTACTGAGGCTCCATTTGGTAACCTGTGGACTAAAATGTCTGAAAAAACTCCATTTGTATTATCACCAACTAAGGTTACATAGGGTAAATCTTTCATACAAAGTGTAAAAACCTCTGCTGCACTGGCTGTCAAAGGACTTGTTAATAACACTATATCCTCCGTAAACTGAAAATCACCTTTGGGTGCCATCGATACTGATGCACTTTTTGTAAAACTGTCTCCTAATTTTGCTTTTTTAGAAAATGCCAGTCGTTCATGATCTAAAAATCGAGAAGCTATATTCACAGAAGCCATATCATATCCTCCCCCATTAAAACGAACATCAATTATTAATTTTGAAACAGCTGCATCTTTAAGGTCACTCATCATTTTGTTTAATACTGAATTCAACACATCCATTTCACTTTTTGCGTCAGTGCTATATCCTTCCATCCCCAAAATATTAATATATGCAATATCATTACCAATCATCCCCCATACTATCTTTCCTTTTTCATCAGTTTTAAGCTCATTATTTAAGTACTTTGTAGCTATAGTTTGTAATTTCTGATTATAAAGTGCGTTATAAACTTCTTCGGATTGAATAATTAAATCTCCACTTAAACTGGAGTTTAATCTAGAAATCAAATCAGGAGAGCCTGCATTAATATCAATATTATTAGCTTCATCATCAATCCCTACATGTCCATCTTTTAATAGAAAAACTAATTCTTCTAGAATATTATAAAAATTCTCTGAGGTCACTTGTTCTCTTAGGTTCTTGTATTGCGACCAGTTCACATTTCTTGTTTCAAAAAAAGCATAATAGTCATTAAAAATAGTCCAAAAATGATCAAAATTAATCTTTGGATCTTTGGTATTAGCAAGCTGATCAGGGAGGCAAAATTCATTTTGAGTTGACAACCTCTTAAACTCAATATCAGATGCACTAAGTGCTGCAACTCCTATCAATTTGTCTGGACTAGCTAAATTTAGTGGTATCCCCCAAGATTCTTCTGGCACAAAATTCTTTTCTATAACTGTACATCCAATAGAGTTTATACCATATAACACTTTTGTTGTGTCCGTAATCTTTATGACATATCCTTTATCTTCGGCTAACCAAAAGCCATTTATAGTTTTTTCTGGTTCAGGCTGAGGTCGATCATCATCAGATTGACAAGCTGTAAACAAAATCGCTGATACGATTAAAAAACATCTTTTTAAATTTTTAATCCTATGACGTGTATTCATATTAATCTACGTTTTTAAAAGTTACATTTCATTGACAAATAAAAAACTTATCGGTTGCATGAAAAACGATCGAAGCGAGGTCCTCGAAAACATCAAATTACAAATAGACCGATATGTAATTAGTTATAGCCAAAACTAGGTAGGACTTATAAAACCGATGTCCGATATTATTAAAATTTAAGAATTCGAAACCTTTTTATTTTCTAAACATAAGCTAATGAAGTACCAATACGGTTATTTTTTTGAGTAAAATTACAGTCATGAATTTAAGTGCTATAGCAAAGAAGAAATACGCTATTAACCTGACAGCAAATTATTTTGACTTTATTATTCTGGAGCTCAAACAAAAGTGTCTTCTAGGGATTTTGTTGTTAGTTCAACAAAAATGTTAATTGATTCTGAGACTTTGAGTTATTATGTAGCCGAAACATTATTTTTATAGAATCGTTTAACTATTCTTTTTTCTAAATATGATTAAAATTCAAGAAACATCCAGCCTTCATTCGATACATAAAAAAGAAATTTATCAGTTATGGAACAAAGAATACCCTAAGCAATTAGCCTATGCTGATATGTCTGATTTTGATACATATCTCAATTCCCTTATTGACCCTATATACAGGTTACTTATCGATAAGGATCGAATAAAAGGATGGTATACTGATTTCATTCGAGAGGAAAAAAGATGGTTTGTCATGATTATTGACACCTCTCTTCATGGGAAGGGATATGGTCGTAAATTACTACAATTAGCCCAAAACAACAGGTTGGAGTTAAACGGGTGGGCTATTGATCATGATGAGGACAAAAAACAGGATGGTAGTCCATATCGTTCTCCCATCACTTTTTATCAAAAAAACGGATTTATAGTTATCCCTAATATACGTTTGAGATCTGATCTTATCAACGCTGTTAAAGTTCAATGGAAAAACGAAGAGGATGTATCAGGACCTCCTCTTCGCACAACAACACAAGCATTATAGCCAATCTGGCTTTGGGATTCCAGTAGCATCCCCCCAAGCTCTTCGCAATTGCGCTTCCGCCCATTTGTTGCTACTATCCGGTTTCCCTATATTGATCGATTTATCTCCTTTACGAATATTGTAATTTCCATTGGTTAGTTTTACTAAAGACCCTCCCTGATCTTCTACATATTCCTGCAAATCACTTTTCTTTACTTTTGACATACACATTCTTTTTTAAAGATTCTACTTTTATAATTATCAATCATATCCATTTCTTAATTTCAAATTTCACGGAAAAATCTCCTGTCGATTTATAATTTGATATACGCTATATGATCTTCAGTAACCAACAAGAATCAGCAGCTGCCTGATCAAATGATTCTCTCTTGCTTACACTACAAATTTGTATAAGAAATCCTATCAAGGAAACAGGCAATGACAGCAACCTACATATTTAAGTCATGAACAACAATACAAGATGTATGAACTATAAAAAAACAACTTCTTTTTTCCTCAAAAAACTGATCATTAATAAATTCCTACTTCCTTATTTATAAAAAAGCAAGATCATTCCTCCTCACTCTTAAAAACACATAACCAACTAAAAAACAACATAATAACTACAACTAAAAACATGTTTATTTATGAATAAGCACAACACTTTCTTTTTTAAAAGACACTTTCTAAATAGTTTTATAAACCTCTCTGATAAAAAGATTATTAAAAATTTGGTAACGCTTTCATTCCCAAATTTTGATAATAATCTTAAGTAATAAGGTCATTCGTTTCATAAAATTAGGGAGGTGATTGGAGGTGTATTAGGTTGATGTTCTTAAAAAAACTCCTAATACACTCCTTCAATCCATTTATACAAAACAGCAGATAAAAACACAATACATTGGAAACTTCACTCATTGCTCTGGTAGTAAGCTTGCTCAAGAAAAATAAGATCCCATTTGATAAAAAAGAGCTGACTTTTCAGATTCAGAGCCATCCTTCTTATCCTAGTTTACATGCTATAACAGGAGTACTATCTCATTTTAATATAGAGAATATTGCCGCAGAAGTCCCTACAGATATAGAAACGTTATTACAGCTACCGAACTATTTTATTGCTCAAATACAGGATAAACAAGGACCTCAACTAGTATTCGCAGAAAAAAAACAACAACACATTCATCTCAATCATCAAAAAAAGCAAGTGCTTTCCCATAATGAGTTTCTAAAAAAATTCACAGGAATTTTAGTTGCTGTAGAAAAGCCTGAAAACCAGGTTACCAAACCCAAATCTACCTTTTTATTCCCTACACTGCTTATCAGTTTTGTCTGTATTCTCAGTGTATATCTCATAATTTCCCCTCCATTTTCTTTTATTCATTTCTCTTATTTAATCCTAGCTATAATCGGGCTTTTTATTAGCATAACTATTGTAAAACAGGAACTAGGGATTCATACCACTATAGGAGAAGTATTCTGCTCTTCTAACAACAATAAAAAAGACTGTGATGCAGTCCTAAGCTCCAAAGGAGCGACCCTTATCAATGGATATAAATTAAGTGATATCAGTCTCCTTTATTTTTGTAGCCTTACGATAGCAACAGCCATACAATTCAAAACTCCTTCCCTTTCTTACCTCCTTAGCTTATTAGCTATCCCGATAACATGCTATTCTATCTATTATCAATACTTCGTTGTTAAGAAATGGTGTTTATTGTGTTTGAGTCTGGTTGGTGTCCTTTGGTGTCAGGGCATATTAGCAATCATCAATCCCCCTTTCTCTCATTCATGGAACATCCATAATATAGCAGTATATACAATTATCATACTATTTACATTTACCGCATGGTACTATATAAAGCCCTTACTCTTCGAACTTCATGAATTGCGCAAGACAAATATTAGCAACACAAAATTCAAGAGGAATATCACCTTATTTGAGACGATGTTACAACAGTCTCCTCAAATTAACACCCAATTACCAGATCAGAAAGAAATTATTTTTGGAAACCCTAAGGCTTCCCTAGAAATTGTTGTGATTACAAACCCATTTTGCGGGCATTGCAAATCTGTACATACTCAGATACACGATATCTTAAAACAATACGGAGCACATGTAAAAATTATTATCCGATTTAACATTAATACTACTTCCCCAGATCAAAATCCAATAAAAGTAACAACCCGTTTATTAGAACTCTATAAAGAAGAAGGAACCATTAGCTGCTTAGAAGCAATGACTGACATCTATGAAAATGGAAAAGCAGCACAATGGTTAAAAAAATGGGGAGAATGCAGTAACGAAAAAGCCTATCGTGCCGTCCTTGAAGCCGCTTATTCCTGGTGTACCAAACACAACATCAATTTCACTCCACATCTTTTGCTAAACGGGAAAGCTTATCCAAAGCAATACCAACGGACAGATCTGCTGTTTTTTATAGAAGAATTAGCGAACGCTGCTGTAGATTCATGACAATAACAACAAAGCCCATTTATGGGCTTTGTGTAACCATATTCTCTCGCGAAGAATAGACACATACTGGTGAGTGTCTTTAAAGGTTCACCGCAAAAATACTTTTTTCAAAAACAAATTATGAAAAAACAAATCATAAGCTTAGGAAAAGCATTAACTAAAACACAACAACAACAAGTTACAGGTGGTTTTGCAGATTTTACTCATGAAGGGAGCTGCCAAATCTATGATCCAGAGGTAGGATGGATGTCTGGATACTCTGTAGAGGATGCAAGATGGTTATACCACAACGAATCAAGAGTTACTGGATACTGCTGTGCCAGCTGCTAATAACTGATAACAATCAATATTTAATTTATAAAAAATCAATAATGAAAAAATCAATAATGAACATCGGAAGAACATTAAGTAAAGGAGAACAAAAACAAGTTACAGGAGGAGATCACCCAGATTTCTGTAATGACAATAGTCCTTGTCCTGGTGGATATGTTTGCGTAGGAAATTTTGCTTGTGTAAGAGCATAAACCCTAAATAAACATCTGATTACCAAAACTACTGAGGAAATTATAGTTTTCTCAGTAGTGTTTTCTTAATTTCTTAATCAGATAGTCATATACATCCTTAGCTAAAAAAACATGTATTTGCCACGATACTAACTACCAAAACAACTGCTTACTAGAATAATTTAGTGCTATTTATATTAACCCTTACTTTTTGAAAACATTTCCTAATTATAAACAGACAGAAGCCAAAGATTGCGGTCCTACCTGTATCAAAATCATCGCCAAGCATTATGGTAAGGTTATTAATACTCAACAGCTAAGAACATTGAGCGAGACCACCCGAGAAGGAAGCAGTTTATTAGGTCTTAGTGAAGCTGTTGAATCAATTGGTTTAAAATCACTGGGAATCCAACTTTCTTTCAAAAAACTACAGCAAGCACCTTTTCCCTGTATTATACATTGGAATAAGAATCATTATGTAGTACTTTACAAAATAAAAAAAGGCACTGTTTATATCTCAGATCCCGCCCATGGGCTTCTTCGTTTTACACAAAAAGAATTCATTCAACATTGGATAGGAAACAATGCAGATACACATACAGAAGAAGGAATTGCCTTATTAATAGAACCGACCCCGAAGTTCTATCAATCTACTTTTGACAAGGATGAGAAGTTTGGCTTTTCCTTTATATTCAAATACGTATATAAATACAAAAAGTTCGTTCTTCAATTAATAATTGGCTTACTCGCAGGAAGCTTATTACAATTAATTCTTCCCTTTCTCACTCAAAACGTAGTGGATGTGGGAATAAAAAATCAGGATATCAACTTTATCTATCTCATTCTATTCGCTCAACTGTTTCTTTTTATTGGAAAAGCTTCTCTAGAAATCATTCGAAGCTGGATTCTTTTACACCTCAGCACCCGAATTAATATCTCGTTAATTTCTGATTTCTTCATTAAGTTAATGAAACTCCCCATTTCCTATTTTGATGTAAGGATGACAGGCGATTTATTACAGCGAATTAATGATCATAAACGTATCGAACGAATCCTCACTACCTCCTCATTAACTGTACTATTTTCTTTTTTTAATCTGCTAATTTTCGGGTTTGTATTAGGGTATTACAGTCTGCAAATTCTGAGTGTTTTCTTATTGGGCAGCATAAGTTATTTTGGCTGGGTTCTCTTCTTTTTCAAAAAGCGAAAAGAGCTGGATTACAAACGTTTTTCTCAGGTGAGTGATGAGCAGAGTAAAGTCATTGAATTAATCAATGGAATGCAAGAGATCAAACTTCACAATGCGGAAAGACGTATGCGCTGGAATTGGGAGTATGTACAGGCAAATTTATTCAGGGTAGCTACCAAAAGTCTGGCGTTGGAACAAGCACAAAGTGTCGGTTCCAATTTTATTAATGAGTTAAAAAACATGTTGATTACCATTCTCTCTGCCAAGTTAGTAATCGATGGGGAAATTACCTTGGGAATGATGATGGCAATCAGTTATATCGTCGGACAATTAAATGGTCCGATTACACAACTTATCGGTTTCATGAGAGACATTCAGGATGCACAGATTTCATTGGATCGGTTAGGAGAAATTCATCATATGGAAGATGAAGAAAAACCTGAAGATGAAAAAATCGCACATATTCCTGAACATGCTCCCATCAATCTTCATAATATCTCTTTTCGATATACAGGGGGGTTAGAACCTGTTCTCAAAGATCTTTCTCTGGAAATTCCTGCAAATAAAACGACGGCAATTGTAGGCGTTAGCGGAAGTGGAAAAACTACCTTGATGAAACTGCTTCTTGGTTTTTATCAAGTAGAGGCAGGAGAAATCACCATTCAGAATTTCAATACTAAGAACATTTCTCAAAAAGCCTGGAGAAACCACTGCGGGGTCGTGATGCAGGAGGGTTACATCTTTAATGACACCATTGCCAAAAACATTGCTGTAGGAGAAGATTATGTCGACAAAGAAAAATTAGCCCACGCCATCGATGTCGCCAATATAGGAGAATATATTGATACCCTTCCTTTAGGCTATAACACCAAAATCGGTACTGAAGGAAATGGATTGAGTACTGGTCAAAAACAGCGACTGTTAATTGCCCGATCTGTCTATAAAAATCCCCGGTTTTTATTTTTTGACGAAGCTACTTCTGCACTGGATGCAAACAATGAAAAAGTCATCATGGAGAAACTACACACCTTTTTTGCAAACAAAACGGCAGTCGTCATCGCGCATCGATTAAGCACCGTTAAAAATGCCCATCAAATTGTGGTTTTAGACAAAGGAAAAATCATCGAAAAAGGAACACATGATGAACTTATCTCACAAAAAGGAAATTATTATCACCTGGTCAAAAATCAATTAAATCTAGGGAAATAAAACAACAGACACACTCCTTGAGTGTCTTATATAGTTCAGGGAATACAATTACATTTTTTTACTTATGAAAACATCCTTAGCAAACCTTGGTAGAATACTAAATAAAATGGAACAGCAGCACATCAATGGTGGAGGAACATGCCAATACTATAGTGCAAATTCTGGATTAAGACGAGTTGGACTCAGCATGGAAGAAGCAAAAGGACTGCTACATAACGCTGAAGATCACTGGTGTTGTAATAGTTGCAGTACTGCCAGCTGGGCTAATGCTCCAACAGAGGGAGATGGAAAACCCAGAGTTATTTTCGATTAATATTAATAATTAAATCACAACTATTTTATCACTTATGAAAACATCTTTAACAAATCTCGGAAGAGTATTAAGTAAAACAGAACAACAACACATCAATGGTGGAGGGACATGTCAATATTACAGTGCCAACTCTGGATTAAGACGAGTTGGACTCAGCAGAGCACAAGCAATCAATTTCCTGCATGAAGCAGGTGATCGATGGTGTTGTGACAGTTGTGGTACCGCCAGCTGGGCTGATGCTCCATCTGTTGGTCCTACAATGCCTAAAACAGTAATACTGAATTAATGTCCCATAACTACAAGCTACTATTCTATGGTATTGGTTTGAAACATTCTTTAAACAATCCTCATAAGATAGTAAACCATTTCAGTGCGATTGCACCAGACATTATAAAATATGAATTTTAATTTCGAGGAAAGACTTCGAAACATTAACAACTCGATCATCGAGTACACCCATTTATTAATTTAAAAACATGAAAAACATGAAAAAAAACATTTTAGCCCTAGGAAAAGTATTACACCATACTGATCAAAAGAAAATTAAAGGAGGAAGCATGGCGTTTTCTGATGCTTGTGACGAAGACCCTGGTTCCTTGGAATGTATTTGTAAAAAGAAAACAAAACCAAGATTAGTATTATGTGATTAATCTTTTTGGTTGTGTGTATATAATGAAGGAAATTAAAGCCTTTATTTATTAAAAAAGGTTGAGTTTGTTCCCTCAATCTTTTACCAAATTATTAATCCACTTTTTTAGAAGAGGGAAAAAATCCCCTCTTCTTTTTATCAGTAGTTATGCCACAGAGAAATCAACATAGAGAAATCCGAAGCGAAGAAGTTCAGGAAATATTAACCCATGTCCCCAATTGGATGATTCTTTGGGGAAATACCTTATTACTCATTCTTCTTCTTATGATCCTAGGTATTTCCTGGCTTATTAAATACCCGGATATAATCAATACAGAAGTAACAATCACTACTTCCTTCCCCCCAGAAAAAATCTATGCCAGATCCAGTGGTCAGTTCGATGTACTCTTAGCACATGAAGGGGATCATGTTCGTAAACATCAGCTACTGGCAGTTGTTGAAAACAGCGCTTCCTATAAAGATGTATTGCTCCTCAAAAGTGTTGTTGACACTATTGATATGTATCGTCAGGATTTTTCATTTCCTCTGGACAAACTTCCCCCTATGCTTTTAGGAGACATTATGACGAGTTATTCACAGTTTGAGAATGATTATTCTGACTATATACTCCATAAAAAACTCACTCCTTTTGCTGTAGAAAAAACCGCAAACAGCATGTCTCTTCTAGAAGCCAAAGGTCGGTTACAAATCGTACTATCCCAAAAAGAACTCAACAAACGAGAACTCAATTTCAAAAAAAAGGATATTCAGCGGAGCAGAACCTTATTCAATAAAGGAGTGATTTCTGCCAAAGAAAAAGAACAAAAAGAAATTGATTTATTACAAGCAGAACGCGCCTATCAAAGTATACAAACCTCCATTTCCCAATTGAGAGAGTTTATCGGTACTGCCGAAAAAAATCTGGAAGATACTGCTATAAAAAAAACACAAAGCGATCATACAATCCGTAAAAAAGCCATCCAATCATTTTTGTACCTGAAAAAAGCAATCACTGATTGGGAAAAACAATATGCACTGCAATCTTCTATTACTGGTACCGTTTCTTTTCCTTCTTCCTGGAATACACATCAGACCATACACACAGGAGATGTAGTATGTAGTATCATTCCTGAAATCAACACTTCCTATATCGGCAAGGTAAAAGCTCCTCCTGCCAACTCTGGAAAAATTCAAAATGGACAAAAAGTACTCATACAGCTTACGAATTATCCCGCTGATGAATTCGGAGAATTAAATGGGAAAGTACATTCTATTTCTCAGATCCCTGATGAAGACGGACATTATCATATCGAAGTCTCCTTGCCAAAAGAGCTAAAAACCACCTACGGAAATCACATTCTTTTTAAACCGGAAATGAAAGGAACTGCTGCCATTGTCACAGAAGATTTACGCCTGATAGAACGCTTCTTTTATCAGATACGAAATATTATACAGTAGTTTTCTTCCATCACATCTGTCTGTCAGTTTCTCAACCACTTCTTCCGAAACATCTTCCTGACTCGTATCGATTTCAACTTCTTTTAGTACATTCGTAATATGTGCTAATTACACTATACCTCTTATAACCCAAATATGAAATTCGTTCTAAACAACTATATTCAATAGCAATGATACCACCTATGAATCAAACAGCCATTCTCGGATTAAGAACAACTATTTATAAAGTTAATGACCTCAACAAAGCAAAAATGTGGTACACTGAAGCATTTGGAGTTTCTCCTTATTTTGATGAACCTTATTATGTTGGATTTAATATAGGAGGGTATGAACTAGGGTTACAACCAGAGGAGATCGATGCTTCCCCAAAAACAGCTAATGTTATATCGTACTGGGGGGTCAACCACATTCAACAAAGCTATGAGAATTTCCTCCAATTAGGAGCGACCAGCCAAGAAGCTCCATTTAATGTCGGTGGGGAATTAATGACTGCTACTGTCATAGATCCCTGGGGTAATATAATTGGTCTGATCTATAATCCTGACTTTACAATTACAACCTAAAGTTGTCTACGCATATAGACGCCAAATTGATAAACCACTTTAGTGCAAGTACACTATAATATCAGGAAACGAGAGTTAGTTCAGGACCTATCTATGCATATTTAAAATCCACTTCAGTAAGTAAAATATTCGGTCGCCCTATCTAAATATTATCGTCGAAATAATTTGAGATATCGTAGAGATACTCTACGAATAAAAGACAGATCTTACGAAAAAAAGATCAACAGTTCTCCCTCTTTCTTTCATTTTTATTTTTGATATTTAGAAGAACCTTTTTAAATAAAAATGAGATAAACAAAAAATCAATCGAAAATAACACCTATGAAAACCTATCTTTCTCTTCTTGTCCTATGCTGTCACACACTTATCTATGGACAACTCCCCGAACTGCATGCAACTGTGGATATGCCATTTGATTTTGGAACTGAAGTACAACAAAAATGGAAACAAAGAGAAGTTTTACTCGATGCTATTGAAAAAGGTACTAAAAACTGGGATAACCTATCAGTGGCAGAGCAATCCCTGTTCGAAAAATACGATGAAACCTATAGTAGTATGTGGGCAACCGAAGGAGATGGATGTAGTTGGTATTGTGGTGCAGGAGCCTATGAGGTACAAACTTCTTCTGCATTAAAAGCTTCTTCCAATATCACCTATGCTACCCAAAACCTAACCGATTTCAGTTACCAAACTGCTTGGGTAGAAGGAGTTGACGGAGATGGAATTGGAGAATACATCGATGTACGCTTCAAAGCCGAACACCCCAGAGTTACGACCATACGAATTGCCAATGGATATGTAAAAAGCAAAAAAGCCTGGAAAAATAACAGCCGGGTCAAATCTTTAAAAATGTACGTCAACCAAGTACCTTATGCTCTACTGCATTTAAAAGACGTGTATGCTTTACAGTCCTTTACCCTGCCTACCCCATTAGGTCATGCAGACCGCTCTGATTTTGAAAAACTAAAAGAAAAAGGTGACTGGAGTATTCGATTTGAAATTCTTTCTGTTTACAAAGGTTTGAAATATGAAGACACCGTTATTTCAGAGCTCTTTTTTGACGGTTTAGATGTACACTGTCTTTCTGGAGGAACCCTTATTACCATGGAAGATGCCACTGTCAAAACTATAGAATCCTTGAAAACCGGAGATTGTATTCGTTCTTACAATATGGAAACTCATCAATATGAAGCATCAGAAGTCTTAGAAATTGCTACAGCTACTCATGAACACCTTATTGATATTGTTTTTTCTAATCAAAAACGTATTCGCTGTACCAGTGATCATCCTTTTTTATCTGTTTCGAATACCTGGTCTTCCTACACCCCCTTAAAAACACAACAAGAATACCATCTTTCTAAAGTCGTTCCGCTGACTGAAGGCAGCTCATTACTTACAGAAGAAGGACCATTACAAATAAATCGCATCCTCCCTGTTGTTACTCCCGAAATTACCTATACCATAGTTCGGTTGAAAAAAAATCACACTTTTCTGGCCAATGGTGTTATCACCCGAATAGAAAATCCCAAATCGCATAAACACATAATGAATCCCTCACAGGAAACAACTGAATAGACAGCATTTTTTTTGATCACAAGTAAATTTCCTCTCGCATAAATAGAATTCGTAACAAATAAGCTGGTCCTTCGTCCTAAAGAAAAAAGCAGGTCTTATCATTACGAAATACCAAGCATATGGAATCATTAAAAAAAAGAAGCTGGATTCAAATTGCCATTATATATACCCGCTATTTAATTGGAGGGGCTTTTGTCTTTGCGAGTTTGGTTAAAATAAAAGGAAAACGTTTTACTTCAGAGAGTGGGGCTGAAAATGCCATCAATACCGCCTGGCATTTTTTTGAAACCCTATATCAATCCGGATTGTACTGGAAGTTTATAGGACTAGGGCAACTCATTGCCGGAGCATTATTAATGACGCAGCGGTATGCTAAATTAGGCGCGGTTATCAATTTTCCTATCATCCTGAATGTGTTTATGATTACCCTGTCTTATTATTTTGCATATACTCCAGTCATAACAGGAAGCATGTTATTAGCCAATATTTTTCTTATCATTTGGGACTGGAATGAATTACAACTTATCATCAATCGTCCTCCTGTATTAGATCACAGTATTCGGTTAGAAAAAGATATCAGTTGGACACTGACAGGAATTGCGCTCTTTGCATTTACTTGTGTCAATCGTATCTGGACCGATAGCCCCCAGCCATTTTTCTGGCTTGGAGGATGTCTTATCATAGGAAGTATTGGCCTATTCGCAGGGCTTTACAGAGATTGGAAAAGAAGGAAAAAAGAAGCTGTTAGGTAGGGATCACCTTACCTTCTAACAGCTGGGAATTGTCCTTTATTTATAGAAAACATTCTTATCCCAGTTTCTTTCTATTCTATGTTTTTATTTAAAAAACTAAGAATCAAAAAGATAAACAACCCCATAATAAATCGACAGAGTTTCCTTACTTCTTCTCTTTTTTTAACAAAAAAGCTATATTTGCGCATAACGCAAACTCATAATTCACTGAATGAAACTACTGACATTATGCATAGTAACTTTCTTTTTTTCTGTTACTATCTCGGCACAAAGCTTATACGAAGCAGGGTATTTTATAGACAACGATGGGAATAAAACAAAGTGTCTGATCAAAAAACTCCCTTGGAAGAATACCCCTACCTCCTTTGAATGGAAAAAAAATATCTCATCAAGTACTAAAACCGGAGATATAGAAGACATTAGAGAGTTCGGAGTAGGACAGGATTTTGTATTCAAAAGATATATTCTGGAGTTTGACCTTGCAGGAGACAATCTCGGGCGGGCGACAAAATCCAAAGACCCTAATGTAAAAATAAGAAAAATATACCTGAGACAAATTCTACAAAGTAAGGCCTCTTTATTTCAGTATTCTAAAAACGGAGTACATCGTTTTTTCTACACTAACGGAAAAACCTTCTACCCAGAATTATTAGTTTATAAAGTTTACTATACTCCAGATGAGAGCAAGAAAGTAGGAGAGAAAATTATTCATAATGAGAATACTAAATTCAGAGAACAACTGAAGAAATATATCAATTGTGGAAATCAGGAAACGGAAATGGTTACCTACACACTTAGAAGTTTATTGCGTTATTTCAAAGAGTACAATCAATGCAAGGGAGCAAAAATTGATTACATTTTTAAACGAAAAATCAGTCAGACCAAAATAGGGGTTGTAGCAGGGATTGATTTTAATGAGTTTAGTCATCCTTCTCATAACGACACCTCTATGGAGTTGCTATATGAAATAACCAATTCGGCACGATATGGGCTTTTTATAGAGACATTTATTCCATTCTCTAAGGTAGACTTAAGTTTTTTCCTGGAAGGAACCTATACCACTTTCAGCTCGACAGCTACAGACCCTATTGCAGTGAATACGGATTATACATTGGACTATCAAAGTCTTTCTTTTGCATTAGCTCCCAGATTTCATATTTATCTGAGCTCTACTTTCGAACTCTTTTTTGAAGGAGGAGTTTCTGCCAACTTTCATCTCGACACCACGTCGGACGCATTAGAGGAAGTAAAGAATTCTACCACAAATTATTTCTATGGAGGAGGTCTCGGAACCGGAAGAGTAAAAATGGGGTACCGTATATATACCTCTAAAAATATCTCCAGAAACTTATCCCGACCTGACTCTGATCTCCATCATAACAATATTTATATATCGGTTGCTCTTTTTTAATAGGAGAAAGCAATCTGAAACACAAGCAATCCCCATTAAAACAGGCAGATACTATAATCTGTCTGTTTTTATATTATACTGATTCCAATACAAGTGTTTAATAAAAAAGCTCGAAGTGAATTTTAATTTCGGGATACACCCAGAAAGATTATTGAGTAAATCAAAATCTCTTTTGTAATATCCCAACAACAGGGCTTCTACCTAGCATCTTTGACAATCTCATCAAAAAAGCGAATTAGAGCATTAACATTTACTAATGAAAAGATTACAATCATAAAAAACAATCCCCACCAGATTACATATAACTTCTCTGCTGATACTTCTAAAAAGAACAGCAATATCATCATGGCAAAACCTATGATCCAAACCAGGAATAGACTACCATAAATAATCATGTAAAATTTCTTGGCAAAAGAAAAGCGAGAAACCCATTTAAACAATACCATTGCTAAAAGCATAACAACAGGAACTCCAAAGGCTGCCCATAGTACCATATACATTGGATTCTCTATTACCAAATCAATAAATGGCAAAAAATCAAAAGACAACTCCATGATACTCTTTTTCTTCTTCCGATATTGTTAGCAATGATTTTTCCTGATACCCAAGCAATTTTCCCAATAGCACATTAGGAAATTCATTAATTCCAATGTTGTACATATTGACACTTTCATTAAAAAACTCTCTCCTGTCTGAAATAGCATCTTCCAGTTCAGAAATACGGTTTTGTAGGTTTAAAAAATTAGCGCCGGACTTTAATTCCGGATAGTTCTCTGCTACCGCTAATATTTTCCCAATAAATGGAGACATGGTATTGGAGAGTTTGACACGTTCATTTTGAGCCTCAGCTGCTACAAATTGGGTTCTTAATGTTGTTAGTTCAGTCAAGATACTTCTTTCATGCCCCATATACTCTTTGACTGTAGTAATTAAGTTAGGAATTTCATCTGCTCTTTGTTGTAGCAGTACATCGATATTTGCAAAAGATTTATCTACGTTAAACTTAAGCATTACCAATCTATTGTACAGCCTGATAAGACCTACAATAATAAAAAGTCCTACAACCAAAATAATGAGTACCCCTATTGTTTTTTCCATAATTATAAATCGTTTATCAATGGTATGTTATCCCACATGCTTTTATAGTCAATATACATCATATTCTTTGAAACAATCACATCTGCTAAAAGCACAAAAGCAGTAAAAATAAAAAACAAGATTAAAAAAGTAATTCCCGAATGTAATAATGGTTGATACCTATTCCACCTAGATACAGCATTTATACATCCTAATGCAAAGACATCTTTTATCGGTTCATGTCCTATAAAAGGGGTATTATTTTTTGAATTTGCACCTCCTATTAGCAATACCTGATCATCTTCCTTTAGTAAATATTGTGTATACCTTTTAGTGCCATTGCTATATGAATCATCCTTTTTTATCCATACAAACTCAATCCCCTTTGCATGTACCTCAACGGAGCCTGTGTCATCAGAAAGTAAAAAGTTATTGCAAACCGTTTCCTCTTTTATGATTGAATATTGATTTCTGCCTTCGCTATCTTTTGATATTTTCTCTACGGTATATCGATATCCAATACATTCTTTTTTTCCGATTCGGGAAATCACGGGCTCCAACATCGAAGTACTTCCTTCTATCTCTACTAACCCCATAGCCATAGATCTTATTTTAGAAGTAGGCAAATCGAGCTGTAGCCTCAGGAAATTCTTTTTAGTCGTACGAACCAACAAAGATCTGATTATAAAAAATAGCACCCCCAAAAGGACAATATATCCTTGCAGCAAATAAGCCCCTAAGAAAAGACCTGCTATAACGACCACTAGTTGTAGCATAGCTGAGCCAACGGCTTTTTTCTTGTTTTTCTTTTTGGCATATGATCGAATTGTCTTGTACAATACGCCTAGCAAAAAGCTAATGAAAATTCCAAAAAAGTAACTGATAAACACAAAAAAAACAGCCTTAGCAACTAGTATTTTTGTCAATATCAATACCCCAGGGAGCACAACAAAAAATAACCATTTGGGTTTATTTACATTAAAAAAACTGGAAAAAATAACGGCATAAAAGATCCCCATAAACAAACAAAACAATGTCAAAAAAAATGTTTCTATCCAGTTTATTTCCTGAAATAAGATGTTAGAAATCTCTTCCATAAAATTATTTCATTGTTTGATATCGTTTTTTAACTGTTCTATTTTAGTATTCATGCAGGCAGCTATCAGACTTTCTACAACTACTTCTGGAGGATTACACTTAAATAAATATCCTCTTCTCAACCGCAAATAAATACTCATTAGATTTCCCGTACTCCTTATCTGTTTTTACATTCTTTTCCTAAACACTTTTGAATCTCTTCTAATAATAACAGCTTCATTTTTCTAAGAAGGTTCAAGACGTAATTCTACATATTCTATGTTATCTTCGCTTCCTTGAAACAGAATAAAATCAATATCTTTTACAGGAATACCAAATAAAGAAAATATAGTTCCTTCATACTAATATATAATCATATTAGTATGAAACTTCTTTCGTTTCTATTTTAGAAACAAAGATGCACGCTTTAAAAGTATATCCGATCCTTTTTTTGAAATAATTTTGAGATATCGATAGATTCCTGGGAAAATAAAAAAAATGAACTAAGGAGCATTGTTGTAAAAAAAAGACTTAAACAGACTTCACAATATTTCTGTAGTTAATAAAGGCTTCAAATGTCACTCTTTAGTCTATGCTTAACGATCGATCAAAATTATAAATTGCTTGACTTTTGCCTTATCAAGTTTAAATTTAGATCACTAAGAACAAACTGTTCCCTAAAAGATGTAAATAGGAAAAAGCATGCTTCTTAAATGATTTCAAATTTTTGACTCTCTTCAGACCAATAAAATTCGATATCGAGCATCAGTTGTTCCATGGGTTTTTCTTTTTTAAAACACAATGCAGGTTCTCCCGTAAGCCTTCGTAAAGAAGCTATTTTTTTATTGGCAGAATAAACAATGATAGCATCCTCTGCTAAATCTAAGATATCAAATCCATTTTCAAAATCATGAATCAAACCATTTAATCTGGCTCTAGAATCAACTGCAGATAAATACATAGAAGTTGCTATATTTTGCTCTCGATGGGATAGCTTTTGTTTAAAAACATCATACTTCTTATCTAATATAATATCACCAATTTCCAGATAAGCAGCTCTTATTTTCTCTTCTATATGCTCTATATCATCTAATTTTTTTCCTTCTTCCCAAAGCGTATTAAGCTTATAACTAACATTTACATTTAATGTCTGAGTTGATGCAAATGTACTCAAAGGTTGTGCATCCGTAATTTTCGGACTCTTATACCCTTCATAAGTTTCCTGAAGTTGAAACCCATTAGACACATCAAATAAAAGACAGTCATAATTAAAAGATGTTTCCTTAGAAAATTGTGCACTACCAATCACTGGAATTACAGAAACGGTTATTTCTGAAGTACCTGATTCAGCAATTGCATGATTAATGGGAACCTGAGATGTGACTTGTCCATTATCCACATTCATTTGTAAGATCAACCGATCATTTACCTTAATTTCAAAACGACATTGAACAGCACTAAATTTTAAAATATAATATGGTTTTTTCACAATTTCTTTATAAGGGTAAATTATTTTCTAACTCTTCTTGATATTTATTTTTTCCAAAAAAATCATCCTCTTGGTTTTTAACAAAATCCAAATATGTATATTTCTTTTGTTCCTTTACTTCTTTACGGGCATGTATATAATCCAAATACTTACTAAATCCTTCGAATAAAAAATGATTAATCAGCTCTTCTTTTTCATATCTTAAAACTATCAGATTACTACTCATCGTCTGTATCCCTCCTATTTTTGTAGTATAATTCTGCTTTAATAGAAACAATGTGTTATCTACTTCCCAGGCACCATTAAAAAAATCTTCATTTTTATTATAGTAGTTTGGAGCTCCAAATAATTCCTGTATTCTTTTATATAATTCTCTTCCATTTTTATCATCAAATGTTTTTAGGTGAGCTCCTAAAACCTGACCTAAATTATCATCTATAAAAAACTCAACAGATGTGGAACTTTGATATTCATCTGAAAAACTTTTTAAAAAAGTAATTTTATCAAAGACAAACATGTTTTTGTCTTCAGAGGTATACCTGGATAGTTTGTCTAATTTCAGTTTACTTTTTTTAACCTGAAAATCCGGCTTCAGTACCTCGGATGCATCTAATGGCATCTTTATTTTTGAGAAATCAAATATAGATTGTGAAGAACAAGAGGTCATAAGACTACAAACTAAAAAAATGAGTAGGTTAGATAATTTCATTTATCAAGGTTTTATTAATTGGATTTCTGCTTTTCTTTTAGAAATATCTTCTAAATTTTTGATAATATCAAACTCATCCCAGAATTTCCTTTTTTCATTTATATTTATTGGTTTCCAGTCTGCACTAACCACTTTATATGATAGACCTACTTCTATATAGACAACGACTTGAGCAATACACGGATCTATTTTTAAACTAGGCTTATAATAAAGCCCCTTATACGTATCATATTTAATATGATGCCCTGAGGTAATTCCTAATTTAACTCCTGCACTGGCATGCCCTTTAACATGTGCAGATCCAACTTTAACAATAACAACCTTTGCTGTTAGTTCTACTCCCGCAGTCAATTCTACCCCAAGTTTTGTCTCTAAATTAGCGCTGGCACTGTTTTTATCAGAAGCAGTATTACTCTGGAAGTCTACTCCTCCATGAATTGTCCCAGATATGATCAAATCAAACCAGATTCTAAAATTAACTTGTACTTTCTCTGTTTCATATCCTTTTTCTGCCCACTCCCGAATAGCCAGAACAATATCTCCTGCCACAGGATTACCCGTAGTAGCATATGACGCAGCTGTAATTGCACCTCCTAATAAATCTATAATTAACTTAACTCCTATTAGCGGGTCTGATTTTAGATATATTTTATACTCCGTACCTATCTCTTTTATAGATTTTTGATTTACTTCTCCCCTAGCTAATTGCCACTCTGCTCCCAAACAAAAGTTAGGAGGAACCATCTCTACTGAAAAAGGAGCTTTACTTCCTAATGCTTTTGTTGCTTTTCCTTTTGTTGTTTTCGTGATCCCTTTTGACAGCTCTCTCAACGAACTAAAGACGTTATAAATCCATTTAAATTTATCTTCATACTTCGATGTTACTTCAAAATCATCCTTATAATTCGTATCATCTTTTTTGTTCCAACTGGCTTTTAGAACTACTCCTATAGCAGCTTCTGTCTGTTTCCATTTATTTTGTGCTGCTATTTTTCCGTTAACTTTTCGCATCCTTGCAACTCCGGGAGCATCTAGCCCTTGCCATTTAACCGCTAATGGGTTACTTAATTTCAAGAAAAAATGAAAGTCCCATTTAATGTCCGGATAGGCTTTAACAATAACGGTAGGTTTTTCTTTATTAGAATAGTACCGGCAGCTATTGATATAGTACTCAAAATTATTTGTAGTTGTTTTATGTGGCCAGATATATCTTAAAGCATCAACCTTTAATACTGAAACAGAAATATTTGAATATACCTTATGTTTTATATCAGATGTCCCATCATATGTATACGGTCCTTTTTTTCCCTGAGGTGTTAGCTCTAATACTTTTACTTCAGAAGCTTTATGTCTCTGTGTCCCTTTTCGCAAACACTGATCAGTAATATATCCATCTACAGTAACAGAAATTTCTTTTTTGATAGATTTATCAGGAGCTATCGTATCAAAAACTATAGACTGCGCATCATTACTAAAAATTTTAAACTTAATAGTCACCCGTCTGTTTAATTGATGCTCTGCTTCTGAGATATCCTCTCCTTTAATCAATAGCTTTCGTTTTCCATATCCCTGACTAGTTATTGTCTTTCTGGAAACTCCCTTATTTATTAAATACTTTACAGCCGCTGCTGCCCGTTTATTAGATAGTTGATCATTATAGTCATGATCTCCTCTTATATCACAATGTGCTCCTAATTCTGAGGGAACAAATGGGTTATCCAACAACAGGCTGGCAATACCATCCAGAACCTCTTTTGCATCTGCACGTATGGCAGACTTATCAAAATCAAAATGAATAGTTTCCGACACCTGAAATTCTGCCTTTTTTTTATCTGTTAGCTGTAGTTTTTTTTCATCAAATACTGGTACTTCCTTTTTGTCGTCTGTAATGACAATTTTCTCAAAACGGCATAACTCATACCGTTCTACGTTTACTTCTGTTTCTCCTATAATTGCCGGTCTTGTGCTTTCCGCTTTCTCTACTTTTCTGGTGACAATCTTATTATCAATCACAAGAAACTTCCCATGATCCTCTTTTCCGTTCTGATCTTTAATGGTTTCTTTTTTTCCTTTGAGACGAGCTTTTATATAAAACTTCTCTCCATTGGTTCTAAAGGCTCCAGTACCAGAACGCCAGCTATAGGTATTTTTAACACGTAAGTTTACTTCTCCATGTACACATTTTGCATTGGAAATGGTAAGCACTTTACCGTCTGTACCCCATTGATCATTATATACGTCAATATCCAGTGTTGCTCCATTGAGCCCTTCTGTTTCCAGATGCAACCAAATATCATCTCCATATTTTATAGGCGTATCCCCTATGGATTTCCCTCCATTTTTTTTAGACCACTGGCTTTTAATAATTTTTTGTGTCGCTACTCCATTAATAATGAGTTGTGAAGCAGGTCGATTTGTAGGAGCCTCCATAAAAGCTTCTACGATAAACTGTCTGGGACCACAATATTTAGGTAAGATCCTAAGTGTTCTAACATCTCCAATAAGACCTTCATGATCATCCTTAGTAAAAGGGGCTTCTTCCTTTGGCTTTACAATCCATTTTGCAAACCCTTTGAGAGTTTCCGGAGTATCCGGATAGTAATGTGCCTTTACCTCTGTCACCTCATTGGCCTTTACTACCAGATTTTTTACATATCTAACAGTCCCTGAACTATTGACCACCACAACTTTTTCTATTCCTGTAGACATACACTAGTTTTTAACTAACAATAATTTCTTTAACATTTGATGACTGATTCCCTAACGCATTCACATCAGTTAATGGGTTCATTTGATTATGGGTATCCGGATTTGTATTGTCCGTACTAGAAGCACTCACTTCCATGCTTTGCCCATGATGAAGGATACTAATACAAGGGCTTCCTGCAATAGGGCAAATAGCTTTACTATCTTCCAATAGCGTTTTCCCTCCATTACTTAGTTCTACATTTTCATAAAAACCATCCCATTGAGTGACGACAATCTGACATGGTTTAAAACTACTTCCTGTGGGTTGTAACTTGCATTGTCCGAAGGTGTTTTTTTCAAAGGTACTCCCGCCCAGCTCCATAGATGTAGCTATTAATTTTTCTGATCCTTCTGCATCATTCGCATAATATTTTTGATGAGAAAGAATCTTTAACTTATCCGGAAAATCTCCAAATTGACACTCACATATAGCTCCTTGTACTACTGCATATTTCTGGCTCATATCACTAATTATTATCGTTTAAACAATGTAGACCAAAAGTTCTTTTTATTTTCCTTACCCTGTTCCTGATCCTGGCCGTAAGACATTTCATTTTTCTCCAGTAAAAACAACTGTACAGTTGTTTTTTTGGGAGGTGTAAACTCTGTAGAGAAAACCCCTTCACACCCTTCTATAACTCCTGTTTGTTTATTGAGTAAATAAGTGATATTGACATTTCCTTTTAGTTCTTTTTCCTGAGGGTTTATTAATTTATTATATGAAAAATCTAATCCTTGTTCTATATCCAGTATACAGCGCTCTTCTTCAATTTCTCCTTTAATCTCAATCATCAAACCCACTGCCTGAGTCATATCTTCTGTTCCTATTTTTTTAGTAACATTGTAATTAACCGCAGTAGTTGTTCCTGCAATAGGATATTGTATGTGCTCAAAAACATAGCAATCATCAGAATACCATTTATACAAGGAACTAAAGTATAAATTGACAAACCAGTCTTTTGCCATTTTTTCATTCAATACCTCTTGACTATACAGACTATTACTTGTCAGTTGGATATATTTTTCAACTACTGCTCCTTTGTATTTTTCTTGTATTTCTGCTTTCTTCTTATACCAGCGTTCTTTAATTTCTTCAAAATTTACAACACTGAGAAAAGTCCCGTCCTGTAGGGTTTTTATTTGTAACGGATATAAAACACTGCTCACTTCCATCGCCAGTTTATCTATAAAAGAATCTGGTTCACTATCATTGATATATGTTTTTTTATCTCTATTAAGTGTATAGGTATTAAAATACCCCTCTAAGCGACCGGTGTGTTTCACCTTCATTTTATATCGAAGGTGATTTTTAGCTTCTTTTTCGTCAAAAGTAAACATACACCCATATGTTCCTTCAAATCCTTCTGGATGTAGGTTTACGCTATTATCTACCAATGCGTTGTTGCAATTATTCTCTAGGGTATCCATACAATATGCAAAGGACTTAAAACAGTTTTACTTTTTCCTTACTCTGTACATCTACGGTTTTTCCAGAAGCCAACGTCAGATTTTCTTTATTGCTACTTAATACAATCTCATCCGATACATTTTCTTGCTTTTTAGAATCTGTAATAGCTGTTTCCTCTACAATAAAGGTGCTGTTTTTGGTCATTACATTGTAGTTTTCGGCTACACTATTAGCAAAGTCTTTTCCAGCTACCATATTGATATTTTCTTCTGCCCTGATTGCAATATTCTTAGCTGTCAATGTCATATTTTCCAAAGCTGCTATTTCAATATTATTCGTAGCAGTATCAATACGAATGATATTGCTGTTTTTATCCGTAATAGTAATCATTTCTCCTCCTTGCGTATCGTTGAGCTCTATAGAGTGTCCACTTCTGGTTTTGATTGCTTTAATATTATTAGCATCACTCTGATAACTAACCGGTTGTGCTTGCCCATGATAAATACTTCCTGTTACATAGGGGCGTTCTGCATGATTATTTTCGAAATGACAAACAACCGTTTCTCCAATTTCCGGGATAAAATGAAACCCCTTATCTGCCCCTGCATAAGGAGTCACAACCGGAATCCATGGTGTTGTAGTTCCTCCTTCTTCCTGAAATGGAAAACGAACTTTTACACGACTCAACCCTTCAGGGTCTACATTATCAATAACCTCTCCCATTTCAATAGTACTAACAGGCGTATGAAACATATTCATCAACGGATAAACATCTATATCTGAAGCAATAGCTTCAAAATTATTTTTATATTCTCCCCCTTCAATATTTCCATGAGTCACACTAATAATCCGAAAACGACCATAGCCCGACACATTGATAATGGTTCCCAATTGCACTCCTGGATTATCACTTACTCCACTGGCAATTACCTGCCTGGCAGCAATAGCATGTGCATGATTTTCCACCTGTCTTTCGAATCGATGTTGTAATTGTGAGTCCGTATATGGATGAAGGTATTGATTTCCGGTCTTTGCATATAACTGATGCGCTTTATTTGTAGTAAGCGAATGATACCCTGATGGAGGTGTACTGACATCCTTGGTATTTTTTTGATAGTATTCACCTGTCAGATAATCGTATGTATGACAATTAAACGAATTCGGTAAAGGCTCTAAACTAATCGCAAAATGCGATAACCCTTGTCCATAAACAAGGTTCGTTTCTTCCTCAGACGGGAGACCAAATACAAGCTTCACTCCATCGTAATAAAACCAATTATTAGTTGTAGCTGCTAACCGGGCGGTATAAGCAAAATTACTTTCTCCTTTCTGCACACTATAATGAATCGTATCAGATGTTCTGGGACGAAATGAAGTTTCTAATTTCCCGGTATCATATCCTCGATACGTAACATCGAGAATTTCTGCCACTCCCAAATCTAAATAAGAAGTAGTATGTGCTCCATCTTCTGCCAGTATTGAACTACTCATTGCTACAATCTCTATTAGGTTCCCCGATACATGTGGTCTTTTAATTGCCTGCACTTTGGTAATCACCCCTTTAAAGAGTAACTCTTTATATTCGCTAAAGTTCTGTTGTGAGACAACACTGATCGTAATCACCTCTCCCAGAAAATCTTTACTTACTCCTATGAGTTCATCTGAAAATTGTTCCAAAACATCTGCCCGACATGAAAGTATTACCTGATGATGTGCTCCTAATGTTTGATGAATCCTTAGTTCTTTATAAGAGGTAATGAGCCGACCTGCAATAGCGATCTTTGTAGTAGTAAGTGTAGCCATTTGATTGTATGAATTTGGATTGCAAAAGCAATGAACGTATTTACCGTATAAAAATAACGTACTTTCTTCACATTAGCAATGTATTAGAGTCGGAACTCTTTCCCTTTTTAACTCGATCCTAGGGGGTTAACTTCTTGAAACAGCTTCTAAAATTAAAATTCATTTTCAGCATATTGCCTCATAGTACTTGCATTGAGATAGTTTCCTTATTTCCAACACTTTCTATATTTCTCTTTCTTTTTTAGAAAAAACCCTGGCTAAAAAACCGGATTGTTTAACAAATATTTATGAGTTTAAGAGCAGATTTAGAACGCATCTTGCTTTTTGATTCATAAAATAGTATCTCATGAATCCTCATTTGATCCCTGTAGCAGCAACTATTTATGACAAATACTACTGCAAACAAAGAAGGCTCATCCTGTCTACATGTATAAACTAAAAATGAATGCGTTGTCTCCTACACAAAACGAAATAATAGTTCGTGACAAAAGGTAGGTTTTATTCTAGAAAAAAAATTAAAAAAGCTATATCCCTCTCCCTAATAATGTCAGGCTTTTTTGAGAAAAAAAGTTGAGTTTACAAACGTTAAAATTGCTTACAACAAGAAAGAAACAAACCAAAAAAACACAATTTATAAAAAGATTCGTTCTTTAAAAGCAGTGTAAAAACCTCCTCTTTATAATAACTTTTTTACAAGATTTCTTATCTACCAGAATCTAAAAAAACATCTGTTTTTTTAAAAATCATTAAACCTTTTTACTGAAACTACGGAAAAAAATCTCAAAATTTCAATTCATTATATATCCATTATTTACTTTTGACTCCAAAATCCTTTGTAGAAAAACAGCACTTTATCAAAGAAAGAAACAATAGAACAGTTTATATTATAATGAACAAACGGTTAAAAATTAAAAAGAAATATCAAATAAAATCTTTCAATATTCATATTAAAAATTTATGAAACAGTTTCATATATTAATAATCTTTTTCTGTATTACAACTGTCCAATTTTTTGGACAAGAATTTCCGTCATACATCAACAACTCTCCAAACGCTTCTAACTTAGGAAAATACGGCGTATTTCCTGTAAATTTAAATACGGGTATTCCTAATATATCAATTCCTATATATACAATTAAACAAGGAGATTTGTCACTACCCATTAATATCAGTTATCATGCATCTGGAATACGTGTTAACGATTTAGCTTCTATGGTAGGTCTTGGCTGGTCTCTTAATGCTGGTGGAGCTATTGTTAGACATGTAAAAGGAATCCCTGATGAAAAAGCAGTAAAAACTATCCCAGATGGAGAATACTTAAACTTAGAATTCAACAAAACTAATTTTAACACATTAGGAGATATATTCTATAAAAGAGAAGATAGTTCTCCAGATATTTACACTTATAACTTTAATGGAATTATTGGTAATTTCACGATCCTTAACGGTCAGATACATGATCAATCATTAAATCCTATTAAAATAGAAAGAAGGTTTTATAATTTTGAGCCTTATTTTATCATTACTACCGAAGATGGTACTGTGTACAGGTTTGGTGTTGATCTTAATAATAATAGTGCATATGAAAGAACAACCATCATTCCTAGAGAATGTAATGACTGTGGTCCAGTTAAAAATGCTATTACTTCTTGGTTTTTAACTGAAATTGTTTCTAAAAATAAAAAAGACACTATTAATTTCAAGTACAAAGAAAACCTATTAGACAAAGGTTATGAAGTCTCTGGCTCCACTGTTCAGGTAAGAACCTTAGAAGGAAATGCAGCAATGAAAGCTGCAGTGTGCGGATGGCAAACCATGAACTATTCTTGGATCCCTGGTCAATATACTGGTTCTCCCTATGAAGTTATTAATTATAGCGACAGGAATAAAATAGAAGAGAAGATAATTTCGGAAATATCTTTTACAAATGGAAAAGTAATTTTTAATACCACCCTTGACAGAGAAGATATACAGTCATTAAAACTCAATAATATAAAGGTTCTAAATAGCAATAACAAAGAAATACTCTTCTCTAAATTTAAATATCAATATTTTGAAAGAGGAGAAGGTAGATACCCAACAAGTCCTCATTCCTACGAACCTATTGGGGCTTGGAAATCTTTAAAACTTACAGGATTAAGCTTAACTAATAGTAATGATAGTTCTATATCTAAAAACTATTTCTTTGACTATAATTCAACTAAAATGCCCCCCAGGACTTCTTATAAACAAGATAAATGGGGGTATGCTAATAAAAATCCAGAAAATAGTTATGTAGAAAAGCAAGTAGTTGATATTTATACTGGAATTACAGATGAAACAAACTTTTATGAAGTTGGTAAAGCAAACAGATCTTCTAATGAAGAAGCAATGAAAGCCGCTATATTAGAAAAAATAACTTACCCAACAGGAGGGTATACTCTATTTGATTATGAAGCCAATAAAATAGAACATGAATCAAAAAAAATAGTTACAACTAAGGATAAATCTTATAGTGTTACAGGGAAAGGGGCTTCCTACTGTACAGAACATGAATCAACAAATTTTCTTTCTATTCCTGAAGATGGATTTGTTTCCATTCGTGTTTCAATGTCTCCTCCTATAAGAGCCGATGGAGCAGCAATTATTACAATTAAAAACTCATTAGGAACTATTCTCAAAACTTATAAAAGACCCCCTCAGAGTGAGGGACCAAAGGGGCTAGAAAAGGCAGAAAGAATATACTTAAAAAAAGGAACATATGAAATTTACCTTAGAGAATATGGAGAAGGAAGTGTTGGAGCCTCTGAATGCCCCACATCATATATACGAATATCATGGGATGAGACATCTATTGACCACACAAAATGGCTAGAAGATGTGGGAGGATTACGAATCAAGTCTATAAAGAACTTTTCTTCGGAATCTAATAATACTCCTATGACTAGTAAACATTATTTATATACACCAGGGAGACTAAAAGTTCCATTAGAGAATAAATACTTCAAGAAGTATAATTTAAACTTAAATGTTAGCTATCAAGGAAGCGAAGGTAACTTATTTCAGAATATAAAGACGAGTCAAGTACTAAGCGTTTCCTCTTCTCCTTTATATGAGATATCTAATGCGAACAGTAATCCTGTAGAATATACTAAAGTTACTGAATTTCAAACAAACAACAACGGTCAGAAAAATGGTAAGATAGAATACATATACGATTCGACTCCTATTGTAAAATATGAAACTCTAAAACCTTTTATGAAAATGGATGACCCTAGCTCTGTTAATCCAATAATTCTTTCTTGGTTTTCTAAATTCGATCAAAATAACAAAGATTATTTCTATCTTAAATCATGGGCTGGTGGGCAGCTAAAAAGCAAGTACACATATCAAGGCTCTAAAATTGTCCATTCAATTGAAAACACTTATGAAATTCCATATGACAACAAAATAAATTATTTAAGAGTAGCCAATGCGGTCTCTCCTCCTTTTTCAGCTGCAGCGTGTTCCAGTGGAGAGAGTATAACTGCATCGAATAGTTTTATGTATTATTATGCAGCAGGTTTTCATTCCATAGGCAAAAAACTACTAACCTCAAGTAAAGAGACAATTTATGATACAAATGGAGTAAATCCTGTCGTTACAGAAAAAACATTTAGATATAATCATCCGAATTACTTTCTTACTGATTATATTGTAAAGAATAGCCTTAATCAAACAGCTACCACAAAAACGTATTACCCTAATGTCCGTAATGAACTCTCTGACCTGAGTACCACTGATAAAAACATCTATCAGAAACTGGAACAATTACATTGTATTGGAACCCCAATTCAAACGGAAACTTATATTGGTAATACCTTACTACACACGCAGAGAAATTTATATAAGCAAGGTAGCAATCCCAATACTTATTTCCTAAAAAGTGTACAAGCCTCCAAAGGAATCATCACTACAACGAATCCTCTATCAGATCGTATCATATATCATCAATATGATACTCATGGAAACCCGATTGAGATTTCAAAAAAAGACGGGACTCATATTGTTTATATCTGGGGATATAATAATCAATACCCAGTTGCTAAAATAGAGAACACCACCTATAATGACATACAGAATTATGTTACAGCTATTAAGACCGCATCGAATGAAGATTCTGATCGCACCATTGGAACTATCGGAAAAGAAGGAGCACTTAGACTATCTTTACAGACCTTAAGAACCGTATTACCTAATGCGCAGGTTACTTCCTATACTTATGATCCGCTTATAGGGGTAACGAGCATGACAGATCCTCGAGGATACACAATCTATTATGAGTATGATGTTTTTAACAGGTTAAAACAGACTAAGGATCAAGAAGGGAATATTCTATCAGAGAATCAATATCATTATAAGGGACAACAGTAAAAAAAGGATTAATACTCTATGAAAAATAATATCCTATTATGGCTACTGCTAATAGCAATCCATATAACAGCTCAGGAAATACCACCAACAGTAACGATACACAATAAAACGATTAACAGTAGTACTCCAGAGGCAGAAAGAAACCTTCAAGCTTCTCAAGCTATTGTTCTGAAACCAACTACTTGGATACAAGCAGGAACATCATTTTCTGCTAAAATTATTCTTCCTACCTTTTATCCACTTAGTGATCAGAATTATGTTTGGGTGCGAACACCACAGAAACCATATACTACTTTACCAGATGTTCTGGATATAAAGAACATACAAGAACAGGTACAGTATTTTGATGGTTTAGGGCGTCCGATTCAGCAAATCGGGATCGGGCAATCTCCCAGTCATAAGGATATTGTAACACATATTACCTATGACGGCTATGGAAGACAGAGCAAACAGTATTTACCCTTTGTATCCTCTACTGCTACCGGAGCCTATAAAACGGTGAATGTGGCTACAGATATTGATGCATATTATAAAAGTAACTACCCGCAGGATTTTACAGATACTAGTGTCAATGCCTATTCAGAAAGTGTTTTTGAACCCTCTCCTTTAAACCGGGTGATCAAACAGGCGGCTCCGGGAACAGCCTGGAAAGCTAACAGTGAAATCAGTGCCATGGCAGCTGATCATACCATCAAAACTGACTGGACAACAAATCAGGCAGATATTCCGCTGTTTGAAGTTACATTTACAGCGGGTGATACTGAAAAACCAGTACTTCGTAAAAATGGAAACTATGCTCCCAATCAATTGCTGGTTACCATTATCAAAGATGAAAACTGGACGAGAGCTGATGGAGATAACCATACCTCCAGAGAATATAAAAACAAGCAGGGACAGATGGTTCTAAAAAGAACCTATACTGCATCAGAAGCGCATGATACTTATTATGTATATGATAGATTTGGTAATTTAAGTTTTGTACTACCTCCCAAGGTAGTTGTTAGTGACGGGGTGTCTGCTACAGAGCTTGCAGAACTATGTTATCAATATACCTACGATTATCGCAACCGGCTGATTACAAAGAAAATTCCCGGAAAAGGATGGGAGTATATTGTCTATGACAATTTGGACCGACCGGTACTGACACAGGACAGTTTGCTCAGAGCGGCGAATAGATGGTTGTTTACCAAATACGATGCACTGGGGCGAGTAGCGTATACCGGTAGCTATACTGCCCCACAGGATCAGACAGTAACACAGTTACGTACGCTCTTTAAAGATAAAACAGCAACGCAAAACTACGAGCGAAAAACATCCCATGTCAGTATCAATCAGGAAAACTATTATTCCAATGACAATTTTCCTACTACTGGACTGGAACTGTTGACCATTCAGTATTACGATACCTATCAGGGATTCACTAATACCCACTTAGTAACGGCTTATGGAGTAGAGAGTACGACAAAAACAAAATCCTTAGCCACAGCCAGTAAGGTAAAAGTACTGGATACAGACGCCTGGATTACCACCATTACGTACTATGATGATAAAGCCAGACCTATCTATGTCAAAACGGTAAACCCATATCTGAATACCACTGATATTATGGAGTATGAATTGGATTTTACAGGCAAGGTACTGCGTCTGAAAACTACACATACCAAAGGGAATAATACACCCATTGTAACAACGGATGTCTTTACCTATGATCATATGGGACGTTTGCTTACCCAACAACAAAGCATTGGAACATATACAGAAACCATTGCCAGTAATACCTATGATGAGTTAGGGCAACTCATCGCTAAAAAGGTAGGGAACGAATTACAAACGGTAGATTACAGCTATAATGTACGGGGGTGGCTTACCGGGATCAATGATGTCAACAATCTGGGATCAGATCTGTTTGCCTTTGGTATTAATTATAACAGGGTGACCGAAAATGCTTCCAAAGCTGATGAGTTATACAATGGAAATATCAGCGAGACGCTCTGGAAAACTGCCAGTGACAACACCAAACGCTCTTATTCCTATCAGTATGATGGTTTAAACCGGATCACTGCCGGATATGCCAATATAGGAAGTTATAACCTCTTAGGGGTCACCTATGATAAAAATGGGAATATCCAGACCCTTACCAGAAACGGGCATACCAATGCTACTGCCACTGCCTTTGGAGCAATGGATAAATTAGTGTATTCCTATAATGAAGGAAACAAATTACTAAAGGTAACGGATAGCGGAAATAAAACTTTTGGGTTTACAGATGGGACCAATACAGAGGATGACTATACCTATGACGCCAATGGGAATATGACCAGAGATGGCAATAAAGGAATTACAGAGATTCAATATAATTACTTAAACTTACCTAAACAGATAATGCTGGCAGGAAGAGGAAATATTAATTATATTTACGATGCCACTGGTACCAAACTAAGAAAGACGGTAACAGAGGGAAGTTCTTTAACAACGACAGATTATGCAGGGAATTATGTTTATAAAAATGGTAACCTGGAATTCTTTAACCATCCTGAGGGCTATGTAGAACCTGATACAAATGGATATACTTATGTATACCAGTACAAAGATCATTTAGGAAATATCAGATTATCCTATGCAGATACCAATAACAATGGGAGTATCTCAACTTCTGAAATTAAACAGGAAAAACATTATTATCCCTTTGGGCTCGAACACAAAGGGTACAATAATACCATTGTTGGTAGAGAGCATCCGTATGGTTATAACGGTAAAGAAGAAAATGACGAACTTGGCTTAGAATGGTTAGACTTCGGAGCAAGAAATTATGATGCTAGTATAGGACGTTGGATGAATATAGATCCTCTTGCAGAAGCTATGCGTAGGCACTCACCCTATAACTTTGCTTTTGATAATCCTATATACTTTATTGATCCTGATGGGATGATGCCACATGGACCAGATGATGTAATTACAAATATATCTAATGTCAGAGGAGATAAAAACTTTGTCGTTAGAGATGTCAATATAACTGTAACATTAACAGTGCTCAATAATTCAGGAGTTGATTTATCAAAAACTATGTTTTCTGAATCTTCTGGATCAGTTTCTTTAGATAGTTTTAAAGGTTTAGCACAAAAACATAATAGTGCTTTAGGTGTTACAAATCAAGATGTAATAAAAGATTTTACAATAGAATATAATGTAGTGAACTCTATTGATGACATTGGAGAAAATGATCATGTATTAATAATAGCAAACGACATTCCGCAAGGAGATAGAGAAGATAAAATTGATCCTGCAGGTATAGCACAAGATGGAGGTCGAATTAGTGCAATTGAATCAAGTACGATAGAGAGTAATAATTTTGATGAAATTGTTGGACACGAACTAGGCCATAATTTAGGATTGGAAGACAATAGCGGAGGAATTATGAATTGGGGTAAGACTAATGGAAAAACAAATTCCAAGCAAAGAGGACAAGTTGTAGACGGTCAAGTAACTCCTAGAGCTGGAGAAGGAACCTATAAAGACTCTGAAAGTAGTGTACTCTATAATGAATCCATTCAAAGTCAAGTAAGAAAATTTATAAGAAACAACGAAATAGACTATTAATCAATGAGTACTAAATATTATATAATTATAACCACGATTACAGTATCACTGTTTTTTAGTTGTAAATCAGATAAAAGTAATTTAAAAACAATAGAGTTTGATAATATATTTTCTATTGATATACCAAAATCTTGGATTAAGAAGGAGTATGATGCAATTGATTTTAAGGCAAATTTTCTGATTACAGAAAAAAATGATACTATACATATAGAATATGGGAATTATAAAGACTTGTTTGATGATACTGTTCAGGTATTTTCTATGGATCAAATAAAAAAATATGACTCTTTGGGGTTAGATACTAAAAATTTAGTCTTTTCAAAGAAACCTCATATAGATCAATCACAAGGTACTTTTTTGAATGAATTTTATTACTACGATACGATAAGTAATTTACGAGCTAAATTGCGTTTTCCCAAAAATGAAAAATCTGGGATAACAGGTATCAGTTTCGATAGTATAAATAGTTTAGGTAAAGATTTAAAGATTTACGCAAAAAATCTAGATGAAAAAGAAGAAAAATTGCTCAAGGATGCATTTAAAACCATTAAAATTAATGATCAATAATTTGTAATTACAATACAAGATGTTATAAAGCCATCCTTCGGGATGGTTTTTCTTTGTTTTATGAATATGCTTTTTTAGCGTTATAATCCCGTATTAGTGCATCAATCACATTAAAAATCTGGTTTTGGTTATCTGTAGGCATATCGGCAATAGCTTCGATACGTTCTAGAATCTTTTTATCTTTAACCACAGTAGAAGCATTACCCACGAGATAATCCAATGATACCCCCGCTGGGTTATAGTATGCGCTAGTTCGAGTCTGCGACTCGGACTTTCATATGAATAAGCAGATAAAATAAATATAAAGACCAGTTATAGAGATATAGCTGGTTTTTTTATTGCGCCAGTTTTTGCACTTTACGTTTTGTCAGAAAGGCATCAATAAAAGTTTTAATCAGATGCTTGTCTTCTTTATCTAGCAGCTGTACTTCTTTAAACTGTTGTAGTAGTTCTTCATCGGTAATTTGATCTTCATTCCCTCCGCTGATCAAAAAAAATTTTATAGAACCCATCAAAGCTGACATTTATCATACTTAATCTAAGAATCTGATAGTACTTTTAGAATAGAAATTAAAAGTAATGAGCATGAAAAAAAGAACACCAATATCCAAGATTATGACTACTGATGTCATCACCCTTAATCACACCCATGGTTTAGAAACGGCTGAGAAGCTCTTTAAGGAACATAACATACGTCATATTCCCGTGGTGAGCGGAGATGCTATTATAGGAATGCTAAGTTATACAGATTTGTTGCGTATCAGTTTCGCAGATGCCGTTAATGTAGAAACCAATGAAGTAGACACTGTAGTATATGAAATGTTTACAATTGAGCAGGTTATGGCAAAAAACCTGGTTAGCGTTAGTTCTACAACTACGATCAAGGAGGTTGCCGAGATTTTATCAATGAGAGAGTTTCACGCATTGCCGGTAATTGATCATGGCAAACTGGTAGGGATTGTCACTACTACAGATCTAATCAATTTTTTACTAGAACAATTTTAGAAATATCCTTATCGCTAAGCCCTAGATATTTACAAAAGGAAAGCGCCACATTTTGTGGCGCTTTTTTTATCAATACTCCAATTAATTTCTTAGTTGTTTTCTGATAATGGTACCGGAAACACATTAAATATCTGATCTCCTGTTCTATCAATAGGTAACGTATCAGACAAGTCATAACGTCTCAGATCATACATTCTGTGATTCTCACACCACAATGAATACCTACGCTGATTCAGCATTTCTGTTGTTAAGGCATCTGCTGTCTGTGCTCCACTATAATCAGGAAGTCCAGCCGCATTTCTAATTACATTAAGAGCTGTTTCTGCTTCTCCCAGATCATTGGCTAAAATATTTGCTTCTGCATAAACCAATATCAATTCTTCATTTCTTACGATATCAATTGGTGCCACATTAGATGCATACAATCTGGTTTCATGGGTTCCACTAAGATCATCCTGTGTTGTTGGATCTGGTCGTACGGCCGTTTTTTCGGTTACTCTCGTATCTCCTGCTTCTGCTTCGGTAATCCAACTATCATGTACAATAATCTGGTCCCCGTTATTAGGTTTTTCTGCCGATTCTGATGGCACTTTGAATACCGGATTAGCACGATCTCCCCCTCCAAGACCAAAACTAAATCTTGGTCCTTCCTTAAGATCTCCACTCAAATTAAAAAAGGAATCATTTAGTGCTGTCAGAGCAGCATTCCCATCTCCGGAATATACTGCTGCAATAGCTGCTATTGCACGGTTAAATTCGATGAATTTTTCTGGTGTATTATAACTATGACTTAACGAAAATTCAAAAGCATCTCCTGCTCCTTCCAAATTTGTTTTTGCCTCATCAAGCAACGATCTTACTTCTGTAAGAACCGCAGCTTCTTCCAGTATCGCTCCCAGGTTATTGGGGTCAGAAACATCTACTCTTGCCTTTCCATAAGACTTAACCAACTGAATTAATTCATACGCTATCATCGTCTTGGCAAATCCCAGGTATCCTGCTTTTTCCTGATCATTTACTGCTGTGGTATTGGCTATAGCATCGATCAGCAAGTTTGCATTTTTAATACAATTGTAACTTCCAGTCCACTGAGAAGTACTGTAAAAAGAGTTATTATCCAGACTTATTCCATTTTTACCTAATAAATCTCCTGTATTTCTGGGGTCTGCATCAAACACATAAAACTCTCTTGCCATAGTTCCACTTGCGGTTACTTCAACTCCCATTCCGTTTCTGGAAGTCGACTCCACTCCTACGGCAATTTCATTTAGCTGTGTTTTAGAAGCATTACTCAACACTCCTTCTACACTAGGTCCATTAGGATCTACCACCTCATCAATAGTACATGAGGTGACTGTTATAGCAAAAGCTCCTACTGCTATGTATTTTATTGTATTTTTTAGAATATATTTCATCACGCTTACTATTAAAAATTAACATTTAGGTGTAAGTAATATTGTTTTGAACTAGGGAATGGTGTTACCTCAATTCCACTAGATAAACCTGCTCCACCATTTACAGAAACCTCAGGATCGTAACTACTATAGTCCGTAATTGTAAACAAGTTTCTTCCAGACAATCCTAGTTTAATATCACTTACCACTTCTCCGAACCAACTTTTAACTTGTTGTGACGGGAATCTGTAATATATTGCCGCTTCTCTTAATCGCACATAGCTGGCATCTTCCACAAAACGCAAAGCATTTGCTGCAGAAGCCAATCGTGCCTGTCCTTCCGGGGTTTCCAAATCTGAACTAGTTTTTCCTAAATCGGTAAGAAATCTCGACAAGTTCAGGTTATCTCCTCCTTGTTTCCACTGCAATAGGAATGACAGATCTAATTGCTTAAACAAAGTAAACTGGTTATTGAAAGACATCTGAAAATCAGGTTCTACATTCCCTACCTGCTGTAATTCTCCGTCAATATTCCCTACTAATTGCGTTACTGGTTTTCCTTCTTCTATATAAAAAGTCCCTAATCCTGTACCGAAACCAGCTCCGTTTTGAGCAAAAGCAGGAACATCTAGCCTGGTTACTTCAGATCGGTTTAAGTAAAATTGAACTCCGGTGTTCCATCGAAAGTTTTCCTGATCAAAAACATCCCCTCGAAGGGCTAATTCCAACCCATAGTTTCTCAGATCTGCCAGGTTGGTTGTTTCTCTGGTAAATCCAGCAGATGCAGGTAGCGCCCTTGATAAGATCAAATCTCTAACCGTCTTATTATAGTAGGTAGCTTCAAGAGTTAGGTTTTGTAATATTCCCATATCGAACCCTACCTCAAATTCCGTTGCGGTTTCCGGCTCTACATTTGGATCTCCTTTGAGTCCAACTATAGAAACACCTCCGTTACCTCCAGTATTAGAAGTTCCTAAGCTAGTAAACGTAGCTCCAAATGCTGCAGGGTTTCCTGTCTCTCCATAAGCTGCTCTAAACTTTAACTGATTAATAGCATCCAAGCTCCAAAAATCGAAGTTGGTTAAATTAACTGCTAACGAGGCTTTTGGAAATCCGTAAAGCTTATTAGGATCTCCATTTCTGGATGACTTGTCCAATCGATACCCCAAAGTAGCAATAAACTGATCTTTATAATTTCCTTCTACCTGAGTAAAATACCCAAAATCTTCTTCCTCTGAAATAAACTGATCAATCACCTGATTCACTGATTGATCTACATTGGTCTGCCCGGCTGTTAATTGTGACCCTCTGCTATTAACCAAATTTCCTTCTTGTTTTAAATAGGTAACCCCTAATTGTGTCGTTATATCTAATGCATCGGGAATCGCCTGTACATCCCATACTCCAATAGCCTGAGAGTTAAACTGTGTAAAGTTGTTTTTCCCCTGTGCAATAAATCCTCCTTGTCCTCCTATTTGTGCTTGATGGGTCTCTGGTACATATACATAGGTTTCATTCGCCAAGTAATCTACCCCTCCGTTTACGATAAAACGCACCCGGTGAATATCATTGGTAAACAATTTAGTATTTAATTTAAATCCCTGGATAATTCTGTTGTTACTATCTTCATTCTTTGCCTGATCTCTTACAAAAATGGGGTTTCCTGAATAGTTAGGGTTATTAGGATAATTCCCATTTGCATCCGGAAATAAGTTGTTCCAAGGTCTGGTAAATGCCAAGGTATACCCATAACTCAATCCTCCTTCGTTTTCATTTCCTGTAAAACTACGACTGGAATTACTTCTCACGTAATTAGTCGTAGAGGTAAAATCAAATACATCCGAAATTCTATGATCAATATTCGCTCGCAGCGAAAGACGATCAAATCCTGTATTTTGTATAATTCCTTCTTCATCTCTATAGGATCCTCCTACATAAAACTTTGTTTTTTCATTTCCTCCGGTAGCACTAATCCTCGTATCTGATATAAACCCAGTATTTCCATAAATCTCATCTTCATAATCAAACAGTTTTCCATTAGCTGCAATAGTATTTTTAAAAGCTTCAACTTCTGCTTCTGCTGCGGCTCTTGATTTTGCTTCTGCAGCTGGATCATCTGGATTAGGAACAAAAAAAGCATCAAACACACTTTGTTCTGTCCAGGGTCTTAGCCCTAATTTATTCTGAATTACGTTAAACCCACTATCCTGACTAAAGCTAATTTTTGTCCTTCCTCCTTTACCTCGTTTTGTGGTAATAATCACAACTCCGGCATTTCCTCTTTGCCCATATATCGCTGCTGCAGAAGATCCTTTTAAAACCTCTATATTTTCAATATCATTCGGATCTAAATCCGCTAATCTATTTGCTGCATTTTCTTCATTTCCTCTGTTTCCTCCGGAAGCAAATCTCAAGCCCGAAGGTATCTCCACATTATTCACATACACTCCATCTACAATAATCAACGGTTGATTGTTTCCATTAATAGAAGATATCCCCCGTAAACGCAATGCAAATCCTCCTCCTGGTGCTCCAGAAGATGATGTAATATTAACCCCCGTTACTTTCCCATATAAAGCTCCGTCTACGGTTGTCTGCCCTGTATTTCCTACAAGTTCCTCGGAGGTAACCGTGGAAACTGCATTGGCCAGATTACTTCGTTTTACCGAAGATGCTAACCCGGTAACAACTACCTCATCTAAAGATTCGGAAGACTCCGTCACCTGAATAGTGATCGGTCCAGCAGTAGTTACATTCACAAATTTTGTAGAAAACCCTAATGCAAATACTCTTAATTTTACGGGTAGTTTTGCTACTTTAAGACTAAAATTACCATCAATATCTGTAGCGGTTCCATTATTGGTTCCATCTTCCACTACATTCATAAATGAGGCCCCTACACCTGCATCTACATTGACTACTTTTCCTGTGATGGTTTCCTGCGCAAACATTAACACAGGCAGAAAAAATAGCAATAGCAAAGCCCCCTTGCTACGGTTTGTTTGTTTTTTCATAATAACCTATTTTAAATTTTCATGTTAAATCTATTAAATTATTATTAAAAAATTACTCACCACACCTAACATTTGTTAGTTTTTTGTGTTAAAAATTAACATAACACCATTAAAAACATTAAAAAGACAAAAATTTAACTTGTCCAAAATTCCCAAAATTTCTTCTAAAAAAACACTTTATACTCACTATTCAGAAACTCTATTTTTACTACTAAACTACCTCGCCACAAATACATGAAGTGATCCATTGGAAATGATTTTTAATTTCGAGACAAGTCTAAGGGCATTCAACTCTCGATTATCGGGTAAATCTTCTTATTTTTGCAGCTTTAATACTAAGTAACTATGTACAGAAGTCATTCTTGCGGCGAACTACGCTCTTCAGATATCAATACAGAAGTCACTCTTGCCGGGTGGGTTCAAAAAATACGTGATAAAGGATTTATGATATGGGTCGATCTTCGAGATCGGTATGGTATTACACAATTGATATTTGATGAGGAAAGAACTCCCAAGGACGTTACTGAAAAAGCGAAAAAGCTGGGACGTGAATTTGTTATTCAGGTAAAAGGGAATGTTATTGAGCGGGAATCTAAAAACGACGCCATTCCTACTGGAGCCATAGAGATTTTAGTAAAAGAGTTAACCGTTCTTAATGAAGCACTGGTTCCTCCTTTTACAATTGAAGATACTACAGACGGAGGAGAAGACATCCGAATGAAATACAGGTATCTGGATATTCGCAGAAATCCGGTAAAAAACAACCTACTGTTTCGTCATCAGGTAGGTATGAAGGTAAGAAACTACCTATCTCAAGAAGGTTTTATTGAAGTAGAAACTCCTTACCTTATCAAATCTACTCCCGAAGGGGCACGAGATTTTGTCGTTCCATCTCGAATGAATGAGGGGCAATTTTACGCACTTCCTCAATCTCCTCAAACTTTCAAACAGTTATTGATGGTCGGAGGGATGGATAAATATTTTCAGATTGTAAAATGTTTTAGAGACGAAGATCTACGAGCTGACAGACAACCGGAATTTACACAGATTGACTGTGAAATGGCTTTTGTAGAACAGGAAGATATTCTTTCTATTTTCGAGGGGCTAACCAAACACCTTCTCAAAGAAATCAAAGGAGTGAACATCACAGAATTTCCAAGAATGACCTATGATGAAGCAATGAAGACCTATGGAAATGACAAACCTGATATCCGTTTCGGGATGAAATTCGGAGAACTAAATGCTATTGCACAACACAAAGATTTCAAAGTATTTAATGAGGCTGATTTAGTAGTAGCTATTGCAGTTCCCGGTGGGGCTTCATATACCCGAAAGGAAATTGACAAACTCATTGACTGGGTAAAAAGACCGCAGATAGGCGCCCAGGGCATGGTATATGTAAAATATAATGAAGATGGTAGTTTTAAATCTTCTGTAGATAAATTCTACGATCAGGAAGACTTAAAAAAATGGGCAGAAAAAACAGGAGCAGTTCCTGGAGATCTGATCTGTGTACTATCAGGAGAGGCTAATAAAGTACGTTCGCAATTAAGTGCACTTCGTATGGAACTGGCAGAAAGATTACAGCTTAGAAATCCTGAAGAATTTGCCCCCTTATGGGTAGTCGATTTTCCATTACTGGAGTGGGATGAAGAAACAGAGAGATATCACGCAATGCACCACCCGTTTACCTCTCCAAAACCGGACGATATTCCTTTACTAGATACGAATCCCGGAAAAGTAAGAGCTAATGCATACGATTTGGTTCTGAACGGAAACGAAATCGGAGGTGGATCTATTCGTATCCACGATAAGGAAACACAAGCGTTAATGTTTGACCATTTAGGGTTTACTCCTGAAGAAGCTAAAGCACAATTTGGTTTCCTAATGGATGCTTTCCAATATGGAGCTCCTCCTCACGGAGGAATTGCTTTCGGATTTGACCGACTGGTTTCAATTCTGGGTGGACAAGAAACCATTCGCGACTTTATCGCCTTCCCCAAAAACAACAGCGGAAGAGATGTAATGATCGACGCTCCTGCCAATGTGGACAGCGAGCAACTAAAAGAACTAAACATCAAATTAGATCTATAAAAAACGATCCCGCCTTATCCGGCGGGATTTTTTTTCATATCGATTAGCAGATCTCCCTGAAGGCTGCTATCTTTATATATTTCCTTTTTATACCAATACGAATTGTATATTGTTCTGGTAGCAGTTATCATATGGGATCATCAAAAAAGAACATATTATATCGTTTTCTTATCTGGAGATATCGACATATCTCCAATAAAAATTTTATTCTATTACTAAGTATTCTTGTTGGTTTTCTTTCGGGATTAGGAGCTGTTTTCCTAAAAAACAGTACCCACT
Organism: Aquimarina sp. TRL1; assembly: GCF_013365535.1. Taxonomy (NCBI): domain Bacteria; kingdom Pseudomonadati; phylum Bacteroidota; class Flavobacteriia; order Flavobacteriales; family Flavobacteriaceae; genus Aquimarina; species Aquimarina sp. TRL1. The sequence goes on along the minus strand of NZ_CP053590.1, from coordinate 2,154,356 downwards.
TACTACAGGACATTCTGGAAAGTGATATTATCTCCTGGCAATCTTCCTTTTATTTTATTATTCCTGTTGCCGGTCTTTTTATCGTCTTTACTCTCACAAAGTACTTGTTCAGAAAAGAAATTACTTCGGCAATCCCTTCTATTCTTTTTTCCTTATCCAAAAAAAATGGTATTATGAAACATATGGAATCATATTTTCCATTACTTCTTGCTCCTATTACTGTTGGATTTGGTGGTTCTGTTGGGCTTTTGGGACCTGCTATCGGATCAGGAGCTGCCATCAGTTCGAACATCAGTACATTATTCCACATGGATAGAAAAACAAGAATTCTGTTGATCGGGTGTGCTGCAGCCGGAGCTATTTCTGCTGTGTTTAAATCCCCTCTGGCTGGATTGGTCTTTGCTGTAGAGGTCTTTAGTCTGGATCTCACACTGGTTTCTTTACTACCATTACTTCTCGCCTCTGTTTCTGCAATTATCACTTCCTACTTTTTTCTAGGGGATGAAGTATTGTTTAAATTTGAGGTATTAGAAACTTTCAGCATCTATGATACTCCTTTTTACATTTTGTTAGGTATAGGAACCGCTTTTGCTTCTATTTACTTCACCAAAATGTATTTCGGCATTATGCGATTTTTCAATCAGTTTTCGAACAAATTACATCGCTTATTAATCGGAGGAATTGCCATTGGAATCATGCTATATTTTATTCCCAACTTATATGGAGAAGGTCTGGGGTTTATCAACAATTTATTGCACGAAGATCATGTTACCGCCTTGGGAAAAACTCCGTTTGATATTCCCAAAAGTAATATTTGGGTGGCTATTGCACTCCTTTTTGGGATCACTATTTTCAAAGCAATCGCAATGACCACTACTTTTGCTGCAGGTGGTTGTGGAGGGATCTTTATCCCAACTATGGTAATGGGTAGTGCCTTAGGCAATGTGGTTTCTAAAGTGATTAATAATCTAGGAATCGGAATACAAGTATCTGAAGCCAACTTCACCCTTCTAGGAATGGCTGGTCTGATTGCAGGAGTACTACATGCCCCATTAACATCCATCTTCCTAATTGCAGAAATTACTACCAGCTACGAACTCTTCGTCCCCCTAATGATCACGGCTGCTATCTCTTTCAGCATTTCCAGAAGTAGTGTTCATTATACAATATACACCCGGGAACTGGCCGAAAAAGGAGAACTCCTTACTCATAATAAAGATCAAACAGTTCTTAACCTTCTAAATATAGAAAGCATTGTAGAAACGAATTTTATCTCCGTACTTCCCAATCAAACACTGGAAGAACTACTCCATAAAGCAGTTGCTAAATCCAACCGAAATATTTTTCCCGTAGTAGATGAACACAATGCTCTTTTAGGAATTGTATTACTAGATGATATCCGGGAGATCATGTTTGATACCAAGCTTTATAAAACCACCACTGTAGAAATGTTAATGAGACAAGCAGAAGAAGTTATACAACTTGAAAAAGATGCTGCCAAAACAGTTATGAAAAAATTTCAAAATACAGGAGCCTGGAATCTTCCTGTTCTCAAAAACGACCAATATTATGGATTTATTTCTAAATCAAAACTCCTTACCGTATATAGAAGAAAGTTGATTAATTTTACCCGATAAAAAAAGCATAGAAAAACAGCAATACCAGACCTATGAAATATATAATTCGTTTTTTATTCATCGCAGTAACTATCGGAATCGGCGTAGGTTACTACTTCAAAAACACAGGAAATCACCCTACAGGGGATAAATGTATTGGCATTAGTATTCTCATCGCTTCCTTTCTTCTTATGCCTCTTTTTATCTACCACCGATGGAAAGATAAAAAGGTAAAAGATTACATGCTTACTGATGAGAATTTAAAAAAGATGAGAGATTTTAATTCGGACGAAAAAAAGTAAGTCGCCTCAGAACGCTCCTTACAGGAAACAAAGAAAATTCCAAAACACGCAACACTCAATTATCGGACAAAATCCCTGAAAACAAGTTCATAAGATTTAGCACCGCAAACCTTAATTTCGAATCTCTCTTCAAGGCTTTAAAATCTTGCTTGATGAACCAACAAAAACATTTTTTTAAAAAATATTTACTTTTTTATAACAACACTTCCCATAATTAAGCCTACCTTTAAGACTATATTAAAATCATTATCACACAAAATGGAAGGAACAGTTAAATTTTTTAATGAGTCAAAAGGTTATGGATTCATTACAAACGACGAAACAGGAAAAGACATCTTTGTTCATGCATCTGGACTTAACGGAGAAGCTCTTAATGAAGGGGACAAAGTAGCGTATGACGAAGAAAAAGGAAAAAAAGGAACTATTGCAGCCAGAGTAAGAGTACTCCACGGCTAACAAAATATAATTTACAGTTTCAAATCATAAAGCTCTGTTATTACAGGGCTTTATTGTTTGCGATAATGTGCTGCCATCTTTATACAATACTCCAAAACAATCAGCTGATCGGGATGTCTGAATACTTCCTGAGTTCCGGGCTGACTATGAATATACGAAACAAATGATTCGTACTCCCCCTCAGGTATTCCGATTTTATGTATCACAAACTGTTTATCATATATCGCTGAAAGAGGGATAAACTTCTTTGGTCTTTTCTTTTTCTTCTTCTTTTTCTTTACAAAACCTGCCACCAGCTTTCCTATTGCTATAAAATTCAAAGGCGTAGCTACAGTCCCATCACTAAATACCTGATTTTTTACCGGAGATTGCGCATCATCCTTAACTACAGGCATAGCACGAATCACCTCTTCAGCATTCCACAAAGGAAAATACTGTTCATATGTCTTTATATTTTTTGCATCTTCTTCTAATTGTCCACTGAGTTTTTGATCTGACAATAATACCGGATCTAATTCATTTACATTTTCACGTAATAAAACATCTAAACGTTCCTCCATTAGTTCTTTACGGGTAATCTTTATCTTTTTAGTTACATATTGTATCGCAGAAAAAGAAAGAGTATCTCCTGCTGCTGCTATTAACTGATATCGTCCGTATTCATCCGTAATTCCTCCTTCTTGTCTGGATAGGTTCAGCACATGAACTCCTGATAGCTTCTGTTGATTAGACATAACAACTCCCTGAATCAGGTGTTGTTCCTGAGACCACACTTGTACAGCATATAGCAATACTATAAAAAGGATTCTTTTTTTCATAAAGCATGGATTGTTCCCATAAAGACTTTATAAAAAGCAAGAAATTACACCTTCCTTAGTACCACTAATACATCACCGTATATTACAACAGCATTTTTACCTCTAAGAATCTAATGGCTCTGCTTATTTTATTCGAAAGAGTCCTTTCATTGATACTTTCCCATTCTTTTTAAGCTTTCCAAGTATTTTTAAAAAAGCTATGGCTGTAATAAACGCATCTCCTGAAGCGGTATGCCTGTCACTTTTGGATATTTTCAGATCCATACACAACTCATCCAAACTATAATGCTTCTCCGGATCATGCATCGTATAAATTTTATGCTTCGTTTTACGGAACAAGACACTTGTATCCAATAGTTTATTTTTTAATTTCCCCAGTTCATGTCGTTTTAATGCAGCATTGATCATTTTCTTATCAAACTCTGCATGATGCGCTATCAAAACAGCATCCTGCACATAGTCTAAAAATAATTCCAATGCTTTCTTTTCGGAAACTTTATCATATTTATGATTTTTCCTGATCTCATGAATAGCCACTGTTTCCGATTTAAAAACTTCCTGTTCTAAATACAATTCTAACTGATCCGAAACATTAATCGCCTTTCCTTTTACAGCAACAGCTCCAATAGACAAAATTCGATCTTCTTTGTAATTAAAACCAGTGGTCTCTGTATCAAACGCAATGATTCGCTCTTCTTCGACTTGCTGATACTTTCTTTTTTTATCAAAAAGCCGTGCGTAATCCTTCCAAAAAACAGGAACTTCTTTTTTATTTTTTTGCTGCCAAAGCCTCATTACTTATAAAGATATCAAATTCATTTTACACCAAATCACATATATGCATTTAAATGAAATCTATGCTTTAACAATTCCTGAATATCCCGTATTGGCTTAAAACATCTTTTAAGTCTCAGTTTATCTGCTTTACTTAGTTGATTCAGCTGAATAAATCGTCCTGAATCCTGATGAATCAACCCTTGCTTGGTTCTGAACTTAATCAATACCCGAAATGCCTTTCCACAACTCTCAAAAAGTTCTTTGTTATTAGGTTCTAAAGTTGCCAGTTTCTCATACCTGAGAATTGTATTATTCACATTTTTCAGATTGTAATACAGCCCTAATATTCTCGCGGCATCAATAAGAACCATCATCGCTCTGGTTTTGATATCAAAAGAATCTTTATGTTCTCCGTTCTGCTCCACCAGAAATTGTTTAAAAAACCCAAGCGGTGAAGGTTTATCTAAGGCACTAACTCCTAATAAACTCAAAAAGCGATTGCTTTTATTCACCCCTTCAAATACTACATCTGATAATCGATCAGCCAGGGTTGGATCACCATACAGGTGATGAAAATCAAAAAAAATAGACGACAACAAAGTACCTTCTTCACTCGGTTTGGTCATCCAGCTTTCGAATTGCTCTTCCCACTTGGATAGCGACATACACCATCGAGGATTACTCGCCATCATTTCTGCCGGGCAGTATTCAAATCCTACCGAATGCAACCCTTTGGTTATTTCTGTAGCCAATACCATAAAATAATGCTGGGTTGCTTCATAATCTTTCTCCGCTACATCTTCAAAAACAATCGCATTATCCTGATCTGTCAATAACAACTGCTCCCGTCTCCCCTGACTCCCCAGAACCAAAAAACCAAATTGTACCGGAGGAGGAACTGACATCTCTTGAATCGCAAGATCAATCACACGTGTAATCACCGCATCGTTAATCTCCGAAATAATATTCAGAATGTGGATGGTAGAAATATTCTGCTCTAAATACTGCTCCAACAATTTTTCTGTTTGCTGTCGTATATATCGAAGCTGTTTTATCTGTTTTACCCGTTTTGTCTCTTTTATTAAAACCGATGGGTTATTCCCAAAAGAAACGACCAAATCGTGATCGGTCAAAATACCAATCAATTTACTATTTCGCGTACCATCTTTGGTAATACACAAATATCCTATTTCATTTTTGATCAATGCGATTTGCGCTTCTACAATAGTGAGGCTTTTGGCATATGTAACCACAGGAGATGTCATTATCTCCCCTACAGAAGCATGAATTGGGAATTCTCCGGTTGCAATTTTAACCCGAAGGTCCCGGTCTGTCACCATCCCTAGCGGATACATTTCACTACTAACTGCAATAATACAACTCACCCTGTACTTTGCCATTTTTCTAGCAATATCCTGTACTGTATCGTCTATGGAACAGGTCACTGGCTTTTTGCGATACGAAACACTTCGCAATGATGATAAGTCCTTTGCTGCTTCTAATGATATCGTATTATCTACTTTTTGCCCTTCTTCATTCTCCGTATAGTAATTTCTGGCATGAGACGCGAACGTCTCTAACAAAAAACGATTAACCTCTGTATTTTTTTGAATAAAAGGATCAAAGACCTTCGCCGGAATTGCATAGACAATGGATTCTTCATCTGCTCTTGCTGACATGCGATAATTCTTCTTTATAATCATAATACGCAAGCCAAACATATCTCCCACATCACACACATCGACCAGATTAGCATCTTCTGCACCTCCTCTATACAATCCTATAGCTCCTTCCCGAACAATATAAAACTCATCATGACATGGTTCTTCTTGCCGAAAGATATATTCTTTATTCTCTACATACAGCACCCGAATTTGCTTTGCGACTTCTAACAAGTCTTCTTTTTGAAATTTTTCGAAAGGAGGGAATTGTTTTAAAAAATCCTGAATTCTTTCTGCAATTGTATTTTTCATGATGTATGCTTCCTATATGAGTTTTTAACGTCCAGGAATTACCTGAGAATAAAAGTTTGTACAAAAGGTGCTCTCAGGACTATCCTTTGAGGTATTAATTAAGGTTCCTTTTCTCGATGAAGAAACGCTTGAGAATAGCACTACATTCTTCTTCCATAACGCCTCCTTCCATGGTAGTTTTTGGGTGCAATTTTGTTCCCATTTCAATACATCCTCTCTGATGATCTCTAGCTCCGTAAACAATCCTTCCTATCTGACTCCAATAAAGGGCTCCAGCGCACATCTGACAAGGTTCTATCGTTACGTACAATGTGCATTCTTTGAGGTATTTTCCTCCCAGGTAATTTGCTGCAGCTGTAATTGCCTGCATTTCTGCATGGGCTGTCACATCATTCAATAACTCGGTAAGATTATGCGCCCTGGCAATAATCCTATCTGCTACAACCACCACCGCTCCTATCGGAATTTCTCCTTTTTCATACGCTGCTTCAGCCTCCATCAACGCTTTTCTCATAAAATGTGCATCATCAAATGGGTCTAACATATTTTTCTTCTTTATTTTAAAAAACGGAGAGTTTCCCCTCCATGGTTGTTCCTCAAAATGCCGACCCTAACAAACTCACAACAGTTCTCCCTCATCCAGAAAGGCTTTCTATTAAGAAACAGACATTAATTCGAAAATAAGTTCCCAGAGTATCCACATCTCGATTATCGAGTAAATCTAAACAAATTCAGCTTGCCAAACAACGATACACTTCACTACAAAACATTCTCATCACAAGTCTCCTACAAAAATCTTCTGCCGATAATAAGCTATATTCCTCTGCTCTTATATAATCCGCAACTTCTCGTCAGCTCTTATTACAAAAGATTACAAGAAAACATCTTAAAAATGATATTTTTGTACTAGCAACTATTTTTATAAACTCCGCATAGTTTATTATGTTTAATCAAAATATCATCTGGTGAAAGATTCTTTACTTTCGCATATTGAGTCTCCCGAAGACCTTAGGAAATTAACTCTCGAACAATTACCTCTATTAGCACAGGAGTTACGCGATTTTGTCATTAACATTGTCGCTACTAAAGAAGGTCATTTAGGGGCTAGTCTGGGAGTTGTAGAACTCACTATAGCGCTACATTATATTTTTAATACTCCTGAAGACTTATTGGTCTGGGATGTAGGACATCAGGCATACCCTCATAAAATCCTGACTGGCAGAAAAGACGTGTTCCACACAAACCGACAGTACGATGGCATTAGCGGTTTCCCAAAAAGGAGCGAAAGCATATATGATACCTTTGGTGTCGGTCATTCTTCTACTTCTATTTCTGCGGTTTTAGGAATGGCTATTGCATCAAGGCTACAAGAAAATCTACAAAAACAACATATTGCTGTCATTGGAGATGCCTCTATTGCCAGTGGAATGGCTTTTGAAGGGCTTAATCACGCTGGAGTAACAAATACCAATATGCTGGTTATTCTCAATGACAATGCCATTGGTATTGATCCTAGCGTAGGCGCCTTAAAACAATATTTAACCAAGGCAAAAGTAGGGTTCAAACCCAGAACAGATAATATTATAGAAGCACTTAACTTTGATTATTTTGGTCCTGTTGATGGTCATGACCTTCCTAAATTATGCGAAACTCTGGAACAGTTAAAATCTATTAACGGTCCCAAACTATTGCATATTATAACAACAAAAGGCAAAGGATTAAAACAAGCAGAGGAAAATCAGGTTACCTACCATGCTCCTGGAAAATTTGATGCAAGAACAGGAGATCTCATTCCTAAAAGTAACAAGAAACAACCTCCTAAATTTCAGGATGTTTTTGGCTACACTCTAGTGGACCTTGCCAGAGAGAATAAAAAAATTGTCGGAATCACTCCTGCTATGCCTACGGGAAGTTCTCTGAAATATATGATGGAGGAGATGCCAGAGCGGGCTATTGATGTTGGAATTGCAGAACAGCATGCCGTAACATTGGCTGCAGGAATGGCAACACAGGGACTAATTCCTTTTTGTACAATTTATTCCACTTTTTTGCAACGAGCCTACGACCAAGTTATTCACGATGTTGCCCTACAAAACCTGCCGGTAGTCTTTTGCGTAGATCGTGCTGGTTTGGTTGGAGCAGACGGTGCTACACATCATGGAGTATTTGACATTGCTTATCTCAATTGTATCCCTAACATACTAATCGCTGCTCCAGGAGATGAAATCGAATTGCGAAATTTACTATATACTGCTTCATTAGGACTACCACATCCTATAGCTATCCGATATCCCAGAGGCAGGGGGGAAATTATTGAATGGAGGAAACCCATGAAAAAAATCACTGTCGGAAAAGCAAAACAACTGACAACCGGAACAAGCATAGCCATTCTATCTACCGGAACAATCCGAAGAAATGTAACAAATGCTATCCAGCAGATCAGCACCCCTACTGAAGTCGCACATTACCACTTCTGCTTTATCAAACCCCTGGATCAACCCCTTCTAGATCATATTTTCTCTACTTACAAAACAATTATTACGGTAGAAGATGGAGTTATTAAAGGCGGTTTCGGCAGTAGTATTCTCGACATGGCAAATCAATCAACATATTCTCCTGATATTACTTCTTTAGGGATCTCTGACGAATTCATCCATCACGGAACTATAGAAGAACTCCATCAATATTGTGGGATTGCTACTGAAGGGATTACTAAAACAATCAGAGAAAAGCTACATTACACCTCATAATACAGATAAAAAAAACAGCCAATGTTAATTGGCTGTTTTCTCTATATTTTACACCTTAAGTCCTCTTATTTTTTGATATTTCAACAGTGCATTTCCATCTGTCAGACTCGCCACATAATTACTAATACTAATCAAACGGGTGTATAAATTTTCATTCTTATAATCAAAATTCCCTTCTTCGGATTTTAGAATAAGTTTATCATAATTAGAACTCGCCCCGGTATGATAATGAGTTGCCGCAGTACAATATCGATCCAAAAGGGTTGCCAGAATCTCATATCCTGCAATTTCTTTTTCGATCACCTCCTGACTTTGATATATTTTATCTCTGCTCAGTTGCAATATATCTTCAATCTGAGCTTCATACCTGCTTTTTTCTATCAAAGCCTGATGAAATTCCCCTGATAATATTTTTTCTTCATTCGCTATAAAAACACTTGCCGCCTCTTGTATAAGCGTGTTAATCGCTAAGGCTCTTAAATAACTTAAGCGATCTGCTGTGGAAGAAAGGCTATTGTACTTAGCGGTATTAATCGCTCCTTTTACCAAATTAATTAAATATTCTAAAGCATACTCCTCTTCTATCAACCCCAGATTAATCCCATCTTCAAAGTCAATAATAGTATAACAAATATCATCTGCTGCTTCTACCAGAAACGCTAATGGATGCCTACAATAGGTATATTCATCTTCAATTTTTCTTTTTATCAGCCCCACTTCTGCAGCGACATCTTCGAAAAAAGAACGTTCACTCTGAAAGTATCCAAATTTTTTATGAGCGATCTCCTTCGTTGGTTTTTTAGGCAGTGATTCTTTTGGATATTTTGTAAAAGCTCCCAAGGTTGCATAAGAAAGTCGCAATCCTCCTTCTACTCCTTCTCTGGACTCTGTAACAATCTTAAATCCATTTGCATTTCCCTCAAAATCGATAAGATCTTGATATTCTTTTGGTGTCAAAGAAGATTTATACTGCTTTCCTGCTCCTGTTTTGAAATACTCCCCAATTGCTTTTTCCCCCGAATGTCCAAAAGGTGGATTTCCAATATCATGTGCCAAGGATGCTACAGCTACTATCGCTCCGAAATCATTTACCTGGTACCCGTGTTCTTCTTGCAAGTACGGATGTTTTTCCAGTATTTTTTTCCCTACCACTCGCCCCAATGAACGCCCTACAACAGACACCTCCAAACTATGTGTCAATCGCGTATGCACAAAACTAGTTTTTGATAATGGAATCACCTGTGTCTTATCCTGCAAGCTTCTAAAAGCCGAAGAAAAAATAATTCTATCATAATCTACTTCAAACCCCAATCTGGTTTCGTCCTGATCTTTTCGAAGTCGTTTATTCGTATCTCCATATCGTTTTAAGGATAGGAGTTGTTCCCATTTCATCATAATTTTTCAAAAATTCGAAGATACAAAAAAGGGAAGTTTTCTAGCGATAACTTCCCTTTTTGTCATTTAAAAAATCGGTTCCCAACGTATTAGGAAATCTTCACAAAATACATTTGTCGTAATATATTAGGATCCACACATTAAACAATCATCTCCTTCTGCAGCTTTTGACTGCTCTATAATAGCTCGTAGTTCTTCTGGTGTTAATGCTGTTCCTTCTGGCACCACTGCTGGCTGTTCCTTTTTAGCTGTTTCTTTTTCTAATACCTGTGCAGCCGCTGCAGCTACTTTTTCTGATTGTGTAGGCTCTTCTTTCGGCTTGCTTTTTAAGGTAAACTTAATTGCATCTACTGCCGATTTTGTTCGCAGGTAATACATTCCTGTTTTTAATCCGCTCTTCCATGCATAGAAATGCATTGATGTTAATTTAGCCATTGTAGCTCCCTCCATAAACAGATTCAAAGATTGTGACTGATCAATGAAGTACCCTCTATGTCTGGACATATCGATAATATCCTTCATACTCATTTCCCAAACAGTCTTATACAATTCTTTAATATCCTGCGGAATAACATCTATATTCTGAACAGATCCGTTTGCTCTCATAATAGCATCTTTCAGGTCATCATTCCACAAATTCAATGCTACTAAATCTTCTAATAAATGTTTATTTACTACGATAAATTCTCCTGAGAGCACCCGTCTTGTATAAATATTACTTGTATAAGGCTCAAAGGCTTCATTGTTTCCTAAAATCTGAGACGTAGAGGCTGTTGGCATTGGCGCTACTAACAATGAATTTCTCACTCCATGCTCCAATACTTCCTTACGCAATTCTTCCCAATTCCATCGTCCACTTAACTCTTCATCTTTAATCCCCCATAGGTTATGCTGAAATTCTCCTTTGGAGATTGGTGATCCTTCATAGGTCTGATATGCTCCGTCAACCTTAGCTTCTTCCATAGAGGCTGTCACAGCTGCAAAGTATAAGGTTTCAAAAATTTCCTGATTTAGTTTCTTTGCCTCATCACTGGTAAATGGTAATCTCAGTTTAATAAAGGCATCTGCCAATCCCTGAACTCCCAATCCGATAGGTCGATGGCGAACATTCGAATTTTCAGCTTCTTTTACCGGGTAATAATTTCTATCAATTACTCTATTCAGGTTTTTAGTAACCCTCTTGGTAATTCTAAATAATTCTTGATGATCAAATGCCCCATCTTTCACAAACATTGGTAATGCGATAGAGGCGAGATTACATACTGCAATTTCTTCCGGGCTGGTATATTCTAAAATTTCCGTACATAGATTAGAAGAGCGAATAGTTCCCAGATTCTGTTGATTGGACTTGCGGTTTGCTGCATCTTTATACAACATATATGGTGTTCCAGTTTCAATCTGAGATTCCAGTATTTTCTCCCACAGTTCTCTAGCCTTAATCGTTCTTCTTCCTTTCCCCTGTTCTTCGTATGCCAAATATTGTTTTTCAAATTCTTCGCTATGAAGATCGAATAAGCCCGGACATTCATTAGGGCACATCAGCGTCCATTCTGCATCATCCTGTACTCGTTTCATAAACAAATCTGGAATCCACATTGCATAGAACAGGTCTCTTGCCCTCATTTCTTCTTTTCCGTGATTTTTTTTCAGATCCAGGAAGTCAAAAATATCCGCATGCCATGGTTCGACATAAATCGCAAAAGATCCTTTTCTCTTTCCTCCTCCTTGGTCCACATATCTAGCAGTATCATTAAACACCCGAAGCATCGGAACAATCCCGTTTGAAGTTCCATTTGTTCCCGAAATATAGGATCCTGTAGCACGGATATTATGAATAGATAGTCCGATTCCTCCTGCTGACTGAGAAATTTTAGCAGTTTGTTTTAGCGTATCATATATTCCATCGATACTATCTTCTTTTGTCGTCAAAAGAAAACACGATGACATTTGTGGTTTAGGAGTTCCTGCGTTGAACAATGTAGGAGTAGCGTGTGTAAAATATTTCTTAGACATCAACTCATAAGTTTCTATCGCCGCATCCAGGTCTCCTAAATGAATTCCGATAGAAACCCTCATCAACATGTGTTGAGGTCTTTCTGCTATTTTACCATTAATTTTCAACAGATATGACCTCTCTAAGGTTTTAAAACCAAAATAATCATACCCAAAATCTCTATTATAGATAATAGTAGAGTCAAGCTTTTCTTTATTTGCCATGATAACCTCATATACATCATCCGCAATTAAAGGTGCTTCTTTTCCGGTTCTCGGGTTTACATATTCATATAAATCTGTCACTACATCCGAGAATGTTTTTTTGGTATTTTTATGTAAGTTAGAAACAGAGATACGAGCCGCTAATTTTGCATAATCCGGATGTGTTGTGGTCATGGTTGCTGCTATTTCTGCAGCTAAATTATCCAATTCACTAGTGGTAACACCATCATACAACCCCTCTATCACTCTCATCGCCACCTTAACCGGATCCACTAACGGATTAAGACTATAACAAAGTTTTCTTACCCTTGCGGTAATTTTATCAAACATTATGGGCTCTTTTCTCCCATCTCTTTTTACTACATACATACGCTACTTTTTTAATTCTTCTTCCTACTGAAGAAATCCTACTATATTTTACCCTTCTCCGTAAAGGCTTTATTTCCAAACAACTACAATTAACTGTTTTTACATAAAGCAATACAAAGTCCTTTTTGATTTTTATGAAATCAAAAAATATCCTACTATTTTTTCTTTATTTCGTTGACTTTTACCCTTAAAATTGTGTTTATACAAACACTGCTATAACATCAAACTGAGCTAACCTATTCAACGGAAGTAGTTAGTCGGATCAGCTCAGAATGAATATTCTTTATATTAATGCGAAGTGATTTTTATTAAAAATCTGCATCAAAACTAATTTTATCTTCTCCGGATTCTTTATTTAGAACTCCTGCTTTTTGATATTCAGAAACTCTCTTCTCAAAAAAGTTGGTTTTTCCCTGAAGAGAAATCATATCCATAAAATCAAATGGATTCGACACCCCGTATTCTTTTTCGCAACCTAATTCTACCAAAAGTCTATCAGTTACAAACTCTAAATACTGTGTCATCAGTTTACCATTCATTCCGATCAGACTTACCGGAAGTGATTCTGTAATAAATTCCCTTTCTATATCTAAAGCATCAACAAGTATTTCTCTTATTTTTTCCTTAGGCACTTTATTGATCAAGTGATTATTATGCAAATGCACTGCAAAATCACAATGCACTCCTTCATCTCTGGATATTAACTCATTAGAAAACGTTAGCCCTGGCATCAGTCCTCGTTTCTTAAGCCAGAATATAGAACAAAACGCCCCTGAGAAGAAAATCCCTTCAACAGCTGCGAATGCTATTAAGCGTTCTGCAAAAGAATCTGACTCTATCCAGTTTAATGCCCAATCCGCCTTTTTTCTAATAGCTGGGAAATTATCGATTGCTTTAAAGAGTATATCTTTTTCTTTTTCATCCTTCACATATGTATCTATCAACAATGAATATGTTTCGGAGTGAATATTTTCCATCATTATCTGAAACCCATAAAAAAACTTGGCTTCAGTATACTGCACTTCACTAACAAAGTTTTCTGCCAGATTTTCATTTACAATTCCATCAGAAGCTGCAAAGAAAGCCAGAATATGCTTAATAAAATATCGCTCATCATCAGTCAGCTTTGTCGTCCAATCCGTAATATCCTGATGCAAATCAATTTCTTCTGCCGTCCAGAAACTTGCTTCTGATTTTTTATACCACTCCCATATATCATGGTGCTGTATCGGAAAAATAACAAATCTATCTTTGTTTTCTTGTAAGATTGGCTCTACGACACTCATCTACCTTTTTTTAATTGTAATTGTTGTAAAATTCTATTGCTATTAGGATAAAACAAAGATCAAAAATTGTGAGAAAAAATCCAGCAAAAACCCATAAACGTTTTCAACAAAGTTTTCAACACGAGGGAAGTTCTTACAAAAACAAACAGTCAAAAAGACACATAGCCAATATACTGTTTATCAGTATATTAAATTTTTAACCCTTAAGACAAATAGCTATATTCATAATACTCAAAACCTTATGTTTTTCACTAGTTCAGCGCTCTTTTTTAGTGGTTTTTTCAATTTATTAAAAAAACATAAATTACGGGTAAACCGTAGTGTTGAAAAAGTGGTTTTTATCGATAAAAAAACCTCATTTTTTTTCATAAAAAAGCAAAACGCCATAAAAAAAAGTGTTTATCCTTACCAAATCAACAGCAATGATTACAAAAAAAACACACTATAACATCAATTGTTTTTTTTACAAGTTCATCACAACAAAAATATAATGCATTAAAACCTATAATCATTGATATTTCGCATCAGATTTAGACACGAGAAACAGCCTTGATAGTACATAACCAGAAAACTCTCTTATCGAAAATTAGTTGGTTGTAAAAATAAAGAGAAACAAATAGTTGAGTAATACTGTTTTTATTCAAAGTTTTTCGCTACTTTTTCCAGTTCTTGATACCAGTCCTGACCAAATTTCCTGATAAGTGCCTCTTTTACAAATTTATAGACTGGAACCTGAAGTTCTTTCCCTAATGTACAGGCATCATCACATATTTCCCATTTGTGATAATTTACTGCAGCAAATTCTGTATATTCCTGAACTCTAACAGGATACATATGGCATGAAATTGGCTTTTTCCACTGAATATCTCCTCGATTATAAGCTTCTTCTATCGCACATAATGCCATTCCTTTATCATCAAAAATAACATATACACAATCTGCTCCATTAATCAGAGGAGTTTCTAGCTCTCCTTCTTCCGTTTCTATATGGGTTCCCTGCACCTCTATCGCTTTAATTGCTTCTTCTCTCAGGTATGGTTTCACGAATGGGTACACTTCTTTTAAACGATCTACTTCTGTAGATTCTAAAGGAGCACCTGCATCTCCATCTATACAGCAAGTCCCTTTACAAGCTGATAGATTACAAACGAAGTCTTTTTGGATAATATCCTCCGAAACAATGGTCTTTCCTAACTGAAACATGCGGCAAAGATACTTCTAAAAGCATCAAAAAATAAAGTTTATTTTTCTTTTTATTATACATTTACATATCGGCACGAAAGGATTCTACTATATTTGTTTCACTAAAACGTAATATCATGAATATGGAACTAAGAGAAATATTTTCAGCATTCACAAGAATTGATTTTAAAGAAATAATTACCGCCAGTATGGTATTATTTGCTGTAATAGATATTATTGGAAGCATTCCGATTATCTTGGATTTACGTAAAAAAGTAGGACATATACAAAGCGAAAAAGCTTCTATTGTTGCTGCTTTACTAATGATTGTTTTCCTATTCCTGGGAAAAGAAATTTTAACCCTCATAGGTATTGATGTCAATTCTTTTGCTGTTGCTGGTTCATTTATCATCTTTTTCTTAGCGATCGAAATGATCCTCGGAATACAACTATACAAAGATGATGAACCGGAAACTGCTGCGGTTGTTCCCTTAGCTTTCCCGTTAATCGCAGGAGCAGGAACCATGACGACATTGCTTTCATTACGCGCAGAGTTTTTTCCTATTAATATTGTAATCGCGATACTGATCAATATCATTTTTGTATACGTGGTACTAAAATCTTCAGGGATTATAGAACGTTTTCTGGGTAAACAGGGAATTAACGTTATCAGAAAAATATTTGGTGTTATCCTTCTAGCAATTGCTGTGAAATTATTTGCTGCTAATATTAAAGGATTATTCTTATAAAACACACTTAGTTCTTGAAAATGAAAACCATTTTCAGTCAACAATAAAAACCACAGTATTATAACAACATATGAAATATTTTATCTATTTACTTATCACTCTGGCAGCTGGTTTATTGATATACAATACAACGATGCTTGATTTTGACAATCTTTTTTCCGGGGATAGCAAAACGGCTGTTATCGGGATTTTAGCTTCTGCCTGTGCTATCTTATTAATGGTAATCCTTCTTATATCGAGAGCCGTGCAAGAAAAAGCAAAATAAAGCAGAGAACTATCAAAAAGCTAAAAAGTAAGCTATAACTACCGGGGGAATTGACACTAATACGAGAATCATAAAAAAATTATGTAATCTTCTAAACATAAGTGCTTTCCCCAACATTTTTTTTAGTTTTTGATCCTCAGTATCATCAATACATTTTTTTATGACTTCACCGGAGACATAAGAAGAGGTTACTAGGATATCGTGTTTTAAAAAGATAGAAGCACTGTTATCCAACAACCTAAAAGCAACCGCCATCACGAAGAATAAAAGAGGGGAACACAATGCTACTACTTCTAAATAACCTTCGAATCCTGACATACTTTATTATTTGTTTTTATTCTTTTTTACTTAATTCCAACACCTTATTAATCATTTTATCATCCTGGTTAAGGATCTCTTCAAATACATTTTTATCAAACAACTGTTCTGCTATTATAGCTCTAAGATACTTCTTTAATTGGTCTCTATACCCTACAAGGTTCAATTCTACTCCTTTTTTTTCGGTGTACGACAAGAAATGATCGACAAATGAATTATCTACGACAAATTCTTTTGTAAAATTTTCTTTCGAAAGACTATTGTAATAAGCTCTTTTTTTATCCAACTCTTCAAAAACATATCTAGCGATATATCCAGACCGAAGCATATATTCCAATGTTTCTCCTACTCTGGTGGTATCCTTACTAACAAAGACATCAGGAATAATCCCTCCTCCTCCATATACAATTTTCCCCCCTGGTGTCCTAAATCGTAAAGAATCAGCTACCTGGATACTATCCGCATGTTGTAATTCCCCATTCTTATACCGTTCCATATATTCCTTGAAATAAGCTTCATTTCCGTTTTTATATGGTTTTTGTATAGACCTTCCTGTAGGAGTATAATATCTTGATATGGTCAATCGCACTGCACTTCCATCTCCCAATGCCATTTCTCGCTGTACTAGTCCTTTGCCATAAGACCTTCTCCCTACGATAACCCCTCGATCATTATCCTGTAAAGCACCTGCTAAAATCTCACTGGCTGAAGCAGAATTTTCATTGAGCAAAATATAAATCCCTCCTGTTTCAAAATCCCCTTCATCAGTTGCATAACTATTATCAATTGCTCCTTTTTTATTTTTTGTAAACATCATCAAGGTCTCATCAACCAGAAATTCATCAGCAATTTTCAGGGCAGGAGCAATAAAACCTCCTCCATTATCTCTAAGGTCCAGGATGAGCTCTTTCATATTATTTTTTTGAAGCTCCTTCAATGCTTCTTTAAATTCCTTATAAGTAGTTTCTGCGAACCTGTTAATTTTTATATACCCCACATTTTCATCAACCATATAAAAAGCATCTACACTTTGTATAGGAACTCTTCCCCTTTTTACCACTACATCAAAAATCCCTGTTCCCCTTCTGTAAACCTTTAACTGTACCTGACTGTTCAGCTCCCCTTTGAGTTTATCTGCCAATTTATCTCGCACCAAACGCTCTCCATATAAGGTATCTTGTCCTGCCATTAATATACGATCCCCTGCCTTTATCCCAGATTTTTCACTGGGACCACCTTTAATCGTATTGATTACCGAAATAGTATCTTTATAAGAATAATAACTCACTCCAATTCCTATAAAATCTCCTTGCATGTTCTCAGTAATTCCTTCTAATTCTTCTGAGGGGATATAGACAGAATGTGGATCCAAATTCTCCAGAATCCTATTAACCGTAACTTCTACAATACTATCCGTATTAATCTCATCTACATACTCATAGTCAATGTAATCAATAAGCCTGTTTAGTTTTTCTTTTTTAGGGTTATAAGAAAAAAGTCTGGAAGAGGAAGCTCTAAAATCCAACTTACTTCCGAGAAAAACACCAACTCCCATAGCTACCCCTATAAGTAATGGCGTATATTTTTTTGAATATCCCATTTAATCCTCTAACTCTTTTATTTGTTCTATAACTACTCCTGCTTTCTCCAAAAATTTCAACCCTGAATTATCTTTATAGTCCGACTGATACACCACCCGTTCTATTCCTGCCTGGTGGATCAGCTTACTACATTCTTTACAAGGAGATAAAGTAATATACAGCGTTGCTCCTTTGCATGATTGTGTAGACGAAGCCACTTTTAAAATTGCATTTGCTTCTGCATGCAACACATACCATTTGGTATACCCTTCTTCATCTTCACAAGGGTTTTCAAAACCTGTAGGTGTCCCATTAAATCCATCAGATATAATCATACGATCTTTTACTATGACTGCTCCTACTTTTTTTCGGGAGCAATGAGAAAGTTTCCCCCATTCTCTGGCAATTCTCAGATATGCCTTATCATACTTGAGCTGTTTATTATTTGACATACGTCTTTTCTCCTCTAAGGTTAATAATTAAAATACGAAGATATTATGACTATGTGTCAAATACAACCTTAACAAACTGTAAATTACCATATTTTATTGGAAATAATCATAGGAATCACCATTCCTATTACGATTGAAGATATCACAAGAATCCAGTCTCTCTTTGAAAATCTAAAAACAGTCTGGATTATAAAACTCAATAAAAGTACTATAAAAACAACTACTATCTGGGCTAACTCCACACCTAGCGCAAATTCAATCAACGGTAATGTCTTACTACTAACATTACTACTAATCACATTAAAATAATTAGAAAACCCCAGTCCGTGAATAATACCGAAAAACACTGTAGTTGCATACAGAACTCCTACTTTCTCATATTTATTGGAATTACTTGCCGTAAAAACATTAAACAGTGCGGCAAAAAATATAGTTATTGGAATTAAAAATTCGACGAGACTAGCATTGACTCGAACCACTCCATACACCGAAAGAAATAACGACATGGTATGCCCCAAGGTAAAAAGGGTGACTAATAACAATACTTTTTTCCAGTTAGAAAATGTATATGCAACTGTTAATACAATAAGGAATAGAATATGGTCATAAGCATTCCAATCAAGTACGTGATAAAAACCTAGTTTTAGGTAAAGCCAAAAATCTGACATGTTTTAAAGTTTTGAGGTGGCGCTAAAAGTACAATTAAAAAAACAAAAGCTAAAGCACCAAAGAATGCGCTTTTTTTAACATCCCTTTTTATGCACTTTATAGGATCTCATATGTCATTTATCGATTTTATAACAAAATCATTTTCCTTTCTTATCATTTATTAGCTACGGATTCCTTTATTTTGGCTCCAGAAAATACATTAATACCTAAAAAAATAAAATACATGGATGCTGAAAAATGGTTAGATAAAGGAATAGAATTCATTATGAATTTCGGTCCAAAAGTTATAGGAGCCATATTCATTTGGATCATAGGATCCTGGATCATAAAAAGGATACTTGGTACCACTGCCATGGTTATGTCCAAAAGAAATTATGATGAAAGCTTACAAAAGTTCTTAACAAACCTATTGGGTTGGGTACTTAAAATTGTACTTATTCTAGCTGTACTGGGAACTGTAGGAGTTGAAACCACTTCTTTTGCCGCGATTCTAGCTGCTGCAGGTTTAGCTATCGGAATGGCGCTACAAGGGTCCTTAGCAAACTTCGCCGGAGGCGTATTGATCATGGTTTTCAAACCTTTTAAAATTGGAGATCTTATCGAAGCGCAAGGAGTTACAGGAGTTGTAAAAGAAATTGAAATTTTTACAACAAAACTACTTACTCCCGAAAATAAGGAAGCAATCATTCCTAATGGAACATTATCAAACGGAAACATTATCAACTACACATCAGAAGGAAAGCTCCGTGTAGATTTGAATATCGGAATCGGATATAATGACGATATTAAAAAAGCAAAAGATGTCATTATGAAAGTACTTACAGACTCTCCTAAAGTATTAAAAGATCCTGCTCCTACTGTTGCCGTTAGTGAACTAGGAGATAATGCAATCAATCTGGTTGTGAGACCTTATGCGGATGTAGTAAATTATTGGGATGTTTATTTTGAAACATTAGAAGACTGTAAAACTGCATTGGATGCTGCTGGAATTAGTATTCCTTATCCACAAAGAGATGTCCACATCCACAATGCAAATTAATAGATAACTCGTTTTTCGAAGCCAACCATCAACTAGAAGCGGTGTATACATAAATATTTTGTATACACCGTTTTCTTTTTCCAAGTAACAGTGTCCCGATCTTCTTCCCTGAGTTTTACTCTTATCCTATTATCCCTTCTTGCGACATATCTCCCAGAAAAAAACCTCTTTCTTTATTTTTAAAAGTTCCCTTTAGCACTCTCCATCTAAGAGAGTGAAAGTCTTTATAATTAATTTTATTTTTAAAAAATAATTATCAGAAATGCAATAAACTAAAAAAGCCTCGTCTTATTAACTGAAAGCCCTTCATAAAAGGTTTTAATGAGTTTAGAATCAGAAAATAGTAAAAAGCTTAGCGAGTTCTTTGGAAAGGAGTATGAATCTCTCAGAAGATACGTGGGTGCTAAAATCAGTAATACCGCCAATCGCGATGCTGAAGACATCATCCAGGACGTAGCTTTGAAACTTTTTTCGGGAGCAGATCGATATGCTCCTATCAATAACGTTGCTGGTTTTGTATACCGATCTATAAAAAACAAGATCATCGATGTAATGCGAACGACAAAAAAAACACAAGCTATTGATACTGATCAGGACATATTAAAACTTGCCGGAGCGTTGTATCAATCAGCTGACAATTATCCATCTGATCAGATGGTATCTGTATTAAAAAAATGCATACAACAACTAAAGCCCGCATATAGAGACATTATTATTGCAGTAGATTTTGAAGGGTATTCCTATAAAGAAATTTCATTTGAGACAGGAATCTCAATAGGAACACTAATGTCTCGAAGGCATAGAGCTATTGGAATATTATATAAAAAGATAGAACAAGAAGTTAACAAAATACAATCGTAGATTATGACAAATTTTTTCACCCATAAATTCAGAAAAAAATCTCCTTTGGAGATTGCAGGAATCATCATCTTCGGAGCTATTGCCATTACAGGTTTGGCAATCCTTTTTGGCTTCGTAATTATGTGGTTATGGAATTGGCTAATGCCTGATATTTTCGGTTTGACAACACTTACTTTTTGGCAAGCAGTTGGTTTATTTATACTATTAAAAATACTCTTGGGAGGCTGCGGTGGCGGAAGCAGTAAAAGCTCTTCCAAAGATTCGGATGATTTGTGCAAATCTGATTCGAAAACAGACTTCTCAAAATGGAAATATTATGATCAGTTCTGGAAAGAAGAAGGTGATGAATATTACAGGCAATATGTGGAACGAAAACTACAGCCCAAACAAGAACCTTCTAATGAATCTAACGCGAATCAGGAACAAGACTAGATATTGCTTACCCCCTGTTAACACAAATTTTAATACGAGATATCTCTCGAAATAACATTCCTTGTTGAGGAAGTAAATTTAATCACTATGGAACTATTAATTTTTTGTACCGACATCAAGTCCAGAAAAAAAGTAAGATCGATTAGCCCTACATTTAATAAGCATTCGGATATTATCAATTGGTCTGTTGACATAGAAGATATCGATAATGTACTTCGGATTGAGGCGACTGAAAATCTATCAGAAGATGATGTGATCAACTTAGTACAAACGAAAGGTTTTTTTATCCAGCCCCTATCTGATTAATCTCTGAAGGAATAAAAAAAAGGCTGGTTATTTCTAAACCAGCCCTGCCTTATTATAAACATTCAACAAAACGACAACAATTGACCTCCTGCTGCCCTAGTTCGATTTGAACAGGATCGGAGCTCCTACCGTCGAGAATTTTTTGTTACTTTTCATAGAGGTCATATCAACCTCTAGAAAGTAAGATTCTGTTTTATTTTGATATGGAATATATGCCTTGTTTTGGTCAAATAATATTTTACTTGCCCAAGCCCCTTTCGTATAGGTATCATTTACCTGCTTTGCTGTTTTATCATATAAATTAAACTGGTACCATTGTGCAATAGGATCGAGATAAAAAGAATATGGATCATCTGGATTAATTGCTGAATTGTCATTTGAAGTTGCAAAGAAGATTCCATTTCCAGCATATTCCATATTGACCACTGAATTCCCATCTCCTTTACTAACAGCTTCTACATCAAAGTAATATTCCTTGTCAAAATCCAGGCTTCCTTTTTTGATTCGGAGAACACAAGCTGGTTTACTGGAAACTCCAGATGCTCTAGCTCCTCCCCACATATTATGTGCTAATAGGTAGATATCTCCTTTTTCGTCAACTGTCATAAAAGAAGATCCAGATCCTGAATTCCAGGAACCTACTCCTACACCTCTGTCGTCACTAATCCATTTAACAACTGCAGCCGAATTATCAGTTCCCGCAACATCTACTTTATTAAGATCAATAACCAGGATATCAGAAGACAAACTTGCAGGTGTAAATGCCTGCATTTCATTTAATAAAAACACCCCGACAAACAAGTGATTATCTCTTACTACCATCTCAGTAACTGTTTCAATATTAACCTTACCTCCTGCAGATGGAAAATCTGTCAGTTCATTTAATCTCGAATGATTACTAAAATCAATAACTCCTGTTTTCGTCATTGTAGACGGATTAAAGATCAAAATTTTACTTGCCGATGATCCTCCTACAAAAGCCGTATTTTTATCCAGGAAATAAGGATTTCCTGCAAAACCAATTTCTTTGGTACTAATAGCCCCGTCACTTACATATACTCCCTTATCATTCTTACTCCACTTCGTTATACTTTTTGAAGTAGCATATTCATTGATGTACAATTTATTATCAAATAAATACACTCCAGCAGCTCCTCCTGCCATAGCCTCTACGGCTTTTTCATTCGTAAAAGAAAGTTCTTTGTCTAAATCCGATATACTTTGTAAATAAAAATTATAATTTACCGAACTTCCAGTTTGTACTCTGGTAAGGAGTGTATACGGATCATCTTTCACTACCGGAGTATCTGATGAGCTGTCATCATCACTGCTACATGAGCTAATTAATATTCCTGTCAATGCGAGTAACAGGATGTTTTTTATTATTGTTTTCATGTCTTATTATTTTGGTTTAACTAGATTCTTTATTGGAGAAAAACTCGAAATTTTACATAAAAGCTTCTCCCTGGTTTTTGAACTTTATAATTGTCATAGACCAATTCATCTGATACATTTCTGCATTCCAGACTCAGGCTATATTTTTTTTCAGGAAATGTATACCCTATAGAAGCATTATGAACAAACTGTCTGGGAATAATCGCTTTAGTTTCATCTAGTCCGTCGTTCTCCCAGGACAAAAAGAATTCCTCTACAAAATTGTTTTGATAGCTTATATGGAAAGCATCATTTTTTTGAAAAGCATGACGGAATTGATAATCTGCTCCAAGGTTTCCAAAAAGATAAGGAGTGTTCGGGATTCTGGACCCTATATGTCTGCTTTCCACTATTCCATAATCATCTACCCCATTCAATGTAACTTTCTGCCAGGTTAGATTTGCATAAACAGATGTATTCTTAATAGGAAAGAGTGTGAATGTCCCTTCTACCCCGATTGTTTTGGTATTAAAAAGATTAAGGTATGCAGAAATCCCGGAGCTAATTGCATTCAGAAATATTTGATTCTCTGTTTTTCTAAAAAATCCATTTACTGATAATTGGACTTTATCTTCCATCCCTTTCCACTGGATTCCTGCATTCGCATTGTGACTTTGTTCCATTTTCAGATTGGCATTAGGTCCGATGATAAGCCCATCTCCAAAAATCTCTTCGCTATCGGGAATACGAATCGCATATTCATATCCTAAAAACCCTGTAAAAGCAGGAGTTATTTCGTATTTTAAAACATTCCCATACCCTAAGGTCTCTTGCTTGCTCTTTATGAATTGATCCAGAGTATTATCTTCTTTTAGGGAAACAGCAAAGCTTTTCCCAAAATAATATTTTGCAGAAATATTATTCGTGATTTTTCCATCCAAAAAAGTACTTTCCAGAGAAATCCCCGTAAATACTTTAGTTAATTCCTGAGGTGTTTTAAAAATATCCTGAGTAAATGTAGCGGCTCCAGCCTTATCTTCTCCGGACACTTCTTCGTATGAAATCAACGAAGTGAGATTTACCTGATGGTTTTCATGCAATTCGTAGTTCATTCCTAAGCGGACAAAAACATTGTCCCTATCGAGTTCAGGGGTTCTCCCATTTACATAGAGACCACTTTCTCCTCTGGTACTTTTAGGGACATAGCTCCCATCCCAATAATAAGTTCTCGCCAGAGTATCGATAAATTGTTCTTTGACCTTATTAATTCCTAAAATAACATCTGAGGTAAGTCTGTCTTTCCATATTTTTTTCTTCCAGGAAAGCAATCCATTATATGAAGTATTTGTATTTTCCACACCTCCCCAGGGAGTAATTGCACTAATTCCATGTTGGAATTCCTTATTAATCTCTGACACAGAAATCCCCACTCTAAAATCATCTGCCCAGGGAACATTTTCAGTACCATATTGTACCCTTCCAAAAGTACTGGTATATGTATCGTGAAACCGTTTTGCTCTCCCTATTGCCGTATTATTTAGTTCATCTATCGGCACTTCGATCTCTTCCATCCAATATGAATTATCGGAATGATTAATCACCGCATCTGCCTGCAAAAACTGATTTCCTTTTTTTCCTAATCTTCTTTTGACACTTATATTTCCTAAATGTGTATTCCACGAACCATAACTATAGGATGCCTCTATATAGTTCTGGTATCTGTTTTTGGTAACAATATTAACCACCCCTCCCAAAATATCAGAACCAAACGAAACCGGAATAACATTCTTATAAATTTCAATACTCTTAATCATATCAGAAGACATATTCCTCAACTCGAAACTGTCACCTAGATAATCCACAGGAATACCATCTATAAACGTACGAATTCCTTTTCCAGATATTCCATTAATCATTACATTGGCTTCACTACCCAACCCTCCTTGTTGTCGAACTTTGACCCCTGATATCTGTCCGATAATATCGGCTACTGGTGTTGATTTTATCTGTAAACTCTCTACATTAATAACTTCTGGTTTATAGACCGTCTCTCTCAATAACTGTGCTTTGCTCTTTCCTGCAATAGTTACTTCATTTAAGTGAGCAACATCTTCTTCCAAAGCAAAATCAACCACAGTCGAAACTTGTTCTATAGTAATCTTCTTTTCCTGAGTTACAAAACCGAGATTCGAAACTATGAGTACAATATCTTTATCAGATTGTAATTCTAAAGCATATGTTCCATGACTATTGGAAACCGTACCGTTATTTGAGTTTTTTATGTAAACAGAAGCATCTGATACAGGAGCTCCAGAGCTAGTGGTTATCGTTCCTGAAATCTGATATTGGGTATAAATGTTCTGACAATACAGTACTATTCCTAGTACTAGCAAATTGACTAAAAGTTTCATTCGAGAAATATTCTAAAAGCCCCCTTATTTACGCTTATTAATAAATAAAAGACAAAAGCAAATGTATATGGAAGCAATTAGCCCTTATCTACTGTATACGGAATTAAAACTACGTTAGACGGAATTCTTAACGGATAAACCACATTAATTAGAAAACTTTGGAAGTACATTTTCCTTCTTTTAAATAACTTGGAGGAATTCCAAACTTCTTTTTAAAAGCTGTAGAAAAATGCTGTGGGTTTTTATATCCTGTAATGTCTGCCACTTGGTTAATAGACATTTTTTGCTCTAATAGTAATTTTTTGGCATTGTTCATTTTGGCATCCTGAATATAACCAAAAACCGTTGTCCCAAAAACTTTCTTAAAGCCTTTCTTCAAGGCACACTCATTGGTTCCTACCTGTTTCGCCAGATCGGATAATGTCAGGGGATCACTTAATCGATTCGTGATCACTTCCTTTGCCACTGTCATTCGTTCAATATCAACCGGATCAGTTACAATTGTTCCTCTCTCACTTATCTCTTGTATCTGTTTCATTTGCAGCATTAACAATTCTAATACTTTTGCTTCCAGAAACAGCTTTCTGTAATGTCCCTTCCACTGACACTTTATAATCTCCCTAATGATAAAATGCATCTCTGGAGTTATGGGATAGTTATGATTGCTCATAAATCCTGCCTGATGATTTTTAATCAACTCCTTAAAGCTATCAAACATTTCGTCTTTTGGAAGGTACTTTGTAAAAAAATCAGGATTTAAATTGACTTCAAAAATATGTGAATGCTTAGAGCACATCTGAAAGGAACCTCTGGAATTACTACAGTAAAATATATTGTGTTCATTACTACAGAATGAAAAATCCCGATGCATGCTATCCATACTCGTTTTTGTATCTCCATTTAATGAAAAGTGCATTTCTACCGTTTCATTTTCAAAATCAAATAATAAAGTCGTCTTTTTATCTAAATAACTGCATCCATATCCAATCCTGAAATTCTCTAAAACAATCTCTTTAAAAGACCCTTTTACTCCTCTATATTCAAAAGAATGATCATACTCTTTTGTGCCTGCAATATCTATTAAGTAATTGACATTACCTGAGTTAAAGGTAATCTCCTCCAAATCTTTATAGTGCAATTTCAGTCCCATAATTATTCCTTTATGCGTATAAAATATTACGTCTTGCGTAACTCCTAAGCTGATTAACAAATTAAATTTGTTAGTCAATATTATCAATTTAAAATCGATCTAAATAAAAAATAACACTTTTTTAAGCGTTTGTTATGACTTTTTATCCTTGTTTCAGTATAACGTTTTCAATTCCCCTTTCTTGTTATTGGGAGTCAAGTGTTATAAAAAACGAAGGGTATACAAGTACTAATTCGCTTTTTTCATTGGATTTTTCCATGTTGAAAAACCATCCTAGAGTGCGCACTATTCTCCATAAACTGACATATGCTTCTCTTCTCATTTCGATGGGTTGCATCAAAATATACTCCGCTACCGTAACCACCTTAACACTCGTATTAAAAAAACAACAATAACACCTTATATCATGAACTTCATTTAATTTTTTCAATGAATACTTAATCAAAAACAAAAAAAACATAATAGTGTATGCAATCAAATGCATTCATACATCTATAAAACACACTTTTTAACTTCCCTTCACTGACGAAGAAGGAACAATACCATACCAAGATGCAACTCGAAATAAAAAACCTCAGCAAAACATACCCCAACGGAGTGCAAGCCTTACAAAATGTGTCCTTAAAAATAGACAAAGGCATGTTTGGTCTTTTGGGACAAAACGGAGCAGGAAAGTCAACGCTAATGCGAACCATAGCAACACTTCAAAACCCTGATCAAGGGCATATATGCTTTAATGATATTGATATTCAAGAACACCCTGAAGAACTGAGAAAAGTATTAGGATATCTACCTCAGGAATTCGGAGTATACCCATCTTCAACAGCTTATGAACTCTTGCTTCATATAGCAGACATGAAAGGAATCACCAATGTATCTCAAAGAAATCAGCAAGTAGAAAGCTTATTAAAGAAGGTCAACTTATGGGATGTACGAAATAAAAAACTAGGAGGATACTCTGGAGGAATGAAACAACGTTTCGGCATTGCTCAGGCATTATTAGGGGATCCAAAATTAATTATTGTTGACGAGCCTACAGCTGGTCTGGATCCTATGGAACGCAATCGGTTTTATAACCTCTTGTCAGAAATTGGAGAACATATTGTCGTTATCCTCTCCACACATATTGTAGAAGATGTCAGTACCCTCTGTAATCAGATGGCAATTATTGGAAAAGGAAAAGTATTATTACATGGAAACCCGGAAGAAATTTCCAGTAGATTAATCGGACATGTTTGGGAGAAAAAAATTAACAAAGAAGAATTAGCTTCTTATGAAAAAAGTATGAATGTTATCTCTACCCGATTACATTTGGGTAAAATGGTTATCACAGTTATTTCTCCATACCCTCCTGACAGCCAATTTACAGCTAAAGAGCCTACATTGGAAGATGTGTATTTCCAAACACTATCAAACAAGAAAAACAACACGAAAGAACCAATCCCCACTCCTGCCTTATGATCGCTAAAATTTTAAAATTCGAAACTAAAACCAGATGGAAAAAACCTATCTCATGGTTCTTTTTTCTATTGATGATTTTTCAATCTATTTGGTTTACTCAGGGGGCATATACTTATTATGCTAATGAAGCTACGTTGATGAATGGGGCTGCGCTCTTTTATAAGAATTTTGCCGGAGGCGGTATGATTATGATCATTATTGTAGCCATAGTCACTGGTGGAGTACTCTTTAAAGACATTCAGCATAAAAGTGCCGGTATTTTATACACTATGCCGATCAACGAAAAATCTTTTTTTCTAGGACGTTTCCTGGCAGCTCTATCAACCAACCTCATCCTCGGAACAGGTCTTTTTGTAGGGATGTTATTAGTCCCATATTCAGGAATTGGCTCTGCTGATAAATTTGGTCCCACTCCATGGGGACAAATGCTCGAAGGTTTTTTTCTACTCACGGTTCCCAACCTTTTTCTATTAACAGTTGCCTGCTTTGCAGCATTAGTTTTTTTTAGAAAAATGGCTGCAGGATACTTAGGCATTTTTGTAGTTGCAATTCTCTTTATGGTTACAGAAACCATTCGTCCCAATACCCCCTATACTACATTTCTTCAATTATTGGATCCATTTGGCTACGGATATACTACAGAAATACTGGACACACTACCTGCCACTGCCAAGAATACTACCTATCTCCCTTTAACCTATATGTATTTTATTCATAAAGCAATCTGGACCGGAGGGGCTATTCTACTACTGATAATTTCTTATAAAAAATTCAGTTTTAAATATTTTATCAAAGCCTTATCACCTAAAGCAAAGAAAAATATAGTTCCTGATACAGAGACCACCAGTTTCAGTAGTGATATAGGGGTTCCAGAAGTTCAACTTTTCTTTTCTGCTAAAGAATTTATAAAAAAACTATCTCGACTTGCCGTATTGGAGTTTAAAAATGTTATTCGTCCGGTAAATTTTAAAGTCATAATGATCATGGTTGCCCTTATGTTCTTTTTACAAAACCTGGTATGGAATCCAACCTACTATCTCGGGGCTCAGCTTCCTACCACAGCTTCTATGACATTGACCCGAATTACCACAGGAGCTGCCATAATGATTTTATTAATGATCTGGTCGGTAGAATTGTTCTTTAAAGATAAAACTTCCAATATTTGGCAAATTACAGATGCGCTTCCCGTTCCTGTATGGGTTAGCCAATTCTCCAAATATCTAGCTATGTGTGGAGTTGCTTTTATCTTATCGGTCACCATCATTTTATGTGGTATTCTTGCTCAGGTCGCCAAAGGAGGGTGGGAACATATTGATCTCTGGTTATATGCAGAAGATCTTCTGGGATATAAATGGGGATGGCTCACCTATGTCCTCAATATTTCCTTCGCTTTTTTTATCGCAGGACTTACTGGTAATCGATTTGCTACACATGTACTAACAGTAGGGTATTACCTATTTAATCTAATAAGTGTAGAATTCGATATCATTGAAGAAATCAGATATACTTATACCCTAACGCCCGGGGTAGAAGATTTTTCAGAAATTAGTGGATATGGAATATGGAATCTAGCTTCAAACTGGTTCTTCCTTTTATGGGCTACATTAGCCATTATTTTTGTACTCTTAGGAATTCATTTTTGGAGAAGAGGAAAAGCATTCGATTTCAAAAGAAAGATTACTTTCCGAACCAATCAACTAAATATATATGGAAAAGGGGCTGTGCTCCTTATGGTGATTGCCTTTATTTCATTACAATCATTTATTGTCAGTGAGGTTAATGAAAAAGGGAATTTTCAACCAGAAGAAGTTCTAAATTCACAAGCCGCTTCTTATGAAAAAAAATACAAACGAATTTTATCTGAACCACAACCCAAAATCACACATGCTGAACTCGATATTGCTTTATATCCTGAAGAAAGAAAAGCCATTTCAAAAGCAGCCTTGACGCTTACCAATGATTGTAATCACTCAATTGATACAGTATATTTAAGTATGGCTCCATTTACAACGATCAAAAAACTATTATGGAATCATTCTCCTATCAAAATAAGTAAAAAAGATGAGGAATTACGAATGTACGCTATTCCACTATCTATAGATACGGCAGCAAGTGGAGTACTATCCGTATATAGTCAAAAAGAATACAGTGGATTCACTCAAAAGGGCGAAAATCCCCAACCCGAATTGTTGTTTAACGGTTCTTTCTTTTCTATCAGGGAGATTATCCCTACCATTGGATACGATGTGCATCGTGAATTAAAAAAGAACAGAGAACGCATCGAACATCAACTCCCCAGAGTAGAAAACCGAATGCCTTCTATAGAGAATGCTATAGCTATGCAACAGGACGTTTTTGCTCCAGATGCCAAATGGCTCACTGGTAAAATACAGCTAAGCACCAGTAAAACGCAATTTGCTGTCGCTCCTGGAAAACTGGTAAAAACATGGAATGATCAACAGCGAAGCCATTATATGTATGAAATTACGGAACCTACTCCATTTGCTTGGTATATCAGTTCATCTGAGCAGGAGCAACTTCAATTCCGCACTCATGATGTCGATGTTTCAATCCTTCATCACAAAAAACATCATTATAACCTTATTCATTATCAAGAGGCAATTGACAACACATTAGATTTTATTAATACTCAACTTGGGAATTATCCATATTCAGAGAATCGAATGGTAGAAATTCCTTTTTATCAGGAAAAACAATATAGTTATGCGAATACAATCGCTACTTCAGAAAAAGAAGGGTGGATTGCTGATATACAAGAAATCCCTGAACAATCCTATCTTACTTTTTTAACAGCTTCACAACTCATCAGACAATGGGTATATAGAAACATACACATTGCTAATGTACAAGGAGCTGACATGTTACAAACAGCACTTCCTGAAGCGCTGGCTTTACAAATTGTTTTGGAAAAACATGGAGCAGAGGGAGTCCATAGTATTTTAGAAAAAAAATACAACGCTTATATCAAAGAAAGAGGAAATGATCCCAATACAGAAATTCCTTTGCTCTATACTGATGGGGCTCCGTACCTGGCACAAAACAAAGGAACTCTTGTTTTATATAAAATGATGAAAAAAATGGGCGCTGATACTTTTACTCTAGTTGTAAAAAACAGTATCCGACAATTCCGAGATACTCCTGTTCCCTTTACAGCTTTATACCGCCGATTTTTAGTAAATCTTTCCAAAGAAGATCAAATAGAAATAAAAAAAGATATTGAAACTGTTCAGGAAATTCCTGCACTTCTTTATGACAAAGCGATATAACGCATAAAAAAACAACCTATAGAGACAGCGCTAATGATATGATTTCTATCATTAGCGCTGTAATTGATATGATCGCATAAATTTTTCACACAAAAATGACTGCTATCCTGATGCTACTTTTTATTAAAAAGCTACATGGTCATTTCATTTCAAAAACAAAATAATACTACTCATGAAATCCATCATTGAAATCTTACAGTACAGAGCAGAAGACAGCCCTGATACGATCGCTTATAATTATATAGATCTAACTGGTAATATTACCAGCATAACATATGGAACACTTTTAACCAAAACGATATTATATGCTTCTTATTTAAAAAGCAAAAAAATCCACAAAGGAGATAGATGCCTCTTATTATTTCCGCAAGGCATCTCATTTATTATCTCTTTTTTAGCTTGTAACTGGATTGGTGCAATTCCCATTCCACTGAATATTCCTGGAAGAAACAAACCTCTCTTCAAATGGGAAAAAATCGCCTCTGATGCAAACCCTGTATCGATCATAACAACTCCTTCTCAAAAAGATTTTATTACCACAACTTTAACCCCTTCATCGATACTTTCATCGCTTCCGGTACTAGCTATTAAAGAAGATTTCCTTACCAAAAAAAACGATTCTCCTTCCCCTGATACTATTGCTTTTCTTCAGTACACATCTGGTTCTACAGGAGCCCCGAAAGGAGTAATGGTTTCTCAGCACGCTTTGATCAACAATCTCAAAGAGACAAAAAAATTGTTCTCTTTCTCAAAAGAAAGTAAAATGGTTAGTTGGCTTCCTTTCTACCACGATATGGGGTTGATCCTTGGAATTTTACAAGGTTTATACAGCCAGTGCCCCGTTTACTTAATGAGTCCAGCTGATTTTATGAGCCACCCGCTTCTATGGGTAGAAATTATTACTAAATACAAAGGAACTCATACTGCTGCCCCTAATTTTGCCTATGAATTAATCGCCGATAAACTAAGTGATAAAAGTCGAAAAAACTATTCTTTCGCCTCGTTGGAACGAGCTGTTTGCGGAGCCGAACCTATCCATCTATCTACCATGGTTCGGTTTCAGGAAATCGCTGCATCATATGGATTAAAAGATCACGTTATTTCGCCCGGATATGGTCTGGCAGAGGCAACATTAGTAGTTTCATCTCACACGGTTTCTCAACCAGTAAAATGGTTGGAGGTTGATAAAAAACTCCTTCTGGAAAATACGGTTTCCAAAATCAATCAGGGTATACTAAACGACACAAAAGAAAGTACGTTAAAAAAAGAAGATTTCTCCTCTTATCTCGTTAGCAATGGGCATTGTATTGACAATCACACCATTACAATAAGAGATCCGGAAACTGGTATCTTGTCTCCTCCACAGCAAATCGGAGAAATTTGTTTTTCTGGACCTTCATTACCCACGGGATACTGGAATAACCCTAAGGTGACCTCAACTACTTTTATTCGAGAGATAACCACAATCCCATATATCAAAACAGGAGATCTGGGCTTTTTAGATTCCGATAATACCCTCTATGTCACAGGAAGAATCAAAGACCTTATTATCATCAGAGGAGCAAACTATTATCCTCAGGACATAGAACGAACAGCTTTTTCATGTAATGAAAACCTAAGAACCGATGGTGCCGCTGCTTTCTCCATTCTCAAGGAAGGACAGGAAAAAGTGATTTTGTTCCAGGAACTCACAAGATCTGGTATTCGAACTCCTGATTACAAACTCTGGGAACAACATATAAAACAAGAAATTATACGTACGCATGGTATTATCCTGGAAAGTATTTTCTTCATTCCTCCCATGCATATCCCCAGAACAACCAGTGGAAAGATACAACGAAGTAAAGCCAAGTCAATGTACCTTAATAATGAATGGAAAAAGATTATACATTCCTATACCCGCCAACCTCCTCTATACACAGCTACAGATATCACCTCTCAGGCACAATTAGAACAATGTATTACAACACTTGTTGCCGAACAATTAGGAGTTTCGGAACAATCTTTAAAGTATAACACTCCCTTTATAGAATTAGGTATTACTTCAATGATGTCCCTTCTGATAAAAGACACTCTGGAAAACATACTCGATATTCCTATCCCCAGTACGACCTTATTCAATTACAATACGATTCCGTTGTTAAGTCAACACCTATATCAACTAAAAGAACAAACTGTAACAAATCATATTCCTATCACGACACCGGAAGAAAACTATGATCATTATTCTGAACAAGAACTACTCTCACTACTAGAAAAAGAATTAAACGACTAATTATGAACACCCTCTCAGATAAGAATACGATTTTAAAAAAAGCCCTTTCAGAAATCAAACGCCTAAAAAAGGAAAAAGAAGAAGTTTCCTTCTTTGAACAGGAAGCAATTGCAGTTATAGGGATAGGGTGTCGATTCCCTGGAGGAGTTACTTCTCCTGAATCTTTTTGGGATGCCTTATTAAAACAAAAAGATCTAACAGCAACAATTCCTGAAAACAGATGGGAACAATACGATAAAGAAATTCTCAATAAGAATCCTTATTTACAAAAAGGTGGTTTTTTGACGGATGACATTTATAATTTTGATCATCGATTATTCAGGATGTCTCCAAAAGAAGTAGAAAAGACAGACCCACACCAACGACTATTCCTAAAAGTATGCTGGGAGGCATTAGAGAATTCAGGATATGCTCCCTCTTCGCTCCGAGGTACAAAAACCGGAATCTATGCCGGAGCGTCTGTCTATGATCATATTCAACAGATACAAGGAACGCAAGACCTCCATAACCCGGATCCCAATGACGTAATGGGAACCGGTTTTTCCTTTATTTCGGGAAGAACTTCTTATTATTTTGGTTTCCAGGGACCTGCCATTACTATTGATACTGCTTGTTCCTCTTCACTAGTAGCTATTGACCAGGCATGTAAAGGACTCTATGCAAAAGACTGTAATATGGCAATTGCGGGAGGTGTAAATTTGATGATCTCCCCAGATACAACGCGCTTAATGGGCTCTCTAAATGTTCTTTCTCCTGATTGCCAAAGCAGAGCATTCGACGCTTCTGCAAATGGTACTGTCCGAGGAGAAGGGTGTGGTATTGTCATATTAAAAAGGCTTTCTGATGCCAAAAGAGATGGAGATCATATCCATGCCTTAATAAAGGGAAGTGGTGTAAACCAAGACGGTATTAGTTCTGGTTTAACAGCTCCCTATGGTCCTGCACAGGAACAGCTCTTACAAGAGGTCTGGAAACGAAGCAATATCAATCCACAACATATCGATTTTATTGAAACTCATGGAACAGGAACAGCACTGGGGGATCCTATAGAGATTACAGCATTGGACCATATTATTCCTAATCAAAGAACAACTCCAGTATACCTTGGAGCTTTAAAAACCATGACGGGGCATTTAGAAGCAGCAGCAGGTATTGCCGGGCTAATAAAGACTATACTCGCCATAGAGCATGGGAAAATTCCAGGGAATTTACATTTTAAGACTCCTACTCCGCACATTGACTGGTCTCGTCAAAAATTCGAAATTCCAACAACTACACTTTCATGGGAAACCACACACAAAAGAACAGCAGCTGTTAGTTCTTTTGGTTTAAGCGGGACAAATGCTCATGCGGTTATAGAACAATATACTCCTGTTGCCAAGGTTTCTGTTTTATCGACAAAAGAACAAACAATCCCCGAAGGAAAACAATGGCCATTTAAATTTAGTGCTCCTTCTCAAAAAGGCATCCTTTTACAGTTAGAAACATTTCTTTCATTTTTGGATCAAACCTCAGATGATCAGATTCAACATCTAAGCTATAGTCAAAATAAAGGAAGGGCGGATCTTCAGGAAAGAATTGTCCTATGGGCTGAAAACATTGAGGAGCTAAAAACAACTATTGCAGATGCAATAAAAGGCATATCCAATCCTTCAATTATTAGAGGAAAAGCTCCTAAAAAAACTGTATTCCTGTTTAGTGGAGGAGGATCGCAATACCCTGAAATGTTTCATGAGTTTTATGCTGAAAATCCCATTTTCAGAAAATACATGGATCAGTGTAATGCTTTCTATAAAAAGCATACACAACAAGAGCTGCTTCCTATTATTTTTTCTTCAGGAAATACAGTTCATCAGATGCGTTATACACAGGTTGCTTTATTTGTAGTCGAGTATTCCCTTGCTCGTATGTGGATGGAATACGGAATCACTCCTGATATTTGTATAGGGCATAGTACCGGAGAATATGCTGCTGCATGTCTCTCGGGAATATTTAGTCTGGAAGATGCTATTAAGCTAATTACTACCCGAGGAGAATTAATGTATGCGCTTCCTAAAAATGGAACTATGGCGGCTGTATTTGCAAATGAAAAAGTAGTTTCAGAAAAACTGACTAAGTATCCCAATGTAAATATCGCAGCAGTAAACACCCCCGATCAAACCGTTATCTCCGGAAAAGAAAAAGAGATACATGAATTCTGTGCATTTTTAACAAAAGAAGGCATTGATTCTAAAATCTTAGCACTTTCTCATGCAGCACATTCTCCATTAATGAGACCTATGATCGCTGATTTTGAAAAATTAGCTACAACGATTACTTACCGCCCCCCATTAAAAACAATGTATTCCACAGTAGTCGATACAACTACTGATCCTCATATTTTTGCGACCGCTCAGTATTGGAGCAATCATATATTATCTCCTGTCAGATTTTGTAAAACAATTCAACGTCTTAAAGATACAGATAACTATACCTTTGTAGAAATCGGTCCTGCTCCTGCCCTTATAGGAATGGTTGAAGAAATTATAGAAACAGCAGTAGAGACCATTGCCAGCAACTACAAAGATGAAAAGACAACACATCAAATAGAGAAAGCTCTTTTCCAACTATATGTTCATGGAGCAACCATCAACTGGTCATCTTTTTATGACTTCTCTTCCTTCCAGAACATTCGAATTCCTAATTACACCTTTACGGAAACACATTTTAGCCTTCCTTCCTCCTTCCAAAATATTATTGCAAAAAATCAATGGGATTCTATACTCTCTACAGCCGATACCTCTTCTCTAAATGAAGAGGCAAAAGCTCAACTCCCTGTCATTGTTGAATATTTAAAGACCGCTCAAGAGAAAGCCAGTACCTCTGACGAGATATCACCGGAGACAACATTACCTATTGTCAATTCTACACTTACTTTTAAAGAAGTTTCCGACGTTATTACCTATATAAAAACAATCCTTTCCAAAGAATTAAAAATCGATATCGAAGAATTAAATGAACAGGAAAATTTATTGCTTTTTGGGATTAACTCTATTGTCGTCGCCCGTCTGGTTACCCGTTGGAAAAAAGAATTTGACATAGCTTTGAAACCTTCTTTCTTTTTAAAAAACAATACCATCTCTCAATGGGCTTCCTTATTGTTTAAAAAGCTCAATACTTCAAGATCTATCTCTGGAAAAAGAACCGTTCCTTCCTTTATAGCATATCCAGAGAAAAAGTTTGCTCCTTTTCCTCTCAATGAGATTCAATATGCGTATTGGGCAGGAAGGAACCCTGAATTAGATTGGGGAGGTGTCAGTTGCAGCGCCTACTTCGAAATTGATATGGAGACATTGGATATCCCGCAATTTATTTCTGCCCTGGAATCCTTAATTAACCGACACGAAATGCTTCGGTGTCGTATTGATGCTGATGGGAAACAGCAGATACTGCCAACCATCGAGACTCCATTGAGGATTTATCCCCAAGAACAACAAAATCAGTCAGAAAATCACTTAGAGAAAATTCGTTCTGAAATGTCCGAATTGTCAATCCCTCTGGGGGCTCCCATGTTTGACATTCGAATATCCTCTTTAAAAAGTGAGGGCTATCGCATTCATTTTTTAATTGATTTCCTCATCGCAGATGCACTAAGCTTATTTGTCTTTTGGAAAGATCTTTCTTTGTTATATACAGGGGAAGAACTTCCTCCTCTACAAATCTCATACAAAGATTATCTGGAATATCATGAGCAGCGAAAGCAAACTACGGAGTACCTCGACGCGGAGCAATATTGGTTACAACGCACCAAGGGTTTTCCGTTTGCCCCTCAACTTCCAATAAAGGATGTCACCAAAACTCATGCAAATGGAACTTTTATTCGGAGACAACAATGGATTGATCAACATTCATGGCAAAAATTCACAGAAAATGCTGCAGCACAAAATCTAACCCCATCGGCAGCTTTACTCACCCTGTATTCAGAAGTACTTTCTGCATGGGGAGGAGGGAGTCACTTTGCTATTATGCTTACTGTATTTGACCGAGAAAATATACATCCTCACATCAATCAAATTATCGGAGATTTTACGGAACTAGCCCTTATAGAAATACAAAGAAAGCAACAGGCTATTGGTCTAAATGGAGTAGGTATTCAGGAACAAATGCACTCAGATTTGGAACATAGTACGTACTCTGCTATTAATTTCGTAAAAGCACTAAATGAAACATCAGAACAGAAAGACAGAATGTATCCGTTTGTATTCACAAGTGCATTAGGAGTAGATGAGCTAAATACTCCTGTTGAGAACAACGATTTCTTATCTCACTTAAGCTGGTCTGTTTCTTCGACTCCTCAAGTATGGATTGATCATCAAGTATATCAGGAAAAAGAAGGTATTACCCTATCCTGGGATACTTTAGATGCCGTATTCCCTGAGAATATGGTCAATGCTATGTTCGAAAAATATACCGAATTAGTCATGCAGGCTATTGCTGATAACAATTTTTGGAATAAAGAAATTCTGGATGGGAGAACCTCTTCACAACAACAGGCACATACACTGGTTAACAAAACAAATCGCCCAACAAGAAATATGCTGTTACATGAAGGAATAATGCAGCAGATAAAAGAGAGTCCTCTCAAAACAGCAATCATCCATGATGCGAAAGAATACAGTTATCAAAAGCTAAGCAAACGATCAAATCAGGTAGCAGATCTTCTGCAGAAAAATGGTATCAAAAAGGGGGATAAAATCGCTATCCAAATGAGAAAATCTTTTGATCAGATTGCCATTGTTTTGGGAATTCTTCAAACGGGTGGAGTTTATGTTCCTTTTACTTATGATCAACCTGTAAACAGAAGTTATAACATTCTGAAAAAAGCCAATATTCAATTTATTTTTACGGATAATTATCTGGCATTTCCCTCTAAAAAAATAACCCAGTTTATCCCTAAAGATATTGATCTGAGAAGAGGAGTTTGGAGACCAGTCGAAATCTCTCCTGAAACTCTGGCATATATTATCTTCACATCTGGTTCTACAGGAACTCCTAAAGGTGTTTGTATTCAACATCAGGCAGCAATGAATACGATATTAGATGTCAATCACAAACTGCGGATTACCGCTGACGATCGGGTTCTCGGGCTTTCTTCTTTGAGTTTTGACCTATCTGTCTATGATATTTTCGGACTACTTCATACAGGAGGAACTCTTATCCTTCCTACCGAAGAAGAGCGCATAGATCCCAAAAGCTGGAAACACCTCTCAGAAACATACCTCCCAACACTATGGAATTCCGTTCCTGCATTGATGGATATTTATACGGATTACATCTTGCAGAATCCTACAGTTAAAAAGGATCTTTATATTTCGAGAATCATCCATTCCGGTGACTGGATTCCCCTGGCTCTTATTCCAAAAATTAAATCTGCCCTACCAAATGCTCAATTAACCAGTATGGGGGGAGCTACTGAAGCTTCTATCTGGTCTAATTACTTCCATGTTACTACACTAAATCCTGAATGGAAGTCAATTCCATATGGGTATCCCTTGGCGAATCAGGCATTCTATATTTTAGATGAATTTAACCGCCCTTGTCCTGAGTGGGTAGAAGGGAAACTTCATATCGCCGGAAAAGGATTAGCCACAGAATATTTTAATGAAAAAGAGCTGACAGCCGCTGCTTTCTTCTATGAAAAAAATCTGCAACACAGACTCTATGACACTGGGGATTACGGTCGTTACCGACAAGGAAATATAATCGAATTTCTGGGACGTAAGGATACCCAATTAAAGATCAACGGGTATCGGGTAGAAATTGGAGAAATACAAGCTGCTTTCGAAAAATGTGATGCTTCTTTAACTCCACTTATTCTCCCTATTGGAAATCAAATGGGACATAAAAAGTTAATTGCTTTTGTGAAAAAAGCTCCTTCATCATTTGATGAAACTTCTCTAAAGAAGAAACTCCGGCAGCACCTCCCTGGATATTTTATTCCTGAGAAGATTATTGCTCTAGCAGAATACCCAATTACAGCTAATGGTAAAATAGACCGGAAGCAACTGAAAATAAAGTATACTTCCCAACAGGAAACTACCACATCTCTAACACCTTCTTCTGATGTCATTTCTGCACAACATCCAGTTTTGGAACTAACGAAACAAGTACTACACTTATCATCTATAACTCCTACTGATAGTTTTGGTTCATTAGGAGTTTCTTCTGTAGACATGATCCGATTAGCTAATGAACTGGAAACTCATTTTTCTGAGCGTCCTTCTGTAGGTGATATGATTCGATACGAAACCATTGCCCAATTAATCGATTTCTACGCAGATAAGCACATTATTACGCCTGATGAAAATCAAAAAGAGGGAATTACTTCTTACGAGTTTAGTCTATTCTCCAAAGAACAAATACAACATTTAAAATCCATGCCTATCATTGAAGAGCATGAAGATTTTGTGTCTTTTAAAAACACAACTAATACACTTCGCCCTGATCTGGATACAGGTAAAAACATTCCTTTATTACTTGACTCTAAACTCCCTTTTATTCCTCTGTCAAAAGATATGGAGGCATCCAAAGAGACCATTTCATTTGAGGATTTTGTCCATTTTATAAAACTACACCTAGAAAAAGAAACAACAGTGCTTAGTGAAATAGGGTTTGAGGCTAAAGATGAGGCATATCCTATACAAATATACCTAAGCATACTTCCAAATAGTATTGAACATATAGAGGCTGGGAATTATTATCTACGTATGACAGATCCCTCTCTTCGAAAAATTAGCTCGCTTTCAGAAGAAACCATCACAGAAATCAAAAAGCAGCATCCTCATGCTTCATTTTTGCTTCATTTTATTGCCGACCTCAAAGCTATTTATCCACTACACAAGGAGAAGTCATTACAGTTTTGCTTTATGGAGAGCGGATCCATTAGTCAGGTATTGTCTGCTGGGGGTACTTCTCTTCAAATAGGGAGTACTCCTCTAAATTCCTATAATCTACAATCTTTGTCTGATGCATTTGGTCTTACAATCGATCACTATTATCTAAATTCTCTAATCGGAAGTGGCATCAATTCAAATGAGGCAACACTTCCTTCTATTTCTTCCATAGATGCAACCGCCTTAGAGTCCGCTAAAAAGTTATTGACCAACTGTTATGATCAAGGAATAACTTTATATCTGAAAGAACAACAATTAAAATATAAGGCTCCACAAGGAACCATCACTAAAGAGCTACTTTTAGAGTTAAAAAGGTATAAAACCACATTAATCGCTCTTCTTTCTGATACTGCAGAGAAAAAACAACTGTCCCGTATCATAAAAAAACATGAACCTTTTCGACTCACACCTGTTCAACTCGCATATATGTTGGGACGTTCTTCTGATTTCGAATTAGGGAATATCAACACG
Source organism: Aquimarina sp. TRL1 (assembly GCF_013365535.1). Classification (NCBI taxonomy): domain Bacteria; kingdom Pseudomonadati; phylum Bacteroidota; class Flavobacteriia; order Flavobacteriales; family Flavobacteriaceae; genus Aquimarina; species Aquimarina sp. TRL1. The sequence continues at coordinate 2,113,183 of NZ_CP053590.1, read as the reverse complement.
CACTATTATATCGAACTAGAATGCAACAAACTGGAACCTAAAAAACTGGAAATATCATGGAATCAGGTCATCAAACGACATGAGATGCTACGCACAAAAATATATAGTGATGCCAGCCAGCAACTAATGAAGCAAACTCCTTACTTTGAAATCCCGGTATCTGTTATTGCGCAAGAAGAAGAATTAACTTCCATCCGGGAACAATGGTCTCACCATAAATACGAATTAGGAAGCTGGCCTATGTTTCATCTGCAAATAAGCCAAATCAATGATCAACGATCCCGACTACATTTTAGTCTTGATTGTTTGTTATTGGATGCCTCCAGTACGGAGATGATTATTCAGGAGTTATTTGCCACTTATAATGGGGTTCAAATTCAAAAACCAGCATTTAGTTTTAAAGACTACCTGCTTCAGGAAGAAGAATGGTTATTGCAGCATAGTAATATCAAAGAAGCCACGGAATTTTGGAATACTCAATTAAAGAAATTGCCTCCTGCTCCTGAGCTCCCTTTAAAAACGCCTTATCACCTTATTAAACAACCTTCATTTAAACGATGGAAAATTGTACTTAATACGACAGAATCTCGCATCTTTTCACAAAAAATAAAAGAATACCGATTCACTCCTTCCGCAGTGGTATGCACCATCTTTATGAAAGTATTATCCGAATGGAGCACTAATAAAGACTTTACCATAAATCTGACTATTTTTAATCGGCTACCTATTCATAAAGAGGTTCCTAAAATTATTGGGGATTTTACCAATATTACTCTTATTTCTTATGAGAAGAAAACAAATATTTCTTTTCTGGAAGAGGTTGCTGCTGTACAAGATCAACTGTGGAAAGCGGTAGAATATCGCACGCAAAACGGTGTAGACTTATTAAGAAGGCTTAGTAAAAACACTCCTGGAAAAGCAATCATGCCAATTGTATTTACCAGTCTTCTATTTGGTGATACTACTGAAAATCAAACCTATTACCCTAATGAACTTAAAGAAGTATATGCTATCAGCCAAACTCCACAAGTAGCAATGGATCATCAAGTATACGAAAGAAACGGTCATATTCATATTAATTGGGATATTGTAGAGCATGTTTTTGATCCTGATTGGATCGAAGAAATGGTCACTGCTTACCACCAAATGCTTCAACAATTAATACAAACAACACAGTGGGAAAACTTCGAATATCAAACACTTTCCCTTATGGATAAGTAATTAACAAATCATCTAACTTTAATCGTGTGAAAAATATAGCAAAATGGTTCCCTTATGGAATCCCGGATACGAAAACTGCTTCTGTCAATGTCTTCTGTTTTCATTATGCAGGAGGAAGTGCAACCGCTTATAAAGATTGGGCACTATCAGATACTTCTGTGTCTTTTATTCCTATCGAACTCCCTGGCAGAGGTACTAGAATTATGGATCCCCTTATTGAGGATTTTTCCATATTGATACCGGAGCTGGTTACCATCATTCTTCCTTTTATTACTCCTACTATTCCTTTTTACTTTTTTGGTCATAGTATGGGGGGAGCTATTGCATTCGAACTGGCATATCAATTAGAACATCATCATCAGTTATCACCTGACAAGATTATTATTGCGGGAAGACATGCCCCACATATGCCTGATCCTTCTACCTTGCATAGTTGGCTCAATGATGAGAAGCTGATTGAGGAATTAAAAGTATTAAACGGAACGCCTAAAGAAATACTGGAAAATAAGGAAATGATCCAATTCTTACTTCCAATGATACGGGGAGACTTAAGACTTCATGAAAGTTTTACTTATAAAAACCAAAAAATTACTGCTTCTATTGTAGCGCACGCTGCCAATAAAGATAAAGACGCAACTAAAGAAATTATGGTGCATTGGAAAGAGGTTACCACCGGAGAGTTTGACATCCAAGAATTCGCCGGAGATCATTTTTTTGTCCAACAGTTAGGCAAAAATTATATCGCCCTTCTTCAAACATTGTTACAAGCAAACGTTATTGAATAACAAAACCGAAGCTTAAAAAAGATCCCCCCTTATCTATAAATTAACATTATTGATAAGGGGGTACATTAATTATTTCAATATTAAAGATGTAAATGCTCTAGGACTCACTCCAACTAACATTATTTCTTATGTAATGACACTATCTGTTTACCTTTAGACTGAGATAATTTACTGTCATGCATTCGCTCCTTGCATTAGGGGGACCTGTTTATCCTCTCTTAATCTTCTGAATTCCAACAACAATAATGTTAGTGTATATGCGATGATAACTGTATCGATTATAGTTGATCCTAAATAAATCCATTGAGTGCCAAACATTGCAGGAAGAATAAGCATCACTGGAACATAAAATATCAATTGTCTTACCAATCCAATCACAGCAGCAGGTTTTCCTTTATCAATTGCCGGAAAGAATGTCATTGCCATAAAAACAACCGGTAGTAGAGGGAGAACAGAAATAAATATTCTAAAATTGAAAATGCTTTCACTAGTTAAACTTCCTTGCTCCAACATCGTACTTAATACTAGTTTAGGGACTGCCATCATCAACAGCCAGAAAGGAAGTATAATCAACACTCCTGCAATGGTAAAAATCCAAAAACTCTTAATAACACGATGAAATTGTTTAGCTCCATAATTAATCCCAATAACGGGTTGCAGAGCTCTCATTAATCCATAGATTGGAGTCATTAAAAAGTTTAATATTCTAAAGGCAGCACCATAAAATGCTAATTCAAAGATTGTCCCATAAGATGAAATGGCATTAAAAATAACAATAGCCTGTACAATGGTCATTACTGTCATAATTAAAGATGGAACCCCCATAGAAAATATCGACTTGATAATCGCACGATCCCAATATATTGTTCTTGGAAATGACGGAAAAGAGGTTTTTTTACTTGTGAAATACAAGAAGCCCAGCACAGCATAAACCAACATTCCGATATTTGATGCCCATGCTGCTCCTTCTACTCCATATTCCATCACTACTACGAAAACATAGTTAAATACTGTATTAATCAACAACCCTCCAGCCATCATTACTGCTGCAGTTTTCATTTTACCTTCGGCTCGAACAACCATATTGGCAGCAAGCCCATATATCCAAAATAGCGAGCTTATTACTGTTATTTTGAAGTAAGAAACTCCAAATGCCAATGGAATCCCTTCCCCTCCCATCATCTTCACTAGCGGTTCTGCAAAAATAAATGCAGGAATCATATATATGGCAGTACCTACCAATGTCAAAGAGTTTAGGTTTCCTAATAGTTTTTTTTGTGTTGCTTCATCATTCATTCCCAAAGCAATGCTTAATAACGAGCCTGCTCCCACTCCTATCAAAGATCCTATCCCCATCGTAAAAGACGACAAAGGGTATACAATAGAAACTCCTGCCAAGGCTTTTTCCCCGACAAAGGTTCCTACAAAAATAGCATCTAACAGCACATTGAGTCCATATAAAACCATGGCAATTATTGCAGGCCAAGAGAGTTTCCACATAACCGGCCACATTTTTCCGGTAAGTATAAATTGTTTTTGTTTTTGATTATTCATTTGTATGGTTTGTTTATTGGTTTAGAAACGGTGCTGAGATTTTAGGCACTAAATCATCCAAATGAGGTGGTTCTATACATGAGAAGTGATCGCCTCCTATTTCCTCAACTGTCATCTCTCCCAGACACGCTTCTCTCCAATACGCAATTGTCTTCTCATCTGTTCCCGGCAAGAATCCTGAATTTCCTGCTGCATTAAGGAATCTGATATCTCCCATATATGGAAGTGGTGTAAACGTAGAAGCAAGATAACTCTGTCTATATACTTTGAATAAACCTTCTGCCATCTCAACTTCCATGTTTTCTCCTGTAATGCTAGCAATCGTATCTACATAGCTGGTAAATCGCTCTCTCATGGTACAATTTTCCAATTCTGTAAATAGTTCACTTACGCTAACAAGCCCTTCATCTCCATGCAATTGTCTTGCAGCTCCATCTGGAATTACACCTTTATTTTCTTCGATAATTTGTATAAATCCTCTGGCTACATCCATCGGATTTACCTCTCTGAATCCTGCCTGTACCATCGAAATATTCAGATTAGGGACAAATAGTGATTCTATTACCAGGTCATCTTTTACATCCACATATACTGGATGACTATCGATCAATACCATATCGACAACCTCTATCTCCTGCTCTAATAATCTTCTAGCGACCTCAATTGCGAATTGTCCTCCCATACAATATCCAATCAACTGCATTTCTTTATGTCCGGTCTCTATCAGGCGATTTGCATAATCTTCTGCTACTGATTCTATTAATTGATATGGATCGTGCTCGCAATACAAGTCTGTATCTTTTACAGTTACCCCTACTATAGGACCGTAATCTTCTTTTTTTAATTGTTCTAACATTGGCAGGAAGCAGTTCATTGTTCCGATACCTGCATGAAAAATAACTCTCAGAGGCCCATTCGTACTATCTCCATAATATGTTAATACACCATTACTCCCTGCTGTAATATCCTGTTCATCCGTAGAAGATTTATCTATCTTTCCTGCCCTTTTTTCTTCAATAAAAAGTGCCAAAGACTCAATTGTAGGAAAGTTCAGCATTTGTCTTAGCAATGCATCATAAGGAATTTCATTATACGTTACATCATCTCGTAATTGGTCTCTTAATTTCCCAGCCATCTGTGCCATCACCAATGAGTCTGCTCCCAAATCATAAAAGCTTTGTCTTTTTCCTATTGCGGAAATTCCTAATGTATCTTTCCATTGTATTGCCAAAGAACTTTCTAATTCATTCATGGAATCATCATCATGTGTCAGAGAAGCATTAGTATGAAAATCCGATGCCCAACGAGTGATCTCTTTTTTATTTATTTTTCCATTTTTTGTTACCGGAAGTACCTCTACAACCTGAATATGGGCTGGAACCATATATTCAGGAATTTGGGTTCTCACATATTGAATGAGTTCTTTTTCCTGATTTTCTTTTTGTGTCTGTATCACAACTACTGCAAATAGAGATTGGTTCTCCCTCCCTCCGGCAACTACAACTCCAGCTTCTTTCACATTATGATGTTTCACCAATGCAGCTTCTATTTCTCCAAGTTCGATTCGATGACCTCTTATCTTTACTTGATGATCTTCTCTACCTAAAAACTCTATCTCTCCTCCTGGAGTATAGCGTCCTAAATCTCCTGTCTTATACAATCGTTGTCCATCTACAGGATGAAAGAAAAAAGCATTTTCCGTTAATTCTTTATCATTTAAATATTCATCTGCTAATCCTACCCCTGTAATGTAAAGATCTCCTGTACTCCAAACGGGACAATCAGATAAATGACCATCTAACACTCTGAATCCTTGATTCGCCAAAGGTTTTCCATATGGAATACTACTCCAATCTTCTTCTATTCCCTGATATACATGGTGAATGGACCAAATAGCGGCTTCGGTAGCTCCTCCTAAACTTATCACCTCAATATCCGGAATGATATTTTTCATACTATCTGGTAATGTAAGTGGTATCCAATCCCCAGATAACAGCGCTAACCGAAGAGTCGATAAAACCGTATCTTTTTCTGCTTCTAAATACGTTACCAGCATCTGCATAATTGCCGGTACTGTATTCCAAACAGTAACTTCATATTCCTGAATCAATGTTGCCCAATGAGATGGGTCTGTTTGTCTTTCTTTAGATGGGATCACCAGTGTTCCTCCTACTGAAAGCAACCCGAAAATATCATAAACAGACAGATCAAAACCAAGCTGTGCCAGACTTAATACAGTATCACTGCTTGTTACCCCAAAACGATTATTGATATCAGTAATCGTATTAACAGCCGCTTTATGACTTATAACAACTCCTTTGGGAAGTCCGGTAGAACCGGATGTGTAAATTATATATGCTGGTAAAGAGGTATTATTAGTAACCTGTAAATTAATTACTGATGAAGATTCTATTGTTTCTACAGGGATAAGTGGAATTGTATTTTCTATATCTTTCCAGGTTGTTAAATTCTCTTCATGAAGAATTGCAAAACGGATTTCTGCATGGTGCAACATATGGTTTCTTCTTTCTACTGGTTGAAAAACATCAATCGGCACATAAACCCCTCCTACTGAAAGTATCGCAACTGCTGAAATAATTTGTTCCATGCCTTTTTCTAAGGAAATTGCTATACGATCCTGAGGTTTGCACCCTAACTCCAGTAACTTATTTGCTAATGCGGTAGCTCTTTTTCCTATTTCGCCATAGGATATCTTTTGCCCATTATCAATAACTGCAATCGCTTCTGGTGTGTTTTTAATACTTTCTACCAACTGATGATGCAGTGTTTTGTCTGCTATATCTTTTTCTGTAGCATTAATCGCATTTCTTTCTATGATTTGCCATTCGGGTAAAGCAACAACTGTTCTGTCTTCCCAGCAATTTTTGTCATGCACCAGCTTTCGTAATACCTCTGAAAAAGCATGAAACATATCATCAATTACTCCTTCTGGAAAAACACCTTCTCTAATATCCCAATTCACATGTAGTCCTTCTACCGTATCCATTGCCTGACAATCAATAAATACTTGTGGGGTCTGACTGATTCCATGACCACTCAATTTTCCTTTTATCTGATTTCCTTCTTCCGGATTGGTTAATCCAATTGCACTGGTAAACACATAAGGCATTAATGCTTCTCCTCTTCCTCTCTGGCGTGTAATTTCTCTTATTACCTCCACTCCAGAAAACAACCTGTGATCTAAATCATCAAACAATTGGTTACTGATTTTTTTTATTCTTTCCAGAAACGTTTCTTCTGATTTCCAGTTTATTTGTAACAAACTCACAGAAGTAAAATCTCCTACAATAGCATTAACTTCTTCATGCAATGGCAAGCGATTTAACACTGTAAGGTTCAGACAAAAATCCTTTGTCTTGCTCCACCGTTCAATTACTGCTGCATATGCAGTCATAACAACTGTTGTGGGGGTAACTCCTAATTGCTGACAGTATGATTTTAACTCGTTCCATTCTCCTGTAGTAAGTTTCACAAAACGCCTTGTAAAATGCCCTTTCCCGGAAGGGACATGGTTTCTTGCCATTGGGAGATCAGGAGCTCCGGGAATTTCCTGAATTCTATGCATCCAATATTGCTTGTCTTTTGCATAAGAAGTAGTTTCCCTCAGTCCTCTTTCTCCTATTAAATAATCTCTAAAACTTAAATGAATCTCTGGCAATACTGTCTTGGGATAATTGTATAGCTTTTCAAATTCTGACAGTAACATCCATATACTAGCCCAATCTGCTATTAAAAACTCTATTGAAAAATGAAATACGGATACCTTATTTGTACGAGTTACCTGAATATCAAATAGTGGCCATTGACTTGTTTCATATACACGATGCCCCATTTCTGTTCGAATTTCCTCCAATATAGCTGTACAAGTTGTTTCTTCTTTCCCCTTGGCATCTATATAAGTTACTTTAAACTCAGGTACTTCTTCCAACACTTGTTGGTATCCTTCTTTATCTATTACAGCCCGAAGCATTTCGTGTCTGGCAATTAATTGATTCCATACCTTTTCCGTTTGTAAAGGATCTAAATTATCATAGGTGAGTTCCATATAAATATGACATGCAACCCCCCCGTAATTAAACACTTCGTTTCTTCCTAACAGATAAGCAGACTGCACATCTGTTAGTGGAAAAGGGGTATATTTTTTTTCGGGATTTGATACAATTGTCACTTGTTTTTGTTCTGCCTGAAGTAAAGAAATAATTGCTTCTTTGTGCTGTTTTAACTCTTCTATATCTTCCTTTTTCAAGACCCCTTGTGGTGCTTTATAACGAAGTTTTCCTCCTTCTTCCCACAATTTAATTCCTTCATTTCTGAGTTTTAGTAATAAATCTGCTGTTGTAATAGTGTTTGTTAACATGGCTTGATGTGCGTTTAAAAAATGTATTTGTTTTGGAAAGAAAGTCAAGAGGTTTTAAATACTGCTCCGTGTAATAATTGAGGGTCTAATTCATTTCGCAACCCTGTTAGCCCAACTTCAAAAACTTTCGTCTCTGTATCTGGTATGGTTTTGATAAAAGGAGTTGTTCTTATCAAATGGTGAAATTCTTCAGTATATGTACTATCGACACCCATCTTAACCCAATTGATCTTCGTAGCTCCATTTGGGTGTTTGATTTTTTCAGGTTTTTGAGGGGAATCATATCCAGAAAAAACAAAAGGAAATCCTGTTGCATTTGGACAAAAAATACTGTACTTTATTTTTACTCCTTCCGGGCTAACTCTTTTGTTTTTTATTATTCTGGAAGAGCGAACTCCTGTCTTATCCATCTCTTTTTTTATGGCTTTTAAATCAACTGGAGGCATAAAAGAAGTAGCAAGTATTGTTTCTTGACTCTCCAAAGCCATATCGCACCACCCCTCAGGGCTTTTAGACCATTTAGTCCATCTATCCCCTGCTCCCCGACCGTAAAACATCTTTAAAGGGTAACTTAAGACCTCAAATTTTTTGGGCAGCTGAAAGAATTCTATATAAGGTCCCTCTTCAAACCACAGCAAGGCATTATGTGCTTTTTCTTTCCGGCTTCCCCAAATTAGAGAGAAACCTAATTTTGTATAATCTTCTACTAGTTTATGGATATTATCTACTTTGCAAAGGATGTGACTACATTGTAACATAATTATTATTCTTTATTATATAGGGTATATGATCCAATCCGACAGAATACTTCTGCTGTAGTAATGTCTAACACTACCTTTCATACAAAAGTTCTGCCTGACTCTTTTCTTCTCCTGCTTCTAATATGGTCGATACAGATAAAGGCTGGTGTACACTATTTGGTACCATAGAAGGATACCCCAACATGTTTGTTATATCCTGCCACTGTTTGGAAATTAGCAGTTCATTTTGTGATTTAGTCTGAAATTTTGTTCCCGTGACAATTCCTTCCTTAATTTCTAATAAATCAACTCCGATAGCAGCAGGCCATTGTTTGGTTAATATCTCCCTGTAGCTTAATGGTGTATGTTTTCCTAATATTTCTACACTATTAGCAGTAAGGAAAGAGGCTTCCGCTTCTGATAATTCTTTCATCGTACCAACATCTTCCGGGACGTGCATTCTTGGATTCCAGACGACTGGTCCATGCGTATCCGTTAATGATAAACTCCCTCCTTCAAAACCAATGGTAATCCGATGTAATAAATGCAAATGATTATCTGGATCATTAGGATTTACTTCGTTATGAACTCTTAAGATCAACGGAACTCCTCCTACTACTCCAGTTAGCACCTGAAAAGGTCCTTTTGTTTTTGAAACTTGATCCAGACTCCAGGGACGGGTGGTTGTCAATGCTTCTGATAAAATATGTAATAACGGGTATGACACTTGCGATGCGTACGCTGCTTCTATATATATTGGTTTTTGTTGTTTTGACAAACTTCTACAACAAGTAATAAACCGTCTAACTTCAGGCAGGTGTATATAAAGATCCCCGGTTCTAAACAGAACTTTATTCTTTTGAGCTGCCCGTAAACAAGCTGCCAGGTCTTTATGATGAACCGGATGCTCCTGGAGCACATGAATTCCTTTTTCTAATAAGGTAAGAGATAGTTTTGTTCCTTCTCCTCCCATTACTCCTGATCTTAGAACCACACAGGCTAAATCAACAGTATCTGGTATTTCTTTAATACTTGTTAATAGTGGTACCCCATATTGTTTTGCACATTTTTTAGATCGATCACTCCCTCTGGATAACAGACCAACAACCTCGAAATGATCTTGTAATATTTTTAATGATGCCAGATAAAACTGACCAAATGTAGCACCACAAACAATCGCTTTTAGTTTATTAGGTTTCATTTACTTTTATTTATTATTTAATAGACCTCTTTTCTATCAAAACCAATAGTTTTATTGTATTTGATAAAAAAGCTCCCTATCTACAATCAAAATCTTATTTCTTAATTCTAGATCTCCCCTTCCACTTCTTCACATAGAGATTCGATAGATGCTTCTAGTACTATAAATTGTTTTAATATCCCTGAGTTCTGTAAACGCTTTATTATTTTTTGAGGTTCGGGAATAGATGCCGCTGGACCAATTCCCGGGGTAACTTCTTGCTCTAACACAGCCATACTCACAAGAGCCGTTATTGTACCCGTTAATTGGGAAACATTCTCCGTTTGTAACAACGCTGTTACTGTTTTATCTGTAGTATCTTTTAGTCCGTCTAATTGTAATAATATATTACAGTATGATTTCCTACCTTCTAAGTCTAACGCAGCTGCCATACATAACTTCTCTACTGCTTTCACAGGGTCATTTTCAAACTGTAGCCGAACTTCATTAAGTACTTCCGGAGCATGTTCTCCATCGATCACTAAACTCCAATCTCCATTTACAAGCTTTAGCGCATTAGCCACCAACAATGATTCTTTATCAAAAAAAGGAAATACGGAAACTTCTCGAGGAAAAAAGGGAAGGTGTACTGCAGATTTTCTTTTTGAGGCAGTTTGTCGTTTCTGACCATCTCTCCATGCTGCCAATGGTTCATTTGATGTGTCCAACACTCCTACCAGATAATCTTCTGCTCCTGAAGGAGTAAACGTATCCAGAGCTCCTGTATACATTTGTAATGAAGTTACCGAATCAAATTCTGATGCCAACCATTGTGGCAAAATTCCGGTTAATCCAGGGGTCATTCCTGCTCCATATCGGATACAGGTCTCTGCGTCGATAGCATTCATCTCCTCCAATACTTTATCAATTCCTGCATCTACCAAATGACAATTTAATGACAAGCATACTTTTGCTACTCTGGAAGACACCTTATGAGAAGGACCAACACAATTGACAATGATTATACAATCCTTTGCAAAATCAGCAATACTAGTATCATTAAAGACATCGACATACGACCACCTGACATCCGGGAATTCTTTTTTTAGCTTTTCTCTAGCTTTTTCAGGATTCCTGCCTCCTATTTTTAATGGATATCTATTCCATTTTTTTAATATCTGTACTGCTGCTATTCCGACAGCTCCGTATCCTCCTATTACTCCTATCATATCTCCCCTTCTTCCATTAATTCCATTGTTTCGCATAGCTCAGAATATTTATCCTTTATGATCGCTGCTACATCTCTTAGCTCAGGAGTTTCAAACATTGCTCTAAGTGATAATTCTATCTCATATCGTTCCTTTACCATAGCCAGGAACCGGGTCGCCAACAAACTATCACCTCCAATCTTAAAAAAACTGTGGTTTCTGCCAATATTAGTTACCTGAAGTAGTTCCTGCCACATAGAAGCTATTTCTGTTTCCACACCTTCTTCAGGGGTTTCTTCTATAGAAATTTCTTCCTGGAAATCAAATGATTCAGCAATAGACAGCCTGTCAATTTTTCCGTTAGATGTCAATGGAAAGACAGGTAGAATTGCTATTTGTTCCGGTATCATATGCTCTGGAAGCTTGCACGACAATTCTTCTAAAATCGAGTTTGGAAAAAGTAGTTTTCTATCCTCTGAACTCTGTGCTTCTATTATTTCTGTAAAAGAATCAGGAATTCCTTCATATTGTACATCTAGCAACCCTTTTTTCACAAAAAACTCACTCCATTGTTTTCCTGTCAGCATTGGATTATATCTGACTTTTCTTTCATATTCAAAATCTACATACCCTCTATCCAAAATAGAAGAAGTCACCATCGCTATCGGACTCAATGCCGCATGTTCTAATGCTAATATTTTTCCTCCATTATTAACCAATAAAGTTGCCAGTCCAAGCCCTTCATCAATACATTCATATCTATGCAGTGCATTAATCGCTAGAACAATATCAAAATGGTATCGGTACGCTTCGGTTATATTGTTTTTATGTATTTTTTGACAATCTACATAAGAAGAAAACTCCCTAAGGTTTTGTTTTGCCATTGCAATCATTGAAGGAGCGGTATCAAGTAATGTGCAATGCATTTCTTCTGCTGTTAATTGTTTGGCTAACCGAACTGTCATTACTCCTGTTCTTCCTCCTAATACAGCCACCCGTACTGGTCTCTTTTTGGAAAAAGATAATTTCTTAATTTTTTCAGCAATTATATCTATTCCCTTAATAGTTCCAGGGTCATTTACGGATAGATACTCAGGAGACAAAACGGCATCATCTAATAAAACAGCTGCTTCTAGTTTTCCTGCTAAAATTGCTTTATAATCCAGTATTCTTTTTCCTAACTGTGCTCCAACTTTTACTAGTAACGAGGAATCGTTTTCTGTTTTCTCTGTCAGCTTCTCTGATACCTTTTCGTAGACCTCATAGAATCTTTTTCCGGGTTTATAAGAATTGCCTTCTAAATACAGTAATTCCCTAGTTAATAACCACTCCATCCACATCTGTACTACTCTATGGTGTTCTTCAGAAATATCAAGCGTAGCGATCGGGTTCCATTGTTCTTTTTCTAGTAATAAATTATCTATTTTCAGCAATCGGTATAAAAACATTTCTATTACTTCTGATTGCTTTGTAATTTCTTTTTGTCTGAATTTCTGGATTGCACCAGATACTCCTTTTTGTTCGGAAGAAACAGTTCCTTGTGGAAGAGTAGAAACAACTGCTGCTACCAGGTGCTGTACCTGTTCTCTTGACACGACCGAAGCAATTGCCTGATCGATTCCTTCATTTTTTTTGAGCGCTACTTCTATCTCTCCCAATTCTATTCTATACCCTCTAAGTTTTACCTGACGGTCTTCTCTCCCTAAAAACTCCAGAGTACCATTTTCCCAATAACGTCCTAAGTCTCCTGTTCTATACCAACGTTGCTCCCCTTCTACAATAAATCGTTCAGCTGTAAGCTTTGGATTTCCCAAGTAACCTCTAGCAACTCCACTACCTCCTATCCATAATTCTCCAGGAACTCCATTGGGACGATCTCTTCCCAATGAATCTACTACCCGGTAGCATTGGTTCTCCAGCGGGGTTCCATAAGGAATTGATTTCCATCCTGAAGCCACCTCGGTTACCGGAAAAACATTGGACCAAATAGCTGCTTCTGTAGCTCCTCCCAAAGCAAAAAGTTTTGTTTGTGGCGCCACCTTTTCCAAACATTCTAAAAGGTCTAAACCAACCCAGTCTCCTGAAACCATTGCCAATCTCAGCGAAGACAGTTCACTTTTTTCTACATTACTAATCAATAGCATTTCTAACAAGGCCGGAACAGAATTCCATAAAGTTACTTTATGTCGTTCTATCATCTCCCGCCAAATGGTCGCCTCTCTTCTTGTTTGCTCAGATAATAAAACAAGAGAACCTCCCACTGACAATAATCCAAAAATGTCATATACCGATAAGTCAAAATCCAATGCTGATAAGGCAAGGGCTTTGTCTTTTTCTGTCACTAAGAACCGCTTATTTATATCTTGAATAGTATTATAGGCTGCTTCATGTGTAATTTCTACTCCTTTGGGTGCCCCTGTAGAACCTGATGTAAAAATGACGTAAGCTAATTCATCGGTTGATATATCTACAGATGTCAAATCAAATACCCCATGATTCAAATCTGTTACTGAGATTGTCTGAATCGCCGGATATCCTATTTTCTCTTCATATTCGGGAGTAACAACTACATGTTTAATCTCTCCTATTTGGTGAATTGTTCTCTGTCTTGATATCGGTTGATTAACCCCAATAGGAACATAAGCTGCCCCTATTGATACAATTCCCATTACGGCTATAATCTGATTGGGACCTCTGGGAATTGTAATTCCTACAAGATCTCCTTTTTTTACCCCTTTGGCTTGTAAGGTTGCTGCCAGAGAAAGTACTTTATGAGCTAATGCTTCATATGTCAACTGCTCATAATTTCCTTCTTCATTATAATATTGTAAGGCTATATTTCTAGTTGGTTGTAAAAAAAAGTCGTGATGTAACGTCTTTTTTACAATAGGTATCTGGGTATTATTTATCGAGTTCCTAACTTCTCGTTGGTTCACTGGTAAAATATCTGGTAATGGTTTTTCCCATTCTTCATCTTGTAACCAGTCCAGTAAAGATATCCATGAAGTAAACATTTCATGTACCTTTCTCTCTTCGAAAAAACGAGAATCAACTTCCCAACACACAGTTATTCCTCTATCATTTTCTACAATCGAACACAAAAGACCTTTTTCATCATTTTCTACCTGAGGCATTGTCCACAAATTAGATCTAATACTAATAGGAATGCCATTTTCTGCATCTACTGCTCTTATTTCATTCTGTAGTTGCTCCTCTATGTATTTTGTTATCGTAATCCAGGGCGTTTTTTGAACAATCAGTACCTGCTCTGCAAATGGGAGATCTTCCTCTGAAGGAAGAATAGACGTTTCAACTAAAAAAGAGCTTTGGGAACTCCATCTTTCCAAAATCGGGATCAAACTATTTAGGAATAGTGAACACAAATCTATTTCATATTGCTGTGCTTTATTTTTTAAACACTTCCAATCCGAAGATGTAATCACATGTTCAAAAGAGAAAAAGGAAATACCAACCCCTCTCTCTCCTAATTTGTCTGTTTTGCTTTGAATATTTTTTATTTCTTCAGACGTAATATACCCTATAAGAGGAGGTATATTCTTTTTTCTTGATATAACATTTGGGGTCTTTGATTTCTTATTATCATGCATCATTGTGTAAAGAAAAAATAGAAAGTTACTTTAATAATTTTATGCTATTGTCCTGCAAATGAAATCATTGAGTGACTAGGTTTTAAAGCGTAATTTAGAATGGCTTTAAATCAAAAGTAAAAATTAAAGCAGCGCCTCTTCTACGTATGACGGAATATAACCTACGTAAAGAGGAAAATGCATGAGAAACGACATAGCTCCTCTAAAGAACAGTGCATTAAAGTTTCAGAAAGTGAACATTAGTATTCTATACTTTTAATTGGGAAGAATTAAGAAAATAAAAGTATGATGAGGCAGAATAAATTGACCTTGTGAAGATGTCTTCAAAAAACAAAAAACCTTCTGAAAACAGAAGGTTTTTTTATCTGGTACTCGAGGTGGGAATCGAACCCACACTCCCGAAAGAACTGGATTTTGAATCCAGCGCGTCTACCAATTCCGCCACTCGAGCATCTTATCGGTCGGCAAAATTATAAAAATATTTCTTTCTTTCCATAAAATAAGTAATAAAATAAGAGTTACTCTTCAAATAAATTTATAAATTTGCAGCTCGTTTTTACAAAAATTAGTTTTAAATAATTACAACACAACACTTTAAACCCTATGTCAAAAACAGCAATTGAGGCAAAGTTTTTTGCATGTAGTCAGAGTACAGAGTTAGCAGAAAAAATTGCAGCTTCATATGGTGCCACATTAGGTAATGTCATTACGTCTACTTACAGTGATGGAGAGTTTCAACCTTCTTTTGAAGAATCTGTAAGAGGAGCCAGAGTTTTTATTATCGGATCAACACATCCGAACTCTGATCATTTAATGGAAATGTTATTAATGTTAGATGCCGCTAAGAGAGCTTCTGCAAGACATATTACTGCTGTTTTACCATACTACGGATGGGCTCGTCAGGATCGAAAAGACAAGCCGAGAGTTCCTATCGCTGCAAAACTAATCGCTAAAACGTTAGAGACAGCTGGAGCTACACGAATTATCACTATGGATTTACATGCAGCTCAAATTCAAGGATTCTTCGAGAAACCAGTTGATCATCTTTTTGCTTCTACTATATTTTTACCATATCTACAGTCTCTGAATTTAGACAATCTTACGATTGCATCACCTGATATGGGAGGATCAAAAAGAGCATACGCATACTCCAAAGCACTGTCAAGTGACGTAGTAATCTGTTACAAACAGCGAGAAAAGGCCAATATAATTTCTCATATGGAGCTTATTGGAAATGTAGAGGGAAAAAATGTGGTTTTAGTTGATGATATGGTAGATACTGCCGGAACATTGACAAAAGCTGCCGATGTAATGATTGAAAGAGGTGCAAAAAGTGTTCGTGCAATTTGTACACACCCTATCCTATCAGGAAGTGCTTATGAAAGAATCGAAGGATCTAAACTGGAAGAGCTAATTGTAACCGATTCAATCCCATTAAAAAAAGAATCTAAAAAAATTAGAGTTGTATCATGTGCAGATTTATTTGCCGATGTGATGTACCGAGTACACCACAACGAATCAATCAGCTCTAAATTTCTTATGTAATTAATAAACATTAATATATATCAAAATGAAGTCATTAACAATCAATGCATCTCAAAGAGAAAGCGTAGGTAAAAAAGCAACTAAAGCCTTACGTAATGCTGGACAGGTACCTTGTGTTATTTACGGTGGAGACACTATTGTACACTTTTCAGCACCAGAAATTGCTTTTAAAAACTTAGTGTACACTCCAGACGTTCATACCGTGGAAATTGTATTGGATAATGGAACAACCATCAATGCTATCCTTCAGGATATTCAATTCCATCCTGTAACAGACAAAATCTTACACATTGATTTTGTTCAGATCTTTGACGACAAGCCAATCACAATGGAAATCCCATTCGAAACTACAGGAAACTCAAGAGGAGTTCGTGCCGGAGGGGTATTGCGTTTCAACTTACGTCGTATCAAAGTAAAAGGATTAGCATCAAAGCTTCCTGACGTAATTCAGGGAGATATTACAGAGTTAAGAATCGGAAACAAATTATATGTTACTGATGTAGCTAGTGAAGACTACACAATCTTACACCCTGACAACACTGTTATTTGTCAAGTGAAGACATCTCGTAATGCTGTTGCTGAGGAAGAGGAAGAAGGAGCAGAAGAGGATGCTGCATAAGCAAAATCTTAGTTTATATTATTAAAAAGAGCATTCTGAATATCTTCTAAGATCAGAATGCTCTTTTTGTTTTTTAACTATATTTCTATAAACTTATCAGATCATTTTACCCCCTACCCAAAACATCGATATGTTTTCCTTTTTAAAAAAAATATTTTCCAAACAACCCCTTTCGGAAACCTCAGAAGATCTCATGAAAAAATTTCTAATTGTCGGCTTAGGTAATATTGGTCCTAAGTATAAAAATACCCGACACAATATCGGTTTTAAAATACTAGACGCCCTAGCAAAAGAAGAAAACATCTCTTTTGAAACTGAAAAATTAGGGGATATTTCTAAGTTCAAACACAAAGGAAGAACGATTACGCTCCTCAAGCCAAATACATATATGAATCTCAGCGGAAAAGCAGTCAAATACTGGTTAACCAAAGAAAAAATAAACATTGAGAACCTATTGATTATCACTGACGATATCAACCTGTCTTTTGGTACTATTCGTGTAAAAGGAAAAGGAAGTTCCGGCGGGCATAATGGACTAAAAGATATCGAAGCCCAACTAAACACCTCTGCCTACCCAAGGTTTCGGTTTGGCGTAGGTGCAGATTTTCACAAAGGCAGACAAGTTGATTACGTACTGGGAGAATGGAATTCAGAAGAAGAAGCTGCTATGCCTGAACGACTTGATAAAGGAACTCAACTAATCAAATCATTTATTTCGGGAGGGCTAGCCAATACAATGAATACGTTTAACGGAAAATAATACGTTTTTTCCCAACAATTCATTAATTTTATCCAATTATGTTTAAAATAAAACACATTCGCTACGCAACTAAACACACCTACCCCAAAAGCATATGGTCGTTTTATTTTTATGCTACTTCCTGTGTTATTTTCCTTTATCTAAGTTACACTAAAATCTACATTTCTTGAAACGCTACGACTCCGCCGATACATATGACACTTCTATTCCATCCGTGGTTACCATTGGGACTTTTGATGGAGTACACATCGGTCATAAAAAAATAATAGAGCGCCTGGTAGAAACTGCAAAAAAAAACGATCAGGAATCTCTGATTCTTACTTTTTTCCCACACCCAAGAATGGTGCTTCAAAAAGATACCGGGATCAAATTGATAAATACGATAGAAGAACGTATTCAGATTTTGCAAAAGACAGGATTAGACAATTTAGTCATTCACCCTTTTACCCAGGAATTCTCCAGACTAAAAGCCGGAGAATATGTAGAACAAATACTGGTGGATAATCTAAATGCCAAACACATCATCATAGGATACGATCATCGATTCGGAAGAAACAGAAACTCTGATATTAATGATCTGATCAGCTATGGAAAAACGTACAATTTCTCAGTGGAAGAAATCAGTAAACAAGACATAGAAGATGTAGCAGTAAGTTCTACCAAAATAAGGCATGCTTTATTAGAAGGAGATATCACCAAGGCAAACAAATACCTTGGATATAATTTTATGCTTACCGGAAAAATTGTAAAAGGGAAAGAATTAGGACGAAAATTAGAATATCCTACTGCCAACCTACACATTCCAGAACCGTATAAATTAATCCCAAAAAAAGGAGTTTATATCGTAAAATCAATTATCGATAACAAAACGTGTTTTGGCATGATGAATATTGGAAATAACCCTACTGTAAATGGTACTAAACAATCTATAGAAACGCATTTTTTTGATGCTTCTTTTAATTTATACGAAAAGAAAATACAAATCGAACTGTTAACCCGAATCCGAGATGAGAAAAAATTCGATTCTATTGAGGAGCTAAAAGCGGCAATGCAACAAGACGAAGATTTCTCCAGAGATTATATTAATTCCTTATTATGATTAACCGTTGGTTGTTTACCCATATAGATAACAGTCCTCTTATTGTATTTCGGATTATCTTCGGGCTATTGATCGCCCTCGAGGCTATAGGAGCTATTTTTACTGGATGGATTAAAAGAACACTGGTTGCTCCTGATTTTACATTCAACTTTATAGGATTTGATTTCCTACAGCCATTACCAGGAAATGGCATGTACTATTACTATGCAATCATGGGAATCTTCGGATTATTAGTCATGATAGGGTACCGATATAAACTTAGTATGAGTGCATATACTCTAATGTGGGCAGGGGTGTATTTTATGCAAAAATCCTCTTATAACAATCACTACTATCTGCTACTACTCTTATGCTGTATTATGATTTGCCTGCCTGCTGCTGATTATTACTCTCTGGACACGAAACAACATCCCGACAAGAAAAAGCTCAGTATGCCCAGATGGTGCTTATTACTTATCATTGGTCAAATGTGGATTGTATACACCTATGGATCAGTTGCCAAATGGTATCCAGATTGGCTTGATTTTACCGTTCCCAAAAACTTAATGGCCGCAAAAGCCCATTACCCTATTATTGGAAAGGTGTTACAAAATCACTGGGCACATGTAAGTATTGCTTATACCGGTATACTATATGATTTATTAATTATTCCACTACTCCTCTGGAGAAGAACAAGATGGCTTGCTTTTGGAGCAAGTATCTTTTTTCATTTATTTAATTCCATTGTTTTTCAGGTTGGTATTTTTCCATACCTGTCATTAGCATTCAGTTTATTTTTCTTTCCTAGAGAAGTTATTAACCGACGTTTTTTAAAGGAAAAACCGTTTTACACCAAAAACGAACTAATTATTCCTAAGTTCAGTACTATTATTATTCCTGTCTTTTTTATCTACCTTCTGGTACAAATAGCACTCCCTTTGAGACACTGGATCATTCCCGGGGATGTCTTATGGACAGAAGAAGGACACCGAATGAGCTGGCGCATGATGCTTAGAAGCCGAGCAGGAATTACTAATTTCTATATTAAGGAAAAAGACAAAGATGAACGTGTATTCATCAATAAAAGTGACTACCTATCCAATAAACAAATCCGAACAGTATCTACCAAACCTGATGCGATGTGGCAATTTGCTCAACGTTTAAAAAAAGAATATCATCAGCAAGGCAAAGAAATTGAAGTATACATCGATAGCAAAGTCTCTATCAACGGCAAAAAAAGACGTCTGTTTATTGACCCTGAAGTTGATATAGCCAATGTCCCGTGGAATTATTTTTCTACAAATCCATGGATCATAAAATACCCTAAAAAAACAAAAGAAAACAGCCTTCCTCATCAATAAGAAAAGACTGTTTTCAAAAATTAGGTACCCCTACCTAAATTAGTATAAAAATTATCTGTTATACAACGCTCTTATAACCGCCAAATCTCCTTGGCTAAATCCTGAATTAGAATTAGACAATCTGGATCTAAATGGTTTTCGATCTGAAGCTCTTATTACATCCCATTCTCCATTAGACTGTCTTCTTGATGGATACAACATAATAGAGTCCCAGTCAAAGCTACCAAAAGTAACCCCTTCTTTCTTATACTGGTCTCTCAATCTCCCCCTTAAAACGTTAGGGTTAACTGCGATATAATTATCCCTATCTGCTCTTTGATGTTCATGCGCCAACCCTATTGTATGCCCTAATTCATGCACAGTCGTAGCAAAAGAAGCCGAACTACTAATTGAAAAAAACTGTCCTGCTCCTCGCATTCCTACTTCAGCTGCATTTCCTCCTTGCTCTATAGAAATATAAAAACCATTCCCTTTTCCAAAAACAAATCTCAAGCTCGTTACCGACTCAATATACCTCATAGCACTAGCTACTTTATCTTTTACCGTCTGACTTGGGGGACCATAAAGGTTATCATATTGATAATACACAACCCCATTTGTCCATATTCTTGGCATTCCATTTTCCCCTACATTAGCTTTCTCATTTGCCACCATCCTTTCAAGACCTTCCTTAGTCACAAACTGATCTCTATTAATAATAAAACCTCTACCAGGTAATCTCTGTACCACAATCTTCTTTCCATTTATCTCAACCTCTTCATATGGTATATCCGGATACCCAATAGACACATCTGGTATATCAGCATCTATCGAGAACCCTTCTGTCAGTTCCGTACTTTCACTTAATTCAAAATTGTTATCTTTTTCGCAAGAAGTAAATAACACACTCACCCCTAGTAAACCTAGAGATAGCATCGATAATAGTTTTTGTCGTTTTTTCATCTTAATTATATTTAATTATCAACATTAAATGTTAAAAAAGAGGAAATCGTATAAAATTAACAATTGTTTTAAGGAAGTTTAACTTACAAAAAGAAACAAAAAACAACAAAACACTTAATTATTGAAACCATAAATATTTTTTCATCTCTTATTCCTTATTTATTTTCTTCATACGCCTAAAACGACTTTTCATACTTATTTTCGACACATTAATACCTTAGTTTGCATCATTTTAGCCTAGCATTCTTTTTCTAAACAGAAGACAACACCCCATAACCTCTGGATAGTAAATCAAGTTTTTACATTAATCTACCTTTTAACATTTAACGTCTTTTGTTTTGTTTTAATTAACTCTTTATTTTCCAAAAGACCGAGGAGGGACTCCGTTACTCTTTTTTATTCAAAAAACATATCTTTATAACATCAACTAAATTAATTCCATATATTACCTGCTCCATCTCAATAAACAAGCGCATATTTTCATGGCATCAAATCAAAGTAACGAAACCAAAGGATTAGCATTAAAAAAAATCAGTTACGCTCCGAATTCTCCCACTATAGTATTCCTTCATGATTCTCTGGGGTGCATAGAACTTTGGCGGGATTTCCCTGAAAAACTAAGCTCTTTAACCAAGTGCAATGTATTGATATATGATCGCCAGGGATATGGACAATCAAAAGCGTTTTCTTCTCCTAGAAGAACTAGTAATTACCTCGAAATAGAAGCTGCTATTTTAGCCCGGTTATTACGAGAAAACAGCTGCCAAAATGCTATTTTATTTGGACATAGTGACGGAGGGTCAATTGCCTTAATAGCCGCCGCCCAATACCCTGAGTTAATTTCTGGAATTATAACAGAAGGCGCGCATATTTTTGTAGAAGATATAACAATAAAAGGAATTAAAGATGCTGAAAAACTATATCGGGAAACCAATCTAAAATCTCGATTACAAAAATATCACGGCTCTAAAACAGAAGCTATGTTTTGGGCTTGGGCAAGCACCTGGACCACTCCAGAGTTCAGAAACTGGAATATCGAGCATTTTCTTCCGAAGATCTCTTGTCCTGCGCTTATTATCCAAGGAGCAGATGACGAATATGGAACCATAGAACAGGTTCAACGTATTCATCAACAAGTCTCAGGAACCACACGAACACACATTATCCCAAACATAAAACACACTCCTCATAAAGAAGCCCCCGAAATTGTATTACAGCTTGTAACTACATTTATCCATCAATATCTGTTTCCCAGCAAAAAATAGCTGATTTTCACCTCAGAAAACACTCTTTAAAATTGGCGATAAAATCCTGAATATACCGTTTAGACCGATCTTCTTTTCTCACCACCAAATAGTGCTTTCTCTTTAGTCCTTGTTTCAGGATTTTTTTGAAAATCAAATCATCTGGCAACACAAAAGAATTCGCACCCCATCTCGGCATACACATAACCCCCATATTAGCAGCAACCATTTCCAGAGACACCTCTGTTAATGGAATAGCTGATATCTTATATGGCATCACATGCCGAGGCTTTAAAAAATGCTCATAAACAGCAACTGTCTCTAAAGGATAAGAATGAATAATCAAATGCATCTCTACAAAAGAATCCGGTTCGAGGTAAGGCAATTCTGCGAATTGATTCTCTTTATGCATCACTGCAAAAATTTCATCTTCAAAAAATGCTGTACTCACTAATGAGTTATCTTTTGGTTTTGCTGTCACTATCGCGATATCTATTTCTCTGGAAACAACCTTAGAAATCGGTTGATGTGTTGCCTCCAAATCAAAATCGACTGTAATCTCCGGGTAAAGCAGCTTCATTTTCTGAATAAAACCCGACAACCCCTGATAAAAAGAATAACACTCAGTACTAATTTTTATATTTCCTTTAGAGCCTTCCTGTATTTGCGCTATATCTTGAAATCCTTTTTCTATCGTATCCAAAATCCGGTTTCCCAACTTATATAAAGCAACCCCTTCATCTGTCAATGTCCATTTATTCCTCGTTCTATAAAACACCTTAAACCCAAGTCGCTCTTCCAACTCTTTTAGCTGGTGACTCAATGCTGATTGTGTCAAAAAAAGCTTATCAGATGAATTCGCAAGGTTTCCTTCTTCCTGTATCGTCTTAATAAGTTTAAAATACTTAATGTCCATAAAACCAAATGTACAACAAACTCAAGTACTTTGATCATGAAAATAATTCAACTGTACTTTATAAAAAATCAAAAAAATCTCTTCTTTTTGACCTCATACATGTAGCCCTTTCCATATGTTTTTCTAAAAATTATTTCTTTCAGAAACATTCGTTTTTCCCTTTTTAAAAAAAAGGAAACTATTTTTCCTGTTAGTTTCTTTTGGATATAGTGGTTAAAAAATTATGTTTTCTTTACTTTTGTTTTTTTTAAAATTGCGAATCAACTATTCGATAACTCTTCTGAGCGAAAATAACACACAGGAAGTTATCGTTTTTTTATTACTCATCGGAATGAGTACTAAAATCGCCAAAAACAAATATCATGTTATTAGTACAACAAATCATTGAAAACAAAGAGGAATTTATCCAGGCTTTAGCAAAGCGGAATTTTGATGCCGCTTCTTCTATAGAAAAGATAATTTCTCTTGATGAAGAACGTCGTGCCACACAGGCGAAACTTGATAACACCTTAGCAGAATCCAATAAAATATCTAAAGAAATTGGGATATTATTCAAAAATGGAGAGCAACAAAAAGCTACTATCTTAAAGGAAAAAACATCGCAATTAAAAGAAACATCCAAAGAATTATCAGCTAAGCTAAATACGGTTCAGGAAGAACTAACCGCAATATTATATACGATTCCTAATATTCCACATAGTTCTGTTGCCCCTGGAAATACAGAAGAAGACAATGAAGAAATATTCAAAGAAGGAACAATTCCTGCTTTGGAAGAAGGAGCATTACCTCACTGGGAACTTGCTAAAAAGTATGACATCATTGATTTTGAACTAGGCGTAAAAGTTAGTGGTGCTGGTTTTCCTATTTACAAAGGAAAGGGAGCAAGATTACAGCGTGCATTAATCAATTATTTTCTGGACAAAAACACTGCTGCGGGGTATAAAGAATTCCAGGTACCTCATTTGGTAAATGAGGCTTCGGGATACGGAACAGGACAATTACCTGACAAAGAAGGTCAGATGTACCATGTAACAGGAGATGACTTATACCTTATTCCAACTGCAGAAGTGCCCGTAACGAATATGTACAGAGACAATTTATTACAGGAAAGTGATCTTCCTATTTGCTGTACCGGATACACTCCTTGTTTTCGAAGAGAAGCCGGATCTTATGGAGCACACGTAAGAGGTCTTAACAGATTACACCAATTCGATAAAGTCGAAATTGTAAGAATAGAAAAGCCTGAAAATTCTTATGAGGCACTAGAAGGAATGGTTGATCATGTCAAAGAAATCCTGGGAGAGTTAAAACTTCCATACAGAATTCTTCGATTATGCGGAGGGGATATTGGTTTTACAGCAGCCCTGACATATGATTTTGAAGTCTTTTCGACAGCACAAGATCGCTGGTTAGAAATCAGCTCTGTATCTAACTTCGAAACATTTCAGGCAAACCGTTTAAAACTGAGATACAAGGATAAAAATGGTAAAAAACAATTAGCACATACCCTTAACGGAAGTTCTCTGGCACTTCCTAGGGTACTTGCCGGTATTCTGGAAAATTACCAAACATCTAAAGGTATCAAAATTCCGGAAGTACTTGTACCATATTGTGGATTCGAATATATCGACTAAGATTAATCCACTGTCATAACGACTCTAAAAGCGCATTTTGCTATATTTACAAAAAAACTTGCAAAATGCGCTTTCTTTATTTCATCCTATTATGTTCATTACCAGTATTTGGTCAATCCATACAGCTGGCTAAAAACTATACGGACCAAGGGGAGTACGAAAAAGCAATCTCAGTATACAAAAAGCTATATAAACAAAACCCGTATCGACTAAATTATATCTTAGGACTGACCAGCGCGTATCAGCAACTGGAAAAGTTTAACGAGGCGGAAAAAGTCTTAAAAGAAGCAATTAATAAATCCCCAAAAAACTTACAATTTCTTGTCGAGTTAGGTCACCATTTCGATCTTCAAGGACTAAAAGAAAAAGCAACGTTCGAATACAATAAAGCCATCGATTCATACGATCAAAACAACACGAATCAAGCATACTCTTTGGCACAAGCTTTTGAAAAATACAGTTTATTAGATCAGGCCGCTCTGATCTACGAAAAAGGGATGACGTATAATCCCGGAGCAAATTTCAATCTTCGTCTGGCTAAAATTTATGGAGAGCAAGGAAAGGTCGAGAAGATGTTTCAAAGCTATCTTTCTCTGATAAAAACACAACCTAGTTACAAAAACATTATCCTTAGAAACTTTAGCGATTACATTACAGAAGATCCTCTTCATGAGCCCAATATCATCTTTAGAAAACTGTTAATAAAAAATCTACAAAAGAATCCTGATATTTTATATAACGAAATGCTAAGTTGGTTTTTTGTTCAGCAAAAGCAATTCAACAAAGCCTTTGTACAGGAAAAAGCCATTTATAAAAGGAAAAATGAAAGCTTACAGCGCATTATTGATCTTGCCAGAATTGCTATAAGCCATAAAGATCTGGAAGCTGCCACCATGATTTTGAATTACATATTAGAAGCCGAAGATGCCCATAATGACATGAAGCTTACAGCTCATAAAATTATTCTCAAAGCCAGAACGGATAAAGCCAGCAAGAAAGAATACAAAAAAATAAACGAACAATACCTTCATGTGTTTGACACCTACGGGCGATCCAGAGAAACCATTGGCCTGCAAACTGATTATGCTCATTTTCTGGCATTTAATCAAGATATGAAACAAGAAGCCATCACCTTCTTAAAAGACATCTTAAAAAAAGAACGGTTATCGAGATTTCAATCCTCCCGGATCAAAATGAAAATAGCAGACATTCTTGTACTCGACCAAAAATTTAACCAGGCACTTATCTACTATACCCAGGTACAGAATGCATTAAAAAACAACTTCTTAGCTCAGGATGCCCGGTTTAAAGTTGCCAAAACAAGCTATTATAAAGGAGATTTTAAATGGGCTCAAACTCAATTAGATGTACTAAAATCATCTACCTCTCAGCTAATTGCTAATGACGCTATGGAACTCAGTCTAATCATTAGCGATAACTCATTAGAAGATTCTACCTATACTGCATTAAAAATATATGCCAAGGCAGATCTTCTCGCTTTTCAAAATAAAAACAGAGAAGCTATTGAAACTTTAGAAAAAATACTCGTATCTCATAAAGGAGAAAAAATCGAAGACGAAGCCTTCTACAAACAGGCAAAACTTTATGAAAAAGAAAAAGAATACGAAAAAGCAAAAGTAAACTACCTGAAAATCATAGAATTTTACAGCACTGATATTTTGGCAGATGATGCCTATTATGCTTTAGCTGCATTATACACTCAACATTTGGGGCAACCGGAAAAAGCAAAAGAGTTGTATGAAAAAATAATTTTTAATCATGCAGACAGTATTTATTATGTAGATGCCAGAAAAAAATATCGTGCCTTAAGGGGGGATGATATCAATTGAGATTTGTTCATGACCTGAACAATCAAATATATCATTCATAAGAATACCTGACTTTCCATTAGATAAACTTATCTTTGCAGCATTATCAACACCGTACTTAATTAATTTCTTATGTACATTTACAATGTGACCATCAACGTAGAAGAGAGCATCCATGAAGAATGGATTGAATGGATGAAAAAAGAACACATTCCACAAATGTTAGCTACTGGAAAATTCAGCAAAGCCTTAATGACTCGTGTTCTGGTCGAAGAAGAGATGGGAGGAATCACATATTCTGTTCAGTACACGACAGAAAACAAAGAAACTTTGCAGCAATACTATACTGAGAATGCCGAGAAACTACGTGCAGAATCCAACCGATTTGCTGGTAAATTTGTTGCTTTTAGAACAGAATTAGAAATCCTTAGTGAACAGCATGTCTAAATCCAAAAAAAATAGAAAGCACTCATCAAGAGACTATAACAGACCTGAAAAAACTGCCGTAAAAGCAAAAAAACATTTAGGACAACATTTCTTAAAAGATGAGAACATTGCTCAACAAATTGGAGATACGCTAACATTACAGGGATATAAAAACGTATTGGAAATTGGTCCGGGAATGGGAGTACTAACCAAATACATTCTCCCCAAAGACGTGGACTTTATAGCAATGGATCTAGACACTGAATCCATTGAGTACCTTATGAATAGTTTTCGGATTGAACATGCCTCATCTATTTCTCATAAAAAATTATTTCAGGTACTAGAAGCAGACTTTCTTAAATACGACTTAGACAATCTTTTTGAGAAACAACAATTTGCCATTACAGGAAATTTCCCTTATAACATTTCTTCTCAGATCATTTTCAAAATGTTAACCCATAAGGAAAGGGTTCCCGAATTAACAGGAATGTTTCAAAAAGAGGTAGCACAGCGTATATGCGAAAAAAGCGGCACTAAAGCCTATGGGATTTTGTCTGTCCTTACCCAAGCGTTCTACGATGCTGAGTATCTATTTACAGTACCTCCTGATGTTTTTAATCCCCCTCCCAAAGTCGACAGCGGTGTTATTCGACTAATTCGAAAAAAAGAAACTTCTCTTCCCTGTTCTGAAAAATTGTTTTTTACTGTTGTAAAAACTGCTTTTGGACAACGTCGCAAAACACTTAGAAACAGCCTGAAATCTTTTTCGCTGAATGATGAAAAAAAATCACTCGACATTATGAACAAACGTCCAGAACAACTCAACGTACAACAATTCATAGAACTTACATTATTACTGGAACAAGAATAAAAGCTTCTTCGTTCGTTATACTATAAAAAAACATTTTTGATTTAACACATTCCTAAAGTTCAGTTAAATTCTTTGATTATCTTTGCGAAAAGTTTCTAACCCCCTATTAAATTATACTGTATGCCATTTGAGATATCAGGCGAACTTATCACCAAGGTCAAATCTTTTATTGAAGAAAAGGACAATGCTCAGCTAGAAACTTTCCTCAATGAATTTCATTTTGCCGATATCGCAGAAATCATTACAGAACTCACCATTAAAGAAGCGACCTATTTAATAAAACTATTAGATAGTGAAAAAACCTCTGAAGCCTTAATGGAGTTAGAGGAAGACTTAAGGGAACGTATTCTAGAAAACTTATCTGCAAAGGAAATTGCAGAAGAAATTGAAGAAATGGACACCGATGATGCTGCGGATATCATTTCTGAACTTCCTGAGAACAGAGTAGAAAACATCATTGCTCAAATCGAAGATGAAGAACATGCGGAGCATATTGTTGAGCTTCTAAAATACGATGAGGATACCGCTGGAGGACTCATGGCTAAGGAGCTTGTAAAGGTAAAAGAAAGCTGGACTGTAGCCGGTTGTGTCAGAGAAATGAGAGCGCAGGCAGAAAATGTAACACGAGTACACTCAATTTATGTAGTTGACAAAGATGGAAAATTAAAAGGAAGATTATCTTTAAAAGATCTCCTGACAGCTTCTACCAAATCTCATATCAGCGAAGTCTACATAAAAAAAGTAGACTATGTAACAGTAGACACAGAAGGTGAAGATGTTGCCAGAATTATGCAAAAATATGATCTAGAAGCTATCCCTGTCGTAGATAATGAGAACATCCTTGTCGGACGTATTACCATAGATGATATTGTAGATTTCATAAAAGAAGAAGCCGAAAAGGATTATCAGTTAGCAGCTGGTATCTCTCAGGATGTTGAAGCGGATGATAATGTATGGGAACTAACAAGAGCTCGTCTCCCCTGGTTAATTTTGGGATTATTAGGAGGACTAGGAAGCGTATTCATTATGCAGGATTATGAAGAAATCATGAATGATGACCGATATAAAACCTTATTCTTTTACACCCCGTTAATTGCTGCGATGGCAGGAAATGTAGGAGTTCAATCTTCTGCAATTATCGTACAGGGATTAGCAAACGATGTTGTCAAAGGAAGCTTATGGAACCGCCTTCTGAAAGAAATTAGTTTAAGCCTTATCAACGGAACTGCTTTAGCCGTATTGGTTATTATTTTTGGATTTTTCTTTGGAAATCCTTTGCCATTTAGTCTCACTATAGCAGCAGCTCTTATGTGTGTTATCATAGTAGCAGCATTGATCGGAACTTTTGTTCCTATTATTCTAGACAAGAGAGGAATTGATCCAGCCATTGCCACAGGTCCTTTTATCACTACCAGCAATGATATTTTTGGTATTTTTCTCTTTTTCTTTATTGCCAAAATCATTCTTGGAATCTGAGTAACACTTTATGCTTCGATTTATATTCATTTTTATAATTAAACGTTAACACCCCTTCAAGCACCCGGAAAAATACGTATCTTGTTTGTTATTATTCGTTATAACATGGAAGTAATCAACATCCAAAAAAAGCTTTCTAAATTCGACAAGCAATGGCATCCTCACCGTATCACTATAGTAGATGACCACCAAGTATATCTTTCTAAAATTTCAGGAGATTTTATATGGCATACTCATGAAGATTCTGATGAATTATTCCATGTAGTCAAAGGAACCTTATACATGAAATTTAGAGAAAGAACAGTGCAGGTAAATGCCGGAGAGATGCTTCTTGTCCCTAAGGGAACAGAACATTGTCCTTCTACTAAAAATGGCGAAGAAGTACACCTTCTTGTATTCGAAAAACTAAATACGAAACACACAGGAAATACAACTACAGAAAAGACAATTTCTGATTACCCAACAATTTAAACCATTTCATGAAGATATTACACCTAGACAGTAACCATCCTTTATTAAAAAATGAATTATCCGAATTAGGTTTTACCAACCATGAAGATTTCTCTTCTACTAAAGAAGAAATTGAAGAGATAATCTACGCATATGATGGAATTATCATTCGCAGTCGATTTGCCATTGACCAAACCTTTCTGGACAAAGCTACAAACTTAAAATTCATTGGAAGAGTTGGTGCTGGTCTAGAAAATCTAGATACCACTTATGCAGCATCAAAAGGAATTCGTCTTTTTAATGCTCCTGAAGGCAATCGAAATGCAGTAGGAGAACATGCGCTGGGAATGCTTTTATCCCTCTTCAACAAACTAAACAAAGCTGATCACGAAGTAAGAAACGGACAATGGCTTAGAGAAGACAACAGGGGTATCGAATTAGACCTAAAAACAGTAAGCATTATTGGATATGGAAACATGGGACGAGCATTCGCCAGAAAACTTCGAGGTTTTGATGTAGAGGTCATCTGTTATGACATCAAAGAAGATGTAGAAAACAGCGATGCCACCCAAGTTGATTTGCAAGAAATTTTTGAAAAAACCGATGTTTTGAGTCTTCATACCCCAGAAACTCCCGAAACCATTGGAATGATTCATAAAGAATTCATTAATAAATTCGCCAAACCTTTTTGGCTCATCAACACTGCGCGGGGAAAAAGCGTTGTTACCGAAGACCTGGTAGATGCCATGGAAGAAGGGAAAATCCTCGGTGCCGGACTCGATGTGTTAGAGTACGAAAAATCATCATTTGAAAACCTATTTACTTCAAAAAATGAAATGCCTACTCCTTTTAAAAAATTATTAAATATGCCTAATGTCCTTTTGAGTCCTCACGTAGCCGGATGGACAATAGAGTCCAAAGAGAAGTTAGCCTCAACCATTGTACATAAAATAAAATCTGAGTTTTGCTAAAACAAGTGTTTCTTAACCTATGCGAATCATATACTGATGATTTCCTAAAAACTACCTCCTTGTGGAATGAGATAGAAAAAGAACACACAAAACCTAATCGATATTATCACAATATTTCACATCTAGTGCATGTATACCAACAGCTCTTATCCATAAAACCAGAAATTATCGACTGGGACATATTACTTTTTTCTCTGTTTTATCATGATTTTATATATAATATCCTAAAGAAAAACAATGAAGAAGCAAGTGCTGACAAAGCTGTCCAAGTACTCAACAGTCTACAACATATTTCGAAAGAACGCATCGACAATTGTCATCAAATAATTTTAGCTACTAAAAATCATCAAATCAACACCAACAGCGATGTTAACTATTTCACAGATGCTGACTTATCGATTCTCGGAGCTTCCTGGCAAACATACACCACTTACATCAATAACATTCGCAAAGAATATAAATTATACCCAGACTTTCTTTACAACAAAGGCAGAAAACAAGTGCTCCGGCAACTATTAGCTATGCCACAGCTCTACAAAACACCTCATTTCAAAAAACAATACGAGCTTCAAGCAAGGCAAAATATCACTGCTGAGATAAAGCTTCTAGAAAATTAACAGGCATAATTTTAGTATATTTAACTACTATATTACTCGCTAACATAAAATTCGCAGCTGTGAAATCCAATGCTACAACCCCCGAAGAATACATCGCTTCATTACCAGAGGAAAGAAAAAAAGCCATTGCTGCCTTGAGAAAAGTAATTTTAAACAATATTCCCGAAGGATTTTCAGAAGTAATAAGTTATGGGATGATCGGGTATGTAATTCCTCATGAAATATACCCAGAAGGATACCATTGCGATCCGGAATTACCCTTACCTTTTTTAAACATTGCTTCACAGAAAAACCATATTGCTGTTTATCACGCCGGTATATATGCTGATAAAAAACTACTTGACTGGTTCACTAATGAATACTCAAAACACAGCACAAGAAAGTTAGATATGGGAAAAAGTTGTATTCGTTTTAGAAAAGCAGACCAAATACCCTTAGAACTTATTGGAGAATTAGCTTCAAAGATCTCTACATCAGAATGGATTTCTCTTTATGAATCAAACATAAAGAAGAAATAAACTGAACCCCAACCACTTATTAATATCACAAAACACAATAAAGCTTTTCTTTAGAAACATTCTATGTAAATTAATTTTTGTACTTTTCCTTTCAATTTAATACTAATCAATTTTAATAAACCACTATGAGCGAGGAAAACAACAACCTTGGGGATGATATTAAAAAAGGAGCAGAAGAAGCTTTTGAAACTGCCAAAGAAACCGCTAATGAGTTTGCAGAAGAAGTAAAAGACACTTTTAACAACGCTTCTGGCGAAAACAAAAAAGTTATGGCAGGAATCTTAGGAATTCTTATAGGTTCTTTAGGTATCCATAAATTCATTCTGGGATATACCAAAGAAGGTATTATTCAAATTATCATTACGTTCGTAACTTGTGGAGCAGGTGGACTAATAGGATTAATAGAAGGTATTATCTACCTTACCAAGTCTGACGAAGAGTTTTATCAAACATATCAGGTAGGCAAAAAACCCTGGTTCTAAACACATAAAAAACCGAAAAACACCACTTTCGGTTTTTTTTATTTATTCTATTATCGTAATATTGCAATATTAAGTTAATAAAAATGGGAATTACTAAAAACCAAATTTTCAGTCAGGAACAAAATGAACTTGCCCAATTCTTTAAAGTACTGGGACATCCGGCAAGAATTGCAATTTTGCAATACATAAGCACTCAAAACACATGTATATGTAATGATATTGTAGAAGAAATAGGATTGGCACAAGCAACCATCTCTCAACATCTTAGAGAGCTTAAAAGTATTGGATTATTAAAAGGTGAAATCGACGGAAAAAGTATTTGTTACTGTATCAATATCGATCGATGGAATGAAATCCATCAAATTTTACATTCCTTTTTTAATACTACAAAAAACAACTGTTGTTAAACCGGCATAAAATAAAACACAATGAACACATCAGAATTCATATCTATACTAACTGAGCACCCTCATTCACAACTCATTTTCGAATACACTCCAGGGCAATTTGTCGGCACGAATTACCATATCACAGAGGTAAAACACATCTCAATAGAATCTGTAGACTGTGGAGCCGGAACAAGTTCCTGGAAGGAAACGGTTATCCAATTATGGGAAAGCCCAAAGGAAATCGGCAAAAAAGAATATATGAAAACCCAAAAGGCAATCGAAATATTAGCCAAGGTTGGACAAATAAAGCCATACCAAATGGACGCCCCTCTAAAAATAGAATACGGAAATAACACATTCCACACTTCTCAACTCCATATAGAATCATATGAAAGCACAAAAGAAGATCTAATTATAAAACTTTCTCTTGATCAAACAGATTGCAAGGCTAAAGAGACATGTGGCGTTCCTGCAAAAGAAACCTTCCAACAAGAAACAACCTGCTCTCCGGGTAGTGGTTGTTGCTAAAAAAAACATTAATGATCACATTTTCACATTTTGACAAAGAAGACTGGCCTGATATTTCCGAGATCTATCAGGAAGGAATCAATACAAAAATGGCAACTTTTGAAACGCAACTTCCCGATTGGTCACAATGGGATCAAACCCACATTCAACGTTGCAGAATAAAAGCGCTAAAAAATGGAATCATCATTGGTTGGGCTGCACTCTCCCCTATTTCCAAACGAGAAGTATACAAGGGAGTTGCAGAAGTAAGTATATACATTTCCAAATCATTCAGGCATCAGAAAATAGGCACTCACCTTCTACACACATTAATCGAAGAAAGCAAAAAAGAAGGTTTTTGGACACTACAAGCAAATATATTCAGTATCAACACTGCAAGTATACGACTTCATCAAAAAGCAGGGTTCAGAGTTGTTGGCATTAGAGAAAAAATTGCTCGATTAGATGGTGAATGGTACGACAACACCTTATTAGAAAAAAGACACAATTAAACAAAACAAATATAATCATCATGAAAAAAATCCTCGTTTTATGTACTGGTAACTCTTGCAGAAGTCAAATGGCAGAAGGCTATCTCAGACATTTTGCCAAAGAAGCAACAACGATATATAGTGCTGGAGTCGAAACACACGGCGTAAACCCCAGAGCTATCAGCATCATGAAAGAAGACGGTATTGATATTTCCTCTCACACATCCAATAACCTGGATGAATATCTCGATATCACTTTTGACTATATTCTTACAGTATGTGACAATGCAAAAGAGCGATGCCCTTTCTTCCCTGGAAAAGCAGAAAGATTTCATTACAATTTCTTTGACCCTTCCAAAATAACAGGAACAGAAGAAGAAATTCATAAAGCATTTGAAAAAACAAGAAATGAAATCAAAACTTACTGTGATAATTTTATTGAAGATAACGTAACTTAAACAAAAAGGCAGCTATTTGCTGCCTTTTTTATTTTTCTTCTACTGCTTTAAAATATTTTTGTTCCAACTCTGCCTGAAATTCTTCCATTACAGGTTTAACCGTACTATCGGGCAGATCCGAAATCCTGATATACATCAATCCATCCACTGCATTGTTAAATAACGGATCTACATTAAATGCCACTACTTTTGCATTTTGCTTGATATACTTTTTAATCAATACAGGGATACGAAGACTTCCTGGTTCTATCTCATCTATAATCTTATCAAACTTGTTCAGATCACTTCGACTCTCATCAAAAACAAAATCTTTATCCGCATCATTCAACTTTACCTTAAATTCTTTTTTAGGCCGTACGTATTGAGCCACATATGGATCGTAATAATGCGACTTCATAAACTCGATCATTAACGATTTAGAAAAGTTACTAAACCTATTACTAATACTAACTCCTCCTATCAGGTATTTATGTTCCGGAAAGCGAAGCGTACAATGAACGATTCCCTTCCACAATAAAAATAGTGGCATTGGTCGTTGTTGGTACTCTTTAATAATAAACGCTCTTCCCATTTCGATAGACTCGCTCATCATCTTATGAAGTTCTGGTTCAAATCGAAAAAGATCCTGAAGATAAAAACCATCTATTCCAAACTTAGCATAGATTTCCGATCCCATTCCCATTCGGTATGCTCCAGCTATCTTCTTAGCATCATTATCCCATAAAAACATATGATGATAATAATCATCAAAAGGGTCCAAATCAAGTGAATTATTAGTTCCTTCTCCTATTGCTCTAAATGTAATCTCCCTAAGACGCCCTATCTCATGAAGAATATTGGGCACACACTTCTTAGTTGCCAAAAACACCTCATAATTTTTACTTGCCAAAAGACGCTTATCATTCTCCCTACAAAATTGTAATTCAGCTTCTATTTTATTTTTATTTCCTTCCAAAGCAATTTGTTTTGGAAGTTTAGGAAGTTTGAGATTTTGAGGGATTGATTCTCTCAATGTTTTCTTCTCGTACGGATTTGCCAGCATATATGTCTTCTTTCTCAGAAAACTGGTAAAATCTTCCAAACATGTATGTTCTTGCTGATCTTTTACTGAGACGGCATGACCAATCCGAACTTTTATCACTCGTTTTTCCTGAGAAAATAGCTCACTTGGTAATTTTGCTGTTCTCAAACTGTCATGAATAGCTGCTAATCGGTAAAACAAACGACTATTTCTCGCGTGAAAATAAATAGGTACAACTGGTACGTTTGCCTTCTGCACCAAGCGCATAGCTCCCGGCTCCCACGGTCTGTCTACAATATTTTTACCTTCTTTAAAGGTTGAAACTTCTCCTGCAGGAAAAATCCCTATCGGATGTCCTTCCGAAAGATGCTGAATCGCTTCTTTAATTCCTTTTAGACTTGACTTTGCATCTTTTTTATCTTCAAAAGGATTTACTGGTAAAATAAATGGTTTTAGCGGATCAAAGTTCTGCAATAAAAAATTCGCCATTATCTTGGAATCCGCTCTCTTCTCCAATAATAATTTTAATAAAATAATTCCGTCTAATCCTCCCAAAGGATGATTAGACAATGTGATAAAAGCTCCATTTTTTGGTAACCTTTTTAAGTCTTCTTCAGGTACTTCAAAAGTAACTCCATACATCTCCAAAGCTTTTTCAAGAAATTCCAATCCTTCAAAATGACTTATAGAGCTATATTGCCTGTTAATTTTTGACAACCTTGTGATCTTCAGAATGATCCATCCAATAAAAGTCCCAATAAAACCTAACTTATCCAATTTTAGCCCTTTGGCTACTTCTCTTGAGGTTACTATCGACATAAATCTGTTTTGCGCGCTAACTACAAATATAGCAAATTCGCTGAATTCAATGAGCTATTGTTTAACAATCATCTGAAACGTTTCTCTTGTGGATTGCTTCAATAAAACGTCCTTATCCCCCTCTATTTTCTGCACTGCCTCTTTTGTAAAATGCCGTATGGTATACAAGGATACGTTTTTCTCAAAATTAACAGCAAATTTCAATTTCAACTTATCTGCCACAGTGTCAAACAGATTAAATTTATCTTCTACACACACAGAGAAACTTATAGCCGAATTTTGTATCAAATCTACCTTTAATTTATAGCGGTCAAAAAGCTCAAATATTTCGCTTATATTTTTTTCTACAATAAATGAAAAGTCCAGAGATGAAAGTGAGAGTAATATCTGATCTTTTTTTACAATATAGCATGGCATATATGGCACAAGGGCTTGTCCTTTTTTTACTGATGTCCCAGGATTAGCAGGATGCAAAAAAGATTTGACATACAAAGGAATTTCTTTTCGTTGTAATGGTTGTAGTGTTTTGGGGTGAATCACCGAAGCCCCATAAAAAGCAAGCTCTATTGCTTCCTCATATGAAATTTCCTGTAGCAACTCTGTCCCTTCGAATACTCTTGGGTCTCCATTTAGAACACCCGGAACATCTTTCCAGATAGTGACATTTTCTGCATGCAAGCAGTAGGCAAAAATCCCAGCCGTATAATCACTTCCTTCCCTCCCCAGTGTAGTAGAAAAGTTATTGATATCAGAACCGATAAATCCCTGAGTAACATAAATTCCCCCTTCTGACACTACTTCTTTCCTAATATTCTCTTCCGTCCAATCCCAATCCACCTTAGCTCGTCTATACCCGTTATCTGTCTTAATTACATTTCTAGCATCCAGCCACTGATTAGCAACTCCTACAAACATTAAATATTCACTCAAAATAACAGTAGAGAACAATTCTCCATACCCCACAATCTGATCATAACAATAATCATATTGTTTTGATTTATTTCTTTCCAACGTTGTTCTTAAATCCAGGAATAACGCCTGAATTTTATCCTTGACATCCGTATCGTTATCTCCGAACAATTCTTTGATGATTTTAGTATGAAAATCAAATATTTTCACCAATGATTCCTCTAGACTATCCGGATGTTGCAGGTAGTTTTCTACAATAACCTCCATAGCATTTGTAGTTTTCCCCATAGCAGAAACTACAATGACTAAATCGGTAAATTCTACTGTTTTCAGAACGCGGATGACATTCCTTACTCCAGCTGCATCTTTAACCGATGCTCCCCCAAATTTGAATATTTTCATTATGTAATAACTCTTTACGGTTTATTAGTTTTAATCACCTCGCACTTCCATGAATCCCCTTCTTTGGAAGCAAGAAGAATCCCTTCCCCTTCGCTCTCCAACATTCCTATCCTATTTCCTTTTGAAGACCACACAGCACTCTTACCTGCAGACTCATAACCTCCAGAAGGTCCTCCATGATTACTCATCATTACAGTCAGGTTATAATTCATCGCGTATCGCTTTAACAAAACTTCATCTGCTTCATACCCTCCTGGTGTAATCAGAACACTTGCTAGATACACTGTAGCCTTATGCTTAAATGCTTTTTCCGGATGTGCTTCCTTTGAGATATCTGCACAGATAGCATTGTAAATTCGCTCTCCCTCATAATCAATCAACAACCCTTCATCTCCTGAACTAACATAGTTTTCTTCTCCGTCGTGGAGGTATTGTTTTTTATAGACATCTGTTGTCCCGTCGGGGTACAATACGAACGAAGCAATATATAACTCACCCTCTTCAATGTAGGGCGCGCCAATAATCGTGATAATATGATGTTCATTAGCTAACTCATGTAATCTATGCAATCGAGCATCTCCAATATCAAAACACAATTCTTTTGCCAATGCCAACTCATAGCCGGTAAGAGAAAGCTCTGGAAAAAGAATAATATCAGCTCCTGCCTGAGAAGCCTGACGAATCATTCGCTCATGTGTGAGAATGTTCTGATCGACATTCCCTTTTTTTGAAATAGATTGAGCCAGCGCTATTTTCATGATTTTTTTATTTCACTGATTGTACATATCGATCCAAGCCTGCTTCATCCATTTGTACTAAATACCAATCTTTGAGTAAGGTCGCACCACTCTTCTCATAAAAGTCAATGGCTCCTTGGTTCCAGTTAAGCACTGCCCATTCTACTCGCCGAACTCCTTTTTCCTTTGCATAGGTAAGTACCTTAGAATATAGCGCTTTACCCAATCCTGTTCCTCTCATAGATTCCCGCACAATTAAATCCTCTAAGTGAACCGAACGTCCCTTCCAGGTAGAAAACCGATCGTACACCAATGCAATTCCTACTATTTCTTTTTCCACCTCAGCAACAAAACAATGAAACAATGGATGTGCTCCGAACCCTTCTTTCACCATCTCTTCTACAGTTACCTCTACAGCGTCAGGCTCTTTTTCAAAAACCGCCAATTCCTTAATCAAACCAAGTACTGCCGGCATATCTTGTTCCTTCGCTTCTCGTATTACGTAATCCATAATTTGGTATTTTCTTCAAAACTAAAAATTATGAACTAATCCATCCTCCTTTTAATTATTAATATTCCAAAAAAAATAAAGTTTTCAAATAGCTTGCACGAAAACGATATAGTTAAACAAAAAATAATAATTTTGCAAAAATCTTAAACTCACTAAAATGCCAAAAAGCAATCAAACTCTTGGAGAATTTATCATTGAAAATCAAACAGATTTTCCATACGCCAGCGGAGAGCTTTCCCGCTTAATAAATTCTATCCGATTGGCTGCAAAAATGGTTAACCACGAGGTTAACAAAGCTGGTTTAGTAGACATTACAGGAGCAATAGGGGAAACAAATATACAAGGTGAAGACCAACAAAAATTGGATGTTTTAGCCAATGAAACTTTTATAAACACATTAACGAACAGAGAAATTGTATGTGGAATCGCATCAGAAGAAAATGATGATTTCATCACGATCAAAGGGCATAAGAACGATCATAAAAACAACTATGTTGTACTTATGGATCCATTGGATGGTAGCTCTAACATAGATGTTAATGTATCTGTGGGAACCATTTTCTCTATCTACAGAAGAATTACACCAACAGGAACCCCTGTTACTCTTGAAGACTTTCTTCAACCAGGAAATTTACAAGTTGCCGCAGGATATATAATTTATGGAACCTCGACCATGTTAGTATACACGACCGGTAATGGGGTAAACGGATTCACACTAAATCCGGCATTAGGTACTTACTACTTATCACATCCGAATATGAGATTTCCAGAAGATGGTAATATCTATTCTGTAAACGAAGGGAATTATATCCATTTCCCTCAAGGGATTAAAGATTATATAAAATATTGTCAGGAAGAAAAAGAAGATCGTCCATACACTTCCAGGTATATAGGCTCTTTAGTTAGTGATATTCACAGGAATATGATTAAAGGAGGAATATACATGTATCCTAGCACTTCTAAGTCTCCTAATGGGAAGCTCCGATTACTTTACGAATGTAATCCGATGGCATTTCTTACAGAGCAGGCAGGAGGAAAAGCTAGTGATGGTCATAGAAGGATTCTGGATATAAAACCTTCTGAACTTCATCAAAGAACTCCCTTTATTTGCGGTAGCAAAAACATGGTAGAAAAAGTGGAATCCTTTATGCAATAAATTCATTATTAGCAAGCTTATTATTGTTTTTAGCTTTTTTATAACTATTTTTACAATAACAGCTAGAAAATTAAACAAATAACACAGAATGGCTAAAGATACAAAAGCGACAGACCAACCTGCTGCTAATGATCAGGCTTCCAAAATTGAAGCGATCAAGAACCTCATTTTCGGAGATAATATCGCCGCATATGACTCAGAGTTCGAGCAGGTTAAGAAAGATATTTCAACAAAAAAAAATGAATTAGAAGATTTCATTGAAGAAACTCGCAAAGAACTTCATCAGGCAATCGATAATTTAAGTACCGATATAAATATCAGAATTACAGAATTGGAAGATAAGGTCGCTGATAAAGTAGAAATGCTCAACACTAAAAAAGTAGATAAAAAAGTACTGGGTGACTTACTTATCGCAATGGGTGAAAAAATCATCCAAAAGTAATCCAACTATTCCAGAAATATGGGGGAAAAGGATAAACTTAAATTACTAAAAGATCTTCTACTTACAGAAGAGCATGAGTTTGCGGATTCTATCAGCAAAAAAGTTGAAGAACTGCGTACTATTGTCCTCCAGAAAAATGAATTGTCCGAGAAAGTCGATCCGATTATCGACGATAGACTGGATGAATTCGTACAGGAAATCCCCAGCACCCTTGGGCCTACTATTACAGAAGCCCTAAAAGAAGAAATTAAAAATTCAC
Source organism: Aquimarina sp. TRL1 (assembly GCF_013365535.1). NCBI lineage: Bacteria > Pseudomonadati > Bacteroidota > Flavobacteriia > Flavobacteriales > Flavobacteriaceae > Aquimarina > Aquimarina sp. TRL1. Next base: position 2,072,669 of record NZ_CP053590.1, on the reverse strand, counting down.
AGGACGCTGTTGTCGAAGCATTATTTCCAATCATTGGTAAAATGATCAAGAAATATATCGCTCACGAAATGAAACTTCTCAGCGAAAATATTAGCAACAAAACCAAAAAAGCATTTTCCTTCAAAAACTGGTTCAGGAAAACAAAAGCGAAAGCACAGGGAATCAGCAGTGGAGATTTAGCCATATCCGATTATGCAAAACCAAGATTGGTGCAAATGTTTGTCATAGAGAAAAACTCAGGTATATTAATAGCCGATTATAGCCCTCTTTCAAAAGACACTATAGATAAGGAAATGGTTGCCGGGATGCTTACCGCTATCAAGAGCTTTGTAGAAGATGCTTTCGAAGGAGGAGATCAGAATCTGGAAATGATCGAATATGAATTATTCACTATTCATATTCAGAATTTTTACTCCTATTATATTGCCGCTGTTATTTCCGGGGCATATAGTATGATGTTCAAAGAAGTACTAGAAGATCAGATCATAGACTTTGCTAAAAATCATATTTCCAGAAGAGATATTGAAAACAGCGACCTATTCACTAAAAAATTAAAAAAACATTTTGCCGATGAAATTGTCTAAAAAAGTTGTATTGTTAGGACACTTCGGTGTAGGGAAATCATCGCTATTCAGACGTTTTATAGACGATGCTTTTTCTGAAGATTACAAAGTAACCTTAGGTGTTCAAATCAAGAAAAAAGTCATTCAGCTCCCTGAAGGGAAAGAACTATCTATGATTATATGGGACACAGAAGGGCATACCGATATTGAAGAAACAAGAAAATCATACTTATTAGGATCTCACGCCTTTATATATGTGTTTGATGTTACCCGACCAGATACGTATAAAAACATTAACAGAGATCTGGAATATCTAAAAAACAACTACCCCAACGTATTTCTAAAAACGATTGGAAATAAAATCGATCTAGTAAACCAAAAAGAAACGATTGCTAAACTGAAAGATGAACAAGTGACTTATGACTGTTTAACCAGTGCTAAGACCAGCAAAAATGTTCATGATTTCTTTGCTGAGCTAGCTCAGCAAATAACAAAATAATCATATGTCACACCAAGAAGAAAGATTACAGTTTAATAAAAAAATACAACTGATCTCAGTTTCCTTGGATGGTATTATAACAGAAACAGACGATCACCTGTTTGATTGGAAAGAAGGTAGTTCTATATATGATGCTCACCCATTTTTTGAGATTCTCAGAAGTTTTTTAGAAGACCCTGGTGATGCTCCATCCGAATATAATTTTCCCTGTATCCATATAGAGAACAAAGACACGGAAAAAATTTGCGATGTTACTCTTAAAATAGATTCCAAAGACATTCTTATCATTCTATTTGATTATACTGTAAAATATCACGAACTGAATGCATTTGCTCAACAAAAAAACGAATCTATTCTCAGAGCTACCAAACTTGAACTCAAGAATAAATATCTGATCGAAAAAGAAAAGTTCAAAAACAACTTTATTGCTAATATCAATCACGAAATCAGAACACCGCTTACCAGTATTCTAGGTTTTATTGAAGTATTAGAAAAAACAAAGCTGAGCTTTGAACAAAGCGAACTTTCCAGGATCATTAAACGAGAGAGCCTTCATTTGAATGCCTTAATTGATGATATGATCGATATCTCTAAAATTGAATCCGGAAAACTAAGACTGGTAGAAGAACGGTTTGCTTTCCAGGATTTGGTAGATGGATTTGTTGAATCCTACTCAAAAGTAGCCGAGAAAAAAGGAATTGCTTTTGAAACCAATATCGATCCTAGTATACAGGAATATCTCATCGGAGATAGCGTCCGTGTATATCAGATCTTAAACAATGTCCTTAATAACGCTTTTAAGTTTACCGAAGAAGGAAGTGTCAAACTATCCATAACCAAAAACTACCAGCGAACTAACAAGTTAACGATCAACTTCAAAATAGAAGATACCGGTATTGGTATTATGGAAGAAAACCTCGAACACCTCTTCGAGCGTTTTACACGATTTAATACCGATAAGCAAATTTCGGGAACAGGATTAGGGTTAGCCATTGTTCAAAACCTGGTTGACCTGATGAATGGAGATATTAAGGTTAGCAGTGAGGTTGATAAAGGAACCATTTTTAATATAAAACTTCCATTTAAATTTGAGATTTCGAAACCTACTCCTAAAAGGAAGAAAAAGAAATATTCACTTCCTACCTCTAAGAAAAAATTCAGGATTTTACTTGTCGAAGATGAAGAAGTAACTCAATACCTAGTCATGAAAATACTCATCACACAAGGGAGTTTCTTTGTTGATCTTGCCATTGATGGGGAAGAAGCTATTAAGTGTATAGAAAGACGAAATTACGATTTGATATTAATGGATCTTAAACTGTCGAAAATTGACGGTTATAAAGCCACCCATATGATACGAAATAATTATGGGGACAAAGTTATTTCTGAAGTACCTATAATCGGATTTACCGCCAAAGCAAATGATGCCGAAAGAGACAAATGTCTTCGATCCGGAATGGATGATTTTATAACAAAACCCTTTGAACAAAAAGATCTTTTATATAAAATCATACGACAAATAGCAAAAAAAGCTGCCGATTAAGGCAGCTTTTCTTTATCTCTAGATCAATAACAATAAGTTACTATTGATTCATACTTTTAATTTCTGCTGCAAACGTATCTGCATCAACCCCCTGATCAACCAAGCATAATGCTTTGTCAACAATGTATTTTACATTATCCGTTCTAAAGCCAAGACCTACTCCTAACCTTTCAAGGATCGTTACCTGATCTTCTCCTTTTATATGATCTGCATATACCATTCTAGACAAATCAAAAAGGCGCTCTAATCTGGCCTCATAATTTGTTGGAGGATTTATCGGGTGACTTTTATAATCTTTAAGTATCTCTTGATAATCATCTTCAGAAATATTAAGCTTTCTGGCTAATCTGTCCAAAAACGCCTTTTCTTCATCCGTAATTATATCATCACTCATTGCTACTCTTACAATAGAAGCAAAGTGATCCTGATTTCTTTTTTGAAATCCACTATCAAACAAATCGGATATTGACATGTATCTTTAGTATTTTATTTCCTGCTTATTTATATTGCTGCAAATATAAATAAACTCCATTCCTTTTAAAATCAAAATCAAAACAATTTTAATTCCAGGAATAGAAGCCAACCTTACTTCCTGAAAAATAAACCCTAATTACTCCTTATAACTATATATTCAAGAATAGTATATTTGCTACAAATTTATGCCCGTGGACACTACTTTAATCGCGCAGATTTTTTCTCAGTCTCTGCAACTGCAGAAACTAGGGAAAGCTATTTCCAATACTGAAGAAACAACGAACACATTTCCTAATATACACCTCCAAGGATTAATCGGATCTTCGACCTCTTTCACCATAGCAAATACCTTCAAAAATGCAGACAAACCTTTTTTATGCATTTTTAATGATAAAGAAGAAGCCGCGTATCACCTGAATGATTTAGAACAAATCCTAGGAGATCAACAAGTTCTTTTCTACCCTGGAAGCTACAGAAGACCTTATCAGATAGAAGAAACGGATAACGCGAATGTACTTCTACGTGCCGAAGTACTGAACAGAATTAATTCTCGAAAAAAACCGGCTCTTATTGTAACCTACCCTGATGCCTTGTTCGAAAAAGTTGTTACGAAAAAGGAATTAGAAAAAAACACTTTAAAGATTGCGACAGGGGACACATTATCGCTCGATTTTGTCAATGAGGTTTTATTCGAGTATGAATTTAAACGAGTAGATTTTGTCACAGAACCTGGAGAATTCTCTATAAGAGGGGGAATTGCTGATGTTTTTTCATTTAGCAATGACGAACCATATCGCATAGAGTTTTTTGGAGATGAAGTAGATAGTATCAGGACTTTTGACATAGAAACACAATTATCGACAAAACCGGTAAAAAAAATAACGATTATCCCCAATGTAGAAAACAAATCCATGCAGGACTCTCGGGAGAGCTTCCTCAGTTATATTTCGTCAAAAACAGTAGTTTTCTGCAAAGACCTATCCATATTATCAGCGCGAATTGATAAAAACTTCAAAAAGGCAGGAGAGGCTTTTTCCTTATTATCTCAAGAAATCAAACGCAGCTCTCCTGAAGCACTTTTCTGCACTTCTGAATTACTAACAAAACAGCTGATCGATTTTTGTTTGGTAGAGCTAGGGTCTCAACCACTCACAAAAGCAGACTATACAATTGTTTGCAAAACAGCTCCTCAACCTTCTTTCAACAAGCAGTTTGATTTACTGATCAACAATCTGAATGAAAATACTAAAAAGGGTATAAAAAACTACATCTTATGTGTTAGTCAACAACAAGCAAAACGCTTTCACGACATTTTTAACGATGCAGATCTCAACGTAGAACAATACGAAACTATTGTTTTTTCTGCACATCAGGGATTCATTGATCAGGAACAAAAAATTGCCTGCTATACAGATCATCAGATATTCGAGAGATACCACAAATTCAATCTCAAAAACGGATACGCAAAAAAACAGGCCATCACACTAAAAGAGCTGACTAATTTGGAAATCGGTGATTATGTAACTCATATAGATCACGGAATTGGAAAATTCGGAGGACTTCAAAAAATAGATGTCGAAGGCAAAAAACAAGAAGCTATTAAACTTATATATGGAGAAAGAGACATTCTATACCTAAGCATACATTCTCTTCATAAAATATCGAAGTTTAATGGCAAAGACAGCAAACCTCCTCAGATATACAAACTAGGGTCAAAAGCATGGAAAAGCTTAAAACAAAAAACAAAAGCTCGTGTCAAACACATCGCTTTTAACCTGATCCAATTATACGCAAAGAGAAAATTACAAAAAGGGTTTCAATACAATCCGGACAGTTATCTTCAACACGAACTGGAAGCCTCTTTTATCTATGAAGATACTCCAGACCAAAGCACTGCTACTGAGGCTGTCAAAAAAGATATGGAAAGTGAACGCCCTATGGATCGTTTAGTATGTGGAGATGTCGGTTTTGGTAAAACAGAAGTTGCTATACGAGCCGCTTTTAAAGCTGTTGACAATGGGAAACAAGTAGCTGTTCTGGTTCCGACAACAATTCTCGCATTTCAACATGCCAAAACATTCAGAGAACGACTCAATGATTTTCCCGTAACGGTAGATTACGTTAATCGCTTTAGAACTGCCAAACAAAAACGCGAAACACTGGAGGATTTAGCTGCCGGTAAAATAGACATTATCATAGGAACACACCAATTAGTCAATAAAAATGTAAAATTCAAGGATCTCGGCTTACTAATCATTGATGAAGAACAAAAGTTTGGCGTGTCTGTCAAAGACAAACTCAAAACAATAAAAGAAAATGTCGACACCTTAACACTTACCGCGACTCCTATACCAAGAACCTTGCAGTTCAGTTTGATGGCAGCAAGAGATCTATCTACGATAACGACTCCTCCTCCCAACAGGTACCCTATAGAAACTAATGTAATCCGATTTACAGAAGAAACAATCAGAGATGCCGTAAGTTATGAGATACAACGAGGAGGGCAGGTTTATTTTGTACATAACAGAGTAGAAAACATCAAAGAAGTAGCAGGGATGATCCAACGATTAGTTCCTGATGCCAAAGTAGGCATTGGACATGGGCAAATGGACGGAAAAAAACTGGAAGAATTAATGCTTTCATTTATGAATGGAGAATTCGACGTACTTGTCGCAACTACTATTATAGAAAGTGGTTTGGATGTTCCGAATGCCAATACCATTTTTATAAATAACGCTAATAACTTTGGTCTTTCTGACCTTCATCAAATGCGAGGTCGTGTAGGAAGAAGTAACAAAAAAGCATTTTGTTATTTTATTACCCCTCCTTATTCTGCTATGACAGATGATGCCAGAAAAAGAATAACAGCATTAGAACAATTCTCCGAATTAGGAAGCGGTTTCAACATAGCGATGAAGGACCTGGAAATCAGAGGAGCTGGTGACCTTCTTGGAGGAGAACAAAGTGGTTTTATTAATGAAATCGGATTCGACACCTATCAAAAAATTCTCAATGAAGCAATCGATGAGCTCAAGGAAAATGAATTTGCAGAATTGTACAAAGAGCACAATGAGAACAAATCTTACCTGAAGGATACACAAATTGATACGGATTTTGAATTGTTATTCCCGGATAGCTATATCAATAATATTGCAGAACGATTAAATCTATACACAGAACTCAATGAAATCAAATCAGAAGAAGAACTTCTTTCTTATGAAAAACGATTAATCGATCGTTTCGGAAAACTCCCCCCTCCTGCTCAGGACTTACTTAATTCTGTCCGGATCAAATGGATTGCTACCAATATCGGAATTGAAAAAATAGTAATGAAGCAGCAACGTTTAATAGGATATTTTATCAGTGATCAACAATCCGATTTTTATCAAAGTCCTGCTTTTACCAATATCTTACAATTTGCACAATCCCACCCCAAAACCGCTAAGTTAAAAGAAAAACAAACGCGGAATGGATTACGACTATTACTTACATTTGAGAATATAAACTCAATTGACAAAGCATTATCTGTATTACAACCTTTATCCCAGAAAGAGGAAATGTCGAATTAATAATTTAACAAGAAAATACGCAACCATATTTCACATTACACATCATTTAAGTAAATATACCGTAGAAATGATAAAAAGAACAGAGATTCTTATCGGAGTGCTATTCCTTATTTTCCAAAGTTGCTCTACCAGTCAGGAACAAATTACTTTTTCCAAAGAAGAGCAGATGAAAAAAGACAGGGAATCACTTGATATGATGTATGAAGAAATTCTCACGATATCTCACTCCAATGAATGTACCACTCCTGACAATTGGACTTTTACTAAAATAGGAGCAAAAGCATGTGGTGGACCGACACATTATATCCCTTATCCTACCAATATTGAACGTACTGCTTTCCTCGAAAAAGTAACAAAATACACAAAAGCTGAAGATCAGTTTAACAAAAAATGGAAACTAAACTCAGATTGTATGATTCCAGCTGCACCAACAGCTATTAAATGCGAAAACGGAAAAGCAATATTAGTTTTCTAATAACTCAAATAAACCGAAATAAGCCCTCTTTATTCTTCAAAAGAATATAAGGGGCTTTTTTTTGCAAAAAAGAATTCAACAACCCTACTCTTATGAATCAGTTTCTAATGCTTATCAACTCTTTCTTATAAAATTAATTCCCTCCCTCATTGGGCTACATTTTTTACTTCGAATACCTCTCCCAAACATCTCTATTATTTTGGATTTCTTTTTTCAAAAAAACAAAGGTTTACATCTTACGGAAAGACCTTACTTTTAATGATTCAAAAAAGTAACCCCCTTCGAAACAATATTTTAACTAAAAACCAACTTCTTTTTTAACAATTCCATAACAGTCTTTCTTTAAAACGAAAAAACGCTGGTATCCACCTCCATGTCCTGCATATATAAAAGTATACCATTCGTATATTTTTTTTTGTCAAAAGTCGATAAAAAACCAACTTAGAAGGCTTAGTCAGCATAACTGACTAAATTATTTAACACAAAATTTAATTACTAAGTTAAAATTCAACTTAATTCATGTAACTATGAAGAAAAAAACTAATTGCAAGAAAAAGAAGCTTTTTCACAGAAGTAGTTTCTCTAAACTATTACTGTTTTGTATAGCCTTTGTCAGCTATACAGGATTTGCTCAAATTAACTCTGGCGGAAGCCATACGACAGCAGATCACACAAAGCAAGTTATCGGGTACGTTCCCAACTGGGACGCATGGAAAGGACCCAAATTTGATGTCCTTGCCAAATCTTTAAACCATTACAATATTGACTACTCTCAATATACAATACTAAATTTTTCATTTTTTGGTGTTGCTGTAGATGGTTCATTACACAGTGGAGACTTAAGGAATAAAAAAATATATGCTCCAGATGAAATTCAGCAACCAGCAGATCTATTGCACCCTGATGAAAATAGTAGTCACGATAAAGCCTTTGTTCTGGGACAACCAAAAAAGTTCTGGGGATGGGATGAAAAACTACGTGCTTTAGGATATGAACCGAACCCTGGAGGGGCTTATCTAGGATGGATAAGAACTGCTACAGGAGAAGAAGGAGCATGGCCATTAGAAGAATATGTAGAAAAAAGCATGATCGCTATCGCCAAAGAAAACGGAGTAAAAGTAATGGCGTCTATTGGAGGATGGAGTATGTGTAAGCATTTCCCTGAAATGGCTGCTGATGTTACTAAAAGAGCCCGTTTTGTTGCTGATTGTAAAAAATTAGTAGACGAATATGGCTTCGACGGAATTGATCTTGACTGGGAGTACCCAGGACCTTTTGCAGGAATGAATTTCACCGGAACAGAAGCTGACTACAGAAATTTTACGATACTCGTAAAAGAAATAAGAGCAGCAATAGGTCCAAATAAATTAATCACCTCTGCAATGTCTGCCGCTCCTAATAAACTAGGAGGACTTGAATGGGCTGAATTAGACAAGTACATGGATTATTATAATATGATGACCTATGACTTTAATGGAGGATGGTCTAACAAAGCAGGGCACAACTCTCCTTTATACGACTACCCAGAAGCCGAATATGCAAACTTCTCACTAGATGCTACTTATAAAAGATTAGTAGAATTAAACGTAAACCTATCAAAAGTAAACTTAGGAGTTGCTTTTTACGGACGAGGGGTGATCACTGACGGAGCGCCATCATTAGGAGCGAAAACTAAAAAAACATCTCAAACTTTTTCTGTAGACGGACCTGTTGAATCTGCTTCAGATTTAGTTCGTTTTAAAGACATGGAAGGAACTCCATATTACACGACTATCCTAAAAGAGCTTGCCTCAGGAAACTGGACAGAACACTGGGATGATACTGCAAAAGTACCTTACCTTACTCATAAGACAGCTAATGCTTTTTTAAGCTATGACAATGAAAAGTCATTGACTTTAAAAGCGAATTACATTTCGAATAAGAAGCTTGCTGGTTGTATTGTATGGGAAGTATTCAGTGACTTTATCGTTGGTCCTGAATCTAAAAAAATCGGAAAATACCCATACTGCCCTACAACAAAAGCTCCTCTGGCAAACGTAATAAACAAGGCTTTTGCTACTACTGACGGAGGAAATAACAATCAAGCTCCAACACTTACAGTTGTTGCTCCAACTGCACAGGAAGATATCAAGCAAGACGCTTTACAGGCAATTACTTTAGTAGCAGAAGCTAATGATGTTGATGGATCTGTAGCCAATGTTACTTTTGAAGTTGACAACCAAGTATTAAATGCTACGTTAAGCAACAATCAATATACAGCTTCCTGGACACCTTCTGCTTTTGGAAACTACACCGTAACAGTTACTGCTACTGATAACGAGCAAGCTACCGCTAGAAAATCGGTTCCTTTCTCTGTTTCCAAAACAACAGGAACTCCTAATGAAGCACCTACCCTGACAATCGTTGCTCCTACCACACAAGAAGATATCAAACAAAGTACATTACAAGCAATCAATCTTGTTGCTGAAGCAAATGATACTGATGGTACAGTTTCTTCTGTAGAATTTACTATTGGAAACGAAACCCTGCAGGCTGCTTTATCAAATAACCAGTACACTGTATCATGGACTCCTAGCTCTTTTGGAGCTTTCACAGTTAAAGTTGTCGCTACCGATAACCAACAGGCAACTACAGAGAAAACAGTGTCTTTTTCTGTATCCAAAAGAACAACAAATCCAGGAGGAGGGCACCCATTAGTTTCTAAAGAACTATGGAATACTTTATTCCCATACCGATTCGGTTCTAAAGATACTGGAGGAGGTGTATGGGTACTCGATCCAAAAGACGATTTCTATACATACGAAGCGTTTATCGAAGCAATTAACAGAATGGGCAAAATCAAAGTTCTTTTCGAAAGAAGATGTGGTACTAATGCCTATAAAATTACCAGAACAGATAAAACTACAGGAGTATCTAAAGTAATCCGTACTGATGTAGATTACAATGCACCAAGAAATGTAGATAAAGAAGTAGTTTCTGAAGAGGTAGATTATGCTTCTTTCCTAGAAGAAGGAAATTTAGAAACAAGACAAAGAGAGATAACTGCCTTCTTTGCTAACATCTCTCATGAAACAACTGGAGGATGGGATACTGCACCAGGAGGGAAATACTCTTGGGGATTACATTTCCGAGAAGAAAACACAAATGCACCTTATGCATATCCAGATACAAACTATCCTCCTACTCCAGGAAAATCATATAAAGGAAGAGGACCTATACAATTATCATACAATTATAACTATGGCCCTGCCAGTGAATTTATTTTTGGAGATAAACAAATTCTACTAGACAACCCAGACAAAGTAATTCAGGATGCTGCCTTAGCTTTCCAAACTGCTATCTGGTTCTGGATGACTCCTCAATACCCTAAACCATCTGCACATAACGTAATGGCAAACAAATGGGTACCTAATGATTTAGACAAAACTAAAAACAGAGTTCCTGGATTAGGAATGACGGTTAATATTATCAACGGAGGAGTTGAATGTGGACAAGGAACAGAAAAGCCTCAAGTACTTAGTAGAATAGGATATTACCAGCGTTATACCGGTATTTATAATATCGGAACAGATATGGATGGAGTTCATGACTTATCAGATTGTGGATGTAAAGACATGAGTAAGTATGGTGGTGATTCAGCTGATTTAACCGCTGAACCATGTGCGCAAAAACCTGCCATTACTTTCACATCTCCAATAGACAATCAGGTAATTCTTCAAGATGCTTTCAGTGCCATAGCAGTAAACATAGAAGTTGATGAGAAAAACTCTGTTTTACAGTCACTAACTACAACCATTGGTAGTCAAACATTTAATGGAAAGACATTCTCCTGGACTCCTTCGTCTTATGGAACACATACATTTACAGCAAATGCAACATTCCAAAACGGTCTTACAGCTTCTTCATCTATCAAAGTAATTATCTGGGATGGAGTAAACCTTGACTGTACTGATATTCCTGAGTGGAGATCTACAAGGATTTATGAAAAGCCAAATAACTACGTAAAATACAAAAACGTAGTTTATAGAAATAAATGGTATGCAGCAATCGGAGCTACTCCTGACACCAATGGTGTATGGGAAAAAGTAAAAGATTGCGGAACAAGTCCTGGAGCTGCTCCTGTAGTTACTTGGGAAAGTCCAACAAGCGGTCAAGTAATCGAAGGAAACACAATCCCTACAGTAAGCTTATCTGCTACTGCAACTGACAGTGACGGAACTGTACAATCTTTTTCTTTCTCCTACAATAACAGCACAATCAACGCTACAAAAACAGGAGATCGATACACAGCAGATCTTACTCCTGTAGCTTTTGGTCAAGTAACCGTTACCGCTACAGCTACTGATAACAGTAATAAGACGACAAGTAAAGACATTACATTTACTGTACAACAAACAGGGCAAAATACAGCTCCTGTAATATCTCAGGTTTCTCCTGCTGACGCAGCTGTTATAGAGCAAGCACAACTTGCAAGTATTGAGCTAAAAGCAATCGTAAAAGACAACGCTTCAGTAAGCTCCGTAGCATTTGTTGTGAACAATGCAACTGTAGCAGTTACTGCTAATCCAGCAGACAGCTATACCGCTACATGGACACCAACTGCTTTCGGAAATGTTACTTTCGAAATAACAGCTACTGATAACGAAGGTGCTAGCACGACAAGCACAACTACCTTCACTGTTAAAAAGAAAAATAACAATACTGGATGTAATGGAACTCCTGCTTGGGAACCTAAAGTATATGCAACATCTGGTCAATTAGTAGCATTTAACGGTATCGTTTACAAAAACAAATGGTACGCCAGTGCTTCTGAAGAACCAGGAAGTAGTGATGTATGGGCGTATGTTAGAGATTGTAATGGAGGGTCATCTGATGAATTCTGTGGACACAATCGATGGATTTCTTCTTTAGTATACAATACAGGAGACAAAGTATACTATCAGGAAAAAATATACACAGCGAAATGGTGGACTCAAAATAACACTCCAGGAGCTAGTAATGAGTGGGCGTTTGATTCTGATTGCCCTCAAACTAACCCTACAAACATTATTTCCAGAGTATACCCTACTGTAGTAACTGATCAAGTTAACTTCAGTATAGAATCAGACAAGAATGCATTTGTAAAAATTGTATTATTCGATTACTCAGGAAAACGTGTAAAAACATTAGTAAATGAAAACATCCAAAGTGGCGCAAGAACATTTACTAAAAGTCTTGGGACTCTTAAAAACGGACTTTACATCTATAAAATCTATATGGATGGAAAGATTCAGACAGAAAAACTAATTAAAAATTAATAATTATTAACCACAGAGCTGGTTTAATTAACTATTAAACCAGCTTTCTTTTAAACCAGTAAATAACCAAAACACACAAGGTCATGAAAAGAACGCTTGTATTACTCAACTTTATATTTTTGAGCGTATTGCTACATGCGCAATACCAATTCCCTCCCTGCCACCCGGCATGGGATTCGACAAGGGATCATTACAAACAAGGAGAAAAGGTATCTCTGGACGGTATTAACTACACCGCTAAGTACTACACCTCTGCCAGACCAGGGCATGGTTCCTGGCAGCGCGAAGGAGGGTGTGGAGACGGAGGATTAGGTCCTGATTATCCTGGAAAACAACGAATCATCGGGTACCTTCCTACCTGGATTCCTGACTATGATATTAAAAACAACTTCAACCCTGAAGTAGTAACTAATATCAACGTATCCTTCTTAATGTTCAAACAGAACAATAAAGATTATAACAGTGCTAACTTTGCTTCTATTTCTTTTGATGAATTTCAGTTAAGAAAAGTAGACTCTGTATTAACAGATTGTAATGTATTATCCAAAGCAAGAGCAAAAAACGTAAAAGTATCTGTAGCGCTAGGAGGAGCAACGGATTACGCATTCTTATGGCTAATGACAAAATATTACAATAATGATCAAAAGCTAGAAGAAATTGCTAATTTATTAGCTGATTACATTACTGTTCGTGGATTAGACGGTATTGACTTAGACTTAGAATGTTGGTGGGCTGACCCAGCCATCGCAGGAACTTCTGACCAGGGAGGTCGTGTAAGAGGTAGTAAATGGGGAGACGGTGATCAAGGACCTCACCCGGCAGCTATCGGACTAACAAACTTAAGTAAGAAACTAAGACAAAAACTTCCTAATAAACTTATTACCGCAGCTGTTTTTGGTACTTCTTGGTACGGAAACAATTACGATGCTAAAATGGCAGACTATATGGATTGGGTTGGTTTAATGACCTACGATTTCACTGGTTCTTGGGATAAGTCTCCTATTGGACCACATGCTTCGTTATACAAACTTCCATTGGGTACATATTCCGGACAATCCGCAGACAACCCTATTTATTCTGCTCAAGATGCTTTGGAATACTGGTTAGGAATTGCAGAACCTACCTGGAACCATGCAGGAGGATTTGGAATGAAAAAAGCAAAATTAGTTATCGGAGTACCTATGTACGGGTATGATTTTTCTGAGAAAAAGCCTGATGGTGGTAATGGTGTAAAATTTGTACCATACAAAGACATCATAACTGAATTCCCTAATGCAGCTACCAGCTATGACCCAAAAGATCCGAAGAAACTAAATGGACATATCGGATTAAACGGTAAAAATATTTATTACGAAACACCTAAGCAAGCAGGTGAAAAAATTAAGTATACTAAGAATTACGGACACCAGGGAGTAATCATCTGGGAACTTACCCAAGACGCAGATTACAACTCATCATCCAGTATCTTAAAAGCTATTAATGAAGCAGCAGGGAATAACAATCCTATTAACAATGCTCCTGTAGTTACATGGCAGAATCCTTCAGAAGGTCAAGTAATAGAAATGGATACATTATCTGCTATTACATTAAAAGCAAAGGCTGTTGATAGTGACGGTACTGTAAAATCTTTTAGTTTCAAGCATAACGGAAGTGTTATCAACGCTACTCAAACAGGTAATGAGTATACTGCTAGTTTTACTCCTACTGCTTTTGGTCAGGTATCAATCACAGCAACTGCTACAGATGATAAAAATGCTACTTCAGAGCGTGTCGTAACATTTACTGTGAAGAAAAAATCCAACGTAAACACTCCTCCATCTATAACAATGGTAGATCCTGCAGATAATAGTACAATTGAGCAAACAGCTTTATCTCCTATTACCTTAAAAGCGACAGTAACAGACAATGGTTCTGTAAGTGCGGTAACATTTATGGTTGGAAATACAACATTGACTCCTTCAAATGCAAACGGAGGAAATGTGTATACTGCTAATTTTACCCCTACTGCTTTTGGTCAGGTTTCTTTCAAAATTACAGCAACAGATAATACAAACTTATCTTCTGAAAGCATGACCAGCTTTACTGTAAAAGAAAAAACTTCTACCAATACTTGTGTTGATATTGCTCCATGGGAACCAAAAGTATATGCTGCCAGTGGACAAATTGTAAAATACAATGGTATTGTTTATAAGAATAAATGGTATGCTAGTGCTTCTGAAAAACCAGGTAGCAGTGATGTATGGGCATATGTTAGAGATTGTAATGGAGGATCATCTGATGAATTCTGCGGACACAATCGATGGATTTCTTCTTTAGTATACAACACCGGAGACAAAGTATATTATCAGGAAAAAATATACACAGCGAAATGGTGGACTCAGAACAACACTCCAGGATCTAGTAATGAATGGGCCTTCGATTCTGACTGCCCTCAAGCTCCAGCTGCTGCAAACGGATTGACTTATCCAACGGTAGCAAGTGAACGTATTGATATCAGTATCAATCCTCAATTGAATTCTAGAGTAAAAATTGAACTTTATAATTTTTCAGGAAGATTAGTTAGAACCTTATTAGACGATACAATGTCTAAAGGAAATAAATCTTTCTCTAAAGATGTATCTGATTTAGAAAGCGGTCTTTACATCTACAAAATTAATATCAACGGAGATATTATTACAGAAAAATTACTGATTAGAAAGTAACCGCTATTTAAAATAACTATAAACCAGGGTCGATTATTTATCGACTCTGGTTTTTTATTTTTTATCTCTCCCCTGCCCTCTTTACCAGACTAGTTTTAGAAATGGTAAAATGCATTTTCCAAGTGTGTAACATCTAATATCCCTCCTTTGTTAATAATCGAAATAATATCAAACCGAACTTCCATATCTATATCTTTCTCTACTATATAATGGTCAATTGCCTTGACTAGTGATTGAATCTGTTTAGGCTTTACAAACTCATGGGGAGCTCCATAAACTTCAGAACTTCTGGTTTTAACCTCAACCACAATAATCAATCCTTCATTTTCTGCTATTATATCTATTTCTGATTTTTGAAAACGATAGTTTTCCTCCAGAATCTTATACCCTTTTTGGACTAAAAAGTCCACAGCTAACTTTTCTCCTTTCTTCCCTAATTGATTATGCTCTGCCATATATCTATTTATACATTACCAACACTTGATCTGTTGTCACTTCCATTTTTGCCTTTACACCGAAAACAAGCGCCCTATTATCTTTAATATGCCCCATTGGAAAATCAAATACTACAGGATATGAATACTCCTTTACTACATCTAGTATAATTTCTTTCGCGTTCATCCCAAAAGGGATAGTATTATCGTGCAACTGAGTCATTCCACCAATAATAAGCCCGGATAGATCTTCAAGTATTTTGTTTCGTTTCAAATTCTGAAACATTCTATCGATATGATATAAATACTCATCCAAATCTTCTATACATAGAATTTTGTCTTTTGTATCTATAGAAGAAACCGAGCCACAAAGAGAGTACAAAATAGATAAATTCCCACCTATTAAAACCCCTTCACCAGTTCCTGTAATGTTTTTCTTATGACTAGAAATCTGATACTTAATTGGTGTTCCAAAAACTGCATTTTTCAAAGACATTTTTGCCTCTAACGTACATTTATGGATATCAATTGGCATAGGACCATGAATAGATGGTATTGCCAATGTATGTAAATGTGCATGTAGTACTGTAATATCAGAATACCCTATCACCCATTTAGCACATTTATTTTTTAAAGAAAAATCAATCGCATCAATAATCCGAATAGTACCATAGCCGCCTCTTGCACACCATATTGCTTTTATAGAAGGATCATTCCACATTTCCTGAAAATCTTGAGCACGAATAGTATCTGAGCCTGCCAATTGATTTTCTCCGATTCCAATTGTTTTTCCCACTACCGGAACCAAGCCCCATTCCATAAGAAGGCTCACTGCAAAAGATACTTTTTTTCTATCAATCTTTCTTGCAGTAGAAATAATACCTACTCTATCTCCTTTTTTAAGCCTTTCTGGCAACATAACCATATTTTTTAAAAAACTTTAACACAATAATTAACATAAATTTTCGTTATTACCCATTACATCGACATGAAATCACTAATAACCTACTAAATACAAAAAGATACAGCCATGAGTTTTAATCCTTCCTGTAATCTAGATCCACTCGACCCCTATATTCCTACTCCTGAAAACCCATGGAATGTAAGTAAAATAAATCACTTATACAGGCGTGCTGCTTTCGGTGCCAAAAAAAATGACGTAACTGATGCCCTTGCTCAGAATGACCCATCTGCACTAGTAGATATGTTAGTCGACGAAGCAATTAGTGCCATTCCGACTCCAGACCCTTCCTGGGGGTATTGGACAGGGGATAATTTTGAAAATGCCCCTGAAGAAATGTCTCACTATATTGCCGAGGGAAAAAAAATGATGTTTAATGATTTTACAAATCATAAGCTTAGAGATCGTTTATCTTTATTTTGGAGCAACCATTTCGTAACCGAAGATGATGAATACAGAAGTGCAGCCTATCAATATCAATATTATAATTTATTACAATTTCACGCCATCGGAAATTTCAAAGATTTCGTTCATGATATTGGTATTTCCGCTCCCATGCTGGTGTACCTCAATGGGGATCAAAATATAAATGACCGCCCCAATGAAAACTATGCCCGCGAACTCTATGAACTCTTCACACTCGGAATTAATAATGGCTACAATGAAGATGATATTATCGAAACATCCAAAGCATTAACCGGATGGGTTAATACCAACGACATCTCATTAGGTCCCATTACTTTTGACCCCGAAAAGTTTAGCAATGAAACCAAATCAATTTTTGGGCAGACAGGTAACTGGGGGTATAGTGACGTTATTGATATTTTGTTTGAACAACGAACTGATAAAATTGCTACGTTTATTTGTTCCAAGCTTTATCGCTATTTTGTCAGTCCAGTTATCCAAGATGATATTATAGCCGGAATGGCACAAACATTTATTACAAATAATTTTGAGATTGGTCCTGTATTACGTCAACTCTTCAAAAGCCAGCACTTTTTTAATCAATATGCTTTTTCTGTAATTATTAAAAGCCCCATTGATTTACTGGTCACTAATTATAATGAAACAGATTTCACCCTACCTGCTGATCTTGATTATCTCAATTATTTTAGAAATACATCAAGAGTTTTAGGACAGGATGTATTTAACCCTATTGATGTTGCGGGATGGCAAGGTGATAGTGACTGGATTAGCCCGGATTTGTTAATTGGCAGATGGGATGGAATACGCTATCTCATCAATAGATCATGGCAACACAATGAAATTCAGTTTAAGAACTTTCTGATTGGGCTTCCTATTGGAACAGCTGCAGAAGGCGTATTGGCTACTACTACTGACGATGTCATATTAGTGGTAAGAGCAATCACAAATTACTTTTTCGCTAAGGGGGTAGAAGACCCTATTATATTCAATGAGCTGTTAGGTGTTTTTAAAGGAGATAGTGTTCCTGAAAATTACTATGAAGATGGAACCTGGACACTTGACTATCCTGGAGTTGAACAACAATTATACAATTTATTACTGTACATCTCTGAAATTCCGGAATTCCAATTAAAATAAAAAACACCCGCAACAAGAATAGTTTATAACATAGTAAGGTAATTGAACGTATATAGAAGCAAAGTAGATAAACAAAAAGTGTCATGAGCTCTCAAAGAAGCTAATTCAGCATCTATTCCTGTGAAATAAGCCATAATAAAGTGCATGCTGGCTAATTTCATCTAATACATTACCTGATTAAAAAAAGAACAGATGAAAAAACAATATACCCAATCGAAAACAGCATTTGACAAACAAACAGAAAAAGGATGCAACCCTGATGATCATAAAAAATGGAGCAGACGATCTTTTCTTCAAACTTTAGGGCTTGCAGGAGGAGGATCAATGATGTTGGCAAACACACCTATTTCTGTATCCAGACCCTCACCTCTTTCAGTAGCACTTAACAGTGTAGAAAATGACAAAATTTTAATCATATGCCGTCTTAGCGGAGGAAACGATGGGTTTAATACGATAATACCTGTATACGATTACGACACCTATGCCAATGCCCGTCCCTTGATCAAAATTCCTCCAAGTGAATTTATTACTTTGAACGATGATTTTGCAATGGCAAAGTCTATGAACAAACTTGAGCGTTTATGGGGAGATGGTCAAATGAAAGTAGTACATGGAGTAGGATACGAAGATTCCAGTTTATCACATTTTCACGGATCTGATATATGGGCAAATACCAACCTAACAGAAGAAGACAGAACAGGATGGTTAGGGCGCTACTTTCAGGAATTATATCCTGATTATATTTTTAATCCTCCTACCAGTCCTCCTTCTATTCAAATCGGAAGTATTGGAAATTTAATTTTTAAAGGACCTGAAAACGATTTCTCTTTTGCAGTTTCAGATCCTCGAAGGTTATTGCAAATTGCCGAAAACGGAACTTCATACGGTCTTGATACCTTACCTGATTGTACTCATGGACAACAAGTAAAATACTTAAGAGAAGTCACCAATACTACTTTTACCTATGCAGATGTTATTAGCCAGGCTTATGAAAATTCCACTGATTTTGGAGGATATCTCGAAGATAGTCTGGGTAGACAACTCAGTATTATTGCACGTCTTATAAAAGGAGGATTAGGAACTAAAGTATACATGGTTACACTAGGGGGATTTGACACACATTCTGGTCAAATAACCAGACACCAAACATTGATGAATAGTTTTTCTGAAGCAGTTAGTACTTTTTATCAAGACTTACAAGCTGCTGGATGGGATGATAAAGTACTGACCATGACAATTTCCGAATTTGGACGTCGATTTAAAGAAAATGGTTCCTTAGGAACTGATCATGGCACTGCCGCTGCTGCTATGTTCTTCGGCACTGGATTACAAGGAAGCGGATTTGTTGGAGAACATCCAGATTTATCAGATCTTACTCGTGGTGGAAATGTATACAACACTAATGATTTTAGACAGGTATATGCCACGGTCATGCAAGAGTGGTTATGCATCCCAAAAGACATGGTATCACAAGCTCTTTTAGGCACTTCTTTCGAATCTTTGGATTTAGGATTTAATTGCTCTGGTAGTATTGATCCTATAGATGGAGAAGCCATAGGACATACAGTTACGTACAGAAACAATCAAACCTATATCCACATCACCACACCTTCTACTGCACATACCGACATCACCTTATATAATATTATTGGACAAAAAGTAGCTACCTTAAGAAATGAGGTGCTCTTTGAAGGTTCTCATGAAATTGATGTCAAAGAAACTGCACAAACCCGATTAAGCACTGGTCAATATGTATATCGTATTGAAACAAACGGAGCCAGTTATAGTCGCTCCTTATTAATTTCTTAGTCCCTACAAAATACAACGTGCTTTTTTTGCAAAAGAGCATATCAATTAAAAAAACTTATGGATATAATCCATAAGTTTTTTCCTTTTGCTCAATCCTCATTGTTTTCACAATGTTTTAACGCGACTTAATTGTAACAGCAATTTTTCTTTGCTTAATTTACATTCTCACTACTAATAAATACTACCCAATGAATTACGAAAAACAATTTGATGTCATCATCATAGGAGGCAGTTATGCTGGACTCTCTGCTGCTATGACACTAGGAAGGGCACTTAGAAGTGTTTTGGTTATAGATGGCGGAACTCCCTGCAATCGAAATACTCCCTTTTCTCACAACTTCTTAACTCAAGACGGGGTTCCTCCTCAAGAAATTTCTCGTATTGCCAAAGAACAGGTATTACAATATCCCACCATAGCTTTTTATGAAGGAATTGCTATTGAGGGCACCCAGACATCTGAGGGGTTTGAGATTTTAACCTCGTGTAGGCAACACTTCAAGTCTAAGAAGCTAATTTTCGCAACGGGTCTACAAGATCAATTGCCAAAAATAGAAGGATTTACTCCTTGCTGGGGTGTCTCGATTTTACATTGTCCATACTGTCATGGATATGAAGTAAAGCACCAAAAAACAGCTATTATTGCTAATGGAGAAACGGCTTTTGAACTCACTAAAATGATAAGCAACTGGACAAAAGAAATTACAATATTCACTAATGGAGTCTGTATGCTGTCTGATAAACAAATAGCGATTCTCTCCAACCTAGATATCACTATTATTGAATCTCCTATTCAAGAAATCAAACATACAGACGGGTTCCTAAAAAGTATCAAGACCGAAAACGGAACCTCTATAGTACTATCTGTCGCATATACCCGTTTACCTACAACACAGCAATGTAATATCCCACAAACATTGGCATGTTCACTTACTGAAGAAGGAAAAATCGAAGTAAATGAATCATTACAAACAACGAATTCTGGAATATGGGCTTGTGGAGACTGTAGCTCGTTTCGATCAGTTCCAACTGCTGTATATACTGGTGCTATAGCCGGAAAGTCTGTCAATAAAATACTAACAGAAGAAGCCTTTACCCCTACTGCTTCTTTGACATAAAAAAACCCTTGTATAAGTTACTTATACAAGGGTATACTATTTTTTAAATTATATAGCTACGGCATTACTGACGTATCAATTCTTTCTAACACAAAGACATCTACCACTCCGGAAACCTTTAAGTCATTTCTTGTGCTATTATCTACTGCCGCTACATCAAATGCAAAAGAAAATTTTAAATTATTCGTAGTCTCATCAAAACTATAATTTGTTATTTCCAGATTCGTAATCTCTGAATCAAAATAGTTATTTATTTCAAAATATTTATTGTCATTAGAAACCACATAATAACTAAGACTCAATTTAAAATCAAAACTTTGATCTGCCTCTCCAACTCTATTTACATTTAATACAATATCAGATATAGAATATTGATATGTATCATCAGGAGCAGTTAAAAACCTACGAACTCCAAACTCATAATTATTTGTTTTATCGGCATTTTCTGTTCTAAAAAGGTTATTATACGGTCTCTCTCCATAATCTAAAACAGAAGTAAATCTAAAACTAGTTGTATCTTTAAAAACAATATTATCTGGTCTGGTTCCATCCAGCATGATGGTAATATTTCCGTATTTTACCAGTTCATCAAAGCCTTCTCCATTCGTCCCATCTGCTCCATTCGCCCCATCTGTTCCATTTACTCCATCATGACCATCTTTTCCATCTACTCCGTTAATTCCATCTTTTCCATCGAGACCATTAGTCCCATCTTCGCCTTCGCAAGAAAGTAATCCAATTAGTTAGAACAACCATCATTCCTATTTTCCTAAGTAATGTTAATTTCATATTATTTGTTTTGTTTATTAGCGCCGGCAAATTTATTCTTAGAAGAAAAAAAATCATCATCCACAATGTTAAACCCCACTTATAAATAATATCAAAAAAAAGCTTCCTAAATTATCATTTGACACGAAAAACCCTAAAACACAAACATATTTTAATAAAATCAACCCATTAAAACTACACTCTCCCATCTTCCCTAGCTTTAATTTAGTTTCACTTAACAACAAAAAAAGCTTCCTTTATAACTCATCCTTTATCTCATAACATTTCGCTTCTTTTTCTATTGATATATTACGTCCGTGTTTCTTACCTTTGTTCCCTTATTTATGAAAGATATGAGCACAGCAAAACGATATACAATTACAGCAGCATTACCTTATACCAATGGTCCTATCCATATTGGTCATCTTGCCGGCGTTTATGTACCTGCGGATATATACGCACGTTATTTAAGGCTTACCGGAAATGATGTCGCCTATATTTGCGGAAGTGATGAACATGGGGCTGCTATTCCTATGCGTGCCAAAAAAGAAGGAGTCTCTCCTCAGGTAATTATCGACAAATACCATACAATCATTAAAGATTCCTTTCTTGATTTTGGAATTTCTTTTGATAATTATTCGAGAACATCTGCTTCAATACATCACGAAACTGCTTCTGAATTTTTCAAGAAGTTATATGATGATCAAAAATTTATAGAAGAAACCACTGAGCAATTATACGATCCTGAGGCAAATCAATTCTTAGCAGATCGATTCGTAATCGGGACTTGCCCAAAATGTTCCCATGAAGAGGCTTATGGAGATCAATGTGAAAAATGTGGAAGTTCACTGAATGCTACTGATTTGATTAATCCTAAATCAACTATATCGGGAGCAAAACCAACATTAAAAAAAACCAAGCATTGGTTTCTTCCTCTAGATCAATATGAAGATTTCTTAAAAGAATGGGTGCTTGTTGGTCACAAAAAAGACTGGAAAGCCAATGTATATGGTCAAATTAAATCCTGGATTGATGACGGACTAAGACCTAGAGCCGTTACCAGAGATTTAGACTGGGGAATTCCTGTTCCGGTTCCTGATGCAGAAGGAAAAGTACTATACGTATGGTTTGATGCCCCTATCGGGTATATCTCTTCCACCAAAGAGTGGGCAGCAAGAGAAGGGAAAGACTGGGAACCTTACTGGAAAGATGAAAACACAAAATTAGTTCATTTCATCGGAAAAGATAATATTGTATTTCATTGTATTATTTTTCCTAGTATGCTAAAAGCAGAAGGAAGTTATATTCTTCCTGAAAATGTTCCAGCCAATGAGTTCCTAAACCTAGAAGGAAATAAACTATCTACTTCTAAAAACTGGGCGGTATGGCTACATGAATATCTGGAAGAATTTCCTGGAAAACAGGATGTACTAAGATATACATTGACAGCAAACGCTCCAGAAACCAAGGATAATGATTTTACCTGGAAAGACTTTCAAGCCAGAAACAACAATGAACTTGTAGCCATTTTTGGAAATTTCATTAATCGTGTTATCGTCTTAACGAATAAATATTATGATGGAATTGTTCCTGAAGCAGGAACATTAACCGATACTGACAAGCAGACTCTACAAGAGTTAAAAGCGTATCCTGCAGTAATTGCGAGTTCTATTGAACGCTATCGATTTAGAGAAGCAAGCCAGGAGCTTATGAATGTAGCTCGTTTAGGGAATAAATACCTAGCAGATGAAGAACCGTGGAAATTGATAAAAACAGATGAGGAGCGAACAAAAACAATAATGTATGTCGCACTACAAATTGCTACTGTCTTATCAACACTTTCGGAGCCTTTCTTACCTTTCACCTCAGAAAAATTAAAAACAATGCTTAATTTTTCTTCATTGAGATGGAACGACATCAATCAACAAGAGGTATTCCTTACCACAGGACATCAGATACAAAAAGGAACATTACTATTCTCTAAAATAGATGATAAAGAAATCCAGCAGCAACTGGATAAACTAGAAGCTACTAAAAAAGCAAACGAGGTAGCTAATAAAATTGTAGAACCACAAAAAGACATTGCTACTTTTGAAGATTTTACCAAATTAGATATTCGTATTGGTACTATCGTAGAAGCAGCCAAAATGCCTAAAGCTAAAAAACTACTCGTGCTAAAAGTAGATACCGGAATTGATGTACGAACAATCGTATCCGGAATAGCAGAGCACTTTTCTGCAGAAGAAGTCGTAGGAAAAAAAGTAAGTGTCTTAGTCAATTTGGCTCCGAGAAAACTCAGAGGAGTTGAAAGCGAAGGTATGATTCTAATGACTGAAACTCCGGAAGGGAAACTAGTTTTCCTTAATCCAGAAGAGCAAGAAGTTACCCCTGGAGCTGTTGTTAGCTAAACAACAGCTTTTTGGTTTAAAGCACAAAAAGAAATGCTTCATATTGCCTATCACCCTATGTATACCCATCCTCTTCCGGACGGGCATCGGTTTCCTATGATAAAGTATGAATTGTTGCAAAAACAATTGATTCATGAAGGCACTTGTCATCATGATAATTTTTTTACTCCGGTGTTTCCCGATGAAGAAAACATTCTGGCTGTTCATACCCAAGCATATTATCAACAACTTATTGATCTTACTCTTTCTCCTAAAGCTTGCAGAAAAATCGGTTTTCCATTATCAAAAGCATTAATTGATCGTGAGTTACTGATTGCAGACGGTACGATCAAAGCCTCTAAATATGCTATTGAATACGGTATTTCTTTCAATATTGCCGGCGGTACACATCATGCATACTCCGATCACGGAGAAGCCTTTTGCTTATTAAATGATCAAGCAATCGGGGCTCAATACCTCCTAACACATAAGCTTGCTTCTAAAGTTCTGATAATTGATCTGGATGTACATCAAGGAAATGGAACTGCAGAAATTTTTAAAGATGAACCTGCTGTTTTTACATTCTCTATGCATGGCGCCAGTAACTACCCTTTTAGAAAAGAGGAATCAGATCTAGATATTCCTTTACCTGATACAACGGGGGATGTAGAATTCCTCAATCTATTAGAAAGAACCGTTCCTCAGTTAATTGAAACCGAAAAACCTGATTTTATCTATTACTTATCCGGAGTTGATATTTTAGCTTCTGACAAATTAGGCAAAATTCAATGTTCTATGGAAGGGTGCAAACAACGAGATCTTTTTATTCTAACTATTTGTAAGGAAAAAGAAATCCCTGTTATGTGCTCTATGGGAGGAGGTTATTCTCCTGATATCAAAACAATCATTGAAGCACATGCCAATACATACAGAGTAGCACAGGACGTATTCTTTTAAAAAAAGAAAGCACTTGAATTATCATATTTAATCCAAGCGCTTTCCTAATTAAAAACCCGAGATATTCTTTAATACCAAGGAAGTATATACATTCAAAATTTGAAATAATTATAATTACATCGACTCCGTCCAGGTATCGATATAAAACACATGTTGATTCCTTTAATGCTCAAATTAATCATGTAGTCACCTAGCTAAAAAGCAGGTAGGTAACTTCCCTGACTATCGTAAACTTAAAATTGTGCAGTTTTATTTTACAAATTAATCGCTTTAACACAATAAAATTGATTTTTAAAAATAAAAACACTTAAAAAAATCACGCTACAACATTAAAAAACAACCGATTAACCTATGTTTTTTATTTCTAATTAATTTCCAATATTCTTATAAAAAATTATAATGACCTCTGGCACTACACAAACGGTATTACCTCCATATTTTTCTTACAAAACCATATTTTTTATCCGTTATTCATACGACATAATTATCGCCAAATTTCCTTTTCAAGAGCTTTTGAAAAAAAAATTTAACTTTGTTCGTATACACTCTTTCAGCTGAATTAATTACCTTGTACAAGTGATCTGCTTTCAAAACAAGATATTCTATACTACCTTGAAAGCTGGAATCACTGTAGTTAATAAGCCTATTCTATACCCCTTTTTGCAATAAGAGAGACGAATTATAAACCCCTCTTTGGTTTTTTCATATACTCTAGTAGTAAACCTCTTCGGTACAACTCCCGAAGCATTTAAATCTCGACTATCGAGTAAAAACCTTAATTAAATAGAACTTAGAATATGCATAGAAAATGTCCTGAATGCGGAGGTAAAATTTTAGGTAGATCTGATAAGAAATTTTGCTCCGATTACTGTAGAAACGCTTTTAACAACAAACTAAACAAAGACAGCAAAAACCTTATTAGAAATACTAATAATTATTTAAGGAAGAATTATCGGATACTGGAACGGTTAAATCCTAAAGACAAAACGAAAACCACAAAATCCCGACTTATTTCAGAAGGATTCGATTTTCAGCATTTTACAAGTATTTATACAACCAAAACAGGAACCATGTATTACTTTGTTTACGATCAGGGATATCTCCCTTTAGAAAATGAGTTTTACGCACTAGTAAAAAGAACAAGTTGAAACGTTTTCACTATAAACATTTCAACTGTTTTTTACTTACCTTGTTTTTAGAAAAAATTACTTATTCCAGTTTTGACCATTTAGTTTCAAGGCTGCCTTTAGCACATCTTTCTGACTAATCAACCCTACTAGTTTCCCATTCTCTACAATCGGGAATCGCCTTCTCTTGGATTGTAAAAACTTATTGGCCGCATCAAACACACTGAGATTTCCTTCAATTGTTTCTACATTCGTAATCATGAACTTCTCTACACTTGCGTTTTCGATAGGCATATTATAATACCTACTTTCGTTAATTTGCTTGATACAATCTCCTTCTGAGATAATTCCCAACAATTCATTTTTCTCATTAACTACTGGTCCTCCGGAAATTTTATTCTTAATTAATGTCTCTACTACTTCCATTACGGATTGTTTTGGAGAAAAAGTTATCAGCTTTTTGCTCATATAGTCAGAAACCTTAATCGGAGTTTCATCTATTTTCTTTCCTTTTGGTCTAGCTCCTTGAAAATTAATTATACCCATAACCACTCATTTTTAGTTCTTATTAAATATAGTGATTTACAGCAACTTATCAAATCCACAAGTACAGAAGAAATCATCTCTTCTTATTTTACTATCTTTATCTAAACACAACATTTCATGAAAAAATTCCCTTCTTTATTTTCATTGGTTTTAATTCTTTTTGCAATCTGGTATACTTTTTACAGTAGCATGCCACAACGAATCTCCCAGCAGGACGCTCCCGAAACTAGCTTTTCTACCATGAGAGCCCTAGAGCATGTAAAGCAAGTTGCCAAAAAGCCACACTATACAGGAAGTAAAGAACAAGAAGATACTCGGGATTACATCATTAGCCAATTAAAAGCATTAGACCTTTCCCCTACAATTCAAAAAGGTTTTACAATATACAAACAGGGAGAATGTAGCGATGTTCAAAATATTATTGCTAAAATACCAGGGTCAGAACCCGGTAAAGCTGTCTTACTACTTACACACTATGATAGCGATCCACATTCATCAATAGGAGCCAGTGATGCCGCAAGTGGAGTAGCCACTATCCTAGAAGGTGTTCGTGCTTTTTTAAGTCATAATAAAACCCCTAAAAATGATATTATTATTTGTTTCTCGGACGGAGAAGAAATCGGCTTATTGGGAGCTGATCTATTTGTAAAAAAACACCCATGGGCTAAAGACATAGGAATTGCCTTAAACTTCGAAGCCCGAGGAAGTGGAGGGAATTCTTTTATGCTTATGGAGACAAATGGGAAAAACAAAAATATGATTGAAGCTTTCTCAAAAGCCAATCCTTCCTATCCTGTAACCAATTCTCTGGCTTATAGCATATATAAAATGCTTCCTAATGACACTGACCTTACAGCCTTGAGAGAACAAGGGAATATTGACGGGTTTAATTTTGCTTTTATTGATGATCATTATGACTATCACACTCTCAATGACACATGGCAAAACCTGGACAAAAACTCCTTACAACATCAAGGAAGTTATTTAATGCCTTTACTAACTTACTTCTCCGAAGCAGATCTTCACAATCTAAAATCTGACAAAGATTACATTTACTTTAATGCTCCTCTTGTAAATATGGTAACCTATCCTTTTGATTGGATTTATACTCTCTTAATAATTGCTACAATACTATTTATAGCGGTCATTATCTACGGACGTGTATCTTATAAAATTTCCATCAAGGACACCTTTAAAGGAGGAATTGCATTACTCATATCTCTTTTGTTAGCAGGAGGAATTACGTTTGGAGGGTGGAGTCTTCTCCAAATAATATACCCTCATTATTCAGAAATCCAACATGGTTTTACCTATAATGGGCATCAGTATATCGCTGCATTTGTTTTTCTTTCTATTGGTATTTGTTTTAAGGTATATGCTCATTTTACATCTCACCAAACCCCTACTAGTTTTGCTATCGCCCCAATTGCAGTATGGATTCTCATTTGTTTATTATCCTCTTTATACCTCAAGGGAGCCAGTTATTTTACCGTTCTTATTTTCTTTTCTATCCTTTCAATCCTTGTCTTGATCAGACAAACAAAACCGAATGCCGTTTTAATGGTGTTATTATCTGTTCCTGCTATTTACATTATAACTCCTTTTATTGCCACTTTCCCAGTTGCTTTAGGATTAAAAATTCTTTTTGTATCGGCAATACTTACGGTTCTATTATTTGGATTATTACTTCCTATTCTTGGGTTTTACAAAAGAAAAAAGAGCCTTGGAAATATTGCTTTTCTATTAGCACTAGTATTTCTCATCTCTGCCCATTTTAAATCGGACTTTACAGAAACCAGGCAAAAACCAAATAGTCTTGTATACATATTAGATACCGATGAAAACAAAGCGGTTTGGGCTAGCTATGATGCTATTTTAGATTCCTGGACCAAAAACTACATCAAACCGGGTGAAAATATCGCAGAAACCTATAACAAAAATACTATTCAGAATAAATATGAAAGAGGATTCGCTTTTGCCTCGATAGCTCCTTCAAAAAAAATACCTGCACCATCACTAGAAATCATAAAAGACACCATCACTGGTAGCAGCAGAATCCTTTCTTTATCCATCATTCCTAACAGAAATGTAAATAGAATAGATTTATACACTAAGAAACTGTTTAATTTCGAATCCTTAGAAGTCAATAACGAAACCGCAATTGATTTCACTTACAAAGACAATAATACATATAATGCCTTTACTAAAAGATGGAGCAAGAACCTATTGACGTATCATACTAACGGAAGAAAACCTTTACATGTACAAATGAAATTCCATAAGGACTCTATCCCTACACTCATCGTTTATGAATCTTCTTATGACTTATTAAATAACCCATTGTTCTCTATTCCTTCCAGAAATAAAAAAATGATGCCAAAGCCTTTTATTCTCAATGATGCTATCGTCACTAAAAAATCAATACGGTTAGCATATATTGAAAAAATCAAAGACACCATACAAACAGATTCTATCAACCTGCAAAAAACGCCTGTAGTCCCTTCTATAACAACCTCGAAGGAAAGCATGTAACCTTATATTTATTTTTTTACAGAGATTTTTGAAAGATTTATCAATTTAGAAGCTATTCCGATTTGTCCCAAGTGATATATATCATGTTGGATGATTCCTTCGATCATATACTTATAGGTATATGATTTCCCTGGCACTATCACATCCAGTATCGCATCTGTTTCGGACAGAAGAAGCTCTTTTATCCGTGACTGAGACACGTACAATGTACTTACAAGATCCTTCCAATCTTTTTCTGAGTGAATAGTAATTTCCGGCCAATCAGCAGCTGTATTCAACTGAATATCAAAAGTTTTATTTTTTAGCAATTTTTCTATCACAAAATCTCTCCAACTTACCATATGCCGGACAAGTTTAGCAATGGAATTTACTCCATCCACAGGAACTGTCCCTACATCTTTATAATCAATCGTATGTAACTTTTCTAAAACAGAAACGCCATACCAGGGCACTCCTTCAAAACAATCATCCAAACGTGCTATATACTTTCTTATTTCTCCTTGATTCATACATTAATTAGTATAGTTTTCTTGTTCATCTAACATAAGAAACACTCCTATAATATGTTCTACCGCATCAAAATAAAACTCAGGCTGAATTCCTTCAAATTCATCTGTCTCTTTATGATAGTCTGGATGATCTTCTTCCCCAAAATATAAAAAGGGAATTTTTTTCTGATAAAAAGGACCGTGATCAGATGCTTCTGTCCAATCATCCTTACCATCTGAACCATCATGCCCTATCAAAAGTTTTACCTTATTCGTTATCGGATTATTTTTTACAGCATCAGCTAATGATCTGTGATACCGCGTTCCTACAACATAGAGTTCATCGTTAACATTTCTCCCTATCATATCCATATTTATATTCAAAACAATATCACCTCCTGCAAGCATATCGTAATTCTCGACAAAATAAGAAGCTCCCAATAACCCTATTTCTTCTGCATCAAAAGCAATCAAAACAACAGAGTGCTTTGGTGGGTTTTTCTCAAAATGTTCTGCAAAAGCAAACAATGCACTAACTCCGGATGCATTATCATCTGCTCCATTATAGATTGCCTCATTCTTTATCCCTAAATGATCATAATGAGCTGTAATGACAATATACTGGTCCCTGTAGGTAGTTCCTTTTACTACTCCTATCACATTGACTCCTGTTAATTCTTCTACTCCCCTGTTTATAGTAAATTGTTGTTCAAAAGAGGTCGTTACAGGTACTACATTTAGTTTTTTAAACGTTTCTTTTATAAAACCTCTAGCCATTTCATTTCCTCTTGTTCCTGTTTTTCTACCTTCATAGGAATCTGAAGCTAATTTTTCTAATCGTTTCAAAAGCTCCACCTTATCAAAATAAGGAGACACCAGTTCTTCTGAGGTAACTACAGGAGCATTTATTATTGTTTCAGGTGCTTTTTTACGCTCCTTACAAGAAGACACACAAAGCACACTAATCATTATCGCAGTTACTATCTTTTTCATTTTATACTACAGGTATTTAATCTATCAGGTATACTACAAAAATACTATTATATTTTACTACACTTATTTTTGAGTTTATTATAAAATACAAAATCCAAACTTTAAATAAGTTTGGATTTTGCATAAAAGTATATTATGTTATTTTCTTTATCCTTTCAAGCTTGCTTTAAGAAACTCACTATTCATACGAGCAATATTTTCTAAAGAAATTCCTTTAGGACATTCTATCTCACAAGCTCCTGTATTGGTACAGTTACCAAATCCTTCTTCATCCATTTGATTTACCATTGCCAATACTCGATCTGCTGCTTCAACCTGACCCTGAGGAAGTAATGCATACTGAGATACTTTTGCTCCAACAAATAACATTGCAGAAGCATTTTTACAAGTTGCTACACATGCCCCACAACCGATACAGGTAGCTGCATCCATTGCTTTATCAGCAGCTTCTTTTGCAATAGGAAGCGCATTTGCATCCTGAGTATTTCCAGAAGTGTTTACCGAAATATACCCTCCTGCATGTTGTATTCTATCAAAAGAAGATCTGTCTACAACCAAGTCTTTTATTACAGGAAATGCTTTGGCTCGGAAAGGTTCTATTGTAATTGTATCCCCATCCTTGAACATACGCATATGCAACTGACAAGTCGTAATTCCTCTATCTGGTCCGTGTGCTTCTCCATTGATAAACATAGAACACATTCCGCATATTCCTTCCCTACAATCATGATCAAATGCAACAGGCTCTTCTCCTCTAGCAATTAGCTCTTCATTAAGAACATCCATCATTTCTAAGAAGGACATGTGCTCTGATATATCTGACACCTGGTAGTCTACCATTTGCCCTTTATCCTTAGGACCTTTCTGTCTCCAAATTTTAAGCGTTAAATTCATAATCTCTTCTTATTTGTACGAACGTTGTTTTAGTTCAATGTCTTTAAATTCTAATTCTTCCTTATGCAGAACCGCATCTCCTGGTTCTCCTTTATATTCCCAGGCAGCTACATATGCATAATTCTCATCATCTCTTTTTGCTTCTCCTTTTTGCATTCCATCCAACTCCACAGACTCTTCACGGAAATGTCCTCCACAAGATTCATTTCTTTCTAAAGCATCCTTAGCAAACAGCTCCCCTAATTCTAGGAAATCAGCAACTCTTCCTGCTTTTTCTAACTCAGGGTTCATTTCATCTTTTCCTCCAGGAACCGTCACATTCTTCCAGAAATCTTCTCTTAACGCTTTGATTTCTGACATTGCTGTTTTTAGTCCTTCTTCATTACGAGACATTCCGCATTTCTCCCACATAATTTTACCAAGCTTCTTGTGATAATAATCAACTGAATGCTCTCCTTTATTATTAATAAAGAAATCGATACGTTCTCTTACAGACTTTTCTGCTTCATCAAACTCTTTTGTATCTGTAGAGATTTTTCCAGTTCTAATATCATCTGCCAAGTAATCTCCTATTGTATATGGTAATACAAAATATCCATCCGCTAGTCCCTGCATCAAGGCAGAAGCTCCTAATCGATTCGCTCCGTGATCAGAGAAATTCGCCTCTCCAATAGCATAGCATCCTGGAATAGTAGTCATCAGGTTATAATCTACCCAAATTCCTCCCATCGTATAATGAGTCGCCGGATAGATCATCATAGGAGTTTTATATGGATCTTCGTCGACGATTTTTTCATACATCTGGAATAAGTTTCCATACTTAGCCTCTACGATTTTTTCTCCCAATTCAGTTATTCTCTCCTTAGAAGCATTTGAAATTCCTTGAATTTTAGCCTGTTCTTTTCCGTAACGTTCAATCGCAGATTTAAAATCAAGATATACTGCTTCTCCGGTTGCATTTACTCCATAACCTGCATCACATCTTTCCTTAGCCGCTCTTGACGCTACATCACGAGGCACCAAGTTTCCAAAAGCAGGGTATCGTCTTTCTAAGTAATAATCTCTATCTTCTTCTTCAATTTGAGTAGGTTTTAATTTCCCCTCTCGAATCGCTAATACATCTTCCATTTTCTTGG
Organism: Aquimarina sp. TRL1; assembly: GCF_013365535.1. NCBI lineage: Bacteria > Pseudomonadati > Bacteroidota > Flavobacteriia > Flavobacteriales > Flavobacteriaceae > Aquimarina > Aquimarina sp. TRL1. The sequence goes on along the minus strand of NZ_CP053590.1, from coordinate 2,039,837 downwards.
GAACCCAAATCCTACCATCATTACGCAAAGACTCTGACATCAAGGTTAATTTAGATTGATAATCTCCTGATCTCGGAATACATGTCGGGTGAATCTGCGTATAACATGGGTTTGCAAAAAAGGCTCCTTTTTTGTGTATTTTCCATGCTGCTGTGGCATTAGACCCCATTGCATTAGTAGACAGGAAATAAACATTCCCATATCCTCCAGATGCTATAACAACGGCATGTGCCGAATGACGTTCGATTTCTCCTGTCACCAAGTTTCTAGCAATAATTCCTCTTGCTTTCCCATCAACGATGACAATATCCAACATTTCATGTCGGTTAAACATCTCTATCTTTCCACGAGCAATCTGACGATTCATCGCAGAGTATGCTCCCAGTAACAGTTGCTGTCCTGTTTGCCCTTTTGCATAAAAAGTACGAGATACCAATACCCCTCCAAAAGAACGGTTATCTAATAACCCTCCATAATCACGGGCAAAAGGCACTCCCTGAGCAACACATTGATCTATAATATTTGCTGAAACTTCAGCTAAACGATATACATTTGCTTCTCTGGATCGATAATCTCCTCCTTTTACCGTATCATAAAACAAACGGTAAAAAGAATCTCCATCTCCCTGATAATTCTTTGCTGCATTAATCCCTCCCTGAGCGGCAATTGAGTGTGCCCTTCTTGGAGAATCCTGATATGCAAACGCTTTTACATTATACCCTAATTCTGCTAATGTAGCAGAAGCAGAGCCTCCAGCTAATCCTGTTCCTACAACAATCACATCAATAAGACGCTTATTCGCTGGATTTACTAAGTTGATTTTATCTTTATAAGTAGTCCATTTATCTTTTAATGGCACTCCCTGTGGTACTTTTGAATCTAATATTGCCATATCCTCGTCGAATTAATGTGGTTGATTGAAAAAGTGAAACAAAGCAATGATTATAAATCCTAATGGTATTGCTATCGCATATAATTTCCCAAAAGTTTTCAATCCTCTTGTGTATTTATTATTAGCTCCTACTGATTGAAAAGCCGAATTAAATCCATGCAGTAAATGCAATGACAAGAACACAAATGCTAATATGTAAATCCCAACTCTTACCGGACTGACAAACTTATGTTGTAATTCCGTAAAATAACGATATCCTTCCTGACCTTCAATTACTCCTGTCCAATCACCATCTACAAATTTTGTTTTCAATTCCGGAATCCAGAAATCGTAAAAATGAAGCCCCATAAAAAACAAAATCACCAATCCACTCAAAATCATATTTCTTGACATCCAAGTAGAGTTAGCTGCTCCGTTATTCTTATAATACTTCACTTCTCTCGCGCCTCTGTTTTTTAATTCTAAAATAAATCCCATCACAAAGTGAAAAACAACTCCAAAAATCAAAACAGGCTGTAAAGCGTATTGAACAGCTGGATTTGTACCCATAAAATGAGATAACTCATTGAATACATCCGCACTAAAAATTGAAGTTACATTAATCGCAAAATGTTGTAGTAAAAAAAACATTAGGAAGAAAGCTGAAAGTGCCATGGCTACCTTTCTCGCTATTGAAGATTTTATCAATCCACCCATTATTTAAAAATGTTTAATATTTCGGTTTACAAAAGTAAGGTTCAGGTATGTTTTTAACAACATTTACGATTTCTTTATTCAGTATTTATAATGAATAAAAATACCGAGCTGTTTTTTGTTTAATAAAATTCTTAAAATTAGGTCGAATCAGCTATTCTGACTAAACAAATTCTTTTTTCTTTTCAAAAAAGTTACTTTTACGAGATGCAAGATCTTATTTCCAAACTTCCGACGGTTTCCACCAATATTTTTAGTGTCATGAGTCAATTGGCAACGACACATAATGCATTAAATTTATCACAAGGTTTCCCTAACTTCGAAACAAGCCCAACGCTCATTCGTTTAGTTTCTGAAGCGATGCAAAATGGGTATAATCAGTATGCTCCTATGGCAGGATTACTCCCTTTACGAGAGATAATCTCTAAAAAAACAGCCTCTCTATATCAACGGAATTATAATCCTGAAGAAGAAATCACAATTACTTCTGGTGCCACTCAAGCCATCTTTACAATTATTGCCGCTTTTATCCGACAGAATGACGAAGTTATTCTCCTGAAACCTGCATATGATTGTTATGAACCCACAATTGAATTATTTGGAGGAAAACCTGTTCCTGTACAACTAAATGGTCCTGATTTTTCGGTAAATTGGGATGAAGTGGCTTCAAAAATCACAAAGAAAACCAAAATGCTGATTATCAACACCCCTCATAACCCTACCGGAACTACTTTGCAGAAAAAAGACATGCTCCGTCTGGAGCAAATTTTAAAAGACACTAACATATTGCTCCTTAGTGATGAAGTGTATGAGCATATCGTTTTTGATAATAAATCGCATCAAAGTGCTGCTTTATTTCCTCATCTGGCAGAACGCAGTTTTATTACAGCTTCTTTTGGAAAAACATTTCATACGACTGGCTGGAAAATGGGATACTGCCTGGCTCCTAAAGAATTAATGAAGGAATTCAGAAAGGTACATCAGTTTAATGTTTTTTGCAGTAATCATCCTATGCAACATGCACTAACAACCTACCTAAAAACTCCCGAAAATTACACTTCACTTCCTGAGTTTTTTCAAAAAAAGAGAGACCTGTTCCTATCGTTACTAAAAGATTCTAAATTTACTTTCACCCCTGCATCAGGGACTTATTTTCAATTACTGAATTATCGCAATATTACTGATGAATCGGATGTTACTTTTGCCAAAAGACTCACTATAGAGCACAAAATTGCTTCTATCCCTGTATCTGTTTTTAATATGAATCAGCAAGATGATAAATTATTGCGATTCTGCTTTGCTAAAACAGATGATGCACTACAAAAAGCAGCTGAGATTCTATGCAGTATCTAAATCTCATATTCGAATTAAAAATCAAATTTTAATTGAATGATTTCGATTTCTTTTTTATCTTTTTTATCGACGTTGGCTGTATTCAAATTAGACAAAGAAATTCCCAGCAAACGAACTGAGTTTTTCATCTTCTCCTGATACAATAATTCTTTTGCCGTCTCTAACAACAAAGCCATATCATTTACAAAATACGGCAATGTCTTACTTCTGGTCTGGATTGTAAAATCGCTATATTTTATCTTTAGGGTGATAGTCCTTCCTGCTACACCACTTTTTTTAAGCCTTTTTTGCAATTCTTCAGCTATGCTTTGCAAACGCTCCAGCATATACACCTCTGATGCTATATTCTCACTAAACGTTCTCTCAGCTGCTAATGATTTTCGTTCCCTATTGGGTTTCACAGGACTATGATGAATCCCCCTTACAATGTGGTAATAATGTTTTCCTGCTTTCCCAAAATTAGCTGTTAAAAATTCCAGTGATTTTGCTTTTAAGTCCGCTCCGGTATAAATCCCCATTTGATACATTTTGGCTTGCGTCACTTTTCCAACTCCATAGAATTTTTTGACATCCAACCCTTCTAAAAACGCTACTACTTCTTCTGGATTTACTGTTTTTTGACCATTAGGCTTATGATAGTCACTTGCAACTTTAGCTACAAATTTGTTAATAGATATTCCTGCTGAGGCCGTCAATCCTACTTGATCGTATATCTTTTTTCGTATCTCTTCAGCAATAAGAGTAGCGCTGGGGTTTCCTTTTTTGTTTTCTGTTACATCCAAATATGCTTCATCCAGAGACAAAGGCTCCACCAGATCAGTATATTCAAAAAATATTTTTCTGATAGTAGTGGAAATTTCTTTGTATCGATCATATCTGGGACGTACAAATATCAGCTCCGGACAATTGCGTCTAGCTGCCATCCCACTCATCGCTGAATGAACTCCGTATTTTCTTGCTTCATAACTCGCTGCACTGACGACCCCTCTTTTTCCGCCACCACCAACAGCCAGTGGCTTTCCTTTTAACTCAGGGTTATCCATCTGCTCTACAGAAGCATAAAATGCATCCATATCCACATGTATAATTTTTCTATATCCCTCTTTTTCTCCCATGAATTACAAAAATAAACATCTCTCGCCATTTTAATCTCTAATAAACATACAGAAGAACTCGTACCTTTGTCTCTTTCTTAAAAATTGTTTTTATGGTAGAAATAGAAAGAAAATTTCTGATCAAGTCTTCCGATTTTAAAAAAAATGCTATTAGCAAAGCGAGAATTACTCAGGGATTTTTATCCACTGATCCCGAAAGAACTGTTCGAATTCGAATCTATGGCCAAAAAGGGTTCATCACAATAAAAGGAAAAGGAAACGCTACTGGCACTACGCGATTCGAATGGGAAAAAGAAATTAATCTGAAAGAAGCAAAACAGCTGTTATCGCTTTGTAAAAAAGGAATTATTGATAAAACTCGGTATACCATACCTGCAGGAAATCACACTGTAGAGGTCGATGAGTTTTTTGGAGAAAACTCAGGTTTAATCATTGCAGAAATTGAATTAACCCATGAACACGAGCAATTCGAACGTCCTATTTGGTTAGGAGAAGAGGTTACTGGTGATAAAAAATATTACAACTCACAATTGAGCAAACATCCATTTGTCGAATGGAGTATTTAGATTCGTTAACTAAAAATTAACAATTTTTAACATTAAGCAATTCTTAACAAAAGCGTCTAAAGCCATTAACATTTAATTTTTTCACAATGAATCTTCTACACAAATCACTAAATTCACTGGCTCGTCTTTTGTTTTTTTTACTTCCTATTTGGAGCTTTTCTCAAACTCCAATCAACGGGTTTTATCACAAAAAAAATGAGCTGACGATTGCCACTACTTACACTGCCAAAAGCTATGATCAATTTTACAGAGGTACCACGCTTACTGATGGAAATCCTGCTGGTTTTGGTAAAATATCTTCCTCAATTTTTAGTTTTTTTGGGGAGTACGGAATCACTGATTGGTTATCTACCACAGTAACACTTCCGCATATATCAATAAAAAGTAATGACGGAGCTATTGATCCTGTTCAAGGAAAAAGTAAGGTTTCAGGATTACAAGACTTACAACTATTTTTAAAAGTCAAAGCCTTTGAAAAAAAATTCAAAGATAATTCCAATATTACCATTGGTGCAGCAGCAGGAACAAGCATTCCTGTTGGGGGGTATGATGGTAGAGGAATTCTATCCATAGGTACTGACGCAACCACATTCGATGGTTCAGCAGTATTACAATACACCACCTCTTTTAACTTATTTACAGAAGTACAGGCAGGATATAGTCTCCGGAATAATTCTGATTACGATGTTCCCAATGCTTTCTTAAGCAGTTTTAAAGTAGGCTATTTTAATGACTCTTTTTATGCGCATGCCAAAATTGGTCTTCAGAATTCCACATCTGGTTTTGATATTGGGTCTGATGAATTTGTCGCAGCCGGAGGTCCTAGTTCACTTCCTCAAACAGAAGTTGACTTCACCAATTTGCATTTTGGGCTTTATGTACCATTATACAAAAACATTCTTGGAATATCTTCGGGATATGGACTTGCAATAGATGGTAGAAACTACAACAAAGAATCTACTTTCTCCTTTGGAGCCGTATATAAGCTATACTAAACAATCATTTTTTATAGAGAAGGGAACCTTATCAAAATAAGACCTTTCTCTTATTTTCTTATAAATCTTTTCTGATAGCTTCGTCCATTAGATATCACCTCTAAGATATACATCCCTGACGGCAACTTCCCAACTGGTAAAAATGATTGAAATTTCATTTTTGTTACTACGTGCCCACCAACATCATACACATACATCACAGCATCATTGTTTGCTTTAAAAGAAACATACAACGTATTCTCTAAAATTGGATTCGGATATACTTTCAGCTCATTTTTTACAGGAGGAAACTCAATCGACCCCTTAATCTCCCCTTCTCCACACACTCCTATGTATGACCAGCCTATTTCGGAATAATCTTTAAAGAAAATACGCTCTTTATATACCACCATATTCCCTTGCTCGTACTCAGTTCCTGCTTCCCAGACAGAAATTTCTTCACAGGGTTTTTCCGGCAATGTCTCGACAAGCACTTCCTCACTGAAATCGGACTCATTACCTACTTCGTCTCTTGCTTTTATTTTTATTATATACTGAGTCCCGCCTCTTAATTCCGATAGAAGTACTGTTGTGTCTTCCACAAAAGCAGATAACTTATCATTCACATACACATAATACCCTATAACGTTACGGTTATCTGTTGAAGAGTTCCAAGAAACACGAATCGTTGTTTCCTGTACATCATCTACTCTTACTCCAGTAACTTTTGTTGGTCGCTCATTATCTACAATATCACTTATTATCGGTTGATATCCATCCATCACTTTCTCTGAGCATCCTGGAGCTAACCACTGACATATATTTGGATAAGTAACTGATAATCTACCATACCAATCACTATCAATAATCCCGCACGCAGCATCGCCCCCATGCAGTTGCCCTATAATTCTTTTTTCCGGATTAAACAGTGCAGACCCCGAAGACCCTTTTTCTGTTGTACCACTTTCCCAATTTTTGACATGCCAATGAGTAATCCCACTTCCTTTTTCTCTATCATAATACTTTGTAACCTCAGGAGCATCATGATCAAAAGATATCTTCTTTATATCTCCCCACGGGTGATGAATTCCAACTGTATTAGTTGGTATTATTTCTCTAGCATCCCATCCGCTGTAATAAACATTATATCGTTCTGGAGGAGTAACACTCAACTCCAGCAACAAATAATCTGAATCTACACCATTAGCCAATACCCGACATCCAGATATCGAATCATCCGTACTCACTTCTACACTCTCACAAGAAGGAGATTCGTAATTAAAAATAAAAATCCAATTAGCAGGATTTCTTCCTTCATCTTCTGTGCAGTGATTTGCCGTCAGAAAATAAGGAGTTCCATCATTTTTAGAATTATTTATCAATGTTCCCGTACACCAGCGCGTACCATTTCCTAGAGTAACTAGAGCCACTGATCTACTTTGGTCTTTCCATCCATCTCCTTCATCACAATTAATATTATTATGACAACTTCCTGAATCACCAAAATCTTTGGCTAATTTATATATTCCTTTATAATCATGCGCAACAGTACTAATTTGCAACCTGGATTTTCCTTTTACTGTTTTAGGTTGGTAATATTCTAAAATGATCTTATCCCCTTTAACTGGTGCAATACTAAAATCCCCAGTCTTTTTATTATTAAAAGAAGTAAAAGCTCCTTTTACCATTGTCTTTCCTTCATTATAGACAAACAGAGACGCCCCTTCAGCCATAAAAAACTCATCAAATGTTATATTTAGTGACTTTGCTCCTGTAGATTCTATTTCCAGCAACCAGAACTTATCTCCATTTTTAGCCGTAAACCAATTTCCTGAATTCTCGAAATTCAATACCACTTTATGCCCATAGGCAAACCTCATCGGTACACCTTTTTTTTCTTCTTCGATATCTTCTTTTTCTAATTTTTCAATATCTAAAGAAGGTAGATGCACCTTCATCATTTTTGCAGATTTAGCCACCTTTCTTCCTTCAAAAACCGGAGTTCCTTTTTGACTAACCTGAGATTGTCCTTCTAAAAAAACCAGGAACAATGCTACTAAAAACAGCAATATTCTTTTCATAATTTCAATTAGATGATTGTGTTTTACTAATTTAAAATTACAAAGTCACTTTAAGTCCTCGATCTTTTTTTAACTTTTTTATCACTAAAACCCTGTTTTTTAAGACTTTTTAGTACTTTTTAACATAGTGAATTCCTTTGAGACAGATACACAAAGCATTACAATATCAAGAGAGTTTACTTTCTGCACAAACTTCCATCTATAAACCTTAATAACCAAGAAAACCTTATTCTCTTATTTCAATAACTCGCTTAAGAGTATTTCCTAACTCATCTACTACAGTAATTGTATGTTCTCCGATACTAGGTTGTATGGCTTTTTCATGGAATTGTTCTGTAGTTCCTATATAACGATCATCTACATACCAAAACACTTTCAACCCGGGGTGATTATGTGCTATTTGCAAAACAACTTCGCTGGTTTTTCCTGTAAAATCCTTAGGTAAAAATACACTACTATTCGGTTTTGGAAATATGAAATCCATCATTTGCTTTCCTTCTTTCTGACAATCTGTTCTAAAAGGAGGCAATGATCTATACGTAGCATTTTTCTGCTTATAATAAAACTCTTGTAGTGGAGAAAGTACAAACCAGGATTCATGTACTATATCCGAAATGGGCTCACACGATGAGTTAACTCTATATTTCTTTTCTGCGTCCAAATGAACCAAGGTGTGGTATGCACATGGCGATGACCATATTCCTGTTACCGGGATGTGATTAAGTACTCTCGGACAATTGCTGCCGGCTACATATCCACTTTTTTTGCATATTTCGATTTCCTTCAAATCATCATATGGTTTTTCAAACCACTTGGTATCAGGCAACAAATTAAACACATCAAAAAGAACTGGAGCTGCTGCATTTAACCCGGTAAGTTCCGGTCTTCCTTCTCCATCTGCATTTCCAACCCAAACTCCTACTACATTATTCCTGGTAACTCCAATTGCCCAGGCATCTCTATTCCCAAAACTCGTCCCGGTCTTCCATGCAATTTCTCTAGATGAATCATAAAATTTCCAGGCTTCTCCTTCTTGTGGACGGTTTACTTCTTTCATTGCCTCAAAAGTAGCCCAGATACTTCCTGCTCCCAGAAACTCTTTCTCTTTCTTCAAACTCCCGAAATCAATCTTTTGTTCTGCAAGTAAAATAGGCGTAACAAATTCAGACTCGTAATATTCACTAGAGCTTTCTGTGTAATTGGTCAATATCCCTGAGAACCCTGCATACGTCTTACATAAATCCCACAAGCTTGCCTCTGCTCCTCCCAGAATCAGTGACAACCCATAATGATCTGCACTAAATGAAATTCCTTCGATATCAAAAACATTCATTTCATCTCTGAATCGCTGCAGCCCATACTGCTGTAACAACCGTACTGCCGGAACATTTAACGAGCGTGCCAAAGCTCTATCTGCTGATACTACTCCACTAAATTTCTCATCAAAGTTTTTAGGCTGATACCCTGAAATAACTGTAGGGACATCTGATATCAGTTGCTTAGGCAACAACTCTCCCTTATCCATCATCAAAGCATATAACAACGGCTTTAATGTACTTCCCGTACTTCTTGCTGCTTGTACAATATCCACATCTTTTTGATGTGTTTTAGTGGTAGGCGTATTTCCAATATAACTACGCACTTTTCTTGTATTTACATCCATTACTAATACTGCCATATTATGTACATCGTTTTGTTTCAGCACTTCATAATGTTGTTTTACTACCACATTTACTTGCTTCTGCAATACCTCGTCAATAGTAGTTCTCAGGAGCTCTCCTTTATGTGTTTTTTCTAAAAAATCGATAAGATGCGGAGCATGTCGCGGAAGAGGAAAGGGTTTTTGAGGCAAGGTTTCTGCAACAGAAAGCGTATAGGTTATACTATCAATAATTTCTTTTTCCAATAATCTTTTTAAAACGAGATCTCTTTTATTTTTTAGTCTTATCTGGTTTTTTCCCGGATAAATTAACGATGGAGCATTAGGCAATACTGCTAATGTGGCCGATTCCGCCCATGATAATTGATAAGCTGGCAACCCAAAATATCGCCATGACGCCATATCGATTCCTACGACATTGCCTCCAAAAGGAGCATGTGATGCATACAGGCGTAAAATATTCTTTTTGGATTCTTTTAATTCCAGACGAGTCGCCTGAATTAGTTCAATTATTTTTTCTGTATATGTTCTTTTTTTTCCTTTTCTCGATAACCGTATCAACTGTTGTGTAAGTGTACTCCCTCCCCTGACAATCCTTCCTTCTTTGGCATTTCTCTTTATCGCCTGAAAAATAGCCACAGGATTAAAACCTGGATGGTAATAAAATTGTTGGTCTTCGAACATCAACAATGATTGCTCAAACTTATAGGGAACACTATCAGTTTCAGGAAAGCGCCATTGTCCATCTTCTGCTATTTTTGCTCCCAGAAGCCCTCCATCTTTCCCAACAACAACCGTAGAAGTGGGCTCCTTAAAAAGCGTAGCAGGCAAACAGAAATAAAACCATAAGAATACCCCTCCTATTACAGAAGTTAACAAAGGTCTTTTCTTAATTATACCTAATAGTGTATGTCGTATCACCTTCAACAAAATTCATTAAATACAGCGAACTACTTCAGAACGGGTTTATAATATTCTACCACAGGAAAACGAATCACAGAAATGACGAAGTAATTCTTTCCATTTCTGATATTCATCTGAATCGCTGAATCCCTTCTTATCTTCTCCTATACATTTTAATAAACCGTACTTTATATATCCACTAGAAGATTGCATGTATTTTGCTGCTTGTCTAAACAGTTCTTTCAAATACACTTTTCTCTCCTTTGGCGAATAACACCGATTACTCTAATCCCAATTTCCTAACTTCAATGATTAAAACATCAATAAAAGGAGGCTGAAAATAACTCACTCTACTGAACTACTTCCACCCACTTCCCTTTCGTTCTTGATATATATGAATTATTATACATAGCTTCACTTTGTACTCCAGGTAAATAATATCTCCCTATATAGGATGCATTTAGTAAAATCGTAAATGTTTTACTCTCCTGTGCTTTTAAATCAAAATAAAAATGAACACGATCATCCCGTATATCGGTATAGGTTGCTTCACTTGGTCTAAAAATACCGTACTCAGTAAAACGCGTATTGACAATTTCCCATCCTGAAGGAAACATTTCTGACAAAGCAACATTTGTGATCTCTTCATGAGTCGTATTTGTAATCGTAACTTCTGCAACAAAATCCGTTCCCTGAGACAATTGTTCTACAGCTATATTACTTCCTTTTTTATCTTTGTAATCAATAATTGTTCTTATTTTTTGCTCTAGAACCTTTTCTTTTCCAACCTCCAATACTCCGCTATTTGCTATCTGAACAAACACTGTGTTTTCTCCTGAATTTTTCAATGATAACGCATTCATTTTCTTCAGTTTCATCGCTGGAGTGTTCATCATTGTTTTAGAGGAAGAAATACTATTTGATATCCCATTTAGCACATATTGTGCTTTCACTCCCTTTCCTCCTACGAAAAGCACATATTTAGACATTGCCTGTAACACATAAGCCGTTGTCTGAGTACTCATCCATTCATCAGCACTTAATGCCTGCGCTAGTTGATCTGCAATTTCTTTTGCCCCAATTTTATCTTGTAAAATCATTTTGGTTTCCAGTACCATTGCCTTATTTCTATATTTAGAACCATAGGTATATCTATTATTTTTCTCTTTTTCTTCTTTAGGTTTCTTAACCTCTTTTAAGAGATCTTCTGCTATTACTTTCTGACCTATCAATGCGTAAGCAGCAATTAACCGTATTCCTGCATTATATGATATATTCTTTGTTTCCCGCAATCTATTCATCGAAGCTAAATCCGGTCTGCCGGCTAATGCTAATGTATATAAGCGATATGCCTGCGCTAAATCGTTTCCTCCTCTTCTCCACTGGCGAGCAACTCTTTGTTGATATCGTACCCAGTTATTTTTAAATCCTATCGGTAATACATATCCTTTTTTAGAGGCTTCTAACAGGAAATGTCCTGCATAAGTAGTTCCCCAGTCATTTGCATTTGTCGCACCCGGCCAATAGGACAGTCCCCCATCTGGTCGTATATAACGTTTAATCTTATCAATAGCAGTTTCTACATTTTTTTGAACACGATGTTTCTGATCGGAAGATAAGTCAAAGATATCTCCTACAAACAGCTGAGGAAATACAGAAGATGTTGTCTGTTCTACACATCCATGAGGATATTGGATCAGATATTGTAATCGAGATTCAAAATTCATAGGAGGAATCGAAGAGAACTCCAACACAACTTTATTACTGTCTGCTATTCCAAAAGAAGCAATATCTATTGATTTTTCGCTATTAGGTTCTAATACTACCGAGGTCACTTCCGTGGTTACCGGATTAGGATTCACAATTTTTATTGGAGTATTATAGGATGACTTAGCACCATTTCCTGCTGCTATCACCTCAATATTTGTAGCCCTTACACCAGGCAAGACTTCTATATCGAAATACACCATCTTTTCATCTGGATTAGGGAAAGAGATTTTCTTTGTTGTTTCTCCTACGACTGTAAATCCTGCCTGAGGTTTGATAGAAACCGTTACATCTTTTATTTTGTTTTCCATCGCAAAAACCGTAACTGGAACAGTCACTCTTTCTCCAGGAGTTATTTTTCTTGGAACGGAGGTTAATACCATCAATGGTTTTCTCACCGGAGTAGTTTTTTCTACGCTTCCATATGCAGCATTCTTGGCATCTGATGCAACAACCATTGTTCTTACAGACCCTATATACTTAGGCATTTTGATCGTATGTGTCTTTGTTTTTCCCTTTTCTAGTTCAAAAGGACCTAAATAAACCACCATTGGCTTAAATCGATTTGCCTTTTTAGATTTACTTCCTCCTGCTTCGGCATCTCCTCCAATACTAAAAATCTGATTTATACTCCCCCCGTAAGCTCCTATCACATCATCGTATACATCCCAGGTTTTTACTCCCAGGGCTTCTTTGGCATAGAACGTATCCCATGGATTTGGTGTTTTAAATCGGGTAAGGTCTAATAATCCATCATCGACAATAGCAATAGCATATGTCATTTCCTTTCCTTTTTCTTCTCCTACTTTTACCTCAATCGTTTCTTCAGGTCTTAACACTGATGGCATTTTCAGTGTTGGGACAATTCTGGTAGCAGGATCTTCGACAGCAATTGGTACTACTCCATATAGTCGGATTGGTAAATCATTCTGTGTAAAGGCATGTGGCTGTAATAAGGTTATATGTATATACACATTTGGTGTATAAATAGCTTCTATCGGTAATTCAAATTTTGTTTCTTCTTTCTTAGCAGAAACCCAAAACGAATTAAGAACTTCTGTTCCATTTTCTACAGTTACCAGAGCTCTTCCTCCTAAACTCGATGGGAAAGTAATGGTTGCTTTTTCCCCTACCTTATAAGAATCTTTATCTGTAGAAAATAATAGCATTGTAGCTGCCGAAGGATCATTTTTTCTTGATTTCCCTGCCCATCCCGGCCAATCAATATACATTGTTTTTCCGGTAGCATGCCCTCCTTTAGTATCAACTACTCTAACCAGATAACGACCCCATTCAGGGTATTTCAGCTCAAAATGAAAAGTAGCTTTTCCATTATTTCCCGTTGTCACATTCTTTTTGAAAATCTGCGTATGATAACTACTCCCATTATATGATGACAAGTTATCCTCTGAAGTATCCCACCACCATTTCCAGTTTACTTTATAAATACGCACTTCTAATTCTCTATTCCCTACTATTTTCCCCTTATCATCAACAGAAACTACTTCGAACTTATGTGGTGTATCCGTCAGTAGCATCCCTCTTGCTTTATCTCCTTTTGGCGTATTTAAACCTACATATGCCTCATAAGGAGAAAACTCTTTGGATATTACATCTGTGCTAAAATCTCCTCCATTTTCATACACCTTCGTCACAAAAGAAGCATTTAATTTTCCTGCTGCTTTTTTATGTAAAACCGGTCTCAAATCAAATGAGGCTTTTCCTTCGGATGAAATATTGCCCTTAAAAACTTCTTGCTCCTCCGTTCCGAATTCTCTCGTAGGGTCATCGAATACATAACCAGGAAATGTCGAAAAATTAGTTTTTTTAGCTGAAAAACGTGCAGTAACATCAGCTTTCAGATTTCTAGCAACCGCTCCATGTAACCAAAGCACTTCTACCCCTCCTTTTATTAAGGTATTATTCTTTAATACCTCATTCTCAAAAGTAGTTTTGATCTTTAGTCTGTTGGGTTTTATGGTTTCAATCTTTAACTGCTTATTAAAACTGGCTCCACCTACCGCTATTTTGGCATTCCAGTTTCCTGTAGGGTCTTCTTCGGAAGTAATAATTTCAAAAGCATAGAAATTATTGACTCCTGTTGTTTTTGTTTCTTGATGTACTAACTTCCCATATGGATCTCTAAGTTCCAGTTTTACCGGGTGATTTTCCGGTAGCTTATTCGCATTATCATTCAACATAAACGAGAGAAAGATTGTATCCCCAGGTCTCCACACTCCTCGCTCTCCATATATAAATCCTTTTATTCCTTTTTTCAGCTTTGCTCCAGCAACATCAAACTTACTCACTGATAACGCATTACCATCATTAAGTTTGACATAGGTTTGTTGCTTTCCAGAGGTTACAATAGCAAAAAAGGCAGCAGATTCTGCATCTATGATTACCATTCCCTCTGCATCTGTAGTTCCGACTGCAACCTCTTGTTGCTGATAATTGAATAATTGTACTTTGGCGTTAGAAATAGGATTTGTAGTAATAATATCATTTACTGCGATCATACATGAGTTATTCGCCCCTTTTTTGACAACAACTCCCAAATTAGAAGCCAGTATATTCGCTCCTACTTTTTTATCATAATAGTATGAATTCGTACATGGATCATTTCTATCCCTCCAGTTGTAATCATAATTATAATCATAATAATACTGTGCACTATCCCAATAGCTGGATTCTTTGTTCTCTTCATCAAAATTATCTTCCAACTCTTTTAATGGACTTGTATCTACAACACCATTACATTTGTATAATGAATATTCTTTTTTATAGGTTAGTTCTACCCTGTAAACAGCTCCTAAATCCGGAACGATTAATTCCTTTAGGTCAATTGCAAACGCATTCCATTTGCTTAGATTCTTAGTCTTGTTATTTTGAAGATTAATGAGTTTTCTTGCTATTGGTCTTCCCACACTACGAATATCACTAGCTCCCCCCAGGTTATTGCTTTGCAAAAACTGAAGTACATTATTTTTATAGATTTTTACAACTTCAACCTCTACAGCTCTCAGATTTATCGCTTCAAAATTAAACTTCAGATCGTCCGATGTTGGAAGAATTACCCCACTTTGTAATAACCGAAGTTCTGGATTGGGTTGCTGAAAAGAAACTCGCTGCTTATAGGTTTCTTTGATTTTATACCCATCTTCACTTTTTATCCCTTGAAAAACCATCACTTCTAACATTCCCACCGGATCACTCTTTGGATATACCTTAAGAATATTTCTATCTACAGTATATCTCAAATTTTTAACTCCAGAAATTGTAACCAGTCCATTGAAGTTTTGATTTTTTTGTAAAGGGTCAGAAAAATTAATTTCAATATATTTTTCTTCAGTATCTGCTATATCCACTGCTAAAACAGAAAAGTTATCCTTCCCAGGAATCTTTATCAGGTCTTCTCCTTCTGAATCAATATTAAACGAATCCCCAGACCACACTAACTTTACTTCAGAATCCTTATCGAATCGCTGAATACTATCAATTCGAAAAACGAATTCCCTTCCTAACACAGCCTGATCTTCAAAATCTATTGACAATTGTTTTCCTTTCTGAGAGGCGTTTACTAATTGCCTCACTGTCTCTATTTGCAATTGATCACTGGAAGTGATGGTTCCCTCGACATATTGCCATTTTTTATCATATGATTGTATGTGATCTGTAAACACAGAAAATTGCTGCTCCAAAGTTCGTACTCCAAAAACAAAATCATTACTTAGATCTTCTGTTACCTGAACTCCCAGTTTTTCTAAATCCAACGTAAATGTGTAGAAAGTGTCTTGTGCTAGTTTTTCTTCTGGCTCAAAAGAAAGTGTTCTATTGTTTACTGCTATTAATTTCCCTTTAACAGCTGGAGATATTTCTATAATATCATTTGATAATTCCTGATGATCACTCCAACCTGCTATCGGATTTTGCAATATTACCTGTATCTTATCATAAGCTGATATCACTCCTGTTGATACCTGAGAAATATACTCCTCATACTTATGGGGTTCACTAAGGTTTTCTATTTTCTTCTGATCGCTATTCTTACAAGAAATAAGTAAGACTAACGCAATTAAAAAAGCGTTAATTTGTTTACAATTCATCTGGATGGACTTTAGTTGTTTTCGGATCTGTAAAATTAACCAATAAAATACGAATTATATCACTGAAAACAGTGGTTTTGCTACTTTTATTAAATAAAAAAGATCTCCTCAAAAGGAGATCTTCAAAAAGCATCTTATCAAACTTTTTCTATTGTAATACATCCCTGTAAGAACTTAGTTCTACAGAGGGTTATTTTACTCTTCTTTATAAATTCCTACGGTAACATCTCCTTTTGCATTCATTGCCGCTCTGTACATCCCTGCTGTATTGAATTCCATAGCTATATTTCCTTCATGATCTATTGCGACGATACCTCCATCTCCACCAAGGTCTTTCACCTTTTTCTGTATGACCAGACTTGCCGCTTCTTTTAATGACATTCCTTTATAATCCATTAAAGCGGAAATATCATGTGCAACCATAGCTCGTATAAAATACTCCCCCCATCCTGTACTAGACACTGCACATGTTTTATTATTCGCATATGTTCCTGCTCCGATGATTGGAGAATCTCCTATACGATTCCATTTTTTATTTGTCATTCCACCCGTAGATGTTCCTGCCGCAAGGTTCCCGTTTTTATCAAGAGCAACACAACCTACAGTTCCGAATTTCGAATCTTTTATCGTTGCATCATAAAAGGCTGTCTTTTTTCCGGCTGTCTTTTGCGCTTCTCTTTCTTTTACACGCTTCAATGTATTCATTCTTGCCTCGGTATAAAAATAAGAAGGGTCTACAATCTCTATCCCTCTCTCCTTTGCAAATTGCTCTGCTCCTTTTCCAGACAACAATACATGTGGAGAATTTGTCATTACTTGTCTAGCCAGATTTATCGGGTTCTTTACAGTCGTTACCCCTGCAACAGCTCCTGCGTTTAGTGTAGCCCCATCCATTACAGACGCATCCATTTCATTCGTTTCATGATGGGTAAAAACAGCTCCTTTTCCTGCGTTAAACAAAGGAGAATCTTCCAAAATATTAATCGTTTTTTCTATCGCTTCCAGACTGGTTCCCCCTTCTTTAAGAATTGCATGCCCAACTCGAACAGCTTCTTCCAATTTGGCTTTATACTCCGCTTCTTTTTCTGGAGTCATATTTTTCTTAAGTATGGTTCCTGCTCCCCCGTGAATTACAATTCCAAAATTCTCTCCCGTTTGTTTTTTTACCGGTTCTTCTACACTCGCTTTTGTGTCTTTTTGAACTTCTTCTTTTACTTCTTTTTTGCAAGAAAAAAGTAGTGTCAGTCCTACTAATAAAAATAGCTGTTTCATCCTGATATGTGTTTCTTTATTACTGTAATGATTTATGGATTATCAAAATCTTATTAGGAGTAAAAATATTGTTTTTTCTATAATCTACCTATTCCACAATTATCCATATACATATTTATTCTTAATACAATAATTGGATTTATTCCTATTTTATTAGTATTTATTCCAAAATATATTGTATTTTGCTCATAAAAAATTGAAGTCAAAAAACTACATAAAAGGAAGGGGAGCACAAGAAAACATCAACAATTCTTTTTTTTCACACACTCATGAGGTCAGAGATGATTTCCTAAATTATTGCTTCCATGAAGGAGAACACATCAGAAAAAAAGAAACATCCTTTATAAATGTATTCCCAAAAACAATCGTAAATAAGGTAAAAAGCCCGGATGTAGGCATGTATTATTCATTAAATCCATACCAAGGCTGTGAGCATGGATGCGTATATTGTTATGCCAGAAACTCCCATGAATATTGGGGATATGGAGCTGGGTTAGATTTTGAGAATACAATTTTAATTAAGAAAAATGCTCCGGTCTTATTAGAAAAAAAACTAAGAAGCAAACACTGGTCAGCCTCGCCTATTTCCTTATCAGGGAATACGGATTGCTATCAACCAATAGAGAAAAAACTACAAATTACCAGAAGGCTTCTCTCTTTATTTTTAAAATACAAACACCCGGTTACAATTATTACCAAAAACGCACTCATTCTTCGAGACCTGGATATTTTATCACAATTAGCAAAAGACAATCTCATTGCCGTTATGATTTCTATTACTTCTCTGGAAGAAAAAACCCGAAGAATTCTGGAACCCAGGACTTCCAGTATAAAAAAAAGATTAGAAACTGTAGAGGCACTAAATAAAGCTCTTGTTCCCACCAATGTAATGATGGCTCCAATTATCCCCTCAATCAATAGTCATGAAATCTTACCTCTGACCAAAGAAGTTGCTTCCCGGGGAGCTCAAAGTATTGGATACACTGTGGTTCGATTAAACGGGGCCATCGGGCAGATATTTACCACCTGGTTAGAAAACACTCTTCCTGACAAAAAAGACAAAATATTGCACCAAATTGAAGAATGTCACCTGGGAAAGCTCAATGACAGTACTTTTGGTCATCGTATGAAAGGTTCCGGGAAAATTGCAGAGCAAATCCATCAACTCTTCGCAATCGCCCGAAAAAAATACTTTCCTGTAGACAATGAAGCGATACTTCTTAATTGTGAATTGCATCAGCAGTATAAAGATGGACAATATCGATTGTTTTAAAGTTTTTAAGTACATTTGAATACAGCAACCGTTTTATCTACATTACTTCATGAGTACGTTTCGAGTACTATTTTTTTTCTTATTTGCTATTCAATCTACAATAGCACAGTATGATGCTATTACATCTAATAAAACGATCGAAAACTTGCTGCATAGCATACGGTCTCTAGAAGAAAGTGAAGTTGACGAAATAACGTCATTGAGTAAATTACTCTATAAAACTGCTTTCGAAAAAAAAGACACCGACAATATGATTATTGCTATGCAATACCTAAGTACTGCAGCACTAAACTCTGGTGAAAACAAGCTTGCTATACAATACATTGATAATGCAATTAATATTGCCAGAGACAATGAATTAAAACCTCAAATATTAATCAATTTAATCACACTTAAGGGGAATCATTATTTCGATATCGAAGAGTATGATCATGCTACTACCATTTATTACGAGGCATTATCAATAGCCAAAAAAACAGAAGACACTTTTCTATCATGGGCTTTAAATGCTAATCTTCAGTTTATAAAATTACGTACAGGAGATGCCCATGGTGCGCTGGAAGGACTACAGCAAAGCGAACAAACGATTCCCAATATCAGACCACGCTTAAAAAAACGAAATTTAGCACTTGTCCTTGCTAGAAAAAGCGAAGCTTATATCCTATTGAATCAACTGGATAATGCTTTACTAACTAACAACAGAGGAATCGCTATCGCTAAAGAAATTAAAAACTACAACATTCATATAGATCTTTTAATGCATAGAGGTCTTATTTATATGAAGAAAAAAGCCTATCCAAAGGCATTGACCTTCTTAAAACAGGCAAAAGAGTTATCTCATGAGGCGAATGACATTGTTTTTTTAGGGAAAATATTAAATTTTACTGCTGAATGTTTTTACGAATCGCGAGATTACCAAAAAAGTATTGCTTCACTAGAAGAAGCCTTACCTCTCCTAACAAAAAAATACCGGAATTCCGATGAGCTTAGCAAATGCTACAAACTATTAGGAATGGCTCATAAAAAGAGTGAAAACATCGAAAAATCAAACACTTATTACGAGCTGTATATCTTAAGTCTAAGTAAATTAAACAATAAAAAATCTACCGTTTCTCAAAAATTACGAGAAGCAACTATTGCAGGATATGAGGGGCAAATAAATTCGCTTCAGCAACAAAAAAAACAACAGCAAAACAGACGTACTTACTCTGAAATCGCTTTAGCCATTGCAGGAGCAGGTTTACTGACATTTTCTTTCTTTTTTATTCATATAAAGAAAAGAAACCAAAAGAAATTTAATGCATTACTTTCCAGAATAGAACAACAAGAGGCTATTCGAGTTCACAAGAACGACCAAATAGAAAGCACCTCAAAACAGATTGAAAAATCCTCCTTAACAGAATCCCATGATATTAATGAGAGCTTGCATAAAAACATTTTGAAAGGGTTGGAAAAATTAGAACAACAAGAATATTTTTTGAATACGGATTGTAACCTATACAATGTCGCTAAGAAGATAAACACAAATACTTCTTATTTATCTAAGGTTATCAATACTCATTTTGACAAAAATTTTCATGCATACATAAATGACTTACGAATTAATTATGCTATTCTCCGTTTAAAAAACGATCCAAAATTCAGATTATTTTCGATTAAATCTATTGCTAAGGAAGTAGGATATAAAAGTTCAGATTCTTTCTCTAAGTATTTTAAAATTCACACAGGACTTCTTCCATCTTTTTATATTAAAAAACTGAAATCTCAGGACAAAACTTCTCAAAAAACACCCTAAATTCATAAAAATAGGACTGATAGCTTCTTTCTTCTCATTCCGAAACAAATAAAACACAAAACACTTATAACCAATATCTTAATACCTTAAAAAGCACCCGTTTTTCATAAAAAGAGGGAAGCTTTTCTTGTATATAGCATATAAATGGAGGTACTTTGCTATTGTAAAAATTTCTGATCAAAAAAACCATTGATGAAACAGCAGATCGCTTTATTTATTTTAGGTGCCATCGTAGGAGGAGCAATTATCTTCTCTACTCTATCCAATAAAAAAGAAGATAAATCGACTGCTATATTAAACGTTTTGGAATCCTATTGTGATTGTGAAGAGATCCAACAACTAATCTACATCAAAGGATTAGAATCTACTGAAAAGGGAAGTTCTACAGAAAGTGCTGAATACGAATTAAAAAATTGCCAGTATTCGGATTTAAAAAAAGAAACAAAAAGAATCAATCAGTTACTTATAAAGAAAGTGACAGATTACAAAGACATCGATCGGTTTACGCTTTCATTCGTGAATCAACGAGAAACAAAGCTAGTAACAATTTATAACGGAAAAATTAATTACTGAATCATGGTAGCATTACTAAAACTCCTATTAAACTTCATTTTAAGTTATTTTATCATTCTAATAAACTTTGCTATTAGCTTTTTTAGCTAAAAAGGCATGCCCAATCAAAAAACGAACTTTCCAATCATATGAAGGTAGGAGCTGAATTAACTCCTACCTTCCCACTCATTATAAAATTGTGCTAAAAATTGCTCCATAAACTCATGCCTCTGAGCTGCAATTTTTTTTCCTGTTTCTGTATTCATACGATCTTTGAGCAACAACAGTTTTTCATAAAAATGATTAATAGTAGGAGCTGTTGATGCTTTGTATTCTTCTTTGGTCATGGACAGATTTGGTAAGATTTCAGGATTGTACAAAGCCCTGTTCTTATACCCTCCATAATTAAAACACCTGGCAATTCCAACCGCTCCAATTGCATCTAATCTATCTGCATCCTGAACGACTAAAAGCTCTGGTGAAGAAAAACTTCGTTTTACATTTCCTCCTTTAAACGAAATATTCTCAATAATCTTAACTACATGATCTATTGTCTGAGAATTAACCTGTTGCTTCAATAAAAAATTTCTAGCTATTTCTGGTCCAATTTCTTCATTCCCGTTATGGAATTTTGAATCAGCTATATCATGTAATAACGCAGAGAGGCTTACGACCTCCAAATTTACATTTTCGCCTTTAGCAATTAGCAAACTAGTATTATAAACCCTCTCTATATGAAACCAATCATGTCCCCCCTCTGCCTCTTTTAATTCTTCTTTGACAAAAGTAATTGTATTCGAAACAACAAGATCGAAGGCACTCATAGTATTTATTTTTTATTTAGCCAAAGCCGGAGCTACCCAGTTAAACTGAAAAACTTCATTAGGGATTACCAATCGCTCATTAATTCGCTTCATTCTCGCCGGTAATTTCATCACATAATCACGTGCTCTTTCTGCTTCGTCAGTTAAGTCGACTAGTTTGTCTATTTCCCATCTGCTTATCAATCGTTCCATTATATCTATATAATCCTGAGAAGTATACACACCTATTCGCTGTGCTGCCCATGAAAACTCTTCGAATGCTGTTCCTATAGACTGACCCGACTCTCTCAAGAAATGAGCAGGCATTATGATTTTCTTTTTCATCATATCACAAAAAGCAACCATCATCTGGCTGGGATCAACCTCAAAAATGCTTTTTACAAACTCGCTATATGCGTTATGGTGTCTCATCTCGTCTCCTGCAATAATTCTACACATTTTTGATAAAGACTTATTAGAATATTGTTTTGCAAGTTTTGCTACTCGATTATGAGAAATGTACGTTGCTAATTCCTGAAAACTTGTATAGACAAAGTTCTTATACGGATCCCTATCAGTTCCTATATCAAACCCGTCATTAATCAGGTGGTGGGTTGTCCTTTCTACTTCGATCATATTCACCCTTCCGGATAAATACAAATACTTATTTAGCACATCTCCATGCCTATTTTCTTCTCCTGACCAATATCGCACCCATCTGGACCATCCATTACCTCCTTCTTGCTGATTAATTCCTTCCACATCCATTAACCAGGACTCATACGTAGGCAACGCCTCTTCTGTTATGGTATCACCTACTAAAACTACCCAAAAATCATATGGTAATTCCTTCGCCAATTCTCTTAATTCTTTTACCTCATCAAAAAACGTATCTTCGTTTTGTGAGTCAGGTAAAAAGTCTGTCGGCTGCCAAATCTTTTCTACCGGAATAAGAAACTTATCTATAAAAGAATCAATTTTCTTTTCCAGTAATTGCATTACTTCTAATCTAATATTATCTAACGCCATAATAATATAACTTTTGTTTACTTATCGTATTCCTTCCACAACTCGTTGCTCTAAGGTCTCTATCAAGACATCTGTCTTGGTTGTTTTGATCTCTAATGGTTCATGTACTTCTAATGATAAATGAAGCCCTATTCCCATCGGAAAATTACCATAACGTACCAATTTCCAACTATTATTTATCGTCACAGGTACAGCAACTGCATCGGGAGCATATTTAAATAAAATTTTTAATCCTGTTTCAGCAAATTTTCTCGGTTTACCATTTCGACTTCTTGTTCCTTCAGGAAAAATAACCGCCGAAAATGTATGTTCGGAAATGAATTTTCCGAATTTTGATAAAGCCGGGATCGACTGTTTCGGATTCTTTCTATCAATTAACACATTCCCCCCGTGTTTAAGATTAAAAGAAATACTAGGAATTCCTTTTCCTAATTCGATTTTAGAGATAAATTTTGGTTTCCATTGTCTCATATACCAAGAGATTAATGGGATATCAAACATGCTTTGATGATTAGAAACTATTATTAAAGGACGATCATCAGGAAGTTTATGTTTGTTTTTAAAACTAAACTTTACTCCTAAAAAATGAAGACAACGAAGTATTGCTAAATTCATAATATTAACAACTCCTCTGTGGCCTTTGACTCCTCCTAATTTTAAACCAAGCCATTGCAATGGATGGAACACCAATAATGTCAATCCAAAAAGTAACAAAAAAACAGCACTTAACGGATAAGATATGATCTTTTTTATTAACTCCATAAACGTATACATCATTGACAAAAAACTGTTTAGAGATGCAAGCAGTTTGTTTATCAAAAATTATCAATTAAAAACGCTGCAAGGTCTGATATTATTTTTAGGAAACCAATAGTTTCCTAAAATAAAAACCGTTTGATAAACAAACGGTTTTATATTTTATCTGCTAAAAAAATCATTAGCAGTGCTCGTTATATGCATCTTTTAGATTTTCTGCAATCATATCAGCTGGTCTTCCCTCTATATGATGACGCTCTAACATATGCACTAGTTCTCCATCTTTAAATAAAGCCATAGAAGGAGAGGATGGAGGAAACGGAATCATATATTCTCTGGCTTTGTTGGTGGCATCTTTATCAACCCCTGCAAAAACCGTCACCAAATGGTCTGGTTTTTTTCCATTATCTAAAGAAGCTTTCGCTCCTGGCCTAGCATTTGCCGCTGCACATCCACATACTGAATTTACAACAACCAATGTAGTTCCTTCTCTATCTATTGCCTTAT
Organism: Aquimarina sp. TRL1; assembly: GCF_013365535.1. Classification (NCBI taxonomy): domain Bacteria; kingdom Pseudomonadati; phylum Bacteroidota; class Flavobacteriia; order Flavobacteriales; family Flavobacteriaceae; genus Aquimarina; species Aquimarina sp. TRL1. Next base: position 2,015,740 of record NZ_CP053590.1, on the reverse strand, counting down.
CAACAGCTTCTGTTGTATGTAATTCTTCGAATCCGATATTCGTAAGATCTTCTCGCATTGGCTTCACTAAATCTGCTGGATACATATTCTATTGTTTTGTTTTTCTATTTTTCTTGGTAAAGATACAAATAATGTACCACACCCTTACTTTCATGACAAGTCGTCTGCTATCATGAAATAAAGCAATTATTACTATTGTAAAAACTGTCATAATTTACGCAACACGCCATCTCTTCCCATCCTAAATAGACAACTATTCTTATCCCAAAAGCAGCCCCCTTCTTAAAAGTAAAAAAATCTTCCTACTTATAAAAAAGTGTTATTTGTTTTGTGGTTTTCATCGTTAAGAATGGTCTTACAACGAATGTAAAGTCAATTTAACCTTCCAAAATGTTTATTCAAAAAGGGTATTTTGTATTTTAGGTAATAAGATGAATTACAAACCAATACATTCTCGTTCATCTACCCGTTTATTGTACAAACTTAAAACCATTATTAAATGAATTCACCCTATTTACACCGTTATAGAAACGGAGAATATCTACAATACATGAAAGATATTCTAGAATTAGTTAACGAGCAAGACACAAATGCTTTACAACTAACAAATTATGTAAATAATTTATTACCCTTAATAGACAAGATAGAAATTGCTTTTTTAAAAAGTCAAGGAAACGGATTGACCAAAGATATCCTTGCCCTTGACGAACGAAGGGACAGAGCTATTGTCGGCTTACGAGGTTTAACCGATAGTTATAAATATCATTTTGACAAGAAAATCTCAAAAGCAGCGACAGCTCTACACGACAATATTATCTTACACGGAAACAATATACAACGCATGAGCTTTCAAGAAGAAACCACTGTTCTCAATAGCATTATTACTGACTGGGAAAGAGAGGAAGATCTCATTGCTGCTGTACAAGTTCTAAAGCTGGGAGATTGGCTTTCTGATCTAAAAAGTACAAATATTGATTTTTCTACCAAATATATTGACCGTGTTGGCTCTGCTGCTGTGAACTCTTCTTCTAACATCTCCAAATTGAGAGAAAAAGCAACCAATGCGTACAAACATCTCGTATCCCGTATTCATGCAGGTTCAACTCTTGCTATCTCTCCTGAATATGACATCTTATTAGATCAGATGAATATTCTTGCCGGACAATACAACTTTGTTGTAGACAACAGAACCGGTCTTAAAAAAAAATCAACAAACCCCTCTACAGAATCTTAATATCTATTCGAAAATACTATTACTTACAAGCAACCATATTTTACAAAAACACTAATTTGCTTTAAGAGGTAGGTTAGTGTTTTTTTCTCTTATTAAAAAACCGAAACTTCCTTACAATGTAACAAAAACATCAATCTTTCTACCTATTCTACAAAGTAGCACTATCCTTCACTGGAAAAAATACTACTATCTTTACACTCGAAAAAATACCAATGTATGTTTAAATGGATTACTGCCTTTGCAGGATATGCTTTCTTTAATTTCCCAGGAGCCATATTGGGGTTTATCATCGGTAGTCTTATTGACGCTGTTACAGGAAAAAACAGTGCGACTATAAAACAAGTGTTCTCTAATGAGACAACCGTAAGTCCCGGAGATTTTGAATTAAACTTACTATCTCTTTGTTCTATTGTGATTAAAGCTGATGGAAAAGTAAATCAAACAGAGCTTGATTATGTTCGTCAATATTTTGTCAATGCCTATGGAAAAGAAAGAGCGAATGCGACATTCAGAACGTTTAATGATGTTATCAAAAAAAGGGAGGTCTCTGCACAGCGAATCTGCCTATACCTTTCTCATAAAACCCGGTATGCTTCTAGATTACAAATTGTTCATTTTTTATTTGGCATTGCTAATGCAGACGGACATGTCAGTAGTGCAGAAGCCGAAGAAATTCGTAAAATAGCTGGTTTTCTAAGAATAAGTGCAAATGATTTTGAAAGTATTAAAGCTATGTTTTTCAAAACTGAAGATCATGCATATAAAATTCTGGAGATAGACAAGAATGCCTCGGAGGCAGAAATAAAAAAAGCATTTCGTACGATGGCAAAAAAATATCATCCCGACAAAGTACAACATTTGGATCCGGTACACATAAAAGGAGCCGAAGAAAAGTTCAGACAAGTACAAATGGCTTATGATCAAATTCGAAAAGAAAGAGGTATAAAATAAAATCTGCCGGAGAAACAGCTCCTCTTTTTTATGTATCTTGTAGCAACTAACAATTATAAATGGTATGCTTCGCTACTTGCTATTAATGATCGCTTTGCTATTTATGCATTCCTGCAAAGCTCAAAATACCGCTATTAATCGGCAAACAGAACTATACATTGGGCAATCACTGGATTTTGATAATACCATTATCACCCTCATCGATGTCAAAAATGACTCCAGATGCCCTTCAGATCTGACATGCATGTGGTCTGGAAGTGTTCTAGCAATTATATCCATCCAAAAAACAGGTACCCCTACTGTTACAAAAGAACTTACATTTGGTGTTAATAATATCAACCCTAAAAACCCTGCTTCTTTATTCCAAACTAAGGACAAGACCATTATCACTCATACCATAAAACCATACCCTTCTTCTAAAAAGACTTTTCATAAAAAAGACTATTACATAGAAGTATTAACACAATAAAAACAAATGGATACTTCTATAGTTTTTGTTTCTTTGTCAGATGATATCCAATACTGTTAAATCTCATCTTGCTTTATTAAGTGTCAATATTATATATGGAGCAAATTATTTAGTCGCCAAAGGGTTAATGCCTCATAAAATTGAAGCTTCTGCATTGGTTTTTTTGCGAATAGGAGGAGCCGGACTTCTTTTCATTGTTCTCAAAACATTCATCAAAGAGACTGTAGCAAAAAGAGATATTGCACGTCTGGCATTATGTGGATTTCTCGGAGTAGCTGCCAACCAATTTTTCTCTATGAATGGTCTAAGTCTCACTTCTCCGGTTGATGCAGCAATCATTGTGACTGCAATGCCGATTTTTACAGTAATTATGAGCTACTTTATTTTAAAAGAACCTTTGACTATTTCCCGGATTCTCGGAATATGTATAGGTGGGGGCGGAGCTGTTATTCTTATCTATCTAGGAAAATCAGGTACAGGCACAGGATCCATACTGGGAAACTTTTTTATTTTTATCAACGCATTGGTTTTTTCTTTGTATTTGGTTTTAGTTAAACCTATGATGTCTAAATACAAACCCATAACTGTTATCGGATGGACCTTTTTATTTGGCTTCCTATTCATGCTTCCTTTTTGCTTTTCTTCATTGATGCGAACTGATTTTACTTCCTTTGCTCCTACGAATTGGACAGCTCTTTTTTATGTAGTTTTAGGACCTACCTTTTTAGCATACCTACTTAACATGTTTGCTTTAAAGCATGTAAAACCAACGGTTTCCAGTAGTTATATTTATGTGCAACCTGCTGTAGCAATGATCTTAGTAGCAATCGTATCCTATATGATTCCTGATAGTCTTTACAAAGGAGACATTACTGCTTCCAAATTATTATGTTGCGGATTAATCATTATCGGTGTTTATTTAATTAGTAGCAATCGTTCTTTTGGCAAACAAAAAAAACATCTATAAACTAACAGTTGCAATCATGTTTGCTACAGCCTTTTTTTTGTTTCCCTGATGATTTTACAAAAAAAGATATACCAATGAATCTTGTTATCAAAAAGAAAACAGCCCATCCTATAATTAGCACAACGATAATATTCTGTGTAAAAATATTCATTTCACCTAATCAATTATATCAATAGTTGATATGCTATTAGTGCTATAATATACGCAAAACCACTCATAACGAAAAACTGAAGCATTGGCCACTTCCAGCTATTAGTCTCTCTTTTTACAATAGCTAGTGTACTCATACATTGCATCGCAAAAGCATAAAACAGCAATAAAGAAATCCCACTCGCCAAATTATATAATGGTTTTCCTGTTACCGGATGTATTTCTGCTGCCATTTTATTCTTAATCGTATCTTCATTATCTCCATCAATACTATAAATTGTTGCTAGTGTTCCTACAAACACTTCTCTTGCTGCAAAAGAACTAATAACTCCAATTCCTATTTTCCAATCATACCCTAAAGGGGCCACTACTGGTTCTATAGCCTTTCCTGCATACCCAATAAATGAATGTTCCAATTGATAAGAGGCTATTCTATGTTCTTTTTCTTCCTCTGTCAAGGATGGATATTTCTCAGTTATTATAGTTGCTGCATTATTAAAATTCTCATTAGGACCAAAACTTGCCAATCCCCAAAGCACAACAGATATCGCCAGAATAATCTTCCCCGCATCAAATACAAAAGCTTTTGTCTTATCAAGTACTGTAATCAGAACATTTTTAAACAACGGAACCTTATAATCCGGCATTTCTATTACAAAATAGGAGATGTTTTTTATTTTTAACAACTTATTGAGCAACCAGGCTCCTCCCACAGCGCTTACAAAACCTAAAATATACAACACTAACATTGTCAGCCCCTGATAACTGATTACTCCTCCTATTTTTTCTTCTGGTATAACAAGAGAGATAATGATCAAATACACTGGTAATCTTGCTGAGCATGTAGTAAAAGGCACAACCAGGATCGTAATGAGTCGCTCTTTCCAGTTTTCTATATTCCGTGCCGCCATCACAGCAGGGATTGCACAGGCAGTTCCTGATATAAGAGGAACAACGCTTTTTCCACTCAATCCGAATTTTCGCATCGTTCTATCCATTAAAAACACTACCCTACTCATATAACCACTCTCTTCCAGCATAGCGATAAAGAAAAACAAAAATGCAATTTGAGGAATAAAAATCACGACTCCTCCTACCCCTGGAATGATTCCTTCTGTTATCAGATCTACTAAAGGACCTGAAGGTAAAATGATTTTTGATTTCTCACTCATCCATGCAAATAATGCATCAATTGCATCCATAGGGTATGACGACCAATCATAAATCGCCTGAAAGACCAGCAATAAAATCATAAAGAAAATAATATACCCCCAGAACTTATGAACCAAAATACGATCCAGTCGTTCTCGTATTCCAGTTGCCTTTGCCGTATCTACAGAGAAAGCTTCTTTTAGTGTATTATTGATAAATTGATACCTAAGGATCGTTTCCTTTTGTTGAAAACGCTTTAATGCCGCTACAGAATCTACTTCATGAGCAAAAAAATCGTGTAATTGCTCTTCTTTTTTCTGTTGAAAATAAATCTCCTGTGTTCTTTTTATCCAGGCAACATATTTTAATTGCTCTGAAGACCTTTTTTCCAACGCCTGAAAATACTCTGGTGCAAATCGCAATGCATCTAAACAAGGTTCTAAAGACAACTCTTTAAAAGATAGAATACTCTCTTTTAGCGCTTCAATTCCCATTTTTTTCCTTGCACTGATCAGTACTATTCTGGTCTTTAATTCTTCTTCCAGCTTCGGAATATCGAGAGAAATGCCTTTCTTCTCCATATTATCTACCATATTGATCGCTAAGACAACAGGAACTCCAAGCTCTTTTATTTGGGTAAAAAGAAGCAGGTTTCTTTTGAGATTGGCAACATCACAGACTACGACAATAACATCAGGATAGTTCACATCTTTCTTATCCAATAAAACATTAACCGCTACATTCTCATCCAGAGAAGATGCATTCAGGCTATAGGTTCCTGGAAGATCCATTATTTTTGCACTTACCTTTTCAGATAATTGACAACTCCCTTCTTTCTTATCTACCGTAATACCAGGATAATTACCTACCTGCTGATTCAAACCTGTCAACACATTAAATACAGATGTTTTTCCTGTATTTGGATTTCCGATCAGTGCAACTTTCAATTTTGTACCCATTTCGTTCTATTATCCTATAATTTCTACTTCAATTTGTGTTGCAATATTTCTGCGAATTGCCAAATGAGTACCATTAACCATCAAATACATAGGACAGTCAAAAGGAGCCAATTGTAAAAGCTTGACTTCATTTCCCGGAAGACATCCCATTTCCAGTAGCTTTAGTGGAATATTATCGGCATTTATCTCCTTTATGATAGCCTTCTGCCCTATTTTAAGATTTGCAATAGTCGTAATCAATGTTTCGTCGGATGAAGTTAAAAGAATACAAAAATAACACAAAAACACAGATCAAAAAAGCTAAAACCTTACCCCAAAACTAACATCAACTTTATATTATGCAGGTGTACTGCGTTCCTTTATCCTTTGCAAAAAATAAGAAAGTCTCTTTTCTGATTAGACAAATCATGAGCTGGCAACTTTTCGAGCAAAAACGCAAGTATCCGCGAAAAATTTAAATTCTAAACCTCAGCTTCTTCTGACGAATTAGCCATTTCTTCCTGAAAAATAGCCCGAAAAGCTTTAAACTTACTTCTGGATACAGGAACACTATGCGTAATCCCCTCAAAGAATAATCGATAATTCCTAGCATTTCCTTCTGTAAAACTAATCCTGCGAATATTAACCAAAAACGAATTGTGGGTTTTTACAATAAATTGATAAGATGCTAATTGCTCCTCTATTTCGTTTAACGACTGGCACAACTGTTTTTTCACTGGTTTATCCCCCTCCATTAAATACACTTCTATACAATTCTCTTCTGCTTGAATAAATAATATGGTATGAACAGAAACGGTAAGAATATTATTGGTTTCCCCTGTCGAAAATAAGGTAACTTTTTCTTCGACTGTCATTTTTTTTTCCTCCATCTCTAATTCTTTCCTTATTATTTCATTAAGTTTTTCATTATATGCTTTAACTTCTAAAAGATTCTTTTTTAAGAACATTTTATAATTAACCCATATAGCAATGCTAAAAGTAGGAGCACTCCCTACTACAATCACCCAAAAGAATATTTTTGCAATATAATTAACACTTAACAAAACGGATGGTTTTGAACTAAACAGAAAAGAGACTCCATAATTCAATAAAGTAATAACTGTAAGCAAAAAAAATATTAATAAAGATTCCTTTCCAATTGTCCATTCATCTTTATTTTTCTCTGTTATACCTACCTTAGGAAACCACTCAAGAACAAGAAGAGTCCCTAAAAAAGTATTAAAACCATATAATAATCCCAGTGTAGTTCTGGATATCCCCATATACCCTTTCAGCACTTGTCCATCTATTAAGAGCGTACTGACAACAACTACAAATAATCCTATTAAAACAGCCCCCAGGATGTTTCGTTTGAAAGAATGTAGGTATGGATATGGTTTATTTAATAAAGCGCGCATCGTATATACGTTTCAAAGAAACAAAATAACTTATCAAGTAAGACCCTAAAAACCCTTGTTTGTTACAAATTATTGTATAAAAAACAATCTAAATTTTTATCATCTTATCTCTTATTGATTTAAAGAAAAAACGAATTGCAAACAGCAAAACACACAAATCTCTATGATCAAGAAAACCACAACGTTAATTAGTGTTAACAGGCGTAACAATTTAAAAACAATACATACTAATTAACAAACATGTATAATCACTTTGGAATGTGTATAAAACCAGTATCTTTATTCTGTTATTTGATCTGTATATAAATACACCCCGAAGTAGTACTATTTACAAAACAACCAGTTAACAATCTAAACTCATGTACAAGTCAATTTTAATTTTATTGTTCGGGGCCATAACAAATTATAGTATGCAAGCCCAAGAAACAAAGAAAAAACTACCTGGAGACACAACGCTCCCTTCTTCCAAGGAAGAACTTGCTTCATTAGCAAAACTCGAAAAGCAAAAATATGCATATTCCGTAGAAGATTATTTCCAAAAACCAAAACAGAGTTCTTTTAAGTTCTCTCCTAATGGTTTATTCTTTTCTTATAGAGAAAAAGATCAAAACAACAAAAACCATGTCTACATAAAGAATACGGAAACAAATGAAATAAAAAGGGTTATTGAAGAAAAAGAAGATCTAATCAGAGGATACGGATGGGCTAATAACAGCCGCCTGATCTATGTCAGAGATAATGGAGGAGACGAAAACTATCATTTATTCGCAGTAGATCTAGACGGAAAAAATGATACCGAGCTAACACCATTTGAAGGGGTGCAGGTAAGCATCCTTAATTCCTTAAAAGATCAGAAGGATCATATGATTATCCAAATGAATAAAGATAATCCTCAAATCTTCGAACCTTATAAGATAAACATCAAAACCGGAGACCTTGTAAAATTATTCGAGAATAAAGATCCTAAAAACCCTATCAGTGGTTATGATTTTGACAAAGACGGAAACCTGAAAGCATACACCCAACAGCAAAATGGAACCGAATATGTTTTATACTACAGAACGGATGAAACAAAACCTTTCGAAAAAATTGTAAAGACCACCTGGAAAGACAATTTTTATATCGCGGGATTTGATTATTCGACTAACAACCCTCATGATGCTTATGTTATCTCTAATTTAGAAAACGATACGAACGAAATCTTACTTTATGATTTTGCAAAAAAATCAGTAATTAAGAAAGTCTATGCCAATAAAACATTCGACGTAGGAGGTATCAATCGCTCCAGAAAAAGAGGTTACGAAGTAGATTATTATCATTATAACGGGGAAAAGTCTGTTGTAATCCCTGTTAGTGAAACCTACAAGAAATTACACCAAAAATTCACTACTCAATTTGGAGATAAAGAATTTTCTATTGTCAATAAAACTGATGATGAAGATAAATACCTTATCTATGTAGGTAGTGACAAATTATATGGAGTTTACTATCTGTACGACACCACAAAAGATTCTTTTAAAGAAATCTTCAACCTTATGCCTCAACTCAAGGAGGCGGATATGGCAGAAATGCGACCTATTAAGTTTTCTTCCCGAGATGGTCTTACGTTATATGGTTACCTAACCATTCCAAAAGGAGCCAGTGCAACAAATCAAGTACCTTTAATCGTCAATCCACATGGAGGTCCTTACGGTCCCAGAGATTACTGGGGGTTCAATCCGGAAACACAGCTATTTGCCAGTAGAGGATATGCCACATTACAAATCAACTATAGAGGATCAGGAGGATTCGGAAAGAAATTTTCTATGGCAGGAAATAAACAGATCGGTAGAAAAATGCTCAATGACCTGGAAGATGGAGTTGCCTATGCCAAATCTCTCGGGTTTATCGATGAAAACAAAATAGCAATTTACGGTGCTAGTTACGGAGGACTTGCTACTCTGGGAAGTTTGGTAAAAACTCCAGATCTATATACTTGTGGAGTTGATTATGTTGGGGTTTCTAATCTCTTTACTTTTTTCAAATCATTCCCTCCCTATTGGAAACCATATCTAGGACAGGTATACGAACAATGGTATGATGAAAACTCTCCAGAGGATCAAAAAATCATGAAAGAAGTATCTCCTGCACTTAATGTTGAAAAAATCAAAAAACCATTATTTGTAATTCAAGGAGCAAATGATCCTCGTGTAAACATTGACGAGTCAGATCAGATAGTTACCAATCTGAGAAAAAGAGGATTTGATGTTCCTTACATGGTGAAATATAATGAAGGACACGGATTTGGTCATGAAGAAAATAAAATCGAACTATATAAATCGATGATGGGATTCTTTGCCAAACACTTAAAATAACACTTAAACACAAAAAAACCACCTGAAATAAGGTGGTTTTTTTGTGTTCTTTCTTTATTTGGTAGTTTCCCCTCCCATTTGAGTAAAAACATGATCTACCGGCTCCCATAATTCTATCTTATTACCTTCAGGATCCATAATGTGTACAAATTTACCGTACTCAAACTCTTCTATCTCATCCACTATAGTGACTCCTTTTTCTTTTAATTTAACCACAAGTCCTTCAATGTTCTGGACCCTGTAATTAATCATAAATTCTTTTTTCGAAGGATTAAAATATTCCGTTTTTTTATCAAACGGACTCCATTGAAGATAGTTGATGTTTTCTGGGTGATTTGCATTTCTAAATTCAAAAGAAGAGCCGTAGTTATTAACCGCTAACCCCAGATGCTCTCCATACCATTCTCTTATTTTTTTGGGATTCTCCGAGCGAAAAAAAATCCCTCCTATTCCTGTCACTTTTGGTGTTGAATCATTCATAATTCATTGTGTTTTTCTTAGAAAGTGCGTGTCTGTATAACTTAACCCTGTTATCAAACCTCAAGCACTCTTACAAGATATTAAATCCTTTGCTTACTTTATAACACTCCCAACTTTAAGACATAAAAAAAGAGGTTGTATACTAAGCCCAAAAACAACCTCTTCCTTAACCCGCTAACAAATAGTTACCTTTTTTACTCTATTGTAAGCACTATATTTTATTTTTTTCAGATGATAATCATCTGATTTTTTCTTGTAATTACACTTTCTTAATCAAGAACATATCAAAAATAAAACAATACTCCTTATAAAGAAATCAGCAAAAACACCTGTTTTTCAATTAATTAATCTTTTTTTTCATTTTCATCAAACCATTTACATTCTTTATAAACAAATACGAAACAAGTCACATCTCCTCCTTCTTTATTTTACAATTGTTTTCTTCCTTATCTTTGAGAACGTAACAAAAAACACATGTTTTCTATTCCTCAATTAAATTATACATATGAAATTAACAACAATCATCACATGCCTCCTGTTTAGTCTTACTTTAATAGGACAGACTGCTACCAGGAATGACAACTCTACTGAGACGAAGAAGATACAAGAACTATTGGATAACTGGCATCAAGCTGCTGCTAATGCTAATTTTGACACGTATTTTGGTTATATGACCGAAGATGCCATTTTTATAGGCACTGATGCAACCGAACATTGGGATATGAATGCATTTAAAGCCTTTTCCAAACCTTATTTTGACAAGGGAAAAGCATGGAGCTTTACTGCTATAGAAAGAAATGTTTTTCGTCAGGAATCCAGTATTGGCACATTTGCCTGGTTTGATGAACTACTCAATACACAAATGGGAATATGCAGAGGAAGCGGGGTTGTTGAGAAAACCAAAACAGGCTGGAAAGTAAAACATTATGTTCTTTCTATTGCGATTCCTAATGAGAATGTATCTGATGTCACTTCTTTGAAAAAAGACTTCGATGCTGCTCTAATAACAAAACTAATAAACAATTAATCTGAAAAGAAATAACTTTGGAGCTCTTCTATTGAATCAAAATAATGCTGAGCTCCTAATTTTATTAATTCCTTTTTATTTTTGGAACCTATTCCAACAAAGTCTAATGACATCTCTTTTGCGGTTTTCAAATCCCAAACTCCATCTCCTACAGAGATAATTTTAGAAAACCCAGAGGTGGCATAGTATTTTTTAGCCTTTTCTATAGCTTCTGCTACAAATCCCGTTCTTGCTTCATGTGTTTTGGAAGTTGCCAAAACAGCTTCATCGCACCAAATACCACTTTGCTCCATTTTTAGCAATGCAGGTTTTGGCAAGGATCCCGTCGCAAAACAAAAAGGAATCTTAGCGGTTTTCAGAAAATCAATAAATCGCCCAGCTCCTTTAATTTCTGTCACCGGAGAAAATGTTTTCATTTCTTCTATCAAAGCTTTCTCAAACAGCGTAAGTATTTCTTTAGTATAAGGAATTTCAAAATTCCGTTCATAATTAAATCGCAAAGCATAGCTATCCGAGTGATGCTTATATGCGTTATAGTCTGTATCTATCTCTTTGATTCCAAGAGCGTACATTGCATTTGTAACTGCCATTAAATACATTGGCACACTGTCAGTCAATGTTCCATCAATATCAAAGACAAAAAGGGTATTCGTATTAGCGAAGTGCGACATTTATAATGAGTATTTCATGGATACAATAAAATTTCTTCCCGCAGCTGCGATTCCAGAAGAATAGGGGCGATACCGTTGATCTGTTATATTCTCGATAGCAAAGGTTCCCTGAAGGTTCTCAGATAGCTTGTATTGAGTCCGAAGGTTCACGGTATACCAAGAAGGCGAATAAGGATTCCCTTCACCATCTATGGCATATAAATATTCTTTATTCTGTTCCGAAGGGGATAAATCATCAAATTTTAAAGTTCCATTATAAACAGTAAATGCATCAATGGTCCACGATTTGGAATTAAATACTAAATGCGTATTTCCAAATTGTGGAGCTACATGTCTGGAAGGAGCTACCGTTCCATTATCCAACTCCTCTTCTCCTCCTGTAATAGTATATTGAGATGTCAACTTAAAATACTTAGCGAATGATACTTGAACCCCTGCTTCAAATCCATAGATTTTTGCTCTAGCAGCATTCTGAATTGCCTGCACTCTACTAGGCTCTCCTTTATAAATAATCTCTGACTCTCCATTGAGCAAAAAATCTCTTCGCACTAATGCATCGTCTAAATGAGTATAATACGTCGCCAAATCAACCACAAAAGCTTTTCCTAATTTTGCCCTCACTCCTAGTTCTCCTGTATAAGAATATTCAGGATTCAAATCAGGATTAGGCACAACAACAGCTCCTGGTTCCGAATCAAAAACTTTTCCGATATCATCTACATTAGGAGATCTGAAAGCTGTTGAAAAATTCAGTTTCCAATTCAAGATCTCGTTAGGCAACCAACTAATCCCTGCAGATCCCGTCAAGGCTCCTGTATTAATAGCTGCCTCATTAAATGGGAATTCAAAAAATGTATTATCAAATTCAGATTTCAATAAAATCTGATTGTACCTCAAACCACTGTTCAGTCTTACTTTTTCACTAAACCTATGTTTAATGCTAAGATATGCCGCAATTGATTGCCATGTCGATCCATCCGGGTACCTAGAAGGAGCAGCAACCACCTCTTCTGTTCGAATATTTTTTTCTAGTCCTATAGAAGAGACCTTATTAAAGACATATTCTCCTCCATAATAGAACAATGTATTTTTAGCCAATCGCTTTTCAAAATCCATATTAAACGAATACGCCTCTACTTGTTCTTCTGTCATTCCTAAAATATCTTTTCCAAAATCGCGATCATTCCTGCTTTCTTCAAAATGCTGATATGCTGCTGTTAGTTTCATTTTATCATACAACGCATTCCCTGTGTGTTGCTCTATGTGTATATTCCCCATCAACCATTTTTGTGGTCCATAGTACCATTCTGCAGACCTCAGACTTCCTTTTCTTCTGCGAATTAACCTATCGTATCTAGGATAATCTGAGGTAGTCGTATACACGAGTCCCGCATCAAAATCCCATTGTTTATTTGGTTTAAAACTAATTTTCTGAAGAAAATTAATTTGGTTATACCCCGTATAGATTTGTGTTTCGGGATCACTATTAGCCACTACTTTATCTACTCCATCGGATACTTCTACATATTCATTTCTCAGATATTCTTCCGGACCATGACTCCCCATTTTGAGGTCATCAAAATCCGTATAACTCACACTTGTCAGAAATGCCCATTTTTTCAATCCTATATTCACATCAAAGTGAGCTGTTTTTTCTTCACTCGCGCTAGCATACCTGGCAACGGCATTTACATTAAAAAGCGGAGATTCTTGTTTCGAAAATCTAGGAGATGAGGAATAAAAATTCATCACCCCTCCAATCGCATCACTTCCATACACTACTGATCCCGGTCCCAAAATCACTTCTGTTCTTTCTATAGAAAACGGGTCAATAGAGATTACATTTTGTACATTTCCTCCTCTAAAAATAGCATTGTTCATACGTACTCCATCAACCGTGATCAACAACCTATTGGTAGAAAACCCTCTAATCATAGGACTTCCTCCTCCTAACTGACTTTTCTGGATAAAAACCTGTCCACTTCCCTGCAATAGATCCGCTGAAGTTTGTGGAGTTGCCAGTGCTATATCTTTGGATCGTATACTTACTATTTTTTGAGACACATCTTTTTCGTCCTCTTCCCATTTAGAAATAGAAATCACTACCTCGGAAAGTTTATTCTCGTCTGTTTCCAGATACACTACATTTCCATTGGCAATGATTTTCTCTTTTGTTATCTCGAACTCTTGATGAGAAACATGTGTAAAATACAGCAGTTCTGTTCCTTCAAAATCAGAAATATCTGCCATCCCATCAAAATCAGTAATTGTACTTTTCTCTTTTTGTTTATTATAAATTGCGACATTAGATATTGGTTGCCTAGTAGTTTTATTTAGCACTTTTATCTTTTGAGCCATGATTGTCTGCATAAAAACAAACATCAATAAGCTTAGGGTGAATAATCGCATTTTATTTATCTAAAAATTTCGTTTATAATTGAAAGTGACTTTGGTTTACTAAAACCTTGCAAATGTAATTCAAAATAACCTAATATCATGTTAAGAATATCTTTACGCACTTTCTTCGTTAACTTGATATTCATACTTCCCTCAAATGTCATTCCGAAAAACTCTTTAAACGCTTCTACATGTACTCCTTCTACACAAAAAGCATCGGTACTTATTGACTGAAAACATCCATCATACATATTAAACCAACTAAATTGCATTTGTGATATATCGGGATAACATCCCAAATATTGCATCAGCTTAATTAAAAAAATAATATGGAAGTTCCCTATCTGGTCATGCGCATCTAACCATAGAAAGGTAGTTTCCAGATACTCATATAGTTCCTCATTCGTTTCTTCCTCCTGAATTAAACTCTTTAGCATTTCTGAAATAAAAAAAACCATGGATGTTTTTACAAAATCAAGATGAAGTGTCTGATAAGGCATTCGGACTTTGGCTTCCTTTATTCGTTCCAGCGTATTTTTATCTTTATGGACTGCTTCTATATCTAATAAGGTAAGTGGCTGGAATAAAGCTGCTCTTAACTTTCCTTTCTTAGACTTTAGCACCCCTTTGAGAAGATAGGAGCGCACTCCATATTTTCTAGTGAATAACGTCACTATCAAATCTGCCTCTCCATATCGCAATGAATGAATAACAATTGCCGCAGTTGTAACAACCATATTGTTTTACCCTTTACTCATTTTGTGAAATTTTACTTTTACAGAGATATCTCTACATTCAAAAACTGTCACAAACCAATATCTCACAGATTTGCTACAAAGTTATTATCTATAAATGCTAATCTCCAAAAATAAAAAAGACCACTTTAAATAAGTGGTCTTTTCCGGTTTCATTATATAAAAAGCAGTATTTATACTACCCCTTGTGCCAGCATGGCATCTGCAACTTTTACAAATCCAGCGATATTTGCTCCTTTTACGTAGTTTACAAAACCATCTTCTTCTGTTCCGTATTCTACACATTTAGCGTGAATATCATTCATGATCTGATGTAATTTTGCATCTACTTCTTCTCTTGTCCAGTTATAACGAAGTGAATTTTGAGACATTTCTAATCCCGAAGTAGCTACTCCTCCCGCATTGGATGCTTTTCCTGGAGAGAATAAAATCTTAGCTTCTAAGAACACTTCTACTGCATCTGCTGTACAAGGCATATTTGCTCCTTCTCCTACACAGATACATCCATTGCTCACCAATGTTTTTGCATCTTCTTCCTGTAGTTCGTTTTGTGTCGCACAAGGTAGTGCTATATCACATTTTACAGTCCAAGGCGTTTTTCCTTCTACGTATGTTGCTTCCGGATATTTCTCCACATATTCTTTAATACGACCTCTTTTTACGTTTTTAAGTTCTTTTACAAACGCTAGTTTTTCTGAGTCAATTCCTGCTTCATCAACAATATACCCTGAAGAATCTGATAATGTAACTACAGTAGCTCCCAGTTCAATTGCTTTTTCTGTTGCAAATTGCGCTACATTTCCTGATCCAGATATAACTACTTTCTTCCCGTTAAAATCTTCTCCTCTGGTTTTTAGCATACTTTCTGCAAAATATACTGTTCCATATCCGGTAGCTTCTGGTCTGATCAGAGATCCTCCATACTCCAGTCCTTTTCCTGTAAGTACTCCTGTAAATTCATCTCTCAAACGTTTGTACTGTCCAAACAAGTATCCTATTTCACGAGCTCCAACACCGATATCTCCTGCTGGTACATCCGTATTTGCTCCGATATATTTAGACAACTCTGTCATAAAGCTCTGACAGAAACGCATTACTTCAGCATCTGACTTTCCTTTTGGGTTAAAATCTGACCCTCCTTTTCCACCTCCCATAGGAAGTGTTGTCAAACTATTTTTAAACGTTTGCTCAAACGCTAAAAACTTAAGAATACTAAGGTTCACAGATGGATGGAATCGCAATCCTCCTTTATAAGGTCCTATTGCAGAATTCATCTGTACACGAAATCCTCTGTTAATCTCTATTTCTCCCTGATCGTTTGTCCAAGGAACTCTGAACATAAATACACGTTCCGGCTCGACCATACGCTCTAGAAGCTTTGCATTCTGATACTTTTTATTTTTATCTATAAAAGGTATTACTGTTTCTGCTACTTCTCTAACAGCTTGGATAAATTCTGGCTCGTTAGCATTACGCTTCTCTACAGAACTAATGAAATTTTCTATCCTTTCTTTCATTATCTATTCAGTTATGTTATAACTACTTTCGTTGTTTGTTTAGTAAAATAAAAAGAAAACTACTTTTGTCTTAAGGCTTTCTTCTCCATTGAGTTGTCAAAAGTAAAGATATATTATTACACAATTATAATTTTATTAAAATTTTAAGCCTCATTTTTTAAGAATTTCGCATTTCGAAAACGTTCTCGTGTAATTTCCTTTTATTTTTAGTGATTCCGTTAATTTGATAATGCTTGTTCCAAATCAGCAATCAAATCATCCATATCTTCTATTCCCACACTCAATCGAATCAAAGAATCTTTAACACCTGTTTTCTCTCGTTCTTCTTTAGGAATAGAGGCATGTGTCATACTTGCCGGGTGACCTGCCAAGCTTTCTACACCTCCCAGGGATTCTGCCAAGGTAAAAACCTTTAACTTTTCAACCACCTGTACAGCTCCTGCTAATGAGTCTTCTTTAGTTGTAAAAGAAATCATTCCTCCAAAACCATCCATTTGTTCTTTGGCAATATGGTGATTCGGATGATCCTCGAAACCAGGCCAGTATACTTTATCTACTTTGGGGTGTGTCTTTAGGTATTTCGCAATTGCTTCTCCGTTTTCACAATGTCTTTGCATTCGGACATGTAATGTCTTAATTCCTCTTAGCACTAAAAAGCTATCCTGAGGACCACAAACAGCTCCACTCGCATTTTGTATAAAATACAGGCGTTCTGCTATCTTTTCATCTTTAACAATTAAAGCCCCCATCACCACATCACTATGTCCGCCTAAGTATTTTGTTGCACTATGCATAACGATATCTGCTCCCAAGTCCAATGGTCTTTGCAGGTATGGGGTAGCAAATGTATTATCGACCGCCAAAAGAATCTGATGTTTTTTAGCAATAGAAGCAATAGAAGCTACGTCAATAATATTCATCATAGGATTGGTTGGAGTTTCTACCCAAATAAGTTTCGTCTTATCTGTAATATAACGCTCAATTTTATCAGCATTCTCCATTCCTACAAAATGAAATTTAATCCCAAATCCTTCAAAGATCTTGGTGAATAAGCGGTACGTTCCTCCATATAAATCATTTGTACTGATCACTTCATCTCCTGGTTGTAATAGTTTTATAACTGCATCAATCGCTGCCAACCCGGAACCAAAAGCCAATCCATGTGTTCCGTTTTCTATACTTGCCAGAGAATTCTCCAAAGCATTTCTTGTAGGATTATGCGTTCTACTATACTCATATCCTTTATGCCCTCCAGGGGTAGTTTGTGCATAGGTAGATGTCTGATAGATTGGTGGCATTACCGATCCATATGCCGGATCATGTTCTTGCCCTCCATGTATCGTTTTTGTATTAAATTTCATTCTTTTATTTTTTTAGTACAATTGGCTACTATATTAATAGTATTTTCTCTTTTACCTGATTCTCAATATCTTTTAATGTCTTATATGGTTATCCTGAGATAATTCATTTGCTATACATTCTTAAACAGGGAAAGATGCTAAAGCTAATTTTAAAAATACGACAAAAGGAGGTCTTTTTATAATTTTTCAGCTCCTCTTCTTTTTTTACGCTACAATTGGGATTTAAATATCTCCAAAGCTTGTCTCTAAATAACATCTAACACCTCATATGCTTACCCCAAAGCGATTTATTTTATCAAGCAAAACAATCATTATAAACCTTTTAGCATATAGCTATATCAAAAGGCACTACAAAAATATCATTTAATTCGTTCTAATCATATTCATTCAGTACCTTTAGTGGATGATTTGGACAAAAACTTACTTCTCTAAAAATATAATTGGAATTCTCTGTATTTCTATCCTCTTATCTGCCTGCAATAAGGTTGAATCATTAACATTCCAAACCTCAAAAATAACCACCGACTCTTTATTTCCTGAAGAATGTAGAGATATTGATTGTGCCAATATCGAGATAAACCTTATTGAAGCAATCGAAAACTCGGCATTAGCAGAAGCTGTAAATTCAGAAATAGAAAAGGTAATCACTGCTGATCTAACCATGAGTCAGGAAACCGCCGAATCTACCATACAAAAAGCAGCTATAGATTTTAATGATGTGTTTAAAAAAAATATTGAGGAATTCCCTGACGAAACTCATCTTTATGAGGCGATCTTTAATACTTCAGTTTCTCTTCAAAATGACTATTTAATATCTATTCTGGTTAATAAGTACACATACACAGGAGGAGCCCATGGAAATAGTTATTCTACTTATCTAAACATTTCAAAAAAAAATGGTAAGCTTATACCAACTGATCAATTATTTGCCGACAAGCAGTTATTTCTGAAAGTAGCAGAGTCTGTTTTTCGAAAATCTCAAAAAATCCCTTCTGACGCTCCTATAAACAGTACCGGGTTCTTTTTCGAAAATGATGTTTTTTCACTTCCTGAAAATATTGGATTCACAGATCAGGAAGTGATATTATATTACAACACATATGAGGTAAACTCCTATGCGAATGGTCCTATCGAAGTAAAAATTAACAGGGAAGAGATTGATACGGCTCTTTCTTCAGAAGTTTTATAATCCTTTTTTCATCGCCAGTATATACCCCAAATGGATCCCTTCATGAAAGTTATTAAAATCCATCGCATCTTCTATTGTTTCTAACACGAATCCTGTACTCGTCGGATACTCTGTATATTTCTTAAATACCCCCGCTTCTATATCTTTCTCTGTTTGATCTAAAGTAGCGAATAACAGTTCTTTTACTTTATCAACTTCTTCCTGAGTAGCATCTCTTTCTGTTTTAGTCCCTTTTCTGTATGTCTCGACCATTTCCTCATCCAACATCATAGGCAACCCACTCAATTTATACACCAGTAGTTGCTGTGTCACAACAACATGCGCTACGTTCCAAATTAAGTTATTAGAAAACCCTTCCGGAACAGTATTAAGTGCCTCTAAAGAATAGGAGTCTAATATTTTTTTCATTAATTTCCTGTTCACATGAGTGATACGAAGTTTTTCTTTCATTTCTACTGTTATTTTTTTCTCAAAAGTATGATTTTTATTTTCAAAAGAATTTCCTTTGCATCAAATACATATTTCTAGTTTAGCAGTCATGCTTATAAACTAAAAAAGATCACACAATCTTAATTGTAACAAAACGATACCCTATGAAAAAAATATATCACTTATCCAGCTGTGATACCTGCAAGCGAATTTTGAAAGAACTTGCTCCTGATACGAGTTTTGAACTACAAGACATAAAGTCTGATGCTATCACTCCTGAGCAATTAGAAGAAATGAAAACACTTGCCGGGAATTATGAGTCATTGTTCAGCAAAAGAGCTCGTTTATACAAAGAAAGAGATCTCAAAAACCAACACCTAACCGAGGGAGATTTCAAAGCCTTACTATTAGAACATTATACTTTTTTGAAACGTCCAGTTATTATCAACGGAACATCCATATTCATCGGAAACTCAAAAAAAACGATAGAAGCCGCCAAAGCTTCCATATAAATTACCTATGAGTAAAAGAACTCTTGCCCTTATTGCTGCTAGCTTTGTAGCTATATTCTACGGTGCGAATTTTACTATTGCCAAAGATGTAATGCCACATTACATTCAGCCTTTTGGTTTTATTGTTCTTCGGGTATTAGGAACCATGCTCTTATTTTGGGCAATTAGTTTCTTAGGACCAAAAGAAAAGATAGCTCCCAAAGATTTTAAACGTATCACTGCAGCTGCTTTTTTTGGTGTAGCTCTAAACATGTTGGCTTTTTTTGAAGGGCTAAACTTAACTACTCCTATCAGCGCATCTGTATTAATGATCACGGCTCCTATTATTGTTCTTATTCTATCCGTTATTTTTCTAAAAGAAAAAGCCAGCATAATAAAAATCATAGGAGTGCTCACCGGGCTTTCGGGGGCATTATTGATCATTTTATACGGAAAAGGAAATAGTCTAACGGCTTCGAATCCTACATTAGGTAATTTTTTGGTTTTCGTCAATGCTGCATCCTATGCTTGTTATATTATTGTAGTAAAAAAAATCACGCAAAAGTACCACCCATTTACCTTTATGAAGTGGATGTATACCATTGGTTTTTTTATGGTACTTCCATTTGGCTACGAGCAAATCACCCAAATGCAACCAGCACACATCCCTCTTGATGGGTATTTAAAAATAGGATACGTAATCCTTTTTGCGACATTTGGAACCTATGTTTTAAACATCTTTGCTATCCGTGAGCTAAAACCAACTACTGTTGCTGTTTTTATTTATTTACAACCACTTTTGGCATCTATTTTTGCTATTGCTCTAGGAAGTGATCATCTGGACAGCATTAAAATTGTAGCAGCCATTATAATCTTTACAGGAGTATACCTGGTAACCAAACCTACTGCTCAAAACAAAAAAAAGATTAACTCATAGCTATATCCTTTGGCTTTTTGCCGTGTTTCCTTGTATCTTCTTTTGTTAGAATTCTGAAGTTTTCAGCTTTGGGAAAAGCTGCTATTATCCCTTTAACAGAAGAGGGTAATGGGTTGATTTTTCTATCTCTTAGATTCATCCATGCTCCCATCATCTCACAATATGCCAGGTTTCTTCCCTTGTAGTCATAAAAATTATGTGTAAACTCAAAAAAAGCACCATCTTCACTCAACCCTGTTAACTCCAAACTTACTGTAATTGGCTTCCCCTGAAAAGCTTCCCGATAATAATAAATATGTTCATAAAAAATAACGGGACCTATCTCAAAATTCGCCATTTCTTTATGCCCAAAACCATACGCTATCAAAAATGCCATACGGGTATGACTCATAAAATTTTGATAAGCACTATTTGCTAAATGACGATTCGCATCAATATCGCTCCATCTAATGTCAAAATCTTTTGTATACATCTATATTATTCTTTAAAAATCAATATCATTTCCACAGGTACTTCCTTATCAAGAAAGACCTGTTAAAACTACAATTATTTTGACATGATCGGAATATAAAAACCTTTGATTTCTGAAAAATCAATGTATTTTTGAAATCACGCTATTTTGTACTTCTTTTATGCCTATAATTTCATCATCCTACTCCCCTTCTTATCTATTTAGAAATGGTCATATCTCTACTATATATCCTAATCTTTTCAGAAAAGTAAGTGGAGTCATCCAACAACGAGAAAGAATCGAATTAAAAGATCGGGATTTTATCGACCTTGATTGGAGTTATAGCACAGTGCAAGCCTCTAAATTATGCATCTTAATTCACGGTCTAGAAGGGAATGGACAACGACAATATATAACCGGACTCGCCAAATATCTAAATCAAAACAATTGGGATACTGTAGCGATCAATCTCAGAAATTGTAGTGGAGAACCCAACAGGAAATACCGTTCGTATTACGCTGGAGTTAGTGAAGATCTGGATTTCATTATCAATTACATAAGTTCTTCTTATGCATATTCATCCTTATCAATCTGTGGATTTAGCCTGGGAGGTAATGTATTACTAAAATATCTAGGAGAGGGAAGAGAAATCCCATCTCAAGTATGCTCAGGGGTAGCCATTTCTACCCCATGTAATTTATATGATTCCTTACTTCAGTTAAACAAGCCTGAAAATGTACTCTATAGAATACGTTTCTTGAGACACCTAAAAAAGAAGTTACTGGAAAAACAGATCTTATTCCCTGATAAAATTAGAATCTCAGACATTAAAAAGTGTAAAAACCTGATCGACATTGATAATTTATATACAAGTGTAGCTCATGGGTATACGAATGCGCTGGATTACTATCAAAAGTGTAGCAGCAAACAATTTTTACCTTCTATCAAGATTCCTTCCTTAATTATCAATGCTAAAAATGATACTTTTTTAGGAGCAGATTGCTATCCATATACCGAAGCATCACAAAATAAAAATGTATTCTTAGAAACTCCTGATTTTGGAGGGCATGTAGGATACTATCTACCTAATCACGTCTTTTACAATGAAATTAGAACCTTTGAATTTATTGAGGAACACCTTTGATTTTATTTTTTCTCTAAACTATAATCGCGAAATCAAAATGTACACAACTTAAAATTCAAAATGTACACAAAAAAGCAAAACTTTAAAGTATTTCTTTAATTCTTGTTTGCTTCCAATCTTTTGTTTTTTTGTATTCAGAAACACAATCATCCAAAATAGCTGCCTTTTCGGAATCAGATAATATATATATTATACTAGGTGAGATAATTCTTGTACGTGTCTTTTCGTCTAATCTCTTTCGGAATCGACAAAAGGATTTAAACATAGGCACAACCCCTATAAAATAACGATCAATCAACAAAAAAAGCTTGACTTTCATACGCTATCGTGTTTCATCTTTTGAACCAAAAGTTCAATCCTTAGTTCTGTTTTGTTTAAAGGAAACCTCCCAAAAGCTAAATAAAATCGAGCCACACTGTCTATAGAGCTATCTAATTCATTGATTTTGGAAACCACAGTAGTTATAGGTGAATTAGATACAAGCATTAATTTCTGAATATCGCTTTCCCATTTGATTTTTTCTTTCAACTCCATTATTTCTATTTTTTTTAAATAACTCATACACAAATATACGATTATATCTTCGTGGTTTCCCGCAAACCAACAGCACAAGTATTTTCTTTTCTTTGCAATAAGAAACAACAATTGTACACAATGATTATTGATATATATTCTATTCGAATAGAAAGGAGTAAATATAATTGGATTGGAATTCTGGAAAAAGGAAGCTTTGATGCTAAGACACTTTTACAACAAAAAAAAATAGAACAAAAAATTACCGCAGATAATCAATTTGAGATGATGCAGAAAATGTTTGAAAGTGGTTTTTTTGCTCGATTGGAAAGCAACTCGCTGATGTTTCCATAACTAAAAACACCGTTTAATGTCCGTTTAAACGGTGTTTTTTCTTTGTTTTAATTTATCAATACACAGGTTTAATTAGTGCAAATACTTTGTATTTTGGACGATTTTCATGCGGTAGACCTTCTCCTTTTTCATTAGTTGTGAAGGAATGCGAATGACTTCCTACAGTGTTTGTTGTAAAGGGATGTGTGTGAGCGCCAGAAGAAGCAATATCAACAGTATGCGAATGTTCTCCGTTTGAGTTGATTAATAGAGAATGTGAATGATCTCCTGCGGAGCGCCCTTTTTGAGATCTTCGGTCGTAATTTTCTATTTTAAAGTGTACACCTTCACCATTCTGATGTTTTTCTGCAGGGACATCGTGCCTGTGACGCCCTGCGGTGTTTGTTCTTCCTGTATGGGAGTGAGCACCTGCAGCGTTTGTTCTTCCAGTATGGGAATGAGCACCTGCAGCGCTTGTTCTTCCAGAATGGGAATGGTTTCCTGAAGCGTTTGTTCTTCCAGAATGAGAATGCTTTGGGAGCTGATCTTCTGTCAGTGTAACTGTATTTTCTCCTCCTGTTTTTAATATTTCGTTATAGTCAGGATTGGAGGGATCAAAAATAGCAGGAAAGTGACCTGAAAACAATTCGCAAAGTTCCCAGCCCTTAGGAATGTCTTCAATCGCTCCAACATACGGCAATCTGATGTCTTTAAAAAAGGTTTTGAAGATTTGTGATGTTATCCCTTCAATAAATGGCTTTAAGGCGCTAAAACGAAATATTTTCGCACCATCTGAACCAAATCTAACATATCTTTTTCGATAAGCTATTTTTTCATCACGTTCGCCATCTCCATCCTGATCTGATGCATATTTTACTTTTTGGACTTCTTCAACAATGGTAACATCTGGCTGAATTGTTCCTCCTTTAAAAGGTAATATTTCCCCTTTATAAACAATTACACCATCTGTCACTGTATCATTTTGTTTTGTTACTCCTGAGAGTATGTATGTATCTCCCCCTCCTAATGCAGAAAGAGCAGCAACCATTGTTGTTTGTGACTGAATAAACTCCAATGTGTTGGTTTCTAACGGAAAACCTCCTTGATAAAATTCTAAACTATCCACTATTGCTTTTTTATAATTCGATATGTTTTACTTACTAATTTGTAATATTTAACTAAAGCATGAAAACGAGTTAACATGTCATCAGTTAAATTGAAATCTTTAGGAACCACTATCAAAAAATCAACGTCTATTAGCGCTAATTCTTCTGAGGTGTATAAATATTGTGTTCCAATATAAACAGGCTTATCTTCCTGATGAGTGTAGACATAAGTTGGGTCATAAAACACTCCATCAGTTATATAAATACGCCTTTGTTGACGGTCGAAATGATCATTGAGCACTTTCTGCAGGTACACAACTTGACCATTGTGGGTGATTTTGTAAATCGTTGCCTGTTTAAATTGCAAAAACTCCCGCTTCAAAATCTTAATCGGAAATATTAACACAGAAAGGAAAGCTTTTATCTTTCTTTTTCGTAAAAAAGTAGGAATAAGCATTTGAAGTAATCTATCGTAATCAATATTTGCGTTATACATCTCTTTTAATCCAATTAATTTTTAATTCTTCAATTTTCATATGTCCTGCGTCAGTCTGATATATCTCGTCTATTTTCGTCCATGTTGGATTATTCCCATACTTATAGGCGGCATATTTAATTACAGGCATTTTGATTCCTTTAATCTTTTCTAAGTGATTAACTAGCTTAGTCAATACCATCTCCCCGTTGAATTCAAACTTTTTTAAATATTCTTTGATTCCATTTTGGAGCGGTTCATTGTCGCTGCCGTCAATTCTTGCTCCCTGAGTATCGAGTAACGAAGGATCGTAATACGCATCTATATGAAGCGCCAGTAAATCCGCAGGACGATTGATTATTTTTATTTTTACCCCCGCATCTCTTATCAGACTCAAATAATGCTGCAGCGCTTGCACTTGTTCTGTTGGAAGCATGATTCTTTCTCCGTCTTTTTCTCCGGCTACTTTAATATATAATCGGGAAGATATTTCAACAACAGCAGCATATTTTACTACCTTACTTTTAATGATCTGCGCAGTTGTGAGGTTTTTGTTGTCGTAGTAATCGCGCTCTGGTTTTAAAGCATGCCCATATTGAAAGAGGAGTGTCTTATCTCTATACCATGAAGGCGTATGTGGTCTTAAGCGATAAATTAAATCGAGAACTTGCTCTTTTAGTAAATCGAAAGATTTTTCGATTGTCCAAATAGAAACAGCTACGACATACAAAAACAATCGCCATATAGCTACTTTTGAAGTAGATGTTAGTTCCACTAACGAATTCAACTCACTATCGATTAACGTCTCTAAGGCATTTAACTCCTTGGTTCTTGATAATTCAGAGAGCATTTGTTGTTGTATTTCCTTAATTTTTCTAGCCATAATTAAGCCGTGATTGTTTTATCTATATTTTGAAAATTTTCTGTTTCCAGACCAAACGTCCAGCCGGAAAGCCAATCAGCTGCTGAGGCGTATTGATTATTATTATCATATCTGAAAATATCTTTCACGACTATTTTCGGATAGAAAGAACGCTGGTTCAATTCTCCAATATAGATAACAGGCTTTGTACCGTTGTGCCCAAAACGAAGAGTAGGACGAAAATCTGTATTTTCCTTTGAGGTAGAAAGAGAGTAGGTGACAGACTCCCATCTTTGATAAGTCGCATCCTTTCTTTGATAAGCGGATACGAAAATTTTCGAAGATAAATTATCCCTATAATCAAATACGTGAAATTCCATAGAAAACATGGAGTTAGTCCAGTCGTTCGGGAAAATAATTTTAAGTGCACCATTTTTTGACCCATGCCCAAAATTCACAAAGGCATCTGTCGGAAGAATTCGCATTCCCCCTGCCATTGGTATCAGGTTAGGGTTAGATGTTTTTAGATTCTCTAATTTTTCCTTGAACGTATCTGAGAAATCATTCGAACTTAATGTTTTCCCGTCTTCAATATCTACTTTTTGAGACAATGTAGTCTCCAAATCTTTCAATAAATCCAAAAGACCTTCTACATAAGAAATAGGAACAGAAGAAGGCGGGGTGTAATTTTGCAAGATTTCCAGTTTTTCTTTTAATTCACCGGAAAAATTTTCATCACTTAACTGCTTGCCTTCTTCTTTTTTTACTAAAGAATTCAAGCGAGCTGAAAGGTTTTTTATTTCACTAATAGAGTGTTTTTCAGGATGAGTGTAATTTTGCAGATTTTCCAGTTTTCCTTTTAATTCAGTGGTAAAATTTTCATCACTTAACTGTTTTCCGGGTTGCTTGGAAACTTTTGCCTCTAAAGCATCGACCAATCCCTCTATAAATGTTAGAGGCTTTTGATCCGGCAATACAGATTTAGGGATGTTTATTTTCTCACCATCACTCAAAGATACTTCAATGTCACCATTTTCTTTTTGAGTATGCCCCAGGATAATTTGCCCACTGTCTTTATGATGAAAGGAATCGATTAAATCAGCGAATTGGGATTGTGATGGTTTGGAATATTCTACGAAATAACTTTTTAAAATGTCAAGGGTTTTTATCATTTTTTCAATTGTTTTTAATGTTTATATTTTGTTATTCTGGGGAAACAATAAAATCTTTTCCTATCTGGTAATGATTTATACCCGTATCAGGCTGTACAATAAAATCAATACCAAGCTGCCAATTATTTACACCATTTTCTAAGTCATTCCCTGATACTATAAAATCAATACCAAGCTGCCAATGATTAATCCCTGAGGAGGTATCGATTGGAATTGTTGTTACTGCTGTTGATGGAGATATATTATTCTGTCTATAAAAGGCAACAATTTCTGGGACTAAAGGTTCAGGGACAAATATTTTCTGATTGTTTGTTAATAAATCTGTAATACTTATATCGTTCTCTCTAGCTAGATCGAAGACTGCTTCCAAGCTTCCCAGATGTTGAATTGCAACATCTGCTAAAGATTGATTATTCAATACCTGTATCTCTTTTTTTTCCATCGAACTCAAATTTTTCGTTATATTTTCTTAGAATTATTCCGACGATTGTTTTTGATTCCTTGTAACCTAATGTGCCGAGATTTTCTAAGTAAGAAACAAACAGCTGAAATACGATTGCAAAAAAGACTGTATAATACAACCAAGAAAAAGGATTAATTTCTAATCCTGCGATCTCAGGAACAGAGATTGCTTTTGAAAAAGAAAAGAGCAAAAAGATAACAAACAGGTAAATACAGATTTTAAAAATCATTCGCCCGGCTTTGCGACTTTCAAATCGTTTTCCCTGTTTTCTGGCTGCTTTAATACCTGTTATATACTCTGCAATAATTAGTAATACGAAGGCAAAAAATACGATAAGGTCTAATCCTAAATATTCCTTTAAAAACAGTTCAAAAACCGCCAAAAAGCAAGACCATTTTATAGCCTTTAAACTAATTGCGCCAAATGTAGATTTATAGAAATCATCGGTATTTAAAAAGCCAAAGGCTTGGATTAAAAAATTTATAGTTTTCATTTAAGTTGGTTTTAGTTTTTATGTTATAATTCCCGTTCCTGTAACTGTAGCACCATCACTTGAAACACCAGTAACTGTAGTGGTGCGCCCAACAACAAATTGAGCAATGGCAGCTGCTTGTTTTTTAGCAAAGCGTCTTCTTGCTTCTTCGGGTGAAACACCTGTATCCGCTTCTGCATCGTAGGCGAGTTCTAATAAATTTGCTAATTGTGCTTCTGTCATATTTATGTTAAAAGATTATTTAACCGCTGTTTAATTGCATTCATTGCTGGCACATTTATACTTGTGCCTTGTATTACTATTATTTTATTTATTTCGTCTATTAAGTCATTCATGACTCTTTTTAAACTTTCTTGATTCGCATTGATTTTATACCCGGATTGATCGATTAAGAAATTTACACCCGAAATATTCCCTTCTATACTTTCTATTTCATTGGCAGCGCAGACAAACAAAGTATTATCATCTCCTGATATTTTCCCTAACAATACAGTGCTGCCAACACTAGGAAAGCTTATGACTTTGTTTGTTTTATTATCGATAGCTGCACTTAATCGGACATCTGAATATTCCATCTGATCAGTATCTAATGCTGTAATTGTTTTTTCTTCTTTATTAACACTCATTACAGTAGCAGAGAATATTTGCTCCTGAGATGGAAAAATACCTTTAAATGCTTGTTGCAACTCTTTATCTTTACTCATAGCTTAATTTTCTTCCAAGTTCAATCTTCCGTCGTGCTCCGTTTACTCCAAATGTGGTTGTCACTTTCGATACAAAATAGATTCCGTTTCGCTCTGGAAAATTGGAATCCCAAACACTTACACTCATACCTCTAGTTACATAGGGTATTAAAAAAGAGGTGAGAGAACCTTCATAACCTGTGTATTTAAGGTTTTTTAATTCACTTTGCCCGATACGCTTTAGTATCCCTTTATCAGAAACATTATATTTATGCAATGTTCTTTGCTCACCGTCTGTATCGCCAACAACCACCTCTATTTTTGTGTTGTCTTTGTTTACTCCAATGACTTTAACCATTAAGCGAACATCTTCTTCACGTCTATACCTTAGATCGTGAGACACTACATTTTTAAACAAATCGAAATAGACCGTTTTTGGGCTGGCAATTTCTTGCCGTAATCCTGCATATAGCTGTTGTTGATCGTTTAAATAGATTGCCAAGCCATATTCTTCTGTTATCTTCTGTAACGCCTTACAGCCGTTTACATTTTTCAGGATGAATTTGTCAAAATTTACAGTTGGAATATTTCCAGCTAATTGTATGTCTGTACCTGAAACTATGTGAGAGATAATTGTTTTTAATGTTGTGGAGCCAAAATTCTTATGAATGCGCTTTTTACGCAAAAAATACATAGCATCTTCACACTCTATACTTACAGTAGGAGTATTTGGCTTTACAAAAGCCACATACCCTATAAATTCTGTATTTTCATATTCTCCCTTATAAGACAGTTGTATTTTTACAGGATCACCCGCCTTTATCTGATTTTCAAGACGAGACTTTTTAAAGCCTGTATTTTCATTGCCAAACATTGCAGATGCCGGCATTTTTATTACTGCAGTATCAGAAAGTAAGTCAACAGATTTTACGATGCTGACTTCATTTATTCTGGTAAAGATGTAATCACCTATAAATATCTTACTTGCTAATACGTACATTATCTTTCTCTTTTATAATGGCGTAAAAATCTTCATCCGAAATCGCATTAATAATATATTTCTGCATATGTGGCTGCCCTTGCATTTTATCAAATGAGTATGATTTAATCACAAGGGAATGCACATTGAAAAGCTCCAAAAGATCATTTTTTACTGGCAAAGCTCGATTTTCTTCACAAATAGAAATTATTTCCTCTACTTGTTTTTGAGGATATTGCCGCTTTTGATCAAAACATATTCCCTCTATTCTTATTCTGTAATCATCTGCAGAAATAAGCTCTTTAACTGTTCCCCTTCGGTTGCTTCCGGTTACCACTGTTTCGACAATTCGTTTTTGCCCATTAATTGTAATTAATGGTTCATTCGGAAATGTTTTTCCATCAATTATCAAATCCATAAAATATGGCGTACCCAAATGATTTTTCCTAAGGGAAGTTCCCACTCCTATGTTAGATTCTTCTGTCTTCTTATAGGCAGAATAATCCCCTAATGTTTTACGCTTTAAGGCGTCGATTGAAAAATTAGCCATTACTTGTTTGCATTTGATTTATTGAATTCATTACACGGAGCAACATTTCCTTTAATTTATCTTCCATCTCTTCAAATCCTTCGCTAACAGTTGTTGTTTTTAGTATGAAATTTTCGATTTGCTTTTCAAAAGAGACGTTAATATTTGTTTGTCGGGAGCCACCTCCATTAATAGCGGATATTCCTTTTTCGGCTCCGGCTGCTGCTAATGCATTTTGTGTTTGTTCTATTCCTGAATTTCCAAAGCCTAATTTTGAAGCTAATCCGCCTGTTTTGAAAAACTTTGACTTATTGGCTTGTTCTACTCCTTTGGAATAAGCGGTTCCGGCGGTTTTACCTAAATCAATCGCCTTTTTAATAGCGGTAGAAGATGAGTTTAATCCTAGTAAATCATTTCCTGCTTTTTTTCCGACTTCCCACGCTGCTTTCCAATCTCTTTTTACAAACAGAAGGTGAAAAGCTTCTGCCAATCCTGACAGCCCTTTGATGAGCTCTTGAACTCTATTAACAGCATATTCCTTTATTATATTCGCAAATCCTTTGATTGTCTCCCATGCTGCCATTACACCACCACGGAACCAGCCGACTTTATTGTATGCGTATACAATTGTACCTACTAAAGCAACGATCGCACCAATAACCAAGCCCACCGGATTAGCATACATAACCACATTTACCGCGATCATTGCTATTTTCCACAATCCATAAGCAATCGTTACATATCGGATTAGCGGAGCAAGCGGTTTTAACCAATTAAGCATTGTAGATATACCCAAAGAAGCAACTTCAAGCACCACCGAAGCACCATCGATTATGGTGGTAAAAAATGACACTGATGTGGCAGCTGCATTGGATTCAGCAGAAAGTCCCAGAATCGCGGATAATAACGAGGTGATTGAATTCCATAAAGGAGACAATTTAGAAAAGAAAGAAATCGAACTGTTTTTTATCTTATCAAAAGAATTCACAAGCGCAATTCCAAAATCTATCCCCTTGACAATAGTAGGAACAAGATACTTTTCTGCAAAACCTGCTAGATTGGTTTTAAGATTCCCCGTGAAGGTTGATATTTTGCCAAGCCCCGTCTGGCTTACTTTTTCCATCATTCCCGAAAATCTCCCCCCTTTGGAGGTAGCTGTTTTAAATGCATCTTCTAAGACTGTAGCCGATATTTTCCCTTTACTCATTTGATCTTTTAAATATCCGATGCTTTTCCCTGTCTTGCGGGAGATAACTTCCAAAGGGTTGAAACCAGCATTTATCATTTGGAGTAAGTCTTGTCCCATTAATTTTCCTGCACTTCGAGCCTGTGCGTATGCAAGTGTTAAAGAGTTAAGCTTCTCTTTGTTTCCCCCGGAAATATCTCCTAACATCTTAAGGGAGGGAAGTACTTTCTTTTCAGCCATACCGAAATTCAAGAGCAACTCTGCGTTTTTCTGCAGCTCTGCGTTTTCAAAAGGCGTTACATTGGCAAATTTGTTAAGAGATTGAATCATACTGTTTGCCTGCGATACCCCACCTAGTAATGTGGCAAATTTCACTCTTGTTTGCTCTGCATCTAGTCCGAGTTGCACCACGCCTTTTACGCCATTAAAAAGACTCATGGCTCCGAAAGCGCCGACGGCTGCACCTGCCCATCCTTTCATTGCGCCACCAACACCATTAAGACGGTTGATCATGCTCTGAGGAGGCATATTTTCAAGCTTTTTTAACTGGCGAGATGTTCTGTTCACCTCTCTGTTTATCTTACGTACCTCTCTTACTGTAGTGGCTGCCCCTCTTTGTCTGCCTAATGAATCTAACTTTGCATTTAGCCCGTTAATTGATTTTGCAGATTGAAATGTTTTTGATTGGAATTTATCTTGTGTATTGGTGATTTTTGAATACACACCAGTGGCGACTGTTCCTACTTTCATGAGCTTAGAACTCATGAAGTCTTTAAGGTAAACTGAATAACTGTAATTTGACATGATAAATTAGTACAAGCAAAAATGAATTTGTGGTGTGTTGTTGTTTTAAAAGTTAGACAGTAGTGCTGCGCTTCCTTTCGTCTTCTCTTATATGCTCTAGGATGGCAAATTTTTCTGCCCACTGATCGTCTGTTAGTGAAGTAGGATCGATACCCAAATGATATTGCATAAGGGTATCGATATATACTATACTATTTTTTTCTACGGGAGTATTTCTCCAGCGGGCTAAAGCTTTTCCACCTCAATAGCTTTTACTTCCAGAATTTCATCGATCTTTGGAAGAATTCCCATCAGCGCGCCTTTGTCGGTTTTGATCTTTTCGTCTCCTTCTAACCAACAGTTTTCCAGGATAGTTTCTGACATGGCTAAGGGATCCTCCCTGCTGGCAGACATCGCAAAGCCTAAAGTTGGTCTATCCGGGGTGTGTATGTAAATATCCCCATATTTGTCTGATTTTAATCTAAATACTCCTTCGGGGTGCTCCGATTTCCACTTGTCTATTTGCTGTTGATCAACTACTGTTTTCATTTTATATCTGTGTTTTTTTATGGTTTTAAATTCTTTTTTAGCTATTAGGTTAAATTGGATGATTCGGTGTCTTATGCAGCTAAACGCTTCAAGAACATAATTGGCAAGGTGATTTCTGAGAACTTGTCGCCTTGCTTCATTTCTCTAGTGTCGTCTGTGAATTCACATCCCTTTAATATGTATGTGCGTATTTTTGTAGTACCTTTTTTTACAAAAGAAACTGTAACATCAAAAGGAGGCATATCGGTCAAATCTTCATCTGGTTCCAAAAGGTCTTGAAGCCTTTCAACCTCTGACTGAGCTAAGATCAACTCACCTTCTGGTGTTTTATTCCCGCTTTGAATAGAGTGCGGGTCTTCCCCTCGAGCATGGAAATACTCTTTCTCTTTTTTTATCGCAAATTTCACCCCTCTGATCCTTGTTAAAATCCGACCATCCATTGACACTTGCGTGTCAGACCATCTGTATTCCGGAGCGGAGCTGTCAAATGTTTTAGGCATCTTTATCTATTTTTACACGGTCGCAAAACCAAGATTAATAACTATATTTCCTGCATTACCTACTGGCTGAATATCTAGAGACAATTGCAATTGATCGTTGCTTAAAATATCTTGATCAGGAGGGATATTTACTCTAATAGACGATATTTCTCCTTTAGCAGTCATTTCTCTGTTTAAAGTAGTATCTATTTTTGCTTCCCATCCCTTAATTAAAGCCGGAGCAATTTTACCAGAGGCATCTATAGGGATTTCTTCCAATATTTCGTCTATAAACACATTATAACTCAATCTTCGTGCTTTATAAATTGTTCGAACTCTTGGAATTGTGTTAAGATTGTTTTGAGCAGTCACTGCAGTTGGGGCGTGGGAAAAGAAGTAACCTGATCTTCCGGCAAATGACCTCATGATTATATACCCTTTTTTGTGAAGAGTATTCCAATGATTTTCCTGATTATCTACCTTTTCTTTATTGGTTAAATACCCCTGCAAAATCGGAAGAGCACCCGATCTGACGCGCCCAGGGTTTCTTTGTACAGGGTCTTTTGCCAGGCGTCCTAACAACAATCCAACACAAGCGTTAGTCGATCCGTCGGAGTTTGCAAGCAAAACACTCACAAACTCATCATTATTCTGAGTGTAGTCTTTTAACTCGGTTGGTTCTCCCGTGTAATTTGCTCCGTCAATAATTACAGACGCTTCTTTGAAACGAGGAGCATATTCTTCGATAAGCGATTGAGCTTTTAAAACCGACAGCTCTACATCTTTATCAATACCATTTTCCGTTTCTGCAGGGAGTGTCGCTTTTCTGGAAACACCCAGTAAACGAATTGTGCCTTTTGAACTGTTAAACAAGGTCTTGGAATATTCCTTGTTTTTGTCGAGCATATCGGAGGTTAAAACGTCTGCAGAAACCAGCATTATCCAGAGTTCCGCGCCTGACTTTGCTTCATCATAGAACTGCTGAATTTGCTTATAAGCATAATCATTCCGTCCTGTAGCTGTTATTCCTTTACTTTCTGCATCAGATACACTATAAACCACCTCTGGCGTATTTAGCTGTATTTTTCCACTAACGGCAGCTCCTGTTAAGATCATTCCTGCAATTCCATCTTGTGTTTGAAGAGATTGAGAAATTCCTTCGGTATTGATATTTATTTTTACATCGGGTAAATTACTCATGAGTCTTTTTTTTTTAGATTTTCGATTTGCTCTTTTTTTCTTACGGATTTCTCTGGGAGTTTCTTTTTTTTCCTGACTGATATTTGTATCTGGCAGAAATTGAAGCGTACCTCCTTTTTTTAAGTGCAGACCTCTTAAGTTGTTCTCCACTTTTATTCGATCTTGCGATGCCATTTTTATCACCTTGTTTTGTAAAGTGTCTAAAGTCACTTTTAACTGTTGGTGAGATTTTGACAATTCATCGTATTTCCCTTTAATTTCTTGGGTGGGGCTGTTGCCTATGAAATAACCGATTATTAAGATTGCTAATCCGGCAATTAAATGGCGTACAATGGGTATTTTTAAAAGTTTTAAAAACATAATTATAGATTTTTGTATTCCTTGATTGCGTCAAAGCAGGGACATGCTTTCAACCACTCAAACCGCTCTATTTTTCCATTGCCATTACGATCTGGGGAAAGATCACGATGTCCTTTTATTTTTGCATTTCGGAATTGGTTTTTTAATTTTTTGAGTTCCGTTTTTAATGATTTCTTTTGCGCGCTTGTTCGCGTATCTTTTGGCGATCCATTTTGATCTAACCCTCCCACATAAGCAACACCAATAGTATCCTCGTTTTTTCCTTTTACATGAGCTCCGATTTGGTGAAGAGGGCGCCCGTTTTGCACACTTCCATCTAAAAGAATTAGCTTGTGATATCCTACACATCGAAAACCTCGTTTTTTGTGCATTTTATCGACATCATTGATATCGTAATACTCACCTTCGATTGTTGCTAAACAATGAACTACTATTGTTGTTATTTCTCTCATAAGACAAGGATTTTACCCCGTAGGGTACAAGCCTCCTGCGAAATGGCAGGACAGGCTCGTAAATAAAAATGATTAGCTTTCTGGGGTACTATCTTTATCCGCTTTCTTCTCTGGGGTGATCGTTTTCACGGTTTTGATTTTCAGCGTTGCTGCATGTTTGTTTGCTAGAAAAGGATCGGCAAATAAGAAACTATCGGAAGTCTCGAATAACTTTTCTACACTAGGACGTCTTTTAAAAAAATCCTGAGCAGGGGATTTCTCGGATGATTTATTACTTGGTTGTTTATCTTTATTTTCCATACTTATTTAGATTATTGCTCCCAGATATTTAGGATTGTTGGCTCGAATGTTTCCTACCAATCCTCGTTGTGCATAAGACAACAAATCAGCTTGCGTTTTTGCTTTTTTCTCTTCTAGAAAAGCTTCTGTATCTCCAAAACATCGAAACGTTTCGCTTGAAACCCAGGAAAAAGAACTTCTTCTATCTCCGGCTAATGGTACTGCTCCGTAAGGTTTTTTAATTCCTGTTTCAGTAAAGACAGGAGTTTGGGAGTACGTGAAAATCTTAAAATCACAATAGATTTTGTTTTTTTCAGCGATCAGTTCTTTGTAAAGCTTTTTGTCTTCTTTTTTAATACGAGCCCAATGACCAGCATTTAAGCATAAATTCAAATCTTCATTTATATCGTGATCCATATAGAATGCACGCAAATCAGTAATAGCGTCAATAATAGAATCATTGGCAGCTAAATCCATTTTTGAGTTAAACTCGTTGCCCTCACCCGGAGTCCACATATACGCTGCTTTTCTCCCTAACTGTTTAGCCAAAGCATTTCTATGCCTGTTAATCACTGACTGTCTGCGACCATACGAAAGCTCCACCTCTTCTAACTTACGATGCCTTGTTACAGCCGTACTATAAGTCGACAACAATACTTCGTGTGGAATATCATCAACCGCCATGATGGGTAATTCCGCGTCTGGATCAGCAGCGAAAAAATTCTCATAAACAGTAGGTTCAATCCCTGCTTCTTGTAGATGCAGAGTGTTGTTGTTTACATATTCGGATTTCTCCTCGCTTTGATAAACAAAACTTGTATCAGGAATGGGATTTTCCTTTAAGTCTGCCTCCCATACTTCTGTCTGTAGTGCCATTGTTTTACTTTTTTTTGAAATTATTTATGATATCGAACTCCCTTTTTATAATCAGCAGCCAATTGAGTGTAAAGCTGCGGGTCGTTTTCTTTTATTCTTGCGAGCTCCTGTTGATTATGCTTCTGTAGATAATCAAAGGTTGATTCCTTATCTGAGGAATCTCCACTTCCTCCAACATCTTTCATAAAAGCGGAAAGCTCAGTATTTGAAGTTTTTTTAGCAGACGCAATGTTGAATAAATTGGAAAGTGCAGATTTAGCACTTTGATGATCTGCTTTAAAAAGTGTGGTGTAACTTTCTTCAAAGCTTTCCTTTGCATCGCCTGTCAAACCTAATTGTACTGATGCCTTTTCGATCAACTCTTTTGACTCTTTATCCTGTTGTGTTTGTTGCTCTTTTTTGAGAGTGGTAAGCTCTGATGACAAATCAGTATTACTTTTTTTTAAATCATTGATCTTTTGCAATTGCTCAATTTCGGTAGCATCGCTTTTCAGCCCTAATGCTAGGGCAATGGTTGAAGTACTCATATTGTCTTTAGTTTCTGTTTTTTGTTTTTGAATTGAAGGAACACTGGCTAGAGCTGTTTTAAGTTCCACTTTGTTGTTGTCTGCGTCATAAAAGCTAAGTGCATTGTCATTTGCTCCTTGATCTACAATGGAGATTTCAACCAAACGACATTTTGTAACGGTCGCTCTTGCTTGTCCTTGTAATAAATATTTAGGGTCTTCACTAGTCTCTATAATTTCTATTCCGATACTAGCCATTCGCAATACATTTCTTTCAACCTTCCCCCCAATAAGTGCAGCAAAACTTTCTTTATCATCAAACCAAGGAACTGCAGTCATTTGCCCTGCGTCATTAGTTTTTAATTTTTTCCAGCCACCGATCACTTCTGTACCATCAGGATTCCATTCCCGACGATTATGCATATAATACATAAGAGGGTTTCTGTTAAATTGAGAGGTATCTATTCCAGAGGTCAACACACGGAAACCATAATGGTTTATTACGTTCTCATCAGTTACAACAAATGTCTTCATACTCTAATTATTTTCATGGCAAAATTGCAGTATCATTTTTCGTTAAAAAAAAAAGACATCAACCATTGCTAAATCCTTCGCAACCCTTGTGTTTAAAGGGGCAAAGCTTGTTTATATTTTTTTCGCTCCCCCTGCATTATTACACCTTTGTAAAGAATTAAATACCAAAAGAGATGAAAGATTTTTTATTAGATCAGAACGACGACTTGCTGATCAAAAACGGAGATTTTGTTACAGGAGATAGTACAGACAAACACCAAGAACATATTTTAATCGCTCATAAGGGAGAGTTTAAGGAGTTTCCGGCAATTGGCGTGGGAATATCGGATTACTTATTAGAGGACAATTTAAAAGACGCTATAAAGGAGATAAAACGGCAATTTGAGTATGAGGGGATAAAAATAAATAAGATAGAAGTAGCAAACGGAGAAATCAATATCGACGCGAGTTATTAAATAATACTGTAAACGATGAGTAAAAAAAAAGCACCTCCCCGCAAAGGCAGACTCCCTAAAGCCGTATCAGAAAAGCGTAGAAAAGACGGAAAAAGAATGTTTATCAACGGTCTTTCTTATGCTGATATTGCAGAAATTTTAGATACACATATTGATACTGTCAAAAACTGGTCGAAGCTAGATAATTGGGAGGAAGCAAAAAAAATGCACACTATTTCTATTAGTGAAATGAGAGCGGAGATTCTAAACACGCTCCATTCGCTGAAAAATGGAGAAAAGCCAAAAGTATCCGCAGACGCTATTCGCAAAATAGTGGCAGCTTTTCAAGAATTAAATGATAAGCGTAAAAATGCTGCCTATGCGATTGAAAACTTTGACACCTTACTGGATGCCTTTATTTCTAAAGCATCGGAAGCAAAATCACAAAGGGAAAGGTTACATATTCTTGACATGATGAAATACACCGCAAATGTAGCGCAGGAAGTAGTCAACAAACTATATATCGATTCAATCAAATGACAAGCAAGGAACTAAAAGAGGCAAAAGAAGAATTTAACAAGCGTTGCAAGTTCTTAAAAGTTGCTACTTATGACAGTCTGTTTAAAGAAACCGCAGCACAACAAGAAGAACGTATAAAACATCTGTTGAAGCCGGAGAATTACTTGGAATTCTTCGACTACTATTTTGGTATGAATACTCCTATACCTTTGGCAGACGCACCTTGTGCAGATTTTCATTTGAGCAGTTATTTAAAAGTATTTCGCAACCGTAAAATAAAACTACAAAGGCGCTGGTTTAGAGGTGCTGCGAAATCCATCCACACGAATGTTGGGAATGTAACTCATTTAAAAGAAAACAATGAGTTAAATTTTGGATTGATTATCGGAAGAGCTGAAAAACAATCAAAATTATTACTTGCCGATGTGCAAGCGCATTTAGGTCACAACGAACGGTATATTAAAGATTTTGGAATGCAAATGCAATATGGTAGCTGGGCAGATGGAGCATTCGAAACCAACGATAACAAGTTCTTCATGGCATTGGGGTTAAATCAGCCGTTTCGTGGGTTACGAAAAGGAGCCGACCGCCCCGACTTTGCTTCTATGGATGACCTAGAAGACAGAGAAGCTGCAAAAAACAAAGAACTTACAGCTAAAAAAGTTGAGAAAATCACAGGCGATTTAGGTAAGGCAGGACACAAGGACAGATTTCGTCAGATTATGCCTAATAACTATATTGTTAAAGATGGTATTGTCGATGGATGGGCAAAGAAAAACAAGGATTCGAAAAACTTTGAAATAGAAACAATCAATTTATGCGATGCTGATTTCAATCCCTCATGGCAACAACGATACACCTCTGAAGAATGTATGGAAATAGTTGAAGACTCAGACTACTATACTAGTCAGCGGGAAGACTTTAACACTCCTATCGAAGAAGGGAAACAGTTTAAAGAAAAAGAAATCCGATTTAAAAAAGTACACGGCAATAAACACTGGGATTGTCTGGTCGAATTTTGGGATTTATCCTTTACAGAGGGAGGAGATTACAAAGCAGGGGTTGTTTTAGGTTTTGAAAATGGAAAAGCACACGTACTTGAATTATTCTACCGTCAGTGTGAATCGTCGGTTGCAATGGATAAACATTTTCAATGGCAAGGGAAATACAATGCGCGTGGTATGGCAATTAACAGCTATTACGATGCCACAGCATCACAGAAAGCGGTGCATGACCCTAACTGGCTTATTGCCTGTGAGCGAAATGGAGGAAGTGGAATTCCTTTGCCCGATCATGCAACCGGCGACAAACACGAGCGTATCGTAGCGACGCTAAAAACCATGTTTTTTAACCGCCTGTTAACCTTTGATGAGCGATTAAGAGATAGCGAAGACATGGAACAGGGAATTATTCATATCCTCGCTTTTGAGAAAAAATGTTCGTCCCCAGACGATTTACTAGACGCTCTTGAATGCGCAGTAAGAAAAGGGAGACTCCTTTTTGGGGCTGAGATTTCTTCTGATACAAGCAAGAGAAAACCAATAATTAGAATACGAACCAGAGGAGGGTTTTAACTATTATGAAAATACGCAGACTGGTGAAAAACACCTTTAAAAAGGAATTAAAGGAAATAACGATTTACAAATGGATTGATCTTTGGAAAGGGCAATTAAATGGCGATAGAAAAAGTTATCCGCCATCTTTTCCTGCAGCATATATTCATATTAGTGATATTGATTACACTGATCGAACAGTGCAGCTTCAAGAGGGGGAAGTAAGTGTATCCGTATATCTGTTTTTTCATCAAGGCACCGATTCTTTTGTTGGTGCAGCTGATGAAGCTAAAGAGGATGATATTCTCAATATTGTAGAACAAACAGCAAATACACTTCAATGGGTGCAAGAGGACACTTTTCCCGATGGTTTTACCTTGATTCACGACAAAGATTTGAGCGATCAATATCGACGCCCGGCATATAAATTAACATTTCAGGCAGTAGTACGTACCGCCATAGATAACAAATACAATTATGTTTATTGAGAAAGACGATTTAAAAACGATATCAGTCGTACAAGTGATAAATAATCTTATTAACGATAATGATGAGATAGTCACAGAAGTAATTGAAGAAAGTATCGATGATATGATGGGGTATTTAAAAAAATATGCGCATCATAATATTTTTGATAAAAGAGGAACGGAGAGAAATCCAACCATCAAAAAGCACTTAAAGCGAATAGTCAAGTACGAATTATACAAACGAAAAGATATTCAAATTGATGACGATACACGCATCGATTACGATGAAACGCGGACTTGGTTATTCGACATCGCTACCGGGAAACTTGATATAAATCTACCTGAAAAAGAAGCAGAGCCAGAAACCTCGGGAGATGGATTTATAAAATTAGGCGGTATGCCTAAATACAAAACAGAATGAAAGAACTAGCAGAAGCGATAAAGCATAAAGCAAAAAGAGTCGCAGAGTTTCTTGCTCGGGAAGGAATCGAAATAGTGATTGTCGAAGAAGAAAATCACATTCAGGAAAATTTCCAAAATGAAGGTTTTACAGACGGGGGTGTAGAAAAATGGAAAAAACGAAAAACCGAAGACAAAAAAGGAAGGGATATCACAAGATACAGAACGAATCGAAGAGGAAAAAGAGGAAATAAAACAGCCTATGGAAGAAAGAACGAAGGACGAGCAATTCTTACCGGGCATGGCACAGGAGGAGACAAGCTGAGATATTCATACAAATCCAGCAAAAGTGGCAACAAAGCAACTTTCACAAGTGATAAAGCTTACGCAGAAATACATAACGAAGGAAAAGGAAATATGCATAAAAGGAAGCACATCGGAGCAGCGAAAAGCAAAACCGCTAAGATTAACCGGAAAGTAAAAAAAGGGTTGGATAAAATTCTAAAATAAACAATGGAAAATATTACAATTAACAATAAGGCAATGCCGGGAAACACTTTAGAATTGGCAAAAAAAGCACAAGAAATAACACTTGATTTAGCCAAGGTTAAACAATCAGTATATCGCAGGGAAATTAACCACCACCAACGCGCAAGAATGATGCGCCAAAGCGCTAATCCAAAAACATATCTGCAGCAAGAAGTATACAAAGATGCAATGATGGATAGCCACTTAACAGCGGTGATAGAAAATCGTATTCTCAGAATTCAAAACCGTCGGTTTGTGATTACCAACAATAAAGGCGTTACCATTTCTGACAAAAATAAGATTATCGAAAAAAAATGGTTCAGCGACCTTTTGAGGTATCTGATGGAAAGCATTTTTTTCGAATACTCGCTGATGCAAATTTTGAAAGAAGGAAACGAAATAAAAGCGGTAAGAAACATTGAAAGGGCGAATGTGATTCCTGATACGGGGATGGTTGTAAAAAACATTACAGACGACAAAGGACTGGATTTTACCGCCTTTCCTGACGATCTGTTGTTTGCAAAATTACACCAAGGGCATGGACTTCTCGAAAAAGCGGTTCCGCTGACGATTTTAAAAAGACATTCCTGGGCGAGTTGGGACGAGTTCGAACAAATTTTTGGTATTCCAATACGTATTGCCAAAATTTCATCAACAAACGATAAGGTAAAACAAGAAGTTGCACAATGGTTGGAACAGATGGGAAAGGCATCACATGCCGTGTTTCCTACTACTGCAGAAATAGAAATAAAAGAAAACAAAAATCAGGACGCGTTTCAGGTATTCTTTAAAAAAATAGAAGCAGTCGACAGTCAGGTTTCTATTTTGATTAATGGGCAAACCATGACAGTTAAAGATGGCTCTTCCAAGAGTCAAGCCGAAGTGCATGAAAGAACAGAAGAAGAAATAACCAAAGCCGATTTGAAAAACTGCCTGTTCTGGCTGAATGATCATTTAGTGCCTGTATTGAGAAGATTAGGACATCTATCAGAAGAAGAGAGAATCGGAACTGAAACTTCTACAGATCCTTTAGAGAGGATAAAAACCGATCAGATCCTTATGAAATCATCCGGTTTTAGATTAACAAAACAATATCTAGAAATCACCTATGGGGCAGAACTAGAAGAAAAGCCAAAAAAAATAAAAACACCGCAGAGCGAAAAAAAGAATTAACGGCACTTGATTTGTTGTATAGATCGCATTGTTGCGAAAAACACACTTTAAGTGCCGATAAAAATCAGGCTATAATAGATATCACGATAATTAATAGAATGATATCGGACATTTATAAGGGTAAAAAAATTAACAGAAAAAAACTGCTTAAAAACACAATAAAAGTGTTACAAAAAGCAGTAACAGAA
Organism: Aquimarina sp. TRL1; assembly: GCF_013365535.1. Taxonomy (NCBI): domain Bacteria; kingdom Pseudomonadati; phylum Bacteroidota; class Flavobacteriia; order Flavobacteriales; family Flavobacteriaceae; genus Aquimarina; species Aquimarina sp. TRL1. Next base: position 1,973,185 of record NZ_CP053590.1, on the reverse strand, counting down.
GGCTATGGAAAAACCTTAAGCGAAGTTGGTTACATTTCTCCTGATTGGGAAATGATCTCACATTTAAAGTATAATGTTGGAGTATTCGCAGCGTTTAAAAATCATCACCAAATCGAAGAGACAGTAAAACTACTGATCGATGATAATGGAGAAGCCCGAAGTTGGGAAGATTTTAAAAATGCAGCGCTTGCACTTAACACGCGGTATAATTCGGTTTGGCTAAAAACAGAGTATCATTTAGCTAAAACAAGTGCAAAAGCAGCACGAAGATGGCAAGATATACAGCGTACAAAACACATATACCCAAACTTAATCTACGTAGCAGTAAATGACGGAAGAACAAGGGAGCTGCATAAAAAATGGCACGGAATAATTTTGCCTGTTGACCATGTATTCTGGAATACACATTACATACCAAATGATCACGGGTGTAGATGTAATGTCTTTAGAACAGATAAAGCAGTTGACACAAAAGGATATAACGTTGAAAACATGCCGGAACTACCGCCTATGTTTAATCAAAATACCGGAAAAACAGGAGTTGTGTTCGATAAAAGCCACCCATATTTTAAAATCAAAAATTACAAGAATATTGCCGATATGGCGCACAAAGCAATTATGAATATTCAGACTCAGCAAATAAAACAATACATTGTAAAACAACAGCTGCTTGACAAATCATTTAATTCTCAATTGGGGAAAGTAAAAATATTACCAGAGGCGGTGGATCGAATACTCCAACAAAAAACAGAAAACAGCTACCAATTAAACGCTGTTTTTTATGACCTAAAAAATGTAATTAAAAATGCATTGTACATTAAAACAAAAGAGAAGAAAGGAAGTAAATACCATTTTTTACATCTGCAAATTAAAAACAAAAATGTATACTTAACAATTAAGGAGGAAGACGAAAAATATCAGCTATATAACATTACTGATAAATTATAAATCAAAAAAGCGATTGTTGACTTTGCAGTCTTTTTTGATCAGCTTGTTTGCTGTAAGGCTTTTCCTCATTTATGATAGCTGCAATTGTTCGTACAGATAAGTAGAACTGAACAGAAACTTCATTTAAGATAGCGTTGTAGCGCCAGTTAGGGTGTTTCTGCGAAATCTCATGAAAACGCTTTCTAATGTTCTGATTACGTAGGATTATGAGGTGTGAGTTTCTTGGCATACCACAAATGTATAAAAACGTAGCGTAAAACAAAAAAAACCGCCAAAAAGCAATTTTTTGGCGGTTTTTTCATTGTTTTTTAGACTTTCAATTTTTAATTCCTAGTACGTATTTTTCAAAATCAGAAAGTCCATCAATATATTTTTCTCTCTCCGATCTAAAATCCAAATCGTAATCTTTTAAGTTTTCCTTAGCCCATTTCTTTTTAATATACATTTTCTCACCTTTGTAATACAAGGCATCCAAATTGTATAATCTTCGTACTAATAATTGAATACCATATTGAGATTTATTTGCAAGCATTTCTCTAGCACATAAATCATCAAAATCACAAGGTTTTGCATATATCAAAGCCGCTATATCATTGCGTAATGTGGTTAATTCATTCATCGTTTATTTAGACTTTTTATTATTTGGAATTCTATTTAAAGGAATAGAGCCAAAAGCTCTTAAAGCTTTCTGTTTTTCATACGTCTTCATCTATATCACATATTTCACACCCCCAATCAAAAAAATCTGACTCACCTGTCTTTTTATATAGCCACTCTGAGCATTCAATGCCATCAGAGAAGAAAATTATATCATTGTTCTTGTTTGCTTGAACTATCTGACTATATACCACTTCAGGTATATCCACATCGTAAATATCTACCATGTACCTTACTTCTACTGATATTCTTTTTACTCTTTTCATTGCTTTAATTATCTTGGTTCTACTAATTTTATTTCTTAAAGGATATTGTGATTCTCACTTTATTGCATTTGTAAAAAACATCGTTTTTACAATGTTTTATCGGCTTAATTGATACCTTAAAACCTTTATGTCTTTTTCTGAAAAAACGTACAGCAATTAACCGCTCCATTCCTGCCCCATCCCAAATGTAAATTTGAAATTTTATCCTGTACTTCCCACTTTTTGCGGTTTTGCGAAGAGCTTTTTTAATTGCTCTGTACTGCTTGATAGCTACTTTTTTACTCCTTCTGTTTTTGACTTTTGTAGCTGTTTTGTATAATTGTAATGCTTTCATATTTAAACCCTTATTTATGGTCTTTTACTTTCCATGCTATTAATGTTTAAGTCCGCAATCTGAACAATACCAATTCTTTTTTATATCCTGTAGTACTGACGTTTCAATTTCACATTCAAAACAGTGTAATTTAAATTTTAAAGGAGTCTTCTTCTTGAAAACTCTACGAATCATATTAATACACAATTTAAACAGCGATTGTTTTTTTCTTTGCATTTTCTCGATTTTAAATTTGTTATTTTATTTCTACTTAAGAATTTATATTGGTAATTCTTTTATTTAAAATACCTTTTGATTTCTTCTGCTGCCCATATACCTACAGGTACGGAAACTCCGTTACCAATCATTCTGTATGCATAGGTATCTGAACAATTAAATTCGTACCAATCAGGCACTCCTTGTAGCCTTGCGTATTCTCTAACTGAATAGGGTCTAACCCCTAACGGAAATCGTTTATCTTTTACTAGCCTGGTCGACTTATCTTTTGCATAGTGCGCCACGCATGTTGGAGCAATGTCGTTTCTGTTCGGGTCTGAAATAATTGGTAAGTCTCGATATTTCCCGTTCATTCTTTGTTTGATAGCTTTTGGTAATGTTACCCTAGGGTTTATCTCCAAAATATCTTTAAGCTTTACAGGTGTTGCGTTTTTTGGAGGGCGCCAATTAAACGGCTTTTTGCTTCCAAAAATAATAAGTCTGTCTCTTCTTTGAGGAAGCCATGTTGATGTCTTAATAGGACAAAAAGTAGTCACGTAATAATTAGGAAGCTTTGTCATCGCTTCCATTACCACTGGAAATGCTCGCATTCCGGGTACGTTCTCTACCACAAATACTTCCGGGTCTGAGATAGCTATATGCCGGAAGGCATGTAAGAATAGTTCGTCTCCTGTTCTTGTTCCATGAATATCCGCAATTGTACTGTATTTAGTACATGGGTAGGTGAATACCTTTACGTCTGAATCTGATTCATCAAACACAAGCTTCTTCGCAATATCTGATTCAATTACATCGTGATTAAGGTTGTCACGCTGTACCTTACAACAATACTTATCGATCTCAAAAGATTGTTTTATTTCGATTCCGGCGAGCAAAAACCCTAAATCAAATAATCCTGCACCTGAAAAATATGAATTAATTGTAACCATGTTCTTTTATTTTACTTCTAGATATGGGATTGATTTCCAAGCCTTAATTTTTACTGTAAAGGAATCCAAAGCATAAATTACAGATACAGCAATGTATTCCTTATTGTTTAATCTGTTGTAGATGTTTATAACATCGTCTTTGATAACATAATCAATACTGCCATTACGATAAGCTGCAGTGTTTTTTATCGCGCTCAAAATGGCTTTTCGGCGTTTTTTTAGCATCCTGATTTTAATACACTAAGTAAATCAAGCAGTCCATATATAGCTGTAGCCATACATATAAGACAAGCTGTTAATATTAGTTTTTCGAACGGTGTGAATTCTGGTTTTAAGTTCATTTTTTTTGCTTTTGTTTAGTTGCTGGAATATTCATCTTCCCAATATTTTTGATTTAAATATGTTGCCGCATTTGCCTTTTCTCGCCCGGGTTTTCTATAGAGAAAATTGTTGTATTTTTTGACGCCTTTTAAAGCATTTAGTCTGTCTGCTTTCGAGAGTTTCTTCCATGCTCTTTCCGAAACTACTTTCTTAATTTTATAGCCATATACATTCCAAAATGTTTGAAAGCTTAAATCTGGAGCTCCGATAATAATTTCAAAATTTTTAATGCTCTTCCATTTTTTTATCACTTCTTCTTTGTACGGAAATTTTGAAGAAAATAGCCAGTCTATTTGTGTTTGATTCAGTGAGCCATCTATTTTAAAGGAGGTTAAAACACCGTTTAAATCATATTTAAACTCCCAAATAGTCGGGTAATTTTTACTTTTAACAGTATAGGTTGTTGTTACTTCCATTTACGCTAGAATTTGATCTAATTGATTGTAAATACTTCGAACTGCATTTTTTTGATATTCACCCAGCGAAGTGGCATCAAAATATATTGAGAGGAATCTGTGCATATAATATGCTTCATGATATTTAATGGATATTTTGAAGGTTTTTTTTGAAGGTTTTGCATTTACTGCTTTGGTCGCTAATTTGATAGCAACAGGGAGTAATATACTTCGTAGTACCTTTGCGTCCTGAATGTGGTAATTTAAATGGGAGAAGACCTGATTAAGTACTTCTAATTGAGATAATGTTATTTTTAATTTTACTAAATCCATTGACTGTTTATTTTAATGGTGAAGTCTGAGTATTCTTTATTGTATTCTGAAACTGTTAATTGTTCAAAAAGTCTGTTTTGCATTGAAAGCCTTGCTATTTCTTCGTTAATCTTTATCCTGTCTTCAAAAGACAAAGGCGTATTCATTAAAAATGAATCATATAGCGCCATCAAACGAATATTTTCTCTGTGCTTTTGCTTACTTGTCATGCTTCTGTTTTCTTTTCGAATTCTTGTCCGCATTTCAAACAATAGACAACTATCTCTTCTACGGTGCAAGAACCTCCAACCACTTTAATCGCTAGTTGTTTATGCTTACACAAAGGAGGTTGCTTTTTGTTTTTCATTTTGAAAGTACTTGCTCTAATTGATGTATGGTTGTAGATACTTCTGAGGGGGATTGAGCAAGCAGTGGTTTTTTGGCTTTGGAATTTTTCTTTATAAACTCCCCAAGCCGTTTGGTATCAGGAACTAACTTGTATTTAGGATGATCAGTAACCCATCCTAATTGTCTGCAGAGAGACAAGATATACTTGTGTTGAGAGTTGTTTTTATCGAATGCTCCATATTCCATACTAGTTGCGTTTTTTTAAGAAGGGAGACTCGAAAGTCTCCCGGGTTGTTTAAAGGGAGGTTTCTTTATAATAATCGTGTTTAATAATTGCTGAAACACCAAATATTATGACAGTTGACAGAATGATTTTCGATAATAAAACAAAATCTATCTGACTCCATATTAATAGATATAAAAGCATTATAATAGCTATTAAAGATGTTTTGTTAATTATATTTATAAGCGTTTTCATATTGCAGAAAAATTTAAAGGAATAGTTTCCCAGTTATTATCAGAGGAGGTATTTTTAGTTTCAAAAGAAAAGCCAAAGCCTTTTAATTCTAGGTTGTAAGATTCTTTTAAGAGTCGAAGGCCCTCTTTCCATCGAGGGTCTGTATAATTATCTTCTAGCGATAATAAATGCATGACTTTTTGATACTCTAAATCGCCATCTTTGTTTTTCTCGAGAAAGACCATAATGACTTTAAAGTCTTGAATATTCCGAATTTTCACAGTGTCTTGCAGAAATTCCTTTAATAAATCTGTAGCTTTTGAGGAGCGTTCGTCCCACGTGGGAGATGTCTCCCGGTGACGGCGTATGCGAAAAGTTGCTGCGTTATTTTTGATACTAAACCCTCCTTTTGAATTAGAACGCATTGCACCATATTTGCTAATTTCTAAGGCTTGATTTTCCATAGCCGAACGTACCTTTTCTTTGAATTTTTGCAATTTGACACTTATCTCTATTGCTTCTTCTGAAAGAGACATAACTGTTTCTTCTCGCTTTGCTTCGTATATCTCCCGTTGTTTTTTTCTCTCTCGAGCTGCTTCTTTTTTGCGCTTGGTGAGAAGGTGTTGGAGTTCATCTATAGATAAATTAGAGGCGCTTACAAACTCCGGCTCATTTACTTTTATATCTTCTACTTTTTTCATGATATTGTTTTTTTAAATTTTCGCAGGAAGTGTTCTGCGGTTGCTATAGTAGCACTATTGAAGGCGTCTGAACTTGTTTCTCCCTCGACATTAGCAGTAACTTCAATATCATCGATTATTGAGGTTATAATTAAAACAGGTGTGTCGTCAGGATATGACAAACGGAATAACACTTGTTCCTTACTGAATACTTTGCAAAAAATCATTCTATAGTGTATTGTATTGAGTAGTGAAATTCTTTTTTTAAGACTTTAATAGGATTGGATGGCTTTATTTGATATGCCAAATAAATTACCTTGTGGTCGGTACAGTACCTAATGTTTTGCGCTCTCAGCTTGCTTAACATTTGACTCTCTCTGTTTTGTGTTTTGCAACAGCTCATTAAAATCGGTTTTTTTGCGTTTCCATTGAGTTTCCTTAATTATCATTTTTATCTTTTTCACCTTAATATTTATATCGTTAGGAATAACATAAACAGGATAATCATGAACTCCTTCTTGTACCTTCATCTGAGCTGCTATCTCTTGATGACATAAAATGCCCTGGGCATAGGATAAAAATTGGCGCTGCTCTCTGCTATATGCAATAGCATCTCTTAGCTCGTCGATTCGCAATGATGATGGCGACAGAGCAAAGTTCACATCTGATTTGAGTGATTTTAACTCATTCTCGATTCTACTCTTGTCTTTTAGAAGCATTGAGTTATCGGCTAGATTAGCTCCAAATAATATTTTGTTGATAGATTCTAATTGGGAGGAGAGTTGTTCGATTCGTTCTTTTTCTGATCTCATTTAATATGTGTTTTGGATATGTGTTTTGGATAGAGTTGATTTTATGAAGTAAAAACATTTTAAGAGTTGGGGTAGGGAACATTTGTTGTGTCTCTACAAACTCCCTCTCTTTTAAGTTTATCTCCCGTTTATACCATTCAAATAGTCTACTACTTGTTAGTAAAAGTTGGAGATGATTTTCGGTATAACTGTATTCTAAACAGTATTTAAAAAAACAATCCCATATCAATTCCTGATATTCTGATTGTGTAAAACCGAGACGGTTTAATATCTTGTCATTTAAGAATTTCTGACCCATGATAAAGTGCTGCTTTTTCTTCGTTGATTATTAATTTACCGCCGGGGCACCTACCCGAAACAAAACATGTGAGTCCTTGTACTCTGCATATTATATCTGCCAGTTTTTTGGCGAGTTTGGCGGTCGCTGAATAAGGTTCGTTTGCTTCCTCGTGAGCAATAAAAACAATTAGCTTGTTGGAATGTTTCTTGCAAAATTTTCGCAATCCCCCGCTTTTAAGTTCGTCTAGATACACAGTTATGTTATCTATAAATATGTATTTCGGAGCTTGGCGGGAGGAGATTTTTATGTCTAATTCTGCGAGTGAGATGTATGGAACGAATTGGAGATTTTTGTTGTCTAAATCTATTTTAGCACGCTGCAGGGCGTCAGAGAAAGTTTTTCGTATTCCTTCCTCTGCAGAAACATATAATGTTCTGCCAAACGAACTAATATACTCAGACATTAACAAGTTAAATGTTGTTTTTCCATGTTTTTCGCGTCCGTATACTATCCAGATTCCGGAAGTTTCGGGAGCACCCAGAACATCTTTCCAAATACCTGAGAAATTGAAACAGTTGAACTGTTGAGAAAGAATAGTTCTTGCCGATAGTGATCTGCGTATTTTCTTTTTCGTCATTATATGTTGTTGTTAATTTTAACAATTTTTTTTAAATAGCGGAGGCGAGAATCCTCGGCTAATGTCATTTTTACAATCTTGTTGACCTTTGATTTATCTTTGACATTGGCATAGGCTACATCTTGGTACAATTCGCTCAGAAAAGAGCGTTTGTCTTCTCCTTTTGGAGTAAAGCTTATGTATTCGTCTAGGAAACGGCTTTTGATCGCTCTAAAGCCTTTCTTTTGATTTTCAATCGAACGTTCAAACGTCTTTTTTAACGACTCATCACCTATCATGTACCAACTACATCTATCTTCTGTGGAGTTCCACAATTCGGGTATTTCTAAAAATGCTGAATAGTCGAGGTATCCTACATCATCCAATACAAAAAGCGGATTAACCAGCACTGCGTTTATGTAGTATTTCAGATTTTCTTTCACATCATGATACCTACCTGTATCGTTTATCCCTACCACCTTTGCTATATATCTGACAAAGCGCTGCTTTGTCTTTGCTTGCGAGCAGTCTATATAAAAAGAATCGTGCATTCCTTGTACAATGTGACGCGAACAGGCACTTTTTCCTATTCCACAATCATCAATCAAGATCATCGACTCCGTATGTTGTTTGCAAAAATTTAAATTAGACTCTAATTGTTGGTAGACAGATGTTTTTACAAGCTTCCATGTATTCGAAGAAGTTTGAATATTTAGCTTTCTTGCTATTTGAAGTATTAGCGAATCAGATATTAGTTGGTGCGACTCACCATTTTTTAACCGACTATATACAGATGGACTTAAATCCAACGATTTCGCATATTTACTGTCTGAACCGGAAAAATTTTCTCGACGAGTAATAATTTCTGATATTACCTGTTCTTTAAAAGTGGTTTTTAATTCCATAACTAGCTGTTTTTTTGGTGAATTCTGTTCGATAATACTCGAGATAATTGCTGTATTGAATTATCCCATATTTTAACATCTTGTTTTGAAGACAAGGGAAGAGCTAAAAAATCATGATGTAAATCTTTTATTCTGTTTATGAGATCAATTTCTTTCATACTATCATATTTGAATTCCAGTTATTGTTGTTATTACCTCTTCTTGGTAGTGGTAGCTCTTCGTCATATATAGGCACTTCTTTGGCGGGTTCTTGCTTTGGAACATACTTTCCAATCGAAGCAATTTGAAACTTGTTATTAAGTGTTTTTGGAGTGTTGTCGATAACTACAATGTTATCGATTGAATTCTTCTGACTGCGCATATATCCCTGAACAGTAGCTACATATTTAGACATTAAATCACGTGCCAATTCATCTGACGGACTACGCTCTATAATTGCTCTTGGATATGATGGTTTTGGCAATATTTCGCAGATATAACGCCCTTTTACATATACAAAGGCTTTGAATATATTCCCTGAATTATCATCTAAATAGTAGACATCAAAGTTTTTTGCCTCTATTTCTTTCATTAATCTAATAAGAGAATCACCCGTACAAATTCGTCCTTTATCTCCCAATAGCCATTCAGTACGTTGTAGCTTAACTATTCCGGCATTACATGAGGTTTTTGAAGAATACCCCAAGTAGGGAAGAATTTCTTTGTAATTCGTTGCAGAAACGTTTGGATTTTGCGTTTCCAAAAACACTTCCCACCTTGTTTTTCCTTTTATTTTTGAGTGTTCCATATTATTCCATGTAACAATATCGATTAAACACTCCTCTACTAGTCGATCATAAGGAATTATTTGTTTTTTCTCGTTGCTGATCTGATTTGGTTCAGACTGAGCAAACGGGCGAGCAAGCCATCCTTCTCGTTCTTTTTCTAATTCGTATCGTAATGGCTTAAAATAAGCTTCAATTCGCTTTCCTCTTGCGTTATTTGCTTCAATTCTGACATTTTGGAACATAGCCCCATCTTTTAAGAAAGTGTCTTTAAAAGATGCGTTTAAAGACGATTCGCATTCTAACCCATCAGGCAAAGGAATATTCCATTCATGATAATTACGAACTAATTGACGGTAGAAATCAATTATAATTCCTTCTTTGCTCTTTCCCCACACCCAACAAGTAAAAGCTTCGCTACCTGTGTCTATTGCGTTGTAAAACCACATTCTTTTCCCCTTTTGATACTCAAAAGGTGGTTGCCGATCGTCGATTGAAAGTAACGAATTGGCATATTTCGCCTGTTGGAGGGAATGATAAGGGATTAGTTTTTGGTTAAGTTTTTGCCTGTTGCCATTTCGAATAGCATGTGTTCCTATTTGAGAATCCCATGACGACAAATAAGATGTAATAGCAGAAAGCGATAATGCTTTGAATTCTTTTGGGTCAAAAATTAAACCTGTATCGGTATTTACAATCTTTACGTAACCAGAAAGAAAAGCTTCGTATTGTTTCGCAACTTTTGTCGGTGTAGGCTTACTCTTTTGTTTCGCAAACATGGCATTTAGCAATGATATTGTTTCCGGTGTCATTTTTAAAGCGTTGCTCTTTCGTGAGCCTTTTGCGTCTTTTACAAGTGATATCAATCCAAATTCTTCGAAATCTCGCAGCGTTTTGTAAAAACGTTGAGATAAAGGAAGGTTATGAGTAGGTTTCTGCTGTTTTTGGAGTAGTTCGTTGTAGCTCTTAGCTTCTAATAGTAAAGATTTATCAATACCTCTAATGGATGCACCTTTAGACAATCTTTCGGCAGTACGGTCTTTTTTTAGCTCTAAAAGCGCATAAAGAACAGATGCATTAATAACATATTTATCTTTTGTTTCAGGTAAGAGGTATCGTCCGTCATCATATTGGAAATCATAATAAAAATCGATCGTGGATTTAGAGACTTTGTAATACTGCTCGAGGAGATGACCAATTTTTCTCGGATCACCTAATATTTCCTGATGTTTCTTAGATAAAGAATCAAAATCAACAAGAAGTTGGCGTCCGTTGCCTCCTGATTGTACTCGCTTTATTCCGTAATTCTTGTCCTTATATCTCCATAGCTCATTAGATAAATTACTGTATGTTCTATAACAAGCTGGCACAAGTTCTTCCTTTGTCGCAACCCATATCTTATTTTTCCAGAGATGTGGCATAATAAACTATCGGTTATAATTATCTAATCGTTTTCTTAGGTCAGCCAAAAACATTCCGCCTTTGGAATCTTTTTTACGCACACCTGTACGCAAAATTCTGTTTGCGTAATTTGCAGTAGGACTTATATCATGCTCTTTTGCGACTGTTTTGATTTTTACGAAACTTTTTAGGCGTTTTATCTCGTCGGAAGTGAAAGAATTTGCGTATTTTTTCATATACTTGTACCATTATTGTGGTACAAATATACGCACAAATTTGCGTATTATCAAAATAATGCGACGCACATATTCAAAAACACGCACAGAAACACGCACAAAAGATTGTATATGAATAATTTAAGTTTCAAAGAATTACGTACCGGAATAGGTTTAACCCAAAAAGAGGTAGCGGGTATTTTTGAAATTAGTCTAAGAAGTGTACAAAACTATGAGTATGACAATAGAAAAGTACCTCATCCAATAATGAAATCATTACAGGAGATGTATATTTCGCACGCAAAGAACACGCACAAAGACGAAAATACGCACACGGATAACAAATCCGTTGTTAAAAATTCTGGAAAAAATGATTCTGGTTTTATTTCAGAAGAAGTAGAAGCGATATTAAATAATTTACCTAAAAAACAAATTGTTGCTTACATTGAGAAACATAAACAAAAATTCGAGGAGGAAAGAGAGTATAATTTGTTTGTAAAGCTTTTGATTAAGGACGGTGTGATTAAAGAATTATTAGAACGACTTAGGGGGAAAAAATAAATTCCCCTTATTTTTTTTACGCTATTCTTTTATTGGTATACTCTTTATTAATAGCTTTTAATTCCTCGTTAGCTTCTTCTGTTAAGGAATCACTTTCTATAAAGCTTAAAAGTCTCAAAATAACTTCCTCTTTTTTATCCAATTGATCCAACAAATATTCATCAAAAGATTTTGTTGAGTTATCTAAATCCTGCTCCTGTAGCCCAAATTCAGCTAGACGGGAAAGAAGCTTTTCTTTATAAGAATCTTTATTTACTGCCATGCTTTAAGCTATTGTTTTTAAGGTTTCTTCTACTTCAACATCCAACTTTTGTAATTCTTCCCTAATTTTTTCCTTTTTAGATTCTTTTTCTTTAGGATTACTCATAGCCATTTTGGCAAATGGAAAAGTATAGTTTATTTTTATTCTGGATAATAATTTGATTAAAGAAACCAAATTTCTTTTTTCAAACTCTAAATCTTTTTGTAATGTGGAAATATGTTTTGAAATCAAAAAAGCAGAGGTTATAGAAAAAATAGCAATAATTATTCCTGAAATTAGATACGTAGTGCCTTCAAAATCAAGTTTTGGATAAAATGTGTATACCGAAAAGGCAACTGCGAAAAAAGCTATTATAGATATTTTTATTTTTACTGATAATAAGTACAAATTCGAAGTACTCATTCTATTTCTATAAAACAAAATAAAACATACAGAAGAATATATTAAAAAGATAGAAATTCCTAATGTGTATAAGAATTTTTCCATATTAGGAAACAGAAAAACTTTACTATCTTTCCTCACCTTTTTTATATGCTTGTAAAGACTTAAAGCATTATCGTATTTTATTTGATATTCTTTCTGCGCGTTAAATAAATCAGTTGCTATTGATAAGTTATTAGGATCAGATTCTAGTTTTAGAATTAAATTGCTCTTAACCTTATTACTTGAAGTCACTTCTTTATTTAAGGCGACATATTGTTTAGTTTTTAACTTTAGATAATCATTTATAAAAGGAACATGCCAAAAAAGCGCAGAAGTAAAAACTAATGCGCCTAATATATTCAAAATAAAGATTATATTTTTAGTTTGGTTCCACCACATCTTCGTCGACAATAGGGTCGTCTTTTCCTGTTGCCTGTTCTTCGTTGAATTCAATTCCAATCTCCTCATTTAATGCGTCTTTTTCACAAGCTAAAACAAAAAATAAGCTGAACACACTTAATAATACTACTTTTCTCATGTCTATTTTTTTAGGGGTTAATTTTCTTTAAAACCCAAAAATAAATCGGACACTTATTAAAAGCAAAGAATGGGGAAATATTTAAGTAATTGATATGGTTTTAAGTGTGTATTATTGCTTTATGCTAGTCATTTTAATGTTCTTGACAAACATACTACTTTTTGTATAAAAATAATTACGGTTTAACCGCAAAGTACTGCAACTACTGCACAGATGATAAACTTTTTCTTTTTTAATCTTTTCTAATTTTGACTTAATAAGCTGTAAAACAACTAATTGAACTCATGTTGTTAAAACAAAAAAGATACAATAAAGGGGTTTCAGTTGTTAAAAAAAAGAATGTAAATGCTAAAAAATGTTAATTATCTATGTCTAAAACACATCAAAAATAACATGGTGTTTTAAACCCAACTTTAAACCCAACTTTAAATGCAACTAAAAAACAAGGGGTTATGCAAAACTTTTTGCCGTATATAAAAAGATGGTGATTTCACGAGTATTTTAGAGCTGTTTAAAGAGCTTTTAAGCCTTTATTCGTAAGGGATTAGGTATTATGTTGTATTATTGTATTAAATACCATGTAAACGAAGAACTAAAACGGTATTTAAAAGAATTAATAAGGGTATTAATATGGTATTTTAGGGTATTTAGTATACATTTTGTTTTTTCAAAAAAAATTCAAAAAAAAGCCCAAATAGCCTATAAACAAAGACTTTTCGGACAATTTACAATTACTATGTTAGTATACATTTTGTTTTATGGGGGGTAAAACTACCTCATCAAAATCAACTTACCTGGTTGATTCTCTCTTTCAGAAAAAATACAATGTTCCTCCTCAATACAAGTACGCAAGGGATCTAACTCTCAATTATCCCGCAACCCCTTACCTAAAAATCATTCTGTCTCAGAAAAACAAAAGAAGGCAATACAATCCCAGTGCTTAATCATCTGATACAAGAGGACGTTACTTCTTGTTTGTAATCTTTTTTCTTACAAAAACAAAAAATCATTTCAAAATCATATCGATTATTTCACAAAAATGTTCGAACACACTAATTTATTTGCATTTTATCGAAAAGTCTGTTTTTTCTATATTTTTTTTAAGAAATTTGGGACTAACTACTAACTTTTTTTAACAAACTCAACGTCAAACAAATGAAATCCTATAAACGCCCTTGTCTTAGTTTCCTCGTCAAACTAACCAACACACGTACATCATACAGTATTTAACGATTTAATTCTATACACAGATAGCATCGAGGTTAATCGAAACCTACTTGCATTTGTTCTTTATTCCCCGTATTTAGGCAGCCTAACTAACTTCCTATATAATACCAAGACACGCAAGTAGCTATTAATAGCTATGCTTATCTTATGTAGATACCATAATAAACAAACACAAACTTTAGAATTAAAATTTAACTAATTTAACACAAGCTCAACTAATGAAAAAAACATTAATTGCCTTAATTGGCCTGACCTGTGGTATCAGTCAGGCTCAATTTAATCCTGATGCACCATGGGTAAACCAGGGGAACAAAGCCAAATCAGGAAAAACGATGGAATTCCAAGAAGTAAGTCAAGCTTTTGACTCTTATTGGAAAAATAAAGACCACACCAAAAAAGGAAGTGGATACAAGCCTTTTATGAGATGGAGAGAGTACTGGAAGCATGCATTACTTCCTGATGGAACAGTGCCTACTCCTCAGTTCTTCTGGAATGCCTGGGAGCAAAGAAAAAAAATGACGGCAACTACCAAAAATGCTTCAGCAGCTACCTGGACTCCTATGGGACCATTTGATCACAATCAGGCAAATTCCTGGTCTCCAGGACAAGGACGTGTCAATGTAGCCATCATAGATCCTAACAACCCTAGCACTTTTTATGTAGGAGCACCGGGAGGAGGAATCTGGAAATCTACAGACAGAGGAGCTAACTGGACGCCACTATCCGACAAACTCCCTCAAATAGGAGTTTCTGGAATTGCTATTGACCCGAATAACTCTAAAGTTATTTATATCTCTACAGGAGATGATGATACCAATGATAATTACAGTATTGGGGTATTAAAATCTACTGACGGAGGTGCTAGCTGGAACAAAACCGGACTGACCTTCACCAGTAGCAGAGCATCCAGTAATGATATCTACATTGATCCGAATAACTCCAATACCTTATGGGTAGCCACCGATACGGGAGTTTATAAAACTACCAATGCAGGAACAAATTGGACAAAAACACTGAATGGTAACATCAAAGACATCAAACTAAAACCTGGAAATTCTAAGGTGATTTATGCTGTTACCAGTTCTAATTTTTACAAATCTACTGATGGAGGAAATACATTTAGTCAAAAACAGAGTGGCCTTCCTTCCCGATCAGGACGATTAGTGATTGATATTACTCCAGCTAACCCTGAGTATGTATATGTATTAAGTGCCAACACTAGAAATTCTTTTCAAGGTCTATACAAATCGACAAACAGCGGAGAAAGCTTCACTAAAACACAAGAAACTCAAAATATTTTTGAGAGTACTCAAGCTTGGTATGATTTAGCTCTTGGAGTATCTGACAAAAACCCTGACATTGTTTTTGTAGGATGTCTTAATGTGTGGAAGTCAACTAATGGAGGAAACAGATTTACCAAAATCAACAATTGGAGTTCCCCCAGACAAGCAACTTATACACATGCTGATATCCACTTTTTGAGATATTATAACGGAAAACTATTTTGTGGTAGTGATGGAGGAGTATACCTTTCTGAAAACGACGGAAGTAGCTTTAATGATTTAACCAAAGGATTACAGATCGGACAGTTCTATAGAATATCTGTAGCTCAAAACAGTAGTGCTAATCGATTAGTTGGTGGCCTACAGGACAATGGAGGATATGCCCTCAACGGAACAGAATGGAATAACTATTACGGAGCCGATGGAATGGATTGTGCTGTAAGTGGTAATAATTCTAATACATATTATGGCTTTATACAAAATGGGCAACAACTATATGTTACAACCAACAGAGGAGTTACGCAGCGTCAAGTAGCAAGAGGGCCAGAAACAGGAAATTGGATTACTCCACTTGTCTCAGATAAAAATGGGGTATTATATGCTGGATATAGCAAGTTCTACAAAGTGAGTAACAATTCCTTCCAAAAAGTGTCTAATTTTAACTTTGGCGGAAAAATAGACCATATAGAATTAGATCCTAACAATGCCAATAATATGTATGTGGCAAGAGATAGAAATTTATATAAAAGTACGGACAAAGGAGTTAATTGGAGTTCTATCCATACTTTCCAAACAAATATCTCTTCTGTAGAAGTTCACAATGACAATTCTAACATTATCTATGTAACCACCAGTGGTTCTGGTAACGGAGGAGTTTTTAAGTCTACTAATCAGGGAACCAATTTTAGCAATATTGCAGGAGGTCTTCCTGGAGAAGCAAAAATTGTTGTTCGTCACCAAAAAGGAACAGAAAATATCTATCTGGGAACTTACCTGGGGGTATATTACAAAAGTGGTAATAACAATTGGGTAAACTATTCTTCGAATCTGCCAACTATTTCTGTAAGAGACCTGGAGGTTAATTTAAAAGATCAGGTACTGATAGCCGCTACTTACGGTCGTGGTGTATGGAAAGTTCCTCTTGCCGGAGCATCCGGAGGAGATACACAAGCTCCAACTACTCCGACGGCTTTAGTCGCTTCTAATATCAGCAGCACTTCTCTTACATTATCATGGAATGCCGCTACAGACAATGTAGGAGTAACAGGGTACGATGTTTATCAGGGAAGTACTATTGTTACGTCTGTATCAGGAAATTCTGCTACTATTACAGGGTTAACTCCGAATACCAGTTATCAATTCAGAGTTAGAGCTAAAGATGCAGCAGGAAATCAATCCGCTCTGAGTGATGCGGTATCTGCTACAACAAGTGGTACCGGTGGAGACCAATGTACTGCAGCAGTACAGACATTCCCTTATAACCAGGGATTCGAAAACTCCTTTGGTTCATGGAAGCAAAGCAATAATGACAATATTGACTGGTCAACAAGAACCGGACAAACACCATCAAATGGAACTGGTCCTTCCAGTGCACATCAGGGAAGTTATTACATCTATGTAGAAGCATCTGTAACCGGTACTGGTCATCCTAACAAAAGAGCTATTCTTACTTCTCCTTGTTTCGACCTGACAAATTTGACTCAGGCAACTGTAAGCTTCAACTACCATATGTATGGAGATAATGACATGGGAAGCATCGCTCTGGAAGCAAGTAAAGATAACGGTGCAAACTGGGTAAGCCTATGGAGCCAAACTGGTAACAAAGGAAACAATTGGCTATCTGCCAGTATTGATCTGTCTGCATACTCAGGAGGAACGGTACAACTTCGTTTTAACAGACTAACAGGAGCTACCTGGAAAGCAGATATTGCTATTGATAATTTTGCTTTAAAAAGCGCAGGAACAACTGGAGATATCTGTGATGGTATTGAAGAGTGGAGATCTGGTCAAACATATCAGGTAGGTGATAAGGTTACTTACCGTGGTTATCTGTTTGAAAGAATTGCTACAGGAAGTGGTTGGAAAAGATTAGGTGCTTGTGGCACAACTTTTACGAGAGACCAAAAGACAGCTTCTCTAAATGTAGAATATCCTCCGGTAATCAACAAATTGGTCATAGAACCTAATCCGATAAAAGGAAATATTTTACACACTCTATTTATTCCTTCTAAGGATGCCACATACTCTATCATTGATATTCAAGGAAAAATTATTAGAGAAGGAGACTTCTCTACTGATATCAATGTTACAGGAATTCCAAAAGGAGTCTATATTCTTAAAGTCCTTTCAGATAAAAAAGAACATACACAACGCTTTATTAAATAATAAATATTAGGGCACATTTATTATTTAAAATCCCTGT
Source organism: Aquimarina sp. TRL1 (assembly GCF_013365535.1). Classification (NCBI taxonomy): domain Bacteria; kingdom Pseudomonadati; phylum Bacteroidota; class Flavobacteriia; order Flavobacteriales; family Flavobacteriaceae; genus Aquimarina; species Aquimarina sp. TRL1. Next base: position 1,955,553 of record NZ_CP053590.1, on the reverse strand, counting down.
GATTTCTAAAATAGATCACAGGGATTTTTACATGTAAAAATATATATTTTACTTTGTCATATCAACTAGGTAGTTTGTCATATATTCATTGTTTTTGGTCGAAAAAACAATTCTAACCATCTTTTTTTTCGGAAATTTGAAATGCAAAACCTAATTAATAATCATCAAAAAAAGATACACTAACTAACATACTCTTTCCTTGTTATTTTTCGGAAAAGCCAACTTCTTTTCAAACTCCCGAAAATTAATACCTCTAATTAAACCTAATCATTTTTACTCACACCGAAACCTATGCAAGAAAGAAAAAACAAACCCAAAACTGGTATATCGTAATCAATATACTTCCATTCGTATTATTTATAATGTAATTACTTAACTGCCACTATTTATTTCAAATAGTTCCCAGAAGTAAAACTGTATTCTTTTGTCATCAATATTCAAAAACATTGAATATTGATTGAAGGGAGCCTGTACTCTTTTCCGAATTTCGAATACATTTTTTCTTCAGGATTCCTATACCCTACTATCAAGGAAATTACAACTAAATAAACTATTAAACCTTTAAAATCATTACGATGAAAAAACTACTATTGGCCGTTTTCGGCTTAAGTTGTTCATTTATCCAGGGGCAATATGTATCAGGTGCTCCGTGGATGGAAACCTTACAGCAAAAAGAGCGTTCCGTTAATTCTCAACAACACACTCCTACTCTGGAAGAAATAACCGCTGCTTTTCAGGAATATTGGAAAGACAAAGATCACACCGTAAAAGGAAGTGGATACAAACCCTACATGAGGTGGCAGGAATATTGGAAATACTCCGTACTTCCAGATGGGACAATTCCATCGAGTGATATTCTCTGGAATGCCTGGGAAAAGAAGGAAAAATTAAGTATCGAGAAAAACAGCAGTAATACTTTCTGGGCACCAATGGGTCCTTTTGATCATAACCAGAGTGTTTCCTGGTCGCCTGGACAAGGTCGGGTTAATGTCGCAATGCCAGACCCTAACAACCCAAACATCCTATATGTAGGTGCTCCTGCAGGAGGTCTTTGGAAATCTACCGATAGAGGAGCTAACTGGATTCCGCTAACAGATAAAATTCCACAGATAGGAGTATCTGGAATTGCCATTGACCCTAATAACTCTGATATTATTTATATCTCCACAGGAGACGATGACAACCGAGATTCTTATAGTATTGGAGTGTTAAAATCTACCGATGGCGGAGCTACCTGGGCTAGGACAGGTCTGGTATTCTCTTCCGGAAGCCCTTCCAGTAATGATATATATATCGATCCTTCGAATTCTAATGTCCTATGGATAGCCACCAATTCAGGAGTATATAAAACTACAGATGCCGGAGTTTCATGGAGAAAAACATTAAACGGAAATATAAAAGACATTAAATTAAAACCAGGGGATGCATCTGTAATATATGCTGCTTCTACCAGTGCTTTTTATAAATCAACAGATGGAGGAAATAACTTTACACAAATCACCGCTGGTTTACCTACTCAATCCAGTCGTTTAGTAATTGATGTAACGCCTGCTGATCCTAATTATGTATACCTAGTCAGTTCGGATTACAGTTATGTTTTTCAAGGGCTATACCGTTCTACGGATAGCGGAACAACTTTTACAAAAACAAGAGAAACGAAAAACATCTTTGAAAACACCCAATCATGGTACGATTTAGCACTTTCTGTTTCAGATACGAACCCAAATGTTGTTTTCGTCGGATGCCTCAACATCTGGAAGTCTACTAACGGAGGGGATACTTTTAATAGAATTAACTATTGGGCTTCTCCTAAACAAGTAACCTATACTCATGCAGATATCCATTACCTAAGATACTTCAATGGGGAATTATACTGTGGTAGTGATGGAGGTTTTTACCTTTCTAATAATGATGGTGCAACATTCACCAGTTACACAAAAGGGCTACAAATAGGTCAGTTTTACAAAATTTCTGTAGCTCAAAATTCAAGCTCAGACAGGCTTGTGGGAGGATTACAAGATAATGGAGGATTCGGACTAAGAGGTACTCAATGGAATGTATATCACGGAGCCGATGGAATGGATTGTGTAGTCGATACCAGAAATCCCAATGTCTACTATGGATTTATTCAATACGGTCGCTACTTATACAAAACAGAAGACAGAGGTCTTTCTAACAAATATGTAGCAAGTGGTCCCTCTACAGGAAATTGGGTGACTCCATTAGCAATGGATACTGATGGGGTAATTTATGCAGGATACAAAGGCTTCTATAAACTAGAAGGAAATGCATTTACAAAAATATCCACTTTTAATTTTACCGGAAACATTGATCATATAGAAATAGACCCACATAATAACAGTACCATTTATGTAGCTCATGATTACAATCTACACAAAAGTACCGATAAAGGAATCAACTGGACAAAAATACATACTTTTAGAGAGCCTATTACTTCTATAGAAGTAAACAATGACAACGGTAATACGCTATATGTAACTACAGGAGTAACTTATAGCGGAGGGGTATATAAATCTGTAAACCAAGGAGTAGATTTCGAAAACATCACTGGAAACCTCCCTCATGAATCTAAGTTTGTTGTCAAACATCAAAAAGGCTCTGATATTATTTATTTAGGGACTTATCTTGGAGTATACTTAAAGAATGGAAACGGAGAATGGATTAATTACTCAAACAATCTTCCAAATGCTTCGATACGCGATCTGGAAATAAATTTACAAGACAATGTATTAATAGCAGCAACCTATGGGCGTGGTGTATGGAAAGTCCCATTATCTAGCTCTAATCAAGGAGAAAATCCATCTGCCCCTACAAACTTTTCTGCGAAGCAGATCAACAAAACCAATGTTAACCTGGTATGGGATGCTTCTGTCGATAATACAGAGGTTGCCGGGTATAAATTATATCAGGATGGAATTCTAATAACCACTACTAATAAGAGAAGCGCTACTATTTCTCAATTAAACCCATCAACTTCTTATAACTTTAAAATTAAAGCGTTTGATATTGATGGCAATGCATCGGAATATGGAAACTCTTTAACTGTTACAACTACAGACGGATCTATAGAAGGATGTAGCAGTACGATCTCTGTTTACCCATACCATGAAGGATATGAAAACACATTGGGAGCCTGGGTACAATCCTCAAATGATCACTTAGACTGGACAATTCAAAACGGGAGAACTCCTACCGCTGGAACCGGACCTTCTTATCCACAGGAAGGCACCTACTATCTCTATGTAAAAGCTTCTGAAAACGGAGTTGTAAACTCCAATAAACAGGCGATTCTAACATCTCCTTGTTTTAACCTAAGCTCAGGACCTGACCCTGTATTCTCTTTCAGCTATCATATGTATGGAGATGGTGATATGGGGAATTTATCTTTAGAAGCAAGTGCAGAAGGAGAAGCAAACTGGATCAGCTTATGGCATCTAACTGGAAACAAAGGTGACGGCTGGTACAACACCACAGTTAGCTTATCTCCTTTCTTAGGAAGAACTGTAAAACTTCGTTTTAACAGAGCTGTCGGGGCTTCTGAAAAAGCAGATATTGCGATTGATAATATTGCCTTATCCTTATCAGGAAATAACAGAGTAAAAACCAGCTATACCTGTAGTGGTATTGCTCCCTGGGATAGTCAAAAGATTTACAAAGTAGGAGAAAGAGCATTGTTTGAAAATACAGTTTCTGAAAGAACAACATCTGGATGGAAAAACCTGGGATCTTGTACTTCCAGTACAAATGGGGCAACATCTTTAAACATTATTTCTGCAAAAACACCTCCTGCTAATAATGAATTAATGATAAAAAACAACCCTGTAACCAACGGTACCCTTACTGTCTCACTAAAAAATCCTGCTGAAAATGCTTCTTATCAGCTGATAGATCTACATGGAAAAACAGTAGGAACAGGCCTATTAAAGACACACATTACCGTAGACCGATTAAAACCCGGAACGTATTTACTAAAAGTAACTACAAATGAACATGAATTTTTAAAACGCTTTGTGAAACAATAAGCTAATAAACCTATTAATTTATTGATTTTTCAAAAAGCCCTGAGATTATTTCTCAGGGCTTTTATTCATTTATACAGAAATTATCTCTTCCTCATCCAGTAATTCTTCTTGTCGCAAGCGCAAGAGAATCTGCGCAACTGCTACCGTATCCTTTTCACAATACAGAATGATCCGATCAATATCTTTCTCTTCGTAATAAACTTCTCGAACCTGACTGCCATCAATATCATCTTTTGGAGAAGGAATTCCCAGAATAGCCGTCATTAGCTTTAGGGAAGTATAATGTTTATAATCTCCAAATTTCCAAAGATCTAATGTATCCAAATGTGCTACCTCCCATGGCTTTTTACCAAATAGATTCAGTTTCCCAGGGAGCGATATTCCATGAATAATCATCCTTCTGGCGATATATGGAAAATCAAACTCTTTTCCATTATGAGCACACAACAAATGATGAGGGCGCGAATAATAGGCTTCTAATAAATGCTTAAATGCTATCAAAAGTTCTTTTTCATCACCAAAAAAAGATTTCGTTCTAAAAGAGCGACTATCTCCACGCAATACGAAATACCCAACAGAAATACAGATAATTTTTCCAAATTCTGCCCAAATACCTGCCCTCTCATAAAATGCTTCTGCTGAGAATTCCTCTTTGCGCTGATATCTGGTTTTATCAGCCCATAAGTATTTCATCTCCTCACTTAAGTCCTGATAACTTTCATGCAAAGGAACTGTTTCTATATCCAGAAATAATATATGTTCGAGATTAATTTTGTGAAGCATTTTCTAACATTTTATAGGCTTCTTCAACATACACATAAAAATCATCTGTAAAATCCTTATCCCCTTCAAAAACACCTCGTTTATGCCCTAACCGGACAATCACCAAATTATCTTCGGGAATAGAAATTACATATTGTCCTAATATGCCTCTCATCAAAAAAATCTTTTTTCCCATATGGTTCGATAACCAGTATCCATACCCATAAGGAGTTCCATTTCCAAACCGGGGATTGGTTGCTATATCTACAAACTCTTTTGGAATAATTTGTCGACCATTAAACATTCCTTCATGATTCATCAAAACCCCAAACTTGGCAAAATCTCTGGCATTACTAGAAATACAACAGTAGGCTTTTTCCATTCCGTTTTCTTCACTATCCAATTGCCACAATGCATCTTGCTGCATTCCTAAAGGTTTCCACAACGATTCACTCAGGTAATCCGACAAGTTTTTCCCTGTGGCTTTTTCCAGTACCATTGCTAATAACTGAGTATTACCACTAAGGTATTTATACGATTTTCCTGGCTCCTCTATTATCTTAAGGTTTTTAAATATCGGTCGAATATCGTCATCGTAATAGGTTCTGGCAGTAATAGAAAAAGGACTTGTATAATGCTCTGTCCAGTCCAATCCTGATGACATGGATGATAAATCTCCTACAGTAACTTTAGCTGCTATTCCTTCTGAAAACTCTGGTAAAAAATCTCCGATTGGCTGCTCTAGGTTTTTGACATATCCATCCGCTATAGCTTTTCCCAACAGTAATGTCACAATACTCTTAGCCATTGAAAAAGAGTTTGTCTTCGAGCTTACTCCATACCCTTCTTCATACTTCTCATACCAGATTTGATCATCTTTTATGATGAGATAAGCAACCGTTCCGTATTTTTCGTTTGTAGCAATTAGCTTATCCGTAGCGGTAGCTGTATTATATCCCGGGTGTTGTTTCCAGGCAATAACTGTCTCTCCTTTTTTTATTGTTCTATTATCAAAACTGGGATAATCATCTATATAAGCAGAGGTATATCCTTTGAGATACACAACCCTGACTCCTTTTAAAATATAATCGTAGTCAAAAATATACAATAGGAGTATAATCAACCCTAAAAGTAACAGAAGACCTTTAAAAAATCGTTTGATGTATTTCATGCTTTTATATTTATAAATGAGCTTATTATTAGCTAACGGCGCACTCCTTATGTACTGATAAGAACAGCTCTACTAATTTATAAATTTAATCCCTGAGATTGTACTCTAGAATAAAGATTGTTGTTTCACAGGATTTTCATGATCCAATAGCCATTTTTTTCGCCATAAACCTCCTGCATAACCTGTAAGGGATCCATCACTTCCTATAACACGATGACACGGTACAACGATCCACAATGGGTTTTTTCCATTCGCAGTAGCCACTGCCCGAATTGTTTTAGGATCTCCCATTTTCTTCGCCATATCCATATAGCTCCAGGTTTTCCCATATGGGATCTCCAATAACATTTTCCAGACTTTTTTTTGAAATACCGTTCCTTTGGGGTTTAATTCCAAGTCAAATGTTGTTCGTTTCCCTTCGAAATAAGCACTTAACTGATCTGCAGCTTCCTGAAGACACGAAGGTATTGCTGCTGATTGTTCTATATCTGTCTCTTTAGTAACTGTAATTTCGCAAACTCCCATATCATCTCCAGAGATAATTGCTTTGCCTAAGGGGGTTTCTATTACAATTGAATGCATTACGAATCTGGTTTATCATTAATCAGCCCCATTTGTTTTGCTCGTTTTTCCCAGTTTTTTCTTGCCAGATCCTGCATGTCTTTTTCTGCATCACTTTCATCAATAATTTCTAATCCTAACAGGGTTTCTATAACATCTTCCATAGTTACCAGACCACTTACGGATCCATATTCATCAACAACTAAAGCGATATGGTTTTTTTTCTCTATAAAAGTGTTAAACAATTCAGGAATTGGAACATTTCTATGAGTATATAAGATTGGTCTTTTTATATCAGTTAATCGGATATTCCCATTGTTATTGGCCATCTCTCTAAACACTTCATCTTTCAGAACAACTCCTGTAATATTATCCGAATCATCTTTATATATCGGTATTCTGGAAAACCTAAGTTGTGCGTTTTTATCAAAGAATTCTTTTACTGTAGTATCTTCTGATGCAATTTTCATCACAGTTCTGGGGGTCATCACATCTTTCGTCATTACTTCCTTAAAGGTTAGCAAATTTTTAATCACTGTCGACTCCGAATCTTCAAACACTCCTTCTTCTCTGGCAATATCCGCCATTGCAGAAAAATCTTCCCTACTCAAAATAGAACCATGATGCCCTTTTTTCCCAACTAGCTTAGTTGCCAATCTCAGAATCCATAAAATCCCGGTCCATTGTAGTACAACTATAAAAATTTGCAATACGGTTGCTGTAAATCCAGATAGTTGTTTCCAATAAGTAGCTCCTATTGTTTTGGGAATAATTTCTGATAATACCAGAATCAAAATAGTCATAACAACCGACACTATCAAGACTCCATTTCCTTCATCTCCAAAAGCTTTCTTTGCTTCCACTCCAACCAAAATAGCTCCTACTGTATGTGCTAGTGTATTGATTGTCAATATGGCAATTAACGGTTTATCAACGTCTTTTTTCAGGTCTTCTAATTTTGTGGCATACGATTTCCCTTCTTTTTTCTTTACATTGATAAATGTGGAGGTCACACTTAGCAAAACAGCCTCAAGGATTGAACATAAAAAAGAAAAGAAAATAGATAGTAGCCCGTATACTAGTAAAAGTGTCATAAAATGTGTTCCAAAAATTGTTTTTGCTAAGGTACGCATTTTGGTCTGTATTTTCAGGATTAAGAACTCCTGATCCTTTTTTTACTTGATAATCGAGATTGAAACACCCTGGGGTTTCCCCTTGAAATTAAAATGTTCTTCTATATAGCGCCTTGTACAATTGTCTCAACAAAAGTTACCATTTAGATGCTGTTTTTGCTTTGTGGGTTATCTTCATTACAAATGCTGTTTTTGCTTTTCTATATGAAATCCTATCAGTAGCAAATTTAGTTGCCAATTCGACTTTTAACCTTCCATATTCTTCTGCTATATCAGGATGTGTTCTCAGATAATCTCTAAAAAAAATGCGTTCCCAGATTTCTTCGTGACTCAAGGTCGTCATATGAATAAAAAACCGCTGTTCTGCTCCTTCTCCACATTCAAATCCCTTTACAAAAATCATATAATGAGGATGACTTTTTTCTTGCTTAAAATACCGATACCCGTATTTCTTCATTTGCGATATAACTTCTGGATCAAACACCTTTTCCTCTGGGATTCCAATAATTACATCAATGACATCCTTAGAACAAACCCCATCTATAGAAGTACTTCCGCAATGCTCTATGCGTTTGATTGTATGATCTGGAAGTATTTTTTCTAACAACTTCTTCTCTTGCAAGAAATTTGTATTCCATTCTTTTTTATGTGGTCTTATTATCACCGGAAATAACATTCCCCATTCTTCTACGGTTAACTCGTCTTTTTTCATAGGTTTTAATCGTTCTCAAAAATTTACTTCCCACAGAAAATTGCCTTGCCACCCATCTCTAACATTAATTGTCTTCATTTGTATACTTTTTCAACCTTCCATCAGAAAAAGCTCTTCATAAAAACGATATCTTAGTCCTCTTTGATTTCTATGGAGAAACAATAAAAAGAATCTGGTTTCTTTGTTTATTGCTGGATCTTAAATATATAGACTTTATCACAAAGTTCCTTATCTAATCTGCAAAAAACCTCTATTCTATCTATTTTGACCTCAATCCTTATATGAAAAATATCAGAGGTTAAGTATTCCAAAATTTGTCTCAAAATCAGTACTGATCTCCTCTTAATGCTGCGTACATCTCATTCTGAGGGAATTTACGTACCAAGTATTTTTTATTTAAAATACGACCACTACTCTTAATACAATAGTAGCTTTTTAGTAATCAGCAGATAGCATCTCCCTTCTACTTTTGTTTCACAAACAATAAAAAACGCAAACCATGAAATTTCGAGTACTTATCCCCTTATTTTTCTGTTCTATATTTTTAGTTTCCTGTTCTAAAGATGATGATACCACGCTACAAAACACGATACAAGAGAGTTCTTCTAAAGTTCCTTTTATACAAGAATCATTGCACGTAATGAGCTATAATATTTTTCATCTACCTGGTATTGCTTCGGTTAGTCATTACAAAGAAAAAGAACGTGCCATTGCCCAACTGGAATACCTAAAAAGCATGCGCAATTCTATTGATGTTATTGTTTTTCAGGAAGGCTTTAACCAACAAGCAGAAACCTATTTACTAGATAAACTATCACGTTATTATCCATATAACACCCGTCTGGTAGGTCAATTTTGCTATGCGGGAAACTACTGGAACTCAATCAGCGGCAACTGCTCTAACAGCCCGTTTGTTGTCAACGGAGGAGTAACCATATACAGCAAATATCCTATTTTAGAAAAACATCAGCTGGTTTTCGAGCATTCGGGATATGGAACTCCGGATTATTATGCAAACAAAGGAGCTGCTTTTGTAAAAATCAAAAAAGACAACTACATATACAACATCGTAGGAACACATCTTCAGGCGGATCATAATGCTTATAACGGAAGTAGCGTACGACTGCGTCAACTTCGGGAAATAAAAAACTGGATCACTGGCTTTTCTATTTCAAAAAATGAACCTCTTATCTATGCAGGGGATATGAATGTCGAATACACAAACCCCTCTGATTATGCTCAAATGAAGCATATTCTACATGCTGAAATTAATTACACATTCAATCCTTCTACAGAAATGGGGACCTATTCGAATCAAAATACAATCGTTGTTAAAAATTATCCGAACTACAATGATTCTTTAGATTACATCTTACATAGTACAGAACACAAATCTCCTGTAACACCTCCTGAAATGAAGGTATTGAGACCTATGAAAAACGGTGAAGATTTATCGGATCATTTCCCAGTATTTACAAAATATTCATTTCGCTATTAAACGTAATGCAATTACGTCTACATTTCTTTTAAATCAAGATCGCAGGGAGTTTTCTATGCTCCCTGTTTTTATTTTTCTTGCGTACTTACCGTAAAGGTCGTTTCCAAGTACTTTTTCTTCCACTCTCCATCTATTAATTCCCCTACAATAAAAGAGTAAGTGGCATCATTTACATACTTCCACATATCCGTAAGCAACACTTCACCATAGCGATATTGGTAATAGATATCTTTCCCCTTGCTATACATTGTCCCTGTAGTCATATTACCAAACACATCAAACTCCCAGAAAACCAAGGTATTTGAAGCTACATCTACCTGTCGCACTCCATGAGCACGTTTACCCCATTCTTTTTGATCTTTATCTACAAAACCATAACTATCTGCAGTAATTATAGTTCCATTCAAATCATATGAAAAGATTAACTCCTGTTTAAAGTTACTCCCATCTCCCCAGGTTCCTTCGGCCACCCATGTTTTATTCACTAAATTTTCAAATACATCCAGTGACACTTTTTGACTAAAAACCCATACAGGTATCAACCAGCAAATCAATACAGTTTTCATGCACATATAAGTATGTTTTACGTTTTCGATTCATAGAAAAAGTCCTCATGCTCACTCTCGTCAACAAAGAAAACCTATAGTGTTTCCACTACCTTTTTTATCTTATCAGAGACCATTTCCCATCCTTGATTGATATGGTGTAACCGATCATAATTCCCATCAAAAGTCTCGTTGATAATTTTTAATATTGTTTTATCATTTTCACTAGATATCAGATAACTCACATGGATATAGTTCTTCGGGATATCTTCCAGACCGAAATTAGGATCAAAAGTGGAATATTTTATCTTTTCATAAGGAATTATTTCGATTACTTTACCTTTTTGAAAAGCTTCATACCCTTCATAGGTCCCTTCCCAAACAATCGTATCTCCTGCTTCCCAATTGGAAGTTACAGCACAATTAAACATATATTGTTTCGTATATGTTGATTCTGTTAGCACCTTCCACAGATCTTTTGCGTCTATTCGCAATGTCAAAATTCGCTCCGATTTCAATGAGTGATCCATCGTTTTTTTATTAGTTTCTAGGTCGCACAATATACTCAAAAAACAGAAGGAGACAACACCTCTTTTCTCTTGTCTTTACTTCTCATTTTTCTTTGCGCCCAGCGTGCATATTCCTTTGCAGCTTTAATAATACCTTGTTCCTGTTTGGGGTTGCATGGTAATTTTCCTAGTCTTTTTTTTAACAAATTCACCTCATCAAGTAACTGACATACAGCAGGGACACTTTCTCCTATTTCCTCTGCAAATGTTTTGAAAAAGAGCAATGTTCTTCCTGTTTCTTTTATTCTTCTATCATTTTCAGAAATCGTTACATATTGATTTTTATAGATTTCGAAAAGCATTTCTGATATTGTCCCATTTCTTATTTTTTGTAATCTATTCCTTAGCCAATCTTTAATAGTTGGAATTTTTTTATCAGCCCCCAACACCATTCCAATTTTTAACTGTTCATTGAACACTTCTTCAAATAGTATTGCATATTGGTGACGCAAGGCGTAAAGCGCTACTTTTATTTTATTTCCTTTTGCTGCTAACAATTGCTCTCCATTATCACATATGGCTGCTCCATTGATTGCTGCAATTGGAGAACCTAAAGATGCGAATAGAGGTCTCCCTCCATCTACAAATGTGTCTGTATCCTTATTAAATCCACATACCTCATTAAAAAAGTGTATCAGAATACGTCTAAGATTTTGATCTTCATAAGCTAATGGTATAGCACTTTTTACCCCTTTTATATTGATGATCTCCTCTTTCCCGTATTGTTCTTTTTCTCTCGTAGAGAACACAGGAGAATAAGCTACTATCCCCGAAAAAAAATCATCAGAAGACATCATCCAATTTGCCCCAAACACTCCCGGAAAAATCAAAAAAGGAATCTTTTTATCTTTTATGTATTCTTTTTGTTCATAGTTTAATTGATAGACATTATCATATTCAGGAAATAACCCACAATACAAAATAAGGTCTGCTTTCTTTATGAGATCATCTAAAGAATATGTTATTTCTGGTTTAAATACATCTTTTGGAGGTACGTTTATATTTTTTGCACTGTTTCGGATTTTTATGTTTTCTCTAAAAATCCCTGACTTATTTACGCTTTCTTGTTTGCTTTTATTCTTAAAAGCGATTACTTGTTTTCCTGATTTTTGAATAAAGTAACCGATGCCACAACCTACTGCACCAAGACCGATGATTCCAACTGTACTAATTTTTTTCAATGCTTCCTTTTAGTTTTAAGAGTTTATCACTCTCGAAACTAAAGGAATTAAGATTCTAAATTTTACGGAAAACCATAACCAAGTCAATTATTTATTTCCAATCATTGGTTTTATTTTACTAACAAAAACCCATGTGCTTCTTGTTCTTTTCCGTTTAAAATCAAAGAAATCTTATGCTTTCCCACATAGAATTTTCTCGTAGTAATGATCTTAAAGGATTGTTTTCTACTAATAGGAGTTACCGAGTTTCCTGCATATGATTTTTCACTGATCTTAAACACTTTTTTTGCCAGTTGCCCATTCGCCTTCATATAGTAAAGCCCGTATTCTACCCTGATTTTTATAGCATGGGAGCTGGTATTCTTTACTAAAAATGAAAAACGGAGTGCATCCCCGATAATCACCGTTGGCGTGTGTATCGTAAAATCACTGATTGTTATCATATCTACCGCTCCAAAACCAAATAACTGTAATACCTTTGTATTTCCTGCTTTCAACAATGTTCTGGAGGCATGTTTCACTACCCAATCCACCTCTTTAGAGATTCCTTTCCACTTTTGAACCAGATCAATAACGATCTCGGGATTATCCTTGGAAATATCATTAAGGTTATTGGCTACACTTCTCCGTACAGATGCTGATTCATCCGTTTTTAATTGTTCTAAAATAGCGAGAATTGGCGCTGGATTCTTTTTGAGTTCTGGTAATGCCATCGCCCAAGGCAAGCGGGGACGGCAACCTTCTGTTGCTAACCTCCTTACCATAGGATGTGTATGTGTTGACCAGAGTAGCATCTGAGAAATCGTCTTTTCGGGATATTTGATAATAAACGGACGAATTGCAAATTCACAACTGGTAAACTGTGTAATTCTTTCAATGGCTTTTATCGATATTTCATATTGTGATATCCCATACATTTCTATAAAATCTGGAAAAAACATGAATTCTATACTTTCTTCTCTAATCCCCTCTTTTTCCAGCATATCAATAACATCTGTAATTACAGCAGCCTGATCAGAAAATGTCCCTTTAAGACAGCTATGTAGCACTTCTGTTATATGACGCATTCGTTGCTTCAGCTCTTTCTTTTCCCAATCTTTATCAACTATTTTTCGGATAAACTCTTCAGCTTCAAAATACGGGACCACTTTTTTTACATAAGGAATTATCTTATTAAAAAAAGAGAGGTTGTATATGTTTTTGAATAATTCTGCCATGAATTCTTAGTCTTATTAAAGCACACAAAAAGGAATAAAAACGATCCCTTACTTAACTTACTAAAGTAGGCTTAAACGCTCTGACACTTCTGTCTTACAATTTTATAGTAGTTTCTTTTGAATACTTTGCAGGCTTTGCCCTGAGGCAGTTGCCTTCTGTCACTTCTTAAGAATGCTTCTTCTTGCTTATTATCCGATAAGTTTTACCGCATCTTTTGCAAAGTAACTCGCTATTACAGATGCTCCTGCCCTCTTCATTGCTATCAATTGTTCCATCATGACAGCATCATGATCCAACCATCCTTTTTCGGCAGCTGCTTTGATCATTGCATATTCACCACTAACTTGATATACCGCTACAGGGACATCAACCACATCTCTCACATCTCTGACAATATCCAGATAACATAATCCTGGTTTTACCATTACAATATCAGCTCCTTCATCAATATCCATCAACGTTTCTTTTATCGCCTCCTCTCTATTGGAAAAATCCATCTGATATGTTTTCTTATCTCCAAAACCGGGAGCAGAATCCAGTGCATCTCTAAATGGACCATAGAATGCGGAGGCATACTTAGCACTATAACTCATAATTCCCGTATTAAAAAAACCTTCTTTTTCTAACAAGGTTCTCATTGCGAGAATTCTACCGTCCATCATATCACTGGGTGCGACAAAATCTGCTCCTGCCTGCGCATGAGACAATGCCATTTTTGCTAAAACACCGCATGTCTTATCATTCACTATATATCCTTCTTCAACTATCCCATCATGTCCGTAAGAGGAGTATGGATCCAATGCTACATCTGTCATAACCAGCATATCGGGCGTAGCATTTTTTACGGTTTTTATGGCTTGTTGCATCAATCCATCAGGATTAACAGCTTCTGTCCCCTGGTTATCTTTGAGATGATCCGGCACTTTTACAAACAACAATACAGCTTTCAACCCCAGCGCCCATAATTCTTTTACTTCTTTTTCTAAAATATCTAAGCTATACCTGTAATAATTCGGCATAGACGGAATTTCTTCTCTAACATTTTTCCCTTCTACGACAAAAAGGGGAACTAAAAAATCATTCGGTGTAATATGTTGCTCTCTTACTAAAGATCGAATCGCCTCGTTCGTTCTCAATCTTCTGTTTCTTCGAATTTGTTGCATGAATTCCTACTATATTTTGATCTAGCAAAGATACCAATATATCTCCTATCGTCTCTATTTCTCCTCCTTAGTTTTCTCCTCTTTTAACAGTCTGAAAAACACCTGCTGTAACATAACATCAAAAATAGCGTCCAATTCATAAATTGATTCATAAAAAGAATTGTATGCTTACGATTAAAAACCTAAATAAGACATATGCCAACGGGACACAAGCATTAAATAATGTGAGTATCACCTTAGAGAAAGGAATGTTTGGTCTTCTCGGTCCTAATGGGGCAGGAAAATCTACTTTAATGAAAACGATTGCTACCTTGCAATTAGCTGATAGCGGAGCTATAACTTTTAACGACATTGACGTTTTTAAACAACCGGAGGAGCTCAGAAAAATTTTAGGATATCTCCCTCAGGATTTTGGGGTATACCCCAAAGTAACCGCAGAAATGATGTTAACTCATATTGCAAAAGTAAAAGGAATTACGAATACCAAAGAACGAAAAGAATATGTACTGGAACTTCTTAATAAAGTAAACTTATACAAATTCAGAAACAGAAACCTCGGGGATTTTTCCGGAGGGATGCGACAACGTTTTGGGATTGCACAGGCAATAATAGGAAACCCTCAGTTGATTATTGTAGATGAACCTACTGCAGGGCTTGATCCGATGGAACGAAACCGTTTTCATAATTTATTGAGCGAATTAGGAGAAAATGCTGTGGTAATTCTCAGTACGCACATTGTAGATGATGTTATTAACTTATGCCATGAGATGGCTGTCTTTAATGAAGGGAAAATTTTAGTAAAGGGAAAACCTCAGGAACTTTCTGACACACTAAATCAAAAAGTCTATTCTAAAAGCATTGAAAAATCAGCATTAGCTGATTATGAAGCCCATTATAATGTTTTGACCAATTACCTAAGGGCTGGAAAATTAAATATCAACATCTTTAGTGAGACTCCTCCAGGTGAAGGGTTTCTCCCGATAGCCAATGACCTCGAAGATTTCTATTTTTATAGTATCTCCCGCCCTAAAAAAGCACCTCTAACGCTGTAATCATTTCAGAAAAAACAGATGTATAAACATCTATTTTTCTATCAAACATGACATTTCGTGAAAAGCACCCAACTGCTTTATAAATAAAAAACTGATGAAAGAAATATTCTTATTCGAACTGCAATATAGACTGAGAAGACCTGTCACCTGGATCTATGTAACACTATGCCTTGGTATGGGAATACTGGCTGCTGTGCTTCAAAAATCCGTGACCGCAGAATTCACCAACAGCCCTAACAATATCATAGATATCATTACTATTATATCGATCCTTTCTATTTTCTTTTATGCCGCTATCATGGGGGTTCCTATTTTTCGGGATAAAGAACACCATACTGCACAGACCTATTTCACTTTCCCTATTTCTCAAAAATCCTATGTATTAGGTCGTTTTCTAGGAAGTTTTGCTATCGCATCCTTATTAAATATATGCACCACATTAGGAGTACTTATTGGTTTTGGGATTAGTATCTTTTTAGATAGACCTGATTACGGTACTTTTATGTCTTTTCATCCTTCTTCTTACCTATTGCCCTTCTTCTTTATTCTGCAAATAAATGCCTTACTCGTAGGGGCTCTTTTCTTTTGCCTGATGGCATTTTTCAAGAAGATGCCTATTATTTATCTCGGGGGGATCTTACTATTCATTCTCTACAGCATTTCTGGAAATATCCTGAATTCATTCGATAATCAATGGCTCAGCGTATACTTAGATCCTTTTGGCGGAAGAGCTTTTCGGTTTGTAAAAAAATACTGGTCCATCAATGAACTTAATTCAAATCAACTTCCGATATACGGAAAGTTTTTACTAAACAGACTTATCTGGCTTGGCATTGCATTCGGTTTGTTTTTTCTCACTCTTTTTCGCTTTAATTACAAAAGCTTTCTGTTATCCAAAAGCAAAAAGCAAAAAACCGATACGGATGCTTTTGTCTCTTCCGGGACACTCATTCCTACTCAAAAATTTGATAAGAAAACAAACATCAATAACTTAGTATCATTAACCAAAATAGAGTTTTTATCAATTGTTAAAGATCCTATTTTCAGCATTCTTTTAATTATCGGGGGGATTATTGCAATTTTTACTACCTATTTATCCAATAAAACCTACGAAACACCAAATCTACCCCTGACCAGATTTATGGTAGAAAAGCTTTCGGGAGGTGTCACTTTATTAGCTATTGTTATATTGATCATTTATGCAGGAGAAGCAGTTCACCGAACCCGAAAAAACAAAACATTTGTTTTTTATGATGCGTTGCCTATCAAAAACACCAGTCTTTATCTTTCCAAGATCCTTTCCCTATCAGGTATTGCTGTTTTACTAGTCTTTGCTAATATTTTATTAGGGTTGCTCTATCAGACTTTCTTAGGATACACCAAGTATGAACTGGGAATGTATTTTACCTTTTATTTCACATCCGTTCTCCCTGCCTATCTCATTACACTTTTTTTAGCATTTTTTATTCATGTTATTGTAAACAATAAATTTTTAGGTCACTTTATCATCATTGCCATCTATATTGGACTCCCAATGTTGGTTTCTCTTGGTTTTAAAAGCAACAACCCTTTATTACTATTTGGGAATACCACCCCCAGCTTTGTCAGCGACTTGAATGGTTTTGGTCATTACTTAAAAGGCACTATGTGGATGAATGCATATTGGCTATCCCTAACTTTATTGTTAGTCATCATAGGAAAGTTGTTTTGGACTCGTGGTTTCTTTTCTTCCGGAAAAGAACGTTTAACGCTAGCGAAAAACCGGTTTTCGATACAAACTGGTTTAGGTCTATGTCTGGCATTAATTTCTTTTATTGCCATTACAGGTTTTTGCTATTACAACCTAAAAGTTCTCAATAAAATTCACGGAGAAGAATACAATAATTTAGTTCAGGTAGAAGCTGAGAAAAAATACTCAAAATACCTGGATAAAGCACATCCTCAGGTCACGGATTTAAAAGTGGCTATTGATCTTTTCCCAAAAAAAAGAAGTGTTGCGGCAAAAGGGGTATATACAATCACCAATAATTATCCTACCCCCATTGATACACTGTTTATGGAAATCACCTATCCGGGGGCAAATACCAAACTGACCAAAGTAACGTATAACAATACGGTACTATCCCCTGCAATACAAGATAGTGTTTATAGAGTTTCCATATATAAATTACCCAAACCACTACTTCCTGGCACCAAGGCTTCTTTAGTGGTGGAAGTTTCCTCTGAAGCTAAAGGATTTGCTAATCAACTGGAAAAAGAAATTCTATACAATGGCTCCTTTATAAACAGTTCTATTTTCCCTAGATTCTACTATGAAAGAAGCCTGGTAGACAATGGAATCAGAAGAAAACACGGACTGGAAAAACTAGAGTATCTGTTTCCTCCCAGAACAGATTCTGCTGCTCTAAAAAAGAATTTGTTTAATGAAGATGCTAATTATCTAAATTTCGAAGCAACCATTAGTACGGTTAAGGATCAGATTGCTATTGCTCCCGGAATTTTAAAAAAACAATGGACAAAAGACGAACGAGCGTATTATCAATATCAGTTAGAGTCTCCTACCGATTTATTCTTTAATGTCGTATCTGCTTCTTATGATACCGAAAAGGCTAATTGGATATCCCCCAAAGGAAAAGAAGTGGCTATTGAGATCTATCACTCTCCAAAACACAAAAGAAATCTGAAGCATTTTATTAATGGAGTCAAGGCAGCTCTGGACTACTGTTCTAAAAACTTTTATGAATATCCTAATTCTGTGATTCGAATTGTAGAGTTTCCTGCCTATGCTACTTTTGCACAATCTTTTGCTACTACTATTCCTTACTCAGAAGATTTTGGGTTTGTAGCTGATTTTGACAAGGCAGAAGATTTTAATTATGCATTCCGGGTAACTACTCATGAAGTTGCACATCAATGGTGGGGGCATATTGTTACTCCTAGTAAAACCTCTGGAGCTAATATTATCTCAGAAACACTGGCAGAATATACTTCGCTCATGACAATGAAACATGAATATGGAGAACACGGAATCAAAAATTTTCTCAAATACTCTCTTGATAATTACCTAAGAAGCCGAAGTTTCAGTCTTAAACCCGAACGATCTCTTCTCAATGTAGAAATCGGTCAACATATCTGGTATAGAAAAGGATCTATGATTATGTACGAATTACAGGACTTGATTGGAGAAGAAAAAATGAATCAGGCACTGCAATCTTTTCTTATGGAATACAAGTATTTTGAAAAAGGGGTATACCCAACCTCTGAAAATCTTTATCACGCCATCAGAGACATCACACCTGACTCTCTAAAATATGCAGTAGATGACGGATTCAAAGAGATTGTTTTATACGAAAACAGGGTTACTAAAGCGACTACTAAAAAGCTGGAAGACGACACCTATGAAACCACCTTTACCGTCGATTCTAAAAAAACATACTACAGCGATAGTGGTAAGGAAATAAAAACAGACACAAACACCAACTATATAGAGATTGGTCTTTTTGGAGAGGATATCACCGATGCAGAAGATGTGCCTATTAAAAACCCGTATTATCTGAATAGAAAATGGCTGTCTCCCGGAGAAAACACCTTTACAATTATCACTGATAAAAAACCGGTAAAAGCAGGCATTGACCCTTATAATAAACTCATTGACAGAACATCAGGAGATAATCTAAAAAATGTTGATGAATTATAATTTTTTATACTAACTTACAGACAAACACTATCTCATAATAAGGGAATCCCTTATTGAATAGTTGTCTCTTGAGAATCACGATTAAAAAGCGCTGTTTTAGTCGTGATTTTCTATTTATGACATTTTTATACCAGGCTTCATGTAACAAATTCATTCCCAATCAGTCTTCTGTATATCATCATCAATCAAAATACCATCCATTATGAAAAAAATTACGGGTTCCTTACTAATATTATTCCTCTTCTTGTCTACTATCTCTTTTTCTCAGACAATTACCTCGAGAGTAATTGACCAAAAAACAGGAGCCCCAATTCCATATGCTACTATTGAGTTTTTTCCTAATGAAGGAGTGATTACTAATGAAGAAGGTATGTTTAGTTATACGATCTCTAAAAAGCACACTCCCCAAGATTCGATTTACATCTCTTCTATGGGATACGAAAAAACGGCTGTCGCTTTTCACATTCCAATCGACAGTATTATTGCCATAGCTCCAAAAACGATTGAACTCAGCCGTGTATTTATCTCTAACAAACATCTAAGCGCAGCGGAAATCATAGAAAAAACAACAGAACGACTACAAGAAAATTACAATACGTCGCTTACTCACAAAAGATTGTTTTTAAGAAACTCCGATTTTACAAACCTGAGTAAATTAGATGTCGACTTCAAAAAATCAACCATAGAAGAGTTTAATAAAGCATTTGTGGATAGTGTAATTACCACCATCCCACAAAAAACATCGTATTACACAGAAATTTTAGGGGATTTATACGGCAATAAGAATACACAAAAACTATCCATCATCAAAGCAGCAGAACTATATGATAAAAACAATACCGGGTCGTTGGAAGAAATGGGCAAAAAGATAGAAACCATCTTTAAAAACAATGTAAAAAAAGACTCTTATTTAAAATTTAAATCCGGGATCTTTAGTCAGAAAGTCCAGGTAGACTCAATTATAGAGCATGAGAAAGAAGCCGCTGCGGTTAAAGAAGCTATCGATTCCCCAAATAAAAATAATGGCTTTTTTATTTCCAGTAAAAGCAACATCAATCAACTCTTCTCTAAGCTGTTTATTCACGGAGCATCCAAACTAAATATTTTAGAAAAACCGGGAAGGTATCATTTCTCCTTAAAGGACTATACCTATATAGACGATAACAGTGTATATATTATCGAATTCACCCCTAAAAGGAGGGGAGATTTTAAAGGAACGTTATATATTAACACAGAAGATTTTGCGGTGGTTCGTATCGATTATGAAAACACCCGATTATTAAAAAGCTTTAAACTATTGGGACTTATGTTTCAGGAAACTACCTATAAAGGGAAGTTACTGTTTTCAAAGAACGCAAACCAAAAATACGATCTTCGTTTTATGGAAAAGATTACCGGAGAAAAGTTTGGTGTAAACCGTCCTTTAAAAATCATCGAAAAGAACAAGTTCGTCTCAGGAAAAAGAAAACAGAACGAATTATCATTAGGGATTGACATGGTTATGTCTACCATATATAAATCAGAGCTTGTCGTCTTTAATTCTGAGAACATCGATCAAGCTACTTATGATACTCATAAAGAAAACAAGAATAGCAAACCTACGTATTTATCAAAATATACGCCTGAGTTTTGGGAAGGATATAATATTATAGAACCAAATACTGCGATCAAAGCTTTTAAAGTTCTGGATTAAGTAAACCACCTCGAAGCAAGTCCTTTGGCAGTACCGATAAAAAGTGAGGAATAATATATCGCTATTCCTCATTCTTTTCTTCAGCTCACAGGGCTTATTTTTTTATCAGAGGGTACAAGTTTTTGCACCCATGGTTTTTTCTTCAACTTCTCTAGTTGAGATACCCAAAATTTATTACTGATAAACATCCCCTGCAATGCTATGAATAGGAGTTGAAAATCATATAGCATCATCAAAACAGCAATACTGAGGTGCAAACCTATGGCACTGACAATAAATAATACCTTTGTTTCTTTGAACCATACCAATACGGGATAAAATAATTCGACAAGAATTGTCCCATAAGTGGATAAGGTCACAAGAATCCCATTTTTAGCCAGCCATTTATTTATAGACGTATCCCCACCAAAGCGTTCTAGTGATAATGTTTGGTACGTTGCAATTCCATTAAACCATACATCTGCATGAATTTTATGCATTGCAGAAACGAAATATACCAAACACAGATGTACACAGATAGAATACCCTCCTAGGTTGGATAAAAAATGAGAAAACCTGGTTACAGATTGACTTTTAAACTGCTGTTTATTAATGGAAAAATATTCATACGAGTTAATAAAAACCATATACAATAACACGAACTTCAGCAAGTTGTCTCCTCCGTTAAGTGTAATCCAGGTAAAATTCTGAATCACTTCGTAGAACATACATAAAAACAAAGCGGTCAGGTTTTTTCCTACTCCAAAAAAATACAAAACGATCAGGATTATATATATTCCATTAAAGATTTCGAAATGATCTCGCACCAACGCTGTTGAGATCCCCAATAATTCCAGCAGCGTAGAATCCCCCGACTCCAGATACATAGTTCCTTTATAAAAAAGGTCTTTGAAATTCATTGTTATAACAACATCCTTTAGCAGATATAAACATATAAATATTCTTAGGCAAGCTGTATAAAAAGAAAAATTATGCTGAATGGTCAACCTATCAATTATGCGATCTAAAAAAAATTGTTTCGTCTTCATTGTTACTTTATTATTTATAGTTGAACGTGCTGACTATAGGGATCAAACACTCTTTTTTTAAATAGGGTAGGATCAGACAAGTCAAATAATCTGCTCTTAAACACGAGTTCTTCTTTTAGTTCCAGCTCTTTTTTATGTCGATCGACAAACTTAGGAATAGGCACTTTTGCATACTCCAGAGAAATCAAATATTTATTTAGATCTATACCTTTTTCCAGGGCTATTTCTCTTGAGTATTTCAGCAGTGTATTAAAATGGCCTGTCGCCTGAACTCCTTCAATCAGAATATTTTCTTTTTCTTTTTCTGTCAAGGTATCTTTAGTTTCCAGATACGATACAGTTTCATTTAGAGACACCATCTTATTATTAAGACTTACTGTAGAACTGGATATCACATAATCCATAATATCATCCTTAGAATTAAATGGAGCCTTTTGGACCTTTCTTTCAATAATAGGAGTGACTAACTCTAGTACTTTGGCAACCGTACTATCTTGCTTATCATAAATAACACAGTACAATCGTTCATTGGTATTCGGTGGGGGAGCAAAAAAACTCCAATTTTGATAAAAAAAAGTTTTGAAAACACTCTCCTCTTCCATGAGTTTAATTTTCATATAATTATCAGGCGCATTAAAAAAAATAGTCGCTCCCCAATACAATGAAAACACTAAAAACGTAGTATAATATATTGTCTTTTGTTTCATAACAGACTGAAATAAAATAATTACAAACAAAAAAGAGAAGCCTATAAACAGCTTCTCTTTTGCTATCTCCTATTTATCTAAAGAACTAAGCTTATGGTGCATCACCTCTGCTATAGTACCTCCAGTATTTTCTGGAGCAACCCAAACTGTACGAATGTACTGAGTCGCCTCCCGAACATAATGTGGAGTCACCTCTCTTGTTACCACATATTGTCTCTCTGCCCATCTATAGGCTCTACGTGTGGCACGCACTACTGCTGTTCTAAAAGCAACTGGTTGAACATTGGTATCTTGATCAACAAACTCATAAGCAACTTCTTTTGTTTCTCCCAGAGAAACCTGATCTGCTTTAAAACTAAATATGGTAAAAACAACTGCACTCACTAGAGCAACTGTCAACACTTTATTTGAAAAAAAATTCATAATAATTAAATTAATGTGTGAATGATTCCTTAATTAACGTATTCAGGATTTACGCCTTTTTTTTATGTGATTTATAAGGTATCACAAGAAATAACATTAAAAATATCAACCGGTTAAAAGCTATTCCTTACTTATAAAATTATTAGGATCCCTAACAAAAAAACGTTAACGATTTCATAAAAATAGTGATCGCCTTTTTTTAACAAAATCCAATTTTGTAGGAAAAATTTCGGAAAACCGCAGTATACTTTAATCCCTAATTTTGAAGAAAAAAAAATCAAAAAAATTGACTCCTAAAGTTTGTGGTATTGACACAAAAACACCTTCCTAACAACCATTAATAAACACTATATCAAATAACTACACATAAAAACTAACACGAGGTTACTTATAGTATACAAAGAGAATTTATCAGAAAATCACATGTTGTAAATATTACTTATCTATAAAAAACCTTCCGTATGTTCTCACAAAAAAACATTTTAAACTATATAGCATTCCTTTTTCTACAAAAGGAAAAACGTGCAACAAACAACAGTATGTATTGTCCTTTTTTTTGAAAAAACAATAGCACTTCACTCTATGAGAATATCTCTTCTGAGCATCGCAATCTTCATGTATACTATACAGGTGTCATCTCAGACAATACGATCTAAAATAATTGATGGAAAAACAAAATTACCTATACCATTTGCTACAATAACGACAAAAGATCAAAAAGAAGGAACCATTAGCAATGATGATGGCACTTTTACCCTTTCACTTCCTGCTAACTATGGTATGAATGCTTCTATTCATATTGCTTCTTTAGGGTATATCACTTCAAAAAGGAAAATTAAAGAGATCCCTGGTGTCATTTCATTGTTTCCTGAAACAATTGCCCTGGAGAGTGTCTTCATTTCTGATAAAAAATTAACCGCTGATGAAATTATCTCAAAAACAAAAAATAAACTTTCCAGCAATTATTCAAAAAATCAAACCACCACGAGTCTAATTCATATAAAGACAGCAGAAAAAACTACGATAAACAACCTTAGAATCCGGCTAAAACAATCTTCTATTTCCGAAATAGATCAAAACTATATTGACAGTCTTATTTCTTCATACCCTAAAACACTAAAATATTACAATACAGCCACCGGCACCTACCTTTCTTCTCTTTACAAAAGCAAATTAGTTCTGAATACAGGAACTGAAACATACAATAAAGAAGCTCATAAAAAAGCTGCGCGCATCTTTCGCGATTTCTCAGAAACATTAAAAAGAAGTATGCTTTCTAATTCTAAATTAAAAACCAAATCTGGTCTTATTAGTACAACTCAGCATATCGATTCCATTATCCGACAGAACGATTATAGTTTCCATGAAAAATGCAAATATGCTATACGAAGAAGCTTTTCTTACGATCTGGTCAGAGAAGGGTATTATCTCGACATATTAAGCAAATCCAGACGGTATGTATTCCAGCGACTGCAAGATACCACCATCCATACCATTCCTTTGTACCAAATTCAATTTTCTCCCGGAAGAAAGGGTAAATTTAAAGGAACTCTTTTTATTAACCCTTCTGATTACGCCATTGTGAAATTCAATTTTGAAAATACCAAACCTCTTTTCAAAACGAACTTCTTAGGGTATATGGATCAGGAAAATATCTATAAAGGATTTACTCAATTTCATAAAACAGCTGACGGAGTATATCACCTGCAACATGGCTCTTTAATTTTTGGAAAGATCACTGGTATAAATAAGAACCTGCACCTTATTGAAAAGAATAAAAAAGCAATTCAAAAAGGACAAAAAATAAAGCTCAATGTCCACTCACTGATTTCTTCTCTTTCCTCTTTCGAGATAACCATATCAGACAAAGAACCAATACAAGAAACTTTTTTTAATCTGACAGCAGAAAACCGTGATTTTACAGCTCGATTTATCGCTACGAAAGATTCAGTCCACTAATTTTAAAAATGAAAGCAGCTCCATGAACCTTTCTTCACCTAGCTGTTTTGGGTACATCCTTATTTTATAAGCTGTATTATATACCTTATAATAGGCACTTTTATCTGAGGTTATATCGTTTTGATGATCATCCAACAGTTCCTGAATAAAGCGGTTAATTAATACTACTTCCTGATAGGTAACCTCTCTTCTGTAGGTAGGAGCTTCACTCTTATAGACTAAATAATCATTGACAAAACTTAAGGATTTTTCGTTTCCTTCTGAATTAATAAAGGCAAAAGTAAAATCTTTTGATTCAAAAATTTTATTGATGTTATCTGTGGTAGGAGGCAACTCGATAGCGCATCCACATATAACTACTGCCAGAAAAACAAAAATAGAAGTTCTCATACCCGAATTCTTTAAGGATACCACCAGACAATCTCAACGCATGATCAACTCCGTAAACTACTCCAGACAAGCCTCGAGGCATTATACTCTTTCTAGCGGCACCAATAAAGTTACCAAAAATATATCAGGAGCTCTCTTTATTAACGATAATTATGATATTACACCCATGTTCTCGGTGCTTTTAGCACAGAAATCAGGTCATTCTCACTACTTCCTTCTTCGGGATGGTGATCATATCGCCATTGTACTCTGGGGGGAAGACTCATCAAGATACTTTCGATACGTCCGTTTGTTTTTAACCCGAATAAAGTACCCTTATCATGGACAAGGTTAAACTCCACATATCGTCCTCTTCTGATCTCCTGCCAATCGATTTGTTCCTGGGTAAACGGAAGTTCTTTTCTTCTCTCTACAATAGGACAATACGCCTGCAAAAAACTATTTCCTACTTCCGTAACAAAGGCATACCAGTCTTCCATTGTTTTTGTTTCTGTTTTCTTACAGTAGTCAAAAAACAATCCTCCTACTCCTCTTGCTTCTCCTCGATGCGCGTTATAAAAATAGGTATCACATTTTTCTTTATACGCAGGATAAAAAGTAGTATCATGTTTATCACAAGCATCTTTGCACACCTGATGAAAATGTTGCGCATCTTCCTCGAACAGATAATAAGGTGTTAAGTCCTGCCCTCCTCCAAACCAGCTATCGACAATAGCTCCTTGTTTGTCATACATTTCAAAATATCTCCAATTAGCATGTACTGTAGGTACCATTGGACTTTTGGGATGGATTACCAGAGATAACCCACAGGCAAAAAAATCTACATCTCCAACCTTGAAATACTGCTGCATTGTCTTTGGTAATGGTCCGTGTACTGCCGAAATATTCACTCCCCCTTTCTCAAAAACAGCTCCATTCTCTATCACTCTTGTTCTTCCTCCTCCACCTTCTGCCCGCTCCCAAATATCTTGTTTAAAGGTAGCTTTCCCATCTATCTTCTCTAAAGAAGCTGTTATAGTATCCTGTAACTCCTGAATATATTGATAAAATTTTTCTTTCATATTTCTTTAGTTTCCAAGGTGGTTCCTTCAAATTTTTTCTCATTTTTCAATACCCGTACCGTTTCTGTAGAAGCGGCTACCACCGAAATGGGTAATGTAAAAATAAATCCCAGTACTGGAATAAATAACATCAGCATAAACAGAAGACCATTTCCTATGGCTACTCCTCTATGTTTTCTGACAAATTCGATACTGTCTTTATATGAAAAATGTCGTTCCATTGTATAATCCATATTCCCAAAACCAACATAGTACGCCTGTACTACAAAAATCAAAATTGTAGCGACTATCCCAACCACAGGAATCAGACTTAAAACAACAAGGGGTAAAATAAAAATGAGCTCTCGTATCAGGTTTCTTATATTGATCCTAATTCCTCTTAATAATTGTGCTCTAAAGGTTGTCTGTCTGTGTATATGTGATATATCTCCGACCAAATGCCGTTCTACTTTCTCAGAAACCGGACTCATAAATGGTGCTGATAAAGCCATTACAATATGCTTATACACGACAATTCCCATTACAATAACAAGAAAGCCTCCCAGGTACACACTGATAGAAGTAAATGTTTCTTTTCCATATTCCCATACCCATATTTTGGATATGAGCATTCCTAACGGAGAAGCCAGAAAATATGCCAATGCAATAAAAACACCTCCCAACAGAAAACTGATCAAAATCGGAATTGCAAAATACTTCCACAATTTCAATTTTGAGATTAACGATACTGTCCCAAAATAAGATTTAATTCCAGATAAAATGTTTTTAAACATATATTACTTCGTAATTGATAAACAAAAAAGCCCCTTATAAAATGGATACAAAAACAGTCGATTTATACTATAATTCGCATCTGTTAGTATGTTCCATACTCTTTGACCGCATCTACAAAAGCTCTGGCATTATCCACAGGAATATTGGGTAAAATACCATGTCCTAAATTAGCAATATATCGATCTTTGCCAAATGCATCAATCATCTGCTTAACCATCTTTTTAATCTCTCCCGGAGGCGATAATAATCTCGAAGGATCAAAATTTCCTTGTAGTGTAATATTCCCTCCACTTAAATATCTCGCATTTCTGGCTGAGCATGTCCAGTCTACTCCAATAGCTGAAGCTCCTGATTCTGCCATTTCTTTTAATGCAAACCAACATCCTTTTCCGAAAACAATAACTTCAGTTTCATCTTTTAAGGCATCTACAATCTGCTGGATGTATTTCCACGAAAACTCTTGATAATCTACCGGGGATAACATTCCTCCCCAACTATCAAAAATTTGCACTGCATTTACTCCTGTCGCTACTTTGGCTTTTAGATATGCTATGGTAGTATCTGTAATTTTTTGTAATAATTTATGCGCTGCTTGAGGCTGAGAAAAACACAATCCTTTTGCCTGATCAAAGTTTTTAGATCCCTGTCCTTGTACTGCATAACATAAAATAGTCCATGGAGAACCTGCAAAACCAATTAAAGGAACTCTGTTGTCCAATTGTTCTTTTGTCAACTTAATTGCGTCAAAAACATACCCCAGTTCTTCGTGCACATCCGGTACAACTACCTTATCTACGTCTGCCATAGTACGAACCGGATTAGGCAACCATGGTCCGACACCATCTTTCATCTCTACTTCAATGTTCATTGCCTGTGGTATCACCAGGATATCACTAAACAGAATTGCTGCATCCGGACCAATAATATCTATAGGCTGTACCGTGATCTCTGCCGCTAATTCCGGAGTTCTACATCTTGTAAAAAAATCATACTTTTCTTTTAGTGCTCTGAACTCAGGTAAATACCTTCCTGCCTGACGCATCATCCATACTGGAGGTCTTGATACTGTTTCTCCCTTTAACGCTCTTAAAAATAAATCGTTCTTTATCATTTCTCTTCTGATACTGCATATGCAGCATATATTTTATTAATTATTTTTTTATTCCTTTCACTTATCTACACCATTACTGATGAAGTAAAGTACCTGATCAAGTACTCCTTCCACTGTTGGAGTATTGGCTACTACCACCATATCAGTGTGTTTTTTTGCCTCCGAAGCAGTGGTATTGCCAATACAAAATACCAGGGTATTCTGTAGATTATTTTTTCTTACAAAACTCTTAACTCCTGATGGGCTAAAAAACAAAACAACATCAAATTGTGTATCAAACTCCTTAATGATTTTACTGGTAGTATAGGTCACCACCTCATCAAACTTCACCTTATTTGCTAACAAAATCGCCGGCAATTCATCTCTTCTTTCTTTTCCACAAAAAAAGGTAAACTGTTCTCCTCTGTATTTTTCTACCAATCTCTCTGCCAGATTTCGTGCATTACGCTCGGTAACCGCTACCTGAATAGCCTGTGTTTCTAATCTTTTTTTTGTTTTTTCTCCTACACAAAAAGCAGTTTCAACCTGTATTCTTTTTTTTAAAACGGAATTGACCGAATTTACACTTGTGAAAATTCCATTTTTCACAAAACTGCTATATTCAAAATCAATAAACGTTATTTTTATGGCACTATATTCAGAATACCTAACCTTTTGCTGAAATAGCTGGTGTAATTGTTCTTTTTTCAGCTTTTTAGTAGATAATATGCTTAGGTATTCATTCAATCTTTCTTAAGAATTTCTTTTATTTCTTTCATTAATTCCTTCCCTCCTTCATCCAACAGTTTCTCTGCCAGTTTTTTTCCCAAGCCTTCGTGTTTTCCTAAAGAAAATGTTTCTTCTACCTGAATTTTTTGAGTTCCGTCAAGACTAAACAACGCTCCTTCAAACCGGTATTCCACATCATTTACTTTACTCGCTAATGCACCAATAGGAGCGGTACACCCTCCTTCTAAAGTGCGTAGAAAATCTCGTTCTATAGCTACACATTCTTGTGTTTCTTTATCGTTTAGAAGCGATAGTGCTTCCAGACAAAATGCATCTTCTTCTTTTGCTACAACTAACATTGCTCCCTGAGCAGGTGCTGGAATCATCCAGTCCAAATCTATAAAATTATCAGGAGTAAGATTAATTCTCTGTAGACCCGCTGCGGCAAAAATGGCACCATTCCAATCATTGTCTTCTAACTTCTTCATTCTGGTATTGACATTTCCTCGAAGATCCACTACTGTATGCTCAGGATATCGATGAAGCCATTGCGCTTTTCTTCGAAGGCTTCCTGTAGCAATTATTCCTTTATTATCTAAGAAATCCAGTCCTTTATGCACCAAAATATCTTGCGTTGCAGCTCTTTTTAACACTGCTGCTTCGACAATTCCTTTGGGTAAGGCCGTAGGCACATCTTTCATGGAGTGTACTGCAATATCAATATCCCCATTAAGCATAGCAACATCCAATGTTTTAGTAAAAATACCTGTAATTCCTAATTCATAAAGGGGTTTATCCAGTACAATATCTCCTGTAGACTTAACAGGAACTAATGTGGTTGTATACCCTGATTTCTCGAGCTGCTCTCTAACAGTATTCGCTTGCCATAAGGCAAGTTCACTATCTCTGGTTCCGATACGAATAGTTCTTGTCAAAATTATTGCTTTTGAAGTTGAAATACCTTTTTTATCAGCTCAATACTTTCATCTGCCGAAATATTTTCATCTTTAAGATGATTAGCAAAATGATTGGTGATTTTTTGGATAATTCGATCGCTAATAATCGTTGCCTGTTCTTCATTAAAATCAGAAATCTTCTTTCTTTGAAGTTCTATTTCAGAGTCCTTAAACGTGGATAGTTTATTTTTTAACGCTTTGATGGTTGGTGCAAATTTTCTGGTTTGCAGCCAACTATCGAATTCCTCTTTTATTTCTTCAATAATGGCCTCTGCTTGAGGAATATATTGTTTTCTTTTCTCCAGCGTATCATCTGTCATCTTAGACAAGTAATCCAAATGGATAAGAGAAACTGCTGCATGTTCTTCTACGTCTGCAGCTACATTTCTGGGAATCGATAAATCCAAAATCAATAGTGGTTTTTCTCTATTGATCATCTCTTTTGTAATGGTAGGTTTATGCGCTCCTGTAGCAACAATCAGTATATCTGCCGTATTTACTTCTTCTTCCAGATTCTCATAATCTTTTACGATCAGATTAAACTTACCAGCGATTTTTTCTGCCTTATCTTTTGTTCTGTTAACCAGAACAATATGATCATTCTTAGTATGTTTAATAAGGTTTTCACATGTATTCCGTCCGATTTTTCCCGTTCCGAATAACAAGATTTTCTTATGAGAAATATCCTGTACATTATTTAGCATATATTGTACTGAAGCAAACGAAACAGAAGTAGCGCCTGAAGAAATTTGCGTTTCATTTTTAACGCGTTTGCTTGCCTGAATAACTGCATTGATCAAACGCTCTAAAAATGGATTGGTCATACCTTCTTGCTTAGAGGTTTTAAACCCTTTCTTTAATTGACTGATAATTTCAAAATCTCCCAAAATCTGACTATCCAATCCTGTCCCTACTCTAAATAAATGATGAACTGCCTTACTATTTTTATGTACATAAGCCACTTTCTCGAATTCTTCTATCGTTCCTTGCGTATGTTCACATAGTAATTTTATCAGCTGAAAAGGGTGTTGAGCAAATCCGTGTAGTTCTGTACGATTACAAGTCGAAGTAACAAGTAATACCTCTATACCTTGTTTTTTAGCTTCATTAAGAATTGTGACTTTAGCATCTTCTGGGATACTAAAATGACCTCTTGTTTCTGCATCAGCCTTCTTGTAGCTCAATCCAATCGTATAAAAACTCGCTCCTTTTGCTCTTAACTGGGACTCCATTAATCGTATTCTATATTTTTCCTTTACAAAAGTATTCCTCTTCCTTTGTAAAAAATAACGCCAGAGGAATTTAAAATAACGCAAAGGTGGTTTTCTGAGGTTATTTCTACCTAATAATCATAAAAATCCCTTATTTTTGTAGGGATTCCAACGATTTTCGGTTTCACAGTTTAGACTCATTCTAAATAGATAATATTTTATAACGATGGAAATTGAATTAAAAAATAACGCTCCAGGGATTTTAGAAGAAACAAAAATAGAAGAAGGCTTTTTCATTTTGAAATTCCAAAATAAAACCGATAACAGTCAATGTGTTATACGTGAAATAGACAGTAGTTTTATTCAATTTCATTTTTGTTTAAAAGGAAGTACCAAATTCAATTTCAACAATGGAAGCTATGCTATCGGGCTAACTAAAGATCATTCTTTACTTCTTTATAATCCGCAACGGGATTTGCCAATGAACCTGGAAATGGAAAAAGGTTCGGCACTGATATCTATTTTGATCTCTATTCAAAAGTTTCATTCTCTTTTTTCTAAAGAAGCTGACTACATTCCTTTTTTAGGTGTAGGAAACCGTGACAAAAAATACTATTCTGATGGAGTTACTTCTCCTTCGATGTCTGTAGTACTTAATCAAATCATCAATTACAGCCTACACCAATCTATTAAACAATTATATTTTAAAGGAAAGATATATGAACTATTAAGTCTCTATTTCAACAGAACAGAAGATACCGATATAGAGCAATGCCCTTTTCTGGTAGACGAAGAAAATGTTTTGAAAATAAGAAAGGCTAAAGAAATTATTATTGCCCGAATGGCAGAACCTCCTACACTTCAGGAATTATCTAATGAAATAGGACTTTCTTTGAAAAAATTAAAAGATGGTTTTAAGCAAATTTACGGAGAGCCTGTTTACAGTTTCCTTTTTGATTATAAGATGGAAATGGCACGAAAACTTCTAGCTTCTGGAAGTTATAATGTCAATGAGGTCGGTCTAAAAGTAGGCTATAGTACAGCAAGTCATTTTATCGCAGCGTTTAAAAAGAAGTTCGGAACAACACCTAAAAAATACATTACCAGTTTAAGCTAATTATTTTTATCTGACAATCGAAATGTTACTACACAATGGTTTCTTAGAAAAGAAAAATTCATTTCTAATGTAATCCTTCATGTATTCCTACTAAGATTGTTTTATTTAGGAATCCCTTCTCCTTTTTGCAGAGAAACAATCGAATCATACATTCCTTTATCACCTTCTGTCTCATCATTAATTACGGAAACAAATTCGAACTGATCTAATAGCTCTAAAAGAAAAGGCAGTTTTTCTTTCTCTACATCTAAAATTATTCTTTTCATTGCTTTCTGTTTTTATGTTCTAAAAATACTAATTTCTACACATCCAGCTATTACTTCCTCTGGTTTTAACGAAAAATATGTTTTCATTAGCACATAATACTTTGCCCAAGATGCTATTTATCAATTATTTCTTAATACCATCATTAATAAGTCTTATTACTTTTTCACTACAATACAACCAATAGTTTGTATTTTTGCCTCATTAAAATTGTTTTTGAAGATGAGCAAAGGAGTTCTCCTTGTCAATCTGGGATCACCAGATAGTACAAACCCCAAAGATGTAAAAAAATACCTAGGCGAATTTTTAATGGACCCAAGAGTAATTGATGTCCCTTTATGGGCTCGTATTTTACTTGTCAAGGGGATTATTCTTAATACCCGTCCCAAAAAATCTGCAGCGGCTTATGAAAAAATATGGTGGGAAGAAGGTTCTCCCCTTATTGTGATTTCTGAAAGGCTGCAGCAGAAGGTCTCGGAAAAGACATCCATCCCTATCGGTTTAGCGATGCGATATGGATCAATGAATATCAAAAAAGGATTACAGGAACTACATGATCAGGGAGTCACTGATGTGCTTATCATTCCTCTATATCCTCAATTCGCAATGGCTACAACTGAGACTATTCTTGTCCTTGCAGAAGAAATCAGAGCTGCACATTTTCCCGATATGACACTTAGTGATCTTCCTGCTTTTTACAACAAGCCTGAGTATATTGAGGTTTTATCCAAGAGTATTGCAGAAAGCTTAAAAGACAAGAACTATGAGCATTTATTGTTTTCATATCACGGTGTTCCGGAAAGACATATCAGAAAAAGTGACATTACGAAATCTCATTGCAAAATAGACGGATCATGCTGTAATACTCCTTCTAAGGCACATCAATTTTGCTACCGTCATCAATGCCTGAAAACAACAGAAGAAGTTGCTAAAAAACTCAACTTAAAAGAAGGTTCTTATTCAACTTCTTTTCAATCTCGATTAGGGTTTGACCCCTGGTTACAGCCCTATACTGACAGAACCATCGAAAGAATGGGGAAAAGCGGTATTAAAAATATGGCGATTGTCACTCCTGCCTTCGTTTCTGACTGCTTAGAAACCTTAGAAGAAATTGCAATGGAGGGAGAAGAAATTTTTCACGAAGTAGGGGGAGACACCTTTACTACCGTACCTTGTCTTAATGACAATGAAGATTGGGCACAAATCGTATCCAACTGGGTAAATGAATGGTCTGATCAAAAATAACAAAAACGATATATGGCGAAAGCAACATCCGAAGAACTCGGAATTAAACCTATTGGTAAACTATTAATACAACAGGCTGTACCAGCTTCTATAGGAATTCTGGTTATGTCTCTTAATGTCTTAATAGACTCTATATTCGTCGGAAATTGGATTGGTCCTGTAGCAATTGCTGCTATAAATGTTGTTCTTCCAGTTTCTTTTTTTATTGCTGCTTTGGGAATGGCAATAGGTATTGGAGGGTCCAGTATCATCTCGCGTTCGCTTGGTGCAGGAGACAAAGAAACCGCACTAACTTCTTTTGGAAATCAAATAACACTTACTTTTTTATGCACGATCTCTCTGGTTCTTGTAGGCTTATACTACGCTGATAGTATCATTCCCCGATTCGGAGGAAAAGGAGACATCTTTGAGTATGCAAAAATATACTACATCATCGTGCTATATGGAGTTCCTATTCTAGGTTTTGCCATGATGGGCAATACGGTAGTAAGAGCAGAAGGGAAAGCTACTTTTGCCATGATTGCTATGATTATCCCTACCATAGGAAATCTTCTTATGGATTATATTTTCATATACCTTCTGGACATGGGGATGCATGGTGCTGCTTGGGCTACCACCCTCTCTTACACCTCTTGCTTTCTCACTATCTTATGGTTTTTCTTATCTAAAAACTCCGAATTAAAAATTCGACTCCGCCACTTAAAACTCAAAAGAAAAATCGTCCATGAAATTTCTTCTTTAGGAGGAGTTACCCTAGCAAGACAGGCCGTGGTAAGCATTACCTATCTTATCATGAATAATATCTTATTCAATCTAGGACAAGAAGCATTAATCGCTGTATATGCAATCATAGGGAGAATGTTAATGTTTGCCCTTTTTCCCGTTTTTGGAGTTACGCAAGGGTTTCTACCTATTGCAGGATATAATTATGGGGCCCAAAAATACGATCGTGTGCGTCAATCCATAAATACTGCTATAAAATATGCAGCTTTGGTAGCTACACTGGTTTTTATTGGTCTTATGATCTTTCCCGCAGAAATTGCTTCTTTATTCATTGGTAATGATCCGAATATGACAGCTAAGGAACTAGCTCTGAATCAATATGTTCTGGCACACGCTCCCAATTCCATGCGACTTGTTTTTCTGGCAACTCCGATTATTGCACTTCAGTTGATTGGCGCTGCCTATTTTCAGGCGATTGGCAAAGCAACCCCTGCCCTACTGCTCACCTTATCAAGACAAGGATTCTTTTTAATTCCTTTAATCCTCATATTACCTAATTATTATGGAGAACTTGGTGTATGGATGTCGTTCCCTATTGCCGATCTTTTATCTACTCTTCTTACCGGATATTACTTAAATAAAGAAATACGCAAAGAACTCATTCCTAAAACCACAAATTAAAAAAATCATTTAAAGATATAATTACCATATAAATCAATACCTTGCAAAAAACCTGTGACTTACACATTATCTTTTATGTTAGCATACTACCCTTATATTAAATCTCTTCATCTTATTTTTGTTATTACCTGGTTTGCCGGATTATTTTATATCCCTAGATTATTTGTGTATCAGATTGAAGCCTCCCAAAAACCCTCTCCTGAAAAAGAAATTTTGGGGGACCAACTCAAATTAATGGCGAAAAGGCTTTGGTTTATCATCACCTGGCCCTCAGCTATTTTAGCTACTTTGTTTGCAATTTGGCTACTAATTTTAATTCCGAATTATCTAGAACAACCCTGGATGCATGTCAAACTTACTTTTGTAATACTGCTATTCGCATATCATTTAAAATCTCATCAAATATTCAAGCAATTACAAAACGATATTGTCAAATGGACTTCGAACCAAATGCGATTATGGAATGAAGGTTCTACCATTATTTTATTTTCAGTTGTTTTTCTGGTGATTGTTAGAGATGCTATCAATTGGATCTATGGGGTTATCGGAATCATCCTGCTTTCCATACTGCTGATGCTGGGATTTAAGCTTTACAAAAAAATCAGAGAAAAAAACCCAAATACCTAAGAAAACCAAGTTGTTTGTTTAGCAATAAACAATGATACACTTTGATCCCTGTAACAACGTATAATCACTCTCCGTTACTTACACCTCAGTACTTTTCCGTATCTTCGTGTACTTTTTTAACGAGAATCGACAGAATGCTATGATTAAA
Source organism: Aquimarina sp. TRL1 (assembly GCF_013365535.1). NCBI lineage: Bacteria > Pseudomonadati > Bacteroidota > Flavobacteriia > Flavobacteriales > Flavobacteriaceae > Aquimarina > Aquimarina sp. TRL1. The sequence continues at coordinate 1,919,422 of NZ_CP053590.1, read as the reverse complement.
TCAATGACAGGCTTTGGGAAATCCGTCTTACAGCTTCCCACAAAGAAAATAACAATAGAAGTAAAATCTCTAAACAGTAAAAATCTAGATCTCAACGCGAGGATCCCTTCTCAGTACAGAGAGAAAGAATTAGAGATGAGAAATACTATTGCAAAAAAATTAGTCCGAGGCAAAATTGATTTTGGCTTATATGTAGAAGTCACCGGAGAACAAACATCTACCAAAGTGAATGAAGCAATCGTTAAAGAATACATCAAACAGCTTTCTAATATTCATGACGGGGAAGCCTTAGAGCTTATGAAAATGGCTGTTAGAATGCCTGATGCATTAAAAACCGAACGAGAAGAAATCAACGAAGAAGAGTTTAATGCAATCAAAGAATCCCTAAACACTGCCTTAATCGCAATAGAAAGCTATAGAGTTGATGAAGGGAGTGCTTTAGAAAAAGACTTTAACATCCGGATTAAAAATATCAATTCGTTATTGAAGCAAGTTATAGCAATCGATCCAGAACGGATTGAAGCAGTAAAAGAACGATTGCATAAAGCTGTCTCAGACCTGAAAGAAGATGTAGACGAAAACAGATTTGAACAAGAACTCATTTACTACCTGGAGAAATTCGATATTACAGAAGAAAAAGTCCGACTAGCTAATCACTTAGAGTACTTTGTCACCACACTGAACTCTAAAGATTCCAACGGAAAAAAACTCGGTTTTATCACTCAGGAAATCGGGAGAGAAATTAACACCATAGGAAGCAAGTCCAACTACGCTCCTATGCAACAATTAGTCGTTCAAATGAAAGACGAATTAGAAAAAATAAAAGAACAACTTCTCAATGTTTTATAAACCCTATAGAGAAGTTTTAACCAAATAAGAGATTAATAAAAAAAGACATGAAAGAAGGGAAACTAATTGTTCTATCTGCTCCTTCGGGAAGCGGAAAAACAACCTTAGTAAAATATCTACTTCATAAAGAAGAATTAAATTTAGGATTTTCTATCTCTGCTGCCTCCAGAGAACCTAGAGGAGGAGAAATTCACGGAAAAGACTATTATTTTTTATCCCTAAAAGAGTTTAAAGAAAAAATCAAAGCCGATGAATTTCTGGAGTGGGAAGAGGTATATCGCGATAATTTCTATGGGACTTTAAAAAAAGAAGTGCAACGTATCTGGGATAATGGAAAACATGTCATTTTTGATATTGATGTAGTAGGAGGACTGGATATCAAAAAGACTTATCCAGAAAGAACACTTGCCGTATTCATAAAGCCTCCTAGTATTGATGAGCTAAAAATCCGATTAAAGAAAAGAAAAACAGAATCTGAAGATAAAATTAATATGAGGGTTGCCAAAGCCTCTACCGAGCTGGCTACCGCTCCTCAATTTGATGCCATTGTAACCAATGACAATCTGGAAAATGCAAAACAAGAAGTATATCAGTTAACCAAAACATTTTTATCCGAAAAGTAGCGCTCTTTTAACCATGAACACCTCAAAAAAAATCGGTTTATACTTTGGAACATTCAATCCCATTCATATAGGGCACCTTATCTTAGCCAATCATATGGCTGAGCATTCAGATCTTACCGAAATATGGATGGTTGTCACTCCGCATAATCCTTTTAAGAAAAAGAAATCACTCCTTGATAATCATCACAGATATGAAATGGTTTACAGAGTAACAGAATCGTATCCTAAAATCAGACCAAGTGATATAGAATTCAAACTTCCACAACCTAATTACACATCTCATACTCTGGCATATCTAGAAGAAAAACACCCTTCATATCAATTTAACCTGATTATGGGAGAAGACAATCTAAAAAGTTTTCACAAATGGAAAAACTATGAAGCCATCCTCGAAAACTATCAAATATATGTCTACCCCAGAATCTCTGAAGGAAGTATTCCTGAAAACTTTATTGACCACCCACATATACATCGTATTGAAGCCCCTATTATGGAGATTTCCTCTACTGCTATTCGAAAAGGAATTAAAGAAGGAAAAAATGTAACCCCTCTCCTTCCAAAGGAAGTCTGGAAATACATTGACGAGATGAATTTTTATAAATAAACGACCTTCGAAACAAACCCGCGAGACATTCGCTGGAAACAAATTTTCAATTTCAAGGCGAGCCTTGGGGGATTACACCCTTTGGCAGTACCAATAAAAAAACCCTGATAAACAGGGTTTTTCCTTACTATTATTTACCAGGAAAATCTGGTTTTCTTTTTTCTAAAAAAGCAGTTGTTCCTTCTTTAAAATCTGCTGTTCCGAAACACACTCCAAATTCATGAATTTCAGTCTTAAATCCATTCACCCCATCTTCATAAGCCGCATTAATTGCCCTTATAGCACTACTAATGGCTACAGAAGAGTTTTTAGCTATTTTTCCTGCCAGTTTATACGTCATTGGCAATAATTCTTCCTGAGATGTAACATGGTTCACCAACCCATACGACAACGCCTGATTGGCATCAATCATCCCTGCTGTCATAATCAGTTCCATTGTTCTTCCTTTCCCAATCAATTGAGATAAGCGTTGTGTTCCTCCATATCCAGGAATAACCCCCAAAGAAACCTCTGGCAATCCCATTCTTGCATTATTACTCGCGACTCTGAAATGCGCTGCCATAGCTAATTCCAAACCTCCTCCTAAAGCAAAGCCATTAACCGCTGCAATTACAGGTGTTGAAAGGTTTGCTACAAAATCAAATAGTAACGCATGTCCTTTTTCTGCTAATTCTTCTCCTTGTGCGACAGAAAAATTCGCAAACTCACTAATATCAGCTCCCGCTACAAATGCTTTCTCTCCACTTCCTGTAACCACGATCACATGTACCGTTTTATCCTCATCTGCTTCTTTGAATGCCTGATGTAATTCCTGAATAGTTTCTTTATTAAGTGCATTTAGCTTAGAAGGTCTGTTAATTGTTATCGTAACAATCTCTTTTTCCTGAGATGTAATAATATTAGTATACATATATTTTGCTTTTTAATTCTTAGTAAACCACCCAGGTACAAACACCCAAGATATTATATTAGGGATCCGTTTAAATTTTGGAAACATCCGGAATAAACCACATTAAAATCAATACTACCAATAATCCTTTGCGAAAATATTATATTATTTTCATTAATAAAGCCTATCACACATTAATACCTGCTTTATTCTCATTAAAAGGTCTTATTTTTTAGGAAATCTTACAGTAAATATGGTTCCTTCACCTTCTTTGGTAACAAAAGTAATACTCCCTTTGTAGGTTTCGACAATATTCTTAACCATACCTAGTCCCAGCCCCATTCCACTACTTTTAGTGGTAAACTTCGGTTCGAATATTTTTCGTTCATATTCTTTCGAAATTCCAATTCCGTTATCAGATACACGTATCACAACTTCATTTGCTTCTATCAGTACCTGAACCGAAATTTTTGGTGTACTATCATCCGGTATTGCCTGAATTGCATTCTTAACCAAATTTGTAACCACTCGTATTAATTGAGTTCTATCAAAAATTGCAATAATTTCCTTTTCCTCGGGAATAAAAGCGATATAATCTTCATTAAAAATATCCAATGCCAGTCCGACAATCTCAACCACATCCAGGGTTTCATTTTTCTGAGCAGGCATTTGGGCAAAATTAGAAAAGGCCGAGGCTATCGAGCTCATGGTATCAATTTGCTGAATCAATGTATTACTATATTCATTAACCCTTTGATTTATATCCGGAGCTGAAGGATCAAATTTTCGTTGAAAACTCTGCACAGTAAGTCGCATAGGAGTGAGTGGGTTTTTTATTTCATGTGCTACCTGTTTTGCCATTTCTCTCCAGGCTGCTTCCCGTTCACTTTTAGCTAATTTTACGGCGCTTTCTTCCAGTTCATCGATCATACTATTATACGCGTTTATTAACGAGTAAATCTCATCATAGGTGTCCCATATTTCGATCCGTTTATTTTGCTTATCGAGTCGTGTCTGGTCGATCGTATCTGAAATAGTTTTAAGGGATCTCGTTATATATTTTGACAAAAAATAAGCCAAGGCAATTGCAATGACCAGCATCAACAGATAGACCCCTCCTAATCGCCTTAAAAACTCCAAAAGCTCTCTGGTAATAAGATCATCATCTTCTATATAGGGCAGATTTAAAATTGCCAGAGGTTTTGACCGCCAATCCGTGATATATGTATAAGACGATCTGGATTTTTCCCCATTTCTCTTTGATTTTATAAGATATCGTTTATCTGGCAGAAGCATCAGTGTATCCATAACAACTTTACTCAATTGGCTAATGGCATTATCATCACTAAATGCTCCTTCTGATTTGAGTAATAACTTCCCTGACAAGTCATAAATATTGATTGGCAGCGTATGCTCCTGAGAGATTTGATATATCCTATTATTTTCTCTAAATATCAACGGAATATTCTCTTCGCTAATCGGATAAGTTGTACTTCGCAACGCATTATCTATCGCTACTTTTATACGCTCTTCTTTTCGTTCCAATCGCTTTTTATGATAATCTTCTGCTTCTTCCTTATACTGATATATAGAAACCGTTACAATCAATATGGAAGCAATTAACACTAATAGTGTCATCGACACAAAAATTCGTGTTCGTAGTGAAAGTTTAAATAGCCTCATGGTATACTTTAAGGCATAAAGATAGCAAATATCAATCCAAAATAGTTTTCGCCAAACACTCCTAAATACAGAACTAATTCCCTAAATTTACCTTTGTTATTAACTTTATGGACAACACTACTTTACTTTCCGTACAAAACCTTTCCGTGTCTTTTTTTTCAGAGAAAAAATACAGAACCATTTTACATGATATCTCCTTTACCATTGGGACTAATGAAGTGTTAGGAGTTGTTGGAGAATCCGGAAGTGGAAAATCCGTAACCTCCCTCTCATTATTAGGTTTACTTCCCAAGAAAAAATCCCGGATTGATCATGGGAATATATACTTCAAAGGGAATTCAATTCTTCAACTTTCCGAATCAGAATTTCAAAGCATCAGAGGGAATCAGATTGCTATGATCTTTCAGGAACCTATGAGCTCTCTTAACCCTTCTATGAAATGTGGAGAGCAAGTACTGGAAGTTCTCAAGCAGCACAAAACCATTTCTTCTAAACAAGCAAAAGAAGAGATAATCACACTTTTTGACAAAGTAAAATTACCTGATACTGCGCATGCTTATAATGCCTATCCTCACCAATTAAGCGGAGGTCAAAAACAGCGAATTATGATTGCCATGGCAATTGCTTGCAAACCTGATCTCTTAATTGCTGATGAACCTACCACCGCATTAGATGTAACTGTGCAAAAAGAAATTATCCAACTCCTAAAAGACTTACAGAAAGAATATAAAATGAGTATTCTTTTTATTTCTCATGATCTTTCCTTAGTCTCTGAGATTGCAGACAATGTATTGGTTATGTACCAGGGAAAAACAGTTGAATATGGCCCTGCTTATTCCATTTTTAAGCATCCGCAGCAAGAGTATACAAAAGCACTTATAAGCGCTCGCCCATCCTTAGATGTTCGACTAAAAAAACTCCCTACAATAGAAAACTTTCTTTCAGGAAACACTTTTGAACAAAAAATTATTTCTTCTGAAGAAAGACATGCTTTTCATAAAAAGCTATACAGCAATTCTCCTCTTTTGGAGGTCATTAACCTGGAAAAGACTTATTTCTCTAAAACCGGCTGGTTTCAAAACACTTCTTTTAAAGCTGTTAATGATGTGAGTTTTAAACTCTACGAAGGAGAAACCTTAGGTCTTGTAGGAGAGTCAGGCTGTGGAAAATCAACACTGGGAAATACAATCTTACAGTTAGACAAAGCCACCAAGGGACAAGTTCTCTATAAAGGCAAGGATATAACACAGCTATCTCCCCGAGCAATTAGAACATTGCGAAAAGAAATCCAACTTATTTTTCAAGATCCATATGCATCACTAAACCCAAGGCTAACGATTGGGAATGCTATTATGGAGCCTATGAAGGCTCATAAATTATACAACAGCAAAAAAGAAAGAAAAGAAAAAGCACTGGAACTTTTACAACGTGTAGGTCTCTCCAGCGAACACTTTAATCGATATCCTCATGAGTTTAGCGGAGGACAACGTCAACGAATAGGAATTGCCAGAACTATCGCACTTCAACCTAAACTTATTATCTGCGACGAGTCTGTCAGTGCCTTGGACATCTCTGTACAGGCACAAGTACTTAATCTACTAAATGAATTAAAAGAAAAATTTAATTTTACCTATATTTTTATCTCACATGATCTCGCAGTAGTCAAGTACATGTCCGATCAACTACTGGTTATGAATGAGGGTAAAATAGAAGAAAAAGGAGATGCTGATGACATTTATACTTCCCCTAAAAAAGAATATACCAGACGGTTAATTAATGCCATCCCTAAAGGTCTCTAAATTTAGCCCTAAAAAAAACCTGTTAAATAGAAATTTAACAGGTTAGTTCATTGCTGATTTGGGATAATTGTAGCAACAATCTTTAATTTTTTTTTACATCAACAAAAATACTTTTTTAGCCAAGTACATACAATTAGAAATAAAGTCCATTGTAGGTTTTACTGATTTTTGAAGACGATTAAATTGCTTTTTCATAATTAAGTGCAATAATAAGGGGGGTTAAACTTAGTATTTAATATGTATGGGTGTTTTTATCTTGATTTTCAAATTTTTCGCATCCTAAGTTGCAAAAAAAATATTCAAAACACGTTAAAAAACACAAAAAATCGACAAAATACACATAATTTTAACATTTAAAATCAACACTTATGGTTTTACCGTTAAAGTATCACTTTAAGTATTCGTCAATTTAATTTTAATTGTAGTCTTTTATTTACATATTTACTAAATAAGCACTTTTACAGAAAACGTAATTTCCTTTTCTTTATTTTAATCAAGCTGCATTTCCGGAATTTCTCCTTCAATCACTAAATTTCCTTCTGTTGCGTTTTTGATTTCTTCCACACTAACTCCAGGAGCTCTTTCTAACAGCTTAAAACTCCCATTTTCTATTTCCAAAACAGCCAAATTAGTCACTACTTTTTTTACACAGCTCACTCCTGTCAATGGTAGAGAACACGCTTTTAGCAGTTTGGATTTCCCTGCTTTATTTGTGTGCATCATCGCTACAATGATATTTTCGGCACTTGCCACTAAGTCCATCGCTCCTCCCATTCCTTTCACCATTTTTCCGGGAATCTTCCAATTGGCGATATCTCCATTTTCAGCCACTTCCATTGCTCCTAAAATTGTAAGATCGACATGTTGCCCCCGAATCATTCCAAAACTTGTAGAGGAGTCAAAAAAAGACGCTCCTGGCAAGGTTGTAATTGTTTGCTTACCTGCATTAATAATATCAGCATCTTCTTCCCCCTCATACGGAAAGGGTCCCATCCCCAAAACTCCGTTTTCACTTTGAAATTCTACATTTATTCCTTCAGGAACATAATTAGCTACTAAAGTAGGAATTCCTATTCCCAGGTTAACGTAATACCCATCTTGCACTTCTTTTGCGATGCGTTTTGCTATTCCTATTTTGTCTAACATATCATTTGTTTTTAGGAGAATAAACGCCTCTTGTCTATCTAAAACAAGAGGCATATAAATTTTCTTTAGTTTAAATCAGGCTGAGGCGTATATCTCAAATAAGGTTTCACCTCTCTATGCCCTTTAGGAAATAATGCTGGTATTTCCTCATTAGAAACGGCCGGAGAGATAACACAATCTTCTCCGTGTTTCCAATTTGCAGGCGTAGCCAGCTTATGGTAGGCTGTCAATTGTAATGAATCTATAACACGTAATAGTTCATCAAAATTCCTACCAGTAGAAGCGGGATACACAATAATTAATTTGATTTTTTTATCTGCACCAATAACAAAAACAGAACGAACTGTCATTTTACTATCTGCATTGGGATGAATCATATCGTATAATTCTGATACTTTTCGTTCTTCATCTGCAATAATAGGAAAATCAACCGTTGTCTGTTGCGTCTCGTTAATATCCTTAATCCATCCGTGATGATCTTCCAGTCCATCTACACTCAGCGCAGCTACTTTTACATTTCTATCGCTAAATTCTTTTGCATATTTAGCCACTGTTCCTAATTCTGTTGTACAAACCGGGGTATAATCGGCAGGATGCGAAAACAAAACTCCCCAACTATCTCCTAGCCAGTTATGAAAATCGATTTCGCCTTGTGTTGTTTGAGCTACAAAATTGGGTGCTTCATCACCCAGTCTTAATGTTGCCATGATTTGTGAATTTTAAAATTTATAAAAAATGATAAAACACTGTCTGAAAATCAATATGGGATTATTTTTTTCGCACTGTACGCTGTTCTATTCTTTTCTCATACTTTTCTCCTTGAAAAATACGCTGTACAAAAATACCTGGGATATGAATATGATCAGGGTCTAATGTTCCAGCTGGCACCAGTTCTTCCACCTCTACCACTGTAATTTTAGCCGCTCCACACATACAAGGGTTAAAGTTTCTTGCTGTTCCTTTGAATATGAGATTTCCTGCTTCATCCCCCTTCCATGCTTTAATAAAGGCAAAATCTGCTTTGAAAGCATGTTCCAAAACATACATTTTCCCATCAAACTCTCTCGTTTCTTTTCCTTCGGCTACTTCTGTACCGTAACCTGCCGGAGTATAAATCGCAGGAAACCCTCCCTGAGCTGCGCGACAACGTTCTGCCAGTGTTCCCTGAGGGATTAACTCTACCTCCAGTTCTCCACTCAGCATCTGTCTTTCGAATTCATCATTCTCCCCCACATAAGAAGAAATCATCTTCTTTATTTGCCTCTCCTGAAGTAATAAACCTAATCCAAAATCATCAACCCCTGCATTATTAGAAATACAGGTTAATCCTTTTACATTTCGTTTTACTAATTCTGCTATTGCATTTTCCGGAATACCACATAAACCAAAACCTCCCAGCATTAAAGTCATATTATCTTCAATCCCAGCAACGGCTTCAGTAACCCCACTTACTGTTTTTCGAATCATAGTGTTCTAATTTTAGCACTCTAAAAGTACTAAAAATTACATCACTTTAGCCTTTACAGACCATATATCTCATCACAAAAAACACATCGATTAAAATCCAAACTCATCTCCGGAGTCATCATCCTTTTGGATACTCTTTCTAAACTCCTTACAATCAACCTCTATACTCAGATCCTTTGGTTTTGGAAATGCTTTTGTGGATACTTTTAATGATTCATCGGCATAACATTTTTTCATATACAATCCCCAAATAGGAAGCGCCATCGCTGCTCCCTGTCCAAATAAAGTACTTCTGAAGTGGGTTGCCCGATCATCTCCTCCAACCCAAACTCCTGTACATAGATTAGGTACCATTCCCATAAACCATCCATCACTTTGGTTTTGCGTAGTTCCTGTTTTTCCTGCTATCGGGTTTCTGAATTGATACGGATATCCTGTGATCACATTTTTGTAGTCATATCTGTTTGACGGTCCTGAACGAAGTCTCGCCCCTGATCCTGACTGAGTTACCCCCTCCATCAGGTTCACAGTTACATAAGCTGCATCTTTACTGATTACATCTTGCGTCTCGGGCACAAATTGATATAGAATAGTTCCGTTCTTGTCCTCAATACTAGTAATCATTACCGGTTTTGTATAAATCCCTTGATTAGCAAATGTACTATAAGCACCAACCATCTCTGATAATTTCAGATCTACAGATCCTAAACAAATAGAAGCTACTTCCTGAATTTCTGATTCCACTCCCATCTTCTGAGCTAATCGCACAATGGGTTCCGGACCAATTCGATCTAGTAAACGAGCTGATATTGTATTCACCGAGTTAGCAAGTGCAGCTTTTAAAGTCATATACCCTTCATACTTACCATCACTGTTTTTAGGAATCCAATCTTTACCCACAACCCCATGTGATCCGTCAGGAATCGTAATCTGCGATCTCGGCATGGTATCACAAGGAGAAAGCTTTAACTGATCTATTGCTGTAGCATACACAAAAGGCTTAAAAGTAGATCCTACCTGACGTGCTCCCTGATACACCTGATCATATTGAAAATGCTTGTAATCTACTCCTCCAACCCAGGCTTTTACCTGCCCTGTTTGCGGCTCCATAGACATCATTCCGGCTCTTAAGAAACCTTTATAATATCGAATCGAGTCTCTCGGTGTCATAATAGTATCAACCTCTCCCTTCCAGGAAAACACCTTCATTTTAGTCTTTTTATCAAAAGAAGCTTTTATTTCTTCCTCACTTTTTCCTTCGGCCAACATCGCTCTTCTTCTGGCAGAGTTTTTAATCGCACGGTTAATGATCCCGTCTATTTGTTCTGTTGTAAGATCTCTAAAAGGACTTGTTTTATTGCTTTTCTCCTGTTTATCAAACTCTTTTTGCAAATTAGACATATGCTCTTTTACAGCCTCTTCTGCATATTTCTGCATTCTGGAATCAATCGTTACATTAATTTTCAACCCATCCCTGTATATATCATATAGTATCGGACCATTTTCATCTTCTCCTTTTGGGTTATCTCGCACCCATTTCTTCATCCAGCTTCTTACAAATTCTCTAAAATAGGTTGCTAATCCATCGGAATGCCCTTCCGGGGCGTAATCTATCCCCAATGGTAATTGCTGTAAACTATCTTTTTCTGCTACATTTATGTATCCATATTTTTCCATTTGAGATAGCACTACATTTCTTCTTTTTGTTACCATTTCAGGTCTTCTCAAAGGGTTGTATAATGCGGAGTTTTTCAACATCCCCACAAGCATTGCAGCTTCTTCCTTTTTTAATTCCTTTGGACTCTTATTAAAATAAATTCTCGAGGCAGAACTAATACCAATTGCCTGATTCAGGAAATCATATTTATTCAGATACATCGTCATAATTTCATCCTTGGTATACTGACGCTCCAGTCTGGTAGCAATTACCCATTCTTTAATTTTCTGAGTATATCGTCTCCATCCTTTTGTTCTTGTTCCGTGAAAAAGCTGTTTCGCTAATTGTTGTGTAATTGTACTTGCTCCTCCATTCTTTCCTAAATACACAATTGCCCTTAGCGTACCTCTGGCATCAATCCCCGAATGCTCATAATATCGTGCATCTTCTGTAGCAACTAAAGCTTCTGTAAGATGTGTTGGCAAATCTTTAAACTCTATAGGAGTTCTGTTTTCTTCAAAAAAAGTTCCTATCTGAACGCCATCAGAAGAAATGATCTGCGTTGCCAAATCATTTTTAGGATTTTCTAATTCCTCAAATCTCGGCATATCTCCAAAAGCTCCCCAACTTGCTAAAAGAAATAATAAAATCACCGAACTAATCCCCAGAATAAAAACAATCCAGAACCACTTAATATATTTAATAGTACCGGTACTGGAAGGTTTTGCCACTTTTTTTGTTGATTTGGGTGGTGTTTTTGACATATAATTAATGGTTTATTGCGAATTCTATTCTAAATCCTACTTCTGTTATTCCCAGTAGTTCATCAACCCCATACACCTCTCCGTTTTTTCTCATAGCATGTTGTATTGAGATTTCATAGTCTCCATCCTCCAGAAATTTAACCTGCTCTTTATACCAGAGCTTACTTTCTTTAAGATCTGAGAAGCCTGTTCCCAACCAATTACCATTTGGAGCCGCCATCTGATATTCTAGTGTATCCTTAATAATTTTTCCATTTGGAAATTTCATTTCACTAATCAAAAACAGATTGCTGTATTCGTAGTCATCATTATTACGGATATTTATAAATAAATTATAGGGTTGTAATGAATCTAGTTTTGGGATAACAAATGTAAGTGTTTTATCTTTTTTCCAAACGCTAGCAGGCAGTGTTTGATATTCATCAAACACTCTGTTATTGTCACATGAAACTACACTTATAAAAACAATGGCTAAGATAAACAGCTTACACTTTATCATTATTTCTTTTCTGCGGTTTTCGTTTCTTATTGCGTTGTTGGTTATTCGTTTTTTTAGCAGCTTTATTGTCTACTTTCTTTTTGGAAGCAACATTTCCTTTCGTATTCTTTTTCTTTTCCTGCGTTTTCTTTTCCTGAGCTTTTTTTTGCACAGGCTTTCTTTTATTTTTTGACCGGTTTTTTCTTCTTGTCCGTTTTGGCTGATCAAATCTGGTCAAACTATCTTGTCCTACAACGTTTTCAAAGTCAACTTTAGTATCCTCTAACAAATCAGAAGCATACTCTTCCAGACTTGCTACTTTTTCCTTATTATTATTTGCCTGAACAATTTCATTTGCATCTTCTGCGGAGATTTTATGCCAATTCATCCACTCCCCTTCGTACGCATACCACAAATATCCTTTAAAAACATCAATTTTCTGGCATACTGCCACTCCTTTTTCTGTTTGTAATTTTGTTTCTGTTCTAGGAAAATCTTTCAGGGCATCAATATACGCATCTAATTCGTAATTAAGGCAGCATTTTAGTTTCCCGCATTGCCCTGCCAACTTTTGAGGATTGAGTGATAATTGCTGATATCGCGCTGCACTGGTATTAACAGACCTAAAATCTGTAAGCCAAGTAGAACAACATAGTTCTCTACCACAAGAACCAACACCTCCGAGTCTCGCAGCTTCCTGTCTAAACCCAATTTGACGCATTTCAATTCGGATATTAAACTCGTGTGCAAACTCTTTAATCAATTGCCTAAAATCAACTCTTTCTTCTGCCGTATAATAAAAGGTAGCTTTGGATCCATCTCCCTGAAATTCAATGTCAGAGATTTTCATTTGCAATTGAAGGCGGATAGCGATCTCTCTGGATTTGACTTTCATAGCCTCTTCCCTGGCTCGCACTTTCTGCCATATATCTATATCTTTTTGAGAAGCTTTTCTATATATTTTTTTTACCTCTTCGCTTCCTACCTGAACTTTCTTTTTTTTCATCTGGATTTTCACCAGTTCACCAACAAGGGATACAACACCGACATCATGTCCCGGAGAAGCCTCCGTAGCAACAATATCGCCAATGCTTAAAGAAAGGTTATCTATATTTTTATAAAATCCCTTTCTTCCATTTTTAAAACGTATTTCGACACAGTTAAACAGCTCCATACCATTCGGTAACGCCATATTTGACAGCCAGTCAAAAACTGTTAGTTTATTACATCCATCGGTACCACAGGTACCATTATTATTACACCCTCTTGGTTGTCCGTCATTTTTAGAGGAACAACTACTACAGCCCATAATCTCTTTCTATATTGCTATTTGCCAATGATTTCTCATTGCAAAAACGGTTCTTAATTTGATCTGAAATTTTATTTTTCTCTTACAATCTTTACTGATAAAGATACAAGAATTATTTTACGAACCACAGTCTTCAAAATATTTTAGCATCACTGCTTATACTTCAACACTTCTGAACGTCCTTTTTTAAATATTTTATTACTATTCATCTTTCCTTTCCTAAGAGCTTTTTGCTCTTCGTAAGGAAGACTATTGATTTCTTTGCACTCATTAGAGCAACAACTGTCCATTGCTTTTGCACAATCTTCACACTGAATAAACAATAAGTGACAGGCTTCATTAGCACAATTCACATGCGTGTCGCAAGGTTTTCCACATTGGTGACAATTAGAAATAACATCATCAGAAATGGGTTCTGCTCTTCTATGATCAAAGACAAAGTTCTTTCCCAAAAACTTGTTTTCCAACCCTTCTTCTTCTACTTGTCTCGCATATTCTATAATCCCTCCTTCTAACTGAAAAACTTTTTTAAATCCTTTGTGCTTGTAATACGCACTGGCTTTCTCGCATCGAATTCCTCCGGTACAATACATAACCAGGTTTTTGTCTTCTTTATGTTCTTTAAGATCTTCTTCTATAATATCCAGAGAATCTCTAAAAGTATCTACATCCGGGGTAATCGCTCCTTTGAAATGCCCAATCTCACTTTCGTAATGATTTCTCATATCTACCAGAACGGTATCCTCTCTGCTTATTAGCTCATTAAACTCTTTTGCTCCGACATGTACTCCTTTGTTTGTTACATCAAAAGTATGATCATTCAATCCATCAGCCAGAATTTTTTTCCGGACTTTCACTTTTAATTTTAGAAAGGATTTCATATCCTGTTCTCTAGCAATATTAAGACGGACATCTTTCAGAAAAGAAACACTATCCAAATGTGCTTTGAACTTTAAAAAATTAGGAGCAGGCACAGATAACTGTGCATTAATTCCTTCATAAGCGACATATATTCTACCTAATACATCCAGGTCATCCCAAGCAATATAAAGATGGTTTCTAAAAATTTCAGGATTTCCAATCTGCGCGTATTGATAAAAAGACAACGTCAAGCGTTCTGTTCCAGCTTCGTCTATAATGGCTGCTCTCTCTTTAGCGCTTAATTTATTGTACAGTTGCATGCTATACTATTATTTTAAGTTTTTAAAGAAAATATTTTTGCAAAAATACAAATACTAACTGTATAAATGCCAGAAATACTACTTTCTTACAAACCTCTACCTGTAATATAGATTTATTTAAAATAAGAGAGAGGGTGTTTTCTATAAAAAAAGCGTTCTATGTGATCACATAGAACGCTTTTTTTGGCTAATTCGTTAATTTAATTTTTCTTACGATAAAATATTAAACTAACGAAGCTAGCCTCCTTCAACTATACAATAACTGACAGCCGTGATGACAGATTCTCCTACATGTTGCTTTGCAACTGTTTTAACAAACTTCATAATGCGCTATCAAGGAATTGTAATTTGTTCAAAATTGCTTTTATACCCATAAGATGCGACTCTACTTAATTGGTTGCGTACAAAGAATAAAAATATTTTTTCTTTGAATTGTTGATAAATTCAGACATATCCTTTGAATGAAAAAATTGGGATACAAAAAACTTGTAGTATTTTAGCCAACATCAATTCAAAAGAAGCAAACGCATGAGCACTGAAAAAGAAAAAGAATCGAAATTAAAGGCATTAAAACTAACACTGGATAAGTTAGACAAAGCCTATGGAAAGGGAACTGTAATGAAGATGGGAGACAGTGCCATCCAGGAAGTTGAAACAATATCTACTGGTTCTCTGGGCTTAGACTTAGCCTTAGGTGTCGGAGGATATCCAAGAGGAAGAGTGATTGAGATTTTCGGACCTGAATCTTCAGGTAAAACAACCTTAACTCTTCATGCAATTGCACAGGCTCAACAAGCCGGGGGAATTGCTGCTTTTATTGATGCGGAGCATGCTTTTGACCGTTTTTATGCAGAGAAGCTCGGAGTTGATATCGATAATTTAATCATTTCTCAACCCGATCACGGAGAGCAGGCACTCGAAATCGCAGATAACCTGATACGTTCTGGAGCAATTGATATTATTGTAGTGGATTCTGTAGCTGCGCTTACTCCCAAAAGCGAAATTGAAGGAGAAATGGGAGATTCTAAAATGGGGCTTCATGCCCGATTAATGTCTCAGGCATTAAGGAAATTAACCAGTTCTATCAGTAAGACGAATTGTACTGTAATTTTCATTAACCAGCTTCGTGAAAAAATTGGAGTTATGTTTGGAAATCCGGAAACAACCACCGGAGGAAACGCACTAAAGTTTTATGCTTCTGTTCGTCTGGATATTAGGAGGTCTACTCAGATAAAAGATAGTAATAGCGAAGTCATCGGTAATAAAACAAGAGTTAAAATTGTAAAGAATAAAGTAGCCCCTCCTTTCAGAACTGCAGAATTCGATATTATGTATGGAGAAGGAATCTCTAAAAACGGAGAAATTATCGATATAGGAGTGGATTATGAAATCGTAAAAAAGAGTGGATCCTGGTTTAGCTACCAAGACACTAAACTTGGTCAGGGTCGGGATGCCGTAAAATCATTACTAAATGACAACCCCGAATTAATGGAAGAGCTCGAAGAAAAAATCAAAGAAGCAATCACAATCGCAAAAGGCTAATTTCTTTTTTCTTAAAATACTAAAAACCCGAAGATTCGGGTTTTTTTTGTACTTTATACGCAACCCATTTTGCTTACTTCCATCTAATGAAAAAAACATGCAATGAAGAAAAAAAGTTTTATGAGAAAGGTAAGCATATTGTTAATAATACTCACTGTGAGTATATTTTTAGGTTGTGTAGAAGACGATGATAACATTAGTTTTTTCTACGAATTAGTTCCTGTTGAATCTGTAGATATCCCGGAAGCGTTTGTAACAGGAAAAACATACAAAATAAAAACATCCTTCTTTCGTCCTACCACATGTCATACATTTAGTGGATATGATTATAGAAGATCTGAGAACAAAAGAACGGTATCTATTGTCAATATTGTTTTTAACGAAAGAGCATGTGACACACTTCCTAAGAAAGACACCACAACGGTTTCTTTTGACTTCATTGCCGGAAGAGAAAAATCATACATATTCGAATTCTGGCAAGGAGAAGATGCTGCAGGAAAAAATCAGTTTTTGACAGTCGAGGTTCCTGTCGTACAAGAAGAACCTAATTAAAAAATAAGAATATTGAGTATAGACCAACTCATACAAAAATGCAAAAAGAAAGACCCAAGAGCACAGGAGCTGCTATACAAACTGTATAGCAGCAAACTGTTTTCTATTTGTCTTAAATACAGCAGTAGCTACACTGCTGCAGAGGACATATTACAAGATGCTTTCATTACTATTTTTGATAAAATTGGTCAGTTTAAAAACAAAGGTTCTTTTGAAGGTTGGCTGAAAAGAATTACGATCAACATAGCTTTACAACAGTACAGAAAACAAAAAGTACTTGAGATCGTTAATGAAGAACAAATAGAAGATATCGAAATAGAAATTGATGAAGAAGAAATCTCTCTAGACTATTTATTAGAGATTATTCAAGAGTTACCTGATAGATATAGACTCGTTTTTAATCTATATGTATTAGACGGATATTCTCATAAAGAGATTGCCGAGATGTTACACATTTCTACCGGAACTTCAAAATCTAACCTGGCGCGAGCCAGATATATATTAAAAGACAAAATAGAAACTATTGAAAAACTAAAGCTTCAACAAGTTGAAGAAAGGAGATGAAAGATAAAAAAAACATAGATAGATTATTTCAGGAAAAATTCAAAGATTTTGAAGTTACTCCTGACCCTGCTGTCTGGGAAAGAATCAAAGTTCAACAACATCAGCGCAAAAAAAGACGTGTTGTTCCTCTTTGGTTCAAAATCGCTGGAGTTGCTGCGATTATTGCTATAATCGTATCAATAAGTATCTCAAAAGAAAATCCGGCAGCCCCTACACAACATATTGTCGTTAATGAACCTCCTGTTCAGAAAACTGACAACACCTCATCTGAAGAAAAACTTTCAAACGACAATCCCGTAGAAAAAATAAAAAACACCTCTTCTAACACTGCTATCGCAAGTGAAAAAGGCACATCCATAGAGTCTAAAAGTACACCCCCTACCCAGAGGGAGTTTCAAACAGCAGAACTACAATCTGCCCCTTCTAACACTCATACCATTTCTTCGAAAACTCGTAGCGCACAACCACTTCTTGCTCATCAAAAAAATATTTCGAAAAAACCAGAGACTCATATACCAGATACTCCCGAGCATATCCCTACCCCTGAAAGTAAAAAAAATACTTTTACCTTTAAAAACAACGATGCTCATCTGAAGGAAAATATTGCTCAAAACAGCACAAAAAAAGACATTGAAGATTCCTCCACTCCAAAAGAAAAAATCTCAGCTTTCATTACAGAAGAGCCTGCTAAAAAGTCAATTTTTGATGCCATTACCGAAAAGGAAACTAACCTTAAAAAAACATCAGAAAAACCTTATAAGAAATGGAGTGTAACCCCTAATGCTGCGCCAGTATATTATGGTTCTGTTGGCAATGGCTCTTCAATAGATCCAGAATTTGCAGACAATAACAAAAGTAGTGATATCAACATCAGCTATGGAGTACAAGTGGCTTATAAAATAAATAAAAAATTAAGCATCCGTTCCGGTGTCAATAAGGTAACGTTGGGATATGGCACAGAAAACGTAGGATACTCTCCTGCGATAATAGGAAACAACCTGGAAAGTATTGATTATGCACCAAACGCAAATGCAATTGTTGTTTCTGATATAAAAACGCCGGTTCCTTCTCCTATATCTCTGGATGGTGAAGCCTTTATATTTTCTAAACAAAATCCTGGGTTACTGAATCAGAACATACGATATATAGAAATCCCTATAGAGTTAAAATACACCCTTACGGATCAAAAAATAGGAATTCATCTGATTGGTGGATTTAGCTCTCTTTTCTTAGATGATAATAGCATCTCTATCAGCTCAGGAGATTTTGAAACGAATATCGGAAAAGCTAATAACATCAACGACATTAGCTATAGTAGCAATCTGGGACTAGGGCTGGACTATAAACTATCTAAGCACTTTTTACTTAATCTGGAACCCATTTTCAAATATCAAATTAATGGCTTTAATAGCAATGCAGAAGATTTCAAACCCTATTATTTTGGAGTATATACCGGAGTAAGCTTCTCTTTTTAAACAGTACCCCCCAACAGGCTTTTCTGGTCACTCTCCAAAGCATGTAGGATTACTGATCTGGAAGCTTCTTTTAATACTTTCTTATCTTCTAAAGAAAGAGTGTTCGTAGGAATTTCTTTATGAACAACAGCTCGCATCACCCCTGGTGACCCGCTAAAAAACGTATAAGAAAATCGTTTCTTATTATCAAAAAATGTCAATGGTAATATCGGAATCTTGTGATCAATTGCCAATCGAAAAGCCCCATCTTTAAACACGTCCAATATTACACGCTCATCATCAGGCACTCCTCCTTCAGGAAAAATACAAATACTAATTCCAGACTGCAATCGTGCCTGCGCCTGAACAAAAACTTCTTTCCTGCTTTTCTGACTACCTCTATCCACCAAAATGCAAGTCCTCTTATAAAAAAAACCAAATACAGGAATTTTCACCAATTCTTTTTTTCCTACAAAAACAAAAGGATTCTTCACACAATACAACATCAACATAATATCAGCCATAGAAGTATGATTGGCTATAAACATATAGCTTTTCTTTCTATCGATGGTAGCTTCTCTGGTTACCTTAGGAAAAAAACCTGTTCCATAAAGTACAATTTTTGCCCAAAATCTAGCCAAAACAAAAAAATAAGGATACCACTGATCCCGGGAAGTAAACAATAATAATAAAGGAAACATTATAATAATAGGAACCCCCATCATTATATAAAACCAGATCCTCCAAAACAGGATGATTATCTTTTTTAAAATTACCATAACTTCAAAAATACATAATTGATTTGAGCTATCTGAACAAAAGATATACCTTTGCGCGAAACCAAAATATATTATGTCACGAATTCTAACAGGCGTACAAAGTACAGGAACTCCACACTTAGGAAACATTCTGGGAGCTATTATGCCGGCTATTGAAATATCTAACCAACCAGAAAATGACTCTTTCCTGTTTATTGCAGACATGCACTCTTTAACCCAAATAAAAGATGCTAAAACACTGCGAGAAAACACCTATTCCACTGCTGCTACCTGGCTTGCCTTTGGACTAGACATTCAAAAAAGTGTATTTTATCGTCAAAGTGATATTCCACAAGTAACAGAACTATCTTGGTATTTAAATTGCTTCTTCCCATATCAAAGGCTTACGCTTGCCCATTCATTCAAGGATAAAGCAGACAGGCTCGAAGATGTAAATGCAGGATTATTTACCTACCCTATGCTCATGGCTGCCGATATTCTACTTTATGATGCAGAAATCGTTCCTGTGGGGAAAGATCAATTACAGCACCTGGAAATTACGCGAGATGTGGCTTCTAGAATACATAACAAAGTAGGAGAAATCTTTGTTCTTCCAGAGGCACAGGTTCAAAAAGAAACAATGTATGTCCCCGGAACTGACGGCTCTAAAATGAGTAAGTCCAAAGGAAATATCATCAATTTGTTTTTACCAGACAAAAAACTGCGAAAACAAATTATGGCTATAGAAACCGACAGCCTTCCTCTTGAAGCACCTAAAGATCCTGATACTTGTAATGTGTTTTCACTATATAAACTCTTAGGCTCTCCTGCAGAGATCGCTGAAATGAGAAATAACTATACCGGAGGAAACTATGGGTATGGTCATGCAAAACAAGCTTTATACGAATTACTGATCACCAAATTCGAACAGCCTAGAGAACGCTATGACTACTATATGAATAATCTAAATGAAATTGACGAAGCATTGGAGATCGGTGCTAAAAAAGCTACTAAAATAGCAAATGAGGTATTAAATCGAGTTAGAGAGAAAATGGGATATTAAAAAGCCCATCAAAAGAATACACTACATTCCTTAAATTCTAAAAAATTAAAATACATCCCCTGCCATGTTGATATCATTATATCAGCGTGGCAGTATTTTTAGCATTATACTGTACTGCATAATTTCGACATGTTCTAACTCCTCTTCCTTCTGTCTTTTTATTGGCTAAAAATTACCTTATTGTATTCTTTGGTTGTCCTTCAGATTTTGCAAAACACCAAAAAAGACATAAAAACTTCTTCTGAGTACACAAAAACCTTAACACCTATAAAATAACAAGTTACTAATTATAAAAAACAGATAGTTTTACCTGTTTTTAGGACTCCTATTTTTCCTTAAATTAAAATACCAAACTCCACATTCTGAACTCAATACACTAATTTAAATTTTTTCCATGGAAAAAGAAATCCTTGAAACAAAGGAAAATACAACCCAGAAACCTACATCTATTATTGGCATAGGAGCTTCTGCCGGAGGATTAAATGCGTTACAAAAATTCTTAAACAACTGCCCTAAGAACACAGGATTTTCCTTTGTCATCATCCAACACTTATCTCCTGATTATAAAAGTGTAATGCCAGAACTACTATCCAAGCACACCAATATGATTATTAGTGAGATAGAAGAAGGAGATGTTTTGAGACCTAACCATATTTATTTTATCCCTGGAAACAAAAATATTATTATCAAAAACAAAAAGCTTTGGTTAACCGCCAGATCTTCTTCCAATCTGGCGAACTTTTCTATTGACATTTTTTTTAAGTCATTAGCAGAAGATCAAAAAGAAAAGGCAATTGGAGTTATCCTTTCTGGCACAGGTTCTGATGGCACAAAAGGAGCCAAAGCCATTAAAGAAGTTGGAGGTACATTATTTGTCCAAACACCTGAAGATTCGAAGTTCGATGGAATGCCCATGAGTGTAATATCGAATGGACTAAGTGATTTTATACTGCCTGTCAAAGAAATTCCCGAACAATTAGTGTCTTATGTCCAAAACCTTAAAACACATCATGATATTTCCTCTATAAATGAAGGAGAGGAAGATTTTCTAGTAACTATTCTCAAAATATTAAAAAACCATATTGGATACGATTTCTTTTTTTATAAAAAACCAACCCTATCTAGACGTATAACCAAACGTATCAATATTACAAAAAGCCCTTCTACTCTAAAGTACATTGAACTATTAAAAAATGATGCCGAAGAAAAATTTATTTTAGCACATGAATTTTTAATAGGCGTTACTTCTTTTTTTAGGGACAAAGAAGCTTTTAATATCCTTCAAAAGAAAGTAATTCCGGCAATTGTTAGCAAGAAATTAAAAGATAAAAACAGCGACCAAATTAAAATATGGGTCATTGCTTGTTCTACAGGAGAAGAGGCTTATTCTTTAGCCATTTTATTTGAAGAGTATTTCCGAGCAAAAAAGATCAATTCAATTGGATATAAAATTTTTGCCACTGATATTAATCAACGTTCTATCAATACCGCCTCTAAAGGGATTTATCACAATATCGAGCACGAAGTTTCTAAAGAAAGAATAGACAATTATTTCGTAAAAAAAGATAACGGGTATCAGATATCTCCGATTATCCGTCAGAATATTATATTTTCCAAACACGATATATTAAACAACCCTCCTTTTAACAAAGTTGATTTTGTTTCCTGTAGAAACATGCTTATCTATATGGAGAACAACATTCAAAACCAAGTATTAACTAATATTCATTACGCTCTTAATCAACATGGATACCTTTTCTTAGGTAATTCTGAAAGCCTTGGTTTACTCGATAAAAATTTTGACAAAACAGACACTAAATGGAAAATATTCTACAAAACAATAAGTCCTGAAATCACCTCAGCGAATACCAAAGAAAACTGGAGAATCTATAAAGATGATCTGAAAAAATCTCCAAGCAATAGAATTCAGCGTCCGTTTACTGATAAAATAGAAAAGTTGATTAATCAAACCTTAATCAACGAAACAAAAACAGTAAGTATATGTGTCGATAAAAATTATGAAATTATCCAGGCATTTGGAGAAGTAAAAAAATACCTTCATTTTCCTGAAGAAGGGTTTTCTAGCAATCTGCTCAAAATGCTCTCTAACGATTATAGTGTTCCCATTCTTACCAGTATTAGAAAACTACTGTCCAGCAAAAAAACTACCTGCAAAAAAAAGGTAACTCTTATTCAGCGAAACAAAATAAAAGTAGTCTCAATAGTCATTCAATCTATAAAAACAATGACTGATAACAACCCTGTTTTTATTGTAACATTTATCGAAGAACTTCACAGAAAAGTCACTGCAAAAGAAAAGCAACAATCCATAGATCTCAGGTTTTCTCAGAAAAAAGAAGTGGATGAATTAGAACAGGCACTTACAGAAACCAGAGAAAGCCTACAAGCTTCTATAGAAGAACTGGAAACTTCCAACGAAGAAATGCAAGTGACTAATGAAGAATTATTGGCGTCTAATGAAGAACTTCAAAGCACCAATGAAGAACTTCAATCTGTCAACGAAGAATTACATACAGTCAATGGTGAACTACAAGAAAAGAACACCTTGCTTATGGAACTCAACTCCGATATTGAGAATTTGGTAAAAAACACAAATATTGGAACTATATTCCTGGACAAAGAATTAAAAATAAGAAAGTTTACCCCATTAATCAATGAGCATTTTCAACTGAGGGTTGAAGATATCGGTCGTCCAATTCACCATTTTTCGGGAACATTAGGAGGCGATAACCTTGCTGAATTTTCCAAGATTGTTATAGAAACTCATGAACCTTATAAAAAAGAGGTTCAAAATGCTAAAGGAATCTGGTTTATGATGGAGATTGTGCCTTATAAATACCATGGGGACACCATTAGAGGAGCTGTAGTAAACTTTATCAATATTCACAATATAAAGTCTATCATGTATGACAAGGAGCGTCTCAACGATTTCCTAACACATATTATGAATGCCAATCCTGCCATCATATATATTTACGACCCTCATAATGATCAGTATATTTACAGTAGTGGCAGTATATGGACAGAAGCAGGATACACTCCTGATGATATCAGCTCCCTGGGGAATCATTTCCTAGAAAAAATCATTCACCCAGATGATTATCCAAAGGTTATTGATCATTATGCAAAATTAAAGCATATAACAGAAAAAGAAACTTTCCAAATCGAATACCGGGTTTTAAAAAAAGAAAAACCTGAGTATATATGGATTTTATGTACTGATAAATTAAATGAAAAAGAAGAAGACGGACGTGTAAACAGCATTTTAGGAATTGCGAATGTAATCACTAAGGCAAAAGACATGGAACAGCAACTAAAAGAAAGTGAAGAACGCTTTAGGTTAGCAATTATGGGATCAGGAGCAGGTCTCTGGGAATGGAGTAACCCTGAAACTGATGCTGCCTGGTGGTCAGAAGAATTCCAGAAACTATTAGGATATTCCATTAATGAAACGCCATCAAATTTTACATTTCTCAGAAAATTAATCCACCCTAATCAGTTAACAAGTTTTGAAAAAGGATTAGAAAATCATATCAAAAACGGGGATTTATTCAAACAAGAAGTTCAAATAAAAACCAAAAAAGACGGATATCGATGGTTTCTGATCAATGCACAGGCTTTACTAAATCATAAAAAGCAAGTTCAGAAAATCGTAGGAACACTCATGGATGTCGACTACAGAAAAAAGGCTGAACACAAACTCAATGAATTAAACGAAGAACTGGAACGTTTTGCTTACTTAGCCAGCCACGATCTAAAAGAACCTTTACGAACCATTACTAATTTTACAGGGCTCTTTAAATCTGAATATGAAGATCTTTTTGATGAAGAAGCTAATAAATATCTGGAGTTTATAGAAAATGCATCTAATAGAATGATTACGTTGACAAATGACCTTCTCGTTTACTCTCAATTGGATGACAAATCATTAACCTTTGAAGCTGTGGATCTCAATATACTTATGAAAGAAGTCTTAGATGATTTACAACAACCAATATCAGAAAACAACACTATCATTAATATAAAGAAACTACCAACTATAATATGTGACAAAATACAAATAAGACAATTATTCCAAAACCTATTATCTAACAGCATTAAATACCGAAACCCAAACACCTCCATTATTGACATTGGATACAAAAAGGAAAAGTCATTCTGGAAATTTCATGTCAAGGATAACGGGATAGGAATCGACCCTAAGAATCATAAAAAAGTTTTTGAAGTATTCAAACGCCTACATGGAAGAAATGAATATGAAGGAACAGGCATTGGTCTTGCAAATTGCAAGCGAATTATTGATAATCATAAAGGAAATATTTGGGTAGAATCTCTTAAAGAAAAGGGAGCTACCTTTTATTTTACTATTTTAAAAACTAATAAAACATGAAAAAGGTAAACTGTATTTTATTAGTAGACGATAGTCCTTCTACTAATTTTTTTAACAAGAAGCTAATTCAGGTAGCAGATATTGCTAATGAAGTATACGAGGCACTTAATGGAATTGAAGCACTTGATTTTTTATTAAAACAAGGGAAATTTTCTGAAGAACACTCTTCTAAAAAGTTCCCCCGTCCTAACATTATTTTTCTGGATATTAATATGCCGTTAATGGATGGTTTCGAATTTCTGGAACACTATTCCAAAATCAAGAAAAAAGTAAGAGCAGATATGATTGTTGTGTTCCTTACTACCTCTAACTGGTGCAAAGACAGAATAAAAGCCTTAGACAATACATTAATATTCGATTACATAGAAAAACCTTTGGAACTCTCTAAATTAAAAACGATTGCCAAACATTACATTAACAACTTCGAAGTACTGCATTAAAATCTAAGACCTTTATACACCTATCAGACAAACTATTTATATCCGTATTGCCTGATAGATATTCTATGCCGTATCACATCAATCTAAGTACGATACATTTATATAGAAACAAAGGTAGTTGGGTAAACCCTCATACAGCTTGAGTCTCGATTATCGAGTAGGTTTACTGAATTAGCTTAATAATACATTAGTTTATTTCTGAATTGAGATAGTTTATTTACCATTTCCCAAATGTGGTCTTCATTTATTCTGGAGCTATTATACCCTTGTATTTTATTTTTCTCATGATATTGCAAATAGTCCATTAGAATATTCTCCATTTTTATCTGGATTAGGGAATTTTTTGTCAATCGATGCATATGCCAGGATGGAAATTTCCTTTCTTCTATCCCATCTATAGATTGGAAACTTAGTAGCTTATGCCTTTTGTCGTTTGAAATATTTTCAAACAACTGATCCATTTCTTTTTCTTCTCCTTCTATGTATTGCAAGAAATACCCTTTCTCATAATACAGATATCCACTTATTCCGTGTTGTTCGTTCATACCAGATGCCATATCTGATAATTCTTTCTGTTGTTCCGGAGTAAACTGATCAACAGCTTGACTCACATATACAATTCCTTTCATTGTGTTTTAAGAGGTTTATTAGTCTAAGTAATTTACTGTTTTTTTTCATCAAACACTATAAAAAACACAGCTGTTTTGCCGTCAGTTATGAAACATTTAACAAAAAAGATTACTCAGTATTAAACAGCTAAGGTATTTTACACCTATGCTCAAATTAAATATTTACCTATTAAGAGTAAACTACCTCGAGGCAAGCCCACGAAATATTTGTTGAAAACAAGGCAAGCCTTGGGATAGTATACACTTTGGCAGTGTCAATAAAACAATACCTTACAGAATGAATCGAATACTATATGTAATAACACTAATACTGATCTCTCAAATAATATATGCTCAGAATAACAAAACCTTGAGTAAGAAGCTTTGGACACAAGCACAAAGCTGCTACTCAATGCTTGAAGATATGGACGGTGATGGCAATGTGGACTATGATGAAATTATAGATGACTCCAAAAACGGATATTTAAAAATTTCAGGGAGTTTTCCTACTTGTGGCTGTAACTGTGAAAATACTATTGGTGCCTATAAGACCAGCAAAAATAAGTACATTTTTATAAAAGAATACTCCTGGAGTTGTTCCTGGAAAAAAGGCATTAGTCTAAGTGACAGTGTAAACAAAATATTCCCATTTGATTTTGAAGCAGAAGGTTTTTTTCAAAAGAAAATAGATAATCCAAATCACATTGCTGCTTTCTATCTTGATTTTGAAATTCCCAGAAAAGGAACAGATACAAAAGTTATGATACAGCTTATTCCATTAGGGTTACGAGTTGAAAGTGAAAGAAATATTGAATTTAGCTACACTGAAGAAAACAGGTTTTCATACAGTGACAACCTAGCTGAGATACAAAGAATTGCTTCCCAAATTAAAAACAATAAAACAATAACACATTTATTGAACAGGGACTTTGACAATATTACAGAAGAAGACCGTAAAATTATTAGAGAAGCAATTGGCAAAAATGACAATAGGTTTGAAAGCAGAGAGACATTAATTAAATGCCTACAAGAATTAAAGCAAATTTATGATTTATACACTCAAATAAAATATGAATGGCTTATTCTAGGGTGGGATAGAAACAATGGAAAGTTCTACATTAAAGAAAAAGGAAAAAGAACAGAAAGTCATTCATTTATAGCATTCCTAAAAAATAGCCCGATATGGAATGCCGTATGTTGATCAATCATATTTCCTTATCGAATAGATCATACCCCTCGAGACTAAGGACGTATGCTTTTCAAGTCACCAGACACACAAAAACCCTTTTTCATTTAGAAGATGGAGATGGTTTGGACAGCCGTACCCCCTTACAATTCTCCTCTTGACATAAAGACTTTTACACTTAGACTTCTTCCCTAAGAAGCAATAACTATCACTTTTAATAAACCACAACCAATATGAAATATATGACTCTTTTTCCGGTACTTGTACTATTAACCATAGCCATAGTCTTTATAACAGTTAGTATAAGGTATTTGAAAAGGTTGAATCGCATGATCAAAAAAGGAACAATAATAGATGCTACAATCATAGACTATGTAGAACATTATATGGACGATCACTTTAAATATTTTCCAAAAGTCACTTTCAAGAATAAAAAAGGAAAAAACATTACTACAAGATTAGAAACGGGATATGGCGCTCCTAAAAATAACATTGGCACAACAGTAAAAGTATTATACACTATAGATGAATCAGGACATTATGATGTATTATCTTCACTTCGGGGGTGGAAATGGTTTGGCTATAGCTTTATGATCCTTGGGATTATTAGTTTAATTTGGGGACTCTGGACACTATATGTGAACTATCAAAGCATTCCGTAGATTTATCTACTTCAAAAGTAGCCATTATCGCAATTAATATAATACATAATGAAATATCCCCAGATGATTTCCTCGTAATCGACCTATAATAAAAAAAAGAAACTGTCTCTTCAGGCAGTTTCTTTTTTTTATTATAATTTAGACATATAGTCAGCTATCCAACACAATGCTGCTCAACAGCAAGGGTTAAAACATCCCTATACGTATATTCTTTTTAGATAGTTTACTTAACAAGAACTCCTTTTTGATCCATTACCGGAAGATCCTGAAAGGCATTTTCATTAATTGTATTTTTTTTGAAAACATATTTTTTATCAAATAGTTTCCCTTCGGCAAAAAAAGTAACCGAAAACTCGTTATTCATGGCTAGTAGTTCTTCCTGAAGCATTTCAATCTTCGCAGAGGATTTGGCTGCTATGGTTCCAATCCCATGTCGTAATAAGGATGTTTTCCGATCCTTATCATATCCTTTTGTAACCACCAAAACCATCTCTATAGGAGTATCCCTATCATTAATGATATACGAATTCCAATCCCGAGCTAAAAATTCCTCATTCCATTCTCTTACAACGGCAATATATACGTTCTCTACTCTTGGGATTTCAATATCTTTCCTCATACATTTCTTTTCTTTAACAAAATACAATATGTGATATTACAATACCGATTTGAACTGTTCTAAGAAGCGAAGATCATTTTCACTCAACATTCTGATATCCGAGATTCCGTATAGTAATAATGCGATCCGGTCTATCCCCATCCCAAAAGCAAAACCACTATATTCCTCAGGATCGATATTACAGTTCCTTAAAACATTCGGGTCAACCATTCCACATCCCATTATCTCTAACCAACCAGTACCTTTGGTCATTTTATAATCTGTTTCTGTTTCCAATCCCCAATACACATCTACCTCAGCACTTGGCTCGGTAAACGGGAAATAAGAAGGTCGTAATCGTATTTTAGACTTCCCGAACATCTCTGTAGTAAAATACTGTAATGTCTGTTTTAAATCTGCAAAAGAAACATCTTTATCAATATAGAGTCCTTCTACCTGATGAAAAAAACAGTGCGATCTTGCAGAAATTGCTTCATTTCGATATACTCTACCCGGAGAAATCGTACGAATAGGTGGTTGATTGTTCTCCATATAACGCACCTGTACGGAAGAGGTATGTGTCCGTAATAAAATATCAGGATCTGTCTGAATAAAAAAGGTATCCTGCATATCTCTTGCCGGATGGTATTCGGGTAAATTTAACGCCGTGAAATTATGCCAGTCATCTTCAATCTCTGGTCCTTCGCTCACATTAAATCCTATACGAGAAAAAATATCAATAATCTGATTCTTAACCAATGAAATCGGATGTCTGGTTCCCAGAGAAACCGGATCCGAAGGACGTGTCAAATCTCCGTAACTTCCTTTTTCTTCTTCCTTGGATTCCAACGTGTTTTTTAAGCTGTCTACGCGTTCTAAAGCAACATTTTTCAGCGTGTTCACCACCTGACCAAATTCTTTTTTCTGCTCATTTGCAACATTTTTAAATTCCGAAAAAAAATCATTAACCAATCCTTTTTTTCCTAAGAATTTTATTCTGAATGCTTCTAATTCTTCCTTGGTCTTTGCCTGAAATTTTTCTACTTCTTCAATGTGCTCTTTGATCTTATCAATCATGGTGTTTTTCTTATATAGGACAGCAAATTTAAGGAATTTCAAGAATCAAATTCAGGATTCTTTCCCGATATTTTGATATTCTGGTATATCGAAACAAAAACGATCCTTATTTCTCATCAAAAAACACTGATAAAAAATAAGGATCATTTTTATATAGCTGAATTAAAACTCTTAATTCCTGCCTTATTCAACGAATATATTCGTTTTCTAAAAAATAGGTGACGATGGCCTCTTTCATCAGGATCGATTGTTCTCCTGATTTTAGATTCGGTAATCTTTCTTTTATTTTATAATGTGGCCACCCTTCCTGGTCAAAATAGTCGAATTCATAGTACCCATATGGTTCTAACAATCTACAAATAGCAATATGCATGAGGTCTAGCTTCTCATCTTTTTTAAAACTTCGATGGACCTGACCAAGCTCCTGAACTCCAATAAGGTAAATGATCGAATCTAAATCCAAGGTATCTCCATCTGCAAATTGATCGGACAATTTTTTGACCACTGTCTTCCACCTCTCCTTCAATTGTTCATCTCTGGACATAAGTCAATTATTTTGTTAAAGCACAAAAATAATGCTTCATCCATAAATCCATATTGTATTTGCTAATAAATCTTAAAATTTTGACAATATTCCTATGCCTACATATTGATTTCTATAGTTTCTAAATGATCGAGCGGCAATATCTGTATAATTTGTTTTTCTGATTCTAGAAAAAACAGTAGCTGTAAAAAACAAATTCCTTCCTATTTTATGCGCTCCGTTTAGTCCGAAATTGGCATATCCATAAGTTATCTTCTCCCCGGTTTTCCCTTCATTATCTCTTGCCTCTAAATCTGAATACTCTCTGGTGATATACGAAAAAGATGTTCTTATAGTTGTTGTTTTATCATCGTATTTCAATCCTATTTTTGGTCCGTATTGTTTAAATCCAGAACGCCCTGAGGAATTATCTATTCTCACATAATATGTATATCCTGGTTTGAACTCCAGTACTTTACTTACCGGAAGCCCGTAATTCAATACTCCTTTGACATAATCCCAATCCCTGATTCCTTCCGGGGTAGAAGAGTCCCCATTATAGGTATCATACATCCGCTTTTTTAATGTAATAGAAAGCCCCAGCGTATGTGTTAATTTTCTAGTTCTGAATTTCTGTACAGAAGAGATTGTCCCTCCATATTCCTGATATTGTAAATCCCGTACTCCAAATGCATCAAAATCTTTGAAGTTATAAAACGCCTCCAATTTTAACTCATTTCTTCTAATCAACCCAAAAAAGACCCCAGAAGAAACTCCATAATTAGAAAACCCCAATGGGTTTATCAATACATCTTGACTTCCTCCCAATCCTTCTCTGTTCATTCTTTCGAATCGTCCTTCGACAAATGCTCCTGACTTTCTACTAAACTTATGTTCATAATTTGCCTTTGTTTTTAAATTCCAATAGCTATCATCTATGTTTTCATAGAAAATACGTGAAGACGGATTAATTGCGAACCGAAGCTTATTCTTTCTGGATTTATAGCGATAGTTATATTTCATTTCCAGGTCCTGATACAAACTACTGGAGATAAGGTCTTCTTTATGCAATATTTCTTCTCCAACACTAATTTCTGTAGGGCTTCTAAAATAATTATACTCATACCCGCCTGATGTCCCCGCTTCAAATTTGTGCTTCCCTTGCGAGAAAACAATGGCATTACTACTTATCAGAATAAAAAGGCTTATTAATCTATTCATCATGTTTCTTTTACTATTGTATTTTTATTAATTGTTATATGAGGTACCGGCTTTTTTCAAGCCTTTTTTATTAACTAACTGAATAGCTAATCCTGGTCGAACATTAATTTCCATTATTTGGGGACCTTTGTCCTTATCGATAACAATATCAACTCCTAAATATTTATGAGGAAAAGCTTTGGCCGTTGCAATAGATATTTCAAGGATTTTATCCCAATATGGAATAGCTACTCCTGAAACAATTGCTTTGCTATCCGGATGGCAATTATAATACCGGTGCCCATCATATACCTCTGATAAAGTTCCTTTCTCCATATCAACTCCAATCCCAATCCCCTCCTGATGTAAGTTTGCTTTTCCGTCAGATCTGTCAGTCGGCATCCTGAGCATGGACATAATTGGAACATGATTCAGTAAAATGACTCTAAAATCAGGAACACCCTCTGGATATATTTCATGAAAAAAAGGATGAGGCTCAATACATTCTTCTATTAATACCTTATCATCTGATCCCAGAGAGAAAAAACCCATTATAATGGCTGCCATATGCTGAAAAATTTCTCGTTCTTCGACAACTCTTCCTCCACTGATCCACTTGTCGTTCTCATTCTTTTTTAAAATCATAATCCCACCACCACCGGATCCTTTTGCTGGCTTAATAGCAATCTTATCATACATGGAACAATTTTTCCACTTCCTTCTGATTTCACTATTGCTTCGGATTACTTCGTATGTTTGGGCACAAGGAATATTGCTCATTTGCAACACTTCTTTAGTCAGCACTTTATCATCTGCCAACACATAATATTCCCTCGGGTTATTAGGGTAAATCAGTTTTAAATTTCGTTCATTCAACCCCACAATTCCGGAGGTCTTATGTGCTCTGATATTTAATAATTTACTCAACATAGCATTTTTATTTAATGGGTTGTTTTAGGTTAATGGGACAATACGTTGATCAGTTTTAAAGAGCCTTATTATCAGTATGTGTGTTTTACATTTTATTCGTTGTTTTGATTGTTTTCTATTAAAAAAACCAGGATGATTCACAGGGATTCCGCAATCAATAAAAAGGTTATATTGAATACATGTTTAAACTAATTTATCGCTACAACAAATCTGTTTACTACTAATACCCTATATTATGACCCCTACTCACAGCGCCTGGTTTTTAATTAATGATGTATACTCCCTATGAGCTTCCTGCAAGCGATCTTTGCAGTGCCCATAAAAGCATGTTTTTTTATTCGTGTGAATTATAGTTTTTCGCGAAGCATTTTTTTTACATTTCCCCTACTTCTATAACTATAGCATCTTCTTCTTAATTAGTTTTAGTTTAGTATCGACCTGAAGCGATAAAACTCTACCCATCGAATTCCGATATATCGTCCCAGACAGGTGGAAGCCACAATAACCAGAAGGATTAATTCCGGAAATACAATTAAAACAGACGGCAACCATGGTCGGGAGACAACTACATAACAAATCACAGTTGCTAACAAGGTTTGTAAAAGTCGATCAATCGCTGTCCTATACCCTTCTTCTATAATGGTTCTGGAAAATCGTTCTGATGTGATGGTCAGAATAATAATCGGAAAGGTGGCAAAAGTGGTCAGCCAGGGAATTTCATTTTTCATACCTATATAAATTGCTCCAATCATAATGGAGACAATAATAACAAGAGAAATGACCAATTTCGGAGTATACAACAACCCCATTCTATCAAAAGGATAAGAGACTAACCCTACACAAAGAATCAGTGCTATTAAAGAAAGTACCCCTACAAAAACCCCTATTTTCATCAAGGAAAAAGCTATTAAAACCGGTAGAAATACTCCAAACGTCTTAATTCCTACTATGTTTTTTAGAAAAGCGACCAACAAACCTCCTATTGGTAATAACAATAACAGATGAATTGGAAATTGTTTTGCATTTCCTTCTATCAGACTCCATAAAGTAAATCCGGTAAGACTCTTTAATTCGTCTGATGTCATATTGAAAAAAGGAATCTGGTATACTTTTTTTATTTGATACTCATAATCAAACTGAATACGAGGTGTGTGCGTTATCAAAAATTCATCTCCGTTATAAATCTCTAAATAATTTGATGGCAGATATGCGTAGTGATTATTCAGTGCATCAAAAGGCACCCACTCTTTATTGATCCATAACTCTGCCCATACATGAGAAACTCTTTTATTTACATTTTGCAAAATG
This sequence comes from Aquimarina sp. TRL1, assembly GCF_013365535.1. NCBI lineage: Bacteria > Pseudomonadati > Bacteroidota > Flavobacteriia > Flavobacteriales > Flavobacteriaceae > Aquimarina > Aquimarina sp. TRL1. Next base: position 1,886,097 of record NZ_CP053590.1, on the reverse strand, counting down.
ATCCCTCCTTTAATCCTCGCGGCATATCCAGCACTCCTACACAATGCTACAAAAAGTCGACTCTTTCCATTACACGAAGCTCTGTTCTGCTCTATAGCAGTTAAGGCATCTGTCAGCGTAATAATAGGGGCCGAAGGTATTGAGAGTACATACTCATAATATGCACTGATTCGTTCTTTATCGTTTTTTGCTGAGCTTCCCAGCTGTATGGCTAATTGTTTAATTCGGTCGTCATCTGATTGGATATACTTACCCGGTCGAAGATACTCTGCATCTGTAGACATATCCCGAGAGAAATTAGCAGGAATAGAGAATTCTTTTGCTTTTCCTTCGAATGTAAATTCATAGTTCAATGAATAATATGAATCTGATAGTTCTGTTTCCCAATGCCCTCTATTGTTCCCTTTATAGTCTGTTATTTCAGAAAAGACGAGTGTACTATCCTTACTTACATTTTCTACAGAAATTCGCTGTCTGTCATTTGTTTGTGGTAAATATGTTTTTACATAAGTATTCGCATCAGAAGATTTTAGAAAATAATCATATGTAACCGTGTACACTTCTTCTGCATTGAATGCGTCATAGCTTTTTAGAATAGGGTCTAATTTGAAGCTAATAGATACGACAACCACTATCAGAATTGACATCAAAAGAACAATATTTGTTTTAAAACTCATAAACTGCTATTTTTGGCTTTATAACAGGTGAAAGGGGATACACCCTACCTTAAAACCTTCTTTTTTTTATTGTAATGACCCCGTCGCCTAAATCAATCTGTGAGAAAAAAGTCTTTACCGAAGTGTTCGAAACGAATGCCGAATCCCTGCGTAATTATATGTATTACAAATGTGGAGATGTCGATCAGGCAGAGGATTTAATACAGGAAGCATTCATCAAACTTTGGGATAATTGTAAAAAAATTATTTATGAAAAATCAAAAGCTTTTTTGTACAAGGTCGCTAACAATCTTTTTTTAAATCAGGTTGCTCATAAAAAGATAAAATTACACTATGCGAGTTTACCGCATACAGATAAAAACCTCGAATCTCCAGATTTTATTATTGAAGAAAAAGAGTTCATGGATAAGTTACAACGATCCATCTCTCAACTTCCTGATGGACAACGTGAGGTTTTTTTATTAAACAGAATTGACAAGAAAACATATAGGGAAATCGCAGAAATGCTGGAAATATCCGTTAAGGCCGTTGAAAAAAGAATGCACAATGCCTTAAAATCATTGCGAAAAACCATAAAAAACATATAGGCAAACCATATTTTATCAAAATAAAGGTAGGGTATTTAGCTTATGAATTGTTTAGATAGTAAACCTCCTCTGTGTATACATGCGAGGAATTACATAAGAAATGCTTTTTTGATTTCTAGGGGATCCTTAAAGCAAGTATTACTCGATGTATCGAGTATATCAAATCACTGATTAATAACACGACACTAGGATGTTATGTCAAAACAAGACAATGAAACATTTTTAGCCCGATGGTTAAACAATGAACTTACGGATAGTGAATTGGAAGATTTCAAAAATACTTCAGAATTCAAGGAATATGAAAAGATACGTCGTGGACTTACTTATTTCAGAGCACCTTCATTTGAAAAAGAACAACAACTACAACATACCTTTGATAAGCTTACTAAAAAACACTCAAAGAAAACAATACGTTTAAAACCTCTTTTATACACAATTAGCGCAGCTGCTTCTATTCTGCTTATAATAGGATTGTTTTTTAATACCATCACCCATTCTACTGCTCATGGAGAAAAACGTACTGTTGCACTTCCTGATGGAAGTTCTGTAGAGTTAAATGCAGCTTCTTCTATTAGATACAAACGTTTTTTCTGGCAGAACAACAGAGAAATTCAACTTACAGGAGAAGCTTATTTCGTTGTTACCAAAGGAGAAAAGTTTAGTGTCCACACTACCTCGGGAGAAGTAAAAGTACTGGGAACCAGATTTAACCTAAAAGACAGAGCCAATCAATACAAGGTCAGTTGTTATGAAGGAAAAGTACAGGTTACTACTGCCGAAGATTATTCTGTAAAATTAGAAAAAGGAGAAACGATCTCTGTCATCAATAAAAAGATATCCGAAGAAAAAACACTTCATACAGAACCTTTATGGAAAAAAGGGGAAAGCCTGTTTGATAGTGTTCCTCTGGGGGAAGTACTGGACGAAATAGAAAGGCAATACAATATCTCATTTGTACGAGGTGCTATCCCACAGGAAAAAATATTTACCGGAGGGTTTATTCATACTGATCTGGAAATTGCATTAGAAACGGTACTTACTCCAATGGGAATAACGTATTCAAAAGAAAATACTACAGTCACATTGTTTGTAAAATAAAACCTCTCCTGCACAAGCAAAATCAGGTATTACACAAGAAACAGGTGTTAGTCTGGAGCAAGCTTCAAGGTATTTAAGCTGTAACTATCGAATCGACCCTTTTCGATGCAATGTAAATATTACTATACACCGGAATACTTTACCATATTAGAAAAACATAAAAAAGGGTTTGATATTCAACCATATCAAACCCTTTTTGCACACAACTCAACGCGGTTTTGAATAGAGAGACCGTATAAAAACTCTCCATCTAGGGGGAAATTCATTTTTTCTATATCATTTAGCCACATCAGAGCATGGAAAATTCTTAATAACCAAATGTACCTTCACTGACCGCAAAAAAATAGTTGTAGAATAATAACATCTGAAATGCGCTACACCCTACCTAAATAATTGATTTTTTACACATTACAAAAAAACCTTACAAAATGGTAGGGTAATCACGTCTTAAACTGTTATTTAAGAAGTATAATTTTGAAAACAAAGGGAATATAACATCTATGGCAGACAAAACATTTTATCAAAAAGCATTTCACTAAAAGCAAACAAAACACTGAATATCAAACAAAAAAATATATTCAATCCGAATACAGGAACACTATTTATGTATAAAGTACGTTATAAATTTATTTTCTGTTTCTTTGTTTTTTTAACGAAGTTTACTCCTGCTTTATCCCCATTATTTAATAAACCTAAACAAAAACAATAGATGCACTCCCCTGCTGAATGGTCTATGAGAAAACTATTTTTATTACTACTAATGTACTGCCTGTCAGCTAATGCACAGGTAACAAAAACATATAAAGAAACTTCTTTACAAACGCTATTAAATGAAATTGAAACATCGTATCAGGTTATTTTCTCATACGACAATGAAGTTGTACAAAATAAAAAAGTATCAATACACATTAACAATAGTTCTATAGAAGACATTCTAATATCTTTACGGGAGCTTACCACCCTAGAGTTCAAAAAAGTAACAGAACGACAGATAATCATCCGTCTTCCTTCTCAGAAGATCTCTATATGTGGATATGTTTATGATAAACAAAGCGGAAAAGCACTTCCTTATGCCACTATTGAAATTACAAATTCCAATAGAGGAACCATAACAAATGAGGAAGGGTATTTTAATCTTGATAATGTTTCTGCAACAAGCACCATTAATATTCTTTATGTTGGATATGATCATAAGAGTATTCCTGTTTCATCTATAAAAAAAGAAACCTGTCTCACAATTCATATTCAGCAACAAAGCACTTTACTTACTGAAGTATTAATCCTTGAATATATTACTACAGGAATCGATAAAAACAAAAACGGTTCCTTAACTATTTCTAATAAAAAACTAGGCATACTCCCTGGACTTACAGAACCTGATATTCTACAAAGCATGCAACTTATTCCCGGAATTAGCAGCCCAGATGAAACTGTAACGGGAATCCAAATACGTGGAGGTTCTCCTGATCAGAACCTGATTCTTTGGGATGATATAAAAATGTATAATACTGGTCATTTTTTCGGGATGTTATCTGCTTTTAATCCTCACATTGTAAAAGGAGCTACTGTTATCAAAGGAGGAGCAGATGCTCAATATGGAGATAGAGTTTCCGGTGTTATCGATATTTCTGGGGATACAGAAGTACCAGAAAGAATCACAGGGGGTTTAGGCATTAACGGTACACATGCCGATCTTTATTTAAAAACCCCTGTCACAGACAAACTTGGTGTCATTGTATCTGGCAGGCGATCTTTTACCGATGTTCTGCAAACTCCTACTTATAAGACCTATGCAGAAAGAGTATTTCAAAACACCAAAATAACTTCTGAAAACAAAGGAATGGCAATTAGTATCGGAGATAATGACGAAGACGGTGAGGATGAAGATGAAGGGGAAATTGATGTAGAAGATGTCCTGGCTAATAATGATTTCTACTTCTATGACGGAAGTTTCAAAATGATATTTGATGCTACAGAACAAGATAAAATAACCACCAGCGGACTATTTACCCGAAATATGCTTGCTTTTAAGCTAGATGACGGAGAAAATATTGCAACTGATAAACTTCAGATACAAAATGAAGGAATTAGTATCGCATGGAAGGGAGCAAAAGGAAATTCTTTGAATCACTCCATAAAATCATACTATATCGATTATCAATATAATTATCATTACACTGAGAAAGAAAAAGAAGGCGTATCCATAGAAGATGAAATTACCAGAGAAAATACTGTACAAGATTTTGGTTTTGATGCAAACGTAGAGTACTATATCAATGATTACAATTCATTTACAATCGGATATCAGTTTTCTAAAAATAATGTCTTCTACAATATTCAATCAGACAGAGAATTTTCTAGTGCTGTCGGCAGTCTGGACAATATAAAAAACAATACGAGTACGATTTATTCCACCTATAAATATCAACCCAAAAACAAAAGTGTAATTAGTCTTGGAGTGAGAAAAACCTATTACTCTATCAATGACGAATACTATGCAGAACCCCGACTAAACATCACACACCCCATCACCAAAAACGTAAGGATTAAAGCCACCGGAGAATTTCGGTATCAACCTATTAGTCAACTTGTGGAATTCGACAACCCAGGGCTTCGTTTAGGAAATAATATATGGGTTAACTCTGATAACAGGGATATTCCGGTCCTAAAAAGCCGACAAGTGTCAGCAGGAGTCTTGTTTTCTAAAAAAGGGTGGAACTTCGAAATTGATGGTTATCTAAAAAAAATAGAAGGATTGACTTCTTTCACCAATGGTTTTACAACAGTATCTGACAAACCTTCTACAGGAGAAAGTAACATCTTGGGCATTGATGTATTTCTAAAAAAACGGTTTCAAAATTTCAGAACCTGGATAGGTTATACTTATAATAATGTCAAATACACATTTCCTGATATTCAGGAACATTCATTTTCCGGAAACAATGATATCCCACATAATTTTAGAATTTCCAATTCATACAAGGTAAAAAACTGGGAGTTCTCTCTGGGATGGCTATGGAGAAGCGGTGCTCCTTTTACCAGGGCAACGCTTAGAGATGAGGACATAAGTTACGGGAAAATCAATGGAGGCAGGCTTCCTAATTATCACCGATTAGATGTCTCAGCAATTTATCGCTTTAACTTCAATAAAGGAGACCATTGGAGAGGACAATTCGGTCTTTCTTTTTTAAATATTTATAACCGAAAAGTTCCGATTTCTGTAAATTACAAATTAGACGATAACGCCTTAACCGAAAAAATAGAATTGAACTCCTTAAAACAGCAATCGTTGGGTTTTACTCCTAACTTAGTTTTTAGAATGTATTTTTAGTGCTTCCTGAACTTTATTTGATATGCAATACATCCAATACTTCATTTCTGTGTAATAACCGAAAAAAAGTAAGTTCATTATCTGCTGTTTTTCTACTTATCAAGTAATAAAACCCGATCCCCATTCTATAGGAATCCTCCGTACCTCCAATACGTCTGAACTGAGAAATATCACTGATGTGATCAACGGAGGTAAGCTCTTTTATCACATTCTTTATTTTTTCCTGGAAAGAAGGGTCCTGTATCTTTTTAAAATCCGAGACAAACTGCATAGAAACTTTGATATCCATCTGCTTACAGGTTTAAAAACTCATCCCCACTAATAGCATCATCAGATTTTGCCTGTTGCATTAAAAGCAAAAGACCTAAATCTTCCTTTTGTTCCTGAGACATTTCGTTTATACGTTCTTTTTGTTTATGTTTAATATACCAAGACACTGCATCTTCCATAACTCTCTTTACGCTAGAATTCTCTAATGCAGCCAACAATTTAAGCTTAGGCAATAACTCCTCTTCAATATCAATAATTTTTCTCATAGTATATAGTATATATATCTTATATCAAAAATATAAATTTTATTGAATATAAAATAGTATCTTAGGCCAAAACACTTATTCCAAATGAATTATATTGATATTATTTTAGGTGTCCTTTTATTATGGGGGGTAATCAGGGGATTAAACAAAGGACTGTTTGTATCCTTAGCCTCTTTAGTAGCTCTTATAGCTGGTATTTATATAGCTATCCATTTTTCTCATCATATAGGTGCGTACCTAAAACAATATGTAGATTGGCAGGAAAACATATTAAAATTAACTGCGTTTGCTATTACATTTATCGCTGTTGTTCTACTTGTTTCTCTGGCAGGTAAAATCTTAACCAAAATTGCAGACTTTGCTTCATTAGGTATTCTAAACAAACTCCTAGGAGGTCTTTTCGGTCTTCTAAAGGTCGCTTTTATCATCAGTGTTATTCTCATGTTTCTGGATGCCGGAAACAAAGTAATTCCCATCGTAAAACAAGAAACACTACAATCATCTATACTATATACTCCGGTACGAAAATTTGCTCCTTCTTTACTTCCTGATATTCTTAAAGAAGTAAATCCCGAAGAAGAGAAGCAAGCATAACAAATAAAAAAAGCGCCTATTTGGCGCTTTTTTTATTTGTTTTAATGAATATCCTTTATCACTTTTTTCAGAGAGCTCATACAGGGATCAAAGGTTTCAAAGATTCGTTCTTCCGAAATCAAATCCGGGATCAAATCGATTTTTTTCATCAGGTACATTGGTTGTTTTTGTATCCCTACAATATAAACACTGATGGAACGCTGTTCCAGATCTAATAAAATATCTTCCATTGCATACAACCCAGACTGGTCAATATACGGTACCAAATCCATCCGTAGAATTACATGTGAGGCAGTATCAGGAATCTGCTGTGCTAATTGCTGGAATTCTGTAGTAGACCCAAAAAACACAGGACCATTTAAGTGTTTTATAAAAACTTCTTCTTTTAATTCTTTAGGGAAACCAGCCTCGTCTTTCCACTCTTTCTCTTCAGCATCCGATGTTTTTAATTTTTGCACCGTAGATTTAGAAGCCGTAAGATCTCCCATTTTTTTCATAAATAGTAAGGATGCTAAAATCAGTCCGATCCCTACTGCATATACCAAATCCCAGAAAACAGATAACACCAATACGACTAACATAATAACGACCTCTACTTTGGGGATATGAGGAATTGCTTTTAGCCCTTTATAATCCATCACTCCAATCCCTACTGTAATAAGAATCCCTGCTAATACAGCACTTGGTATCTGAGATGCGACAGGTCCCAGAGCTAATAAAACCACTAAGAGTAATACCCCTGCAATCATTCCGGATAGCTTTGTTTTTCCACCGGCATTAATATTTACAACTGTCCTAATTGTAGCTCCAGCTCCTGGAAGTCCTCCAAAAAGCGCAGAAATCGTATTTCCTATTCCCTGTCCTACTAATTCCTTACTGGGCTTATGTCTTGTTTTGGTTATATTATCTGCTACAACTGACGTCAACAAAGAATCTATCGCTCCTAAAAAGGCGAGAGATACAGCAGAAAAAATATAGGGTTTAATCTGCGCATAACTAAACTCCGTAAAGATATCCATATTAAATGTAGGGAAACCTTCTGGTATTTTTTCAATAGGTCTGTATTTAACTCCTAAAATATAGGCCCCTCCAGACACTAGTAATAAGGCTACCAATGTACTCGGAATCGTCGTTGTTATTCGCTTAAATCCATAAATAATCAATATGGTTAATAAGCAGAGTGTCAACTCTAGATAATTAATCTTAAAAATCGCTCTGGACAACCCTTTAACCGCTCCTAAAACCCCAGAAGAGTCTGCTGCTGCCAACGCAACTGCTTCCATCTGAACTTGTTCCTGAGTGATCTTCTCCGCTCTATCGATTGTCTCTTTAAAATTATCTAATACAAGAATCCCTTCTCCTGCTTCTTCCTTTAATATTTTATTCAAAATCACTTCTTCCGCCTCTGGTACAAATGTTTTGACAAAGTCAGTATCTTCTTTGGGATAATACCCCAAAGCAGGGAGTAGTTGTGTAATTAGAATCATCACTCCAATCGCTGTCATAAAACCGGATACTACTGGATATGGCATATATTTTATATATTTTCCAACTCCCAAAACACCAAGAACAATCTGTAACAACCCTGCTAACAGAAAAACAAATAATATAACGGGTAAGGCTTTTGACACATCGCCTTCATGGGCTCCGATCAATCCGGCAATAATCACCATACTCACAGCTGTCATAGGTGCGGTCGGACCAGATATCTGTGTATTTGTACCCCCGAAAAGAGCTGCAAAAAAACTAATAAAAATCGCTCCGTAAAGCCCTGCACTTGGTCCCAAACCAGATGAAACCCCAAAAGCTAGCGCCAAAGGAAGTGCCACAATACCGGCAGTAAGCCCTCCAAACACATCTCCTTTAAAGTTCGAAAAAAATTGCTTCATATAGTACTGAAATTATACTTTGTAATAAAATAATCAAACCAAAGTAAACAAATAAAGCCAGTATTCAAAAGAACACTGGCTAAAGACTATTATAAAAAGGTTACCTCTATATGATCTCTTCAATTTCTATATTTCAGAGAAGTATATCAGCCTTTATAAATTATATCTGATGTTCGAAAAAATCTACTTTTCCATTTTGAATGTCATACATTCCTCCAACGATAATGATTTCTCCCTGTTCTTCCATCTCTCTGAGTACTTCGCTATCTTTTCGGATTGCATCAATTGTCAACTGTACGTTCTTTACAGCCACTTCATTTACAAAATCAATATTTTTAGAAGTTCTCAAAGAAGCATCTTCTGGTTTTGTTACTCCAGCTACTGCAGGTTTAAGTTTACCTATCAAACTGGTCAGGTTTCCAAGTTTTGCATCATCACAAGCTCCTTTGATAGCACCACAACTGGTATGACCAAGAACCAAAATTAATTTTGTTCCTGCCAGCTTACACGCGAACTCCATACTCCCTAAAATATCTTCATTCACGAAATTTCCAGCTACTCTTGCACTAAAAATATCCCCCACTCCCTGATCAAAGATTAACTCTGCCGAGACTCTGGAATCGATACAACTTAATACTGTTGCAAATGGAAATTGCCCGCTTTTAGTGTCGCTAACCTGTTCTAACAGATTTCTATCAGCTTTTTGACTATTCTGAAAACGAATGTTCCCCTCTTTCAAAATAGCTAATGCCTGCTTAGGCGTGATTGCCGCCTGAGTTTCTTTAGTATGTGCTTTCATAATATATATTAGTTTGTTTTTGGTCTCAACTTGAAAAAACCAATATAACTATCCGGATTCTCCACAATTCCTCGTTCCGAGATTAGTTTTATATCGATATTCCGTTTTTTAGCTTTTTCAGAGAAATCTTCCAGAATTTCTATAATGTCTGCATCCAAGTATCTGGTATTTCTCACATCTAAAGTAAGATATGTCTGCTCTGGTAAACGGTCTAATTCTTTCAAAATGGCTCCCTTATTAAAGAAAGTTACTTCTTCTGCCAAGGTCATTTTAATTCTGTTTTGTCCATTACCACTATCTTCTATATGTAAGAAATGAGAGTTCTGATAACTTTTGATCAGAATCACTACAATTCCTACCAGTAGTCCTAATCCAATTCCTTTTAACAGGTCAAAGAATACAATCCCTAAAATAGTAACGATAAAAGGTAAAAACTGCTTCCATCCTGCATTAAACATGCTCTTAAAAACAGAAGGTTTTGCCAATTTATACCCTACAACTAATAAGACAGCCGCTAATACTGATAGTGGAATTTTATTCAATAATGCAGGAATGGTTACTACAGAAATCAATAGTAAGAACCCATGAATGATTGCAGATAGTTTTGTTTTTCCTCCGGATTGCACATTCGCCGAACTTCGAACGATTACCTGAGTTACCGGTAGTCCACCTATCAATCCAGAAATCACATTTCCTGTTCCTTGTGCTAACAATTCTCTATTAGTTGGCGTTACTCTTTTTTCCGGGTCAATTTTATCAGATGCTTCTACACATAGTAATGTTTCTAAACTAGCTACCAATGCAATTGTAAATGCAGTAATCCAAACTTCGGGATTAGTTATAGCTCTAAAATTAGGGAAACTAAACTGTCCTAAAAACGAATCGAAGCTATCTGGAATTGGCACTTTTACCAAATGATCTGCTGCAATAGCAAATTGTCCGTCTCCCTTGGTAGACACGTAAAAAATAATCCCTAAAACAACCGCTACTAAAGGTCCTTGAATTATCTGAAAAATTCTTGCTTTTTTCACCAATACTCTATCCCATAAGACTAAAATTGCTAATGCAACTATTCCTATGATTGTAGCACCTAAACTGATGTTATTAAACATATTAATAATTCCTGAAAAGGTATTTTCTCCATCTACTTGAAAAAAGGCAAAATCTCCTTCAGGGTCATTATCATACCCAAAGAAATGAGGAATTTGCTTAAGGATAATGATTACTCCAATTCCTGTAAGCATTCCTTTAATTACTGAAGAGGGAAAATAATATCCGATAATCCCCGCGCGTAAAACACCAAACAAAAATTGGATAATTCCTCCTAAAACAACTGCTAAAAGGAAGCTCTTATATCCCAGGACTCCTATAGCCGCCAGTACGATTGCTGCCAAACCAGCCGCAGGACCACTCACCCCTATTTGTGAACCACTCAGTGCTCCTATCACAATTCCTCCTACAACCCCTGCTATCAATCCTGAAAAAAGAGGGGCTCCACTGGCTAAAGCGATTCCTAAACAAAGAGGTAATGCTACAAAGAATACTACGATACTTGCCGGCAGATCATTTTTTATATTTTTAAAAATGTCCATAATAATAAATTAAGTCGGGCTTTTGTAACATGCTACAAAAGCAGGTTAGATTAAATAGAAATTAATAATACTTATTTTATCACAAACAAGCAACATGTTCACTACTGGAATCAGTAATTATTTGCTTATGATATACATTTTGGTAAGATGATTGTATCAAATGGTCTCCGGAGGAGGGGTGGTAAATTCCAGAAAGACGACCGAATTAAGAAATCGTTGTTGTGGGTAAACCTCTATAAGCAAATTGCATAAAGCCATGCTACTCATATCAAAAAATTGAGAGATTTTTCCTTTTTGATCGACACTTTCCTTTTCTTTTCCTTCTTTTTCTTTGGGGTCAGTATTTTCTTCTGAATCAATAAGGCTATAGGTTATTTCATCATGGCACATGAAAACGTTCACCAGCTCCAATCCATAGTTAGAGAGGCTAAGAATAAAACCAAACACGATTAATACTTTCGCTATTTGTCTTTTTCTTGCGAACATTATTGCAATTTTACGTAAATATACTAACACTTGTTCAAGGAATTGTTAAATCCTCTTTAAAATTCATAATTCTTTTAGATTATCAGCCGGCATCCATCCTATTTTACCGTCTGTTAGTCTTATTTTCTTCCAATCATTCACTGTTTCAAGCACTTTCACCTTGGTTCCTTCATGTAGCTCGAAGACTCTTTCGCTCTTCAAATTTGGTTCACTTTTTACCTCAGCCTCTGATGAAAAAATAACCGCAAATTGATTTTCTGTTACATAATCATACTGTCTAAAGGCCATAAAAACAGCCCAAAATCCTATAAAGAACATTGCCCACGCCCCTATAAAGAAAAATCTTTTTCTCATAGCGATCGTTGCTGAACTATACAAAAAGAATAAAACAACAAACAAAATAATTCCTATTACAGAAATCCATGCCCACCCATCAAAAGTAAACAGGTTCGTTACAGATTTTATTACTTTCGTAATTACTCCTTCTGGCATACTGTCTATCTTATCGATGGTTGCCTTTTGTGCAAAAGCAAGGTTATTCAATACATCGCTATCACTAGGATCAAGTTTTAATGCTTTTTCATAATAATAGATACTCGGTCCGATATTACTCAATTTATAATGCGCATTTGCTAAATTATAATACAAAGCAACTGACTCTTCCTGTTTCTGATCAATTACCTTCATATACATATTAATTGCCTCCTGATATTTCTCAGAGGTATATAATGCATTTGCCTGTTCAAGAAACGTTTGACCTTGTGCTGTTACTATCGCTGAACATAATAAAACTATGATATAAATTATTCTCTTCATTTTTCAGCTTTGTTTTATAATCGTTTATCCATTGCTGCAATCACTCTTGATGCCTTGTCGTAATCTTGTTGCATTGCCGAACCAGAAGAAGGTGTGTACCTCGCAAATTCGCAACTCTCTAATAACGCTATAAACTCAATAGAAGTTGCCTCATCCACATTCTTTTCTTTTAGTAAGCGCTGAATACGTTCTTTACTCATATCACTTGTCTGAATGGACAATTTTGCTTTCAGGTAATTATGCAATGCTTTTTCCATGGCAATATAAAATGCCTTTTGGTCTCCTAGATTTTTCTTCGCCTCAGACAGGTATTTTCTCGCCAGCTTATCAGCTTTTCTCACTCTGTTTCCTTTGACATCACTTTTTCTTTCCTCCCGTTTCTTCCCTAGAAAAAGAAATACTGGAATAGCTAATAAAGGGAGTGTCAGGGCTAACCAATACGGGGTAGATTTAAAGAAATATTTTTTTTCAACCAGTGTCAAAGCCGTATCTGTTTTTATAAATCGAAATTGATTTCCCACCTGGGTTACCACTTTTTTAAACGTCTTATTTGATTCATCATTTCCTTCAACTTCAGTATTCCCCTCTGGTCCTTTATTAACATTTATTATAATCTCATCTGAGGTAATTCTTTTATAACTTTCTGTCTTTAGATCAAAATAACTAAACGACAAGGAAGGCAAAGGATACTTCCCTTTATATTGCGGTACCAACGTATACGTATCAGATATCGTTCCTGCCATTCCTGACAGATTTGTACGCACACGTTCATTATGCTCTGGTTCGTACTTCTCTAATCCATTAGGCACTGATAAAGTAGGTATGTCAAATAATTTCAGATTCCCATTCCCAAAAACAGACACTCTAGCTTCTAGCGATTCTGTAGCGCTCAGGACTGTCTTGTTTACTTTCACATCAAATTCAAAAGTACCAACCGCCCCGGTAAAGTCATCTGGACGCCCTTGTTCTGGCAAAGGTTTTACGCGTATGGTTCTGTTTCCTGCAGCTACCCTTTTATCGATAGATGTATACAATCTACCTCCAAAAAAATCGCGTCTATTTGTTGGCACATCTACCGTTACAGAAAGCGTTAACGGTTCTATATTCAGTTTTCCTGTCTTTTGTGGATATAACACTGTTTTCCTCAAAACTACATAGCGATAAGGTTCTCCATTATACTCTCCATTTCTTA